>NZ_JAUZVZ010000001.1 GCF_030717845.1 Alkalimonas collagenimarina
AGACGCTGATTCGGATGCTGATGCCGACGCGGATGCCGACGCTGACGCAGATGCTGACGCCGATGCAGATGCAGACGCTGATGCGGACGCTGATGCGGATGCTGATGCCGATGCTGATGCAGACGCTGATGCAGATGCAGATGCAGATGCAGATGCTGATGCGGACGCCGATGCAGATGCAGATGCGGACGCCGATGCAGACGCCGACGCAGATGCGGATGCCGACGCGGATGCAGATGCCGACGCGGATGCCGATGCAGACGCCGACGGTGATGACGACTCAATAATCGACTATTTTGCTGCTTACGGAAGAAATGAGCTGGGTGAAACGTTCGTATTAAAAATAACAGACTTTCCATCGGATTTTGCTTTTGAGCACATGCCTGAATTCCTTCAGGCAGTCCGAGCTCATTACGGCGAGGAAGGATTCCGCTTAACTAACCATGTGATAAAATCAGAAGGTGAGTTTTATCTTGCCAATGGAGCCAGCACCAGTTTAGGGGCTCCGTTTATGTTAGACGGCGATGGTGATGTGGCAGATGGCAGTGCTGTATTGTTTAGCTTTGAAGATTTTATTGCTCTGCTAGATGGTTATACTAGCCCGGTACCATTGAACGCTAACCCTGATATCATGTCGGCTGAATCTGAGAATGAAAGTGCTGAAGTGTTTAGCTTTGCGATGGATGAAGAGCCGTTACTTATTAGTGAAAGTTTCCTTAATGAGGTGGCGGCCGATAACTCTGGTATAACACTTGGTCATGATGGCGTTTTACTGCAAGACCTGTTCCCTGAGCTTAATACCGCTAGTTTAGAGCAGTTGCTTGAGCTGGTTAGTAATGAGCAAGGTGAAGCCGTGCTTCAGTTAACCAATAATGAAACTGGTGCAGTTGAATCGGTGGTGATCCAAGACGCGGATTACGAGCAACTGGTGGCAGTCTTTGGCTCAGCAGAACAAGCGATTGATGTATGGCTTGATCTTGGGCAACTCGTGATAGATCCGGTGTAATTATAAAGCAGAGGCTTTTGCCTCTGCACAAAAAAGAACGGATAAATGCAAGCAATGTCTTCACAACCTATACCGGTTGATCCTCTGGAACATGATCCGCTATTGCAGTGCTTGGTATTTTTTAGCAAGCACTATGGTCGCCCGTTATCAGCCAAAACGCTAAGCATGGGGTTGCCTGTGCATCAGGGCCGTTTGCTATTAAAAGATATTCCCCGTGCTGCTCAGCGTGGTGGTCTTGCCGCTAAGTTTTCTGAGCAGCATTTCAATACCCTTGCCGAGGGTTTTTTGCCCTGTGTGGTCTTATTAGAGCACGGCAAGGCATGTGTTTTACTCGCAAGGGATCAGGCAAAAGCAACCGTGACGGTGTCATGGCCAGAAGTGGAAGATTCGGAAGAAGAGATCCCACTGGCTGAGTTTGAAGCTCGTTTTAGCGGGCACTTATTGCTGGTTAAGAAGAAACATCGGTTTGATGCCAGATCGCCAAAAGTACTGCACAGCCTAAAAGGGCATTGGTTCTGGGATACCATTAAATTATCTTCTCCAATCTATCGTGATGCGTTAATTGCCGCATTTTTTATCAACTTATTTGCGGTTGCGACGCCGCTCTATGTGATGAATGTCTATGATCGTGTGGTACCTAACCTGGCGATGGATACCCTTTGGGTACTCACCAGTGGCATGGTCATTATTTTTGCATTTGAATTTATTCTGAGGCAATTACGAGGCTATTTGCTGGATGTGGCGGCCCGTAAATCCGACGTCATCTTGTCATCACGCTTATTTGAAAAAATGCTGAATCTCAAAGCCAAAGCACGACCAAACTCGCTTGGCGCTTTTACCCGGAATGTGCAGGATTTTGATTCTATTCGTGATTTTGTTGCTTCATCAACCATGGCGGCACTGATTGATTTACCTTTTGCGTTGTTATTTTTTCTGATCATTGTGTTTTTAGCCGGGCCTGTGGCCCTGGTCCCTTTTGTTGGTATTGTCGTCATGTTGTTGTTTTCGCTATGGGTACTCCGTCGTATGGAGCCTTTGGTGGCAGAAGGTGTTCGATTAAACAGCCAAAAACAAGCGCATTTGGTGGAATCCTTGTCTGGATTGGACTCGTTAAAACTTGCCGGTGCAGAAAGTCAGTTTCAGGGCAAGTGGGAATCACTGGTATCCGACAGCGCGGCATGGTCGATGCAAATTAAAAAGTACACGGTTGCCGTGGCCAGTGTCACCAGTTTTGTGCAGCACAGCGTGACGCTTGGTATCGTGGTCAGCGGTGTTTATCTTATTACCGATAATGCGCTAAGTTTGGGGGGCTTGATTGCCATTGTGTTGTTAGGCAACCGTTTGGTCGCCCCTTTTGCACAGATTTCTTTACTTTCAACACGATATCAAAATGCTAAAGCAGCTTTAGCCAGTCTTGAACAGATGATGACTTTGGAAGAAGAGCAGACCGACCATTTCCTTCATCGCTCGTACTTTGACGGCAAAATAGAATTTGAACGTGTGAGTTTTAGCTATCCGGGCACACAGCATCAGGTGTTAACTGATGTCAGTTTTACCATACGGCCAGGTGAAAAAGTGGCTATTATTGGCCGTATTGGTAGTGGAAAAACGACCATTGAAAAACTAATGTTGCAGTTTTATCAGCCTGCTGAAGGGGCTATCCGCTTTGACGGTGTTGATAGTCAGCAAATCAACCCGATTGATCTGCGACAGAAAATTGGTTGTGTACCGCAAGACATCAACCTTTTTTATGGCAGTGTACGGGACAATATTACGCTTGGGGTACCGCATGTCGATGATGAGCGGGTGCTGAAAGCAGCTCGACTGGCTGGCGTCACCCAATTTACCGATCATGAGCCCAATGGGTTAGATCGCCAAGTGGGTGAGCGAGGCATGTATTTATCGGGTGGACAGCGGCAAAGTGTTGCGATGGCTCGCGCTTTGTTATTCAACCCTCCCATATTGGTGCTGGATGAACCGACCAGTCATATGGATAGTTATACTGAGTTCCAGTTAACACGCCATATCAGCCAGGTTGCTAAAGACAAAACACTGTTGCTGATTACGCACAAGATGTCGATGTTAGAATTGGTCGATAGAGTGATCGTGTTGGAGAAAGGCCGCGTTGTGGCGGATGGAGACAAAGCGACGGTGTTAGCTGCTCTCAAGCAAGGAACTGCTTCTCATGCTAACTAAGGGACTAGAGCGTTTTCTTGGCTGGTTTTGGCCCGCGCAACCAGCGATTTCTGATCAAGAGTTGGAATACATTGATGATTTGCATTCTCGTATCTCCTTTAAACCACCCTACAGGGCCAGACGAGTACTGATGATCATCAGTGTGATGGTATTGGTTTTCTTTTGCTGGGCATTTTTTGCCGAAATTGATGAAGTATCGCGCGGGCAGGGGCGGGTCATACCATCGCAGCAGCTGCAAGTTGTGCAGAACCTGGAAGGTGGGATCTTACAGCAGATATTAGTGCGGGAAGGGGAGCAGGTTACTCAGGGGCAAGCGCTAATGTCGATTGACCGAACTCGATTTTTAGCCGATGTCCAGGAGCAGCAGTATCAACGATCAACCTTGCAAGCTGATATTGCCCGATACCAAGCTGAGCTTGCATCCGTACGAGTTGAGGTAGCCAGAGCTTATATCGAGTTGCAGGAGCCTGACTTTTCATCACTGGAGATGGAATCGGGCAACCTTCAACATTATCAGGCGCTGTTTCGTGAGCGTATGCAAGGCTTGGAAAATGTGTTTGGTATTGTCGCCGAGCAAATTCAACAGCGTCAGCAAGAGCGGGCTGAGATTGAATCTCGTATTGGTCACTTGCAACGCAGCTATGCCTTGGTTGAACAAGAGATCAATTTAACTCGCCCTTTGGCGCGGCGCGGGGTGGTATCGGAAGTAGAGCTGTTGCAGCTTGAGCGCCGCTTTACTGAAGTCCAATCTGAATTGGATACTGCCCGATTTAACCTGCCACGCGTGAATGCCGCACTGCAAGAAAGTTATCGCAAGCAAGTTGAAGCTGCGTTGCAGTTTCGCACCGAAAGTCAGCAAAAACTAGCTGAGGCATCCTCTCGTCTGAGTGTGCTGCAGGCCTCTTTGGTACAGTTGTCTGATCGGTTAAATCGAACCCAAGTGGTTTCGCCAGTGAATGGTATCATCAATTCCATCAAAATTAATACCGTCGGAGGAGTGATCCAACCTGGGATGGATTTAATTGAAATTGTGCCACAGGAAGAAGCCTTGGTGATTGAAGCTAGAATGTCACCTCGTGATATTGCTTTCATTCGGCCAGGGCTGACGGCCATGGTGAAGCTCACTGCCTATGATTTTACGATTTACGGTGGCCTAAGTGGTACGCTTGAATACATCAGTGCTGATGCTATGGTGGATGAGCAAGGCAATAGTTATTATCTGGTGAGAGTCAGAACCGAAGGAAACTTCACTGATCCCGCAGGTGAGCCCCTGCCAATTATGCCTGGTATGATTGCCTCCATCGATATTTTGACGGGGAAGCGAACCTTGCTGCAATACTTATTGAAACCCATTACTCGTGCAAAACAAAGTGCTTTAAAGGAGAGATGACTTGAAGTTCAACAAAAAAACAACATGGAAGCTGGCTCTTTGTCTGGTGATTTCATCAGTGCCTGTTGCCGTTAGTCAGGCGGACTCGCTGGAGTTTACGGTGGCACAAACGCTGCACAGTAACCCGGCGATCCGTGAAGTGTTTTATCGCTACCACGCTTATGAGCAGGATAGAAAAACGGCTCGGGGAGGCTGGCTTCCAACGTTGGATTTACAAGCAGTTGCTCAGCTTAATAAGTCAGAATCGCCTTTATCCAGATTGCGTGATGATGTTGAGTCTGGTCGTGCTGGTAATGTGTCACTAACACTACGCCAGATGCTTTTTGACGGTTTTTATACGCCAAACGAGGTAGACCGTAATAAGGCTGAAGCTCAGGCTGAATTTTGGAGCTTATTGGCGACCAGCGAATCAGTCGCACTGGAAGTGGCTCGTGTTTATCTTGAAGTGTTGAAAACGGAACAATTAAAAGCACTCGCTGAAAAGAACTTGCAATCTCACCGGGCGATTTATGAACAAATTAGTGACCGGGTGGAATCAGGCCTTGGTTCGCAATCGGATCTATCTCAGATCAGAGGGCGACTAGCCAGAGCTCATGCAAATTACCTGGCCGCTCAAAATAATGATGTGGATGCTCGTTCTGCTTTTATGGCAGTGGTTGGCTATTACCCGTCTAATCTGCGTGTGCCAGTCCCTGATATACGTTTACTTCCTGCTTCAAAGCAACAGCTGCTAGAGCAGGCTCGGGATCAACATCCTATTATGTATTCAGCGAGTTTTGATGTTGATGCAACTGAGGCGCATCAAGCAGCTCATCGCTCAAATTACTGGCCACAATTGCACCTTGAAGTACAGGCCAATAAATTTAACCGCTGGCAACGAGACAATGATTACGTAGATAGAACTCAGGCGCGTCTGGTACTGCGTTACAACTTATTTAACGGTCGTCGTGATTATCACCAACAAACTAAGTTGGCCTACCGGACGGCAGAAGCAAAAGAAATTCGTGAGCAAGCTTATCGGCAAGTAATTGAGAGTGCACGTTTATCTTGGTCTGCCAAGCAAACCTTATTTCAACAATTGGCATATTTGCAAGAGCATGTGGAAGAGAGTTATAAAACTCAAGTTGCCTTCCGTGAACAGTTTGATTTAGGTCGTCGCTCTTTACTGGATTTGTTGGATACAGAAAATGAACTTTTTGAGGCTCGGGGCAGTTTCGTTGCGGCTGAAATGGATCATGTTTTTGCCAATTTCCGCATTTTACAAGCAAAGGGTGAATTATTGACTGCGCTTCGTATTGATGCTGATCAGTTCTTCCAAACGAAAGGAAAGGAGTAAAAGGATGTTGAAGGCGACGATCATAGCACTAGTGGCTTTTAGCTTATTGGCTTGTGCACAAGCACCAACCAATCATGTAGGTGCTTTAACCAACAGTGAGTTAGAGCAGCTTAAAGATAGAGATGAGGATGGTGTGATCCGGCAGCGTGATCTCTGTCCACAAACAGGATCCGCGGCTTTAGTGACGGTTGATGGATGCAGCTCACTGCAAACTCAACACTTTGTTTCTGTTCATCCATTGCAGTTTTACCGGGACGATCGCATCCTTGGCTGTGCTGAGCTCAGAAGCTTGATGGCATTGATTAAGCATTTTCAATTAGCAGAAGAGCCTATTGAGCTGACTTTATTGGCCCATCAGATCCAAGGCCAAGCTGCGCTTGATAGAGGGCTGTTTGACCGCCGCATCGCTTACCTGAAAGAGCGGCTATGGGCTGAGTACCGCCACAAGTTGCCAGCAATCAAAGTTCGGGTGGATACGGTGCAAGTTGATGATGCTTTTGTCATGAACCCAAACCAGATTGCGATCAAAGCGAAGAACTTATCGAGTGGGGAGGTACTAAAATGGCACATTTACTCGATGGAAGGGCGTGCTGGTGATGAGGTGGATGCGCATTCGGCCAGTGGTTGGTAACGGTTTGTGATGCTAGCGTTTAGGGCTTTTGTGGTTGCGGGCTTTGGTTTGATGCTCGGTTGGCTCGCCATAGCTGCATCGCAGCAAGAACAGGCCCTTAGCTACCTGAATGAACACTATAATGAGCAGGCGATCCGCCGTTATCAGAGTTGGCGCCAACTCATAGAACAACAGCAGCAACTGCCAGAGGTTGAGCAGCTTGAGGTGGTGAATCGGTTTTTTAATTTATTCGAGTTCGTCGATGATTCGGTGTTGTGGCAGCAGGAAGATTATTGGGCAACACCGCTCGAGTTCATTGGTCAAGGTGCTGGTGATTGTGAAGATTTTAGCATTGCCAAGTACTTTACCCTGCTCGAGTTGGGAGTGGATATTAACAAGCTGCGATTGGTGTATGTAAAAGCGGTACAGTTGAATCAGTTTCATATGGTTCTGGCTTATTACCCAACACCAACAGCCGTGCCGCTGATACTGGATAATTTGGATGGAATGATAAAACCAGCGTCTCAGCGGCCTGATTTGATCCCCGTGTTTAGTTTTAATGGGCAGCAACTGTGGCTGAACCGTCAGCGTGGTCGTAGCGAGGCGATAGGCTCGCCTGAGCGTTTGCCACAGTGGATGGAACTTCTCGAACGTTATGCTCACCCTGAGTGATGAAAGGATAGCACTATGACTCTTTTTCGACAGCTACTGGCTTTGATATTACTTAGTCTTACGCTGAGTTTGGCTGGTGTGCTTTGGTTAAGTTTTGATAATAGCCGGGATTTTCTGGCCAGTCAGCTGACCACTGATATTGATAACACCAGTGTATCCTTGGCTGGGGCTTTGCAACCCCATCTGGACCCGTTGCAGCCAGTGCTTATTGAAAGTACGTTAAAAGCTTATGCCGATGGCGGTTTTTATCAGCAGTTACAGGTGACCTTGTATGATAGTGAACAACGTTGGACAGAAAGCCGGCAGGTGTCACGTGATGGTGTTCCCGATTGGTTTTTGCAATTGAATTTACTGCCTGTCGTCGAACGACGGGTGATCTTGACCAGTGGTTGGATGCAATATGGTGAGCTCACCATAAAAGGCCATCCGGGGCTGGCCACTCAAACTTTATGGCAAACCTTGATTCAGCTATTAAGTTGGTTTGCCATGATCACGCTGATTATCGTGGCTTTAGCTGCGCTTGGGATCCGGAAAATACTTCGGCCATTGCAGCATATTCATCATACCTCCGAGCGGATCCGTCAGCATCAGTTTGATACGGCTATCCCATTACCAAAGACTCGTGAACTTCGTGCTGTAGTGCAGGCTATCAATCAAATGTCGCAGCAGTTGCAACAGGATTTTGCCGAGAGTGATCAACGTCAGCAACAGCTGAAAGATCAGGCGTTTCGCGATCCGGTCAGTAGTTTGGCTAATAGACGGTTTTTTAATCAGCAATTGCAAGTCTGGTTGCAGCAAGAGCCCCGGGGGGTTCTGGCCATGCTGAAATTACCAGCTTTGTCGCAACGGGATCAACAAAGCTTTGTCGAACGCGATCGTGCCATTGCCAAAGCTAGCCAGTTGATGCAGCATCAGCTGACTGGTGTGTCCGATGCATTATTGTGCCGGTTGGGGCTGGATGAGTTTGCCCTGATCCTGCCGGGACAAAGCATTGAGCAGAGCCAGCGATTATTGCAACAGATGCAACAAGTATTATTGGAACTCTTTAGTGCATCAAACCGTTCGGTCTGGGTTGGTGCTTGCTGGGTGAATCAACCGATGGCTGTTTCAGAGGCCATGTCCTTGGTTGATCAGGCTTTGCAACAGGCTAGAACCGCAGATGATAGTCAGGTTCTGGTGCAGGTTGACCAAACTGAGGTGATTCAGCGTTCAGAGTTAGTCAGTACACTGCAACAAGCAGTGGAGCAAGGTTCGATTAGCTTCTCGCAACAGCCGGTTTATGTGTTGTCGACTGAGAAAGCTCTGGTGCATTATGAGCTGTTTGCCAGACTGGAATTTCCATTAGGTACTTTGCTTCCAGCGGCCAACTTTATGTCAACCTTGGATGAATGTGAGTTAGGTCTTCGTTTTGACCAGCAAGCCATTCGTTTGGTCTTGGCGCAGCTACGGAAGCAGCCGGAAGCCAGAGTCGTGTTGAATCTATCGGCTGCATCATTAAAGTCGACAGCATTTCAGCGCTGGTTACGTACGCAGCTGCAAGATTATGCTGATGTGGCAGCTCATTTTGGTCTTGAGTGCTCTGAGGAAAGTGTTTTGTACAATCGCGCAGCCGTGCAATCGCTGGTGACATTGCTACGTGAATTTGATGTATGCTTTGGCTTGGACCGAGTAGGTCGTAACTTTGCATCCATGGCCTATGTCCAACAGGTTCGGCCTGATTATGTGAAGATTGATGCTGCTTTCACGCAATCACTGGCATCATCGCCACAGGAAAGTGTCTTTTTAACGTCTCTGGTCTCGACCATACGTGCGCTAAGTATTCAGGTACTTGCGGTACATATTGAAGACAATGAGCAATTAGAGCAGTTATCCCATTATCGGTTTGATGGGTACCAAGGGTACTTGCATCAGCCTGAACCATTTTTACAAACTGAATCAAATATAAACCGTATCTAATAAAGGAGAAATACGATGACATTGAAGTTTATTGGCCGTGGGGTATTGCTGGCTTGCCTTGTGCTATCGGTTATGGCTTGGTCAGCGACCGATGATCCTCGTGAAAGGCCGATCGTGCATGCGGAGCCTCCTGTTGTAGTGGATTCAGATGGTGATGGCATTCCAGATGAATGTGATCGTTGTCCGAATACGCCAGAAGGTGATCGGGTTGATTCTTTTGGGTGCAGTATTTTTGAAGAGGATCAGGTGGTACTGGAGATCGATATTCTGTTCGACTTTGACCAACATAATGTCAAGCCAATGTATTATGATCAAGTTGAACAGTTGGCCGATTACCTCAAACGCTTTGTCAATACGCGGGTGCTGATTGCCGGACACACTGATGATCGGGGATCTTACGAGTACAATCAAGGCTTGTCGGAGCGGCGAGCCAAAGCAGTCGCTGACTTACTGGTCAATCGCTTTGCAATTGAATCAGGCCGAATTAGTACGCAAGGCTATGGCAAAACACAACCTCGGGCTTCTGGCGTCACTGATGCAGACAGAGCACAGAACCGTCGGATTGAAGCAATTGTTGAGCCGGCTGATTAATTATCCGTTATAATGGCGTCATCTATTCATTGGAGTAACGAATGACGCCTTTTGCTGAACTATCTTTAGACCCTAGATTATTACGCTCTATGCAACATCTGGGGTTTTCTCGCCCAACAGAAATCCAGCAGGAAGCTATTCCAGCCGTCCTTAGTGGTAAAGATTTACTGGTTTCCTCACGGACTGGCTCGGGTAAGACACTGGCTTATTTGTTACCGATGATGCAGCGGTTACTGAAAAGCAAGCCGCTCTCGCAAAAAGATGCTCGCGCGCTCATTCTGGCGCCAACCCGGGAACTCGCCACGCAGGTGTATGGTCAGCTTCGTTTATTGGTAGCGAATACACGAATTAATGCTGCTTTGATCATAGGCGGAGAAAACTTCAATGATCAGGAAAAATTACTAAAACGCCAACCTGAAATCATTGTTGCAACACCAGGCCGCTTTACAGATCACCTGAGTCATCGCTCCGTCTTTATTGAAGGCTTGGAGCTGTTGATCCTTGATGAAGCCGACCGGATGTTGGATTTAGGTTTTGCCAGTCAGTTATTAACCATTCATAAAGCTGCGAACCATCGTTTACGCCAAACGTTATTGTTTTCCGCTACCTTGGATCAACTGGACATCAATGAACTTGCTTTGGCCTTACTGAACCGACCGCATCGCATCACCACTGATGATGCTCACAAGCAGCACGCTGATATACAACAGTATTTTTATCTTTGTGATCACTTAAGCCATAAAGAAGCGATTCTTGAGTATCATTTGAAGCAAGAGACTATTAAACAGGTCATTATTTTTACGGCAACCCGAGCAGATACTGACCGCTTGGCTGTGTGGTGTCAACAGTTGGGTTTTCAAGCCATTGGTTTAAGTGGCCAGTTATCGCAAGCCAAACGCAATGCTGTGATGCAGGATTTTGCCAGAGGCAATGTACAGATCCTCATTACTACCGATGTTGCGTCCAGAGGGCTCGATTTACTGCAAGTTTCGCATGTTTTTAATTTTGATTTACCTAAGTTTGCTGAAGAATATGTGCATCGGGTCGGTCGTACCGGACGAGCGGGTATGCAAGGGAAGGCGATTTCTTTAGTCGGACCAAAAGATTGGCCTAGCTTGCAATTATTGGAAGCATTTTTTCATAAGCCAATCCAATTTGATGTGATAGAGAGTTTACCAGCTCGCTTTACTGGCAAAGTAACGGCCAAAAAGCCCACCAAAGCCGTTGCAAAGAAAAAGACATCGACAGCAAAAGCCAAAGCCACAGTGAGCAAACGAAATAAACCTTCAGATTCTGTGATCGCAGATAAAAAGCAGAAAGGGTATACCGCTGGTGATGATGGTGATATCCCTGTACTGCGCAAAAAAAGTTAACAACTACACGGAAGATGTCGTAAAAAATTAATCATGCATTGCTGTCGTATTTCATTTTTTCAGTGCTACACTAAATTTATGGGAGCGAGGGTCTCACTACCCATAGCAAGGCCAACAGCAAAGTGCTTAGGTTTTGTCTTTATGGTCATAAGCTGCCGGTTTGAGTGGTCTGGTAGTGCGGTTGATAGGTAGGTTGCTTCGGCTTTATGTCGTGTGGTTTGCGAATACACATCTGCTTGAATGACTGCTACGTTTAAGTCCGGCCAGTTCGCTGGCTACTAAAGTTAAGTAAGAGAGAGTTATGTCAGATTTAATTACCGGTACAGTGAAATGGTTCAACGAAGATAAGGGTTTCGGCTTTATTGAGCGAGAAGGGGGCAAAGATGTATTTGTTCATTTCCGTGCTATTAATGGCTCCGGTCGACGCACCCTGATTGAAGGCCAACAGGTCACATTTGAAGTAGTTGATGGTCAAAAAGGACCACAGGCAGAGAATGTAACGGTCACTGCATAATACCGGTGGATCCAGCTTATAAAACCAGCGCAATTGCGCTGGTTTTTTTATTTTTTTGATTCAAAGTTCGAGTGATAGCTGACGATGATCCTGATCCGCCAAACCGACCTGAATACCAATTAAGCGAACCGAGCGTCCTTGCCCTCGCTGCCACGCGGTGACCAGCAACTGTTGCAGCACAGCTAAGGATGGCTGCTGCGCTTGCTGTTCTACCGTCGTTTGTTGAAAATCATTAAACTTCAGTTTAATGCCCAGTTTCTGGATCGGTTGGTTGGTTTGTTGCCGCTCTAATCGCTGCCTCAATGTCTCAAGCAGCCCCGGCAATTGCGCCTGACACTGCTCCAGTTGCTGTATATCTTCAGAATAGGTGTGTTCGACACCGACCGATTTCCGTTGTCGCTGGCTGGAAATAACACGATGATCGATGCCTTGGCAGCGTTCTAACAATAATTGACTGAAAGCTCCAAACTGTCGTACTAATTGAGCCAGTGGCAGTGCAAAGATATCAGGACAAACATAGACCCCAAGATCATGCAACCGCTTCGCTGTTTTAGGACCAATACCAGGGATTTTTTCAATGGCAAGTTGCTTTATAAAGTCATTTACTTGCTCGGGCCGTATGACAAAAAGTCCATCTGGTTTTCGTTCATCGCTGGCAATTTTTGCCAAAAATTTATTGGGTGCCACTCCTGCCGATGCGGTTAAGCCAGTCTCGGCCAGAATGACAGCCCTGATTTCTTCCGCAATAAGGGTGGCACTGCCCTGATGCAACGGGCTCTCACTGACATCCAGATAGGCCTCATCCAGTGACAGTGGTTCAATGTGGTCACTATAGCGGGCAAGGATCTGCATGATTTGCTGACTGGCCGCTTTGTACTTATGCATCGAGCCTGGGAGCAGCAGTAAATGGGGGCAGAGTTTTAACGCCTGAGCGGTTGGCATGGCGGAGCGAACTCCAAACACTCGTGCTGGATAATTGCATGCACCTATGACGCCTCGCGCGACTTTACTGCCGCCAATAGCGATGGGAATATCACATAGGGTTGGGTTATCACGCATTTCGACGGCGGCAAAAAAACAATCCATATCGATATGAATAATTTTCCGTTGCATAAGCATTCGCCATAATAACTGTATGTATAAACAGTATTGTAGCTGTTTTTTTCGCCGTCGCAAAGTAACACAGAGTGTATTTGATGTATGAACTGTCAGTATTCATGCACAATTTCACCGGACCTGTCTGATTATGGAAGTTTAGATGTCTAAATTCTAAGTGCATCAACCTGAATTTGCAGGTAGAATATGTCGCATTTCAGGTATAAACCTATTAAACCGAGCGTATTGAACTGATGATGGTTGAGCGCCGCAGGAGAACGTATGTTGAAGCGTGACATGAAGATTGCCGATTATGATGCTGCCTTGTGGCAGGCTATTGCTGATGAAACTCAGCGTCAGGAAGATCATATTGAACTGATCGCCTCTGAAAACTATGCCAGCCCACGGGTACTGGAAGCGCAAGGCACCCAGTTAACCAATAAGTATGCGGAAGGCTATCCTCATAAACGCTATTATGGCGGCTGTGAGCACGTAGATATTGTTGAAGATTTGGCCATTGCACGTGCCAAAGAGTTGTTCGGTGCTGATTATGCCAATGTGCAACCTCATTCTGGCTCTCAAGCAAATTCGGCTGTGTTTTTGGCACTGCTGAATGCAGGCGACACGATTTTAGGCATGAGCTTGGCACATGGTGGTCATTTGACACACGGTGCTACCGTGAGCTCATCGGGCAAGCTTTACCATTCTGTACAGTATGGCCTGCACCCTGAAACGGGCGTCATTGATTACGATCAGGCTGAGCAATTGGCGCTCGAGCACAAACCAAAGTTAATCATTGCTGGCTTTTCTGCGTACTCCGGTATTGTTGACTGGCAGCGTTTCCGTGCTATTGCCGATAAAGTGGGTGCTTATTTGCTGGTTGATATGGCGCACGTAGCTGGTTTGGTTGCTGCCGGGCTGTATCCAAATCCAGTACCTTTTGCCGATGTGGTGACCACTACGACGCACAAAACGTTGGCTGGACCTCGTGGTGGTTTGATTTTAGCTCGTAGCAATGAGGCAATTGAGAAGAAGCTAAACTCTGCGGTATTCCCAGGTAGCCAAGGCGGGCCATTAATGCATGTAATTGCAGCAAAAGCCGTCGCCTTTAAAGAAGCATTGGAGCCAGAGTTTAAAGTGTATCAGCAGCAGGTGATTGTGAATGCCAAAGCCATGTGCGATCAGATGATCAAACGAGGCTATGATATTGTTTCAGGCGGTACGGAAAACCATTTGTTCCTGGTAGACTTGATCAACAAAGACATCACGGGTAAGGATGCCGATGCGGCTTTAGGGCGTGCTCACATTACGGTGAATAAGAACTCAGTTCCTAATGATCCACGCTCACCATTTGTAACCAGTGGTCTGCGCATTGGTACACCAGCGATTACTCGTCGTGGCTTTAAAGACGCTGAAGCACGGCTGGTTGCTGATTTTATCTGTGACATTTTAGATAATCTGGGCGATGAGTCCGTGATCGATCGGGTACGCGCTCAGGTTTCAGAGTTGTGCGGTCGTTTACCTGTCTATGCCTAAAGCTTGATTTTCATGCTAAAATGGCCGCTATTGCGGCCTTTTTTGCCTGTAACAGGCAGCCAGAGGACTATCAACTATGTTTTGTCCATTCTGCGGTAAAGATGAAACCAAAGTCATTGATTCACGTTTGGTCGCCGATGGCCATCAGGTGAGGCGTCGACGAGAATGCGGAGCTTGTCATGAGCGTTTTACCACCTTTGAGTCGGCCGAATTGGTGATGCCTCGTATTGTGAAGCGAGATGGCTCTCGTGAACCTTTTAATGAAGATAAGTTACGCAGTGGTTTACTGCGGTCGTTGGAAAAGCGACCTGTAGCCACTGAAAAAATTGAACAGTCGATCAATAAAGTGAAGTCACAACTGCGTGCCACTGGTGAGCGTGAAGTCAGTAGTCAGTTACTCGGTAATCTGATCATGGATGAGCTGATGCAGTTGGATAAAGTGGCCTATGTCCGTTTTGCTTCAGTCTACCGTTCTTTTAAGGATATTCGTGAGTTTGGCGAAGCCATTGCACGATTAGGGGACAAGGAGTGAACTGGTCGCCACTGGATGCACAGTTTATGGCGCAAGCTATACAACTTGCAGCGAAAGGCCGGTATACCACCACGCCAAATCCGAATGTGGGCTGTGTCATCGTGAAGCAGGATAAGGTCGTTGGTCAGGGCTACCATCATCAGGCGGGGGGGCCGCATGCGGAAGTGATGGCCTTGCGTCAGGCTGGTGAGCAGAGCCGTGGTGCTACTTGTTATGTTACTTTGGAGCCATGCAGTCACTTTGGGCGTACTCCTCCTTGTGCTCAGGCGCTAATTGATGCTGGCGTGACCAAAGTCGTCATGGCGATGCAAGACCCAAACCCCGCAGTGGCAGGTTCTGGAGCACAGATGCTTCAAGCAGCCGGAATTGAGGTGGTCTCGGGGTTGATGGCCGATGCAGCCAGAGCATTGAACCCCGGGTTCTTAAGTCGCATGGAACGGGGTAGGCCTTTAGTTCGCTTGAAATTAGCGGCCAGTTTAGATGGTAAAACCGCATTGGCCAATGGCAAGAGTCAGTGGATCACCTCGGTTGAAGCCAGAGCAGATGTACAGCATTTTAGGGCCTTGAGCTGTGCTGTGTTATCAACTGCCGAGACGGTATTGCAGGATCAGGCGCGATTAACCCTGCGTGCTGAACAAGCCAACCACCCTATTAGCCCTATGCAAGATGGCGAGTGGCGTCAACCGGTGCGAGTGATATTGGATGCGCGACAACGTCTGACTGGCGATGAACCCTTGTTTCAACAAGCCGGTGATGTTCTGCTGGTGTATCCCGCGGGGAGCGCAGCAACTGCACCTGACCATGCCAAAACTTGCTACGCTGAGCTGGACTCAGATGGTTATTTCGACCTTATGGCGGTCTTTGCTGCTTTGAAGGATTGTGCATTCAATAGTTTGTGGGTCGAAGCTGGTGCTCGTTTGGCTGGCTCTTTGTTGCAGGCTGGTCTGGTGGATGAGCTGGTGTTGTATCAGGCTGCCACATTATTAGGGCATCATAGCCGTAGTCTGGTCGATGTCCCCGAGCTGACTGACTTGTCTCAAGCGATTGAACTGAGTTGGCAGGATATTCGCCATGTTGGGCCTGATCTGCGCCTGATTGCCCGTGTGCACACGCAAGAGAAATAACAAGGTTGACGGGCATTGTGCGCTATCTGAATTGTTTACCACAGGCTGATCACGATCAGCTGTCAGGAGTCATTGCCTCATTGCTGTAAAGTTGAGGCTTTATCTAAGAAGGTTTATATGCAATTAAATAGTACAGCGGAAATCATCGAAGACATTCGTCAGGGACGTATGGTGATATTGATGGATGATGAAGATCGCGAAAATGAAGGTGATCTGGTGATGGCCGCTGAATATGTGACGCCTGAAGCCATCAATTTTATGGCGACGCATGGCCGGGGGTTGATTTGTTTAACTTTAACCGAGCAACGATGTGCACAGTTGAACTTGCCGTTGATGGTGGATAGCAATAAATCGCAGTTTTCCACCGCTTTTACCGTCTCGATTGAGGCGGCGGAAGGGGTCACCACCGGGATCTCTGCGGCTGATCGTGCCCGTACTGTGAAAGCCGCGGTCGCAAGAGACGCTCGCGCCAGTGATATTGTGCAGCCGGGACATATTTTCCCATTAAAGGCACAGAATGGTGGCGTGCTGATCCGAGCCGGTCATACCGAAGCCGGTTGTGATCTAACCCGGATGGCGGGGCTAGAGCCAGCGGCCGTAATCGTAGAAATATTAAATGAAGATGGCACCATGGCGCGCCGGCCTGATCTGGAAAAGTTTGCCGCCAAGCACAACATTAAGATTGGAACCATCGCGGATTTGATCGAGTACCGAAATTTAAATGAGACCACCATTGAGCAAGTGGCTCGTTGCCAATTGACCACCGATGTGGGTGAGTTTGAGCTGGTGACCTTTCGCGACACTATCGATAATCAAATACACTTTGCCTTGGTCAAAGGAGAAATCTCAGCGGATAGCCCTTGTCTGGTGCGGGTGCATTTACACAATACCTTTAGTGATTTGCTGCTGGCTGATCGGGCCGCTAATCGCAGCTTTCCATTGCATCAGGCGATGAAACGCATAGCCGATGAGGGCGGGGTGTTGGTCTTGCTAGGAAAGCATGAAACACCTGATGAGCTCATTCGTATGGTACAAGCCTTTGAATCTGAAGATAAGGGCGAGCAACCAAAAACCAAGCCTTGGCAGGGTACATCGCGCAATGTCGGGGTTGGTTCACAAATTTTGGCTAGTTTGGGAGTCGGGAAAATGCGTTTACTGAGCCAGCCGAAGAAGTACCATGCATTATCTGGTTTTGGTCTGGAAGTAGTGGACTACGTCAGCGAGTAAGATGTCACGGTGATCGCTTGACGACAGCGTTGGGCTTGGTTGTGAATGCTTAAATACTTCGGCTTTGCCGCAGTTGTGGTATCATACGCGGCAATTTTAGTGGAATAGATCAATTGGAGCTGCAGATGCAGGTAATTGAAGCAGGTTTGACTGCACCGAATAAAAAGTTTGCTTTGGTTGTAGCACGTTTTAACGGTTTTATTGTTGAAAGCCTTCTGCAAGGCGCTGTTGATACTCTGAAACGAGTAGGACAGGTGAGTGATGACGATATCACGGTGATCCGCGTACCCGGTGCTTTTGAGATGCCGTTAGCCGTTCAGCGTGTTGCTGCCAGTAAGAAATACGATGCAGTAATTGCTTTAGGGGCTGTCATCCGCGGCGGTACCCCGCATTTTGAATATGTCTCTTCTGAATGCACCTCAGGGATTGGAAAGGTTGCGATGGAGCATGATTTACCTGTGGCGTTTGGTGTATTGACGGTCGATTCGATTGAACAAGCCATTGAGCGTGCAGGCACAAAAGCGGGCAATAAGGGTGCTGAAGCAGCGATGTCTGCTTTAGAAATGGTTAACGTGTTGGATTTGCTGTGAGGAATGCAGAATGAAACCGAATGCTCGTCGCAAGTCGCGCGCTTTAGCGGTTCAAGGTATCTATAGCTGGCAGATCAGTCACAACAAAATTCAGGATGTTGAGCAACAATTGCTGTTGGAAAATAACGTCAGGCAAATTGATGTTGCGTATTTCCAAGACTTACTGCGAGGTGTTGCCAGCTACCACCAAACATTGGATGACATCCTCACTCCTTTTCTTGATCGCCCTTTTAATGAAATCGATCAGGTCGAAAAAGCGATTTTGCGTGTCTCTGGTTATGAATTGAAGTATCGGCTGGATGTACCTTATAAAGTGGTGATTAACGAAGCCATTGAGTTAGCCAAATCTTTTGCTGCTGACGACAGCCACAAATTTGTCAACGGCATCCTCGATAAAGCGGTCCGCGTACTGCGACCAAATTAAAGGAGAGCCGACATCAGTCGGCTTTTTTCTTCTATGGGTGAATTTGAAGTCATACAGCGGTATTTTGCCAATTCAGGCCGCCATCGCTCAGATACGTTATTAGGCGTTGGTGACGATGGCGCTGTGTTGCAGTTGCGTGATGGCTACGATTTAGTGGTGACCACTGATACCATGGTGGCAGGCACTCACTTCTTCCCTGATGTCGATCCAAGAGCCTTAGGGCATAAGCTTGTGGCGGTCAATATCAGTGATCTAGCCGCCATGGGTGCAGAGCCTGCCTGGCTGTCTTTAGCCATGACATTACCCAAAGTGGATGATGAATGGATCAAGGCGTTTGCTGCTGCATTCAGTGAAACGGCCGATTATTACAATTGTCAGTTGGTTGGTGGCGATACCACCCGTGGCCCACTGACCTTAAGCGTGGTCGCTAAGGGACAGGTACCGCGTGGCAAAATGCTCAGTCGAAGTGGTGCCAAGGTAGGGGATTACGTGTATGTCACCGGTACCTTGGGTGATGCTGCGCTTGGTCTGCGTTTGTGCCAAGGGCAGGTTGAAGTCAGTAAAAAGCACAGTGCTCATATTTTACAGCGTTTCCATTATCCAACGGCTCGAGTTGCTCTGGGCCAGGCATTGCGAACAACTGCCAGTAGTGCCATGGATTTATCAGATGGCTTGTACTCAGATATTCAACACCTATTGCGCCGCTCCCAAGTCGGAGTGAGTTTAGATATAGACAAACTACCATTGTCGCAGGCCTTGCGTGATAGCTGTGACCATACGACAGCTATTGCTTTGGCCTTATCCGGTGGTGAAGATTATGAGTTATTGTTTACCGTTCCGGAAAACAAACGTGGCACTCTCGATGTGTTGTTATCCCCATACGGCGTTCCCGTTACCTGTATTGGTCGTATTACCGGCGTAGCAGGTAAGTTAGAATTAAAAGCTGGTAATCAACCCTTCGCTTACGAACATCATGGTTTTGAACATTTTGTATGAGTCGACATTTATTTAATCTCGCTAATTGGCGGCACTTTCTGGCACTGGGGTTTGGTGCTGGTTTAGCCCCGAAAGCACCAGGGACTTTTGGTACCTTGGCTGCGGTACCATTGGTTGCATTGTTGATGCTGATACCTTTATGGAGCTATCTACTGGTGCTGGTATTGGCTTATGTTCTTGGGGTCTATCTGTGTGGTAGCACCGCTCAGGATGTGGGTGAGCATGATCATGGCGCTATTGTTTGGGATGAAATTGTCGGCTACGGTGTCACTATGTTGTTGGTTCCGTTGCATTGGTGGACTTTATTGTTAGGCTTTGTGTTATTCCGATTTTTTGATATTGTAAAGCCGTGGCCAATTGGTTGGCTGGATAAGAAAATACATGGTGGGCATGGCATTATGCTGGATGATGTGGTGGCAGGCATTATGGCCTGTCTGGTGTTGCACGGCCTGCTGTGGTGGCTGGTGGTTTAAAAGGTGCAGGGATGAGAACAAGGTGGTATTTGCTTTGTCTATTGTTCAGCTTTTCGCTGCATGCGGCCTTTCCTCAATCTATTTATGACTACGACATCAAACATTGGAATAGTGCCGATGGTTTGTCGTCCAACTCCGCTCGCACTTTAACTCAGGACAGTACCGGCTACATCTGGGTGGGAACTTTATTTGGTTTGAATCGATTTGATGGTTACTCCTTCGAAAGCTTTACCACACAACAACACCGTCAACTCGCCAGTAATGCCATCAATGTGCTATTAACCGATAGTCAGGGCGATATTTGGGTTGGTACCAAAGCGGGTTTAAGCCTGCTTGATCCGCATCAACTAAGTTTTGAGCGACTCAATATCTTAACGGAAGTCACGGCACTGGCCGAGGTACGCCCAGGGGAAGTGTGGGTTGCAGCTGAGCAGCTATTTCGGGTAAGAGAAGGGGAGATCAGTCGGATTTCATCGATCCGTGAGCCGGTGAGCCAGCTGCGAGTATCTGGCTCTTATGTGTGGTTGACCACCAGCAGTGAGCTGATCCGCTATGATATGAGTAATGGAGAACAGCAGCGTTACCCATTACCTGCCGAACTGAAGCAAAATCCTATCTATGACATTAGCGTTTACGACGATGAGCTACATCTGGCAAGTGAGCTTGGGTACTATCGCCTCACTTCATCAGGCACGATTGAGCGTTGTGGCTTATTGCAGCAGGATAATAACGCCATCTACCGAATTTTCCGTGATCAACAAGGTGCGGACTGGGTGTCGAGCTACAGTCAGTTGTATCATCGCCATTTTGGCCAAAACTGGCAACATATTAGTTCCAACGAGCTTGGCAGTGCTCCCTGGTTTTATGACATCTTTGAAGACCGGGATCATAACATCTGGTTGGCCAGTTTTAGTGACGGTATTTTCCGTGCTTCGCCTGGCCATGTTCGACGTATTGTCGGACAAGGCCAGCACGATGCTGTGGTGCGAAGCGTCGCCGTCACACCTGAACAACGATTGTTGATTGCAACGCAATCGGGTCTTGGTTATCTCAGTCGGCAAGGGTACTTCCAATCGCTTTTATCGGAAGCCGAGCTTGGCTCTCAAACTATTCATGATATTTTTTTCCATACCGAACACTGGTGGCTGGCTACCGATGTTGGTGTGTATCAGTTTGAACCTGAAACAAAGTATTTAACACCTATTTTTCCAGAGCTTCAGGGCAGTACAGTCCGCTTGGTTCAACCGCGAGCTGAAGGCGGTGTCTGGATCGGTGGTTCGGCTGGATTGTACTATTGGCAGGATGAGCAATTGCACCCTTTTTTGCTGAATAGAGAGCTGGAGTCACGAAACGTGACGGTGATGAGCGATCAAGTCTGGTATCAGGTGATTGGCTCCAGTCGTGGCTTGTATCAACTGCAACAGAACCGTCTGCAGCGGTTAGGCATAGGTACGCCTTTGTACAATAGTTACATCACGGCAATGTTGGTTCTGCCGGATGACCATTTGTTAGTGGGCACCCTGGATGATGGTTTTTTTATTCGTTACCCTGATAACGAATGGGTGCAATTTGATAACAGCAACGGCTTGCCTCACAGCCCTGTGGTGAGCATATTGTTTGATGAAATGCATCAACAAGTATGGCTAAGCACCTTGAAAGGAGTGTTTCGTTTCTCGATGGATCGTTTACCAACGTTTCGTAGTGAACCTTTCCAAGCCGAGCATGTATTAACACCCTATCAGCGGCAGTTGGGGACAGCGCCTGGTCGATGCTGTAATGGTGCAGGCCATGCCAAAGTGGCCATGTGGCATGACCAGCTCTGGTATCCAAGTTTGCAAGGTGTGGTCGCGATTGAGCGTGATTTTCGTGTCAAAGAAGATCAAGATTTTCGCCCTGTATTGCAGCACCTGACCGGTCAACGACATTATCAGCTGATCCCAGATCGTCAACGACTGGTATTGCCAATGAATGAACGCAGTGTCTCATTGCATTACACGGCGCTTGATTTTTTTAATGCACAGGCCCTGGATTTTCGGTATCAACTGAATGGTTTTGATGTGGATTGGCAGTATGCAGGCAGTCGACGTGAAGCGATTTATACTAATTTATTGCCTGGTAACTATCAGTTTTCTCTGCAAGTCAGACACCAAAACCAGTCTTGGTCTGATGCACAAGGGACCAGCCTTACTTTGATGGTACCGCGCCGTTTTGATGAGACTACCTTGTATCGTGCGCTTTGGCTGGCTTTGCTAGCCATGATTGTATATGCCGTTTTCTGGCTCTTTCGTCGTAATCATCTCATGCAACAGCATGAACTAGCACGTCTGGTTCGTCAACGAACGCAAGAGCTTGAGAACAGTAATAATCGCTTGAATGATCTAAATGAACAGTTAGGGCAGTTGGTGCATAAAGATACACTGACAGGTTTGCGCAATCGTCGTTTTTTATTTGAACAACTACCAAAAGATATTGAACACTACCAACGCAACCGTGAAAGTCTGGAGCAGCAAGGCAAGTGTGTTGCTCTTATCCACTTGGATCTGGATAACTTTAAACTGGTCAATGATCAGTTTGGCCATAGTGCTGGCGATAGTTTATTGCAGCAGGTCAGTGGTTTGTTGCTGCGAGAGACGCGTGGTTCAGATTACGTAGTGCGCTATGCTGGTGAAGAGTTCATGTTGGTGCTACGTGATATTGGTATGGATTTGCTGTGGGATTTTGTCAATCGTTTGCACCAACTAACCAGCACAACTCGTTTTCAGTTACCGGATGGAGAAAGCATGAGCTTAAGCTGCTCAATTGGCTATTCTATCTATCCATTGCAACTGATAGGTGGCCAGTTGATTAACTGGGAAATCTCGCTTCAGCTGGCTGAAATGGCATTGTACAGAGTGAAGCATGCTGGCAAAAACGGTGTAGCTACCCTGGTGTTTGATCAGCAGGTCGATGCCTTTGAATTTGAAGATTCATTGCATATTGAGGCGCAAATTGAGCAACTACTGGCTGAGGGACTGGTCCGTTTTGAATTAACGGCAGCGGGCAGTCGCTCAGAGTCCTAGTAGCCGACCAGATAGTCGGCTAGGTTAAAGTATTATCTTACAGTAGCGCCTGAATACGCTTTAAAATACCAGCGCTATCAAGACCAAGCTCGGTATGGATCTCCTGCTGAGTACCGTGTTTAATAAACTGATCAGGTAAACCAAGGTTCATCACCTTGCAGCCCATTTGCTGCTGCAGCACGACTTCATTTACCGCGGATCCGGCACCGCCTTGAATGGCACCATCCTCCACGGTGATTAACCACTCGTGACTGCTTGCCATGGCATGAATCATGTCGGTATCGAGTGGTTTAATAAAGCGCATATTGATCAAACTGGCATTCAACTGCTCAGCCACTGATTCGCAAGCTTGCAGTAAGGGGCCGAACACAAGTATGGCCACACGTTTGCCACTGCGTATTTGCAAAGCTTTGCCTATTTCAAGTGCTTGCATAGTCTGTTGAGCGGCGACACCGGTACCACTGCCGCGTGGGTAGCGAACGGCAGCAGGCCCTGAAAATTGGTAACCGGTATACAACATCTGTCGGCATTCATCTTCATCGGCAGGGGCCATCAGCACCATATTTGGGATGCAGCGCAAAAAGCTGATATCAAAAGCTCCCTGATGAGTTGGACCATCCTGACCGACCACACCGGCCCGATCAATGGCAAATAAAACGTCCAGTTGTTGTAATGCCACATCATGGATCAGTTGATCATAAGCGCGCTGTAAGAATGTCGAGTAAATGGCCACCACCGGTTTTAAACCTTCAATTGCCATCCCCGCAGCTAATGTCACTGCGTGTTGCTCGGCAATAGCAACATCGTAATAGCGGTCGGCAAAGCGTTTGGAAAACTCGACCAGATCAGAGCCTTCCCGCATCGCAGGCGTGATAGCATGTAAGCGTGTATCCTGCTCGGCCATGTCACAGAGCCAGCGGCCAAAGATATTGGAAAAGCTGGGTTTACTGATCTTTTTGCTTGGTAAACTGGAGCTGGTTGGATCAAAACGTGATACCGCATGGTAGCCGATAGGATCTTGCTCTGCCGGGCTGTAGCCTTTGCCTTTTTTGGTCACTACATGCAGCAGTTGCGGGCCTTTCATCGTCCGCATGTTACGGATGGTATCTGTCATCGAGGCAACATCATGGCCGTCAATAGGCCCTATGTAATTAAAACCAAGTTCCTCAAAAAAGGTACCGGGTGTTACCATGCCTTTGAAATGCTCTTCAGCCTTACTAGCTAATTCATGCAGTGGTGGCACGCCACTAAGAATTTTTTTACTGCCTTCACGTAAATTGGTGTAGAAGCTACCGGATAGAATACGGGCAAAATACTGGTTTAATGCGCCGACATTTTCCGAAATAGACATATCATTGTCATTTAGGATCACCAGCATGTCGGGTTTGGTTTCACCGGCATGATTCAGGGCTTCAAACGCCATACCTGCAGTGATGGCTCCATCGCCAATAACCGCGACTACTTTGCGTCCGCTTTGTTCGGCTTGAGCAGCTAACGCCATGCCAAGAGCGGCGCTGATCGAGGTACTGGAATGGCCGACACTCAATACATCGTAATCGCTTTCTTCACGGAATGGGAAAGGATGTAAGCCATCTTTTTGCCGGATACTCGCCATGCGATCGCGCCGGCCAGTAAGGATTTTATGCGGATAGGCCTGATGGCCGACATCCCAGATTAACCGATCAAAGGGAGTGTTGTAGACATAATGCAAAGCAACAGTCAGCTCAACAGTGCCCAAGCCAGAGGCAAAATGGCCGCTACTTTGACTAACACTGTTGAGTAAAAAATCACGCAGCTCGTGACAAAGCCGGGGCAGTTGTTCCTGCGGGATTTTACGTAGCTCTTCAGGTACATTTACCTGAGCTAATAATGGATAATCTTTGATATCAACAGTCATCGTTGAGCCTTTTATTCTAATTTTTCCGGGCAATAAGAAATTGCGCCAAGGCCTTTAAATCATCACAGGGATAGGGCAGTTGCTCCAATGCCTGAATGGCGTCCTGATAGAGTTGTCGCGCTTTTTGCCGGGCTGCCGCTAACCCCAATAGGGATGGGTAGGTTGCTTTATTAGCATTATGGTCTGAGCCTTGCGGTTTACCTAATGTTTCTGTATCACTTTCTATATCCAGAATGTCATCTTGCACTTGAAATGCCAGCCCCAGTGAGGCAGAAAATTGCTGTAAAAGTTCCAGGTGGTCTGAATTATTCACCGGGCTGGCGTAGTACGCCAATTCGACGGCAGCTTGTATTAAAGCACCGGTTTTAAGCCGATGCATTTGCTCTAAAGTATCGGCGGCAAAGCTGCGGTTGGTATGCGCTAGATCCAATGCCTGACCTGCACACATGCCTTGTGCGCCACTGTGTCGAGATAATGAACGAACCATGTCGAGGATACGGCTGCTACTCACATGATGGTAATTATGGCTGGTGAGTAGCTCATAAGCCAGGCTTTGAATCGCATCGCCAGCCAAAATAGCTGTCGATTCGCTAAAGGCGATATGACAAGTTGGCTTGCCTCGACGAAGGGCATCATTATCCATAGCCGGTAAATCATCGTGAATGAGTGAGTAACAATGCATCGCTTCCAAGGCCGCCGCTGCTGCATCTAAGTCCTCAGCGTGAGCGCCTAACATGGCTCCACAGCGATAGACCAAAGATGGGCGGATCCGTTTGCCACCAAGTAATATGCTGTAAGCCATGGCCTGTTGTAAGTCAGCGGCTGGAGAAGCGTGTTGTTGCAGGTAATGACTTAAAAACTGTTCTACTCGATGTTGATCAGTGTGCAGAAAAGAAGGTTTCACTTGGCATCACCAGTCGCTTCAGTAAAGTCGGTTAATTGCTCACTACCTTGTTGTTGCAGCAAAATCTGTACTTTTTGTTCTGCTTGCTGTAATTGTTGTTGGCTTTGGCGGGCCAACTGAATACCACGCTCAAATTGTTTCAGCGAATCATCCAGAGACAGATCACCTTGTTCTAACTGGCTAACAATCTGTTCCAGTTCAGCCAGCTGCTGTTCAAATTGACTTAGATCTGCTTTCTTTTTTGTCATGGCAACCTCATGGATAAAACGGCGCTTTTACGGTGTAAGCCGCCTATTATGGCGAATTGGCGGCATTATTTGAACTGGTTTTGCAGTAAAAGTGAATTTAAGCTTTGTTTTACTTTGTCGATAAACAGCTATCGGCTAAGATAAAAGCAATTAACCTCAATCATTTGTCCATTGTGGGGAGTCAGATGTGGATTTAGCAACGCTCATAGGTTTAGTTGGCGCCATTGGCTTTGTAGTCATGGCGATGATCATTGGTAGCTCGGGTGACCCCGGCATGTTTGCTGACGTAGTCTCCATGTTGATTGTGGTTGGTGGCTCTACTTTTGTCGTGATTGCAAAGTTTCCATTGGGGCAGTTCTTTGGCGCCGGTAAAGTGGTTGTTAAAGCTTTTATGTTCAAAATAGAAGAAGCTGAGGCCTTGATTGAACAAGCTGTTCAATTGGCTGACTCCGCTCGAAAGGGCGGCTTTCTAGCGTTAGAAGAAGCTGAAATCTCCAATGCTTTTATGCAGAAGGGCATCAATATGTTGGTCGATGGCCACGATGGCGATGTAGTTCGGGCAACCTTAATGAAAGATATCAGCTTAACGGAAAAGCGCCACCAGCAAGGCATTCATATTTTCCGTAGCTTAGGCGATGTCGCACCGGCCATGGGCATGATCGGAACCCTGATTGGTTTGGTCGCCATGCTGTCCAATATGGATGACCCAAAAGCTATTGGCCCGGCGATGGCCGTTGCCTTGTTAACTACCCTGTATGGTGCTTTTATTGCCAATGTCATTGCTATCCCGCTAGCGGATAAGCTGGAGTTACGCAATGCACAAGAGAAGCTCAATAATCAACTGATTTTGGATGCTATTTTGGGTATACAAGATGGCCAGAACCCCAAGGTCATCGAGGGCTTATTACGAAATTATATTGCTCAGGGTAAGCGTGAAGTTGCTGTTGAAGAGGGCTAATGCTGATGAGTGAAGAAGAGCTCGAAGAGTGTAAATGCCCCCCCAAGGGGCTGCCTCAGTACATGGGAACTTTTGCCGATTTGATGGCATTGTTGATGTGCTTTTTCGTCTTGCTGTTGGCTTTCTCTGAAATGGATGTACTGAAATTCAAGCAGATTGCTGGCTCGATGAAGTTCGCGTTTGGGGTGCAAAATAAGATAGAAGTGGAAGACATTCCTAAGGGAACCAGTGTGATTGCCCTTGAGTTTCGCCCTGGGCGGCCAGACCCGACACCTATTGAAACGCTGCAGCAGCAAACCATTGAAATCACCCAGCAAATGATTGAGTTTCAGGCGGGGGAGGAGGACTCATCCGGTGGTCGTCAAGAGCAGCAGCAGGATCAGACCGGGGGCATTTCCAGTAGTACCGATGATGAAGTTGCTGAAAGCGAAGCCGCGGCAGAGCAAGCTCAGCAAGAAGTGAATGAGCTGGTCAAGCGTATTGCTGAACAAATGGAAGAGCAAATTCTGGATGGCGCTATTGAATTAGAGTCGTTAGGACAGCAGATTATTATCCGTATTCGTGAGAATGGATCTTTTCCTTCTGGTTCCTCGTTTTTGCAGCCACGCTTTAAACCGATCATTCAGAAAATTGGTGGCTTATTGACGGATATCCCCGGAGAAATTACCGTGACCGGGCATACGGATGATGCTTTAATTGGTGATGAGCTGCATGACAATAACTGGGATTTATCGGCTAAACGAGCCGTTGCAGTTGCAACCGAGATGCTAAAGGCGCCCGGGTTTGACAGGAATCGTATGGCAGTGGTGGGATATGCAGATACCCGTCCTCTGGTACCCAATAACAGCGATTTAAATCGGCGTCGTAATCGTCGGGTAGAAATCTCCATACTGCAAGGGCAGGCAAAAGAGTCTGATCCGGTGAGTTTTGAGAATTAAAGCCACGAGGAGTCATTAGTCAGATAGCTCATCTTTCGGTATAATGCCGGACTTTTAAGCGAATAAAAGTCTGGCATGCTCGAATTTATCATTAAACTTCACTCTGAAATCACCATCAAAAGTAAGTCGGTGCGTAAGCGCCAGACTAAGTTACTGCAGCAAAATCTGAAAACTATTTTATTGCAAATAGACGACTCCATCAGTATCGACAGTCATTGGGATCACCTGACGGTCCGGCTGGAGCACAGCACTGATCGCGTACATCAGAAGATTGTGGAGCGGTTAGCTTGTATTCCCGGTATTGCGCAATATGCAGAGATGCAATCCAGTAGCTTTATCAGTCTGGATGATATCTTTCAACAGGTGCTGCCGGTATTCCAGCAACAACTGCAAGGGAAAACCTTTTGTGTTCGGGTACGGCGGACTGGGAATCATGACTTTTCTTCGACTGAAGCTGAACGCTACATTGGTGGCGGTTTAAACCAGCATATTCCAACTGCAACCGTTCGGCTCAAGAACCCTCAGGTCACAGTGCAACTGGAAATTCGGGGTGAACGATTGATCATGGTACGAGCACTCTATCGTGGCATGGGTGGGTTTCCTCTGCCTTCGCAATCGGATGTGTTGTCGCTGATTTCAGGTGGTTTTGACTCTGCTATCAGCAGCTACCTGATGATTAAAAAAGGCACCCGTAATCATTTTTTATTTTTCAATTTAGGCGGCCAGGCACATGAGGCTGGTGTGCGAGAGATTGCCTATTTTCTATGGCAAAAATACAGCTTGTCGCACAAAGTAAAGTTTATCAGTGTGGATTTTGCACCTGTGGTTCAGCAGATCCTTGAGCGCTCAGATCCGGGGTTAATGGGTGTTATTCTTAAGCGTCAAATGATGCGGGCAGCTACTGAGCTGGCAGAAATGCTGGGGATTCCTGCCATTGTCACTGGTGAGAGTGCTGGCCAGGTATCCAGCCAGACATTGGCTAATTTGAATGTGATTGACCGAGTCAGCTCGATGCTGATTTTACGGCCGGTGATTGCCCATGATAAACAAGATATTATTGATATAGCGCGTGCCATTGGCGTGGAAGATATGGCGGCAAGTATGCCCGAGTACTGCGGAGTGATTTCGAAAAAACCAACGGTGAAAGCAATACTGGCAGATGTTGAAGCCAGTGAGCAACGGTTTGATGCTGAAGTACTCGCCTCAGTCGTACGTGATGCCAAAATTATGGATATTCGTACCATTGATTACCAATCCAGCCAGCAAGTGAATACCATCGATGCTGTCAATGCCATGCCGGTCGATGCGGTGGTGCTGGATATTCGTAAGCCAGATGAAATCGAGCTGGCTCCGCTGCAGGTTGACGATCATGCTGTGATTGAATTGCCATTTTATCGATTGGCCAGCGAGTTCGGTCGCCTACCTCAAGATAAACCCTACTACTTATTCTGTGAGCAGGGCGTGATGAGCCGTATGCAGGCGTTGTTATTGCAAGAGCAAGGGTTCAAACAGGTTGGCGTGTATCAGAAGCCCGCATCCTGACATTGTTGATACAGCTTGGTATGGGCTGGCAGCTGCAATTGATGACGTTGTGCTTTTCTGAGAATAAAACCACTAATAAACTCAAGCTCGGTGGGCCGCCCCGCCTGCCGATCTTGCAGCATGGATGATACGTTGGCAGCTGTATTTTTGATAACTTGCTGTACCTGCTGCCAGCAATCGTGTTCCTGCAATGGGACCCCTTCAGCTGCCGCCACTAAACAGACTTCTTTGAGTAGTTGTTGCAGTTGAGTGTGATACTTCGCTTGAGCCAGGTCACCATTACGGATGTGGTGCAATGCCGTGATTGGGTTGATTAAGCAGTTGATGGCCAGCTTTTGCCACAAATAAGGTTCAATAGCGGTCACTTCGGTCAGCGGCCCTAGCGCATCGGCCATAAAAGAAGTGACGCTTTCAGGGCGGTGCTGTCTCGGTGCCTTGTGTGATGGAGCCTGTATCGGCGCATTAATGGTTGCGATCACACTCTGGCCTGCTCCACTATGGATTAACTGATCCGGGGCTGGCTTGTAGGCGCCATGAGTGGTACTGGCAAACCACAGCTGTTGTTGAGGTAATAGCTGCGAGCGGGCAGAATCGAGCGTGCCCATGCCATTATGGCTGAGGACAATATGAGCCTCGGGGCTTAAATGTGGCTGCAATTGTTGTAAGCAGGCTTCGACATCAAAGGCTTTTACCGCGATAAAAATATGAGTGATGGCTGTATCCAGAGGCCAACTTACAAAGTGATGCTGGCTCTGTTGTTGGTTAAGTTGTTGGAAGTTGATATCAACGACTTGTGGCTGGCGCAGCCATAGGGCAACGGGCCAATGATGCAACTGTGCCTGGCAGGCTGCCAGCAAGCCAATGGCTCCCTGACCTACTACTGTCCAGCGAGGCTTCGCGGACACTTCGACGTTGGAGTTCATAACCGCATACTGACCAATAACAATGCTCGGATTGTAGCAGTTTTCTGAGTATAATCATCCTACAAGTAACTTTTAGGCCAAGCTAAGGAGCTCACATGCCTTCTTTTGATATTGTATCCGAACTCGATAATCAGGAAGTCCTCAATACTGTCGACAACGCCAACCGTGAGCTAGCGACTCGTTTTGACTTTCGAGGCGTAGACGCCGAGTTTAGTTTAACTGATCAGGTTGTCACCATGAAAGCGGATGCCGAGTTTCAGTTGCAGCAAATGCTGGACATTTTCCGTGCTAAAGCAGTGCAACGAGGCCTTGATGTCCGTTCCTTTAAAGAAAACGATGTGGTTCACTCGGGAAAAACCTATAGTCAGAGCCTGAGCTTACTGCAGGGGATTGATAGTGCTACGGCGAAGAAGCTGGTGAAGCTGATTAAAGAGAGTAAAGTCAAAGTGCAGGCCGCTATTCAGGGCGAGCAAGTACGAGTGACTGGCAAAAAGCGTGATGATTTGCAGCAAACCATGGCCCTCGTTAAGCAATCGGATCTGGAGCAGCCGTTCCAGTTTACTAATTTCCGCGATTAACACCTCCAATGCTCCCGCTCCTGCAATAACCTGGTAGCCCAGCAACTGCTTACCAGGTTTAGCCATCTGGATTTCTATTGACATTTTTGATGTGCCCGCTACACTGTCAGCGCTTTTTTCAGGTGCTGTGCGAAAGTACAGTGAAACGGGAATCTGGTGACAATCCAGAGCTGCCCCCGCAACGGTAACAAGCTAAGCCCGAAACCACTGTCTTAGGATGGGAAGGTGAGGGCGTTATACCCATGACATGGGTTGATTTGCTTGTAAGCCCGGAGACCGGCCTGAAAATTCCATTCACCCAATCGATGTGCGGTGGGCACATTGCAGGAGTTATTCATGTTGAACGTCTCATTAGCGGCTTTAGCCGTAGCCACTGCTGTGTCGGTAGTTCATGCCGAATCCATTGAAACCATTACTGTCTATAGTAGCCGCCATGCTCAGCCTGTTGAGCAAGCACTGAATAGTGTTAGCGTACTTGATCGTGCTGAGATTGTATCTCGTCAGGCGCAGGATTTACCGGCGTTATTGAATCAGCTGCCCGGGGTAACTATTTCCCGTGATGGTGGCCGTGGTCAAAACAGTGGTATCTTTTTACGCGGCGGTAATACCGGCCATACACTAGTCTTAGTGGATGGTGTCCGGACTGGTTCTGCTACCCTTGGCATCAGCTCGCTGGCCATGATCCCGTTGGATTTGATCGAGCGCATCGAAGTGATCCGAGGCCCCCGTGCCGCCTGGTATGGTTCGGATGCTGTTGCTGGCGTTATTGCCATTACTACGCGCAGAGCACAGAGCACAGAATTGAATGTGGCCACCGGTAGCTATGGGTTATTGGAAAGCGACTTGGCGCTTCAGCACCGCAAAGGGGCCTTGCAGTTGCATGCAAATGTGGGGTATAGCCGGGCGGATGGTTTTGATGTGCAGCCAGCTTTTGACCCGGATAAAGATGGTTACTGGCAGCGTTTCGCTAAATTGGGTGCTGATTACGATGCGGAGTTAGGGCGCTTCTATTGGCATAGCCATATTAACTCTGGTCGGTACGACTTTGATACCAGCTGGGGCAGTGAGGATCGCTCAGCCATATTGCAACGCAGTCATGTGCTTGGCTGGCAGCATCAAATAGCGGCAAGCCAGCATCAATTGCAACTGAGTCGTAACCTGGATGCCGATACCACCTTTGGTCCTGATTCAGAAAGTCCGTTCGAGACCCGGCGTGATGAGGCTAATTATCAGATCAACCAGCAGCTTTCATCGGAGTGGTCTGTTCTGTTGGGTGCGAACTGGTATCAGGAAGAAGTGGCTAAAAATGAGCCCGATTATGAGGTGCGTAGCCGCACCAACCGCGCATTATTTTCTGGTATTCAGTATCAGCCAGAGCAGTGGTTACTTGAAATTGCAGCCCGACAGGATCGCTTCAGCCAGTATGGGACCGAACGAACCTGGCAGTTGGCCGCCGGTTACTATTTTACAGAGCAATGGTTACTCAGAGTAAGCCGGGGCACGGCATTTAAAGCTCCATCGTTTAATGAGTTGTATTGGCCTGGTTTTGGTAATGCTGATTTGCGTCCTGAGGAGTCTCGTTCCGATGAAATTGCATTACGCTACTCAGGGCGTCAAATCCACTCTGAGTTGGTGTTCTTCGATAGAGAGATCACCAATCTGATTCAAGGCCTTGATCAGGTAGAAAATGTTCGGTTGGCGACGGTGCGGGGAGCTGAGTATAGCTTAGGCATTCAGCAAGCAAACTGGCAGCATCAGTTGGGCTACACCTGGTTGGATGCTCGCAATGAGCAAAGCAACGAACCGCTGATCCGCAGACCAAAGCACAGCGTGAATCTGAGAACTCAGCTGCAACTGCAACAATGGAGCGGCTTTGCCACGCTCGATTACCAAAGTGCAACCTTTCAGGGCTTTGATTGGAACAGCAATGCCAATTATCCGGATTTAGGTGGCTTTACCTTAGTGGGCATTGGTGGCAGTTACCAACTTAACCCAAGTTGGCAACTTCGGTTGAAACTGGATAATGTGACCAATAAGGTCTATCAGACCAGCATTGGCTACGCGACAGCCGGTCGTAATTTAGGATTACGTCTTAGTTACCAAGGCTTTTAATGCGTAATGGATGATCAGACCTGCCTCGATGAAGTAGGTCTGAGCTTAGTTTGATTTCAGTAAAGTACTAAAGCGCTGTCTGAATGTGGCCAGTTTAGGTGAAATAATAAACTGGCAGTATCCTTGGTTCGGATTGTTGTTAGCATATCCCTGATGATAGCTCTCTGCCGGATAAAACTCGCTGGCAGCAGTTACTTCAGTGACGATAGCGGCGTCGAATAACTTCATGTTGGTCAATTCTGCTATCACTTCAAGTGCTGTGCTATGCTGCTTAGCATCATGGTAAAAAATAACCGAGCGATACTGAGTGCCAACATCATTACCTTGTCGGTTTAACTGAGTAGGGTCGTGCAAGCTGAAAAAGATCTGGCACAGCTGAGAATAGCTGATGATATCAGGATCAAAAGTCACTTCGACCACTTCAGCATGGCCGGTCTGGCCGGTGCAAATTGCTTGATAGCTGGGATTATTGACATGCCCACCCATGTAACCACTTAATGCCTGTGTGACACCTTGCAATTGATTCATGGCAGCCTCCAAACACCAAAAACAGCCAGCACCAAAGGTCGCGCGTTGATCGGTCATGTGGATCCTTAACGATTTTAACTTTAACAGTATAGTCTGATCGTACGTGATTGGTTCAACGTAAGCTATGGTAAATACCCAAACAACTTCACTCTCTGTGAACTAACAAGGAGTTTTAATGAAGGTCGCTATTATTGGTGCTGGTCTTGCAGGGTTGCGCTGCGGTCAATTATTGCAGGCGGCAGGTGTTGATGTCAGTTGGTTTGAAAAAAGCAGAGCGGTGGCCGGGCGCATGTCTGCCAAAAGGTTGTGGGGAGGCCACGTTGATCTCGGTGCTCAATACTTTACCGCACGTGATCCGGCGTTTATCCAGCAGGTTCGTCAATGGCAGCAGGCGGGTTTGGTGGCACCATGGCTTGGCAAGGTCTATCGCTACCAAGATAATCGTTTAGCAGCCTCTCCAGACAGTGAATTACGCTATGTTGGCCTGCCGGCCATGCACGCGCCGCTTCGTGCAGGGCTATCAAATGAAACCATTCATCTAAACTGCTGCATTACCTCTCTCAGTTACAACGGCCATTGGCAACTCATGTCGAAAGATGACCGTCATTTTTCTGGCTTTGATCAGGTGGTGTTGGCTATACCGCCAGCTCAGGCTCATGCTTTACTGGGGATGGATACTGATTTGCAACATCGGCTGCCATCGCAGGTACTGTTGCCCTGTCATGCAGTGGCGATGCAGTTATCTCAATCTATTCGGCATGAAGCTGCCGCTGTTTTTGTGCGCCAGGGCCCACTGAGCTGGGTAGCCCGGCACAGCAGTAAGCCCGGGCGTCTAACAGAGCACGAGCAATGGGTACTGCACTTTACTGCGGAGTTCACTGCGCAACATCTGGAAGCATCAGCAGCTGATCTAGCCAGAATTGCAGCTGAGCAGCTGAGCGAAATGATGGCAGAACCAATTCAAGTACAAGACAGTTATCATCATCGCTGGTTGTACGCTAGTGTGGACAACTCAAGCCGGCAGGTCGGTCTGCTACGAAGCCAGCATCGGCCTTGCATGGTGATGGGGGATTGGAGTTTTGGTGGCCGGGTCGAAAATGCCTGGCTGGCAGGGCAGGCAGCTGCCGAGGAGTTGCTGCATGGCTAAGGTCATTATTGTTGGTGCCAGCGGTGGTATTGCTAAGGGGTTGATTCAGCATTATTTGGCAGCACATTGGCAGGTGGATGCTTTAAGTCGACAACCTGCCACAATCGAACACCCTGCCTTAAACTGGTATCGGGTCGATGAAAGCGATGAAACTGCGCTTAAATCTACTCTGGAGCACTGTTTTATCGAGGAAGTGGATACCATTTTTTTATGTCAGGGCTGGTTGCATGATGAGCAGTGTCAACCTGAAAAAGCCATTGCTCAACTTAAACCAGAGCAGCTACAGCGCGCGATGGAGGTGAATGTAGTGTCTCCTGCCCGTTATCTGCAAGCCATGATGCCATGGTTATTTCGTTCAGCCGGTATTCGTGTGCTGGTGCTAAGTGCCAAAGTTGGCAGTATTAGCGATAACGCGCTCGGAGGTTGGTACAGTTATCGCATCAGCAAAGCGGCAGTAAATATGCTGGTGAAAACCGCCAGTATTGAATTGCACCGGCGCAATAAAACCGCCTCGTTGGTTGCGGTCCATCCGGGTACCACGGCGACTGCTTTATCGGCGCCTTTTCAAGCGAATGTGCCTGTTCACCAATTGCAACAACCTGAGCAAACGGCTAGCCGGCTTGCTCAGGTTGCGGCTGATCTAACGAGCGAAAAAACCGGGCATTTACTCCATTGGGATGGCAGTAGCCTACCTTACTAAATTGGTCTTTCGGTCATAGAGACCATACGATGTCTATGGATAAAAAAACGGTCAGCTTAAGCTGACCGTTTTGCTAACTGATGATTCAACATTGCTTTTAATAATGCTTTTCTTCACCGGCGGCTTCTTCAAGCGCTTCCAGCTCTCTGGCCAGGCGTTTTGGCGAGCCGGTGTTGCGAGCTAGTGCCATGTAGGTCACTGGCACGACATAAAGCGTCATAATAGTGGCTAAGGCAACCCCTGAAAATATAACGGTACCAATCACCATACGGCTTTCTGAGCCAGGGCCTGATGCCAAAATCAGCGGTAGGCTACTCATGGCAGTGGTAAAGGCCGTCATCGTAATCGGGCGTAAGCGTTGTACGGCTGCGCGTCGCACCGATTCCTCAAACTCTACACCTGAGTCACGCAATTGATTGGCAAATTCGACAATCAGGATGCCATTTTTTGCCACCAGACCAATTAACATCACCAAGCCAATTTGGCTATAAATGTTGAGTGTCATGCCAGAAAAATAGAGCCCTGACAAGGCACCAACCAGACCGAGAGGAACGGTGATCATAATCACCAAAGGATGAATAAAGCTTTCAAATTGAGCTGCCAACACCAGATAGGTGATCAACAAAGCAAGTAAAAAAACCAGGAAGGTGGCATCACCACTTTCTTGATACAGCAATGATTCACCTTTGTAATCAATGCCTACGGTGTCATCAATTTCTGTACGAACGATGTTTTCCAAATACTCTAGTGCTTCACCAAGGCTGTAACCTGATGCCATATTACCGCTGATGGTAATACTGCGCATGCGGTTGTAGCGATTCAAGCTGGAAGCGGTTGCCTCTTCTCGTAAGGTGACTAAGTTACCCAATGGCACCAGTTGATTGGACGTGGTTGAACGAATGTAGACATTGCTGATGGTGGATGGCGAGCGGAAGTCATCATCCCAGCCTTCAAGCAATACATCGTATTCGCGGCCACGGTCGAGGAAGGTAGTGACCCGGCGGCCACCAAGCATGGCTTCAAGAGAGCGGCCTATGGCACCGATCGATATACCGAGATCAGCTGCACGATCGCTATCGATATCAACCAATACTTGCGGTACTGTTTCGCGATAATCGTGATCCAGCATCAGAATGTTTGGATTCTCAGCTGCTTTCTCCAACACAATATCACGCCAGCGGGCCAGCTCTTCGTAGGTATTGCCTTGCAACACAAATTGGATAGGCCGGCCACCACCGCCGCCTCCGCCCAGGCCACTTCGCATAAAGGTAAAGGCACGAATATCGGGTAACTCATTCAATTTACCACGAACTTCATTCATCAGCTCTTCAGTTGGACGTTGATCATTATGCCAGTTCTCGGAACCAACAATGGCGATACCACCGCTATTGCCCCAACCAGGCACCCGTATCAGCAAACGGTTGAATTCGCCACGCTCGTAATAGGGCATCAACACGTCTTCGACCAGTTGCATATTTCGGCTATTACTGGCGTAGCTGGCGCCTTCTGCACCATTGGCACTGACAAAAAAGGTACCACGGTCTTCGGTAGGCGCGAGTTCAGAAGGCAGTAGCTTTAATAGCATGCCGGTTGAAAGTAAGCACAATACAACCAGGCCAAGCACAGGCCAGCGTTGTTTGGTGACCACTTGTAGTTGCTTGGTGTAACCATGCTCAAGCTTTTGAAAGCCTTGGTGTAGCCAGCTACCCAGTTTACTTTCTCGCTTACGGTGTGTCAGTATTTTACTGCATAGCATCGGGGTTAAGGTTAACGCCACGATGCTTGAGAAGGCGACAGCTGCCGCTACGGCCAGGGCAAACTCGGTAAACAGACGGCCGATTTGACCTTCCATAAAGACTAAAGGCACGAATACCGAAATAAGCACCAGGGTGGTGGCTATAACAGCAAAACCGACCTCACGCGCACCACGATATGCTGCTAATAACGGGTTTTCCCCTTTTTCGATACGGCGATAGATGTTCTCTAATACGACGATGGAATCATCCACCACCAGCCCGATGGCGAGTACCATGGCTAACAAAGTCAGCAGGTTGATAGAAAAACCTAGCGCATACAACACGGTAACCGCTGAAATAAGCGCGACTGGCACAGTGATAGCAGGGATAAAGGTTGCCCTGACATTGCCCAGAAACAGATAAATCACCAGCACCACCATGCACATGGCAATGGCTAAGGTTCGATACACTTCTTTAATTGATTCAGCAATAAATAGTGATGAATCATAGCCGGGAACAATGGTGGTTCCAGCTGGTAAGTTCGGTATCAGCCGCTCCATCTCTTCTTTGGCATTTTGAACAACATCAAGCGTATTGGCTTTCGATTGTTTGACGATACCAATACCGAGCACATTTTGGCCATCACTGCGAAACTCACTCTCCTCGTCCTCCGAAGCCAGTACCACGTGAGCAACTTCGCCAAGACGCACCAGGTAATTGTCATCCCCCCGTTTGATCACCAGATTACTGAAATCATCTTGAGTGAGGAAGGTACGAACGACCCGCACCGTGAAGTCTCGATCTCTGGATTTGATGTTACCTGCGGGGAGCTCGACGTTTTCGCTTCGAAGCACGTTTTCTATATCTTGAATGGTGACTTGTCGGGATGCCATGGCATCCTGATCGAGCCAAACACGCATGGCATAGCGCCTTGACCCTCCTAAGCGAATACGTGCTACCCCATCCACTACCGAGAATCGCTCAACGATGTAGCGATCGGCATAGTCGGTTAGTTCCAATGAGGTCATGGTTTCGCTATTTAAGGTAAACCATACTACGACATCTTCATCATCACTTGCTTTAAATACTTCTGGCGGCAGGGCCTGATCAGGTAAATTGTTTAATGCTCGTGACACTCGCTCGCGGACATCATTGGCAGCAGCGTCAATGTCGCGGCTGACGATAAACTCGATGGTAATATTGGAGCGCCCGTTGCGGCTGGTGGAGTTAATACTCTTGATGCCTTCAACGCCACTGATCCTATCCTCCAATAATTGGGTGATCCTTGATTCGACTATTTCAGCCGAGGCGCCCGGATAGACGGTGCTGATGCTGACCACAGGACGGTCGATATCCGGGTACTCCCGTAGCGGCAGCATGGTAAAGCACACAATACCAAAGGTTAGCAGCAGCAAATTAACAACGGTGGCAAAAACGGGGCGTTTAACCGATAAGTCCGATAACAACATGTGCTTTACTCCACTCGGCTTATTAAGACGCCATCACGAACCTTCTGGACACCTTCAATGATGACTTCATCACCTTCCTCAAGGCCATCAATAATCTCGACCCACCCCGGGATACGCTGTCCAATTTCCACTTGAACCTCGGTCACGCGATCATCTTCTCCGACTTTGTAGACGTACTGTCGATTCTGCAGCGGCACCAGTGCATTTTCAGCAATCATCAGTGCATCCTGATTGGTGAGTGTGACAGTGACATTCATCAACATACCAGGACGCAAGCGTAAGTCGTTATTGTCAATTACACCATGTACCCGAACAGAGCGGGTTACTGGATCTAATCGAGGATCAATGGCTTTAATACGCCCTTTAAATTCAGTATTACGATAGGCGACATTGGCAATACTTAACGGCATGTCGATAGCCAGCTCGGCAATATGCCGCTCAGGTACACTAAATTCGATGCGTAGCGTAGAAATATCATCCAAGGTGGTAATAACACTGCCGCTATTAATGTATGCCCCTTGGCTGACCCGACGAAGACCAAGGATGCCGCCGAATGGGGCTTTGATGGTCATTTGATCCAGCCGGGATTGAGCGCTTTCCAATTGAGCGACAGTGCTGTTGACTCGTGTTTGTTGTTCATCCAGCATGGATTGAGCGGTGGCTTGAGTTGCAGCCAGATTTTTTAACCGATCAAGTTGACGCTTTTGCTCTTCCAATTGCGATTGCAATTCGGCAACCCGGGCGCGTTGTTCTACATCATTCAGTCTGGCTATAATATCTCCTTGTTGTACAGACTGACCTTCAATGATATTGAGATAGGTCAAGTATTCACTACTGGAGGCAATCAACTGCACTGAGTCATTGGCAATGCCGGTTCCTAACGCTGAAATTTGTCGAAGCAAAGGCTCGACATTGGCGGTTGCAGTTTTCACTGTCACTGCACTCGAAGGCGGACGTTGCCCATTGGGCTCTTGTTGTGTCTGGTAAAATAAATAACCAGCAAATACCAGTAGGGCTACCAGTAAAAACAACACAACACCTGAATATGATCTGGCCACAATAACTCCAATGACTTGAGGATTAACAAACCTGACTATTGTATGTAAATAAGCAGCGATTGGTTTTTTTATCGTCGCAGTGCAGATGGCATTGGTCGTATTAAGTCCCTTTTTTGCAATACACTGCTTGATATGACAACAGACACTGCAATCAAGTATAGTTCTTTCTGTGAGTTCAAGCAGGCTAGATGGCACGGGAGTAACCAAGATGCACAAGCAGTACAAAGCAAGCGGTAATGAAGGTGGTGCAAAAACCTTGCTCTACAGCGGAGGAGCTTTTTTCGGGTTATTTGTTTTTTCTATCTTATTTATGGATGCCTTGACGCTGGTTTTGGCCATTGGCTTTATCTCTGCTGGAATAGGCATCTATGCAGGTTTTGCCAAACTGGCAGAGCCTGTCTATGGTATCGAGTGCGATGAAGCCGGTGTGCATTATCACCACAAAAAGGGTAGCTGGTTGCTACCCTGGCAGGCATTCTCGCATTGCAGCCCACAACCTGATCTGGATGTTGAAGTGAATTACATTGCGTTTAAAGTAACCGATATAGCGGCTTTTTTGGAGCCATTGCCGCTTCGCCTCGCCATCAAGTTAATGATGGAGCAACGGGCGCTCTGGTTTGCTATCTTAAAAGAAAAGTGCCCGGCAGGGGAGTGCGCCACCGAATGGATGGCAGAGAAGGATCGTTTCAATACCCCACGCAAACAATACGATGGTGTTAAAGCCATGTTTGCCAATCGGATGCAAAAGTTGGGGTTATTTTGTGGCTACGAATTATTCATCCCGGTGAACTGTATTGATGTTCCTGCAGAAGTATTTTGTCAGGAAGTGAACCGAATGCGCTTGCAACAGTTGGACAAAGCCGAGTAGGCTAGACAGCCGGAGTGTGCTGTATCATAATAACAAGAATTAAGTTTTGCTAATCAGGTGGATGTGTGAATGAGCAATTATGAAAAGACTTTTTTGGTCAGTGGCCGAAATACCATTATACACAAGCAGAAAAAAGTCGATTTAATTATTATCAATGATGATGAAGATCCACCTGTAATCGTCACGCGACATGGTGTCAAACCATTTAATGAGCCCGTACCGGCCAACCGTATTGAAGCGAAAGAACGCTACATGGAGTTGGTTGATATTTCCAGCACTGACGTTTTTGGTGAGTGCAAAACATTGCTATTTGTACAAGCCTTGAACAACAAAGAATATAAAATTGATTTTAGTAAGTCGGGCACCAACCTGTTCATTCGGGTCCACCAAGATAATTATATTTAAATAATTCCTTTTTGCCCTGTCCAAAGTGGGTACAGGGCTTGCCTTTCCCGCAATTATTTGTTTCATTAGATACTATCTAATTAATGGTAGTGTGGCTTCCTTGTGAGTGAAACTGTAATCACCTTTAAAGCAAAAGAACAAGCGGTAGTGGCTGAAGTTGCTGTTGGACTGTTGCCTCTGACAAAAGAGGAATTGCAACAGCAATTGCAACAAGCTGGCTATGGTCGTTGTAAGCTCGTACCAGAGCAAATCAAAAATTTACTTGCCCATTATGAACAAGACCAACAAAAGGTGAAAGAAAAGCTGGTTGCGGCCGGAGCAAAAATTTTGTCCTACACCGTGGCAGAAAAAGTCCCGGCAGAGCTTAGCTTTGCCGTTGCAGAAGACAAAATGTCAGCTTCGGCACATATCACAGCGGCTTATGGTGGTGAACCTATCTCAGCCAATGCGCTCGTTAAAGCCGCACAAAAAGAAGGTATTGTGTTTGGCTTTATCAAAAATAATATTATTCAACTGGTATCTCAGGCCAGTAAAGCTGATCCCGGTGCAAAGTTAAAGCATGTGATTGCCCAAGGTCGCGGTGTTCAGCAAGGTGAGAACTCTCGCTTTGAAGCGCTGATCCCATCGATGGAAAGTCGGCGTAATCGTCCGGTAGTCAATCGTGATGATAAAAAAGCAGATTTACGTGATTTTGGTGTGATCCCATCAATTGCACCAGGCGAGTCCTTGATGCGTCGCCACCCGCCTACACTTGGTAAAGAAGGCATGACCGTGACTGGTGAACCCTTACCAGCGATGCCAGGCCTCACTATTGAGTGGAATTTGGGAGAGGGTGTTGGCTTGTCAGCTGACGATGCAGATTTACTGCAAGCGACCAAAGATGGTTTGCCACGTGTGATTGAATCGGGTGCGACGGTTGATGATGTTTTTACTGTGAAGCAAGTCGATAACAGCACGGGGCACATTATATTCAAAGGCTCTGTGGTGGTAAGTGGTGATGTCGCTGAAAGCATGAAAGTAATTGCAGGTGGCAATATTTTTGTCAAAGGCTTTGTCGAAGGTTTACTGTTAGAAGCCGGTGGAAATGTCACCATTGGTGGTGCTGTAATAGGCCATCAGATATCCAACCCTAATGCTGATAGTGATTACAGTACCACCATTAAAGCAGGCGGTGATGTGCAGTGCAATATGGCGCAGTATGCGCGTTTTTATTGCGGAGGGAACCTTTATGTTAATAAACAGCTGGTACATAGCTGCGCAGATGCCCATGCTATTTATGCCGGACCAGAAGAAAAGCCAACTGGTAAAGTCATTGGTGGTAGCTTTTATCTGGATAAAGGTGTCTACACGGGGAGCTTAGGGGCCTTATCTACCAGCTCGGTGTTGATTAAAGTGAATCGGCTAACCGATCCGATTGTTGAGAAGCAAGAGGTGTTGCGCGTTAGTGTCACTGGGTTAAAAACCGATTTGGCTGCGGTAAAAGAAAAAATTGAACAATTCAAAAAATTGGACGGCAGTCCGGCAATTGAAGCCAGACTCAACGAGTTAGCTGAAGAGTTTGAAGAGAACCGTCGTACAGCTTCTGAGCTGATTGCGGATATTCGACAATTAGAAGAGCAGCGTAAAACTGTATTGGCGCAGGCTGAAGTAATTGCACGCAATGAGCTGTTTTCTGCGGTTGAGGTTCATTTTGATAAAGAAATTGTACGGAGTCGCAGGGAGTATGGCCCCTCTAAAATTCACCTCGTTTCTGGTAAAGCTGAAATCGAACCATTATAACTCTGTCATGCTGGCTTGAAACTTGCTGATTATTTCATCAAAGCGAGTCCTGCAAAGTGATCTTTGCCTGAATGGTTTGATGAATGAAGACGCTGAATAAGGCTGGAACATGACGATAAAACGATTTTCATTGCTTCTGTTGTTGATCGGTCTCTTGCTCGGTTGTGGAGGTAAAGGGGAAGAAGCCTCTGCGCTTGCTAGTGTCAATGCCGGTGCTGATCGTGAAATCATCGCCGGGGGTAGTTTTACACTCCGGGCTCAGGGTGATCCTGCTGGTGGTGAGTATCAATGGCGTCAATTGTCAGGCCCTGCCCTCAGTGAGTTGCCTGCCACAGGGGCAGAGTTAACCATTGCATTGCCAACAGAAATCACTGATGCACTCTTAATGTTTGAAGTTGAGTATCGCCTCGCCGATGGCAATGTGCTCAGAGATCGGGTACAGGTCCGTGTTATCCCCCGCGTTTCTTCGCCTGTTGCCTTAATTCAAAGTTCTGTTGCGCCTGGAACTTCTCTAACTACCGGTGTCCCTTTACTGCTGACGGCGGAAGACTCTTTCGATCCAGAAGGGCAGAGTCTTTCCTATCATTGGCAACAGCTTGCAGGGCCAATGCCCTGGTTACCTCAGCCATCTTCGGCTGCAGAGTTGGTGCTCAAAGCTCCGCTTTTGGCTGACGATGCCAACTTTCGTTTTGAACTGACGGTCACCAATACGGCAGGTTTATTGGACAGTGCGGATATTGAGTTTCAGGTGCAGGCCAATGCGAATGGTATTTATGCGGATGCAGGGCCGGACAGAACGGTTCAGGAGTTTGCGCGTGTGCAACTTGATGGCAGGCATTCTGCAACCTTGCATGGTGAGCTAGAGTGTCACTGGCAGCAAGTTACGGGTGCAACTATCGACGTGGCTGATCCACTGTCTTGCCAAACGAACTTCATTGTGCCTGATAGTCGTCAAGAGCCGCTGATTGAACTTCAATTGCATGTTCGTGATAGCCGTGATGAAACGGACAGTGCAACTCTGCGCTTAACGGTGCTGAGTTCACAGTTGCATTTTCAAGTGGATACCGGACAGGATCGTTGCTTTGATTTGATCGGTGAGATTGATTGCGAAAATACCAGCTTTCCAAGGCAGGATGCTGATTTTGGCCGGGATTCTATCAGCCCCTTTCTCAATAAAATAGGGCAGGGGCGGGCAGGCTTTGATTTCAGTAAGTTGGATCAGTTTGGGGATGAACTACCAACATCAGCGACTGTATTTTCTTGTTTAAGAGACAACGTCACTGGATTAATTTGGGAGCTAAAACAACCTGCTGCTCCTGGTGTGGCAACTGCTGAATTGCGCTCGGCCTCCAATAGCTACAGCTGGACTCTGAATGAAGATGGTAATGGCGAACAGCCCGGTGAAGCGGCTGCTGCACTTAGCTCTTGCCCGAGCTCCGTCGATTGCGGCACAGAGCAGTATATTGCAGATGTGAATGCCAGCTTATATTGTGGCGGCGCAAACTGGCGTTTGCCGACGGTAACTGAGTTAAATAGTTTGCTTGATTTTGGCGGTGAAACCACCTTGGATGAGGAGCTGTTTTTACACGAAGCAGAGCCAGCCGCACTCGGCCACCTGTATTACTGGACGCAGCAAAGCAGTGCCGAAGGTGGAGGTGGCCACTCCGCTTGGGTGATTGATATGCAAAATGGCAACGACAACTCGCTGCCAAAGCGAAGCGATAGCCGCGCTTATATCCGCTTGGTGCGGAACCCTTAAGGAGAGAAGATCATCATGAAAATCAGTGCATGCTGTTGGTTCTTCATTTCGATGAGTGTGGCTGCTCAGCAACAATGCTTTGATAGCATCAACCGCTCTACTGAACCTAATCAGTTTAGTGCGTTGCCGCATGGCCAAATTGCGCACCAAATCACAGGCTTGGTGTGGCAGCGCTGCTTGTACGGCCAACAATGGCAAGAGACAGAACAACACTGCTCGGGTCAGCCTATCCGGTTGAGTTGGTCTGAAGCGCTACTGATGAGTGTTACGGCCGGTCAAATGGAGCGGACTGAATGGCGCCTGCCGGATATAAAAGAAGCCATGAGTGTGGTGGAGCGGCAATGCGTCGATCCTGCAATCGATATGGCTTTATTTCCTTCGGCCAACAGCGAAAACCTCTGGACCAGTACGACTTACCGTGGTGCTGCGTCTCAAGCATGGGCAATAGCGATGTACAGTGGTAAAAATAACCTGAAGCACAAAGATCAGCAGCTCTACGTCAGGCTGGTGCGTTTTTCCGATGAGTAGAGGCTGCTTGCATTTTGTTTTCAAGCTGAAGAGGCTACACTGTACGTGCGGTTATATGGGGTAGACGATAGTAGGATCACTATTCATGCGTGCTTTGTTGTTAGGCTTGTTATTCTGTTCAGCCGGTGTATTCGCCCGTGAATGCAATATGGGCTTTGGCTATGGTTTGCTTATCTCACCAGCAGAAATTCGTATCATGGACAATAATCAGACCATGATGCAAATTAATCATGATACGCAATTATTTATTCAGGGTGAGTGGTTAGAGCTGACCGAAGAAGAAACGGCTTTGGTGACAGAGTACAGTCAGGGCTTACGTAAGTTTGTGCCCGAAATTGTGGGGATTGCTGTAGATGGTGTTGAACTAGGCTTATCGACCATGGAGCGTATGTTATCTGGCGTCGGTAGCCGTTCGCAACAAGCCGAGTGGAATGATTTAATTCGAGAGACAACCTTTCAATTGTTATCCCGCTTTGTTCGTAGTGGCGATCATTTTTATCTGGCACCGCAAAGTTTGAATGAGCTGGAGCACTTCCTCAATGGCGAGTTAAAACCTCAACTCAATAATTTAGCACGGCATTCCTTTGGTGCGGTGTGGGAAGCCTTACGTGATGCCTTGCAACATACGGATGCCAATTTTGAACAAACCGACCCGCAAGACTGGGATGCCGTCGGTCATTTAGTGGACAGGATCAATAGTGGTCTTGATGAAAAGGCCAGTTTACTGGAAGAAAAAACGGCTTTGTTTTGTCAGCGCTTAATTGAGCTGAACGAGATTGAAAGCCAGTTACAACAAAGCTTGCCAGCGTTAATGGCTTACGATGTTGTGGTAGAAAAATAAAAGGATACGGATGGGAGTAGTAAATCCCATCCTGTTATTATTCAAGTAAAAGTCTGAAGCCATTGTTTCGATGGCGTAGTTTGGCATCATGACTGTTGCGATAGGTTACGGTGAGCTCTGCTGGTGTCGACAGCCAAGCTCCCCCACGTTGTACCCGTCGCACACAATTACCCGTCAGCCTTGGCTCTTGAGTCGCTGCCGCTTGCTGGTAGTCGGCGTTCCAGCAATCTTGAGTCCACTCCCATACATTACCGTGTATATCATGCAAACCAAAAGCATTGGCTTCAAATGACATCACTGATGAAGTCCCATCGAGCTGAGTACTGCACTCCCCACCACTGCGGCGACCAAAGCGGGCGTGTTCGCAACGGATGTTCTCTCCGAATTGATAGGCACTCTGGCTGCCCGCCTTAGCGGCATACTCCCATTCTACCTCGGAGGGTAAACGAAAGGTCTGCCTGGATGCCTGATTTAACCAGGGAATAAATTCCAACACGATGTCTTCATAACTGACATTAATGACTGGCCGACTGCTTCGCCCCCAGCCTTCATCACGTGGGCGATGTGTGCAACCGCCTTGTTCTACGCAAGCATCCCACATGGCAAACGTCACTTGATGTGCCATCATTTGGAACGCTGTCACTTCAATGGTTCGGGCAGGCACCTCTGCTGCTGGACAATCAATACCAGTGCACCCCATGCTAAACTGCCCAGCTGGTATTGATACCAGCTGATACAGCTGGCGAATGTCATTCAGCCGCTGCGTCTCGAGTTGAGCCAGCCGCTCCATGCTGTGATGTTGGCTGAGCAGTTGTTGGTCTTCTGATGAAGGCTTACTAAAAACATAGGTCACTGTAATCAACAGACAGGCAGCAGTGGCGATAGCACCATACTGTAAGTGCGGTGTCCGTTTAGGTGACTCTAAGGTCTCGGTTGCATGCTGCACGTCAGCAGTTCTGGCAGGCTGAGGGGCTTTTGCATGCTTTGATTGTGCCATGCCAGGCTGGTTTGCTTCGGTGCCGCTTGCTGGGCGAGTTGTCGGAGAGTTCGCCGGTTTATCAAGCTTGGCCAGCACCTCCGCTACGCTTTGCGGTCGATCTTTTTGACGCAGTGCAACGCAAGCCTCTACCAAGTTGTGCAAGCTATGGCTATAAGCCGTGGTTTGTTTCAGCAGTGGCGGCAGAGGATCTGGCTCATGCTCGAGAATGGCGTTGAGCCGATCCTGAGCCAGAGGAAGCTCCAGACCAGTCATTAAGTAATAAAGCATCATACCAAGTGCGTAGATATCACTAGCCGGTGTTAGCTCAGATTTTTTTGAAAGCAGCTCTTGCGCCAGAAACGCAGAAACTGACTCTAAAGACAACACCGCTGCCAGGCTACTGTTGCTGCCAATGCATTGAGCTTGGCAAAAGTGTGTCAGCACGGGGGCGGCCAGCTCTTCGAGCAGGATATGCTGGGGATGGATCCCCAGATGGAGTATGCCTTTGCTATGCAGTTGCTGTAGCCCATGAAGGATGGGCAGCAGCAACTGGCGTATTTCAGCTTCTGACAAGATGGGGCTCTGTCGCTGCTGAGTGAACTCGGCTAAAGAAGGCAGATCGACTTTTTCATGTACGCTGAGTACTGTCCCGCCGTGTGCCAGGCAGGCGATAGTGCGGTGCAAATTGGGGTGTTCACAATCTATCAGTAGCTCTGTCACCCGCTCAAAGTTCTGAATGCTGTCTTGCAAGGTACTTGCTTTGTCAGGATCCATCAGGTTGATATCACGAAAGCTGCTGTGTCGTGTGGCTAGTGTGGCAGGGAAAAACTCATTCAGAATGACCAGTCTATTACTAGTGGAGCTTAGTGCCTGGTAACAAATACTAATGTCGTCACTAGAGATGGCTTTGACTACGCTGTAGTTATGGATCGGCGCGCCCGTCGATAAAGGGACTCGATTTTCTGTTGTTCTCATTATTATATCGGCCTGTTAGTTTATTATGCGCGCTTCCTTGTGCTTATTTTGTCGTCTTGTCGACTACTAACTTTATGCAGTTACCGGGTAATGAACAACCTTTTTTTTATAAAAAAATTCATGTTTCTTTAACGGGTACGATAGTGGAGTGCCATACAGCAGAAAAACGCACTGCCGTATGGCCGGATCCTAAGTCTTTAGGAGGATTAGTGTTGTTTTAAAGCAATGTAATCATGCACGAGCTGCTCAAGTACATCGAGTGGCACGGCGCCATTTTTTAACACTACATCATGAAACTCACGAATATCGAAGCGATCACCCAATTGATTGATGGCCGTTTCACGCAGCTCTAACATGCGGATCATGCCAATTTTATAAGCGGTGGCTTGGGCAGGCATCACGATGTAGCGTTCAATGGCTTTTTGCGCATCACCTGCGGGATTAGGGGTGTTGTCAACCAGATACTGAATGGCCTCTTCACGAGTCCACCCTTTGTGATGCAAGCCGGTGTCAACGACGAGCCGGGCTGAGCGCCATAACTCCATAGCTAGCCGGCCAAAGTCAGAGTAGGGATCCTGATACAGACCGATTTCTTTGGGGAGCAGCTCGGTGTAAAGCCCCCATCCTTCCGTGTAGGCGGTGTAGCCACCAAAACGACGGAAACGGGGAATATCCTCCAACTCTTGTTGAATGGCCAGTTGCATATGATGGCCCGGTAAACCTTCATGATAGGCGAGAGCTTCCATTTGGTACTTTGGCATGTCACTCATACGATAGAGGTTGGCGTAATAAATACCCGGGCGGCTGCCATCCATCGAAGGACGCTGATAAAATGCTTTACCGGCCGATTGCTCACGAAATGGCTCCACGGCCCGCACTTCCATCTCGGCTTTGGGTTTCACCAGAAATAACTCATCAAGGCGGGTGCGCATGTGATCAATCAGTGCCGTTGCTTCGGTTAAGTAATCTGACCGACCTTGCTCGGTATCCGGGTAATAAAACTGTGAGTCGGTTCGCATAAAAGCAAAGAAATCCTGCAAACTGCCATCAAATTCGACCTGCTGCATAATTTCAAGCATGTCTTGATGGATCCGGTCGACGTCATCGAGACCAATTTGATGGATCTGCTCTGCAGTTAGCTCTGTTGTGGTCATGCGATTCAATGCATGCTGATAGAAGGCTTTGCCGTCAGGTAAACGCCAAACACCATCATCGGTGCCTGCCAATTGCTCCAGTTGTTGTAAATAACCGATCAATTGCTGATAAGCTGGTTGTACGCTGCTTAACAGCGCTAGCTCAGCTTCATTCAGCAGCAATTGCTGCTCGGCGTCTGACAAGGATAAAGCGGCAACTTTGCGCTTGAAGTCGGCCCATAAGATGCTGTCTTCTCCATCATCGAATGGAGCGCCAGTAATGACATTCTGGCTATCTTGAATCACATAGGGGAAGACAAATTTTGGCACGATAACACCCAGCTCTGCCCGTTGTTCCAATTGATGTTGCAGCTGTTCAAATAATTGTGGCACCCGGTTGAGTCGGCTGATATAAGCTTTGGCATCCGACTCATCATCAATGCGATGCTGATTGAGTAAAGTGACCGGCACTTGAGTGTGGGTACCACGCATCTGGTTGACCGGATAACTATGCAAGCGCCACTGGTCGTCTTCCAGCTTATGTTCTAGCCGCTGTTTCATCAGCTGATAACTTAACAGTACCTGAGGATCCAACGCGTCGGTGTTGAGTTTTTTTAGTTGTGACAGGTGCTGTTGTGCCAACTGCAAGTCTTGTTGATGACGTTCGTCGGATAGGTCCTGCCATAAACCATAATTGGTTTTTAAGCCGAGCTGAGTTTGTCGGACGGGGTTGGTAGCAATCTCGTCATCAAAAATTTGCTCAAACAAGGCATTCGCTCGTTCAGACTCAGATTGAGTGCTTACAGCAGCCGTTTCGTTGGACTGATGGTTGTATGTTGGAGTGGTGGTGGCAGGTTCACAGCCAGTGACTAAAGCCAAGCTGATAGCTGATGCTATCAGGGTCAGACGAGTGGTGTTCATGAGCGTATCCTTTTACATAAATAAAGTCAGCACATCGTTAAGGTAACGGGCTCCTTTTGGAGTGATCTGCCAATGATGCGGCTGCTGTTGTATCAGCTCCAGCTTAATCGCATCAGCCATCGCTGCCGATATGGTTTCGACCGGTAACCCGGTGTATGCGGTGAAGTCCGTGGTTGGGCAGGGCTCCAGTAAACGCAATCGATTCATAAAAAATTCAAAGGGACGGTCGTCGCTATTCACCTCTGTACGCTGATCGAGATAAGGGCGTGTTAAATCCATATACCCTTTTGGATGCTTCACTTTCACAGTGCGAAGGATGGTGTTTCGGTTAGGTAAAGTCACTTTGCCATGGGCACCACAACCAATGCCCAGATAATCACCATAACGCCAGTAATTCAAATTATGCTGGCACTGATGGCCTGGCAATGCATAGGCTGAGGTTTCGTATTGTTGATAGCCGTGTGCTAGTAAGAGCTGATGGCCTTGCTCCTGAATATCCCATAACTGTTCATCCTGAGGCAAAACCGGAGGCCGTGAGGCAAAAGCAGTATTGGGTTCAATGGTCAGTTGGTACCAGGATAAATGGGGCGGCTTCAGCGCAATAGCCTGACTTAAGTCGGCTATTGCATCGGTCAGGCTTTGCTTGGGCAAACCATGCATCAGGTCGAGGTTAAAACTATTTAAAGGGAGCTGTGTGGCGAGTTCGGCGGCGCGAATGGCTTCGTCTGCACGATGAATACGGCCCAATGCCTGCAGTTGCTCCGGCTGAAAACTTTGTACGCCGATAGAGAACCGGGTAACCCCTGCGGCGACATAACCGGCAAAGCGATCGGCTTCCACTGTACCTGGGTTGGCTTCCATAGTGATTTCACAATCAGCTTGCAGTGCGATACGCGCTCGAACGCCATCCAGCAGTTGCTGAATACCCTGTGCTGAAAACACGCTGGGGGTGCCGCCGCCGATAAAAATACTGGCAATGCTACGGTTTGGTACCCATGGCAAGTCCTGCTCTAAATCATGCAGCAAGTGACTGATGTATTCTTGCTCGGGTATGCCTTGTTTCACTGCATGGGAGTTAAAATCGCAATAAGGGCACTTTTGAATGCACCAGGGAATATGAATGTATAGCGATAAAGGAGGTAATAACAGGCTCAAGAGATTAGATATCCATGCTGTTGCAATTGAGCCAGTAACTGCCGCAATGCCTGGCCGCGATGACTTAACTGCTGCTTTTTTGCTTTGCTCAGTTGTGCGGCTGTGCAATCCTGTTCAGGCAGGTAGAATACGGGATCATAGCCAAAGCCACCTTCGCCAGCCGGCTGCTTTAGGATCTGCCCTGCCCAGCTGCCATGGCTGATGAGGGGGGTAGGATCTTCGGCATGACGCATAAACACCAGCACACAATGAAATTGTGCTTGGCGCTGCTCTGTTGGCGTCGAACAAAGCTCAGTGAGGAGCTTTTCGATGTTCAGCTGGTCGTTACTGCCTTCTCCCGCATAACGGGCTGAGTAGATGCCGGGGGCCCCCTGCAACGCATCGACCGCTAAGCCAGAGTCATCAGCAATGGCCGGAAGGCCGGTAGCAAGAGCCGCATGGCGTGCTTTGATGATGGCATTTTCGACAAAAGTTAAGCCGGTTTCATCGGCATCACTCAGTTGAAACTCACTTTGTGGCACCACCTGGCAGGAGAAAGGCTCCAGCATGCTGCTTAGCTCGGCCACCTTGCCTTGGTTGCCGGTGGCCAACACGATTTTATTCATAACACCTCATCGGTAACAACTTTACAATAGACGGCGATTAATCCACGTAGAAGGTTTGTTCGAAGCGCAATTGTTGTTGTTCATTGCCTTGTCGAATGGTGATTTGGAAGCGCCACAAATCTTCATTACGAATGGTCAAAGGAGCAAAGTAGTAGATGGCATCACCATCCTGTACGCGCTTAAAGCTGAGTGGGCGGTTTTGGCCAAGCAAATTTCTGGCATTGCCTTCCACGGTGACTTGTTGCGCTGCCTGATCCTGTTTGTCCAGCACTGAAACATTGATAATCGCTGTGAAGCGGCTGCGCTCAATACCATAACTGCGAGCAATCTCAGGCGTTAAAAAGGTGGCATTAAAGGCGAGGTAATGCACATCCCAGGGGCCAAGTGTCTGCTTTTGCTCGGCATGCAATGGCATACTTAATAGCATCAGCAGGGTGGTAAGATAGATAAATTGTTTCATTAGTGCCTCGGCGTAATGGCTGTTGTTCTCAGTATAGTTAGTGATTCCATCGCATTAAAAACCGCGCAATACATCCGCCAGCAGTATTTGTATAAACTGCAAACCTATCAATACTACCAGTACCGATAAATCCAGACCGCCCAGCGGAGGGATCACGCGACGAATCGGCCGTAACAGTGGCTCAGTCAATTGATGCATCACCTGCTCAATCGGGTTACGGCCCTGACTAAACCAGCTTAAAATGGCACGAATAATCACAATCCAGAACACCAGACTTAAGGTTTCTTTTAATAAAATAATCAAACCAGCAACCAGCGCTGCAGGGATAGCAATCTGACCCAGAAACAATTGTTGGATCAGCAGCATTTTGACCACGGCGACCAACCAAGCCAGTACCAAGGTAGCCGTATCCAGCTGTCCCAGGCTTGGAATCACTTTGCGCATGGGCAATACCAAAGGGTTGGTTGCTTTGACAATAAACTGACTAAAAGGGTTGTAGAAGTCGGCCCTTGCCAATTGCAGCCACAGACGAAGCACCACTACCATCAAGTACAAGTTAAAGGCGGTATTAATTAAAAAAAACAACGCGTTGTTCATAGTGTCTCCAGACGTTGCGCACAGTTAGTAAATAATAATGTGTTTAGTAAGTGATAGTATTCACTACATTTACAGTGTTTTAGCCATTTCGCGAGCTCGTGTGATGGCGGCTTGCATGGCATTGGCTACCATTGCTTCCAGCCCTTGATCGGCAAAAGAGGTGACGGCTTCATGCGTGGTGCCACCTTTTGATGTCACCTGAGCACGTAGCTCTGCAAAGCTTGAGTCGCTATCCAGTGCCATTTTGGCTGCCCCCATTGCCGTTTGAGCGACCATGCGCTTAGCTTGTTCTGGTTCAAAACCCAGCTCTTCTGCTACTTGCTGCATCGATTGCATAAAGTAAAAGAAATAAGCTGGTGAGCTACCGGTGACGGCAATGACATGATCAATCTCGTGCTCTTGCTCCAACCAAACCGTCATGCCGGTGCCTTTAAACATGGCATCGACAAAAGACTTTTCGTAATTGGAGCAACGACTGGGGAACAAACCTGTTACGCCAAGGCCAACCAGAGAAGGCGTATTGGGCATGCTACGGACCATGCGGATGTCTCCGAGCCAGCTTTCATAACGGCTGACCGGCAAACCAGCCGCAACCGTGACAAACAGCTTTTCTTGAATTTCCGGTGCTCGCTCAATCAGAGTTTGGCACACATCGCCCATCATCTGTGGCTTAACTGCCAACACAATCACATCGGCTTTGGTGACCGCTTCGATATTATCCAGCGTAGTCTGGATGCCATAATCGTTAGCTAACGCCTGAAGTTTCGGTTCGGTACGGTTGCTGGCAATAATGTTCTGGGCTGGGTAGCCAGCCTGTACCATGGAGGCAATAACGCAGCGGGCCATATTGCCTGCGCCGATAAAAGCGACGATGTTGTCATTCATTTCTTTCATAAGTCCTTTCGCCAAAAATTGCGGTGCCTAATCGTATCATAGTTGCGCCGTATCTCAGAGCGCTTGGCCAGTCATTACTCATGCCCATGGATAATTCAGTCGCAGCAGGATAGGCTTGTTGTAACTCCTGACTCAGTTGCTGCATCCGCTGAAAAGAATGCTCTACTGGTTGCTGATCCGAGGGTGCAGGGATGGCCATTAGTCCCCGTAACTGCAGTCTGGCTAACTGATGGACCTCTTCGGCTAACGACATCAAATCCTCAGGCTGGATCCCTGCCTTAGTCGCTTCTCCACTGATATTGACCTGCAATAATACCTGCAAAGGAGGCTGAGTATCCGATCGCTGCCCAGACAAGCGCTTCGCTATTTTAAGCCGATCCAGACTGTGAAACCAGCTTGCATGCTCAGCAATGAGTTTGGTTTTATTGGATTGCAGAGGGCCAATGAAATGCCAGATCAGATCCGGGTAGTTGAGTTGCGATGCTTTGTCGGCGAACTCTTGCGGGTAGTTTTCGGCAAAATGACGCTGCCCCTGCTGATAGGCTGCCTCAATTGCAGCCAACGGCTTGGTTTTACTGACCGCAATTAATTGCACATTGGCGGGGTTTGAACCAAGCTTAGTGCATTCTTGCGTTATTTGATGGTAGGCGCTTTGCAAGCGTTCTGCTATGGTATTCATAAATTCAATCGTATTAAGTGAGAATGATCATGGATATTACAGAGTTACTGGCTTTTAGTGTGCAACATAAGGCCTCGGATTTACACCTATCTGCCGGCACTCCACCGCTGATCCGTGTCGACGGTGATGTGCGGAAACTCAATATTCCAGCATTGAATCACAAAGAAGTTCATGCCTTAGTGTATGAAATTATGACTGATAGACAACGAAAAGAATACGAAGAAAACCTCGAAACGGATTTTTCTTTTGAAGTACCAAATTTAGCTCGCTTTCGTGTCAATGCCTTTGTGCAGAATCGAGGCGCGGCAGCGGTGTTCCGTACCATCCCCAGCGAGGTATTAACGCTGGATGATTTGGGAGCGCCGGATATATTTAAAACCATCTCAGAAAACCCGCGTGGTCTGGTATTGGTTACCGGACCAACCGGTTCCGGTAAAAGTACCACCCTGGCAGCGATGGTGGATTACATCAACACGACCCGGCATGATCATGTGTTGACCATTGAAGACCCCATCGAATTTGTTCACAGCAATAAGCTGTGTTTGGTTAACCAACGTGAAGTACACCGGGATACCCATAGTTTTAGCAATGCATTGCGCTCGGCGCTGCGGGAAGATCCGGATGTCATTCTGGTGGGGGAGTTACGGGATTTGGAAACCATCCGTTTAGCCATGACAGCAGCAGAAACCGGTCACTTGGTGTTTGGCACCTTGCATACCACCTCGGCGCCTAAAACCATTGACCGTATTATCGATGTCTTCCCCGGTGAAGAAAAAGACATGGTGCGTTCGATGCTGTCGGAATCACTACGGGCGGTTATCTCTCAAACGCTGCTGAAAAAAGTCGGTGGCGGTCGGGTGGCAGCCCATGAAATCATGATTGGGGTGCCGGCCATTCGTAACCTGATCCGCGAAGATAAAATTGCTCAAATGTATTCGGTGATTCAAACCGGAGCCGCGACCGGTATGCAGACTATGGACCAATGCTTAGTCAATCTGGTCAATCGGGGTATGGTGTCGCAAAAAGATGCCATGACCAAGGCGCAGGATAAAAATACCTTCGGTACCATGGGCCGAATGTAAGGAGATCGTATGCAACTGACCGATTTTTTAGATCTGATGGTGAAACGTGGTGCATCGGATTTATTTGTCACCGCTGGCATGCCGGTGGCCGCCAAAATTAATGGTGAACTGCTACCGATTGATGAAACACCACTGACGGAAGATGCATCTTTTCAATTGGTGGTGTCGCCAATGTCGGAAAAGCAAAAGCAAGAGTTTGTCACCAGCAAAGAGTGTAACTTTGCCATTTCCAATGAAGCAGGGCGCTTTCGGGTCTCTGCTTTTTGGCAACGCGATCAGGCGGGTATGGTGGTGCGTCGCATTGTCACCGATATCCCGAATGCCGATGATTTGGGGCTGCCTCCCATTCTAAAAGAAATTATTATGTCAAAGCGGGGGCTGGTGCTGTTTGTTGGTGGCACAGGTACCGGTAAATCGACCTCACTGGCGGCGTTACTTGGTTATCGCAACCGTAATGCCAAAGGGCATATTTTAACCATTGAAGATCCGATCGAATTTGTGCATGAACATCATAAAAGCTTGATCACGCAGCGGGAAGTCGGCATTGATACGGCGTCGTTTGAGTCTGCACTGAAGAGCTCATTGCGTCAGGCGCCAGATGTCATTCTGATTGGTGAGGTGCGTGATATGCAAACCATGGAGTATGCCTTGTCGTTTGCTGAAACCGGCCACTTGTGTGTGGCGACTCTGCATGCCAACAATGCAAACCAAGCTATTGATCGCATCATGCACTTGGTACCAAAAGAAATGCACCAGAAGTTGTTGTTTGATTTATCGTTGAACTTGCGAGCTATTGTAGCGCAGCAACTGGTTCCGACTGCCGATGGCACCGGACGGGTAGCCGCGATTGAAGTATTGCTCAACTCGCCCTTGGTGGCAGACTTAATTTCCCGGGGCCAGGTGGGTGAAATCAAAGCGCTGATGGCCAAGTCGCGTGAACTCGGTATGCAAACCTTTGACCAAGCCTTGTATGATCTGTACGAGCGTGGCCGTATCAGTTATGCAGATGCATTGCATCATGCGGATTCACCGAATGATTTACGCTTGATGATTAAGCTACGCAGTAACGATACACAAGGCTCTGGGCGGCTGTCGGGCGTGACCATTGAAGGATTCGAAAAGCCGGATGATTAATCACCGGCTTTTATTTTGTTGAATACGGTTTTTTCTGTTCAGTGAGTTTGATTTTTCGTTGGAGATAAGCGTTCTGATGAGCCGGATAGCAGCCATTATGACCCGTAAAGTGCATACCACCACACAAGATGCCAGTCTGGCGTCATTACGGCAGGTGTTTTCACAAGCGCGGTATCAGCATCTGCCAGTGGTGGATAGCTCGAATCGTTTGCTGGGTATTATTTCCGTTAAGGATTACTTTAAAGCGCTGAGTCCGGTTATGGAGTCGGCTTTTGAAACCAGTGTGGAGAATTACGTGCAAAGCCGCAAAGTGCGCCATGTCATGACCTCACCGGTATTTAGTGTGTTTGAAAAAACACCAATTAAAGAAGCCGCGGCGTTGTTGTTGGAACACAATATTGGCTGTTTGCCAGTGGTAGATAGCGAACAACGGCTGCAGGGCATTGTGTCCTGGAAAGATGTGCTGCGTTATGCACTGCAGCCAAAGGAGAAAGCGGCAGCAAAGTGACGGGCGTTACCCCAAGGCTTAAGCTTTCAATTCCACTCTGACTTTTCAACAGTGATATACTGACAAGGTCTACTTTTTTCTGAGACTCCCTTTTATGTCTGATGCAAGTCTGAAATCGCTGCTGCTGGCTGTGGTCAGCGTGATTTTGGCGATGGTCTTTATTCAATCCGGTGCTTCCATTGCGAAGCAGCTTTTCCCGGTGATTGGCCCGGAAGGCACTACCGCACTTCGTGTTGGTTTTTCGGCATTGATTTTGTGGTTGGTATTCCGCCCTTGGCGACATTGGCCACAAGGACGTCAATGGCAAGCCTTGATCGTTTATGGTGGCTGTCTGGGCGGTATGAATATCTTGTTTTATATGGCTATCGAGCGTATTCCACTTGGCGTGGGCGTTGCGTTGGAGTTTACCGGGCCTTTGGCCGTTGCTTTGCTGTCGTCCCGGCGTAAACTGGATGTGCTTTGGGTGGCTTGTGCTCTGGCTGGGGTGTTTATGCTCATGCCGGACATGCGTGGCGCCGATGCGCTGGATCCTGTTGGCGTGATGCTGGCACTCGCCGCCGGTGGTTGCTGGGCAGGCTATATTTTATTTGGCCAAAAAGCGGGCAACCTAGCTCCTGGTGGCGCCACTGTGGCGTTAGGCATGACCATTGCGGCTCTTTACCTGTTTCCTATTGGTGTGGTCACCGCCGGTGCCGACTTGTTTCAGTGGCAGATCTTACCGCTAGCGTTGATGATTGCTGTGATGTCGAGTGCGCTGCCTTACTCGCTGGAGATGGTGGCGTTAAAGCGACTACCACCAAAAAACTTTAGTGTGCTGATGAGTGTAGAACCTGCCGTTGCAGCTTTGGCTGGGTTATTGATTTTGGCTGAGTTATTAAGCCTTTGGCAATGGCTGGCTATTGCTTTGGTGATTACAGCTTCCTTAGGCAGTAGTTTGACCAAGGCGGTTACAAAACCAGTGAGTGAAACAACCAGCCCATGAATTGCCAACGACCTAAAGTTTGATCTGGCTCCTGAAAGTCTGGGTGCAGTAAGCTATGCTATAGCAAACAGGCTACTACCCGAGGAGTGTTTCACTATGACGGCTCAGATTGTTGCAGATTTAATGACGGCCAACCCCTTATTTGTGCGCCGTGATCAAACCTTGAAAGATGCTCATGACTTGATGCGGCAAAAAAACATTCGTCACATCCCGGTACTGGATACCGAGGAGCGGCTAGTAGGCGTACTAACGCAGAAAAAAATGATTGCCACCGTGATGGGCTTACTGGCGAAATATGGCACGACAGCCTTGGAGCGCAAAGAACAGCAGCAGATTATTGCCGAGTTAATGGATACTGACTTTGCCTCTGTACAGCCAGAACAGACTCTGTCTGAAGTAATTAGCTACTTTTTGAAAAACAAACATGGGTGTTTACCGGTGGTAGATGCGGACGATAAGTTATTGGGGATCCTAACATCTTCTGATTTTGTTCGGCTGGCAGGGCAGTTGCTGGAGTCTTGAATCAAGTGGTCAGTGATCTTTCTGCTGATGACTACAGACTAAACCAGCTGGTTTGCGATTGTTTCTTCTTTGCTATGTACATTGCTGAGTCAGCTTGCCGGAGAATTTCGTCACAACTGGCATTTCCTTGAAACAAAACCAAGCCTATGCTGCAACTGCACTGATGCATGCTGTCGTCGGACAGTGCGTATGGTCGTATCAAGTTTTGTTGGATTTTATTGGCTAGCGTTTGCATATGCAGCCGGCAGCGATCTTCATCATCATCAATATCTCGTATGAGCACTATAAACTCATCACCTCCGAAGCGGGCGACGGTATCCGCACTCCGAATTGTTTGTTGCAAGCGGGAGGCAATTTCAACCAGCATGGAATCACCTGCTTTATGACCATAAAGATCATTCACTGGCTTAAAGTTATCTAAATCGATAAACATTAAACCAGAAAGTTTTTGGCTGCGTTGACTCGCTGCAATGGCTTGCAGTAAGTGCTCTTCTAGCAAGGTTCGATTGGCAAGACCGGTCAGGTTATCGTAAAAAGCCAGCCGTCGAATTTGTTCTGCACTCTTACTACGGCTGATAGCGAGTTCTGCAAGTTTGCCATAAGCGTTGATTTTTTCGAGCAACCCTGCCGAAGGCTCAGCAGGTTGACGGTGATAAATTGCAAAGGAGCCGAGCACTTTGCCATCCGCATTTTTCACAGGCTCTGACCAGCAAGCCCTTACCTGAGCCAGTTCAGCCAATGCCAGATAGGGTTGCCAGTACGGATGCGTTTGTATATCGCTGACAATGACGGTTTCCCCTGTAAATGCAGCAGTACCACAGGAGCCTACGCCTTTACCAATAACGACTCCGTCAATGGCTTGATTGTATGCATCGGGCAATGAGGGAGCCGCACCATGACGGAGAGTTGCTCCATCATTATCCAATAGTAAGATAGAACAGAGTGTCCCAGGATGCAGCTGCTCGACTTGTGCGACCAGATGGTGCAGTACAGAAGAAAGCTCCGCCCCTTCACTGATCAGGCTGAGAATCTCATTTTGCATGGTTAGTTCAAGCGTTCGTTGAGCAACCAGCTGCTCGGTTTGCTGCAAGCTATCCTGGTAGCGGCTGTTCAGCAGGCTTAGCTGACTTATTTGTAGCGCCAGTGACGATAACATATTGAGCATGGCCGGCAGTTTAGTTTCATCGACAATAGGAACTTCCTGAATAGCAGATAAATAAGTGTCTTTGTCGAAACCTGACTGTTCGGCTTGTTGAGTAAAGAACTCCACATCGGGTTCTTCAGTAAAAAACTGACCAATAAATAAATTGGCAATGTGCTGACCATCCAGAACAATCGGGGTGGCGCAATCGATCAAGCCATTACGGCAGCGGTACACGGAGTAATCTTTTCCATCCTGAAGCTGCAGTGCCAGGTCTTTATCACTTTCAAGGCAACGGCTTAAGGTGGTTGGTGCCTGGCGATGAAACTGGGCACAAGCTCGCTGCCAGCGCGATGATGCAAGCACTTTGCCTTGCAAATCAATTAAAGCAATGGGAATGCCCATTACATCCAGGAAATTATCAAACAAGGTGCTTAATTGAGAAAAGCTTGCTGCGGCTACTAACTCGTGTGTAGCCGGATTATTTGGTGAATGCAGAGCCAAATTCCAATCACTCGCGAGCGGATCCAGCATTTGGATAAGGTCTGCCTCACGATGTAAGTGTGGCATTTTTTTTGTCATGACACTCTATCTTAGTGTAGCCAGGGCCGCTTCGCCAGATAGTGGCAGGATACTTTAGCAGCATGCGCCCGGCGATTGTAACGAACGCTTGCCACTGTAAGGTACTGCTATTCCTTATGCCGTTGCTGCAAGACGTCAAGCACATCGCTGAGATCCAGCTGTTGACTTTGTAGCAGGACCAGCAGATGAAACAACAGATCAGCCGATTCATTTTTCAGCTCTTCGCGATCGCCAACTGTCGCTGCCAATGCTGCTTCCACCCCTTCTTCGCCAACCTTTTGTGCCATGCGCTTGACGCCTTTGGCAAACAGGCTGGCGGTGTAGCTGGTGGCCGGGTCAGCATCTTTGCGGCTTTTTATTACCTGCTCCAGGTCATACAAAAAGCTCAATTGTGGGCTGTTGCTGCTATCGTCGTGCCAGCAGGTTTCGGTGCCGACATGGCAGGTGGGTCCGTTGGGCTCAGCCAGCACCAGGATGCTGTCATGATCGCAATCGCTACTGATGGCCACCAGATCCAGGGTATGGCCGGAGCTTTCGCCTTTGGTCCAGAGCCGCTGTTTGCTGCGGCTGAAAAAGGTCACTTTGCGGCTGCTCAGGGTCTGCTGCAAAGCCGCCTGATCCATATACCCCTGCATTAGCACTTTGCCGGAAATAGCGTGCTGTACTATGGCCGGAAGCAGGCCGCTTTCAGGCCAATTTAGTTGGCTGATGCTGTCTTTGTTCATAAAAAGCCTTTATCTGTTTTCTTGTCATTGTGACATGTTGTTTGAGCGCTATGAGCTTCAGCTGGCCAGAAGCACAACTGCGGATGTCCTTTTTTCTGCGACCGTTGGAGGCCATGGATGGCCGTAACCGAGCCCCATGGATGGTTTATGGCGTGTCGCAGAAAAAAGTACGCAGCACTTGTGTCTACATAAGGCCCGAGCTATCCAAGACCCGAGCTATAAGGTTAAGCCATGTACTCATCTGAACTAAGTATAAGGCCGGATCGCAATACCCTCAGCAATAAGCTGCGTCTTTAAATCCGCAATTTCAATGACTGCTTTATGAAACACACTGGCAGCCAGTGCACCATCGACATCAGCTTGCTGGAACACCTGACTAAAGTGCTCGATGGCACCAGCGCCGCCACTGGCGATTAGCGGCACTTGGCAAATGGCCCGAATGGCGCTGAGTTGAGCGATATCATAGCCGCTGCGCACACCATCCTGATTCATGCAGTTCAGCACGATTTCACCAGCACCCAGTTGCTGCACCTGCTTGACCCAATCGCTGGTGAGCCAGCGGGTTTTCTGGGTACGGCTTTCATCACCAGTGAATTGATACACCTGATACTGGCCACTGGCGACATCAAAAAAGCTATCGATACCCACCACCACACATTGCTGACCAAAGGTATCACGAAGTTCACTGATTAACTCAGGCCGCAGCAGAGCAGGGCTGTTGACTGAGATTTTATCCGCGCCCATTTCCAGGATCTTGCCAGCATCCGCCACGGTTTTAATACCACCGGCCACGCAAAAAGGAATGTCGATGACTTCGGCAATACGGCGCACCCAGCTTTTATCAACCACCCGGCCATCGCTCGATGCGGTGATATCATAAAACACCAGTTCATCAGCGCCCGCTTCGGCATAACGTTGCGCCAGCGGCACGATGTCACCGACAATCTCATGGTTACGAAATTGCACACCTTTAACGACCTTACCATCCCGTACGTCCAGACAGGGAATTATCCGTTTTGCCAGCATTCGATAGCCTCCTGCAGGGTGAATTTTCCTTCCAATAGTGAGCGTCCTAAAATCACGCCAGCCACGCCTGAACCCCGCAAAGCGCGAATATCATCCAGACAACCAATACCGCCAGAAGCTTGCCAGGAAATTTGTGGGTAAGCCTTGGTGAGTTCCTGATACAAAGTTACATTGGAGCCGGTTAAGGTGCCGTCTTTACTGATATCGGTGCAGAGCACATGCTTGGCACCAGCCGCAATAAAACCATCCAGCACCTGCTCCAACGTCACATTGGACGCTTCTATCCAGCCATGGCTTGGCAGTGTTTTTTCGCCTTGTTCATTAATGGCGACATCCAATGCCAACACAATGCGCTCACCACCATACTGACGTAGCCAGCTTTGCACTAATTCAGGTTGGCGAATGGCTAAACTGCCAATGACTACACGGCTAGCCCCTGCTGCTAGCAGTTGTTGCACGTCTTGTTCGGAGCGAACGCCGCCTCCGACTTGAATTTGAAGCGGAGCTTCGGTCATTAGTTTCGTCAGTAAGTTTAGCTGGCGCTGACTGGCGTCTTTAGCGCCAGATAAATCCACTACATGCAGAATAGGCGAGCCTGCCGCTGCGTACTGATCGCGCAGTGCCAGCGGGCTGAAACTGTACTCCGTCGTTTGATCGTATGAGCCTTGATACAGCCGCACGACCTGACCGTCGATTAAATCAATGGCTGGGATAATCATGGTTTCCACTCCATAAAGTTCTGTAATAAGCGGGCACCCACTTTACCGGAGCGCTCAGGGTGAAACTGAGCACCGGCGACATTGCCTTTGCCAATCACTGCTGAAAAGTCAGTACCATAGTTGCACTGCGCCAGGCTGTATTCATTGGGCGCTACACCAAAACTATGCACAAAATAGACATAATCCTCTGGGCCAAATTGCTTCAGTAGTGGGTGCGCCTGGATGCTGTGTAGGGTATTCCAGCCCATATGGGGCAGTCGTAAGCCATCGGCCTGCAGAGGCACGACTTCGCCAGGGATCAGGCTTAAGCAAGCCACATCGCCTTCCATGCTATGTGAGGTGAGCATTTGCATACCCAAGCAGATGCCAAGCACGGGTTGCTGAAGTTGCTGCAGGGTGTCTACCAGTTCCAGCTGGCGAATATTACGCATCGCCTGACCAGCGCTACCAACACCGGGCACAACCACCCGACTGGCCCCTTGAATAATCGAGGTTTCATTGCTGATCAATGCTTCATAGCCAAGGCGCTGAAAGGCACAGTACACGGAGCTGATATTGGCGCAACCGGTATCGACAATCACCAGATCCGTCATTACAACACCCCTTTTGAACTGGGCAAGGCTTCGCCTGATACGGCAATAGCTTGGCGCAAGGCCCTGCCAAATGCTTTAAATAAACCCTCGACCTGATGGTGGCGATTGCCTTCGGTGATGCTCAGGTGCAATGTCATCAGCATGCTGTCACTGATGGAGCGGAAAAAGTGTGGCACCATTTCCAGGTTCAGGCCGCCGACCATGCCTTCACCCAGTTCACCGGTGAATTTAAATAAAGGACGACCAGATAAATCCAGCACGCATTCTGCCCGGCACTCATCCATCGGCAGCACGAAACCAAAGCGGTTGATGCCACGCTTATTGCCAAGGGCTTGTTTCAGTGCTTGGCCGAGCGCCAAGGCGGTATCTTCCACACTGTGGTGATCATCAATGTGCAGATCGCCTTTGACTTCGACCTGCAGCGAAAAACCACCATGGGTAGCAATTTGCTCGAGCATGTGGTCGAAAAAGCCCACGCCGGTATCAAAGACATTATCCCCGGCACGATCCAAATCGACCGCGATACGAATATCGGTTTCTCGGGTGGTGCGTTGTACACTGGCCTGACGGCCACGACTTAATAAACGACGGCTGATCTCCGCCCAGCCCAGCGCCTCACGTTGGTATTGAAACGAGGGCAGTCCCATATTGTCGGCCAGTTGCACATCGGTTAGTCGATCGCCAATCACATAGGAATTGGTAAAATCAATACGGCCTTGCTGCAGGTAGTCTTTGACCAAACCCAGTTTGGGTTTGCGGCAGCTGCAGTTATCGTGTTCAAAGTGCGGGCAAATCAGCACGTCATCAAAGACAATGCCCTGCGAGTTGAGCAACTGCATCATTTTTTGCTGCGGTGCATCAAAGTTGGCTTGGGGAAAGCTGTCGGTCCCAAGGCCATCTTGATTGGTGACCATCACCAAACGATAACCAGCGGCCTGTAACTTTAACAAGGCAGGCACCAGGCCCGGCTCGTACACCAGCTTTTCAAGGCTATCCAGTTGCTTGTCGATAGCTGGTTCTTCCACCATGGTGCCATCGCGGTCGATAAATAGAATAGGTTGGCCACTCATGTGTTTTCTTCCTGTACTTGCATAGATTGATCGGGAGTGCTGTCGGCTGAGGTACAGCTTGAAAAATAGCGCTGCATAGCTTGTTGCAAGGCCTGCATTTCTTCCGGGCTACCAATGGAGACCCGAACCACTTCACTCAGGCCACGTTGGGCGGATTGGTTGCGAATTAAAATGCCCTCGGCTTGCAAGGCTGAGACACAGGCTGCAGCATCATCCACTTGCAGCAGCACATAGTTGGCATTGCTGGGCCAGACGGTCGTGACGCCAGGCTGACCAGCAACAAACTGACTGAAGTCATTCCGTAATTGATTAATGGTAGCGACACTCTGTTGCATGGCTGCAATGCCCTGTTCCGATAATGCCTGGGTCGCGATTTGAGCAACTGGTTCAGCGATAGGATAAGGCGCAATCATTTGTTTCAATGCCTGAATGACTTCAGGTGCTGCCAGAGTAAAGCCACAACGTAAGCCAGCTAAAGCAAAGGCCTTGGATAAGGTGCGCAGTATCACCAGGTGCGGGTATGTAGCCAGCAAATCAATGACACTCGCCTGCATAGCAAATTCGATATAGGCTTCATCTACCACCACCAGCGCTTCGCCATGAAAGTGCTCCAGCACCTCAATAATCTGCTGACGTGGGATTAAATCACCCGTTGGGTTGTTTGGGCTGCATATAAACACCAACTTCGCGTTGCATTGCATTAACGCGTCGGTATCCAACGTAAAGTCAGGTAGCAGGGGCACGGTCACGGTTGCGACCTGATTGCTCTGGGCACTGATGGCGTACATGCCATAGGTTGGTGGACAGATGGCGATGCGATCTTCCACCGGCTCGCAAAAGCTTCGGATCAGCAATTCAATGCCTTCATCAGCACCGCGACTGACCAGAACCTGCTCTGGCTGTACACCGGCGTAGCTGGCGTAGGCCTGCACCAGACTAGCTGGCTGACAGGATGGATAGCGGTTAAAACAACCATTCAGCTGATAACTGGGGGCCAGTGCATTTTCATTGGCGTTAAGCCAGACCGCACCGCCGCTCATACTGCGCCGGGCAGACGCATACGGCTCAATGGCTTGCACCGAGGCGCGTGCTAATGGGGAGATATTAGTTGTCATTGCCTGACTCCACTCGTTGTACACTCAGATCCTGTTTGTCCAGTTCTTGCAGACGTAGTGACACCGCCAGAGCATGGGCATCTAATTGCTCGGCTTCAGCCAGCGTGACGATGGCAGGGCCGATGGTACGCATGCCTTGCTCAGTTAAACGCTGCACCGTGTAGCGGCGGTAAAAATCGATCAAGGATAAGCTCGACACACTGCGGCTATAGCCATAGGTTGGCAATACATGGTTGGTGCCGCTGACGTAATCGCCAGCAGACTCCGGCGTCCAGGGACCAACAAAGATACTGCCGGCGCTGTCGAACTGATCGACCAGCTCATCATCGCAGCAAGTTTGTACAATCAGGTGTTCCGGTGCATAACGATTGGTCACCGCAACGGCTGTAGCCAAATCTGCGGTAAAAATAGCACGGCTGTGGCTTAAAGCTTGGCGGGCAATATCAGCCCGTGGCAGGGTAGCCAGCTGCTTTTCAACCTGAATCATGGTTTGCTCAATCAGTTGCATACTCGGGCTAACCAGTAACACTTGCGAATCCGGGCCATGCTCAGCTTGTGATAGCAAATCAGCAGCAACAAAAGCAGGGTTGGCATTGTCATCAGCCATTACCAGCACTTCGGATGGGCCTGCCGGCATATCGATGATAGCGCCTTTGGCATCCTGACTGACTTGTTGCTTGGCTTCCGTCACGTAGCGGTTGCCAGGACCAAATATTTTATCGACTTTGGCGATGCTTGCGGTGCCATAGGCCAGAGCGGCAATAGCCTGAGCGCCACCAATGGTGTAGATTTCATCGATATCGCACAGCTCAGCGGCATAGATTATTTCTGGTGCAATATCACCAGCGGCTGGTTTTCCCGGCGGCGTTACCAGCACGGTCCGGTTGCACCCTGCCAGCTGAGCTGGCACACCCAGCATCAACACGGTTGACGGCAAGGGCGCACTACCACCTGGCACATAAAGACCAACTGAGGCAATGGCGCGGTTACGCAGCTGGCAAAACACGCCGATACTGGTTTCTATTTCAATATCTTTTGGCGTTTGGGCGGCATGAAATTTACGAATGTTATCGTAAGCCAGCTCGATGGCGGCTTTCCGTTTCGGATCCAGCTGTGCTATCAACTGCTGGCGCTGCTGACTATCCAGCAGCAATGGATTAGTCTCCAGCCCATCGAATTGCTGGCTTAACCGAACCAGCGCGGCATCACCATCACGGCGCACCTGCGCAATAATATCCGCAACCTGAGCGCTGAGGCTAGCAGAGTCAGCCAGCTCAGGGCGAGCCAGCGCGGCTTGTTGCCCCTCGCCACTCAGTTGTTGCCAGTCAAGAATACGGCTCATGACTTACTCCATCATCTTCTCAATCGGTAACACCAATATGGAGCTGGCACCCAATGCTTTTAATTGCTCCATGGTTTCCCAGAACAGGGTTTCGCTGCTGACCACGTGTACGGCCATCTGTTCATCATTGCCGGCCAGTGGCAGCAAAGTCGGGTTCTCGGCGCCGGGAAGTAAGGCAATGATTTCATTGAGCTTAGCTTTCGGAGCATGCAGCATAATGTATTTGCTTTCATTGGCCTGCATCACGGCAGAAATACGCGGCATCAGGGTGTTGATAATCTTCAGTTGCGCCGCATCGCTGACGTTTTTACGCTGGATCAGGACCGCTTTGCTGCGATAAATCACTTCGACTTCCCGTAACCCATTGGCTTCTAAGGTGGCACCGGTGGATACCAGATCACAAATGGCATCAGCCAAACCCGCCCGTGGCGCCACTTCAACGGAGCCCTTTAAATTGACAATACGGGCTTGAACCCCTTGTTGCTTCAGATAGCGATTCAGTAAGCGTGGATAAGTGGTGGCGATGGTTTTACCTGCCAGACTGGTTGGTCCCTGATAATCGGCTTCCTGCTGTACGGCGATGGATAAACGGCAACCACCAAAGCTGAGACGACTTAAGATGTCATAATCGCATGGCTCGTTATCCAGCTGGCGCTGCAAGGATTCTTCTTCCAGCACGTTTTCACCGACGATGCCAAGATCACAGACTCCATCCATCACCAAGCCGGGGATATCATCATCACGCACCCGCAGAATATCGATGTCCATGTTTTCCACATGGGCAATCAAGCGTTGTTCGCGTAAATTGATTTTTAAACCACAGCTGGTGAATAAGGCTTGTGACTCTTGCGACAAACGGCCTGACTTTTGCGTGGCAATGCGCAAACGTGAAGAATGTTGATTGAATGTCATACTGTACTCCGAAATAAATAAGAAAAACCCCGGGTTCTCCCGGGGTTTTACGATAACCTGCCACCAGAGGAACCAACTAACAGCCCTCCGACAAAGCCGGATGGCTTAGTAGTGATGATGGTGGTGGAAGCGTAGAGTGTTCATTTTACTCTCAGGTTATGTCAAATAAGTTGTTATACAAGTTATCGTCTTGGCAGCGGTATGGCAAGTTATTTTTAGAAAAATCAAAAATGAAAGGTTTTGTTTAAATATTTGATTTTATAGGTTTTGTTTGATTGTTGTTCAGTAAGGGTGGTAATTTAATTCATCGTAACTGGTTTGCTTGTAACGAGTTGAGTTCAAAAAGTGCTCAGGTTGTATAGTCATTGTGTGTGTGCAAATTATCGGGGGTTTGATTTTGCATACCATATTCTATATGTTCCTGTTAGGGTGCATGGCAATGTGATGTGGAGCGTGAATAATGACTTTAACTCAATTGGTTAGCGGCAGTTTGCTGCTGGTTTGCCTTGTGGCTCAGTCCGCTCCGGATAGAGCGGTAATTGAGCGTTCTTTGGATCTGCGCGAAAACTGGTTGCCATTGACCCGCAACCTGATGCTGGAACCCGTCTGGACTCGAACTGGGGATGCTTTTCATTATAAGCTCAGTGTGGAAGGGGGATTTTTATTTTTTCGTGATCAGGTCTACCAATCTCAAACGGAACCCGCATTTGATCATCAGTTGGTTGCGACCGGTTTAAGTCGCGTGACCGGGCAAGATTACACCGCTTTAAACTTACCTTTTGATAGATTTCAATACGCAGACGATGGCCAATCAATACGATTTTATCTGCACAACATCCACTGGCAGTGCCAGCTGCAGGTGGCAAATTGTCAGGATGTGACCGAACAAAGGCAGCCCAGCGCATTTGGTGTTGTCAGGGATCTGCAGCAGCAAGCAGCATCTGGACCTGTGCCATCGCCGGATGGAAACTATCAAGCTCAAGTGAGTGGTCATAATCTTTTGGTGCTCGATCAGCAGGGGCGTTTGGTATTTCAGACTGAGGATGGTGTGAGCAGCAACTTCTATGATCCGCAATTGATCCGTTGGGCTCCTGACAGCTCTGCACTGGCCTTAGTAAGGGTGCAGCCGGGCAAGGCGCGTTACGTCACAAGGGTTTTATCGGCGCCTGCCGATCAGCTTGAACCACAAGTTATTCAGCAACTTTATCCCAAGCCTGGAGATGCAGTCGATGTCGATCAACCGGTGCTAGTTCGGCCAGCTGATAAAACAGCAATTGATATTCCGACTACGCTGTTTCCCAGCCCTTATCGCATCGATAGTTTGGCCTGGCAGCAAGGCGATCAGGGCGTTGTTTGGTTATCCGAGCGTGATGGCTGGTCGCATTTGTATTGGGTTGATAGTGCCGGACAACAACTACAGCAATTGACCCAGGGCAACTGGCGGGTGCGGCAGGTACTGGCTGTCGATGAAAGTTCAGGTACTATCTGGTTTACCGCCAGTGGCTACTATCCGGGACAAGACCCTTATTATGAACACCTGTTCCGTGTTGGTCTGGATGGCAGTGATTTTACGACGCTGACTGAAGGTAATGCTCACCATGAAGTGACTTTATCGCCGGACTACCAGCATTTTATCCTGCGTTATTCACGGGTTGATTTACCTTATGTGGCTGAGCTGCGCCAAAGCCATGATGGTTCACTGGTACGTGAGTTGGCTCGGGCGGATATTAGCCAGTTAAGCGCTGCTGGCTTTCGGCCGCCACAGCCCTTTGTTGCCAAAGGCCGGGATGGTGAAACCGACATCTGGGGCTTGATTGTCAAGCCACAAAACTTTGATCCGGACCAAGCCTATCCGGTGATTGAGAATATCTACGCTGGCCCGCACGATAGCTTTGTACCGAAAAGTTTCTGGCCCTTTGGCTTTCATTCTGGTGGCGATAAGGTCATTGGGATGCAGGCTATGGCCGATCTGGGCTTTATTGTGGTGCAAATCGATGGCATGGGCACGGCGAATCGCTCTAAAGCCTTTCATGATGTAGCCTGGCAAGACTTAGTCGACTCAGGCTTTCCCGATCGGATTTTATGGCATCAGGCCGCGGCGAAGCAGTTTCCCTGGTACAACATAGAGGACGGTATGGGTATATACGGTGCATCGGCTGGTGGTCAAAGTACGGTCGCTGCGTTGTTGTTTCACCCTGAATTTTATAAGGTTGGCGTCGCCTACGCGGGTTGCTATGACAATCGAATGGACAAGATCAGCTGGAATGAGCAATGGTTGGGTTATCCTATTGGGTCCCAGTATGCGGCATCCTCGGTGGTGGAGCAGGCGCACTTGCTACAGGGGCAACTTTTGATTATCAACGGCGAGCAAGACAGCAATGTCGATCCGGCTTCGACTATGCAGCTGGTGGATGCGCTGATCCGGGCAGATAAAGATTTTGATTTACTGATTGTCCCAGGTGGAGAGCACAGTGTTGGGCGTTCAAGCGGACCTATCCGTTATGTTCAGCGTCGGCAGTTTGACTTTTTTCTACGTCATCTGAAGCAGCAAGATACTCCCGACTGGAACCGGGTACAGTAAGTCTGTGCCCGGTAACGCTAAATTGTCAGGGGAACTCCAGCATTAATCTGGCCGCTGCCAAATCGGCCAATGCAGTGCCAACTGCTTTAAACACCTGAATGCGGTCGGCCTGCCAACACAGGCTGTCGTTGCGGCAAAGCTCAGCCAGTTCGGCCCGGATATGGTGCGGCTGGATTTTCTCCGCCTGCAGCGGGAGCAGAATTTCACCCGCTTCGTTCAGGCAATTGGCGCGGCTATCTACATACAGCAGGCCATCAACCACCAACTGGGTATCGATTTCACTGCAATTGGCATGGTGGTTACCAAGTGCATCCACCAGAGTGCCCGGTTGCACCCAGTCGGCTGGAAAGAGTGGCTCAGTAGCCGCGGTGGCGCAGCAGATGATATCGGCCTTTTGCAGCAAACAGGCAGAGCGTTCAGCTGCCTGAATACGCAGTGCTGGTCGCTCTGTTTGCAACTCTGCCTGCAAAGAGGCCGCCAGTTGCTGCGCTTTAGCAGGATCCCGGCCGACAATGTACACATCGTCCAGTTGCCGGATACTGGCATAGGCTTTGACCAGATATGGTGCCAGCTTGCCGGTGCCAAACAGCACCAAGGTACTGGCGGCCGGATTGGCCAGATAAGATCCAGCCAATGCTGAGATGGCGGCTGTGCGCCACAGGGTAATACTCGTCCCGTCCAACAGGGCCAATGGTTCGCCACTGTGCCGGCAGAACAGCATAATTTTGGCGTGCAAGCGCTCTTTACCTTGGGCTGGGTTTTGCGGGAAATAGGTAAATAGCTTGCAGCCAATCACTTTTTCATCCCAGGCTGGTAGCAAAGCCAAGGCTTCTGGTTGCCCGGCTGTCAGCGGCAACAGCTGACGGGCGGGCATGCCAAAATCACCGGCAAAGCTCTGACGTAAACTGGCGATAAGAGGTGGAAATTGCATGGTCTGATGAATACTGTCTGCTTGGATCAGTTGCATAAGATGGTCAGCTCCTTCGGACTTTGGGTCAGGATTTCGATACCTGTCTCGGTAATTAAAATGTCGTCTTCGATGCGCACCCCACCAAAGCCTGCTTGGTACAAACCGGGCTCTATGGTGACCACCATGCCGGCTTGCAGAATAGCGTCACAACCTTCGCGCATCAGCGGGTATTCATGCAGCACCAAACCAGTACCATGACCAATGCCTTCACCGGCATAGTCCGCATAGGGGGAGGCTGCCAGCACTTGCTGGGCCGCTGCATTGACGGTATGGCCGCTGACTCCAGGGCCAGCGACAGCCAGTGCTGCCAACTGGGCCTGCAGCACAGTCTGATAAAAATCGCGCTGGCTGGTGCTAGCGGCTCCCAGCACATAAGTGCGGGTCATGTCGGAGCGATAGCCCCGTACTTCAGCTCCAAAATCCAGCAGCAGCCAGTCACCGTGTTGCAACACGCGTTCTGATGGTTTGCCATGGGGCAGGGCGGAACGTGGCCCCGACAGCAAAATGGTTGGAAAGGCCAACGCTTCAGCACCCAACTCAAATAACTTCTGTTCCAGCAAGGTAGCCAGTTGTAACTCGGTCATGCCCAACTGTATCTTCGGTAGTAACCAACCAAGGGCCTGCTCGGCGATGGTCACCGCTTGCCGGGTGGCGGCCAGCTCATCGGCATCTTTACAGGCCCGCATCTGTGCCAGCCAGTTAGGCGCTGCCTTCAGCGAGACGGCAGGCAGGCATTGCTGCAGCTGTTGAAAAAAGCCAACGGTCAGGTGATCGAACTCGCATAACAGCTGTTGCTGCGTTGGGTGCAGTCGCGCAATGCAGGCCGCCAGAGATTCGTGGGCCCGATCACGGCAAATAATAGCCAATGGTTGTCCGGCACACTGGCTTTGGGCAATGGCGGTATAACGGTAATCGGTGATAAGAAAAGCCTGCTGTGGCGTGAGTAACAAGCTAGCAGCGCTGCCAGTGAAGCCACTGAGGTAGCGAATATTCGATGGCTCAGTGATCAGCAGGCTTTGGCAGCTGCCAAGCTGTTGCTGCAGGTGCTGTAAACGCATGGTTTTACTCCTTGCAAAATGTATACAATATACTTTTGTCAGGGTAAAGGCAATTTCTGCCGATTGATATTACAATGCCGGCTGCAAGACTTATTATATTTGGTATACTGCATATTATTTTTAGTTATAAGCAGATGGAGCAGACATGGCTGTTGAATACAAAACCCGCACTCAGGTGGTGGTGGAGGAAATCCGTAAGCAAATCCTGACAGGTCAAATCAAAGCAGGTGAACCTCTGCGTCAGGCGGCATTGGCCGAGAAGCTCAATGTGAGTCGGATCCCCGTGCGTGAGGCCTTATTGCAGCTGGAAGCTGAAGGCCTGGTCGAGTTTGAAGCCCATAAAGGTGCCACGGCTACCCGCCTGTCGGCGGAGCAGGTGACCGAGTTGTTTGAGCTTCGGGCCTTGCTGGAATGTGATTTATTGCGCCGGGCTATTCCATTGATGACGGATGTGGTGTTAAAAGCCGCCGACAGGGTGCGTATGAACATGACGGTCGCCTTTGAAAAAAGCGATGAGATCAGCTCTTGGAGTGATCTCAATACCGAGTTTCATCTGACCTTGTATCGTCCGGCCGGCCGTCACAAGACGATTGAGCTGGTGCACAATCTGATGATCAACTCTGATCGCTACATTCGCTTTCATTTACTGTTAGCTGGCGGAGTGACCAAAGCCGATCCAGAGCACCATGCCTTGTTGCAGCTTTGCCAGGCGAAAGATATCGACGGAGCCTGCCAGCTGTTGAGAAAACATATTCTGGAAGCGGCAGATGAGATAAATGATATTTTGGTTCGTTCTGAAAAAAGTTAGTTTCTATCGGGACGTTTAATTGCTGCTAGGTAAATATTATTTATAATACTGTGGTGTATCCTGCCTGGAAGGTTACAGTGTATTTATATACCATCCTAAATCAGAGCTCCACAGCTGTGCTTTCAATAGTCAGTTTTTCAAGGTGCTCATCGAGGTAGCCGATAGCTCGATTGCGACCTTGTTCTTTTGCTTGATACAAAAATGAGTCTATTTTTTTTAATTTTATTTCGAATTCAGAAATTGTTTCAAGAGTCAACGCCATGAAACCGATCGAAATTGTCACTGATATATGTTGATTATTCACGTAGATCGGTGACGAATTTATTTCACTCAAAACTCTTTGAACGATTTGAATGCATTGCTCTTTTTGATCTGGCCTATCAATAAAAATGAGAAATTCCTCTCCGCCCCAACGTACAATACATTCAGTGCTCCTTAATCGACTGGCAAGCCTTTTGCTAACAACAATGAGTACTTCATCACCAGCCTTGTGCCCGTATACATCATTCACTTTTTTGAAGTGATCAATATCTATAAGAAGAACAAAAGCTTTATCCCCTGAATTTTCTCTAGATAGTACAAAACTCTCGAAATAACGACGATTATAAACATTCGTCAAAGGGTCATGGTTGCTGGCATAATCTAAGTGCTGGTTTTTTTCTGAAAGCAGCTGATTTGTTTTTTGAACGCGTTTATATGCCATAACGATTGAAAAAATAAGTAAAAATGCTGCCGTCAGGATAGTAAGTGTTAAGCGAAGTTCAAGTTGTTTTTGTACCAGTTTTGCTTCACGTTGTTGCTGTTGTTGTTCGTAAAGAAGTAACTCCCTTTTTTGCTGCTCAGCTGTTATCAATGCATTGGTTAGCGTGGCATTTTCTTTTTGCCTGCTGGCATCAATGTCTTGTGTTAGCTTCATGCTGTCGCGCAGTGCAGTAAAAGCCTCCAGGTAAAACCCTGATCTATAAAGGTTATCAGCCCATTCAGTTAAAAAGCGAGACAAAGGTTCGAGCACCTGGTTTTCTTCAAACCACAAGCGGGCCTGGAGAAACATTGACTCTGCAGCCTCTTTGTCACCTTGCTGAAGCAAGGTATTGGCCATGGCCACTTTTGTATAGGCCAATACATAGCTTCCAGGGTATCTGATAGCCAACTCTAGTAATTCGTTAGTCAGCTTGCGGTTTTCATCGTACATGCCCAGTGAAAAATAAATGCCGGTAAGGTTTATGCCGGCAATTAGATACTTAAAGTCATCAATACCTTTGTTCTGATTCAAGAGAGCACGGTAGATTTCTTTTGACTCTGTTAAGCGGTTTGCAGTCATCAGAATGTAAGCCCGGTTTGCCTGCGTCTCAAAAAGATTATCTGGCTGTTTAATTAATTGCAGCGCTTCACTATTAGTCGATAATGCTTGCTCGAAATTCCCTAAGGCACTTTGGATCAAAGCAAGTCGTGCAAGCGTTTCACCTTCCCATTCGGCTAAATCATTTGCTTTTGCTATTTGTATAGAAAGCTGTGCAGCCATTATTGCATCATCAAAGGCGCCTGCTTCTGTTGCAGTTTCAATGTAGTCATAAGCAAGCCAGATACGTAAAGCAGGCAAATCATCGTTACTTAAGCTATGGTAGGCAAGGTGGGATAGCTCGGAAGCTTGACGCAATTGATTTATGCTTACTAGTTTTGCCTGCTGACAGCGATAGTATGCCGCAGCCGGTGGAGATAGTTCAGAGAATCCATAATTTTCTGGGGTGGTACTTGAGTCAGGAACTTGTACATGCTGCATGGCCCAAAGCCTGCAAAGGTGCATAGACAATAACTCGTGCTGTTTTTTTGAAGTAGCCTCATCTTTTAAAGTTAAAAGAGCATCATAAATTTCCTCTGGTTTATTGGTTTGGTATGACATGACTTTCGACCAAATCTTTTTTTCAAAATCAGTGAATTCAAGATTAGTTTCGAGCGCGTTACTTATTGAAACGTTAAATAACAATATCAAAAATAGTAACGGGAAATTCTTCATATAAGTGCATTGTTTTTATCTATTTTTTGAAGGGTAGCGTTTAACTTCTGGTTTGTCTAATTTGACAAAATGGGAAAAGCAACCCCTATATAAAGGGAGTTACTTTAGCCATTTTTTATTGTGAAAGTTCTCGCTTAGCTTTCTCTGTCAGTTTTGGGTCACTATCAAGGTCGTTTCTGGTCGCTCAGAGTTAGCATGGATGCTGATATACACCCAGCCAACCGGAAGCTGCCCCGTAGTAATTTGTTCCTGGTGGCCAGATGAGACAGAGCGCAACTCATAATTGGCTGCTGTTGGCCATGTGCTGCGACTGAAGTATAAGTCGGCATTGCCATCGCCCTGTCCATACAGGTTAAAGGTATAGCGGGCGTTTGCAACCGTATTATAAAGGTAGAAATAACTGTAGTTGTCATTTTGACCTGAAACAACACAGTACTGTTGGCCTGGCTCTATCTGAATATAGTCCACTGGGTTCTGGCTGTTGCATGCATCCGGTTGTGTAGGCTGTCCTGTCAGGTTAGCGACCAGGCTAACGCCATTGAATGCACTATAACCACGGGTATAAACGTACCAGCGACCTTGTTGAGGGTTGGTGAACTCACATTGTTCATTATTGCCACTACGGTAGGGGCGGCAGTCGTATTGTTGCAAAGTCGGTTCCTGACCAAAGCGAACGTACAAATCTGCATCGCCACTGCCTCCACTTTGTACGATATTTAATTGGCTTTGATTGGCTGGTACATCCAGTGTGTATTCAAGCCATTCACCTTGACCAGCGCTAAGCCCAGTTACCGGTACTCCGGGTTGTAATTCGTTTCCGGGGATTGGTGTGGTTCCACCGCCGCCAATGGTGATATCTGGTTGATCATCATTGCTATCGACCGTCTCCAGCCAATTGTACCAATCCTGATCAAAAGAGCTGCCAATGCTGTTGATGGCGCTTAAATAAGCATCGTATTGGCCGGTTCTGAAATTAGTCAGAATTTGATTGACGGTTTCTGGCTGCCGTTCAAACATATATCGCACTGCCAGATAACCCCAGTGGTAAACACGCTCTGTACCACTAAAATAAGTATTGGCCATAATGTCACTAAGAGCAAATGCTTTGCTTGCGGCTAAGCTAATGGCATAGTCGTTGCGGTTTTTCTTGGAAACATACTCAGCCAGGCCCTCTATCCACCATACGGTTTTATGGGTGCCAATCCGGTAATCGGCAAAGCCGCCTTTCATGTTAAAACGGCCATCTAGGTAGTGAACCATTTCGTGGGTAAGGTTCCAAATAACAAAGTCTGGGCGTAACCACTCGGCCTCGTAGGCAATAAAGCGCGCCTGGTTGTTCGGGTCTTCTGGGTTACCCTCTAGATACATGCCGCCGTTGTTGGTATCAATACCGAAGAAGATACCAGCATACAAACCGTAATCGTTACTGCTGTCAAAAACCACCATCTCAAGACTGTCATTCAAGTCATTGGCAATCGGTTGATGATCTGTGACCAGAAACTGATGGAACCATTGTTCTTCAGCTTCTACTATATTGCAGGACTCGTTAAGTTGTTGCGAGGTCATATCCTGAGCACGGAAGCGCATGCTTGAGCTGCAGCTGTGATTGATACTCAATATCTGCTGCTCCAGCTGCTGCTGGAAACCACAAATTGAAAATTCGGCGCATTCGCCATAAAAATCCACTGAAGCCGCAGCTCTAAGCCAAACGGAAGCACCAGTACCGTTCATGCTGTAGCGGTCAAATAAAGATTGCAATTCGCTACGAACCGTATTGTAGATAGGCGCATTTTTATACTGAATGAAGCGGGCCAGCTCAGCGGCAGCATTGTCCTGTAAGAAAGACGCCTGGCTGTTTAACATCCAGTCGCTACGGGCGAAAGCTCCTAATCGTTGAATCAATACCGTATCATTGCGGGTTGCTTGTACGAAGTCTGAGTTTTGGTGACCTCGAAACAGTATCGTAAAAATGGAGTTTACCGCAGATCGCATATGCCAATTCTGTGCATAGCTTTGGTTCCAGCGCTGAAGCCACTCTTTGATGACATAAATGTATCGCGCATTGAGGCCTGCACTGTCTATCAGCGTTAGCGCATCAATGATATTACGGCCATTAAAATCGCTGTCGGTATAAAATGATGAATTATTCACCAGGTTATCCAGTGCTGACTGAACCGATGTTCTTACCCAGGTAGGGTAGGCAGGAATTTGCTGCGGATTGTAATATTGAACGTAGTAGCCTGCTCGCAGAAAGTAATATAACTTGCCTATCTCGGTGCCGGATGTTCCGTTGTATTGGTTTGCCAGTTGAGCTGTTTGCTGAGCTACGCTGTACATATTGTTGGCCGAAAATGCATTAAAAGCGATGCTACCGCCATTAAATAAGGCATCAATACAGGTACTTGGGTTGTTTAAAATATGCTGTACCAGTGCGCTACCTGTCTGGTTGCCATAGCCTTGCATCATCGCGCTTGTACAGGTGGCCAGTGTTTCCATGTCTGATTGTGCCATCAGCTCACTGGTATCCAGTTGAAAGCGTTTGGCTTGCTCCAGAGTATGGGCTTGGTAAAAGTCATTCGGGTTTCGAAAGGCTTCAATGGGCTTTGGCTCAACAGGCGCCATAATATGTTGCTGGTCTGATACCTTGGGTGCTGTTTGTACCTGAGGGGTTGAACTTTGCACTTCCTCTACGCTTTGCGGTTCACTTGCCATAGCAGCAAAACAGCTCAGTGCCAGAAAAGAAATGGTTAAGTTGATTTTATTTGGATGCTGTCGTTGTAGTTTCATGGTGATGTTCCTGAATATTGAGTGTTTTAGTTATCATGCACCTGGTTTTAGTAAGCGACAGGCATCCGGCAGCCAGGCCTGCCGGATGCCTGTCTGTTTTCAGCGTTTACGGGCGCCGAGGAACAACAAGCCAGCAAGCAGCAATACCAATGTTGCTGGTGCCGGTACCGGTGTAGATGCCGGATGAACCTGAAGTTGCAGATCACTGAAGTTAACAGTCACAAACTCATTGTCGAAGCTAAGAGCACCGCTCCAATCCGGATTGAAACTGAACCAGAAATCACCCGCGCTCAGCACCAAAAACTGCAGCGTCGCCAGCACAAAGCCCGAACCCTGGTTGGCAGCCAACAGCTGTTCATCGGCCGCTGGATCGGCATAGTCATCCAGTGCCAGTAGACCCGCCAGTGCATTGTGATCGGCAAACTGCCAGCTACCAAAGCCATCGTCAAAGCCGTTGCCAAACTGCCAGCCCACTAGCGAAAAGCCTTCAGTGGCGTAACTTAGTTCTGAAAAAAAGCCGCCGAGTGTCGTACTTAGATGACTGATGCTCAGTTGCAGCTCTACGGTGTCCCCGACCTGATAATCATTATGCAGGCTTTCGAGTTTAATCAGAGCCGCCTGACTGTTGAACGACAGAGCAAGTAGCAAGGTGGTAAGTAAAGTTTTCATCATTCTCTCCTGGGGTTACTGTGGGATTTGGCAGCGCGGCAGATCGCACAAATTCATCATGGCGCGGATATCGCGTTGGTCAACAACGCCGTCACCGTTGAAATCAAGCTCTGGAGTCAGGTTTATTCCCTGACGCAGCCACAGCCGGAACAGCTGAATATCGCGACTATCGATGATGCCATTGCGATCCAGATCGGCGGGGTGGAATGTGTTGGTTTCACAGTGACCATTGCCTGCAATGATGCAATCCAGCCAATCGTGGAAATCAGCATCAAAGCGGTTGCCCCAGATTGCCAGAATATCGTCGTATGGCGTAAAATCTGGCACTTCGGGCAGGTCATCCGTTAGCAGCTGACCGCAGGTCCAGACCCAGTGGCCTGAGCCCCACTCACTGTCGTCGTACAACCAGTACCAGCCATTGGCTTCGGCTTCAGGCTTGGCGCGCCAACCCCAGTCAAACTGGCAGGGAGCCTCTACCACTGCATATTTCGGTGCCCGGAAACTGGGCAGCAACAGACTGTCGACTTCTTGGCGTTGCTGTTCCATCATGTAACGGTTGGCGAGATAGCCCCAATGGTAGATGCGTGGTGTGCCATGGCTGTAGGTGGTTTGAAACAGTTCGCTCAATTGATACTGCTTGCTGGCAGCCACATTGAGTGCATTGGGATTATTGGCTGGTTGCGACAGGTATTCGGCCAGACCTTCGCTCCACCAGACGGCATTGCCTGGCGTATCCGAAAAACCGCCCCAGAGATTATAGCGGCCATCCAGATAATGGATGTATTCATGTTCCAGATTCCATACCACAAAATCAGGTAATAGCCAGGTTGCCTGAAAGGCAATAAAACGAGCCTGGTTGTCCGGGTCTGAAGGCGTACCCTCCAGGTACATACCACCATTATTGGTATTGATGTTAAAGAAAGTACCAGCGTAGTTTTGATAATCACCAGAAGAGCTGAAGATCACTACTTCGAGATCGGTGTTGTAATCATTGGCCACGGGCGTTTCCGGGATGGTGCCAAACAGCTGATGAAAGTCCAGCTCTTTTACTGCCAGATCTTGGCAGATTTGCCCAAGGTTGGCAGCGCTGATAGGCTCCTGAAAACGAATTTTCAGACTGTCGCTGCAGGTATGCTGGCCAGACAGTACCGCAGCTTCCAAGTCAAAGCTGCAGGCATCGCCATAGAGATGGCAGTTGGCTGCATCATAATGCGTGACCATGCTTTGGGCATTGACCCAACCATTACCGCCAATGCCATTATAGCTGTAACTGCTCAGTAGATGCTGCATCGCCGGACGAACTGTGTCGGCAAAACTGCCACCGAGCTTTAAAAAGCGGCCGAGCTCACTAATGGCATCGGACCATTGGTATTCGCGGGTATGTCCGACCAACCAGAGCCCATCATTCAGTACAAAATCACGCAGGTTGGTGATGATTTCCGGGTGATCAAGCAGTACCGCTTCCAATGCCGGGCCGGTATTAGTTAAGGCATTAAAATAATGCGTCAGCAGTTGTGTCATGCCACTTTCTTCATAACCGACCCCCCAGTTGTCCGCTCTGGAGACCGTATGGGCATAGCCCAGAATAGCTTCACTGAAGCGGGGCAAATAGCGCAGACGATCACTGTTGCTGCTGTTGACTAGGATCAGCATTTCATAGCGCACCATAAAATCGCGGCTACTGCTGCCGTTAAATTGCACAAAATGCTCGCCAGCAAAGTACTGATCGAACATCTGCTGCAGATTACTGGTGTACGAAGCGGGATAAACCCTATTGCTGCCAGCCGACGATTCAGCCCAATGCACAGCACGCAGGAAAGTCACCAGCTTCTCTAACTCGGAGCTATCCGACATGGAGTTGGCATTGTAGTGTGTCAGCAACTGCAGCATGGCGTGCACAATGCTTTGCAGGTTGGCATCAGAGAACAGGGCGGTACCTACCAGGCTGGCATTGTACATCCCATAGAGGCAACTGCTGAGCTCAGCTGATTTTACCGCCTCTACCAGGGCATCGCCGCTCAAATGCTGCAGCTGCGATGGGTCGGTACAGCTGCCGCTTTGTAGTGAGGAGAGTCGCAGTGTCGACTTAGCTTCAGACAGATGTGGCGTATCCGCCAGCAACTGAGCTGGTAGCTTGGTATTACGGCGTTCAGCATCAATTTGTGCCTGAATACGCTGAAACTCGATTGGTGATAGCTGCCGCGGTGGTCTGGGATGTTGTGCTTCGGTATTGCTGTGACTGTGCTGGGCTTTTAATTCCTGCATCCGTTGCTGTGGATGCGAAGGATGGGCTTCTGCTGCTGGCGGATGGTGTGGGTGGGCAGCAGCAGCTGTTGACAGCAATGCCCCTCCCAATACGGCCGCTGCAGTGAATCGAAATGGTGTTTTCATGGTGATGTTCCTGCTTGTTGCTTATCGTTTTAGTGGTTTGCCTGTTGGCAGTTGTTATTTTTAGCATATGAAATATTGTATACAATAGTCTGTTTGGGTGTTTTGTCTGAAAGTGCTGACTGCTAAGCCACTGGGAATAGTTACTGGTTTATAGGCAGGTTTTTATGGTAAGTAATTGTTTTTTAATTTTTAAATGGTTGACTTGTTTGAGCTTGATATACCTTCTATTGGTACTTAGGATGAGTATCAGGGACGGGCGTTTAACCCAAAAGTACTAGAGATCATGTCCTTATGATCTCGGTATGATGTCAGGATGCTTTGCTGGTTTCTGCCACTGCTACCGGCAATGCTTGTTCAGCTCGCGAGGGTTCGGCGCCGTGCATCCAGCGAATGAGTGTATCGGCCATCAGGTACAACACCAGTGCTGCCAAAAAGGCAGCCAGCGTAAAGCCGCCAAAGATAGCAAAGGCATTGGCAACCATTTGCTCGTCGGTAGCTGCTTCACCAGACCCTACCAGAGCACCAATCAGCCCGGCCAGTTTGTTGGCACCGGCCATAAAGAAGTACCAGGCGCCCATCATCAACGAGGCCATTCGTAACGGCGACAAGCGCGTGACCATGGCAAGGCCAATGGGTGATAGGCATAGCTCGCCCAACGTAAAAAACAGATAAGCCAGCACCAACCACCAGAGACTGGATTGTTGTGCTTCACTGTATTGCATGGTGGCTGCCACCATCATCAGAAAACCAATACCCAGTAGCACCAGACCCAGAGCAAACTTGACCGGCGAGTTGGGATCATGTTTGCCTAACTTCATCCAGAGCGCTGCAAACAGTGGGGCAAAAATCATAATAAACAGTGGGTTTAATGACTGAAAATAGGCAGGGTTCAGCTCGACACTGCCAATGGTGCGATCAACAAAGCGGTCGGCATAAATGTTCATCAGGCCACCAGCCTGTTCAAAGCCAGCCCAGAAAATAATGGTAAAGAGCCCCATAATCAGCACCACTTTGAGCCGATCCACTTCCTGTTTGGTTAAAGGTGTTTGGCGAGCCTGTTGCTGCAAGCGGCGCTCACGTTTGGCTGCTGGCTCAATGCCAATAGAGCCCAGGAAGCGTTTCGCCAGTGTCATTTGCAACACTAAGGCAATCAGCATACCAATCCCTGCCAAGAAAAAACCAGCCTGGTAATTGCGTACCTGAATGGTGTTTCCATCAACGTCGAGCTGGTAGCCAAACTGATCAATCAGCAGGCCAACACTGATCCCGGCCAGAAACATCCCCAGATTCACTCCCAGATAAAACACCGTGAAAGCACCATCACGGCGCTGATCCCCGGGCTGATACAAATCGCCGACCATGGTGGATATATTGGGTTTAAACAGGCCATTACCGACCACCAGAAAACCCAGGCCGGTATAAAAGGCATAAAGCTCATAACCGGGCAGCCAGCTGTGGGGCAAAGCCAGGCTAAACTGGCCAATGGCCATCAGGATACTGCCAAGGATAATCGCCAGCCGCTGGCCAGTGATGTGATCGGCCAGCCAGCCGCCCAGCAGTGGCGTAACATACACCAGCATGGTGAAGGTGCCATACAATTGCAGTGCGCTGGCATGATCCCAGCCCATACCTCCACCCTGAGCCTGTACCCGGTCCACCAGATACAGCACCAGCAAGGCACGCATGGCGTAATAGGAAAAGCGTTCCCACATTTCGGTGCCAAACAACAAAAAGAGGCCTTTCGGGTGACCCCATAAGTCGGTTGTTTTATGAACTGAGTCAGTCATTGGTCTGATCCTTGGTATCGGTGCTTAGGCTAAGGCGGTGAAAATGTTGCTCATGATTAAGTAAATGAGCAGGTTGCAGGTAACGACGGTATAGGTAGCGCCCCAGAATCGGTGGCTCTTGCTGCTCAGTCTTTCTTTTTGCTGTTTGCTGTTGCTGCGCTTGTAGGAAAGCAGTAAAGCTATCCTGATGCAGCTCGGCCACTTGTTCGAGCTGGTGCAGGTAACCGGCAAAAAAATCAGTGCGAAGGGCCTGTGTTAGCTCAGGAATGCGTTCTGGCAGCTCGCTTTGCAAAAAGCGCCAGGTGAAGTAAGACCAGCGGTAGGTCATATCCAACCCATCCTGGTAACTGGCAGCAAAAATAGTGCTAAGCGATGGTACATCTTCCGCTGGCGTGTCTAGCAGTATACGGTTAGCCTCGGGATTCTGCTTGCCCATTGAGATCAGCTCGGCCAAACCTTCTGACCACCAGACTTTATGGCTGGGAAAGTGACCAAAAGGGCCATAACTGGCGTAACGGCCATCCAGATAATGGATGTATTCATGCTCGAGGTTCCAGACGGCAAATGGCTCTGGTTGCCAAAACTTTTGAAAAGCAAAAAATCGGGCCTGATTGTCCGGATCGCTCGGCGTACCTTCTAAGTACATGCCACCATTATTGGTGCGAATATTAAAGTGCAGGGCGCCATAAAGGTTGTAGTCGCTGTAATCGTCAAAGATGATGACTTCCAGTCGGTCATTCCAGTCATTGGCTACAGGCTTACGTTCGGTTCGAAGCAGCTGATGAAAGTCATCTTCCTGAGCCATCATTTGCAGGCAAAGCTGCTGTAGCTGACGGTTATTGATGCTGCGATATCGGATCATCAGGCCAGAGTGACACTGGTGTTGATGGGGCAGTGCTTGCTTAAGCGGTGGCAATTGGCACCAGTCGGCAAACTCCTGCAGGCAGTTGTCCCGAACCCGAAAGGAATTGGTCAGGTAGCGCTGAGTAAAAAGTTGCTTTTGCTCTTGCAAGCTAAGCTTTGGCTGGGCTTGTAAGGCTGTGAGCACAGCACTATCGAACGCCTCTTTGGCATCCTCTGGCAGCAGAACATGCTGGTAAGCCAATAGCCACAACAGGTGCTCCAGTTGCCAGCCACTGGCCTTTGGCACCAGATCCAGTAAAGGTTCATGCCATCTGCTTTGGTTCAGGAGCTGTTTTAAATCATCCTGATTGCGGGCAGCAACCGCTAAAAATGCCTGAGCGCGGATGGCTTCCCACCAGGCGTAGTCAGCAGCCAGCTGGTCTTGTGGCAGTTGACTGCTAATGCGTTGCAGCTTTTGTAGCAGCGCTAGCCGCTGGCTGGGCTCTGTTGATGGGTAACGATAGCTCAGTACGCTGAATTGCTCCTGCCAGCGCCAGGCTTCAGGGACTGATTTAAAGAAATCAGGGTGCCCGGATAGCTTTAGCAGTAAAGGCGTCATTTCGGCTTTGGCTTCGTTACTCAGCTGGTGCCAGTCGAATTCATACGATAAATCACGTAAAAAACGTAGCCGGGACTCCAGCCTTGGAAGTTCAATTACATGCCGCTCTAGTAGCTGGCTGCTGTATTGAATGGAGTCCATAAATCTAGACTCCACAGGCTGTACGGACTCTGCTTTTGCCAGGGTAGTCCACCCGAGCAAAATGCAGGTTGGAAAAACTAGGGTATTCATGATGTTCCTCAAAAAAGCTCCCGGGATTCACCGGGAGCAAAAAGCAAAAGAGTGGGAGAAGCCATCTTTTGCCTACCAGGGTTTAGAAGCTCTGGGTGTAACTCAGATACATGGTACGGCCATAGACACTGTACAAGCTGGTCGAATAGCCACCCCACTTATCGAACCGGGGATCTTCATCGGTCAGATTATTCACCCCAAGAGCGAGTTTTCCTTGCCAGGGCAGATCCAGCTGATAAGAAATATTGTGTACCACCATGGATCCCACCTGGTTGTCTACCACCCAGTTGTTATTGGTATCCAGCTCTTTGTTTTGTTGACTGCTGGTGTAGTTGCCGTAGTAAGTCAGGCTGTGATCACCTAAGCGGTAGCTGAGCGTCAGGTTGACCCTGTCCGATGGATAACCAAGGCGACCAATTTCATTGATACCCAGCTCCAGTTCTTGCATATTGGTTTGCACGGTCTGGGAGCGATTGAAACGGGTGATATGGGATAAGCCGAGATCGGCCCGGAATTCACCAAAGTCGGTAGCCAGCCGACCATTCAAGCGTACATCAATACCGCGCTTTTCTTCAAAGCCGCGATTGTTGGTGGTAATTTGCATGCTCTGAATACGGCCATTGGGCAAAAAGCTGATAGCGGTATTTGGGAATAACTCCGAAACCGAGGGACGTGCTATACCAGCCGTATCGGCTGCTTGCCATAGCTGTGACTGGGTATAGGAGATCAGGTCGGGGCTTAACTGAGTAATAATATTATCAATTTTCAGCTCCCAGAAGTCAGCTGTGAGGCTGAGTGCATCATTGATATCCCAGACTACTCCCAGATTGGTGGTTTTGGATGTTTCTGCTGCCAGCTTGTCGTTGCCACCGATATCAACATAGAGGCTGTCGCGGCGGGTACAGCCAGCGATGTCTTCACCTGCAGTATCATGACAAAGCGGGTAGTTGGTAATGGTATACCAGCCCTGGGTTGGACCCCGGTACAAGTCCGCCAGGGTAGGCGCCCGGAAGCCTTCACCATAAGATGCGCGTAACAGCAGGTTCGACACTGGCGTGTAGCGCAGGCCGAATTGTGGATTAAAGGTGCTGCCAAAGTCGCTGTAATGGTCATAACGGCCAGCAATATTCAGCTCCAGATCGTCCAGCAATGGCAAGCCCAGCTCGGCATAGACAGCCTTCGCGGTGCGATCACCCTCACCACCAGCACCCCCGCTGCCACCAGTGATTTTGCCGGCTTTGGTCAAAGAGTCGATGTCGGATAAGAAGTGTTCTTTACGGATGGCGGCACCGACATAGCTGCTGATGGTGCCTGCTGGCAATTCGAACAAATCAAAACCAGCCCCAATACTGAAATCAACCGCCCTGGCTTTGGAATATTTGTCGACATTGGCTGCGGCCCCACCAGGCACAGCAGAATCCGGGTCGCGAGGATCCCAGCCCACAAAGCTATTGCTGTCCTCATCAAACTGCCCAATCAGGCCAACCACGGCATCGGTATAAAGGTAGCCGGTTCCCCAGGTGAAGTTGCCGTAGCGGTTTACGTTGAGCGCACTTTCCCAAAAACCCCAGGAAGTGTCTCCATCCACACTGACCATGAAGTCGAGGATTTGATCATGGTGTTTTGCCACCCGATCACCGGCTGAGTCAAAGCGATAATAAAACAGATCGCCTTCATTCACCGCTCGCAAGGTGTGGCCCGCAGCTGTGGTGTAGGAAGGTAAATCATGTGGGAAGGTAATGTCGCCTGGTACTGGGGCTGATACATCTTTGCTGCGGTTACTGGCCCAGTAAGTTCTGGCACTCAGGCGAATATCTGCGGTTAACTCCCGATTGTAGATCACTAAGATATTATCCTGATTACTGCCAGAGGTCATGTTGGCTGCAACGGAGTGATCGTACAAGCAAGCGCGATCAGCTGGATAGTCCAATGAAGAAACCGGGCCAACAAAGGCATTCTGACCATCTTTGTTGTAGACCGAGCAATCGTTATTCATCAACGGCGTTTGATAATCCCAGGAACCATCTGATGCTTTGACAATGGTGCGGCCCCACTCCCATATCATACGCCAATCATCCATTAGGCTTGGATCGCCACCCTCCACAACATAAGGTGCTTCATAAGCACGGGAGTTCATGCTGATAGGATCGCGCTGCTGGTGTTCCCAGGTCATGATAAAATTGCTACGACTGTCACTAAAGCCTGTAGAGAATGAAAAATCGTAGCTATCACCACCACCACTACGGCTGGTTTGCTCCCGGCGCAAACTGACTTCACTGCCAGAGAAATCTTTCTTCAGGATGATATTGATAACACCAGCCATGGCATCGGTGCCATAAATGGCAGAAGCTCCATCGCTTAATACCTCAATCCGTTCTACCGCCGTCATAGGCAGGGTATTGAGGTTGGCTGAACCACCGTCCATGACGGGTGATTTAGCCATGCGCTGGCCATCCAATAGCACCAGAGTACGGGCTGAACCAGCGCCTTTCATCGACACCGTCGATTGCGAAGCCCAGGAATTATTGGCACCGCCTCCCCAGGAACCAAACGAATTGAAGTTAGAAGCCCGAAGCGCATCGCCCACATTGTTAAAACCACTGGCAATAATGGCATCACTATCAATAACCGTGATAGGGCTGGCTCCTTCCATATCGACCTGACGCAGACGCGAGCCTGTCACCGCAATGCGCTCGACTGAACTGGCCTGCGTCTCGTCTTGTTGTTGGGCTTGAGCGGGCAACAGCGTGGTGCCGAGCAGCATACTCATCAGTAAGGTAAGTTTTTTATGTTTCATTGTTTCTTCCTGTTGTTTTGGTGAATACAGCCGTCACCTCGGCACTGCATTTATTGAATAAAGTATTTTGTATGCAATATTTTCAGGCAAAATTAAGCCTGTTTCTTCTGGTGGCGGTATGGCCCGAACCGATCAATACGGTAAGGAGCAAGTTTGCCTTGTGGCAGATTGCCGTGCAGGCTCTGGCATATCAGCTCTGCTGAGTACGCTGCTTGCGTTAACCCCAGGTGTTGATGGCCAAAGTTGTAATGCACCCCTGCATGCGCAGGGCAGGGGCCCAGCACTGGCAGGGAGTCTGGCAAGGATGGCCGGTTGCCATACCAAACGCTTGCTGGCTTGGTGGGCTCTATCGCTGTGCTAAGCAGGCTGCGAGCATGCTGAAGCAACATGTGCGCCCGATGAAAATCCGGGGCTGCATCCAGGCCGGAAAACTCAGCTGTACCGGCCAGGCGCAACCCGCTTTGCATTGGTGTCATAATAAATTTACGTTCCAGCGAGCTGACTGGTCGGCTAAGGCCAACAGCTTGTGCCATCAGGTGATAGCCTCGCTCCGCTTCCAGTGGGATGCGCCAGCCAAGCTGAGCCGTCAGGGCGGCAGAATGCGCTCCGGCACAAATCACCAGCTGCTCGGTGTTAAAAATGCTGCTGCTGGTGCTCAGTTGCAGCGGTGATCCTGACTGGATGGTCAGCAACTTACTTTGCAGCCATTGACCACCAGCTGCTTTAAAAGCGGCAAAAATACGTTGGCACAACAACCAGGGATCGACGGTGTGGGCTACCTCGGTAAAATCGAGCGAGCCGCAAATGTTGTTGGCCAACAGGGGTTCCAGCGTTTGTGTTTCGGCCTGATCCCGTAAACTAACATCAATCCCAGCTGCTCTGTACCTCTGGTATTGCTGCTGCAGGTTGAGTTGATTGGAGTGCTCCGATACCAGCAAAGCACCATGGTGGCAAAACAAATCCTGACTTTGACAAAGCGTAGCCAGCTTTTGCCAACTGGCCATACTTGGCCCATTTAGCTGGCTAAGGGCTGCTTGCAGCGCTTGCTGTTTGGCCGCTGCCATATTGCCGATAAAACGGCAAAACCAGGGCAAGCTTTTCAGTAGATAGCTGGCTCGTATTTTTAATGGGCTATTGGCTTGTAGCAGCAAGGCAGGCAACTGGCGTAGCAAGGATGGATCGGCCAGTGGAAACACTTGCTCGGTAGCAAAATGGCCAGCATTGCCCTTAGAGCAGCCTTCGGCTGGCGGGTTGGCATCCATTAAAAGCACAGAGTAGCCGCTGTGCTGCAAGAAATAAGCAGTGCATAAACCAACCACTCCTGCCCCCACCACGGTAACTTGCTGCATAAAATTTTCCAGAAAGACTTGATAATGTAGATTGTATACAATATTCTTTTATCGACAGCAACCTTCAGGAGTAAAAAAATGCAAATAAACTGGCGCGGTGTGTACCCGGCAATTTCAACCCAATTCCACCCGGATGGGCAGATCAACTACGACAGCAATGCCCGCATGCTGAATCAACTGATTGAGGATGGTATTGATGGCATCATTGCTTTAGGGACTGTCGGGGAGAATGCATCGCTGACCGTGGATGAAAAGCGAGAGTTTCTGCGCCATACCGTAGAAACAGTCGCCGGGCGTATTCCGGTCATTGCCGGTTGTACCGAGAACACTGCTCAGGCAGCGGCACTCTATGTCCGTGATGCAGAAGCCATCGGTGTGAATGGCCTGATGCTGTTGCCTGCCATGGTCTACCGTGGGACAGACCGCGAAGTCGTGGCACATTATCAATATGTGGCGCGCTCAACGGCGTTACCTATCATGATTTACAACAACCCGGTGGGTTACGGCATTGATATCAACCTGGAGATGACAGCCATTCTGGCCGAAGAACCGAATATTGTCGCTATCAAAGAATCCACCACAGATACCCGCCGTATCACCGAGTTACAAAGCCGATTTGCTGATCGTTTTACCATTTTCTGTGGCGTGGATGATATTGCACTGGAAAGCATTTTGCTGGGTGCAACTGGCTGGATTTCCGGACTGACCAATGTATTTCCCCGTGAATCCGTGGCCTTATTTCACCTGGCCCGCTTGGGGCGGCTTGATGAAGCGCGTCAGATTTACCGTTGGTTTATGCCGTTGCTGCGGCTCGATACCATTCCAACGCTGGTGCAGTGCATCAAGCTGGCGGAGCAATTGCTGCTGCGGGGCAGTGAGAATGTCCGGCTACCGCGTTTAGCGTTGGAAGGGCAGGAGCGAGCCTATGTTGAACAGGTGGTACAACAGGCGTTGGCCAACCGGCCTGATCTGAGTCAGTTTGGCTTTGGCACCTCAGGTCAGAACCGGGAATTCTGGCAGCTATGATCAAAGGCACTTACTTTTGCATTGATGCCCACACCTGTGGTAATCCGGTACGGCTGGTCACCAGTGGCCATCCACAATTGCGCGGCCACAGTATGAGTGAGAAGCGACTGGATTTTATCGAGCGCTTCGACTGGATCCGTCAGGCACTGATGTTTGAACCACGCGGTCATGCCATGATGTCCGGGGCTTTCTTGTACCCACCGTGCAATGAGGGTGCGGATGCCTCGATTTTGTTTATTGAAACCAGTGGCTGCCTACCTATGTGTGGTCACGGCACCATAGGTACCGTGACTGCCGCGCTGGAGCAGGGGTTGCTTCAGCCAGCGGTGCCCGGAACTCTGGTGCTGGATGTGCCGGCCGGGCAGTTGGTGGTGACCTATCAACAGCAAGGAGAAAAAGTTAGCCAGGTACAGATCCGCAATGTGTCATCTTACCTGGCGATCCGCGATGCCGAGGTTGATGTGCCAGGCCTTGGGCGGATCCGCTTTGATGTGGCCTATGGTGGCAATTTTTATGCCATCGTCGAACTGCAGCCGAACTTCCCGGGCCTTGAGCACTGGACTGCAGCCGAGGTGCTGCGTTACAGCCCATTGCTGCGAGCTTTGGCTGCCGAGGCCTATCCTTGTGTGCATCCGCTGGATCCGAGCATTTGCGGCATCAGTCATGTGCAATGGACGGGGATGCCCAAATCTGCCGGTTCCGATGCTGCCAATGCGGTGTTCTATGGCGATGGTGCCATTGATCGCTCCCCCTGCGGTACAGGCACCAGCGCCCGCATGGCGCAGCTGGTTGCCCGGGGCAAACTGGCGGTGGGCGATACTTTTGTGCACGAAAGCATTATTGGTAGTCAGTTTGTTGGTAAAGTCGAGGCGAAAACAATGCTCGGCTCGACCGAGGCGATTATTCCTTCCATTGCAGGCTGGGCCCGGGTGATCGGGTTTAACCAGATCCTGGTGGACGATGCTGACCCCTATGCCTTTGGTTTTGAAGTGAGGTAGCTATGATTACAGGAGCTATGATGACAGGAACTATGAATACAGGAACCCTGATTACAGGACAACATTACATCGGTGGCTGCTGGCATGGCCAGCCCCAAGCTGGTACATGCTCGTTTAACCCAGCATTAAATCAGCCATTACGCTGGACCTTTGCTGAAGCAGGCTCCATGGAGTTACAGCAAGTGACCGAATTGGCGGAAAGTGCCGCTATGCCGTATCGATTAAGTAGCCGGCAGCAGCGGGCTGACTTTCTGGAGCAAATTGCAGCGAATATCGAAGCGATGGGCGAGGTTCTGATTGAGACGGTGATGGCTGAAACTGCCCTGCCAAAGGGCCGGGTGGAAGGAGAGCGAGGCCGTACCTGCAATCAGCTGCGACTTTTTGCCCGTTTGTTGCGTTCACCGCAAGAGGAAGTGCACGAGCAGGCTGAGCCAGACCGTCAGCCAGTGCCCAAACCCGAGTTGCGTTTGCGCACTGTGGCGCTGGGCCCGGTGGTGGTGTTTGGTGCCAGTAACTTTCCACTGGCTTTTTCGGTCGCTGGTGGCGACACCGCTTCAGCTCTGGCTGCCGGTTGCCCGGTGATTGTCAAAGCTCACAATGCCCACCCGGCTACCAGTGAGCTGGTCGCCAGAGCCATCGCCAAAGCGATTGAGCAGTGCCAGATGCCAATGGGGGTGTTTGCCTTGGTGCATGCGAGGACGCATGCCTTTTCTGAGCAATTGATCCAGCATCCGGCGATTAAAGCGGTGGCTTTTACCGGCTCGGAGCAGGTTGGCATGCACTTTCAGCGTTTGATTTGGCAGCGTAAAGAGCCGATTCCTTTTTACGGCGAGCTGGGTTCACAAAACCCGCTTTGTGTGTTGCCCGCTTATCTGCAGCAGCATAGCGAAGCCTTTGCTGGCCAATTATTCAATTCAGTGGTGATGGGACAGGGGCAGTTTTGTACCCGGCCAGGCCTGGTGTTTTTACTGCGCGACAGTGCCAGTGACGCCTTGAAAGCGCAGTTGCAGGCTTTGTGCCAGCCGCACCCTGCCAGCGCCATGCTTACCGCCAAGATCGCAGCATCGTATCGGCAGCAGGTCGAAACCTTGCAGCAGAGTGCTGGTGTGACTTTATTGGCGGAGGGGCAGGGCGAGGAAGAGGGCTGTGTTACCAAAGCTCGTATTTTTTGTACCAATGCCCGTACCTTTGTCGAGCAGCCATTACTGCGTGAAGAAGTGTTTGGCCCGGCAACCCTGCTGATTGAATGCAGTGACATCACTGAGCTGCAGATGTTGCTGACCACTCTGGCGGGTCAGTTAACAGCCACCCTGTACGCCAACGACAGCGAGCAGGCTAGCGTGCGCTCGCTATTGCAAGCGCTGGAGCAAAAGGCGGGCCGGGTGATTGTTGGCCAGATGCCTACCGGGGTGGAAGTCTGTGCCAGCATGAACCATGGCGGGCCATTCCCGGCCGCTTCCGACAGTCGGTATACTGCAGTCGGTAGTCGGGCGATACAGCGCTTTGTGCGTCCGGTATGCTATCAGAATGTACCAGCCTGGTATTTTGAGTAGTCACTAGCCCCCACCCAAAACCGGGTTTTAGGGGGGCGAACGAACCAACAGGAGTTTTTAATGGTAAACGGCATTGGCGGTAAAAACAAAGAAGAAGCCTTGAATGGCTTGCATGATATGACAGCCTCAGTGGCTCCGATCGCAGTCTCTGAATACCGGCAGCGTATTAATAAAGCACGGATGTTGATGCAACAGCAGCAACTGGATGCAGTCTTGCTCAATGCCGGCACCAATTTGCGTTATTTTACCGGGGTAGATTGGTACGCCAGTGAGCGGCTGGTGGCCGCTTTATTGCTGCGCGATGGCCGCTTGCTGTATGTGTTGCCGCACTTTGAAATCGGTAGCATAGAGCCCCTAATGCTGGTATCGGGCGACATCCTAAGCTGGCATGAACATGAAAACCCTTACCAGATCTGTGCCGAGGCAGTGATGGCTTTTGCCGGCCAGCAAGCCCGGTTAGCCATAGATGAAAGCGCGCAGTTTTTTATTGCCGATGGCATCCGCCAGGCTGGGCCTGAGCTGCAGCTCAGCAATGCCAAAGCGGTGACGGCAGGTTGTCGGATGCAAAAATCAGCCGCGGAGCTGGCATTGATCCAACGAGCAATGGACATGACGCTGGCGGTGCATCAAGCCACTGCTAGTATCTTGTATCCCGGTATTAGCACCGATGAGGTGAGCCGTTTTATTAACGAAGCGCATCGGCGAGTCGGTGCCAGCGGCTCCTATTTTTGCATTGTGCTGTTCGGTGGCGATACCGCTTTCCCACATGGGGTCGCCAACCCCAAAGCGTTGGAAGACGGTGATATGGTGTTGATTGATACCGGTTGTCGTGTGCATGGTTACTTATCGGACATCACCCGTAGCTATGTGTTTGGCACGCCAAGTGATAAGCAGCGGCAGGTTTGGCAGCATGAAAAACAGGCGCAGTTGGCCGCTTTTGCAGCTGCAAGGCCGGGCCAGCCATGTGAAACCGTCGATCATGCAGCCCGAAGTTATCTGGTTGAGCAGGGTTATGGCCCAGATTACAACTTACCTGGCTTACCTCATCGCACTGGACATGGCATCGGGCTTGATATCCATGAGTGGCCTTACTTGGTTCAAGGTGATGTGACGCCTTTATTGCCGGGCATGTGTTTTAGCAATGAGCCAATGTTGGTGTTGCCGGGTGAGTTTGGTGTTCGACTAGAAGATCATTTCTATATCACCGAGGCAGGTCCCGTCTGGTTTACCGAGCCAGCTCATGCCATCGATCAGCCTTTTGGCAAGCCAGCCTAACGGGGAACTAAAGCATTTAGTGTGCAGTCTTACTTAAGCAACAGTTTGTTGAATACTGTTGCTTAAGTTTTAACCATACTGGTCGATAACCTGTTATGCTTTGTGCAAATCATCTCACTGGAGGCCAGTGATGGATGTCATCATTCCATTTTTACAGCGTACCCCGGGAACGCCTGTCGAACAGGAGCCGAGAGTCGTGCCGCCAGTCTTTAAAGAAGCGCGCTTAACACCGTTAAAAAAAGAAAAAGAGCAAAGAGAGGCATCCCAACAGTACAGATCTAAGTACCGCAGAAGAAAAGATGATTTGCCTGCCGCCCCAGACACCACCCCAGAAGACCAACAAACCATCGATGAAGATGGCCACGTCGATATCTATATCTGAGCGTGTTTTGCTAGTACATCCCTACTTTCCAGGTTCATTAGTAGAGAATTAATAGTTAACTGAATTTATTTTTTTTGTTCATTTTTATCGTTACCCTTGCTATCATCTATGTTGTATAAATATCAAGGATGAATAAGCATGAGACCTCCCCATAGTTCTGGCTACGCAAATCTTCAGGCAGAAAAAGTACAAAAAGCGCAACGACAAACCCAAATAGCTCATGCACTTGAGCATCATCAAACCACTCTGGTGGTGATGAACTCCGGGGAGTTTATCGAGTACGCACTGAATGTAAAAAAACTGCATGGTATGACCGAGCAAGCATCCAGAGACTGGCTTTGTGCTTTGCTGGATGTGCATGGCGATTTGCAGCAAAAGTGGCAACATCATGATCATCGAGTACAATTTATTTCTGCCTTTACTGCTTCCGGCATTGATGCCGCTGCATTAGGCGTGCTGGCGCGTGATCTTCAGCGTGGTGGCAATACTTTTTCGACATTTCAGGTGCAATATTTTCAGGGCAATGCACACATTGTGTTTGAAGGCTATCCGGGTTTGCGTAAGCATCTTACAGGCACCCGCTACTTGGCCGCCAATCCAAAAGTTGTCTCTATGGGAATTGGCAAGCTAGGCGCTTTAAATGCGATTAAAACCGGTTTCGTCGTGTCGGTGATTGTGTCGGTTGCATTTCATGGTTTGGACCAATTAATGAATGATCAACGCACCTGGCATCACTTTGTTGGTGGTGTAGCGGCTGATACGATTTATGCAGTGGCGATTTCTGTTGGTTCATGGGCAGTTGTTTCTGGTGTAGTTGGTACGGCTGCTATGCTGGCCATAGGCCCGATACTGGCAGTTGTTGCGGTTGGTGTCGGTCTTACTTTCATTGCTTTATATATTGATAGTCATTTGCAGCTTGCAAAGAAGATAGCTGTATTACTTGAGGAGTGTGAGGGACAGCTTAAGGCTTCAATTGATAACGCGAGACAAGTAAAATCTTATTATAAAAATGACCGTATTGGTTTCTTAAAAAGATTGTTTGCTATTCCTGATGTAAGGTTGTTTGATGAGCGATAATTTACAAGAAAGTAATACGAGGACTTCGTCTGATCGTTTATACAGAGGTTTCACTCTACTATTTGTACTATGTGTTAGCATTTATGGTGCCATTGAATTATTTCTTACTATTAATCAGCTGTTAAATATTGAAGATCGGCCGCTATATATCATGGGTAGTCACAATGTGATGGCTTTGATATTTGGAATACCAGTTTTTTTATTATTTGCAGTAGCTATTGTATTAAAAGAGCTCAACAAGTTGAATGAAAGTCTGCTCAATGCTGGTTTCAAGATGTGTGGCTTTCTCCTGTTTGCAATGATAGCCACCCGGATAATTTATGGTGGCTTTTTTCTGGATGGTTATTTGGAAAAACATGGTTACAGTTACTGCGGCCCTATGACCGCGCCAAAAGCGATGGCGATGGAAGTTTGGGTCAGTGATCCCGGTTATTGTTTGGAAGAAAGTCGCAATGTTAGCAGTGAAGTGCGTGACTGGTTGGATGCTCAAATGGCCGCTGGCGTGCGACCATCGCCGGAAGAAGCGGAGCAAAAGATTAAACAGCTGGCGCAGGCCTATCAGGCACGGTTTAACCGGTTTTAAGCTGATATAACCTCTGAAGTGGAGCAAACAGCCGATACCCATGGCCACGTCGATATCTATATCTGAGCGTGTTTTCTGCTACCATAGCCGCCATACTGAATTCCAAGCATTTTAAGTTAAGGCAGGCATGGCCTCTATTCGTGAAGACGTTGCTGCAACATTTCGGCCGGATGGCCCTCTAGCTCGTGCAATTCCGGGTTTTAATGCCCGAGAAGCGCAATTGCAATTGGCCGGAAAAATTGCTGAGACCATCGATCAGGATGCGGTGTTGGTCGCTGAAGCGGGCACAGGGACTGGCAAAACCTTTGCTTATCTGGTGCCTGCACTGCTATCAGGTAAAAAAGTATTGCTTTCTACCGGGACCAAAAACCTGCAGGAACAGCTGTTTTATCGTGATTTACCCACCATGACCGCCGCTTTGGCTAGCCCATTGCAGCTGGCCTTATTAAAAGGTCGCGCCAATTATTTGTGTTTGTACCGGTTGGAGCAACATGTACAACATATTCCCAATGCCGAGCCGCAGCTGCTGCAAGACCTGAGTTTAATTCATAAATGGTCGGCTGAAACGCAAACCGGTGATATTGGCGAACTCACCTACATTGCTGAAGACTCCAAAGCGCTACCTTACATTACCAGCACCACCGATAACTGCCTCGGCAAAGATTGCCCGGTGTATGATGACTGCCACTTACTAAAAGCCCGTAAAAAAGCGTTGGTAGCAGATGTCGTTATTGTAAATCATCATTTATTTTTTGCCGATCTAGCTTTACGTGATACCGGCTTTGGCGAGTTACTACCGCAAATGGATGTGTTTATCTTCGATGAGGCGCATCAGCTACCGGATATTGCCAGCGACTATTTTGGCGAGCATCTGTCATCGAGGCAACTGCTGGAGCTGTGTCGGGATATGGATTTGGTCTGTAAAACCGACTTGCTTGACCACCCGCAGCTACGCAAAATCAATGATAAGCTTGCGCAGCAGGTGAAAGATTGGCGATTGCAATTTCCGGTTGATCCTGAGCGTGGTAATTGGCGTGAACGCAGTCAGCAACCTGCGATGCAATTGATGATGCAACGGCTGAATGAAGGGCTTGAGCTTTTGTATCAGGTATTGAAAGATAGTTTGGGACGCAGTGAAGCCGCCGATCATTGTTTTGAGCGGTTGGCATTGTGTCGCAGCCGGCTAAAAAAGCTATCGGAAACCAATCAAACCGATGTCAGCTTGTGGTACGAAACCAGTCGTTTGCATCTGAATTTACACCTGACTCCGCTCAGCATTGCTGACAAGTTCCGTCAGGTGGTGTTTGCCGAGGCGCGCAGTTGGATCTTCACCTCAGCCACCTTATCGGTGGATGGTGGTTTTGATCATTACCTCAGTCAAATGGGCTTGGAGCAAGCCGAACGACTATTACTAGATAGCCCTTTTAATTTTGCCGAGCAGGCGTTGCTCTGTGTACCACGTTATTTGCCAGAGCCCTTTCAACATCAAGCCATGCAACAGGCGTTATTAAAGACGGCTATTTCCTTGATAGAGGCCAATAATGGCCGCTGTTTCTTCTTGTTTACCAGTCATCGCATGCTGCAATGGATGGCTTCGGTGTTGCCTGAGCATATCCGTCAGCCCGTGCTGGTTCAGGGCCAGACCAGTAAGCGAGTGCTGCTGGAAAAGTTTGTTCAGTTGGATCATGCGGTATTACTCGGTACCAGCAGCTTCTGGGAAGGCGTAGATGTACGGGGCGATGCACTTAGTCTGGTTATTATCGACAAGTTGCCATTTGCCTCGCCAGACGATCCTTTACTTCAAGCCAGAATGGAAGCGGTTAGCCGACGTGGTGGTGATCCATTTAGCGAAGTACAGCTACCGCAAGCGGTGATCACATTAAAGCAAGGGGTAGGGCGTTTAATTCGTGATGTCACTGATCGCGGCGTGCTGGTGATTTGTGATAACCGCTTAGTGACCCGGCCTTATGGCGCTGTGTTTTTAAAAAGCCTGCCACCGATGCAACGTACGCGCAGTTTGGCCGAGGTGGAAGCGTTTATCGCTGAGCGGGATCAAGCGCGTATAGGCTCATATGCGGCAACTGACTGATCGAGCCGGGCTAGTAACTAATAGCCTGACAAGGTAGAATTCAGCGCTTTATCCCCGTCGTCTTGCATGGAGTTTATGGTGAAATTACTGGCACTGGATACCTCAACGGAAGCTTGCTCTGTAGCCCTAATGGTCGATGATCAGATCGTGGCGTTGGATGAAGTTTGCCCGCAACAGCATAGCAAACGGGTGTTGCCGATGGTGCAGCAGCTGCTGAGTGAGGCTGAGCTGAGTTTGCAGCAATTGGATGGCTTGGTGTTTGGTAAAGGGCCTGGAAGCTTTACCGGAGTACGCATTGGTGTCGGTGTGGCGCAAGGCTTGGCCTTTGGTGCTGATTTACCGGTGCATGGTGTGTCGACTTTAGCGGCTATGGCGCAAGCGGCGTTTAGAACCATGCAAGCTAAGCAGGTGATTGCCGCCATCGATGCCCGTATGGCCGAAATTTATCTTGGTCAGTACCAGCTTGATGGTGCGGGCCTGATGCAGTTGCAAGGCATAGAACAAGCGATTAAGCCTACAGCATTAACCCCTTTAACGGATGCTGCGGATTATGTGGCAGTAGGGACTGGCTGGCAAACCTATGGTGACGAGTTACAGCACTGGCAGACGGCTCGCTCGAGTAGCATTTTGTATCCTTCTGCTCAGGATATGTTGGTGTTGGCTAAACCTGCGTGGCAGCAGGCATGTTTTGTTGCAGCTGAACTTGCTGAACCGAGCTATGTGCGCGATGAAGTCAGCTGGAAAAAGCTACCGGGGCGTGGTTAGACTTTGCATAGTCATAAAGGCTTGGTTATACTGGTGATGTTTTATACAATACATCCTTTCTACAATTCTGGCGGAGTAGTGTGGCCATGAGCGTTGGCTTTGACAGCAATTTTCCAGCGGGTGGTGTTGCGGGGATCTTTCGGGATCTGCCTGCTCGTTCACCTGCGCCGGTGGATCGCTCCGAATCTATACAACGTCCGCAAGAACAACGTCCGCAACAACAAGGCATTCGCCGGTCTGAACGAGCCGTCGAGTTACTGGAAATCGACGCTGAGCGCAACTCAAATGCCAATAATCGTCTCGATGGAGTCAGAAACAATAGTGGTATTGCTGCTTATCAAGACGTAGCCAACCAATCACAACGAGCAGAAATCCAAAGCATGCTCGGCATCGATTTATTCGCCTGAGCGTCTTTATTCTTTTTAACACCATTCCTTCGTGATCGTCTGACTACGCTGCCGCGTATTAATAATATTAACCAATCACTACTGATCAGTATTCATGACAGGGAATTGTATGAAATCATGTTTCATTACAGGCGCTAGCTCTGGTATTGGTAGAGCGTTAGCCTGTCATTATGCCCACAACGGCTGGCGCGTTTATGCTGTTGCCCGCTCTGAAGCAGCATTACAGGAACTCTCACTTGAGCATAGTACTATCGTACCTATGGCCTGTGATCTGACAGATAGCGCTGCGCTATCGACACTAGTCGCAGAGATTACCGCCGATTGCCCATCACTGGATTTAGTTATTCTCAATGCGGGTACCTGCATTTACGTGGATGCTGAGCAACTCCAGTTAAGTGATTTTGAACAAACTTTTGCCATTAACTTCTTTGCTATTGTGGCGCTTGTACCGCTGTTGTTGCCATTGCTAAAAGCAGGGCAACAAAGTCAGTTGGCTATCGTCAGCAGTTTGGCTCATGTATTTCCTTTTACCAAAGCGGAAGCCTACGGCGCCAGTAAAGCCGCCGTTAGTTATTTTACGGAAAGTCTGCGGGTAGATTGGTCTGGTAATGGAGTGGACGTATGCTTGATTGAGCCAGGCTTTGTTGATACACCACTGACCAAAAAAAATGAGTTTGATATGCCTTTTTTAATATCGAGCGACGAAGCGGTAAAGCGCATCAGTCAGGGTATTGCTCAACGTCGGGCACGTATTCGTTTTCCGAAACGGCTGGTGTGGAGCTTAAATGTGCTGCGGATCCTCCCCTATCGTTTACGATTAGTTGTTGCCAGAGGCATGAAACCATGAAGTGGCGGGCATTAATTTGTTTTGAACTGGGCTGGCTGGCTTTAGTTATATTTCAGCTGTGGGCTGTACTGCCTGTGGCTATCTACGTTGGCTGGGCATGGCTGCGATTGGGCAGAACCCAACAAACCTTAGTAGTGCAATTGGCGCTTATCGGTATTGTACTCGATAGTTTGTTGGTGTGGTTAGGGGTAATGAGCTTTAGCACCTCCGGCTGGTTACCGCTTTGGTTTCTAGTGTTATGGTGCTTGTTTGCTTTGACGGTGGTTGAGGCCTTTGCTGATCTTTTAAAGCCACTCTGGCTGGCGCCTTTGATGGGAGCTATCGGCGGACCTATGTCATATTTGGGCGGTGCAGTGCTAAGTGGAGGTATTCTTACTATGCCTTTAGGCTGGATTTCGTGGGTTTGCCTCGCTGTAGTGTGGGCCTTGCTAGCATATTATTACGCAAAATTACCAAAGGAGAGATTGCATGCGCAGGTGGTTACTCAGTAGCAGATGGTTACTTAGCTTAAGCTTTGTACTGGTTTTTAGTTCGGCGCAAGCCATGCCTGAACTGCAAAAAGTGGGTGAAGGCAGTTTTCGCTACCTGTTATGGAATCTATACGAAGCTCGGTTATTCAGTGAGCAAGGTGAATTCAATGATTATCAACAAAGTACACCATTACTGCTCGAGTTGACTTATCAGCGTAGCATTACCAAACAACAGTTTATCGATGCCACTATCGATCAATGGCAGCATTTAGGCCATAGCTCTGAGGATGAGCAGCAGCAATGGGCAGAGCAACTACAAGACATTTGGCAGGATGTGAATAAGGGTGATCGGCTGGCTGCATTACTACAGCCAGACATGAGCGTGGAATTTTTTATGAATGATGAACCGACAGGCCGCATCGAAGATAGTGCCTTTGGCCCCGCTTTTTTTGATATCTGGTTGCATCCTGATACCAGTGCTCCGAGGTTGCGCAGACAGTTATTGGCTGCGCGCTGAGGCGTTGATCATTTGCATGAGTCGCTGGGCAATATCGGTATTATCCATAAAGCCATGAAATTGCTCGGCACCAACTCCATACGCCAAGACGGGAACATCCGCAGCGGTATGACCGGTTGTGGTCCAACCGGTGCGGGTGGCGTCATTGATTAGCTGATTGAGTACCCAATACAAATCATCTTTGTCATGTTGAGCGGCTATTATGTTGGCGAGCTGGTCGTCAGTCAGAGGTAAATTAGTATGGTGGCGCCAAAGCTCTGCTACATCGTGCTCTGCAACGTCGCTAAAGCGGTTGGTCAGTTCACGAACGGTATGCTGCACTCCGTAAATCAAATCGGCCCGCCACTCATAGACACCATTGGCACCCAGTGAAAGGCCGCCGGTTTCATGATCTGCGGTAATAATCAGTAAGGTATCCGGGTTCGCATCGACAAAGGCCTTGGCGGTTTGTATGGCTAAGGCAAAATCATGCATCTCTGCCATGGCGCAAGCAATATCGTTGGCATGCCCACACCAGTCAATTTGGCTGCCTTCTACCATCAGCACAAACCCTTGCTGGCTGGGCGCAAGCAATTCCAAAGCCTTGCTGGTTAAATGTTGCAAAGGAGCCTCAATAGGTTGGTTGAGTACAGAAGGCAATCCTCCTTCAGCCAATAAGGCCATGGCAGGGGCTCGAGTTAGCTTGTTGAGTTCATCCCAGCTGGCAGCGTATTGATAGTCTAGCTGTTGCAGCTCATTGACCAGGTTTCTATCGTCACGAATAAAGTGGCGGCTACCACCGCCGAGCATGACATCTGCAACCGGACGGTCATTGATACGGTAATCGACATACATATCCGCGATAGCATCCATATTACGGCGACTTGGATTGTGAGCTAAAAAGGCAGCCGGAGTTGCATGATTGATCTGTGAGCTTGCTACAATGCCATTGGCTTTACCCAAACGTTTGGCCTGCTGCATCATGGTGCCAATCGGCAGGTGTTGTTGATCGACCGAAATGGCACCGTTGAAGCTTTTTACACCCGTGGCAAGTGCGGTTGCCGATGCTGCAGAATCAGTAACCAATGTTTGATCGTCCGGCCAAGTGCTGGACATACCACTCCAAAGTTCATCGTAGATGGTTGGTTCAATCTCGGTTTGCTTTCCTTCCGCGAGATAGTAACGATAAGCCGTCAGATATGAAGGCCCCATACCATCACCAATCATAAAAATGATATTTTGGGGGGCGGGTTGTTGGGTATTGGTCTGCTCAATCTGTGAGGATTGCGCACAGGCTAACAAGAAGAATAAAGCGCTTAGTAGCAAAATAGTGAGACGCATAGAGGCTCCGAGGCCGTATGTGGTTTACTGGCTAGTGTATCTAAACTCGGATACAGTTACAAAAGCATATGGCCTGATTGCCTGCTTTGTACGACAAATAACGCTTTTTCAGCGATTTAGTTGCTTAAAACTTGGTATCTATGAACTTTCCTGCCATGCTGAGTTCAGATAAATTGTTAACGTTTGTATTTCCGTAAAGTCATGCTTTGTATTTCAATCAAAGGTTGTCCAATGACGCTAATAACGAAACCAATAAATGCGTACTTACTACTCTGGTCTGTGCTTTGTCTGTCCGCAGTTCAGGCCGGAGAATTGATCACTACTCCTGAGCAACCAGATGCTGCTTCATTGCAGTATTTTGCCAATCACGATCTTCGATCTGAGGCGCATATTGCTCGTAATTCATTTCGAAACCCAGTGGATACGCTGCTGTTTTTTGAGGTAAAACCAAAGCATCAAGTGCTCGAGATTTGGCCAGCTCGTGGCTGGTATACCGAAATTTTGGCACCTTACTTAAAAGAGAATGGTCAGTTGACCATTGCGCATCATCGTCAGTTCCAGTTGGATGAAGAAGACGGACAGCAACGATTTTGGGCTCGGATCAGTCGCGATTTATCGGAGCGCATTGAAAGCTACCCTGATTATTTTGGTGCTGTACAGCAGTTGTCTTTTGATCCGCCAGAGCTGCTTCAGCTTGGACAGGAAGCTTCATATGACCGTGTGCTGAGTTTTCGAAATGCGCATATCTTGGATCAAGAAGGCACCTTGCTGCAAAGCTTGACTGCCTTTTTTCATGTGCTGAAACCTGGTGGGATTTTGGGGATGGTCGAGCACCGGTCTAGTCGATTATCTGATATAAGCAGTACCGCATCTGAAGGTTACCTGGATGAAGCCTATATCATCCGAGTGGCTGAAAGCATAGGTTTCGAACTGCTTGATCGCAGCGAGATTAATGCCAACCCTTTGGATACCCGAGATCATCCGCGTGGTGTGTACAACCTACCACCGACCTTAGCCATGGGATCGCAAGACAGTGACAAATACCTCGCAATCGGTGAAAGTGACCGTATGACGTTAAAGTTTATCAAACCAAATTAGTATGCAGTATGCGCATTCATTTCAAGTAGGCGGTCTGACCTGGGCGGGCCTCAGCCATGATGAGAGTTTTGCCGATGACAAGCCGCCGATCCTTTGTTTGCATGGCTGGTTGGATAATGCCGCCAGTTTTCTGCCACTGGCTGCCAAGCTAAGCAATGAACCTTTGTTGGCGCTCGATTTCCCGGGACATGGTCACTCGAGCCATCGTAGCGCTGATGCCCATTATTATTTTTTTGATTGGGTGCATGATCTTGTTGCTCTTTGCCGACAGCAGCAATGGCAACAGTTAACCGTTATTGGTCATTCGATGGGAGGAATGGTTGCCACCGCATTGGCCGCCAGCTTTCCTGAGCTGGTGGCTAAACTGGTCTTGATCGATAGCCTTGGTTTTATCACCACAGACGAGAACGAAGTGCCCGCGCAATTGAGACGGGGTATCGAATCTCGCTTGGCACGCCCGGCTGGACGCAGGCCACGTTATACAACCTTACAAAAAGCCGCTGAAGCCAGACATAAGCAAAGTGATTTTTCGATGCAACAAGCGTTAATATTGGCTGAGCGGGGCACTGAGCGTGATCAAGCCGGCGTGAGTTGGCGAGCAGATATGCGACTACGACATCAGTCGGTTTACCGCATGACTATGGAACAAGCAACAGCGCTTATCCGTGCAGTTGAATGTCCTGTACTGGCGATTTTGGCGGAAGATGGTATGTTTAAAACTCAGCCTGAAAAACTACTTCGTAATTATCAATCGATAGCCGTCAAGCAAGTGTTGGGTGGGCATCATTGTCACATGACAGAAGCTGCTTTGGTGGCGACATTAGTTGCGACATGGCTTGCTGAGTTTTGTGTTGAATGCCAAACTGGGATAGATTAAACCGGATTGTGAACATAGTCATTTTATGGGATGATGCAAAATAGAGTAAAAACTCAATGACCTGAGCGCTCCAGTTTAGTAATGAGCTGACTTAGTATAATAAAACAGAAAAAAGACAAAGAACTTGAGGAGAGGACGGTGGAGAAAGTTTGGTTAGAACGTTATCCAGCCGGTGTGCCAGCTGAAATTAATGCCGATCATTACCATTCCCTATTGGATATTATTGAGCAGAGTATCAATAAATTCCCTGATCACACAGCCTTTATCAACATGGGCAAAGGCATTACTTATCGTGAATTTGATAAGTTAACGAAAGCCTTTGCTGCCTATCTGCAAAAAGAGCTTGGTTTAGGTAAAGGCGATGCTGTAGCCATTATGATGCCAAATTTACTGCAAGATCCGGTAGCGATAATCGGCACCTTGCGGGCAGGCTGTACCGTGGTCAATGTCAATCCACTGTATACCCCACGCGAGCTTGAGCATCAGCTTAATGACTCCAAAGCCAAAGCCATAGTAATCGTCGAAAATTTTGCCCATACCCTGGCAGCAGTTCGCAAGAAAGTAAAAGTTGAACATGTCATTCTGACCAAGATGGGCGATATGCTCGGTACCCTGAAAGGAACCATCGTCAATCTGGTCGTTAAGCATGTGAAAAAGCTGGTGCCCGCTTATCAATTGACTGGTGTGATCCCGTTTAAGCAAGTGTTGGATAAAGGCCAGCATTTAAAGTATCAAGCACCAGATATTGATGGCTCAGATCTTGCCTTTTTGCAATATACCGGGGGTACCACAGGTGTGTCAAAAGGCGCCATGCTAACGCATCGCAATATGGTGGCTAATTTAGAGCAAGCAGCAGGCTGCTTGGATCCTATTTTAGAAGAAGGTAAAGAACAGGTCGTAACGGCATTACCGCTCTACCATATCTTTGCCTTAACAGCGAACTTGCTGGTGTTTATGAAGTATGGTGGTACTAACTTATTAATTACCAACCCCCGGGATATGCCCAACTTCATTAAAGAGCTTAAATCCTTCCCATTCACTGCACTCACCGGCGTGAATACTTTGTTCAATGGCCTGATGAATACGCCTGGTTTCACTGAGATTGATTTCAGTACCCTTAAGCTGTCTTTAGGTGGCGGCATGGCTGTACAACGGCCAGTGGCTGAGCGTTGGCAAAAAATGACCAAGACAAGGTTGTTAGAGGGCTATGGTTTAACGGAGTGCTGTCCGTTGGTAACGATTGTTCCTTACGATGCCGAAGGCTTCACCGGTAGTATTGGCTTGCCAGCTCCATCTACGTTGATCCGCATTGTTGATGAAGAGGGGCAGGATGTTGCTGCCGGAGAACCTGGCGAAATGATTGTGCAAGGTCCTCAGGTGATGAAGGGTTACTACAATCGCCCTGATGAAACCGAAAAAACCATTAAGGATGGTTGGCTTTATACCGGTGATATTGCCCGGATGGACGAGGAAGGTTTTTTCTATATCGTAGATCGGAAAAAAGACATGATTTTGGTGTCTGGCTTTAACGTATTCCCGAATGAAATTGAAGAAGTAGCTGCCATGAACGACAAAGTGTTGGAAGTAGCTGCAGTTGGGGTTGCGAATGAAGCAGCTGGCGAAGTAGTCAAACTTTTCGTGGTGAAAAAAGATCCGTCACTGACCGAAGAAGAGCTCATTGCACACTGCAAGCAAAATTTGACTGGCTACAAAGTACCTAAGCAGGTCGAGTTTCGTGATGAATTGCCTAAAACCAATGTGGGTAAGATATTGCGTCGCGAACTACGGGAGTCCTGAGCGCTTTTGATACCCTTCATTAATGACAATCAAAGCCTGCAGCGTTATTGTTTGCAGGCTTCTTCGCAAAAAGTGTTGATGCTGGATACCGAGTTTATTCGGCAAAGCACTTTAGTGCCCAAGCTGGGGCTGATCCAGTTGTATGATGGTGAACAGCTAGCATTGGTTGATCCACTTACTATCTCTGACTGGTTGCCTTTTCAGCAACTGCTCGCCAACCCAAATGTGGTTAAGGTGATGCATGCTTGCATGGAAGATATCGAAGCTTTAGCAACGATCGGCGTTGAACTGATCAGGCCATTGATTGATACGCAAATGGCGGCTTTAGTCCTTGGTATGGGAGCCAGTGTTGGTTTTGCTGCTTTAGTAGAGCGTTTTACCGGGGAGCAGCTGGATAAAGGCGAGTCACGAACCAATTGGTTAGCCAGACCATTGCGCGATGCTCAATTACAGTATGCGGCTAACGACGTGCTGTATTTGCTACCTGTGTATCAACATCTTATGCAGCAGCTATCACCAGAACGAGTGGAATTACTGCAGTTAGAGTCTGAGCAGCTAATGCTGCGGCGAAGTATGCAGTGGCCGGATCATTTGCGTTTTATCGATATTAAAAACAGTTGGCAGTTAAGCCCTCGTGCCTTGGCTGTACTGCAACGGCTGACCGAGTGGCGTATTCAGTACGCCCGCAGTAAAGATTTAGCTCTGACCTTTATCTTTAAAGATGCTCAACTATTTGAGCTGGCAAAACGAAGTCCCGGTACTATGTCACAATTGCTCGCTATTCGTGATTTACCTGAGCGGGAGTTACGTCGTCATGGCAGCCACATACTGGCCTTAATTGAGCAAGCTGTTGATGGCGAGACTTCGGAGTGGCCACACCCTTTTTATGATGCTGAACATTTCCCCGGTTATCGTGAAGCCATGAGTCATATCCGTCAGGCTGTGCAGCGAGCGGCAGAAAGTGAAGGTGTGCCGGCCGAGCTACTGGCGACTAAGCGACAACAAACCGAACTTTTGAACTGGTGTTGGCGGGTCAGCCCTGAAGTCCGCGCTGAGTTACCAGAACCTGAGCTATTACGAGGTTGGCGTCGTGACTTATTGCAGCGCTATTTACCCTGGTCAGAGCGTTTAGGCATTCGCAAACCTAGCAAACCTACGAGTGTTTAGTGCTTAACCAATTTTATACGTTTGGTTAGGTTTTTGGTTCAGTCTTTTTTTTGCATGATAACGTTTTATTTTTTATAAGTATTTTTTTGATCCCTGCATGAATGCTTGCCGTAACTTTCCAGGCAACTTCCAATCAAAAGGGCAAAAAACAATGAAAGGAATAAAACGACTGGCTGTTTCTACAGCTATCATTGCATCATTAGCCGCTTGCAACAGTAGTAGCGATCCTGAAGTTATTATCAATCCACCACCACCGCCTCCACCACCGGTAGTGGTTGATGCATCGTTGCGTGTGGTTCACGCTGTCTTTGATGCACCAGATGTTAATATTCTTGCCAACGACGATGTTGCAGTCGAGGCACTGTCTTATGCCGAAAGCTCAGGTCGACTTGAACTGGCACCAGACACCTATAGTGTTGCAGTTGATGCTCTGTTGCCTGGTGGTGATACAGCTACCGTGATAGGTCCAGTTGATTTAGATCTGATGGAAGTAACCAACTACAAGGTATTTGCAGTGGGTTCTGCTGCAGATGGTACCATCGAGCCATTGGTGGTGACTTCGGACATTGAAGATATTGCTGAAGGAAACATTCGTTTGCAGGTAGTGCATGCCGCTTACGAAGTCCCCGCAGTTGATATCCACGTCACTGCTCCAGATGATGACTTAGGTGCTCCGCTTGCCACCTTGGATTACAAAGACTCTACCAGCGCACTTGATGTTGGTGCAGGTGAGTACCGTGTTCGTATTACCTTACCCGGTGAAGATGCAGTCGTGTTTGACAGCGGAACTCTGGATTTAGCCGCTGGTACTGATCTGGTGGTTGCTGCTATAAACAGCCGTTTCTCTGGTGATTCACCGGTGTCTTTACTAGCTATCGCACCAGATGGTGATTTTTTTGATGTGATTGACGCGGGTGCAACTTCATCTGTTCGTGTGGTACACAATGTTTCAGATGCACCAGCAGTAGATGTGATTGCGAATGATGATGCAAAACTGGTAGAAGATCTGGCTTTCCCTGATTTTACCGACTACTTAGGTGTTGCACCAGACACATACAACGTGAAAGTCGCTGCCAATGCTGATAATAGCGTAGTAGTGATTGATGCTGATTTGGACTTGGTTGCCGGTGCTTTTGCCAGCGTACTCGCTGTAGGCTCATTGACCGAAGATACCATTGAACCATTGGTATTGGTTGATCAGCCACGTCGAATTGCTACTGAAGCTCAAGTTCGCATTGTGCATGGCTCTACTTTAGCCGGTCCGGTTGATATTTATGTCACAGCGACTGCAGATATTACTGATGCAGAGCCTGCTTTTGCCGGTGTCGAGTTTAAGCAAGAAACCGGGTATGTATCATTGGCCGCAGGCAGCTACGTAGTCACTGTAACACCAGCTGACAGTAAAACAGCCGCCATTGGTCCGGTGACACTGGATCTGGAAGCAAATGCTATCTACACCGCAATCGCTCGTGATGGTGCAGGTTTGATGGCCGACGTCGGACTAATTTTGATGGATGATTTTGTACCGCAAGACTAATACAGTTTGCTGGTATTCTGTGTCCACATCCTGACTGATGTGCAGCTTAGCCCACCGTAAGGTGGGCTTTTTTTGTGCTTGTATTTGCTTGCTGCTGTCGAGAAGGTAGCGTGTATTATGGTGTTGGCAATGAACGCTTAGCGTTTTTCGTCTGGAAAGCTTACATTGAGCTCTAGTACCGAGAGCTCATCAGAGCGTTGCTCCAGAGATACAGAGATTTGATCGGCTGGAATATCCACATACTTGCGGATCACCTCCAGTATATCGCGCTCCAATTGCGGTAGATAATCAGGGCCGGAACGACGGTTGCGCTCATGAGCAACGATAATCTGCAGCCGTTCTTTGGCGGTGCTGGCGCTTTTCTTCTTGGTCGAGCGAAAATAATCCAGTAATGACATGCGTTACCCTCCAAAAATCCGTTTTAACAGTCCTTTTTTCTCCACCGACAAGAAGCGGAAATCGACATTTTCACCCAGTAAACGACTGACCGTATCCAGATAGGCCTGACCGGCATCACTTTCTTGGTCAAGCGTCACCGGCTGACCCGAGTTTGAGGCGTTCAATACAGCTTGCGACTCTGGGATTACACCCAATAATGGAATGGCCAGAATATCTTGCACATCCTCAACACTGAGCATTTCACCTTTAGCCACTCGCTCAGGGTTGTAGCGGGTTAGTAGCAGGTGCTCCTTAATGGATTCTTCACTATTCTCTGCTCGGCGCGACTTGCTGCTCAGCATGCCTAAGATCCGATCTGAATCCCGTACTGAAGAGACTTCCGGGTTAGTCACTACCACGGCTTCATCAGCAAAATAAAGCGCCATCATGGCGCCGGCTTCGATGCCAGCAGGAGAATCACAAATAATAAATTCAAAGTCTTTTGCAAGATCTTGCAATACTTTATCAACGCCTTCCTTGGTCAGAGCATCTTTGTCACGAGTCTGAGACGCAGGCAGAATAAATAAGTTATCCAAGCGTTTATCTTTAATCAGCGCTTGCTTTAGGTTGGCTTCACCATTAATCACATTGACAAAATCATACACAACCCGGCGTTCGCAGCCCATAATCAAGTCGAGATTACGCAAGCCGATATCAAAATCGACAATGACGGTTTTGTGGCCTTTCAAAGCCAGACCGGTACCAATAGCAGCGCTGGAAGTTGTCTTACCAACGCCACCTTTTCCTGATGTAACCACGATAATTTTAGCCATGGTAATAAATTCCTTCATACAAATCGGTCAATTGATAATTTACAGGTCGCGAATTGCGATGCTGTCGCCTTGCATCTGGATGCAACACTGCTTCGTCCAGTAGTCACCCTGTAAGCTTTCACTCAGCCAATAGTGTCCAGCTATTGACACCAATTCAGCTTGCAGGTTCTGACAATAAATACGTTTACTGCTATCTCCGGCCGCTCCGGCAATGGCCTTGCCACGCAGCGAGCCATAAATATGAATATTGCCATCGGCGATCACCTCAGCCCCGGCACCTACGGCTCCGCAAATAATTAAATCGGCACCTTTGGCATAAATTTGTTGGCCTGAGCGAATGTTTTGCTCCACCAGCTTGGTTTGCATCGGCACTTCTTCAACCCGAACCTCCGAGCTGGATGTTGATTCCGTCGTTTGAGGTTGGCTTGGGCTCGGTTTGCTGTTTTGGCCAAGTCGTAACGAGGCCAAACCAGCTTGCTGTGCTAATGCTTTTTGTTCTGGGCTAGCGCCACTAACACCAACCAACACCAGTTTTAGCTCTTGAAACAAATGCTTCAAAGCGATGAAATCAATGGCATCGTGTTCAGGTGTTAGCTGGATGACCATGGCAGCTTGATGAAAAAAAGCCGGGGCCTGAGATAACTTTTGTTCCAAAGCCGCACGAATGGCTGCCTCGGATAGATCCGTACTATGGATCACGGACAGCGGAAACAGGCTGCCTTTCAGCTCAAAAAATGGTTCTGACATAATGTAGTTTGGGTCATCTGTATTGTAGGTTGTCTGCTGATCACGGCGATCCGTATGGTAGCTATTATTTTATTATTGCTCGTGTTATTGATCGTATAGTGCTGTTATATGATCGAAAAAACCGCTCACGAACACAGCAAGGCAGCTAGACTGGAATGGGTTTATTGCAATTGAACAAAAATCACGCCAATCAAGGTGCTTCATGGCTGGAAGCGCGGTACAAAGCCAATCGCTTCATGGTATAGTTTCGCTCACTATTAGGCAAGTTAGATAAAGTGTTTTTCCATTATGTTATGTACGGTATATAAAAGTCCGAAAAAAGAGCACACCTATTTGTTTATAAAACGACGTGATGACTTTGCTTCAGTGCCTGAAAGCTTATTGCAAACATTCGGTACGCCAGTGCTGGTCACGATTTTGGACTTGAATCGGCGAACTTCTCTGGCACAGTCAGACCTAACCAAAGTGCGCGCTGCCTTAGATGAGCAGGGCTATTATTTGCAATTGCCTCCGCCAGTTGATGATTTGCTGGCACAAAACAAGGCTTTTTTGCAACAACACTCATAATTTCGGGAGTTTTATGCGTCTTCGTCATTGGTTCCAAGCCGTCGGTTTAACGGTGCTATTTTCTTTTCCTCTGATTGCCAAACCTGATTTTTCCGAGTATGCGGCAGGTTTGCAGCAAGAAGCTGTTGAGCGTGGTTATTCACCGGAGTTAATCGAACAGGTGTTCGCCAGCCTTGAGTACCACGAACGTATTGTCTCGGCTGATCGTAGCCAGCCTGAGCGGGTAGAAACCTTAGATACCTATTTACCAAAACGGGTCAGTGAAACCCGCATTCGCATGGCGCGGGAGCGGTATCAGCAGTATCAGCAAGAACTAAAAGAAATTGAAGCACGTTACGGCGTGCAGGGGCGCTTTATTGTTGCACTGTGGGGCCTTGAGAGTAGCTTTGGCCGCTTTATGGGCAATCATTCGGTTCCTTCCTCGCTGGCAACGCTTGCTTATGAAGGTCGCAGGGAAGCGTTTTTCCGTGGCGAGTTTTTTCATGCGCTGGATATCTTAGCCGATGGTCACATCGCGCTGGAAGACATGAAAGGCTCCTGGGCCGGTGCCATGGGGCAAAGCCAGTTTATGCCAAGCTCATTCTTAGCCTATGCACAGGATTTCGATGGCGATGGCAAGAAAGATATCTGGGGTAACCAGATGGATGTATTTGCTTCTATTGCCAATTATTTAAAAAGCCGTGGCTGGGATAACAGCCTGACCTGGGGTCGTGAAGTGAAACTGCCAGAAGGGTTTTCGATGGATTATACCATTCCGCGAGGCACGCCAAATCACAGGGTGTGGTTGCAGGAGTGGGCACGTACCGAACGGACATTAGCCGATTGGCAACAGCTGGGCGTACGCCGTACTGATGGCCGGGATTTACCCGAGCGAGATATTAAAGCGGCACTGATTTTACCGGATAATGAAAATGGCCGCGCCTATTTGGCTTATGATAACTACAAAACACTGATGCATTGGAATCGTTCCTATTACTTTGTCACCAGTGTGGGTTATCTGGCAGATTTAATCGCTGCAGGCGAGTAAATGAGCCGCATGATGCCACGCCAGTCATTCACCATAGAGAAGCATGATGTATCAGCATAAAACCCGAGGCGGCGACCCTATAGCCTTACCTGTTGGCAAGGTGGTTTGTATTGGCCAGAACTATCAAGACCATATTGCGGAAATGAAAAGTCAGGTGGCAGTAGAAGCCTTGTTTTTTATGAAACCCGCGACGGCACTTTGTGACTTGAGTCAGCCGATTGCCATTCCGACCCAGCATGGGGCGGTTCATAATGAAACCGAGCTGGCCGTTTTACTGCAGCAGCCATTAAAAAATGCTTCGGTTGAACAAGTGCAGCACAGTATTTGGGGGTATAGTCTGGCACTCGACTTGACGCTGCGAGATGTGCAACAACAACTTAAACAGCTAGGTCGTCCTTGGGAAATAGCAAAGGGCTTTGATGGTGCTTGCCCGATGGGGCCTTTTCTCCCCCAAGCCGAGTGCAAGCACCCGCAACAACTGGATTTCAGTCTGAGCGTCAATGGACAGCTACGGCAGTCTGGCACTACCGCCAATATGATCCGGGGTATTTATCAGATGATCAGTGAAATGTCCCATTGGTTTACCTTGCAGCCAGGCGATATTGTGCTGACCGGGACTCCTGGCGGTGTTGGACCTTTGCTACCCGGAGATGAGCTGCACTTGCAACTGGCCGATAAACTGAATATGACCACCAAGGTGATCGCCGCATGAGTCTGCAAGATAAATTTTGGGAACATAAATCTCTGGCCGACATGGATCAGGCCGAATGGGAAGCGATTTGCGACGGCTGTGCTAAGTGCTGCTTGAATAAGTTTATTGATGACGATGCTGAATTAGCACCGACGGATGAGTTGCATGAAGGCGAAGTGGTGCATTACAGCAACATTGCCTGTCGCTATCTGAATGCGCATAAGTGCGAGTGCACTCAGTATGATCAACGCACTATTTTGGTTCCTGATTGCATTGAACTGACCAAAGAGAATCTGGCCGATATCTTTTTTATGCCAACCAGTTGCAGCTATCGACGCTTGCATGAGGGGCGGGGTTTACCAAGCTGGCATCCATTGCTGAACAATGGTAAAAAAAGCCTTATGCATAAAAAACAGATGTCAGTGCGCAATAAAACCATTTCGGAAGCTCAGGTCGATTTAAATGACTTTGAAGACTACATTGTACGCTGGCCATTGAACGACCTTGATTGAGGTGAGATGCGCTTAAAACAGATCCGGCTGGCGGGTTTTAAATCCTTCGTCGATGCGACTTCTGTACCTTTTCCACAGCAAATGACAGCTGTGGTTGGCCCCAATGGCTGCGGCAAATCCAACGTGATTGATGCGGTGCGCTGGGTGCTGGGTGAGAGCTCAGCCAAAAACTTGCGCGGTGATGCCATGACGGATGTTATTTTCAATGGCTCTACCCAACGTAAACCAGTGTCGCAAGCATCGGTTGAATTGGTGTTTGAAAATACCGCAGGTCGCTTGCAAGGCTCGATGGCTGATCGCAGTGAAATAGCCATCAAGCGTCTGGTCACGAGGGATGCGCAATCCACATACTTTCTTAATGGCAGCAAGTGCCGTCGTCGTGATATCACCGATATCTTCCTTGGCACAGGTCTTGGCCCCCGCAGTTATGCCATTATTGAACAGGGCATGATTTCACGCCTGATCGAATCCAAGCCACAAGAGCTGCGGGTATTTATCGAAGAAGCCGCTGGCATATCCAAGTACAAAGAACGACGCCGCGAAACCGAAAACCGAATTCGTCATACCCGTGAAAACCTGGAGCGCTTGGCTGATGTACGCGAAGAACTGGCGAAAAATCTCGATAAGCTCAAGCGTCAGGCCAGTACCGCAGAACGTTATAAAACGCTAAAAGCGCGGGAACGTACCTTAAAAAGTGAGGTGACTGCTCTTCGTTGGCTGACTTTCCATCAGTTGCAAACCAAGCTTGAACAACAATTATCCGCAGCAGAAACCGAGCTGGAGAAGTACCAGGCTGCACATTTGGGTGATCAGCGGGTATTAATTGAGTTAAAAGAGCAACAGCAGGATCATCGCCAGCAGCAAGCGGCTGAGCAGGAAACCTTTTATCGTTTGGGAGCCGAAATCAGCCATATTGAACAGCGGTTGTTGCATCAACGTCAACAGCGTCAGCAGCGCCATGAGCAGGTGCAACTGGTGCAGCAACAATTGGCGGATGCCAACGCCCACTTGACTGCTGAACAGCAGCAATTGGCTGAGCAGCAAGAGTTGATTGAGGTAACGGCACCAGAGCAGGAGCTATTGCAGCAGCAAGTTGAGGAGTTGCAACATCAAGCCGATGCATTGGAGCAGCAAAGCGAAAACAAAACACAGCAGTGGCAGCAGTGGCAGCAGCATAACTTTCAATTGCAGCAGCAACAGCAACAGCAACAGATGCAATTGCAGCATGCTCAGCAGCGGTTCAGCCAGCATCAGCAAACTATACAACAGTTAAAGCAAGAATTGTCAGAGCTACAGTCGATAGATCCTGCCGCGGTTAATGCTGCAGAACAGGAGTATCAACGGTCGACTGAGTTGACGGCTGAACGAAAATCACAGACTGAAGTGATAGCGCAACAGTTGCAGCACAGCAATGATCGCTTGCAACAACAGCAACGACAGCTGGATCGCTTGCAGTTGGAGCAGCAGCAATTGCAGAACGTGCAGCAGAAACTTGAGCAGGCGCAACGACAGGCCGGGCAGCAACCCTTGGTTGCTCAAATGGATGTTAAGCCGGGCTGGGCACAAGCCGTGACCATGGCTTTAGGTGGTTTGCAGCATGCCAGACTCCAGGCTAATTGGCCTGAGGAGCTAGAGCATTCAGTATTGTTGCCAAGTGGCGATAGCACTGGTTCAGGCAGAAACGGCTCAGCAGAGTCGTTAGCCCACAAGGTACAAAGTGGTGAAGTACCGGACTTTTTTCATTGCATTTTGACGGCTGAACAACCGGAACAAGCTCGACAAATGTTACCTGGTTTGACTGCAGGTTATTCGGTGATCACTGCAAACGGACTATGGTTTGGCAGTAACTGGTGCATGTTACCGCAACCTGAACTACAAAATAGCTATCTGGCAAGAGCCGAGCGTTTACAGCAATTAACCGATGAGTTGTCGATGGCAGAGCAGCAACTATCCATCAGCCAAAACGAACTCGATGCATTGCAGAACGAGGTTGATCACCTGCAGCAGCAACAGCGTAATGCGCATCAGTTGTGGCAGCAGGCGCAGCAGCAAGAGCAGGAATTGCGTACCAACAGGTTGTTGTTGCAACAACAGCATCAGCAGCAACAACAGCAGCAGCAGCGTATTGAGCAAGAGTTGGAGAGACTACAGACCCAACAACAAGAGACAGAACTACAGCAAGAAAGCCTGAGCGAACAGTTGTTATTGCACGAGGAGGCCTTGCAACAGCATCAAGCAGCGCAGCATAGCTTGCAGGATGATAAAGCTCAGTTGCAACAGCAACAAGCGGAATTAAAAGCCCGGTTGTTGCAAAAACAGCAGCAGTGGCAACAGCTGACCTTGCAATTGACCAGCAGTCAGCGGCAGCAGCAGATTTTGGCGCAAAATGTAGTGCGCAGTCGTCAGCATCTGCAGCAGTTGCAAGAGCGTCAACAGCAGTTGCAGCACCTTGATGATGAGGGTAGATCTGATGAAGCGTTGCAAGAGCAATTGCAGGAAACGTTAGTCAAGCGTGAAGCAGCAGAGCAGGCATTACAGCGGGTGCACAACGCACTGGCAGAGTGTGAGCAAAAAATACGCCAGCTGGAGCAAGGTCAACAGAGTATCATGCAGGTGGTGGATCAAAAGCGCCAGCAGCTGGAGTCGTTACGTTTAGATGCGGAAGGCCATCGGGTGCGAGCGAACAGTATGTTGGAACTGTTGCAAGAACAGCAGGTCAACCTCAAAGCGGTATTGGAAACACTGGCCAGCGATGCGGATGAGCAACAGTTGCAAAATGAGTTGGATAAAACCTCCGATGCGATTTCAAGGTTAGGGGCCATTAATCTGGCGGCTATAGATGAATATCAACAGCAGGCGGAACGAAAGTCTTATTTGGATGCCCAGCATCAGGATCTGACGCTGGCGCTGGAGACATTGGAGACGGCCATCCGTAAAATAGATAAAGAAACACGGCAGCGCTTTAAAGTGACCTATGAACAGGTTGATCAGGGGTTACGCAGCTTATTTCCCAAAGTCTTTGGTGGCGGCAGTGCTTATCTGCAATTGACTGACGATGATCTGCTGGAAACCGGGGTCAGCATCATGGCCCGGCCACCAGGGAAAAAAAACAGCACGATTCACTTGTTGTCGGGTGGAGAAAAAGCGCTAACCGCATTATCATTGGTGTTTTCGATTTTTCAGTTAAATCCGGCGCCTTTTTGTATGCTGGATGAAGTAGATGCCCCGTTGGATGATGCAAACGTAGGTCGTTTTTGCAATCTGGTACGGGAAATGTCAGAAACAGTACAGTTTATCTATATTAGTCACAATAAAATTGCCATGGAAATGGCAACCCAGCTTATGGGTGTTACCATGCAGGAGCCTGGTGTATCCAGAGTTGTTGCGGTCGATGTTGATGATGCAGTAAAAATGGCTGAAGCCTCATAGAATCAGAAGGGTCCAGGAATGGCGAATGAATTACGTTTAGCGCTTTTTATTTTAATAGCAGTGGCTATTGGAGCCTTGTTATTGCATGGGCTCTGGACGGTGCGGAAAAACTCCGGACAAAAACAGCACCGTTATTACCCGGGTAAAGATCAACAATCGGAGCAGGCAGACCGGGTCGATGATGGTTTCGATGAGTTTGGTGTCGGTAAAGTTCGTGTGATCCGTAAGGGCGGTGCGGCGACAGAAGAAAGCGTGCCCTCAGAGCAAGTATCACAGGAGCCAGAAATCAGCCAGAATCAGTTTGATTTTCAAATGCCAAAAGAGCCAGAGTTGAACTTCAGTGCCATTGATGCTGACGATACTGATGAAGCTGCCAAGCCAACCACACGGTTTAGTGAATCTGAAGGTATTGAGGAGGCAGCGCCCGCAGCGCCGTCTGAAGTACTTATTTTGTATGTGCTTTTGCCTGAAGGTCGTGAAATCAAGGGGCAGGATTTACTGCCGTTGTTACTGACGCTTGGTTTTAAATTTGGTGAGATGGATATTTTCCACCGGCATGAGGACAGCGCAGGCTCCGGCGAAGTACTGTTCAGCCTGGCCAATATGTTTAACCCTGGTACCTTCGATATTGAACAGATGGAAAAGGTAAGCACCCGCGGCATCAGCTTGTTTATGACGATGCCCGGCCCTGGTGCCCCTTTGCAAAACTTTAATTTAATGAACAACGCCGCCAAAAAAATAGCGGAAGAGTTCGGTGGTCAGGTGTTGGATGGCCAGCGCAGTGTGTTGACGGTACAAACCGTCCGCCACTATGTGGAAAAAATCCGCGAGTTTCAGCGCCAACAACTGATACGCGGCTCTCGTTAACTTTGTACAGGCAGCCTGAGCTGCCTGCCATCCTGATTTCTAGTATGGATCCAGCATGACCAATCCAATGCAACAACAGGTTGAGCAGCTTCAGGCTCAACTGAATCAGTACAGCTACGAATACTATGTGCTTGATCAGCCCACTGTGCCTGATGCTGAGTACGATCGCTTGTTTCGCGAGCTGCAGCAACTCGAACAGCAACATCCAGAATGGGTGCGGCCGGATTCACCGACGCAACGTGTTGGTGATAAACCGCTTAGCCAATTTGCCCAAATTCAGCACAAAGTGCCGATGTTGTCATTGGATAACGCTTTTGATGATGCTGATTTTCAAGCGTTTTGTAAGCGTATGGCCGACCGGATTGATTACGATGGCGAGTTTAGTTTTTGCTGTGAACCCAAACTGGATGGTCTGGCAGTCAGTATTCGTTATGAACAGGGCCGTTTGGTGCAAGCTGCGACCCGTGGGGATGGCGCTACCGGGGAGGATATTACCAGCAACGTCAAAACGATCCGGGCCGTTCCGCTTCGGTTGCGGGGCAATAACTGGCCAGAAGTGTTGGAAGTACGTGGAGAAGTCTTTATGCCGTTAGCTGGTTTTCATCGCTTAAATGAAACGGCCACAGCAAAAGGTGATAAAGTATTTGCCAATCCGCGCAACGCCGCTGCAGGTAGCTTACGGCAATTGGATCCGGCTATTACGGCCACCCGACCTTTGATGCTGTATGCCTATGGCATTGGCGATGTGGAGGATAGCCAGGGCAAGTTATCGGCCGACTGCCATTATCAGCGCTTACAGCAACTAAAATCATGGGGACTACCGGTGTGTCCTGAGATCCAATTGGTGTCAGGCAGTGCTGCTGTACGTGCTTACTATCAGCATATCGCCGAACAGCGGGCCAGTTTGCCTTATGAGATCGATGGTGTAGTGGTGAAGGTAGCCAGTCTGGCACAGCAACAAGCACTGGGCTTTGTTGCCAGAGCGCCGCGCTGGGCGATTGCCTTCAAGTTTCCTGCTCAGGAACAGCTGACTACCTTATTGGATGTTGAGTTTCAGGTCGGGCGCACAGGGGCTATTACCCCGGTAGCACGCTTAGAGCCAGTGGTTGTGGGTGGTGTCACGGTGAGTAATGCTACCTTGCACAATCAAGATGAAATCAACCGCCTGGGGGTACGTATTGGTGATACGATAACAGTGCGGCGTGCCGGCGATGTGATCCCTCAAGTGGTTGCTGTACTGCTGGAGCGCCGTCCGGCCGATAGTCGTACTATTGAATTTCCAAGTGAGTGCCCCGTTTGTCAATCGCAAGTTGAGCGAGTGGAAGGTGAAGCGGTCGCTCGCTGTACCGGCGGATTGTATTGCGCAGCTCAGCGTAAAGAAGCGCTAAAACATTTTGTCTCTCGTAAGGCACTTGATATTGATGGCATGGGCGATAAGTTGGTTGAGCAACTGGTCGAGCAGCAACTGGTCAAAACACCAGCCGATATTTTTAAGTTGGATATGCCCGCCTTGGTTGGTTTGGAACGAATGGCAGAAAAATCGGCGACCAAATTATTGAAGGCAATTGCGCATGCCAAAGTCACGACGCTGCCTCGCTTTATTTATGCCTTAGGGATCCGTGAAGTGGGGGAGGCCACTGCCCTTAACCTGGCACAGCATTTTGGTGATTTGCCAGCCTTGCTGGATGCTACCGAGGTGCAGTTACAAGCAGTACCGGATGTAGGGGCTATAGTGGCACAGCACCTGATCGCTTTTTTTCAGGAACCACACAACCAAGCCGTTATTGATGACTTATTAGCTCAAGGTATTCATTGGCCGATCATTGAGGTGCAAGCCGCCAGTGAACAGCCACTAGCCGGCAAAACGCTGGTGTTAACCGGTACCTTAATGAGTATGGGGCGGGATGAAGCAAAATCTCGTTTGCAGCGTTTGGGCGCTAAAGTGTCGGGCTCTGTCTCGGCAAAAACACATGCGGTGATTGCTGGAGAAAATGCTGGCTCTAAGCTCAATAAAGCTACGGATCTGGGCGTGGCTGTGTGGGATGAGTCGGCGATGCAAGCTGTGTTTGATCAATATGGAGTCTGATAGTAGTGGATTGGCTGCTTGATGTGTGTGCTCAGTGGGGAGCTCTTGTTCGCCCTTACCTGCGCGATGTTGCGCTGGCGATGGTCGCTACCTGCCTTGTGGTGTTCGGCAATGATATCAATCACGTGATCCGGCGCCAGATCAGTAGTTTGCACTTTATCTGGCGCACGCTGATTTTTGTGCTGATTTGTGCTTTTGGCTATGGTGCTTTTACCTTATTTCTTACTCCGATCGTAGCGAGTCAGCTGGCATCATTAAGTAATGTCTGGTTACCCTGGGTGATTCTGGCCTTGTTCATTGCGCTGGGCGCTCTCGCGCAGCGACGGCGTCAGGTCTAACATGAAACTCGATCCGTTACGCTGGCCGCTGGATGATGATGGGTTAGTGGCATTGCCACTGCGATTGTATCTGGTGATGCTATTGCTGTTGCGGCCCGTGATCAGCTGGGTGTTGGCACTGACAATCCCAGAGCAAAAAGGCGAGATGCTGGCCGTGTTGTATCCGGATCAACAGCAATTTTTATTGGCTTGTTTACTGGCTATTCCAACCTTACTAATATGTGCCGCTTTATCGCAACGGCGGCCAAAAGGTCACCCGGCTTGGTTTCGATTGTGGCGCTATGGTAAATGGCTGCTCCTGCTCAACTTGATTCCTGATCTTTGGATCACCATCGCTGCCTTGCCCAAATACGCAGCCGTGGAACAACCCTGGTTGTTGGTTGCCCCATCATTATTACTACTTGCTTTGGCGTGGATACTTCGTAGCAAACGACTCCCCGTTATTTTTAGTGAATGGCCGGAACCTGCGACGACAAAGAAGTAACGGCTGAGCAGCGATGTTTTTTTTGCGCAAGCTGTCTTGGTACTTTTGCCAATATTAGCAACAACAGTTACACTAAAAGACTTAAGTGGCTTTGACGGAGTTCCTGTGTCGAGTGAGACTACCGCACAGCAGAAAGCACTATTCCAGTTAGTGTCTACCATCACAGCTTCGCTGACAGCCTCTAGCGGAGAAGAGATGGATTCAACCATCGAACAGGCGCTAGCGTCTGTCGGACAGTTTTTTAACGCCGATCGCAGTTACCTCTTTTTATTCAATAATGAGTTCACTCTGGCTTCTAACACCCATGAATGGTGTGCAAAAGGCGTATCAAAACAGCAAGCTCTTTTACAGCAATTGGACATCACTGTTTTCTCCGGTTGGATGGAACCCTTCTTACGGGGAGAGCCACAAGCCATTGATGATATCCATGCACTGGCTGCAGATAGCCCGGAGCGTCAGCTGCTTGAGCCTCAAGGGATCCAATCGGTTATTATGCTGCCGGTGATGGCAGGCACGACCTTATTGGGGATGGTGGGTCTGGATATCGTACGTACGGTCCACTACTGGCAAGATCATACCATCGCAGCCTTGCAACTCTTAGCAGGTAACCTTGCCAGTGGTCTGATCCGAAAAGAGGCAGAGCGACAAGTTGAGCAGCTGGTTTTTTATGATCCGTTAACCGCCTTACCCAACCGTCGTTTTTTGCATGAGTTATTGCATCAGGCTTTAAAGCAAAGTGAACGTGATCACGCCTATGGCGCTTTACTGTTGATTGACCTGGATCATTTTAAAAACCTCAACGATAGTTTTGGCCATCAGCAAGGTGATCTTTACCTGCAAGCCATTGCAAGTAGAATTCAGGCTCAGTTAGCTGAGGGCGATACGTTGGCCCGGCAGGGGGGCGATGAGTTTACGGTGCTGTTGCCTGGTCTTGGCCCGACACTGAATGAAGCGGCCATGCAAGCCAGACGTATGGCTGAGTTGATAGTTGCTCGGGTTAATGAACCGGTACCACTACTGAATAATTTGTACCAATCGTCCGTTAGCATCGGCATGACGTTATTTCATGGCCAGGGGTTCAGTAGTGACGAACTGTTGAAACAAGCCGAAATGGCGATGTACCGTGCGAAAAGCAGTGGACGCAATGGCGTCGCATTTTTTGATCCGCAAATGCAAGCGCAAGCTGATCAAAGAGCCATGCTGACACAAGATTTGCATACCGCCATCAGAGAGTGTCAGTTTCAATTGCATTATCAGCCCATCGTACAGCAGCAAAGTGTTACCGGTGTTGAGGCTTTGTTGCGTTGGCAGCATCCTGAGCAGGGTATGATTTCACCTGCAGTTTTTATTCCATTTGCTGAACAGACTGGCTTGATCATCGCGATTGGCGACTGGGTTTTAATGGAAGCTTGCCAGCAGTTGGCGTGCTGGCAACAACAGCCCGAATTGCGCCGGTTTACCTGCTCAGTCAACATCAGTTCTTTCCAGTTCGCTCAAGCAGACTTTGTCGAAAAAGTAGTGGCTGCTATTATTGGTAGTGGCGTCAATCCTGAGGGGTTACGGCTTGAGTTAACCGAAAGCATGTTGGCAACGGATATTGCCATGGTGCAAGAGAAAATGGGTAAGTTGCAAACGTTAGGTGTAAGCTTTTCATTGGATGATTTTGGTACTGGCTATTGTTCACTTAGTTATTTACATCAATTGCCTATTGGCCAGTTAAAGATTGATCAGAAGTTTGTTCGTAATATTCATACCCGCCAAGGCAATCTGGCCATTACCAAAGCCATTCTGGCATTGGCCGACAGTCTGGATTTGGATGTGGTAGCGGAGGGCGTAGAAACGAGTGAGGAATTGCAGCAACTGAAAGCATTGGGGTGTCGCTCTTTTCAGGGCTATTACTTTAGCCGGCCCATGCCTGCGAACGCTGCTTTTGCGAAAATCATGCAGCCTCTGAATGTCATTTCACTGGCACATGGCCGCGGCCCGCAAGGGGCAACCTAGTCTAAAAGCCAGCAGCTTTAACTTTGAACCTGAATGGCATCCGTGGTAAAACGCTCTGGATGTCGTTCCTTCAGTTTTTGGTAACGCTTCAGTTGATCGCTATTTAACTTCCCTTGTTCGATGATATCCAGACAGCGCAAAATCAGCGTTTCCTGCTGGCTTTCATTGATGGCATGGCGACGAGGTGCGGATAAAATAGTTTGCAATAAGTTGAGCGCGATGGCTGCACTTTTGGGCATGACTCGTAGTGCCAGCTCAAAGGCTTTGAAGGCTTCCTGCCAATTGCCATGCTGAAATAAATGCACGGCATTGTTGTTCAACTCGCGAGCGCCATAAGGCATGCTGGCCCGCTCTTTTTGTTCTTGCTCCAGATACACACTGAATATCGGATCATCGGATTCCCGCTGGCAGCGCTGACTGATTTGACGAAACAACCGATTGGACGCCTCGGTCAGACCTACTTCATGCAAGGCTTTAGCCCGGTCCAGCGCATCTTCGATGGAATCGTCATCGGGTGGGGTTTGCTGTAAATCTTTCAGTAATTGCTGAGCTTTGTCTTTATTGACCTTTAAATACAACACACGGGCTTGAATGACTTCTTGTTGAAACTCTTTGCGATGGTCATTAAATTGCTGCCGAATGGTAGTGAGGCATTGATTGACCTGTTTGGCCAGTCGCATCGATTGTTCATCATCCTGATCCAAGGTCAGGGCCAGATCAATGCTGGCTCTGGCTAAATTTAAGTACAGATCAGGTTGCTCATGTCTGGAGTGACGGGAAAATTTCACCATGCTTTTGGCGGCATTGTATTGCGCCTCGTAATCGTGATTGATGCGCGATAGCTGCAACAGCCTTTGCTGACGCAATAAGTTACGAGGTGCCAAGCTAGCGGCTTGCTGTAAATGCTGCTGAGCCTCATCAAATTGCTGTTGTCTGAACTCAATTTCAGCCATGCAATCCAGTGCTTCAAGGCGCGTTTCCGGGCGTTTGATCAGTTGCTGCAGCAACATCAGCGCCTGCGACTGTTTATCTTGCGCCAACAAGGTGCGAGCCAAGCCAATGCGAGCCCAGGGAAACGGCTGGATATCCAGCATGGCATCAAAAAAAGCTTCGGCGTTTTTAATACGGCCAAGTTGCAGCAACAAGTCGCCTTTTACTTTCAATAGCAGTGGATAAATCGCGTTATTCTCGGCTTGAGATAGCTGAGTATTAATTAACTCCAGTGCCCGTTCAGGTTGGCCACCGTCCAATAGTTGATAGATGGGTTTCAGTTGATGCTTGCGTTTGAGAACACGCTCAATGCGCAGTTCCAGATCACCAATCACAAAGGGTTTGGCCAAAAACTCATCGGGTTGCAGTTCAATGACGCTATAGACCAGAGAAGGGTCGGTATCCGCACTAATAAAAATAAAACCGGTACTGAGCTTTTGCAGCCCACGGCTTTTTAACTCTTCATACAGCTGGAAGCCATCTTTTCCCGTTTGCAAGTTATGCGCGCATATGATCAGGTCGAACTGGCGTTTTTTGCAGAGCTGAATCGCATCCTGAGCACGATCAGCCACACTAATTTGCTGGTAGCCAAGCTTTTCCAGCGCAAACTTCAGGTAGCTTTGTGCCAGAGACTGCTCATCAATGATCAGTATGTGGACATCAAGGGAAACACTTTGATCCATGGAGCTGTTTACATCCTGGCAGGAAATAATGTATTAAAACAACTATAGCAAGAATGTGGAACAGGAATGAAGCGAAATTACCGAAAGATTTATGGTGGATGGTACTGGGCTCGAACCAGTGACCCTCGCCTTGTAAGGGCGATGCTCTCCCAGCTGAGCTAACCATCCACTGAGAAGTCTACTGATGATGGTGGATGGTACTGGGTTCGAACCAGTGACCCCCGCCTTGTAAGGGCGATGCTCTCCCAACTGAGCTAACCATCCGCGTCATCAATGGCGCTCATTATAGAGTTCCGTTTTCGAGTGTCAACAGGAAATTTAATATTGCCGTTTGCTTGCTGTAAAAAACGACACTTTCAACCAGAAAGGTCAACAGAGCCCGGTAAAATCTTGCTACAATACCGCCATTGAATTAAGCCATCAGGAATTGTTTATGTCGCTTGTTACTCGTTTTGCTCCCAGCCCGACCGGTTATTTGCATGTTGGTGGGGCCCGTACCGCACTTTACAGCTGGCTTTACAGCAAAAAAATGGGTGGCAAATTTGTGTTGCGCATCGAGGATACGGATTTAGAGCGTTCAACTCAGGCTTCTGTTGATGCCATCTTGCAAGGTATGGAGTGGCTAGGGCTGGATTGGGATGATGGCCCATACTACCAAACCAAACGCTTCGATTTATACAAAGAGGTGATCCAGCAGTTGCTGGATGCGGGTAAAGCCTACAAATGTTTTTGCAGCATCGAAGAGCTGGATCAAATGCGCGAAGCGCAAATGGCGGCTGGCGAAAAACCTCGTTACAACGGCATGTGGCGTGATCGCACCGATCACCCTGCAAATCAGCCGTATGTCATTCGTTTTAAAAACCCACAAGCAGGCACTGTGGTGATCGACGATATGATTAAAGGCCGCATTGAGATCGCTAATAAAGAGCTGGATGATTTAATCATTGCCCGCACCGACGGTTCACCGACCTACAACCTCACCGTGGTGGTTGATGATTGGAAAATGGGCATTACCCATGTGATCCGTGGTGATGACCATGTCAACAACACGCCTCGTCAAATGAATATTCTGGCAGCGCTAGGTGCCGATATTCCACATTATGCTCATGTCCCGATGATACTCGGTGACGATGGCAAGCGCTTATCGAAACGTCATGGCGCTGTCGGGGTGATGCAGTATCGTGATAATGGCTTTTTGCCAGAAGCACTGCTGAATTATCTGGTTCGATTGGGCTGGTCGCATGGCGATCAGGAGATTTTCAGTAAAGAAGAACTGGTGTCCTTGTTCGATTTGAAGAACTGCAACCGGGCGCCATCGGCCTTTAATACCGAAAAGTTGATTTGGTTGAATCAGCATTACATGAAAACCTTACCGGCCGAACGGGTGGCAACAGAGCTGCAATGGCATCTGGATGCGCAGAAGCTGGATACCTCGAATGGTCCTGCTATCACCGACGTCATTACCGTGCAGGCCGATCGGGTGAAAACGTTAAAAGAAATGGTCGAAGTCAGTCGCTATTTTTACGCAGATTTTGCTGAATTTGAGGCGAATGCGGCGAAGAAACACCTGCGCCCGGTAGCGGCCGAGCCACTGAAGTTAGCTCAGCAAAAGTTAGCCGCCTTGAGCGAGTGGACCGCAGAATCCATTCAACAAGCTATCCATGCGACGGCTGAAGAATTGGAGCTGGGTATGGGCAAAGTCGGGATGCCGCTTCGTGTAGCCGTGACAGGCGGTGGTAATTCGCCATCGTTGGATCAAACCTTGTTGTTGGTTGGTCAGGCACGTAGTTTGTCTCGTCTGGCGATGGCTTTAGAGTTCATTGCCGCCAGATCTGAAAGCTAATGTCGCTGTAATACGGTGGCGATATGCGGTTTAACTGACGCAAGCCACCATTTACCTTGTTCAAGCCCAGATGTTCTTCATTTGGCTTGGACTACTGTCTGAAAAGGTTTACAATAATCACTTTTCTGGGTACGGAAATTTTTGTTAATGGTGCAGTTCAATCTATCTGGTCTTGGCATGTTTGCTGTATTGCTGTTTTGTGGTGTGGTGATGGCTGAACCAAAGACCGATGTAGCTTCCGGGTCTGAGAAAGAGAGGTTTGGCGGAGATGTCGAGTTAGGACTGCTTTATAGCAGTGGCAATACCAAAGCAACGTCGGTGCGAACCAATGCAGAGCTAGTACATGAAATTCCCTACTTTCGAAACCGCTATCAGTTTCAAGGGCTGATCCGAACCAGTAAGGTACGTGATAGTGTGGACGATAGCTATGAAAGCATTACCTCCGGCCAGCGTGTTGGTCTGACAGCGCAGAGTAACTATAAGTTTGCCGCCAGCAACCAAAGTGGTTTTGCGCGTGGTTCTTATCTTAACGATCGCTTTGGTGCCTTTCGTGAGCAAGCGTCACTGGCACTTGGTTACGCCAACCGGGTGTATGACCAAACGCCCAATTATTTCGATTTGGAAACTGGCCCGGGTATTGGTTACCAGCGCCGGCAGAACGATGAAACCCGTGGCGGGCTGATTTGGTTTGCCGCTGCCAATCTTGAGTACAAGCTGCGTGAAGGCACTCGTTTTCGGCAGTCGCTTGAAACCGTGTTGTCGCTCGATGGTGATAACAGCAGTGTGCTCAGTCGCACCAGTCTTACGGCTCAATTACGCGGTAGTTTGTCGATGCGGCTTAATTTTATTGTCAAATACGATTCAAAACCAGACGATGCTCGTTTTAAAACAGACACCGAAACGTCTGCTTCAGTGGTGTATTCGTTTTAATAAAAAAACCGGCACAAGTTAATATGCCGGTTTTTTGTCGTTGCCTTTAACGCAATACCCGCTAATGCAATACCCGTGCTCGCAAAGTACCAGGGATCGCTTTCAACTCAGTTAATGCCAAGGCATAGTCTGCGGAATCAATATCAATTACCACATAACCGATATCGGCACTGGTTTGCAGGTACTGACCGGCGATGTTGATCTGATGCTTGGCAAAGGTTTCGTTGATTTTGGTCAGCATACCTGGCTGGTTTTTGTGGATATGTAGCAAGCGATGACGGCCAGTATGCTCAGGCAAGGACACTTCAGGGAAGTTGACTGCAGATAGCGTTGAACCATTGTCGCTGTATTTCACCAGCTTGCCTGCCACCTCGTAACCAATGTTTTCCTGCGCTTCTTGTGTTGAGCCGCCAATGTGGGGGGTCAGCAGTACATTGTCAAAAGCACGCAGTGGTGAGATAAACTCTTCGCTGTTGCTTTTGGGTTCGGTCGGGAACACGTCGATGGCAGCACCGGCCAGTTTTTTGCTATCAAGGGCGGCCGCTAAGGCATCAATATCGACGACAGTGCCGCGTGAAGCATTGATCAGAATGCTGCCAGCTTTCATCACATCGAGCTCAGACTCGCCAATCATGTTTTTGGTTTGTGGTGTTTCAGGCACATGCAGGCTGATGACATCGGATGTTTTCAGCAAGGTGCTAAAATCAACCTGTGTCGCATTGCCCAAAACCAACTTATCTTCGATATCGTAAAACTGCACCCGCATGCCGATGTGTTCGGCCATAATGCTTAGCTGAGTGCCGATATGACCATACCCAATAATACCTAAGGTTTTGCCCCGGGCTTCAAAGGATTGATTGGCGGTTTTTTGCCATTCACCGCGGTGAGCCGCTGCATTACGGGATGGAATACCGCGTAGCAACATAATAATCTCACCGAGTACTAATTCGGCCACCGAGCGGGTATTGGAAAATGGCGCATTAAAGACCGGGATCCCACGCTCAAGAGCGGCGTGCAAATCAACCTGATTGGTACCGATGCAGAAGCAACCAATGCCAGCAAGTTTTTCAGCAGCATCCAGCACCGTTTCGGTCAGCTGAGTACGAGACCGAATGCCAATAAAATGGGCATCGCGAACTTTTTCCACCAATTCAGCTTCAGGTAATGACGTTTTTAGGTATTCAATATTACTGTACCCTTGGTTTTTAAAGGTCTGCACGGCACTTTGGTGCAAACCCTCCAGCAGTAAAACTTTAATCTTATCTTTGGGCAGTGAAAATTTTTCCATGATGCTTCTCTTATTGCGAAATGTCTGGGTGGACATGGACCCGGGTTCTTGTTGTAAGCACGTGTTTATTTATACACTTTTGTGCCTTGCTGGCTGCCGACCAAGACAATATCTGCTGCACGAGCAGCAAAAATGCCATTGGTGACCACACCAACAATGTTATTTATTTGCGCTTCCAGCTGAATTGGATGCTGGATCTCCAAATCATGAACATCCAGGATCTGATTGCCATTGTCGGTAACCACACCTTGACGCAGCACGGCACGACCGCCGATTTTATTGAGTTCACGAGCCACATAGCTGCTGGCCATGGGGATCACTTCCACCGGCAGCGGAAAGTGGCCGAGTACAGGCACTTCCTTGCTTTCATCAACAATACAAATAAAGGTCTCAGCGACAGCAGCGACAATTTTTTCGCGCGTTAAGGCAGCACCGCCCCCTTTGATCATATGACGATCAGGGTTGATCTCATCGGCTCCATCGACATACACCGCAAAGCTATCAATCGAATTTAAATCCAGCACCGGAATACCCAGTGCCTTTAAGCGTTCCGTCGATTGTTCTGAACTGGATACAGCGCCTTCGATGTCCTCTTTGATACTGGCCAATGCATCAATGAAATGATTGACGGTAGAACCAGTACCGACACCAACGATGGTGTGACGAGGAATATAATCGAGGGCAGTCCAGGCTGCTTTGCGTTTCATGTCATCTTGGGTAAGCATAAGAAAACCTTATTTAGCCGTACAGATGGATATCGTAAAGGTGGTTATTATAACGAACTGAGCGCAGGACGACAGCAGATTCCTGCAAATTAAAGCAGAAAAAACCGCGCGGGGGTGCAAATGGCGGGTAAGGGCACATCCCAGGCTTCCACCGGAATACGCTCAACCTGCTGACAATCATGAGCAATGCCGACCAAACGTGGGCTGCCAGCTGCTGTCCGTGCTGAAAAGCCAGCTAGCGTCCGGTCGTAAAAGCCACCCCCCATACCTAAGCGATTGCCTTGTTCATCAAAAGCAACCAAAGGGGTTACGATCAGATCCAGCTCTGACAATGGTATTAAATCCGGGCAGCTCCAATCCGGTTCGGGGATGCCAAACTGATTGCTGCGCATGGGGGTGTTGGGTAAAAAGTGCTGAAAAATTAAATGGCCAGCGGTAAAAGGGTGCAGCAGTGGCAGGTAAATGTTTTTTTGTTGTTGCCACAAGGCATGAATAAGTGGCCAGGTATCCAATTCACTATCGTTGCTTAAATAAAGTGCTATGTGCTGGCAGTCACTGAGTTCAGGCCATTGGCTAAAGCGCCCGGCGAGTGCCTGCGCAGCTTGATGTTGCTGAGATGGATTAAGTTGCTGGCGACGATGGCGGATCAGCTGGCGCAGTTCAGTACGGCTGGTCACGATGTTATTCATCCTTCACTGATGAAAAAATTAAAGCAGAAAGATGTTCTCCGAAGCTGCCGTGTTGGATTGTAGCCCTTGAACCCTGGGTTCAAGGCGGGAGTCGGATGCCGCCGCAGGCTTCCCGATACGAGCCGGGCTTGCACAAGAGCGACAGGGTGAATCCCTTTTCAATCTGAATATCGGCTCAGGGACGTCGATCCAATCACCAACAGCCCAGAGAACGCTCTTAGTATAGCATTGCATAGGGGGGCTTCGAAAGGTCGCTAACGTGAATCTTATGCTGCGGTCGTGAAAAACGGATGCTGTATTGGCCTTAATAAACCGAAATGATAGTATAGCGCAAAGCATCTTGGTGAACGTTCCTATGTCTACTCCTTATGTGCTGCCTTATGAGCAGTGGTTAGTAAAGTTGGAAGAGTCGCAGCTGATGGCCTCACCGGCCGAATTGCATGGCTTGGTTAGTGGTCTTCTTAGTGCCGGGGTGCAACCCGAGCAGGCACAAATTATGCCGGTATTGTACGATTTTCTGAATGACAGCCAGGCTGTTCCAGTCGCGGTGCAAAAACAAATTCTTGAACTTATTACTGCAACCAACAGCCAGTTGTTGCAGCCGGATTACTCCTTTGCTTTGCTGTTGCCAAGCGATGATGACAGCCTGATCGAGCGCTTAGAAGCGGTGGTGGAATGGTGCCAGGCGTTTTTAGTGGGCTTTGCTGTACTGCAAACCGATTTATCCCTGGTGTCGGACGATATTCGTGATGCTATCGAACAACTGACCGAAATTACCCGTTTGGACGTACACAGCAGTAGTGACTTTTCAGAGAAAGAAAATGAAGAATCCTATTATCTGGTACTGGAGCATATTCGTATTCTGGCGTTGAATTGTTTTCATGAAGTCGGGCAAAAATACCATGCAGGGGATTCACCGAAAAAAACGCTGCATTAGACCGATTTGCCGTTTTCAACTGAGTTGAACTAATAGGATAACATCACCCATGGAGCATGCCACTGCCGATCGCAGAGCACGTTTATTCGCTCAATTACCGCTTTCAGCCGTTGTCGTTGTGCCTGCCGCCCGCGAGCAAACCCGCAGCCGCGACACCGAATACCACTTCCGTCAGGCCAGTGATTTTTGGTATTTAACTGCGTTTCCAGAGCCGGATGCGTTACTCATTCTCAGTAAAGATCAGCAGGGCCAATGCAGCGAGTTACTGCTGTGCCGCGATAAAGATCCGCAAGCAGAGGTTTGGCAAGGCCGTCGTTATGGCACCGGGCAGGCTGAAGCTGTATTCGGTGTGCCTGCCGCTTCGCTATCGCAGCAATCGGATGTATTGCTCGATGCATTGCGCGGTAAACAGCAGCTGTATTTTAGTTTTGGCGCCGATCCGCAGTTCGATCAGCACGTCTTCGCTGCGCTGGAACAGATCCGCAATACGCCGCGGCAAAGTGAACTGGTGCCTACCACGATCCATGATCTGCGACCGTTGCTCAGCGAAATGCGGTTGATAAAAGACGAAGGTGAAATTGCCTTGATGCGACACGCTGGCAGGATAAGTGCTGAGGCACACACCCAAGCCATGCTGCTGTGTCAGCCTGGTGTGCATGAGTATCAACTCGAAGCCTGTATTTTGCAGCATTTCGCCATGCAAGGTGCTCGCTTCGCGGCTTATAACAGCATTGTTGGTGGCGGCGAAAATGCCTGTATTTTGCACTACACCGAAAATAGTGATGCCTTGCATGATGGCGACCTGGTGTTGATTGATGCCGGATGTGAGTATCAGGGCTATGCCGCTGATATTACCCGTACCTTTCCGGTCAATGGCCGTTTTAGCCCGGAGCAAGCGGCCTTGTACCAATTGGTGCTGGATGCGCAGCTGGCCGCGCTGCAACAGATCAAACCCGGAGGCAGTTTTAAACGGGCTGGCGATACCGCCGCAAGCGTGCTGACAGCCGGATTACTGCACTTAGGTATTTTGCAGGGCGAGCTGGACACCTTACTGGCTGAGCAGGCTGCCAAACCATTTATGATCCACAGCCTGGGCCATTGGTTGGGATTGGATGTGCACGATGTCGGCAGTTACCAGGCCACTACAGAGAGCGATCATCACAGCGAGGCGGGCGATAAAGCACGTTTGTTTGAAGCTGGTATGGTGTTAACCGTTGAACCGGGGTTGTACATTCCAACCGGCAGCGCCACCGATGCCAAGTGGTGGGGCATTGGTATTCGTATTGAAGACGATGTGCTGATTACGGCTACCGGTCATCAGGTGCTGACCGCAGGGGTACCCAAAGAATTGGCAGACATTGAAGCCTTGATGGCAGGCAGAACGCATGGCCAATTCGATTAATCCCAGCCGTACGACGGAGGGTTCCACCAGCGAGGTCGATATTGCCATTGCTGGCGGTGGCATGGTTGGCTTAACGCTGGCTTATGCACTGCGCCAAGTTGCTCCTGATAAAACCATTGCCATTATCGAGCAGCAACCAGCGCAACAGGCCTCGGTGAGTTTTGATAGCCGCAGCATTGCTTTGGCTGCCGGCAGTATCAAGCAACTGGCGGCCTGGCGGCTGTGGCCCTCTTTGGCCGCTAAAGCTTGCCCGATCCAACATATCCATGTATCAGATCGCGGCCATTTTGGTAAATGCTATCTTGCAGCCGAGTCGTTAGGGGTCAGCGAATTAGGTGCCGTTTTGGAAGTGGAGCATCTTGGTCAGGCCGTGCAGCAGCACCTTGCTGCAGCTTCTGCTGAGCCGTTGCAATGGTATCGGCCCGATCATATCACCGCCTTGCACAGTGACATCGATGCAGTGCAGTTGCAATTGAGCAGTGGTCATTCGCTGAAAGCAGGCTTGCTGGTGATTTGTGAAGGGGGGGGGTCACCCACCCGGCAATTGGCTGGTTTTCAAAGCAAGCATCAGGCGTATCAACAAACCGCGGTTATCGCCAATCTGGCGCTGGATCAGCCTCATCAACAACGTGCCTTTGAACGCTTTACCGAGCATGGTCCCATCGCGCTATTGCCACTCAATGAGCAACGTTATTCATTGGTGTGGACCACAGCCTCGAGCGAGGCCGCTCATTTGATGCAGCTGGATGACAGTCAATTTTTGGCTGCGGTGCAGCAAGCCTTCGGTTATCGCGCCGGTCGTTTTAGCCGGGCAGGCCAACGCAGCAGCTACCCACTGGCGTTACGTCAGGCAGAAAGCCCGGTTCGACATCGCATTGCCCTGGCAGGCAACAGTTTACACAGCCTGCACCCGATAGCTGGCCAGGGCTTTAATCTGGCGCTACGAGATATCACTGCCTTGGTCGATGGCGTGCTGACGTATCCCTCAGCGATCGGTGGCTACTCCATGCTGCGGCAGTATCAACAAGCGCGGCAGCACGACATGCAGCAGGTCGTGCACTTTACCGATGGTTTGGTGCGGTTATTTTCCAATCCGTCCCGCTTGGTCGCATTGGGTCGCAACTTAGGTTTAGTTGGCATGCTGCTGTGTGACGAGCTGCAACAGCCATTAGCGCAACAAGCCATGGGGCTGCAAGCCAGTGCCACCAAATCAGCCTTTTTCCAGGCAGCGAGATAACGATGCAGCAGAGCGAGATGACTCATACCGATATCACCATTGTAGGGGCTGGCAGTGCAGGCTTGACCCTGGCGCTGTTGCTGGCGCCCTTGGATCTCTCCATCACCTTGATTGAGCAAGGCCCGGAGCCAGAGTTGACGGAACCAACCTATCAGCGGGTCAGTGCACTGAATCTGGCCTCGCAGCGCTTGTTGCAGCAATTGAATGTCTGGCCGGGGCTGGCGGCTCAAACCGCGGCTTACCAACAGATGTGTGTTTGGCAAGCGGATAGTTTTGGCCGTATCGGGTTTGATGCCGCTGAACAGCAACTGCCCGCCCTGGGCTGGATCTGTGATAATGAGCAACTGCGTCAGCAGCTGTTTCAGCAGGTGAAAGCGTGCTCCAATGTGCGATGTCTATTCACCAGCCGCATTCAGAAATTAACCCAAAGTGACCGTGAAGTGGTACTGCAGCTGAGTGATGAGGCACTTATTTTTAGCCGCTTGCTGGTAGCAGCAGATGGCGCCAATTCCTTTATTCGTGAACAACAACAGATGCCCTTGATGCATTGGGACTACCAGCATCATGCACTGGTGGCTACCCTGTCGTGCGATGAAGCCCATCAGGCCACGGCGCGGCAGGTGTTCTGGCCGGATGGCCCGCTGGCATTACTGCCATTGACCGATGCACAGCGCATTTCCATTGTCTGGAGCGTACCACCGGAGCGAGCGAAGCAATTGCAAGCTATGCCGGCACGCGAGTTTGAGCAGGCTGTCACGGCAGCAAGCCAATCGGTGCTCGGGCCCTTACAGTTATGCAGCGAGCGGCAACTACTGCCCCTTCGAATGCGTTATGCAACGGAATGGGTACAGCAACGCATTGTGCTGGTGGCCGATGCAGCTCACAGCATTCATCCACTGGCCGGGCAAGGCATGAATTTGGGTCTGATGGATGTTGCTGCATTAGCTGAGCTAATAACAAAACAACTGGAAGCGGGACGAAGCATCGATCAACCGCAGATGTTGCAGCAGTATCAACGCTGGCGTAAATCCGAGGCTCAGAGCCTGATTCTGGCAATGGAAGCGTTCAAACGTGGCTTTAGTGGTGGTTCACCACTGCCAAAATTGCTGCGTTCACTAGGCATGGTTTTTATCAATACTCAGCCATTGCTGAAAAAGAAAATGATGGCGCTGGCCCTTGGTAATGCTGGCGATTTACCCGAGCGGGTGCAAGTGAGCTCTCATGACCGCAGTGCATTCGGCTCATCAGAGTCCTAGTCAATCTTTCTGCATTATAAAAACTAAGGCAAAAGGGGCTGTTGGCCCCTGCTGCCATCAGTTATAATCGAAGCGAATTATTATTCGGTCAGTCTGCATAGACTGCAACGCAAGCCACTTGCTCATCACAGGAATAGTAGAATGTCTCAACATACCGCGTTACATGCCAAGCATCTGGAAGCTGGTGCCAAAATGGTCGATTTCTTTGGCTGGCACATGCCGATCAACTACGGATCTCAAATCGAAGAACATCATGCTGTGCGCCAGGATGCGGGCATGTTTGACGTGTCGCACATGACGATTGTTGATTTAACCGGTGCGCGTACCCGTGATTTTCTGCGCAAGCTATTGGCCAACGATGTGGCTAAGCTGTCTGTGCCGGGCAAGGCGCTGTACACCGCCATGTTGAATGAGCAGGGCGGTGTGATTGATGACCTGATTGTTTATTTTCTGCAAGACGACTTCTTCCGCGTGGTGGTGAACTCCGCTACCCGCGAAAAAGATTTAGCCTGGATCAGCCAGCATGCCGCTGCCTTTGATGTTGTGGTTACTGAGCGCTCTGAGCTGGCATTGATTGCCGTGCAAGGCCCGAATGCCAAAACCAAGGTCGCCACCTTGCTAAGTGCTGAGCAACAAGCCGCTGTTGAAGGTATGAAGCCGTTCTTTGGCGTGCAAAGCGGTGAGCTCTTTATTGCAACCACTGGTTATACCGGTGAAGATGGCTACGAAATCGCGATGCCTGCCACCATGGCCGCCGATTTTTGGCAGCAACTGCTTGATGCTGGTGTGAAGCCTGCGGGCTTGGGCGCGCGTGATACACTGCGTTTAGAGGCCGGCATGAACCTGTATGGTCAGGATATGGACGACAGCGTATCTCCGCTGGCCGCCAATATGGGCTGGACCATCGCCTGGGAACCGAGCGAGCGTGACTTTATCGGCCGCAGTGCCCTCGACCAGCAAAAAGCGCAAGGCACCGACAAGCTGGTAGGGCTTGTGATGGAGCAAAAAGGCGTGTTGCGTCACGGCCAGCGCGTGGTGGTTGAAGGCGGAGAAGGCATGATCACCTCAGGAACGTTTTCACCGACTTTGGGCTTCAGTATTGCCATGGCACGTGTACCTGCGAGCGTTGGCGAGACCGCCGAAGTAGACATTCGCGGCAAGCTGGTACCGGTAAAGGTGATTAAACCTGCTTTCGTGCGCATGGGTAAAAAACTCATCTAATATTAGGCTACAGTGGACTGTACAAAAGATAGTCAGCTGTATAACAATAACGAAGTCACCGTCTGTGCAGGCGGACAAACGATTAATAAAAAAACCGTCAGGTAAGGAACGAATCATGAGCTCAATCCCAACAGATTTAAAATATGCATCCTCCCATGAGTGGGTCCGTCACGAAGGCGAAGGCGTATACAGCGTCGGTATTTCTGAGCATGCTCAAGGGCTGCTGGGCGATATGGTGTTTGTTGAGTTGCCTGAGGTCGGTGATACCGTATCTCAAGGTGATGATTGCGCAGTGGCTGAATCAGTCAAAGCAGCTTCTGATATCTATGCGCCATTATCTGGTGAAGTGGTTGAAGTCAACGAATCGCTGGCTGATTCGCCAGAGCAAGTGAATACCAGCCCGTACCATGATGGCTGGATGTTTAAAGTGAAAATTTCTGACGAATCTGAGTTGGATGAGCTGTTAGACGCGGAAGGCTATCAGAACGTTATCGACGAAGAGTAATTGTCATCCAATACTGCGTAAGCCCCGTATCATTCGGGGCTTACTCTTTCATAATCGCCGTACATTTTTGTCGTCATTGATTTATAGGACACACCAAGCATGAGCAACCCTGCTGCTAAAACGCTGTCACAACTTGTGAACCATCAGGAATTCATTCAACGCCATATTGGCCCGGATGCTAATGAAACCGCTGCCATGCTGGCAGAGCTGAACGTCAGCTCGGTCGAGCAGTTGATTGAGCAGACCGTTCCGGCCGATATTCGCCTGCCAGAGCCATTAGGCATTGGCGAGAGCCGTACTGAAGCCGATGCACTTAGCTATTTAAAAGCAGTAGCCAGCAAAAACAAGGTGTTTACCTCCTATATAGGTATGGGCTACCACCCGACATTAACGCCAAATGTGATCCTGCGCAATGTACTGGAAAACCCGGGTTGGTACACGGCTTATACCCCGTACCAGCCAGAAATTGCCCAGGGCCGCTTAGAAGCACTGTTGAACTTTCAGCAATTAACCTTAGATTTAACCGGCTTAGAGCTGGCCAGTGCTTCCTTGCTGGATGAAGCCACCGCAGCCGCCGAAGCGATGGCGCTGGCGAAACGGGTATCGAAAAACAAAAAAGCCAACAGCTACTTTATTGCCGATGATGTACACCCACAAACCTTTGACGTGGTGAAAACCCGTGCCGAAATGTTTGGCTTTGACATCATTACCGGCCCGGCCAGCGAAGCCGTAAAGCACGATGTATTTGGTGCTTTATTGCAGTACCCAAGCAGCAATGGCGATGTGCGTGATGATACCGCGTTAATCACCGAGCTGAAAAACAACAAAGCCATCGTGGCCGTTGCCACCGATATGATGGCACTGGTGCTGATGAAATCACCGGGCCAGCTGGGTGCCGATGTGGTGCTGGGTTCAGCGCAACGCTTTGGTGTGCCGATGGCCTATGGTGGCCCACATGCCGCTTTCTTTGCCACCCGTGATGCTTACAAGCGCTCGATGCCTGGTCGTATTATTGGTGTATCAAAAGATCGTTTAGATGCCAATGCTTTACGTATGGCCATGCAAACGCGCGAGCAGCATATCCGCCGCGAAAAAGCCAACTCCAACATTTGTACTGCTCAGGTGTTGCTGGCCAACATGGCATCCTTCTATGCCGTTTATCATGGCCCGGATGGCTTGAAAAACATCGCTGGCCGCATCCATCGCTGCGCCGATATTTTTGCCGCTGGCCTCAAAGCCAAAGGGGTTGAGCTGGTCAATCAGCAGTGGTTCGACACCATCACCTTTAAAGTCGCCGATCGTGCCGCTGTGGTAAAGCGCGCGCTGGCAGCCGGAGTCAATCTTCGGACTGATCTGGCCGATAGCCTGTCGGTCAGCTTCCATGAAGTGACGCGCAGTGCCGATTTGGCAACCCTCTTTAACATCGTTCTTGGCGAAGGCCATGGCCTGAGCGTGGCGGTACTGGATGCTGAGCTGGTGAAGAATGGCTCGAACTCCATTCCAGAGAGCCTGCTGCGTCATGATGACATTCTGCAGCACCCGGTATTTAACCAGTATCACTCTGAAACTGAGATGCTGCGTTACATCAAAAAGCTGGAAAACAAAGATTTAGCCTTAAATCACTCGATGATTTCGTTAGGCTCATGCACCATGAAGCTGAACGCCACCGCCGAGATGATTCCAATCACCTGGCCTGAGTTCGCTGGTTTGCACCCATTCTGCCCGGCAGACCAAGCCACCGGCTATGCTCAGATGATCACCGAGTTGAGTGATTGGCTGATCAACATCACCGGTTATGACAACCTGTCCATGCAGCCAAACTCTGGCGCGCAGGGCGAATACGCTGGCATGATTGCCATTCGCAAATACCACGAAAGCCGTGGCGAAGGGCACCGCAATGTCTGTTTAATTCCGGTATCAGCTCACGGTACCAACCCGGCCACAGCCGCGATGGCAAGCTATGACGTGGTATTGGTCGATTGCGACAAATCCGGCAACATCGACATGGCCGATTTAAAAGCTAAGGCTGATGAAGTAGGGGATCGCCTGGCCGCTATTATGGTGACCTACCCATCCACCCATGGTGTGTTTGAAGAAAGCATCCGTGAGCTGTGCGATATCGTACACGCCCACGGTGGCCAGGTGTATATGGATGGTGCCAACATGAATGCGCAGGTAGGCTTAACGTCCCCTGGTTTCATCGGCTCAGATGTATCGCATTTAAACCTGCATAAAACCTTCTGTATCCCGCATGGCGGTGGTGGCCCGGGTATGGGACCTATTGGCGTGAAAAGCCACTTAGCCCCGTTCCTGCCGAATCACTCGCTGGTGAAAATCGACGGCACCGGCCAGAGCAATGGCGCTGTATCTGCCGCACCTTTCGGTAGCGCCGGTATTTTGCCAATCAGCTGGATGTACATTGCCATGATGGGCAGCGAAGGCTTAAAGCAAGCCACAGAAATCGCTATCCTCAATGCCAACTACCTGGCTGAGAAACTGCACCCGCACTTCCCGGTACTGTACCGTGGTAAAAATGGCCGTGTTGCGCACGAGTGCATCATCGATATCCGCCCGTTAAAAGATGCCAGTGGCATCACCGAGATGGATATCGCCAAGCGCTTAATCGACTTTGGTTACCACTCACCAACTATGAGCTTCCCGGTGGCCGGTACCCTGATGATGGAACCGACGGAGTCAGAAAGCAAAGCCGAGCTGGATAAGTTCATCGAAGCCATGACCACCATCCGCGCGGAAATCGCCAAGGTAGAGTCCGGTGAATGGGCACTCGACAACAACCCGCTGCACTTTGCCCCGCACAGCATGCAGGACATCTTCAGCAGCGACTGGGACCGTGCCTACGACCGCCAGGTCGCCGCCTTCCCGGCACCTTACGTTGCCGAGAACAAGTTCTGGCCAACCGTGACCCGTATCGACGACGTCTACGGCGACCGTAACTTGATTTGCGCTTGCCCAAGCCCGGAGGCTTATCGTTAAGCCTGGTTTGTAAGCAAAGCTATAAATACAAAACCCCAGCATCTGTGCTGGGGTTTTTGTTTTCAGTAAAAACACCAGCTCAGCTACAAAGTTGTTGATTTAAAGAGATTTGTTAGCTAGGTTAGATTGATTAAAAGATAAGTTTCTATGTGGATAAAGAGATTTTCTAAACTTCTAAGCTGTAGTTATCCAATCTACCCCAACATGAGGTTATTCAATTGATTTATTCAGTATTATTAGTAATTGTTGTAATTATTATTTTGGCATTTTATTTAGCAAAAAAAGAAGGGAAGCCACTTAGTATTGAGTTAAGTAAAGCAACTTTATCAATCGCAGCAGTATTTCTTGGTGTGTTCTTGGCTCAGTACTACAGTAACTTATATAACGTAGAAAGAGACAAATTACATGTTATAAAGCTACTGGAAGTGTCTCATCTTGAATTAAGCAATTTTAACATGTGGTTACAGGCTATTCCTGATAATTATTCAAAGGCTAAGCATGAAATTCCAGGCTATGAACCTAAAGACCTATTTAAAGATAATCCGATAGAGCTGCCATTTATAGTAAAAACAACCTTAAATGATACTAATATAATAAGGACAATGCATCCTCAATCTATAACCTCAATTTTAGCCGCATTAGAAAATTCAAAAGTGATGTTATTATCTTTTAATAATAAAGATTTTTCTGAGGAAAACCTGAAAAACTCAATTGAAATTGCTGCACATCACTTAACGACTCTTACCAAATATGTAAGATTTGAAACAAGTTACCAATTAGGTGAAATATCAGAAGAGGAGCTTTTTGATTTACATCGTTCGGTGATTAAAAATATAGAGACAAAGCCAGTTGGTTCCTTGATTAAAATAAAATAGCTAACACGTCATTCAACCAGGACAAAAAACAGTTAGTTTTTCTCCTTCGTTGCTTATTTTAATTAACCAACTATTTTTGGCATCTTAATGAAGTGGTACGTGTAAGAGTAGTGTAAGGACAATCAGAGGTGTCAATTTTGAGAGAAGATGTGATAAAAAGAGTTCTCTTAAAGGAAGGCGAGTCGTTAGTCCCCCAAAGATTCTAGAACCAAGGGCTTTATGGGTGAAACTGACATTAATTCTTATGACATAGTTAATAGCGACAATGGGATTGTTGGTACTGTCGAGTATACTTATCACACAGCGGTTAAGGGTTTCAAGGTCACACAATCTCGAACTCAGAAGGACAAAACGGGAAATACCATTGTAGATGAACGCTGGTAAATCAATTTTCTTTCAAACACATAACAAGGTGGGGTACTCGCTGCCTGCTGACGCTGGGACGAAAATCCGCTGCGCGGCTCGTCGCCCGAGTGCTTTGCTTTAGTTTTTTAAGGATAATAGTCAGTCAGAAATGAAATTTAAAGATGAATGGAATCAGCTCATTAAGAGTATTGATGAAATAAGATTAGAAAGTGCGGAAACCGCATTTTCTGATAACTTATTAGAGTTCCTTGTTGCAGGAGAAGATCATCGTTTCTGGTTGCATTTTGGCGTTGATCCAATTGGTTTAGTTAGAGCAGTTTGGAGAACCGTATTTTGTAACAAACGAGAAGGTGGCTCTACAATAGCAATGCAATTAGTAAGGACAATTACTAAGCGTTATGAAATAAGCCCAAAACGTAAATTGAAAGAAATTTATCTAGCCACGCGATTAACCTTAGCTCTTGAAAGAAAAGAAATATTAAAGATTTATCTGACTGTTGCGTATTTTGGATGGAACATGCACGGAATTGAACAGGCTTGTAAGGTTCTAGTGCTGGATAAAAGTTCTCTAACAAATTATGAAGCAGCGTCAGTAGTTGCAAGACTAAAGTATCCTGAGAAAAAATATAATAAAAACAATAGACTAAAAACTATTGATTTGCGAGCTAACCACATTATGAATCGATTTAACCAATTAAACTTTAAAGGTCATTATGGAACCGTTTAAAGTATCAAGCCATTTAAGGGATGTGATATCTGCCTACCCAGAAGCAAGATTAATCTCAGAAGCTGCGAAGAATGGTGGAGAATCTGCAAGACAAGCTATCGCTAGACAATGGTTGTCGGAGGGTATTCCATTCGCGTTTAGAGAGTGTCCCGGGATTTATGAATCAGTTCGAGCATGGGTTGGTTCAAGGCTAAATATTGATCCCAAGGAGTTGAATATAACTGGTAGCGCAAGATTAGGACAATCTTTAGCTCCCAATAAAATTGGTAAGCCATTTGGAGATGGTTCAGACTTAGACATTTTCGTTATTTCTAGTGAACAGTTTGAGGTGTTAAAAAATGAGTTTAATCAATGGTCTTATGATTTTGAAAGTGGAGTTGTCAGCGCTTCAAATGCGAGAGAAAATGGGTTCTGGAAAGAAAATTTACATAGAGGACCTAAGAACATATCTAGAGGCTTCATAGATTCTAATATAATTCCAAATCATGACAAATATCGTTATGCTATTAACGTTGCTCAAACTATGTACCTTCTTAAAGCAAAGCTAGATGTTACATCAGGTGCCCCGAAATTCAGCCATGCATCTGTAAGATGTTATAAGTCATGGGCGAGCTACGTACAGCAAATATCTTTAGGTTTTCAGTAATCGAAAACTAACAAGTTGCTTAAACGGACGTAAAACACTTGGCTGTCGTTCGTTCCTCACTAACCTCAGTCAACTACTTTACGACGTTTAGCAAAGAGTTAAATGCACAAGGAGTGCCGTGGATATTCTAAATAATCGAGAAATTGCAATTGCATTTTGGTTATTTGCAATTTCAATTTATATATTTTCGGCCTCCAGAATGGTTGAGGTCAGAAAAGCGTTTAGAAATTTATTGTCCGCTTTCTTTGTAAAACAAATAATATCTGTTCTTAGCTTGATGATCACCTATATGGTGATTGTTATCTACTTTTTATCTGAGTTAGATTTGTGGAATATTGGGCAGCTTAAAAACACGTTGTTTTGGTGTGCGTCTGTTGGGTTTATGTCGCTTTTTAAGCTTGAGTCGATTAAAAAAGATAAAAGCTTCTTCCAGCACTCAGTGATAGATAACTTGAAGCTATTGGCAATTCTTCAGTTTATAGTTAGCGTCTACACTTTCCCCCTTTGGGTTGAGGTCCTGCTAGTTCCAATTCTGGTATTAATCAGTGCTATGTTGGCTATTGCTGAGCGCGATAATAAATATCATCAAGTGAAAGCGCTGCTTGAATACTGCCTAGCATTCTTTGGGATTACTCTGATTGCTCACACTGCGTACATGTTGACAGTCAACTTTATCTCATTTGGTAATGAGAAAACCGCATATGATTTCTTTGTCCCTCCCTTGTTGACTCTTTGCTACTTGCCATTTGTGTTTGTTATGCTGGTTTATTCGACATATGAGCAGGTTTTTATTCGACTTCAATTTTCTATAAAAAGAAGACTGTATAGGAATCTGGCGGAATTATACGCTCTAGTTTTGTTTAATATAGATATAAAATTGCTTGAGCGCTGGTCATATCAAGTTGCTAGAGTAAATATCGAGTCGCATGACGATTTAATAGAGTCTTTTAAGCATATGTTTAGAGTGCGGTCTGCTGAGAAACATCCCAAGGACGTACCAAGCGATCTCGGCTGGAGTCCATATGAAGCTAAGGAGTTTCTTTCAAAAGAAGGGTTGGGAACGGGGTTTTATGATAGGGTTTTCGAAGAAGAGTGGTGTGCGTCATCTCCAATGGTAGATTTTGGTGATGGTATTATTCCTGCCAATATTGCTTTCTATGTTGAAGGATCTAAGGAAGTCGCAAGCTCACTAAAAATAATGGTTAACGTGAATGATGCAACTGGTTCTCAAATTGCACGAGAAAAGCTTTTAGAACTTGCAAATGCTTTAAGCCATTCGAGTTTTAATCAGTATCTTTCCGATAAAATGAAAAACGCAATCCTCGAAGGAAGGCCGATTTCTGAAGAATGTGAGAATAAAACTATTTCTCTGACAATGAATTTGTGGCCAGGTCATAGATTTAATGGGTATGATATTAATTTTATCGTATCAAGCATTTAACAAAGCGCTGCTGTTGGATATTTTTTATGGATAAGAACACTTCCATAACCAGGATCGAGAATGACTGATTATATTTACAACTCACGTGGAAATGCCGTGGGCTATATCCGTGGTAGATATATCCACACTATAAGTGGCCAAGCAGTTGTCCAGCTTAACGGCACTCATGTACATAAGTTATCTGGCCAGTATGTTGGTGAGCTTCATGAACAAATGGTTTTAAATAAACATATGGGCAATTTCGGAAATATCGGCAACCCTGGAAACCCAGGCAATACAGGAAATCCGGGCAATCCCGGCAACCGTGGATCACGTCATTATGGCTTTCCCGATGTTTCAGCAGAGCTTTTCGGAAACTAAATATTAGGGTTAAATGAAAATTATGACTAATGTCCTGATTTGCCTGATTTAGCAATAATCGGAAGGGTAGATGTGGGTATACAACTTAGTTTGTTTTGACCCTAAAATGACCGGTGGCAGATACGCTGATGATGGAACCAACCGAATCAGATAACAAAACCCATAGCCGAGCTGGATAAGTTCATCGAAGCCATGACCACCATCCGCGCAGAAATCGCCAAGGTGGAATCCGGTGAATGTGCACTCGATAACAACCCGCTGCACTTTGCCCCGCATAGCATGCAGGACATCTTCAGCAGCGACTGGGACCGCGCCTACGACCGTCAGGTCGCCGCCTTCCCGGCACCTTACGTTGCCGAGAACAAGTTCTGGCCAACCGTCACCCGTATCGACGACGTCTACGGCGACCGCAACCTGATCTGCGCCTGCCCAAGCCCGGAGGCTTATCGTTAAGCCTGTTTGCTAGCAAAGCAATACACACAAACCCCCAGCATCTGCTGGGGGTTTGTGTTTGGGGCTTAATGAGTTATTAGCTTTGGCTGATAGACCGGTAAATGCCAAAGCGGACATATCGAATAGCATATAGAATGAATTACCGTCTTCGCCTAAAGCTGTATTTCTAAACAGTCAAATCTCAATTCCTCTTACAATTGGATAAAAATGCCAGCGAACCATGCATAAATTGTAGCTTGCCATCTATTGAAAAGTCTTTTAGTTTAGATGCTTAGTGTGGTGAAAAACGACAAAACAAAAATCTCAACCCAACAAAACAAGCCAGCTCGTTTTGTAGAATTTATAATCGGAACTGATTTTTAGCAAAGCTTGCAGTAACAGTAACCTACAGAGCTTTGTACCGTATATATGAAAATGAGTTTTCGAGCTAGCTTATGAATATAATGTTAAAAGCCTCAGAAACTGAAATCCATGAAAAATTTAAATGTATAGAGAGAATGATGGATATAAATAAGGTCCAAGATCAGATAGATGCCAATCGTAGATCAGTTGCTTTCGATAGCTATGACATCACCATCAGACAGCTTTACGAGATGATTTGTGACGAGATGATTGATATTGCTCCGGAGTATCAACGCCATTTCGTTTGGGACGAAATCAGACAGTCTCAATTAATTGAATCCCTATTTTTAGGAATACCTGTCCCTAGTCTTTTTATGGCAACAAATAAAGATTCGACTTGGGAGGTAATCGACGGGCTTCAGCGGCTAACAACTATTGTTAATTACATTGGCAGTGATGATGTAATTAATAGGGTTAATCCAAATTGCTCCAAATTGACAATAAAAGGTCTTGAGAAACTAGATGGGCTAAATAATTCGAATTACGATCAACTTCCGAAGTCCATGCAGTTGATGTTACAAACTAGACCGATAAGAGTTACCGTTTTGAATGACAGAAGCGATTTTAATCTTCGGTTCGACTTGTTTGAACGGCTTAATACTGGCGGAGTGACTCTGCATCCTCAAGAAATTAGGAATTGTGTTTATATTGGTGAATTCAACGATTTCATTAAGGAATGCGCGGCGCATACCAGCTTCAAAAGTGTGGTAAAAATGACAAAAACGGCCGAGCGTCAAGGAAGCTACGAAGAATTGGTTTTGAAGTTTTTTGGATATTATGAAAAGCGGAATGAATTTGTCCATGGTGTTAAGGATTTTCTTAATGATTACATGGCCGAAAAAACGAATTCATTTCGAAACAAAAATGAACTTAAAGAGCTATTTAACGAGACATTTGAGATGTTAGAGCGAAGTCTTCCTGATGGAATAGTTCGCGGGAATCGAAAGAATGTTACCCCACTTGTATTGTTCGAGGCGATTTCAATAGGTGTCGCAGACGCTATTAATGAGAATATTCGAGTTAGTACAGAAACGTTAACTAGTCTCCTAGACGATAATGTGTTGAAAGGTCTAACTTCAGGAGCAACAAATAGTAAGAAAAGGTTGAATGACCGAATAAATTATGTAAAGGATGCTCTTCGATAATGAGCTATGGATCAGTTAAAAGTAGAAGCAGGTCTCGATTCAATGAGGTGCAGGTATACCTCAACTATATTTCATCATTAGAGCCAGCTAATCCAACTGAATCGGCAAGCTTAGAGCTCAAGATACAGAGAGGTCTTTTTTATGTGCAGTTATATGCTGCCCTTGAAAAAACAATTAATGATGTTGTTGAAACCACACTAATTCTTATCGCTTCAAAATCTGTAAAAGGTGTTCATTATTCACCTGGTTTTGGTGTCATTGCTTTCTCTAATAAGCTAAGAGGCCTTAAAGACGCCGGATACAATAATTTCTTTAATAAATCTATAGAGTTTTTTGAGGAGGTGCGAAGCTCTAATATTACCGCAATTAATGACTCGGTATTTTCGACTAGTTTGCAGAACGTTTGGGCAAAAACGATTGACGAAGTATATCGATCTTTCGGCATGAAAGAGTTTACTTTAACTGCAAGAGAGCGTGCGACGATAGATGAAATTGTCGATAAGAGAAATGCTGTGGCACATGGACGGGAAAGTGCATCGGCTGCTGGCGAACGACATAGAACTGATGTTCTGAGGCAGAAATATAGCGTAATACTAGAAATAGCGAAAAGGATAATCGATGATATGGAGACCTTTTTTTCCAGCCAAGCCTATTTGAAACCGGTCGCAAAAAAATACTATGCGTAAACTGGAACTGCTTTTAACAAGTTAAAGCACTCGGACGCAGCTAAGCTGCGCCGTCGTTTGAGGTGTTATAACCTGTGAGCGTTGATTCATGCTGATAAAATGGATTTAGAATGAGCAATTTAAGAAAAAAATATTCAGAAGCTCAAAATGTGGCTTTGCTTTCACAGGTAAGCAGAATTTGCCCCTTGTGCTCGGAACCTCTTTTCTATAAAAAAGCTGGAAAGAGCTTTAAAAGCTTTGAGATTGCACATATTTATCCTCTGAATCCTACCGCACAAGAAAAATTATTGCTTGAGCATGAAGAGCGACTAAGTAATGACGTAAACGATGAGAATAACGTTATACCACTTTGTGAAATCTGTCATGGTAAGTTTGACAAGCCAAGGACTGTAGACGAATATCGCACGTTATTTGAAATTAAAAAGCGGCTAATTGAAAGAAGCGGCCAAGAAGCTATGTGGAAAAGATATGCGATCGAAGAGGAGATCGGGAAAATCATTGAGTTGATATACCATGACCCGAGTCTTGAAGACGATACAGAAATAGAATTTATCCCAAAGGAAGTAGATGAAAAACTAGATTCAACCATTTCTAGGCCAACGAAAAATAAAATAAAGGGTAATGTTAGAGAATACTTTGTTTTTATTAGGGAGAAATTTTCTGAGCTGGATGGTGCTGAGCTAGACTTGTCTGAAATAATTTCTTTGCAAATAAAGGCATATTATCTAAAGCAAAAGAATATGGGCTTAGATCAGCAAGCAATATTTGAAAACATTGTTGCATGGATTAACGCCAAAACCAAGCCTAAGACCAATGACGCTGCGGAAATATTGGCCTCGTTCTTTATCCAAAATTGCGAGATATTCTGATGTCATTTCCAAATAAATTCACAAGCTTCGATAAATCCATATTGGCCAAAATTAGCATGCTTATTATAGATGAGGAAAACTCAATTAGCCTTTCAGAATTGATTGAAATACGCCTAGACAAATTTGAAGATATAAGCGAGTTCATGCTTGCACTTGACATTCTTTATGTGCTTGGAAAGGTTGAGCTGGATGAAAATCAAGGAATGATTAATTATGTTAACTGAAGTTCGCTGTGAAAAATTTCGAGAGAAATCTATATCTTTTCATTCTGGATTAAACGTTGTCCTTGGCGATAGTGTTGCAACCAACTCTATCGGTAAATCTACTCTTTTAATGGTGCTTGATTTCGTTTACGGCGGAGAATCTTTTCTTGATCACAATAAGGATGTTGTAGCGGAGCTGGGAGATCATGATTACTATTTTTCGTTTAAGTTTGATGGTGTTGATCATTATTTTAGACGAGGAACCTTTGAGCCTGATTTAGTCTATATTTGCGATAAAGATTTTAAGGAGCAAGATCCAATAAGTATCGAAGATTATACGACATTTCTCAAATCATCCTATTCCCTCGAGAGCGTGGATTTGACTTTCAGGTCAACAGTTTCGCTATTCTCTCGAGTTTGGGGTAAGGAAAACCTTGATGTTAAGCATCCTCTTCACGGCTTTAAAAGCCAAAAAGCATCTGATTGTGTCACAAATACAATTAAGCTCTTTAAAAAGTATGAGTCGATTAGGTTGCTATCTGAAAATGTTAAGCAGAAGAGTGATGAAAAAACAACCATAGCCAAGGCTTTTAAAGGTGGTTTGATTTCAAAAACCTCAAAGATACAATACAAAAATAATCTGACCACAATCACTTCGATTGACTCCGAGATAGAAGAGATAAAAAATCATCTTAAGAAATATGCAGTTAATCTCGCTGAAATTGTGAATAGAGAGGTAATGGATCTAAAAATTGAGAAGGATAGACTTTTATCGGAAAAGCTAAGATTAGATAGTAGATTGCTACGCGTAAAAAATGACCTTTCTAAAAATAAGAGTATAAAAAGCAAACACTTATCGCCATTGTTAAAGTACTTTCCTGACGTAAATACAGATAAGTTGGAAGAGGTGGAATCTTTCCACTCAAAAATTACAAATATATTAAGAAAAGAGTTAAACGGTAGTGAAAAAGAACTATCAATTTCACTAGATAGCGTTGTTAACGAAATAAGTAATATCGATAGAAAAATCGCATCGGCGATATCTGACATAGATAATCCAAATGTAGTAGTAGATAGGGTTTATAAGCTGTCACAGGAACACGCATCCGCTAGTAAAGAGATAGAGTATTTCGAGACCGATACCCAGATAAAGTCAGATTTGAAGGATGCTAAAGAGTTATTAGCTGCTGAAAAAAATCGGATTTTAGAACTTATTGAAAAAATACTGAATGACAAAAATAGAAGAAACGTAACTGAGGTATATGGTGAAGAAAGAAGAAGCCCCACTCTTCACCTTGGTCAAAATAGTTATACATTTGAGTTGGTTGAAGACACAGGTACAGGGAAAGCTTATTCCAATCTAATACTTTTGGATTTAGCATTTGCAGAAACGACTGTGCTACCTTTTTTGATACATGACTCTGTTTTATTTAAGAATATTCAGAATGACGCGGTTGCAAAATTAATCAACCTCTATGAATCTACTGGGAAGCAAGTGTTCATAGCGATTGATGAGATCGAAAAATACGGTGATTCAGCGGCGAAAAAACTTAAAGATAAAAAAGTAATTGAATTGAATGATAATAGTGTTCTCTATATAAAAGATTGGAGAAAATGATGATCGGTTATAACACATATGAGCCTTCTCAATTAACGGGGTCAGATCAAAATAAAATCGGCTAAACTTACATCAGATCTTGACCCCGAAAGGCTACACGATGGCACTACTTCCCTGTGTGTATCTGGCCGGTGTGCCAGAGCATATTATTCAGCCTGGTAAGAACCGAAAGGTTTGGTTGAAGTGTTAATAGGGTGGCGGCAACATAAAGGGCACCGAGGGCGGCTAAAGGTAAGTCGGGAATAATTTTCATCTGACCCCAATAGATCATCAGGAAGCACAAGCTGTAACATACAAAGCAGTCAATGTATTTGGAGTGCCTTCAGAGAGCGAATATGTCGTTCAACCCCTAATTGATGAGCCTTACTCAGAGGACGTGGTGAGGACGAACGCCGAAACACTTAACAATTAGAGTAAGCATTAAGAGTACCGATGAACTTGAAAGAATTTACGAAGATAGAGTACAGCGAACATAGATGGGATTATTTCTCATTTTTTATTCTCACCATTTTGTTGTGCTTAGCTTCCAAGTTGGTTGAACTGGCTCAAATAGATGTTCTTGTAAGCTTTTTGGCAGGTGAAGAAAAGGGAATCGCGAAGGAGATCAGAGAAGCTCCGATGGAGCATTTTGCACCAAATACTATCGCTTACAGCTTGGTGTTTCTCTACATATTTACAGCTTGCATCAGAATATGTCTTGGCAGTGAACATCCTTGGCTCGATATAATTAAAGCTAAACTTATCGCCCCAATAATTAAATTTTATAAGGTCCTGTCTAGAGCAATGATAGGTGGGCTGTTGGGGTATGCTGTTGTTTGCATTTTTTATTGTGAGCATATGTATGCTTTATTCTTTGTTCTCGCCTGTTTTTATCCAGTTTTATTTATTGTGGTTGTAAATTCATTTCAAACCTTTCTTTCACCAATTGAAAAGCTACCTTTTTCGGATAGAGGGCATATGTCTAGGCTGGTAGGGTTTATAATGATTTTTATAATTCCAATAGCCGTAGCCATTCTGTACTACATTGAACTAGGGTTGAACGCCTTAAAGGCATAGATGCTATCTTAACCATCTTGCATCTTCACTGTGACCGAAAAATGGCGCCGTTAAATTTTTGGAGTGGATATGGAAATTGTATCTTTCGCAGATGAGAGCGGCACATCGTCAGGAATACCTTGTTACTCAATTGGGGTGCTCAATGTGCCGAATGGCTATCTTGACACATTTAATGAGCGCATGGCAGCTTTAGCTACGAGAAGTGGTGTCTGGCGAGCTTAAATGGGAAAAGGTACGAAGCAGTGCAGGGCAGATTAACCTCTGTCTTGAAACGCTCAAGTTAGTTCTCGAAAGTCCGTGTACTTTCCATGCTATCGCTGTTGAGAAGGCGCCATACCGTAAATGGCATGAAAATGAAGAAAATGCATTTTATGTTACTTACAATTATTTGCTCCGGCAAAGCAGCAAAGGTATGAACGCTAATTGTAAAGTTTTCATCGATCAGCGTAGTACAACATACGGAAAGCAAGAAGAACTAATGGAAATCATAACCAACCATATGCTCGCTAAATTACCAACCTATTCAAAAATTGAACACGTCAAGATGGATAACTCCAAGCTTCAACTTGGATTACAGGCCGTTGATCTACTTACTGGAGCCATCAATACTTCATATCAGTTATACTTCAGACCAGAGGCACAGATAAAAGCTGCTAAGAAGATTGCAATCAGCCTGATGGCAAAGACTCTTGGATGGGATTCTCTTGCATACGACACCTATCCGAACGATCATTTCAATATTTGGCACTTCCCGATCGAAACCCGCGGAAAGCCGAAAACTGAACATGTGTTCAGAAATCTCAAAATTAAAGGGATTAGTCGAGATGAATATGAAGTCATGTCAGAGCCTATTATACAGCGCGGTAATAGCCGTCAGGTTTGATTGAAGTGTCAACAGGGCGGCGGCAACATAAAGTGCACCGAGGGCGGCCAAAGGTTAGTCGGGAATAATTTTGATCTGGCCCTAATAGTTCAAGTCAGAAACTCTACAAAATCCCCGCAAAAGCAGATTTTTTTGCATTGAGCGGTGATTGGCCTGAATATAGCAACATAATCTTCCGTCCGGATATGACCATGACTGAGTTAAATGAACTGCTGGATTTGCTGAAAATATTGATCCGCGAGCCCAGTGTGGTGGGCGCAGAACATAGTTTTTTCAGGGTGCTGCAACGGGAACTGGAGGAGCGCGGCGCGCAGGTTACCTGGTATGAAGGCGTACTGGTAGCACAGGGCAATGCACCCTTCAGCACCATGTTTTCTGCTCATATTGATCGCCACGGCCTTGTCTGCACTGGTCCCGATGAATTTCAGTATGCTGCTTTTGTGGCAGGAAACCGCTCCGATTTGCTGGGAAACTCCGTATCCGAGCAGTTGATCAATAAAATTGTTGATCGCTTTGATACTACGCCAGTGATGGCTTATGAGCCCTGGTCCGGTGCATACCGCGGTAGCGGTAAAATTGCTTCAAGTTATGTCTGTGAGCGGCGTAACAACCTGATTTTCACCCTTGAGGGAATGTCGCATTTGGTCGCAGGCACGCCGGTGGCTTTCGCCGACAAACTCAGAATTAATGCTGACAGCATTAGTGGTCAACTCGATAACGTGCTAACTGCGGCCTATTTGGTGCACTTGTTCAGTTTAGGTTTTCAGGGCACCGCCTTTTTTACGGCACAGGAAGAGGCAGGTAAGAGCTGGCGCTATCTGCTGGAATGGTTCCGGCGCTTTGGTAACACCACGAACCGGCTGGTCGTGGTGGATACCAGCCCCTACCCGGACAGAAACGAGGCAGATCGCCAGCAACTGGTGTTGCGACACAAAGATGCCAATGCCAGTTTCGATGCGCAACTGACCAACACACTGGCCGGTTTGTGCCAGGCATCAGGGGTTAGTTACAGCTACAAGGATGAATACATTGAACAGAAAAATGCGTTGTTATCCCCTGGACAATCTCCTCAGTCACTTGGCAGTACCGAAATGGGCAGGATTATCGCCGCCTCAGCGGGCGCAGTAACCGGTACCACACTACAAATCCCCACCACCGGCTACCATACCATGGAAGAAACAGCGTCACTGACCTCCTGCGAGGCATTTCTGACACTGCTTAAGCGTCTGGCAGGTCTGGTTTCGTGAATTTCTGACCATATGAGTCTGGCTGGTGGAGCGCTTGCGCGCAGAAGCTGCTAACAAGCCACCGAAAAGTGATACCGTAAGCGGCGCACGTTAAATCGAAGCGACAAAATGGGGGTTCCCCTTGAAAACAATAGGCCTAATAGGCGGAATGAGCTGGGAGTCAACCCAGACTTATTACCGACTGATTAACCAGAAAGTAAGAGATAAACTTGGTGGGCTTCATTCGGCAAAGCTCGTTCTTTATAGCGTGGATTTTACCGAGATTGAGGCGTTGCAGCATCAGGGGGATTGGCAGGCAACTGGGGAAATATTGGGATCAGCTGCCCAGTCGGTTGAATCGGCAGGCGCAGAGTTTCTGGTTCTTTGTACGAACACGATGCATAAAGTCGCCTCCCAAATTGAACGCTCAGTAAAGGTCCCTCTGCTTCACATCGCTGATGCCACGGCCAACGTACTCAAACAGGATGGAGTAACCAGTGTGGGGCTGCTGGGGACACGATTCACTATGGAGCAGACGTTTTACCTTGGTCGTCTCCAGGAGCATGGTATCGGGGTGATTGTGCCAGATGAGTCCCAAAGGGAGCTTGTTCATTCCGTGATTTACAATGAGTTGTGCCAAGGTATGGTCAAGTCTGACTCAAAAAGTGAGTACCTGGATGTTGTAGCATCATTGGCTGAACGCGGCGCACAAGGTGTAATTTTGGGATGCACGGAAATTGGTCTTTTGATTCAGAGCTCAGATACAGAGGTCAAACTGTATGACACTACAGAAATACATGCCGAGCAGGCCGTTCAGTATGCCTTGGGCAGGATTTAACCCGGGGCTTTGTATAAGGAAATACTATAGATGTCAGGTATTACAGATTTAGACGAACTACTGCGTTCAATCAGCCCAACGTTGGTTGAAGCTGAATTTGTTTTTTGTACGGTTTCAGGCGCACTCAAGGATTATGTTGATTTAGATCCGGTTGCTACCTTCATTGAGCCTGAAGGCTTAACCCTTGTCATCGAAAAGTCAGTCGCTGAGAGGTCTGGTTTATCGTTTGAAGGCTCCTATAGTCAAATTACGCTAACCGTTCATTCTAGTCTGGAAGCCGTTGGTTTGACAGCCGCTGTAGCAAGCAAGTTGGCTGCAAAGGGCATTAGTGCGAATGTCATCGCAGCTTATTATCATGATCATATCTTTGTTCAAACTAGCAAAGCAGCAGCGGCTTTATCCGCGTTAAAAGAGTTAATGATTGGGGTAAGAGCAAAATAAAATAGGCTACTTACACAAGTTATCGATCCCCGAAGGGCTTCGCTTTGGCACGGCTTCCCGAGTTCATCTGGCTAGATTGGCTATCATAAAAAATGATTGAAGGGAAAATCCAGCGTGTGACAGAAGGGGGTTTTCAAATTACAAAGCTGCTAGGGCTGATCGTAGTGACCACCAATAGCGAAGATATAAATGAATTTTTCATCGAATCGATATATTAAACGATCTTTCTGTGATATCCGCTTAGACCATAGGCCAGATAGGTTGTGCTTTAGTGGTTCAGGCTTTCCTAAACCTGAAGCTGGGTCGTTTGAACGCAGCATTTCCTTGAGCAATTTGCACAAAGCCTTGTGCAACCGTTTGTCCTTTTCGCGCATAGCTTCATACGCTTCCCAGGTATTACCTTCAAATACCAGTGATCTCATTCATCTGCTCTTCAGTTGGTATATAGCCTTCACTACGGTTGTGGGTTTCAAGAGAGTGGGCAATCTGCTGCATGAGGCTCTTGCTTTGGAGAACATGAAGGGTTTCCTGTTCTCGCTCCCAGTCGTCGGCACTCATAACAACAAAAGCCTCACCGGCTCGACGAGTTACCTTGAGCGGTTCATGCCTGTTAACAACTTGTTCTACAACGCTCTTAAGGTTGTCTCTAAATTTGTTTACACTGATTGTATCCATAATGGCACCTTGATGTACGGAGTTTCCGTACAAGTATACGGTAAAAGCCCTGACAAGGCCAAGCACGGCGACGCCTTTTTCGTTTCGGCTTTGCGTTCACTACAAAGCCGCTCGTGTTGGCGGCATTGAATTACTTAGGTAAAAACTCCACGTACTAATTATTGGGGGCAGATCAAAATAAAATAGGTTAAATTTACTTCAGATCTTGATCCCCGAAAGGCTACGCTATGGCAGGGCTTCCCCGAGTGCATCTGGTTGGTTAATCGCTTGGTATACATGACCACGTAGCTAGGCTGGCCAACCTCCGATAATCTCTACAACCATTAAAAAAAGTGCCAAGAGGAGATTGCCTGCAAGGCTGGATAACAACCAGAACGATAGCAACCACTGAATAGGAGTAGCTGTTTTTCGTACCTCATTCATGCCTTGAACAAAACTACGGTTCCTCTCTTTTTCCCAATGTGTAAAAGGAATCACCGCTGCCATCGCATATACCCCGCTTCGAAAAGGCCAAATTGCCCAGTTAGTTATATAGTCTTGGCTTTGAACTCGTAGTCTTCGTTGGATAGGTAAAGTTACGAACAAGGTAACAATTGGATAGGCAATAATCATTGAGGTCACAACACCAGCCAGTAAGATTGCGAACCAGAAAGGCATTTCTGATTCCATTAGCGGCGGTTGAGGATATTGGCAGAAATCACCATGAGTAGCCCAACAAATTCATTACGCTATACCCCACCAAGCCGAATATTACTGCACTATAAAGGCTCACTTCAAGCCAAAGTGATAACCACCACTGCAAGGGGGTTGCTGCTTGCCGTACTGGCTGCAAGGCATCAATAAAGTGACGATTTCGTTCATTGCGCCAGCGCTCAAACGGTACTACGATTGCCATGGCATAAACAGGACTTTGAAATGGCCATATTACCCAATCGCTAATATAATCTTGTTTTGTGGGTTTCAACTGGCGTTGAATCGGACGAGTAACAAACACGGCTACAACAGGATAGGCAACAAAGCAGGAAAGCCATAAGCCTACAAAAAAAAATACAAACCAGTCCTGTGCTGATAGGCTCATTAGCGTCGGCCTCTTATACGGTCATATGCGTAGCCAGTAACTCAGGTTGGGATGCAAAAAACTCGTGAGCTCGTTCAGTGGTTTTGGGAAAGTAAATGTCCGTCATCTGCATATCCTTATCAGATCGGTTAAAGTGTCGAAATTTTACCAAAAAAACATTTTTTATACAATTGCTTTTTAAATGTCATAAAATAAACTACTGGGTCAGATCAAAATCAAATAGGCTGAACTTACATCTGGCTGAGTTGCAACAAGATCTCGAACAACAGAAAGAGAGCAGTCATGATAATGCGGCTGTAGTAGTGGCTAAAAAACTCGGCGCTTTATTTCCATGTTAATCATTATGAGGGTAATAATCCCAATAGTTGATGTACGCCTGACCAACCCCGGAAGCATATCGTTAAGTCAGGTTTGTAAGCAAAGCATAATAGCCTCAGCCAGCGTGCTGGGATTTTATGCATTGGTACTGACTTTGCTTTTTATCGATTATCGATATATGATTAATTATGTTCAAAAGTTTTAAATGCGCAGAAACGCAGCAGCTTTTTGAAACCGGAAAAACCAGCCGGTGGTCTGCTATTGCAAAGGTTGCCACCAGAAAGCTAACTCAGCTGGATGCAGCGACCAGCCTGGAGTTTTTACGCAGCCCACCGGGCAACCGACTGGAGTTGCTAAAAGGCAACAGGGCGGGGCAATATAGCATTCGTATGAACGATCAGTGGCGCTTGTGCTTTCGTTGGCAAGACAGCAATGTATGGGATCTTGAGATTGTGGATTATCATTAACAGGGGGAGTTATGTTTAAAAATGGCATGCGTGCAGTACACCCTGGTGAGGTATTGCGCGAAGATTATCTGGAACCACTCAATATGAGTGCTAATGCCCTGGCACAGGCGCTTCGGGTGACACCGGCACGGATCAATGAAATCGTGCGCGAGAAGCGCGGGATCACAGCCGACACCGCACTGCGGCTGGCTCGCTATTTTGGCGGTGATGCACAAAGCTGGCTCAATTTGCAGGCAATCTATGATCTGAAACGAGCTGAGCAAGAAAATGGTGAGAAAATAAACAGAGATATTTCACCGCATGAGGCTTAAAGCAAGTTTCTACTGGTTACGATAATGGCCGGCATTGCGCCTGCGTTTATCCGGTAACTATTGGGGTCAGATCAAAGTAAAATAGGCTACTTTACATCAGATCTCGGTCCCCGAAAGGCTACGCTCTGGCATGACCTCTCCAAGCGCTTTGCGTTATGTGTTTTTCAAAGGAACCTGATTACTTTATGTTTATGCGCAACTTTCTATAGCTTCGGACGTTAAACGCTCGACGACCATCTTGTCTGAATGTCAATGAGAGTATATGATTCGTATATACATCGTATATTAAGGTTCAGGTATGGGAATTGTTAAAATTGACGACGAGTTACATGACGAAATTCGTAAAGCAAGCTCAGTCATGGTTCGCTCTATAAATGCACAAGCTGAGTTTTGGATAAAAATTGGCATGCTTGCGGAGGCTAATCCAAATATGTCGTTTGCTGAAATCATGGGCGAGCAAATGAAGCTGGCCGATATTGACATAAGGAAGGCGGTCGGTGGCTAATGTAGAAAGGAAAAGTGCTGACGAATTAAGTGTGATGCGTGAATCCGGACGTCTACTTGCATCAGTTTTCGACTATCTTGATAACGTTGTCAAGGCTGGTGTATCTACGATGGATATCAACAATTTGGCTGAGAGATACATTACTGACCAGTTAAATGCCCGCCCCGCCAGCAAGGGGCAATATGGGTATCAATATGTCCTGAACAGCTCTGTAAACCATGTTGTATGCCACGGTATTCCATCGTCCACTCAACTATTGAAATCCGGTGATATCGTCAATCTTGATATCACGTTAGAAAAAGGTGGGTTCATCACCGACTCCAGTAAGATGTATATGATCGGCGATGTAACTCCAATGGCCAGACGGTTGGTTGAAACCACCTATGAGGCAATGTTGGAAGGGATTCGGAGTGTAAAACCCGGCGCAACACTTGGTGATATTGGTTATGCCATTCAGAGGCATGCGGAGAAGAACGGTTATTCCGTTGTTCGCGAGTATTGTGGTCATGGGATTGGTCGGGAAATGCATGAAGAGCCTCAAGTTTTGCATTATGGCCAAAAAGGGAAAGGTCTCACTCTGCAAGAAGGGATGGTGTTCACAATAGAGCCGATGATCAATCAAGGGAAGGCCAAGGTTAAGTTAAAAAAAGACGGGTGGACCGTTGTCACCGCTGACAAAAAGTTATCCGCTCAGTGGGAGCATACGGTTGCGGTTACCCCGACCGGTTATGAGGTGCTTACACTCAGGGCTGATGAGCATATTTAACAATCGTCATTACTGGTGACATAACTCTATGCCGGTTTTTTTATGTTTTGCTACAGATTCTGTTAACTACAACCGGCTTAATGCCGTCAGGCTGCGTTCAATTTCCTGTTCGTTGTTAATCAGGCTGGGAGCAAAACGGGCATAAGGTCGCCGGTACGGGGTGGTGCTGATGATAATGCCTTGCTCATGCATTGCCTTGTCTACCTGCCAGGGGGCCAGTTCCTTGTAATCAAAACAGACCATGCCGGAGGATAGCTCGGCCGACATCGGCGTGTGCAGCGTTACGCCTTTAATTTGCTGCAGGCCTTGTTTCGTCAGGGTGTTTAATTGGTGGATCCGCTGTTGCACCTCGGCTTTGCCGAGCTGTAAATGCAGCTTAAAGGCTTCTGGTAAAGCCCAGCGATGATCAAAGGCATGAAAACCGCCCGGGGTCATGTGTTCACCGGGTGGTACCTGATCCTGCGTCATATAGCCCAGCCATACTGCATAGGAGCGGCTGAAACTGGGCACCACTGCCTTGCAGTGCGCCCAGCCTCTATCACTACCCCAAATAACACCGGTGCCACGCGGGCCAAACAACCACTTATGGGTACCGGCAATAAAGAAATCACAGCCCACAGTACTGACATCAATATTCTCAATGCCAAAACCATGCACACCATCTACCACATAAAGGATTTGATCGGCTTCATCCCGTGTTTGGTTTAGCTCTGCCAGCATCTTTGCAATTTCATGGATTGGCAGCTTTACCCCGTTCATCGAGTGAACCCAGGTCAGTGACACCACCTTGGTGGCCGGGGTAATGGCCGCTTTAAGCTTACTCAGAACCTCATCTTTGCTAACCAGCGCAGGGTTGTCATACAGGGATACCCGCCGTACTTTGGCATCGGTGCGCTCAGCACGCAATTGCAAGGACAAGTCCATGGCATAATGGTCGTGCTCTGTTTGCAGAATTTCATCATCAGGCCGCAACATCAGTCCGCTGGCCACCATGGCCAGCCCCATCGTAGTGCTGTCGGTCATGGCTATCTGGCTGGCATTGCCGCCCATGTATTCCGCCGCAGCTTCGGCTATTGCCTTATCCATCTTGCCCACGTTTTCGTAGTAGTAGTCTGCCGGGTTTTCATCAAAAGCCCGGCGGTGTCGCTCTATCGCCTCGGCCACTGGCCTGGGGTGGGAAGACAGTAAAAAAGTCGCCAAATGCACGTGCTGGCGACTTAAAGCAAATAAGTCTCGCAGTCCGCTCCAATCGGCCGCTTTAAGCACAGTCGGAGCTGTTGCTTGCGCTAAGTTCGCCTGCGCCATAGCAGGGACCGACAGCAAGCTGCTGCCAAGCAATAAGGAGGTTTTGGTCAGAAATTCACGCCGCTGCATAACGATCACCTCTGGTTGAGTTTTGTACAGTATAGTTGTTTTTTGCAGTTACCAACGTGGTATTTGGCCGGTGGGCCAGAGCCTATTATTCAGCGCGGTAATAACCGAAAGGTTTGATTGAAGCGTTAACATGGCGGCCAAAGGTGAGTCGGGAATAATTTTGATCTGACCCCAAAACTATGATCTGCCCCTCAAATTAAAGCAGAATGTGCAATCATCCTCTAAACTGTGGAATATACCACTTTTTAACAAGGCAGGGCTTTCCATGGGAAATACTCTGAGACTGGCCTGATTCGGAAGCTTAAGGAAAATTGATTAACTCTGCCGAGTAGCTGCATTTTTTCAAAATGCGCGAAAGAGCGGGAGGATGGATGAGACTATTTTTGCAGGGTATCGTGCTCTTCAGTTGCCTTCTTTTTATGCTCTTACCAGCGGCGGCGAGTTGTCTGGGTAGCGGAGATGACGAGATAGAAGCGCTCGCCAAGGACATCGGCCGCCAGCCTTACGAGGCTTTACAAGCGATCGAGCAAGCGTTGAGTCAGGGGCTTAGTCTGACAGTTGAGCGTCGTGCCTGGCTAGAAGCTGCCCGGGCTCAGGCCAGACGAATGGTCGGATTGAAAAACACTGAGCTACCGCAAGCTATCGAAGAGGCTAAATCACTGCCAACAAACCACCCAGCGTTGTTGCACTTACAAATTTTCAACCTATATGGCGCTGATCTATCCCCCTCAACCCGCGAGATTATAGATGCGATGGATCACAAACTTGCCCAGCGGCCTGCCGATCAACCTGCAACCTTGTGCCTGAAGATTCGTCTTGCTTCTGTGATGGCCTATTATAGCTCCTTGAATGGGGAGAGTTTTGAGCTTGCTGCTAAAGCATACCTTCATGCTGATACTGCTCAGCTTGCCTGGATGCGTGCTGAGGCGGCTTCGGTGCTGAGCCAGGTGGTTCTCAGAACCGATAGTAGTTATGCGCGAACGTTCCGTGAGGAAGCGCTGGACTACTTCGAGTCGCAAGCGATGCACGACATGGCTGCCAACGAGTTATTTATGGACGCTATGTCCTGGGCCGTTGAGCGAGATCCAGATTCTCTGCAAATAGCTGCAGAGCAGTTCCGACGCTCCGGGGTGGCAGCACATCGCGCCAACAACTCTTTTGCAGCTGCTTATGCCGAGGCTGGGCTTTGCGATATGTTGGGGCAGTTAGGGCGTGTGCAGGAAGCCCTGCAAAGCTGCAGCGCCAGCCTTGAGCAACTTAAAGGCGTAGGTCACATTACAGAGTACATTACAATCATTAATTTTGCGGATGTTTTGCTTGCGGATAATCGCCCGGAGCAGGCGATGGAGATGCTCGCTCCTTTACCAAAAGACTGGCCAGACTGGGCTTCTGGTTTTAATGGGTATCGCTTTTACCATGTCAGAGGGAAAATTCATGTGCTACTTGGCAATGCAGAGGAAGCGATTGCTGATTTGACATCTGCGCTGCGTGAACTGCGCGGGCATGAAAGTAGCGCAAGAGCGCGTAACAACCGTTTATTCCAGTCACGTTTTCGCGTTGACTTACTGGAACAAAGCCTGGAACTCCAGACACTCGAAGCCAAAGAAAGAGAACAACGCAACCGTATACTGTTGGTAGCTGGCTTGATCGTGCTGGTCTTGCTGTGTGTTATCGTTATTACGCTGATTAGGCACCAACGCCTGTATCGCCGTATGGCTTTCACGGATCTGTTAACCGGGGTGGCGAATCGCCGCTACACCGAGGTGCGTGCGCAGGAAGCACTCGAGCATGCGCGTGCGCGGCGGCAGCCGCTGTGCATTGCTCTGCTGGATCTGGATCAGTTTAAAACCTGTAACGACCGCTATGGCCATGATGCGGGTGACGAAGCGCTTAAGCGATTCGCCAATGTGGCTGAGAATGTGCTGCGTCCCGGTGATCTGTTTGGGCGATGGGGGGGCGAAGAGTTTCTGTTGGTACTTCAGAGCACAGACCGTAGTGCCGCTACTGCCGTACTGGAGCGCCTGCGAAGTGCAGCAGCTGCTGAGCACCTGGCGCTCGCCCCCGACTACCTGCTGCAGTTCAGCGCTGGTATTGTTGAGTTCCGGCATGGTACGGAACAACTCACCGAGCTTTTAACCATGGCAGACCAGGCACTTTATCGCGCTAAGTTTGAGGGCCGAAACCGTAGCTGCTTTGCTTTGTGATAGGGCCTGAGTTTAAGTAAATAGTGAAATAAAAAGCATCAATATGAGATCGCTTGACTGAAGTGACACGTATAGCCACAAAATAACTATACTCACGGATGATCTTTGTCCGGAACCATACAGGAAAGGTTTCTCATGAAAAAATTCATCAGTTTATTGTTGATCGTGTTTATACATGGTTGTTTCTTGCAAACCGCATTAGCGCAAGAGGAAAGAAAGGCTTTGGTTCCTTTGCCGTCAGCCGATGACTTCTCCAGAGGTAAGGATGGCTGGAGTTTCGGATTAGGTCTTGGCATTGAATATGAAACTGCCTATGAAGGGTCTGACGAATTTGGTTTTGAGGTCGATCCTGCTGGTGCAGTGCAATGGCGCAGAGGAGATGATATTTTCTTTTGGGCGGGTGAAGCATTAGGTTGGCGTGGCCTTCGTGCAGATACATGGCTACTGGAGGCCCTTGTCGGTTTCGATGAAGGCCGTGAAGAAAGTGACTCCAAAAAGGGGTATTTGGATGGGCTCGGTGATAACGATGAGGGCTTTGAATTGGTGCTGCAAGCACGTCGTGCCTTCGATGCTGATTGGCGTTATTGGTTGGTTGGCCGAGTGGTGACCGGAGGCAACGGCAATCTTGGTCTATTCGGTGTGGGGCGCCGGTTCGGCGATAAAGTTGACGGGTCCGGTTCTGAAATTAACCTCGTTGTGGTGTATCATGACAGCAAATTCGCCAACAAAGATTTCGGTATCAACGCTCAGCAGGCGGCAGCATCCGGATTGAATGAGACCTCATTGGGTGGTGGCATTCGCTCATTTGGCATCAATTACGATTATCGCTATTTTATCAATGATAATTGGCGGATTTTCGGCGAAGTGCTTTATGAGCATTTTACCAGCGACGTTAGGGCCAGCCCAATCGCTCGAAGCAACTATGAGGCCGAAGTAGGCGTTGGAATTCTTTACGTATTCTAATCGTTGGGGGGCAGAACAAAAAACACGGTTGATGCTCAAATCCATCACGTTACGCCATGATGTGTATGAACCCGACAGCTTGTTGACCGTGTTTAATTTTTAAGTAGAGGTTTGATTGGCTGCTTCAGGTATTATTGATCACTTTATCGCCCCTGCTTGCGAAGATGATGTACATATTTTATTTCAGGACGATGCCATCTTATTGATCAACAAGCCTTCAGGCCTGCTGAGTTTATCGGGTAAAAACCCACTGAACCGCGATTCGGTACACTTTCGTTTGGTACATGGTCAGCCCGGGGTAAGCCCGGCGTTTCCGCTGGCCAGATTGCCGCATCGCTTAGATTTTGGTACCTCGGGTATGATGGTGGTTGGTTTGAACGAACACGCCACAGCGCATCTTAATAAGCAGTTTCAGGCCGGTACGGTGCAAAAGCGTTACACCGCTATGTTGGAAGGTTGGGTTCCGGATGACGAAGGTGTGATTTCTGCACCCATCGCTAAAGATAAAAGCCAGTTCCCACTGGTGAAAATTTGCGATAGCACCGGCAAAGCCGCAACCAGCCGCTTCAGGGTAATAAACAGAATGAGTCAACCGCGGCGCAGTCTGGTGCAATTTACCCCGGTGACTGGCCGTACTCATCAGCTGCGAATTCATAGCCTAAGCATCGGCCACCCGATCCTGGGGTGTGATTTGTACCACAGTGCAACAAGCCAACAGCTGGCAGATCGATTATTACTGCATGCCGGTGATCTCTATTTTGAACATCCGACAACTGGCGAGCCCTGCCACGGGCACTGTGCCAGCCCTTTTTAGGTTTTATTCTCTATAGTTATTGGTAGTAATTATTGGGGCAGAACCAAATTAAACTGAATGCTGGCATTTCGCTCTTCGCTGCCGTTCAGTTTTCTTTGTGCCAAGTCATTTCAACCGGATAACTTTGCGCCACATCGTGATCGGGTTTTAATGCACTTCTAAAAAAATACGAATAAGGTTACCTTATTATCCGAATAAATATGTCCTACAAAAGGATGCACAGATGAAATTCCGTTTTCCGGTCATCGTCATTGATGAAGATTTTCGCTCAGAGAATATCTCGGGCTCAGGTATCCGTGATTTAGCCGAGGCCATCGGCAGCCATGGTTACGAGGTCGTGGGCTACACCAGCTATGTTGATTTAACTGCCTTTGCCCAGCAAGCCAGCCGTGCGTCCTGTTTTATTTTGTCGATTGACGATGAAGAGTTTGGCAGCGGCAGTGATGATGAAGTTAATGCGGCCCTAACTGAGCTGCGTGCTTTTGTCAAAGAAGTACGTAAGCGCAATGCCGATATTCCCATTTTTTTATACGGCGAAACCCGTACCAGCCGCCATATCTCGAATGATATTTTGCGCGAGCTGCATGGCTTTATTCATATGTTTGAAGACACGCCAGAGTTTGTCGCCCGGCATATTATCCGCGAAGCCAAGAAATACCTGGATGCGCTGGCACCGCCATTTTTCAATGCCTTAATGGATTATGCGGAGGATTCTTCTTACTCCTGGCACTGTCCGGGGCATTCTGGTGGCGTCGCCTTTTTAAAAAGCCCGGTTGGCCAGATGTTTCATCAGTTCTTCGGTGAGAATATGCTACGGGCCGATGTTTGTAACTCGGTGGATGAACTGGGGCAATTGCTGGATCATACCGGGCCGGTAGCGCAAAGTGAGCAAAATGCCGCCCGCATTTTTAATGCCGATCATTTATTTTTTGTCACCAACGGTACCTCGACCTCGAATAAAATGGTGTGGCACTCCGTCGTGGCACCGGGTGATATTGTGGTAGTGGATCGCAACTGCCACAAATCGATTTTGCATTCCATTATTATGACCGGCGCCATACCGGTATTTTTAATGCCAACCCGCAACCATTACGGCATTATTGGCCCGATCCCTAAAAGTGAGTTTTCGCCTGAAGCCATTGCCAAAAAGATTGAAGCGAACCCCTTTGCCCGCCATGCCAAAAACAAAAAACCGCGCATTTTAACCATTACCCAAAGCACCTACGACGGTATTTTGTATAACGTGGAAGAGATAAAACAGCAACTGGGTTCAACCATAGATACCCTGCATTTTGATGAAGCCTGGTTGCCGCATGCCAGCTTTCATGATTTTTACCAGAATATGCACGCCATTGGCAAAGACCGCCCGCGTTCAGAAGAAACCCTGGTATTCGCTACCCAGTCGACCCATAAATTACTGGCCGGTTTGTCGCAGGCATCACAAATCCTGGTGCAAAATGCCAAGCAGCGTAGCCTGGACACGCATCGTTTTAACGAATCCTATTTAATGCACAGCTCTACCAGCCCGCAGTACGCCATTATTGCCAGTTGCGATGTAGCCGCCGCCATGATGGAAGCTCCGGGTGGTACTGCACTGGTTGAAGAAAGCCTGCATGAGGCCATCGATTTTCGCCGTGCAATGCGCAAGGTGGATGCTGAGTTTGGCGAGAATGACTGGTGGTTTACCGTGTGGGGCCCCGAGCATTTGCCGGAAGAGGGCATAGGGGATCGCGATAACTGGATGCTGCATGCCACAGACAGCTGGCATGGCTTTGGTGATATTGTCTCGGGCTTTAATATTCTCGACCCGATTAAAGCGACTATTATCACGCCGGGTCTGACGCTGGAGGGGCAGTTTGACCAGCAGGGTATTCCGGCGACTATCGTTAGTAAGTATCTGGCTGAACACGGTATTATTATTGAGAAGACCGGCCTGTATTCGTTCTTTATTATGTTTACCATTGGTATTACCAAAGGCCGCTGGAACTCTATGGTGACTGAGTTGCAGCAGTTTAAAGACGATTACGATCAAAACCTGCCGATGTGGCGTGTTATGCCGGAATTTGTCGCCAAAAACCCACGCTATGAAAAAGTCGGGCTGCGTGATTTATGTCAGCAAATTCACAATATTTACCGGCAGTTTGACGTGGCCAAAGTCACCACGGAAATGTATTTGTCGACCATAGAAACCGCCATGACCCCGGCTGATGCCTGGGCCAAAATGGCCCACCGCGACATAGAGCGGGTATCTATCGATGACATCGAAGGCCGGGTGACGGCGATGCTGGTCACGCCTTATCCTCCGGGTATACCGCTGATGGTGCCGGGTGAGCGCTTTAATAAAACCGTGATCAACTATCTGCAATTTACCCGGGCTTTCAACAGCAAGTTCCCGGGCTTTGAGACCGATGTACATGGTTTGGTGCGCGAAACTATCGATGGTGAAAGCCACTACTGTATTGATGTGGTATTGGAGTAAGTGCTAAACGCTAAATAAAACCGGGTTGGTGTGCTGCACTGCCCGGTTTTTCATTTTTGGCGTTTGTAGCACGGTACACGCTTTATCAGCTCGCGTTCAATGGCAAACACATGTTCGTCATGCTCATTCATATCGCGTAGTGCTTGTGCCAGCTTTAACAGGTAGTCGCTATTGGGGCCACTTGGCCCTGCGCTGCTGGCGATATGCGCGGCGATAGCGGCGTCGGTGTCCGGGCCCAGATAAGCCTCATTATCGGCACTGGCTAAATACACCAGGCCTTGCGCTTGCCCTGGCTCGTCCAGCCAGTGCAACTCAGTAAATACCCGCAGGTAGCCGTTTTTTTCGCGGTGATCAAGGTGTTCAAAGGTATCGGGTGTTACTTCATAGGCCATACCAGCGCAGCGGGCGCCCGGAGCCTCTGTCAGGGTGAGCACCCGGCCCGGCGCCTCTGGCGTGCCGCGATGATCATGCGAGCCCTGCCAGAAACGGCGTTGCCAGCCATAAATACAGGCCGGTTTGCACTGCAGGTATGGAAAATCAGCCTTGTAAATCAGGGAGCCATAACCAAACAACCAAACCGAATCAAGGTGATCCAATGGCTGTCGTTGTTTGTTCAGGGCAATGGTGTTGTGCGACATAAGGCTCCACTCTGGCAGATAAGGTTTTGGTTGCTGCCTGTTATGGTAACAACTTTATGCTTGCTGATGTTGAGAAACAGGTTATCTGGTTATGAGCCATTGGATTTGGAGCAAAATAAAGTACGTTAAACTTACATGAGCTCAGCAACACAGTGATTGACTGCTGAAATGTATGTCTTGCTGACCGATCTACGATAGATTGTGCATAAATTGCAGATAGTGGCGGTTATCTTCTATGCTTCCATGTAGAATACGCGCCTTATAATCGCATTTGGCTTCACTGCTGAGTGCACATCGGTAGGAAATTTATGAAAAAGACATTCGCGTTAACGCACCCCAAGCTAAAACCGGCACGTTGGGTTGACGCTATTAAACATGAAATTAAAAAGTATCTGAACCGTGAGCGGCGCAAAGCACTGCCGGATGGCATGGGCTACTGGACTTTTGATTGTCGCTTTGGTGCATCCAAAGACGTGGCTGAAAAAGTATTTCCTTCGGACATCAATAAACAGATTGATGCCGCTGTCGCGCAGGAACTGCCTGAGTTTTATGTCGAAATCATCGCCAGGGCTTGCAAGCATAAGCCGCGTGATCTTCATGTCGATTATCAAGACGACATTGACGGCGACAATGATAATGCCAGCGACTAATTATTTTCATTTTGGACTGTAGAGTAACTCTTATGCAATTTTCATCTTTAGATTTAGCGGCAGATTTACAGCGCGCTTTGGTCGAGTGCGGCTACAGTGACATGACACCGGTACAAGCTCAAGCCATCGTGCCCGCTCGTCGCGGTAAAGATTTACAAGTGACGGCGCAAACCGGTACCGGTAAAACCGCTGCCTTTGCTATCCCGCTATTGCAACGCATGCTGGATACACCAAAAGCCACGGTTGCGCATCGTCCCAGAGCTTTGATCTTAACACCCACCCGCGAACTGGCCGAGCAAATAGCCAATGCGATCACCGCTTATGCCCGGTTTTTACCGCTGAGCGTGACCGCTTTGTACGGTGGCGTGAAGATGGGCGGGCAGGCCAGTAAGTTAGCGGCAGGTGTGGATATGCTGATCAGCACCCCCGGTCGATTGTTGGAGCATTTAGCCCTTGGCCATGCAACCTTAAGTGATGTGGAGTTTGTGGTGCTGGATGAAGCCGACCGCATGCTGGATATGGGCTTTAGTGCCGATGTGCTGAAGTTACTACAGATGACCGCAAACAACCGACAAACCTTATTGTTCTCTGCTACTACTTCGCCTGCGGTTAATGAGTTGTCGCATAAGATTCTGAAAAATCATCAGCAAATCCGGGTGACGAAAACCAACAGCGCGGCGGATACAGTCAACCATGTGGTGTATCCGGTGGAAGAAAGCCGCAAAATCGAATTATTCGAGCAGCTGTTAGCCGAGCAAAATTGGTTTCAGGTGTTGGTGTTTACCAGCACCAAGGATCAGGCCGATCGGTTGTTAGCTGGCTTGCAGCAACGTCGTATCGAAGCCGCGGTGTGTCATGGCGATAAAAGTCAGGGCGCGCGGCGTCGGGCTATCGCTGATTTTAAATCGGCCAAGCTGCAGGTATTGATTGCGACCGAAGTTGCAGCCCGTGGTTTAGATATTCAGGGCTTGGATTACGTGGTGAATTTTCATCTGCCGTACTTGCCAGAAGATTATGTCCATCGCATTGGTCGCACTGGGCGGGCGGGGGCGGCAGGTCATGCTATTTCCTTTGTTAGCCGTGAAGAAGAGCAAAGCTTAGAGCGTATCCAAAAGCTGATGGGAAGTTCGATTAAACGCATTACCCGACCTGGCTTTGAAGTCAGTACCCGCGACTCGCTGTTAAAAAGCATTTCGCGCAAGGTGCTGACCGGGCGCTCCAATAAAGCGACGGCAACCACCATTGAACTGCAAAGTTCAGGCAAGGCCAAAACGAAAGCGAAGCCGAAGCCTAAAGCCAAAACCGGTCGCAGTAAGTAAGGCCGTGTGCGGGTGAGCTGGCGGACCGGAGCGCGTGAAGCCACCCCTTTGCTGGGTGGTTATATCCCTGTCGCCATTTCTTTTGGCATGGTTGCGGTGCAGGCGGGTTTTAGTGTCTGGCAAACTATCCTTATTTCAACGCTCATTTATGCAGGCGCTTCGCAATTTCTGTTTGTTGCTATGGTGGCTGCTGGTGCACCATGGGGTTTGGTGGTGGTGATGACGTTGCTGATTAATGCGCGTCATGTGGTGTACGGGCCAAGTTTAGCGCCCTGGTTACCGAAAAGTCGTTGGTGGCCTTTTCTAAGCCATGGTCTGACTGATCAAATCTTTGCTCTGGCGCTGAGCCGTTTGCCGCAATTACCCACAGAGCAGCGCTTAGGCTGGTACAGCGGTGCCATGTTGCTTGCCTGGTTCAGCTGGGTAGCTGGTACGGCAGCCGGGGCCATCGCCGGTGAAGAGCTGAGCCGACACTGGCCTTTGCTTGGCGAGGTCATGCCGTTTGCGTTGCCAGCACTGTTTCTGGTGTTGCTGGCACCCCGTTTTACCTCTCGTAGCTGGAGCATAGCGCTGAGCTGCACCATCGGCATGGCAATGGTGCTGACCCTCTATGGTTTTACCAATGCTTCGATCCCGTTGGCGGCTGCGTCCGGTGCCCTGTTTTTTTACCTGACCAAAGTGCATGCCCGGGCTGGAGGGCGTCTTGATGGATAACGGCTTCTGGATTGCATTGCTTTTCGTCAGCGTTGGTACGCTTTGCATGCGTTTACTGCCGCTCCTTTGGATGCAGCGCCATCTGCTGAAACAAAAGAGCAAAGGCGGCCTGGCGGCGATCCCTGATTGGCTTACTGTACTTGGTCCCTTAATGATTGCGGCCATGCTTGGGGTTTCTCTGGTGCCGGCCACACCGAGCCTGTTTACTTGGCTTGCCACCATTCTGGGGGCTTTTTCTGCGCTGATGGCATGGCTGTGGACCAAGTCATTGGGCTGGCCAGTCCTAGCAGGCGTCAGCACCTATGGTGTGGTCATCGTGCTAGCTCGCATCACCATTGGCGGGTGAGCGGCCTTTATGTACCTATATTTGGTTACATTGATATTAGTAACTAAATTTGGTTTCAATCTTTACTTGTAACTTTTTTCGATTACACTTTAGGTTAAGTCTAACCACGAAGCTCAATCATGCCTGCATACTATGCCAAGAGTTATGCCGTCTTAACCGGTGATTTAGTTCAATCCCGCGCCATCAAGGCCGAGCAGTATGATAACGTGCTGTATCAGCTGGAGCAGCTGTTTGCTTCCAAGGCCGAGGCCTGGGCACTGAGTTACAGTTTTTATCGTGGCGACGCCTTTCAGTTGTTGCTTGCCAAGCCCCAGTATGGGGTGCAGCTGGCTGTCAGCATACGCTTAACCTTGCTCAGTCTGGCGCAGGATTGCAAAATTAGTATTGGCATTGGGAACGTGACCAACTTACGTCAGGACATTAAAAGTGCCACCGGCCCGGCTTTTACCTTATCGGGCACCGGGTTGGATAGCCTGAGTGGATCCCAGCGCTTGCAGATCCATTGCCAGCAGAGCGAGCTACAGGCTATTTTAGCCGTACCGGTTCGGATGGCCGATGCTATGCTGGCAAACCTGACCGCCCGCCAGGCCGAAGCGGTGTTGTTGCACCTGATTAACCCCGGTATGGCGCACGAGGCGATTGCCCAAAAGCTCGGTACCTCCAGAGCCAACGTTACCAAGCTGCTGAACAACAGCCATGTCGATTACCAATTGCTGCAGGCATTTCTGGCTTATTGCGAGCAGCATATCTGCCGGAGTATCCCATCATGACCGAACTGAGCTTGCTGTTAAGCCTGCTGCTGGCCCATGTGCTGGCCGATTTTTTCCTTCAGCCCACAGCCTGGGTTCGGGCTCGAGTCAGCCAACACTGGCGCGCTGCTGCACTTTACTATCATAGCCTGCTGCACTTTGGTCTGACTCTGGCGGTGCTCTGCCTTTGGCATTGGCTCAATTGGTCGATGCTGAGTGTCTGGCTGCTGCTTGGCTCGGCGCTAGTGATTGCGGTCAGCCATTGTCTGATAGATTTGGCCAAGTCGTACCGGCAAGGTTTTCGCTATTTTCTGTTGGATCAGGTGTTGCACGTGCTGGTGATTACTTTGGTTTGGCTGGCGCTAACGGACACCACGATGGCGCAGTTGCTGGCTTTGGCACACAATAATGCGCTCAGCCCGGATGTGTTGCTGCTGGTGCTGGCTTATTTGCTGGTATTAAAGCCGGCATCGGTGGTGATTGGCTTTGTACTGAATCAAATCGCTACACCAGCTACCGGCGCAGGTTCAGGCTTGCCAACTGCCGGCCACTGGATTGGCATGATGGAGCGGGTGCTGGTACTTACACTGATTCTGGTAGGGCAATACGGCGGCGTTGGTTTTGTTATCGCCGCTAAATCGGTGCTGCGCTTTAGCGATCTGCGCAATGCCAATGACCGGGCCTTAACCGAGTACATCCTGCTTGGCTCCTTGCTGAGTTTGGGACTAACCCTGTTGCTGGGCATTGGTGTTGTGCAGCTGTTGGGGTAAGGGAAACTCTATACGCACACAGGTTCCTGTGAAGCGTAAAACGTATGAGCAAGCGGAGTATTAGCTATTAATCGTGCCGGGTGGTATCTATCATCAGTTCGTCATGGCAACATGGCTTTATGAATCCGGCATCAGTAGCCTACGATGAAGTTGGCTATCAGAAGGGCCTTGCGCTAATCAGGACTTATGTCAGCAGCTATTAGCACGCATCATTCCACTTTATTCTCTGCCGCATGGATGGGCGGTACCATGCTTTCGTTTGTGACCATGGCGGTTGCGGTGCGGGAGCTTTCGGCTGATCTTGGTACTTTTCAGATTTTGGCGATCCGCAGTTTCATTGGCTTGTTATGCATCTCGGCTATCTTGAGCCGGATGGGGTGGCAGCAGCTTTCTCTGCGTAATATCAAGTTGCACTTGATCCGTAATCTGGCCCACTTTTGCGGTCAGTTCGGTTGGTTCTATGCCATTGCTTTTATTCCACTTGCCGCAGTGTTCGCACTTGAGTTTACCGTACCCATCTGGACTGCAATGTTTGCAGCTGTATTGCTAGCAGAACGAATTACCAGAGTACGGGGGCTGGCAATTGTACTGGGAATTGCCGGTGTGCTGGTTATTCTTCAGCCCGGGTTCGAGATGATGCATCCGGCTGCACTGGTAATGCTCGGTGGTGCTATAGCGTTTGGGCTATCACATACATTGACCAAAAAGCTTACCGGCAGTGATAGTTCGCTCAGCATCTTGTTTTATATGATGCTGATCCAACTGCCGCTTGGGTTGTTGCCTGCCGTGTTTGATTGGGTGACGCCTACCGCAGCGCACTGGCCGTGGTTATTGTTGGTAGGCTTGACCGGGCTGAGTGCTCATTACTGCATGGTGCGTGCACTGTCGTTGGCTGATGCCACACTAGTGATCCCTATGGAGTTCTTACGCTTGCCGCTGATCGCCTTGGTCGGGTATGCACTCTATGGTGAACACATTGATGGCTTTTTAGCTTTGGGTGCTGCATTGATCTTGACAGGCAATGTGATTAATTTGATGTGGGAGCGGAAAAAAACGCGGAAGCGTCGGTTGATATGAAAGCGGCCATTTGTGTTTGTATCTGGCCGCTTTCAGCGTAATGCAGTTTGGGTGTTTGATGTGCTTATACCTTAAACAACGGCACCAGTGCTGCAATATCTCTTGCGCCTAATCCGTTGGCAACGCCTCTGGCGAACAACGCCCGGATGGGTTCAAGCAGGCTTGGCTCAATGCCTTGCTCGATGCTACCTTCGACGACATTTTTTAGTGCCACTGCCATCATGGCGTTGTTTGAATCTGGTTGCAGGTTGGGTTTGGTATCTATTTCTTCAGCAATATGAGGCAGTAGGCCAACCATTGCTTGCAGTAAAGACATGATCATTGGCGTGACTTCTCTGGCAGGCACCTGCTCACTTTCGAGCAGTGCGGCGGCATGCAGGTAGCCACCAAACATGCCGAACATGGCACTTAACATGGCCAAGTCAAACAACTGGGCCATCGCCGGATCGGCACCCACATAAACGGGTTTCCCCAAGATCGTCAGCAAATCCTCCGAGGCATCGAAGGCCTTTTGTGAACCACCGTAGAGGACAAAGGCTTGTTCTGTCCCAATGAGATCCGGTGTAACCATCACGCCACCATCCAGGTATTCAGCACCGCATTGTCTGGCCCAGGCTGCCATGGCACGAACCTGAGAAAGTGTCCCATTGGTCAGGTTGATCAGGGTACGCCCGACCAAAGTCCCGGATGATGGCTGTACTATTTCCTCAACGGCCTGGTAATCGAGCGCGGAAATAATGGTAACAGGGCTTGCCTGCAAAGCCTCGGTTGCATTCGCAGCATGAATGGCTCCGCGCTCTACCAAAGGAAGCGCTTTTTCAGCGCTTCGGTTCCAGACTGTGACTTGCATGCCATTATCCAGCAATGCCTTGGCCAGAGCTGAACCCATGGCGCCCAACCCCAAAATACTTATGTTGCTCATGGTTGTCTCCTGTTCATGATCATTGATTGCTAAGGTGTTACCAATAAAGTATATACACATGGATTAAGTGGCTGTAGATTGGGTTTTTAAGACTTATAGTCCATATTTGTAGATGATGAGGGCAGGCATGTTGAATCTGAATGATCTTTATTTCTTTGTTCAGGCGGTTGATAACCAAGGGTTTGCGGCAGCGGCCCGGCAACTTGGCATTCCCAAGTCGACTGTTAGCAAGCGGGTGGCTGAACTGGAAAAGTCGCTGGGCGTTCGTCTGATACAGCGCACATCCCGAACTTTTACCGTCACCGAAACCGGGCAGGACTTTTATCGGCATGCTGCTGCAGTATTGATAGAAGCCGAAATGGCAGAAGCCGTGGTTAAAAACCGACTGGCTGAGCCCAGGGGGACTGTTCGTCTTTGTGCTTCGGTGCCAACTGCGCAGTTGTGGCTGGCAACATTGCTGCCAAAACTTGCCTTAACATATCCCGCCATCAAATTGCAGTTGGATGTGGCCGACCGCTTTGTTGATATTGTTCGTGAAGGGGTTGATATCGCCTTGCGGGATCATTTCTCGCCATTGCCGGACTCCGAGCTCATACAGCGGCGGCTCAGCTATCAGCCTGGCTACCTGATCGCCTCGCCAGCCTATCTGAGCAAGCATGGCACACCGACTGACCCGGATGAGCTTAGCGCCCATCACGGTGTGTTGACATCCGCAACAGAGACCAGCTGGAAGCTCAGCAATCCGCAAAAACACAGGGTTGAAGCACAACCTCTGCCCGCTTTCATCGCCAATGAAAGCATGGTGTTATTGGAAGCGGCGCTAGCCGGACTCGGTATCACCTGTCTGCCCAGCAAAATCTGTCATTCCTACCTTGAGTGCGGTGCCTTGGTACGTGTATTGCCCGACTGGACGGCTGGAGGAGTGACCACCACATTATTGATGCCGCACCGGCGTGGGCAGTTACCCGCAGTGAGAGTGGTTGCTGATTTTCTGATAGCACATCTTGCATCACCGCCAGTTCACGAGACGTCTGCGTCCTGATGGGCATTACACGAATAGTCCTGGCAGCTGAATGGATAGGGCTTGTCTTTTATGCCGCGGATCCCTATTAAGCTTAATCAAGCGTCGTTGTCGCTACTCGAGAGAAATTGGGGGAAGAACCTTTGTGGCGATTGCAGAAAGTGCTCGCTTCATTCAGGCAGTCCGCTCAGTGCTTTGCATGTCACAAGCAGATAACTGTTTCATCATCTAAAAGGAGACTTGAATGTCAGACAGGTTATTTTTTCCGGTTATTGAAACTGAGCGATTGGCTCTTAAGCCTTTAGTTAAAGAGGATGCAGCGAAGCTACTTGGCATTTTCTCTGATCCCGAGGTGATGCAATACTGGAATACGGCTCCGTGGAGCAAAATGGAAGACGCTTTGGATTTTATCCAGCACTGCGAGGATGCCATGCGGCGCCAGGAGTCGCTTGTACTGGGCATATTTCTGAAGTCTACCGCTGAATTGGTTGGTAAATGCATGCTGTTTAGTTTTCACCGGGAATCGAGACGGGCTGAGATTGGCTTTGGGTTATGCCGCTCTTGCTGGGGCAAAGGGTATATTTATGAAGCTGGGCAGGCGTTGATTCATTATGGCTTTGATTCGCTTGGGCTACGCCGGCTGGAGGCTGAAATAGATCCGGCAAACAAGGCGTCGGCAAAGGCATTGCAAAAACTTGGCTTTGCTCAAGAGGGCTTGCTAAGACAACGGTGGGAAGTCGATGGTGTGGTCTCTGATTCAGCGCTCTATGGCCGCTTAGTTACAGATCCAACTTGACGTTAGCTGATGGCAAAATAAATAATCATATTCAGGTTTCTGAACTCATCGACTGCCAGCACTTTGTGCTGGAAACGCTTTGGTGTTCTATCGTTGGTCATGATGGTCTGAATGCCCCGGCTGTAATTCTCCATCTTGGGGGTAGCCCATAACTGGTTAAATGCAGGGGAGAGTTGTTTCAGCTCAGCAATCAGTTGCTGAATGAAAGGATCTTCCGGGGCTGCAGCCATATCGCAGCGAAACTGAGCCAGTAACTGAACTGCATCATGCTGCCAGTTGGGAAGTCGGCTGCGCAGCTGCGGATCGGTAAACAGCAGCCGCAGCAAGTTGCGCTCGGCTGGTTGGCGCTTTGCAAGTGAAAACAGCTCGTCAGCTGGGGTGTTCCAGGCAATGAGATTCCAGCGCAAGTCCATAATGTAAGCCGGCCTGGCTAATTCATCCATGATGGACTGGGTTAACGGATCAATGCTTTGTTCTTGAAAGGTCTCTTGTGCCGGTGGCCGGCGGTGGGCCAGCAGGAAAAGGTGGCAACACTCGGCATCGTTCAGTTTTAGCGCTTTGGCGATATTCAGTAAGAACGATTCGGATACCTGAATATCCCGCCCCTGCTCAAACCAGGTGTACCAGGTAAGGCCAACGCCAGCCAGTGCAGCCACTTCTTCCCGTCTCAGGCCAGGGGTTCGCCTTCTGTGGCTCGTCGGCAGCCCAACATCCACTGGCTTGAGCTTATTCCGGTGGTGCAATAGAAAATCAGTCAGCTCATTTTTCATGCGGCTCAGTCGTTGGCTGGGCATGCAATTACCGATAGTAATAGGATAAATAGATATATTGTAACCGGATAAAATCAGTAGCACAATGCCGTCCACACCATTGGATTGGGAGGCGTTATGTCCGTTAATTCTGCTGAAAATGCAACCATTGAGCCGCGTTATGCAACGGCCAGCGTTAAGGAATGGGTAGGGTTGGCCGTGCTGGCACTGCCAACCTTGCTACTCGGTTTGGATATTACTATTTTGTATTTGGCCTTGCCTGCGCTGGCCGAAGCCTTGCAGCCAAGCAGTACTCAAGCGCTTTGGATCATGGATATTTACGGCTTTATGATCGCTGGTTTTCTGGTCACCATGGGCGCTTTAGGCGATCGGATCGGCCGGCGAAAGCTGCTTATGATTGGCGCCTTCTTTTTTGCTTTAGCGTCCATAGTTGCCGCGTATGCGCCGAATGCTGAACTGTTGATTATTGCCAGGGCTTTGCTGGGGATTGCTGGTGCGACCCTGATGCCTTCGACCCTGGCTTTAATTAGTAATCTGTTTCAGGATGCCCGGCAGCGTGCTTTTGCGATAGGGATCTGGGCGACCATGTTTGCGCTTGGTATGGCGCTTGGCCCGGTGGTTGGCGGGGTATTGCTGGAGCTGTATTGGTGGGGCTCTGCCTTCTTAGTCGCTGTACCTATTATTTTTGTCCTGCTGTGCGCTGCACCTATTTTCTTACCGGAATATAAAAATCCCAGCCGGGCCAATCCGGACATCAGCAGCGTTTTTTTGTCGTTGCTAGCTATTTTACCCATCATCTATGCTTTCAAAGAGTTATCACGATTCGGACTGTCTTTTTCTCTTATTGGCTATTTTGGCTTGGGGATCATCGGCTTGTGGTTATTCATTCAACAGCAGAGCCGGTTAAGCTCGCCGATGCTGGATTTGCAGCTGTTCTCCAACAAAACTTTCAATGTAGCTCTGTTAGTATTGCTGACCGGCTTAGTCGGGGTTGCTGGCATGATGCTGATCGTCACGCAGTACTTGCAACTGATTGCTGGCTATAGCCCGGTAGTTGCCGGGCTCTGGATGGGGCCACCAGCCCTGATGATGGTGCTGGCCGGTTTAGTCGCGCCGCTGTTGGTCCGGCGGTTTACGCCGGCAACGGTGCTGGCAGCAGCATTGCTGTTGGCGAGCTTTGGCTGTGGGCTGGTTGCCATCGCCGATCCGGCCAAACTGCAGGTTGGCCTGGTGGTGTCAGGGTTTTCACTCATTTACTTTGGCCTGGGGGCACTGGCTGCGCTTGGTACCGATTTGGTAGTGAGCTCAGCCCCCCTGGAGCAAGCCGGCTCGGCATCTGCGATGTCTGAAATGGCCCAGGAGCTGGGTGTTGCGCTTGGGGTGGCGCTGCTTGGCAGCCTGGCTTTGTTTGTTTATCAATTCACGGTGCTGGAACAGGTCGGTGCATCCTCCACCGGAGTCGATATGTCGGTGGTGCAAGAGGGGCTATGGGCTGTCGAAGCGGCTGCCGACACACTCGAAAATGATGTACAACAGGCCGCCAGATTTGCTTTCAACCAAGGCATGCAAGTAGTAGCTATTCTTAGCGGTGTGGTATTTTTAACACTGGCGTTTTTAACGCATACAACACTGAGACAGGTTGGAGCTAAAGTCAGCAATCAGCTGTGTGATCAGGCTTAATGTCGACTTAGCAGCAAGCCATGCGACTACCCATACCATAATGTAAATTGTTGTAATTATAGTGGGCCTGCTGAGGCAAGGCCGGTAAGGTACGAATAAAACTCGGCTTGTTGGTATGGAGGGAGCGGATGTTCAACATTAAACAGCTTGATCATATTGTTATTTGCGCACGAAAGGAATCGATGCTGGCCGTGTGGAGTCCAGATATGGGGCCGAAGGGGAAGGGCCATCGATTTATCTCACCGATCCCGAAGGGAATGTGGTCGAGCTGAAAGGGCCACCTTGGGATACCAGTGATCATTGAATATCACAGCGTTTACCACTGAGCCTCTGCTCAGTGGTGGTTTACAACACGATTAATTGCTGATGCTCACTTCGTCGAGCATGATTACCGCTGCACCTTGGTCGAAGATAAACCGGATCGTGCGGATGTCGTCAAGTTGCAGGTCGCTCGAGGCGAAGTCTATGAGCGGGATAGAAACGCTTTGCATGACGGCCTCGGTGACTAAGTGGTTACTAAATACGTTGCTCATCACACGCTCTAGCCCAACCAAGCCGAGTAGCTTCTCTTCACGGACATGCCGGGCAGGCAAGGGGGGCAGGAGCCCACCAAATTCACTGACGCGACGCTGCACGACCTGGCCCGAAGCATCTTCAAGTTCAACAATAAAGTCTGCAGCAGGACGTAATCCGCTGTGCTCGCCTTCATAGCCAGGAGGGTCCTGATCCAGCTGCGCCAGCTCGAGGTGCAGTGTATCTGTGGCACGCAAACTGTGCGCTAGCTGTAATTCGTAGAAAGCTGGCTGCTGTATTTCTGTCTCAGCATCCCAACCTAACCAGACACCGCCGCGTTCACGGGTTCCCTGGCGGAAGGTGAGCTGAGCCTCTTTCCACAATGTTAGTCCTTGCGCATTAATTTGAGCCGCATTGCCTTGAGTAACGTCAATCCCGTCTTCGAAGTTAGCCAGTACCTTACGTTCAGTGGTTTGGCAGCGACTAACGACCACATCGGCTGGCAGAATAGTGCCCGCAAGCTCGGGGTTGCAGAATAGCTTAGAGTCGTCCGCACTGTCGTATTCGACAAAGGCTGTGAAATAGCCTTTTGCTGCCTGACGTTGCGCTTCACCGGACAATAATACCTGGGTATTCAACGCCTGACCGTAAAGCCCTGCGTAGTCACGTTCTCCCCATTGTGTATTGAACTGGCCGTGGTTTGCATGGTGCAGATACAAAGTGGCTTTAAACTGACTCTCGGCATAATTGGGTTGTGCGCGGTAGTATTGGCGGTCACCGTGGAAGTAAAACGCATCACTGTCATGCCCGCCATGAATAGTGAAGAAGTTGGTATTTGTTAACACCTCGCTTTTTCCGGCCGGTCTGAACTGGCCGTCGACCGGTGCGATGGCAACAATACCACGAATACCAAAATGGTAATCAAACTCCAGTAAGGCATTGTCGGGGTAGTGATTGAGCTGGTTGAAGACACCTGCCAGGTAAACCGCTTCACCGCCGCGCGAATGTCCCATCAGTGTGATCCGGTTCATATCGACTTTGCCATAAAACGGATGCTCTTCGTCCTGGTTCCATTGCTGCCACTGCTTTAAATGCTCAAGCAACAGCCAGCCACGGGCGTCGTTCTCGGGCGCGATGCCATTGTATAAAAGGCCGCCGCCGTTGAGAAAGTTCTGGTCAACGGACGCCACAATATGGCCCCGTGATGCTAAATGCTCGGCCAGCCAGGCGTAGCCAAGCTCAGAGCGGTTAAACATGTTGGAATTGCCGTGCACAACCAGGGTAAGAGGCAAAGGGGCGTTACCCGCGCCTGTCTGTGGATACCAGACTTGGGCGTTTATTGGTAATTCGTCCGCAGCGAAACCCCAGGCACGTGAGCGCATACGACCGCGCCATCCGCTCCAACTTTCGAGCATTTTGCTGGCATCAACTGAAGGTGTTTGAAAGCGAACATTTCCGGCGTAGTCGGCACGACGCTTATCCTTGCCGCTACCATAGGTGAAATGTTCCACTGAGTAAGGCCCTGGCTCTACCAGTGCTTGATTGCTGGTTTCAGGGTAGGCCGCAACTAACGTCGCAACAGGGCTTTCACTGTGCTGCTCCTGAACGAACCAATGGCCTGTCGCCAGAGTGAGCCAACCACCAACCAGCAAGGAAGCGCCTGCTGCCAGCAAACGCTGCCGCTTTACCAATAGCAGTAGTGCAACCGTGATCAGGTAGGTGCCGATAAATAAGATGGCGACCAGTGCGTAAGCGAAATGGTCTCCAATATGATGCAGCAACCAGGCGGCGGTCAGTGCTGCCGCCACTGGCAATAGACCAAGGTGTCGACCCAGCCGCTGGATCAGGAGCTTTGTCAGCCATAGCGCAAAGCCCACCACTAATGTAAGCAGTACAGCGATAAGCGCACCGGTTATGGCATCAACCCAGGGGCCTGCGCCATTTTGTGATACCAGGTTAAGGTAGGCGCCTGCTAGAGCGGCCAGAACACTTGCTGGCAGCCATAACCAGCGCTTTGTTTGGCGCTTTGGAGTGAGCACATCACTTAGCCAGTGTGCTCCTTGAATGATTTTATTGCCTGCTTTGCGGATAATTTTCTTCATCTTCTTCCCGATATTTAGTGAATCTGACCGACATAACGCAAGCGCTACGCCAATTTTTAATATATTGAAAAATATATGCTTTTAGTTTTTATTTTTGATTCGGAGTAGGCGATATCGCCACATTGTGGTGTAAAATCGTTTTAAATAATGGGGCTTCACAGGTGCTGCGTCTTGTAAAAATGCGACAACTTTACGCACGCTACCTCCTGTAAAGTTAGAGGATTGATGAATTTAGATGGTTTAATTGTCAGGGAAGCACGAAGCGATGACTACGAGCCCCTGTTGGCGTTAGAACAAAAAGTGGTTGATGCTGAGCGTCCGTATAATGCACTTTTGAAAGAAACGGGAGCTTATTATTACGACATCAACAAGCTAATTTCTGCTCAGGATACAAAGCTATTCGTGGGCGAAATCTCTGGTGCTCTTATCGCTACCGGGTACGTTCAGATACGCCAGTCAAAAGCTTCTTTACAGCACGCTAAGCATGGCTACCTAGGGTTTATGTATGTGGCCGAAGCATACCGAGGCCTTGGCTTAAACCAAGTGATTTTGCAGAAGCTGGTGAGCTGGGGGCAAGCTCAGGGGATCAACCATTTTTATCTGGATGTGTATGCAAAAAATAGCTCCGCTATCCGGGCCTATGAGAAGTTTGGTTTTCAGAGCTCGTTGCTGGAAATGACACTCAATACCGAAGCTGATTAAAACGCATCGGGATGCTAAATCCAAAGCGGCAAGATCACTTTCATGCTCACAGCGTGCTACACCCCGAAGGGGAGATGGCACTGCTGCCATCTCCTTATAAAAACAGCGACTGACATGGGGCGAGCGAGCTATGAAGTAGGCTGGCGAGAGGGAATCACCTCCCCGAACCCGACCCTTGAGCCAGCTCTGCTATCCTCTTCGTTTAATCAGCAAGGTCATGCCATCCAGAAAACGTTCCAACCCAAATTGGAAAGCACGTTGTGGATCACCAACACCGTAAGCCTCGCCAACAACTGGGCCTACACGTGAGGTTACCGGATAAGACGTATAATCGAGTGTTTCCAGAAATGGCGCAATGGTAAACCACCACTCATTATCGCTCATGCCGGTGTCCTTCCACACCGACTGCTCCCGAGCCGCATGTCGAACAGCACCCAGCACGTAGTTGTGCAGCGAGGTAACGGTCATGTCCATTTCTATTTCATCTAGCCCAAGTCCGTCTATGGCACTGAGCGCCAGTTCATAATTGGCCAGGGTATTTGGCCCCAGTATCGGACGATGGGTTTCCATCTCTACCACCCACGAATGCCGCATATAGTGCTGCCAGAGGTTTTCTGCAATACATGTCAGGCGTTGGCGCCAGCCCCAACTTTGCCAGTCCTTTGGTGGCTGAGTGCATTCCGCCAGTACCTGGTCCAGCATCAGGTCGTGCAGCTCCGCCACGGATGGGACATGGGTATAAAACGACATGGGGGAGATACCTACGGCCTCAGCTACCTTACGCGTGCTAACGGCGTCAATGCCATCTGAGTCGGCAATGACAATGGCAGCGGCCACCAGTTCACTCAGACTGACTTTGGGTTTAGGCCCGCGGCGGGGGGCTTGTACTTTACCCCACAGCAGGTGCATTAACTTAAGCGGATCACCCTTGCCAGAAAATTCCTGTGACATCTTCACACTTCCTCAAAATAACTATTTACACTGTACAACATTTAAATTAATATTATTCACTGTACAAGGTTATAGCGAGAGCCACCGCTTGTCGAGCGAAGGGGCATTTATCCGCGTACTGTTATTGCCAATTTGGGGAAGAGGGTGGAAGGCATGATTCGAGCAAGTAATCTTACACGTACGTTCAAAACCAAAGCCGGCCCGGTAGAGGCCGTTCGTGGCCTGAGCCTTGAGGTGGAGGAAGGCGAACTGGTGGCTTTTCTTGGACCTAATGGTGCCGGGAAGTCTACTTCGGTGCGTATGTTGACCACCTTGCTCCCCCTAACGTCCGGGCAGGCTATCATCGGCGGTCACGATGTCGCTCGCAACCCGGTCGCGGTGCGGCAACTGATAGGTTATGTCGGACAAGGCACAGGTTCCGGCCCCTATCATCGGGTGCGGGATGAACTGATTACCCAAGGCCGGGCATATCGCATGTCTTATGCTGATGCCAGAATGAGGGCTGATGAGTTGCTGGCTGTATTGGAGTTGGAAGATCAAGCCGACCGGGATTGTGCCACCTTATCTGGCGGTCAGAAACGCCGCCTTGATGTGGCCCTTGGCCTGATGCACACCCCTAAAATACTGTTTCTGGATGAACCTTCCACCGGTCTGGACCCGCATTCAAGGGCCAATTTGTGGGAGCACATTATCCGGCTGCGCCAGCAAACTGGCATGACCATCTTTCTGACGACTCACTACCTGGATGAAGCCGACAATATGGCCGAGCGGGTGATGATCATGGATCACGGTAAGATGATTGCCGATGACGTGCCGGAGAAGCTAAAAGCTGATCTGGCGGGTGATCAGATACGGCTGAGTTTCCAGTCCGAACAGGATGCTGGCTCGGCAGCCGAACAAGCCCGCAGCTTGCCCACAGCTCGCGATGTAACTCAAGAGGGCATCCGTTTGATCTTGACGGTCAATAAGGGAGAGAGCCTGCTGCCGGGATTAATACACAACCTGCACAAAAGCGGTCTTGAGGTACAGACTGCGAATGTACAGCGCCCGACACTGGACGACGTGTTTCTAAGCCTGACTGGGCGTAGTCTGCGGGAAAGCGCCGAATTGCCGGCCTAATACTATTCGGTTCAATTATTTAATCTCATAGGAGTGGGTTTATGACTTTCATTCAAGATACGTTGATTTCCTTCCACCGTGAGATCACTCCAACTCTGCGTAACTGGTATTACATTTTGTTCGGTATCATTCAGCCACTATTGTACCTGGGACTTTTCGTCCCCTTGCTGACCAGTGTACCGACCGGAACCGATGGCAATCCACTGCAATGGTTTGTGCCCGGTATGATCGTAATGTTGGTGTTGTTCACCACCGTCAGTTGTGGCTGGGCACTGACCGAAGAGCTGATGTCCGGAAGCTTTGAGCGCTTTCTGGCGACGCCCATGAATCGTTCGGCCATTTTGGTAGGGCGTTCCCTGAAAGAGCTGGCACCTTTGCTGGTTCAGGCCGTTATCATCATTGCGGTTGCGGCGCCATTTGGCCTGGCACTGCATCTGCTGCCTATGCTGCTGGGACTGATACTGTTGCTTGTCTTTGGCATTGGGATCGCATCTCTATCCTATGCTCTGGCCATTGCCAGCAAACATGACGGTGGCCTGTTTTACATGGTGTCGCATTCAGTAGCCTTGCCGCTGATGTTGCTGGGTGGGGTGCTCTTGCCGATGGAGCTAGCGCCTGATTGGCTGTATATGGCCTCGCGCTTTAATCCGCTGACTTATCTGGTGGAAGCAGAGCGGGCATTGTTTACTGGAGTGGTGTTCACGCCATCCGTCTTGTACGGCGCACTTATGGCCATCGCAGTGGCATTGGTCGGACTAATGTTGGGTACGCTGACGATCCGTAAGGCCAGTTTGTAAACACGGTATTGGAGATGTATGGGGTGTGGCTCTTGCGGCCGGCTATTTTTGGATAGTGACTCTGGTTGCTTAGAATTAATTCATAGGAGTTTCAATGAAATCAGGTATGTTTGAACCAACGAAGGAACAACAGCAGGAAATCTACGATTGGTTTGCTAAGTATGACGAGTTGACCAAGGCTTTCAAATTTGAAGCAATGGCCGACCGGGGCTTATTTCCTATGTATGTCATTACCGATGACTCAACGGGGAATGGCGTAACCCGAACCTGGTCCCGGAACGACTTTATCACGTCGATGAAAAGCGCCATGGAGAATACTCCTGAAGACATCGAATACAACATGACACGCACCCCGTATATGATTAATGCCAATGTGGCGATCGTACTCACGGAATGGCGCCCCCAGAAAGATAGCGATGAAGGTGCGCTGAAATACGCAGACGTCTTACTTAAGGAAAATGGCGATTGGCGTTTTCAAACCATGATTCAGGGTGGGTGGGGAGATTTTCTGTAAGAGCAATGCATAGGTTGAAGCGCTCCATCGTCCTTACCCGTTTATCTTATGTGTATGCGCATTGCTGTCATATGAGTGCAGCGGTCAAAGCCTGCCTGCAGTTTCTGCAAGAGCAGTTATGATAGCCTGCAAGGATCGGCCAGTGCTTTAAAGGTGTTGTTTGAGTCTTATAAGTAACGTTAACTACCCACTATCTGTCACTGACGATTGTGAATAACTAGGTAACTATCTTTACAATATGGGCAGAAGGTGCCCACAACTATTTGCTGTTTAGCATTATGACGAGAGGCCACAATGAACCAACCATTATCGCAAAATGGTGATCAACTATCTGAGTACCAGCAGAAATTTGGCAGCTTGCAGGAGAATTGCCCGGTGCGAGCCGCACTGGATATTATTCGTGGCCGCTGGAAACCCTCTATTTTGCATGAGTTAAAAGAAGAAACTCGCAGGTATTCGGAGTTACAACGTGCTTTACCAGGTATTTCGCCACAAGCATTGACCACGCAACTGAAGCAGTTGGAAGCCGATGGTTTGATAGAGCGTGATGTGTATGCGGAAGTTCCTGTGCGGGTTGAGTACCGCTTGTCGGAGTTCGGCGAAACTTTGTCTGAGGTGATGGATGGTCTGGAACAGTGGGGTATGGCGTACCTGGCGCATCGGGAAAAAAACCTGTAAACCTACTCACTTTTTGGTGACTAACTCACTATCCTGGTCGTGGATCCAATCGTTGTGAACATGAATAATGATGCGGTTCGTTTCATTGTGTTCATTTAAAGAAGGTTTACTCCATGCCACGATTATTAGTACTCAACTCCAGCGGCCGCACCACCCGCTCTATCACCCGACGTTTAACCAAGCAATATACTGAGGGCTGGCTGGCAGCTCATCCCGATGGCGTGTTGTGCGAGCGGGATCTGACATTGCATCTGTCTACACCTGTCAATGAAGCCTGGATTGCCAGTGCATTTGCGCCTGCTGAGGAGCGTTCACCCGCGATGGAGGCGGTGTTAGCGGAAAGCGAGACCCTGTTGGCAGAGATTGAAGCTGCAGATGCGCTGGTGCTGGGGGTGCCGATGTATAATTTTGGTGTCCCGGCGCAACTAAAAGCCTATTTTGATCAGATTATCCGGGCCGGTCGTTCATTTCAGTTTGATCCCGATGCCGAGCCGCCGTATCAGCCGCTGCTAGCCGACAAACCAGTCACCATTATTGTCTCTGTGTGGGATGGCGATCTGTTGCCCGGAGGCCCGATGGCCGAGCTGAATTTTCTGGAACCACACTTGCTCACCATGCTCGGTTTTATTGGGCTGCACAGTGTTGATTTTGTCCGTGTCGGCTATGAGGAATACCAGGACGGCCGGTTAAAAAAGGCACTGGGGCTGGCTGAAACCGAGGTAGCACGGCGGGCGGTGGCGGTATAAATAAGTTGGCTTGCATCGCTGCAGTCATATGCATAACCTTGTTGGGAGCCGCAGGATTGTTTGCGTGCTAAGTCAGTCTAGGTGGTCAGCGGGGATCTTAAGCGACGAATATCTGCCTGCGGCGGTGCGCCAAACAAGCGGCTGTATTCGCGGCTGAATTGCGATGGGCTTTCATAGCCAACTTTGTAGCTTGCGGTCGCCGCTTCCAAGCCTTCGTACAACATGATGCGCCGGGCTTCATTTAAACGTAATTGTTTCTGAAACTGTAAGGGGGACATAGAGGTGACCGCTTTAAAGCTTTGAAACAGTGAAGACTCACTTAAATGAGCGGCATCAGCCAGATCTTTAATGCGTAGCGGCTGGTGAAAACGCTGGTGCAGGATGTCTATAACCTTGCTGATGCGATGAGCCTGGCTGTCTATCAGTGTGAATTCCCGCAACTGGCTGCCGACTGGGCCCAGCAATAAACGATACAGCATTTCCCGTTTCAGTAATGGTAATAATACCGGAATATCCTCTGGTGACTGCATCAGCTGAACCAGACGATGAAATACGGATACTAACTCTAGATCAGCATCGCCCATAGCAATGCCACGAGCCGGTGTGGTTGGCTGCGGTACCTTAGCTGCCAGGTCAATCACCAGATCGGTCAGCTCACGTAAGTCCAGGCTAACGCTCAAGGCAAGATAAGGTTTCTCCGGACTGGCAGTAATTACCTTCCCACTCACCGGCAAGGTAACCGGAGCCAGCAAGTACTGCAACTCATGATACTGCAGCCGTTCATTGCCCAGCCAAACTTGTTTGGAGCCCTGCACCAATAAACATAAGGTCGGTTCATAAATAGTAGGGGCTGCTGCTGTCGGGCCATCACTGCGGTACAACCTGACACCAGGGATTGCTGTATCGTTAAAGCCGGTTGACTGAATAGCTGCTTGCAGTGGTTGCAGCATGTGCAGGCGTAAACGTTCACGTTCATCAGTCATATTTGTATCTCCATCTTACTGATAAACGAAGTATAAGCAGCTAACCCGGCTTTGCCTATCGCTGTCACCATCCTTTGTAGGATCAGGCAAGAAGTGCGGAGTTTAAGGCAGCGACCTTGAATCCAACCGATAGCCTTAAGCACCCGGGTGGCTGTAGTCTGGCGGATATGCTTCAGCCTGGTCGCCAGCAAGCACGGATGCAGCAAGTAAGTGCACTGCGTTTTGTTGCAATGCCGGTGGCGTAAACGCCAGACTGGATGGATTGAACTTGTGTTGATTGGAGGTAAGTACGGACATAATTCTTCCTGAGTTCCCCAAAAGCTGCCGTTAGTATAAAACCTCAAGTTAAGCTAAGGATCAAATAGGATCCTACTCAATTTCATCGCTTTTTATCCCATACCAACCGCTTATCATAAACGCCTGAAAAAAACGCACCGGTACTGCAATACCGCATTGCTTCAACAGCGCCTCGGTGTCTGTCGGTGAAATAATGGTGAGCTGTTCGCGCAGCACCGCAGGAAGTTTCTCCAGTGAATCAGCGCTGGCGCCCATCAAAGCTTGCACCCTTTGCCAATTTTTTAGTATTAAGGGAAATCCATCGGCGTTTAGATCGTAGCTGAGTTCTGCGCTAACAAAAAAGCCGTTGTTGCTAAGACGCTGCCACATAGCCTGATAAAAACCGAGGCGGTCTTCACGTTTCACAAAGTGCGCCACCAGAATACTTAACACAACATCGTAGTGCTCACCTGGTGGCAAGTCCTGAACATAACCATGGATCAATTCACAGCGGTCCAGAATACCTGCCTGGCTAAGCCGTTCTGCACAGACCTCCAGCATGCCCTTAGCGGGATCGATTCCGACAAAAGTCCACTGCGGAAACGACTGCGCCAAGGACAGTATTTCAGCGCCGGTACCAACCCCGACACACAATACCCGAGCGCGGGCAGGGGCAGGTTGCAAAATAAGACCAATCAGAAAGTGTAGGGTCGTGGCAAGGGTTGACAGTGGCAGGTTCTTTTTATCATAAGTACCTGCAGTGTTTGAGAAATGCTCGATTATCACGGAGTCGGCTTGCATGAAGGCACCTCGTCTTCTCCAGTACATGAAAGGTAACTTTTATTGTTACATAAGATTCCATTGGGAAGCAATACATGTAACCTTAAAAGTTTCATGATAAAATGCCAACAGGCAGGCCCAGGTAAATACAAGGTGAGTGATGAGGAAAGACAGCAGATTGTCCCGGGTACTGCATATACTGGTGCATATGGCAGCCATTGCCCGGCCGGTAACGTCTGAAGAAATGGCCGAGATGATATCGACCAACCCCGTAGTGGTGCGCCGCACTATGGCGTTGTTGCGCGACGCCAATTATGTTACATCCACTAAGGGCCACCACGGTGGCTGGTTGCTGGCGAAGCCGCTAGCTAACATTACCTTACTGGATATCCACCATGCGCTTGGCGAGAGCAGTATTTTTACTATTGGTTTAAGCGACGAGCACAGCCATTGTGTGATTGAGCAAGCCGTCAATACGGCATTAAAAGACGTAATGGATGAAGCGAAGGCTTTGATGCTGCAACGGTTTGGGCAAATCACGCTGGATCAGTTAGGGGCAGACAGGATATCCAGTTATTTGAATAAAGGCTGAGCCAGCCCTAAAAGGTCACGTGATAACCGTTATGGAATAAGGGCATGACCTTAATTTCAAAATCAAAACCCGCTAACCAGTTTACACCTAAGCCAGTACGACGCTGGCGCGGAAAATACCTTAACGTTAGTGCATAGTCTGACTCTCATTTAAATTAGTAACAGTTCGAGCCTGTTGATATACTGCTATAACATACGGTACGTATGTATAATGAATTCATACCGCACGCATGCCAGCTCTCAACCTGAAGACGCCACGCTTATAGCCGTAGAAGCGTTTCAGCTCTTGGCGTCCGGTCTGTTAAAAGAGCCAGCAGAATCTACTAAATAAACAGTGTGCCTCCAAATCAATTGGCTATTCACGGCATAGCTTTTAGCTTGGCGAGGTTACGCAATGCCAGACATGCCTACATAACCTGGTAATGCTTTGATGCGTCCCATCCAGGCTCGAACTGCCGGGTAGGGATCAAGCGTTACGCCGCCCTCCCAAGCCAGTGCTACGTATGGGAACACGGCGCATTCAGCGATGGTTGGGCGGCCCAGTGCCAGCCATTGATGTTGGTTTAGGTGTTGTTCGAGCAATGATAAAAGTAGCGCACTTACTGCCAATGCCTGCTCTTTATTTAGCGGAATGCCAAACTTGTCTATCAGGCGTGCCGTATTAGGGCCATGCTGAACTTCGTTGGCGGCTGTCGATAGCCACTGCATTACCTCAGCCTGCTGGGCCGCGCCATCTGGCCACCACTGGTTGCCACCGTAACGACGAGCCAGATACACCAGTATCGCCTGGGAATCGCGTAGCACTACATCGTCATCTACCAACACCGGTAATTGGCCTAAGGGGTTAAGTTCTATAACTGGTGTACGTTTATGTGCACCTCCAGGGATATCAACCGGCACTAATTCAAGCTTGATACCGATTAATGCGGCGAACAGACGAACTTTGTAGCAATTGCCGGAGAGTTCCAGATCGTATAGTTTCATAATAAGGGCCTTATTGGGTTAATGCTCGTTACCGGGTGTGTTTACTGGTGTCGCTTCCGCAAGCAGCTGATTAAATTCCAAGACATTCCGGTCAGGATCGCGAATAAACAGTGCGATCCGGCGCGGACCAATGCGATGGATATCTTCGGTAATGATAATGCCGACTTGATTAAGCCAGTCTTTCAAGGCGAACAGATCATCAACGATAAAGGCAGGGTGAGTCATGCCAGGTAGCTTAACGGGTTCATCCAACAGCGGATTGCGGCCATGCTGTAAACGGGTTGCGTTGAAAATGAGATTAATGCGGACACCGTCTGCTGTCTCCATTTCATTGGCTTCATATTGTTCAAAACGACGGACTTCCTGAAAGCCGAGTTGCTGATAAAAAGCCACCGCCTCTTGACGGTCACTGACCCGGATCCCAACATGATCAAACTGACGTATACGCTGAGGTTGTTGCATGGCTGACTCCACAAATCTGTTTAGTAGTACAAGTAAACACTGTTAGTGAGATTCAATAAATACCGTGAAGCTGATATCTTTATTCAGCTTTTTGCACAAATCCGCTGTCACGCGATAACACAGGGGCAATAAATGGACAAACTCAAAGCGATGAATACCTTTGTTGTCATTGTGGAGCAAGGCAGTCTTTCAGCTGCCGCTGATAAGCTGGACCGCTCTCCTGCAGCTGTGGTGCGTACCCTTGCCAGCCTGGAGCAACACCTTGGTGTCCGGTTGCTTAATCGCAGTACGCGCCATATAGCCCTGACCGAGGAAGGGACTGACTACCTGCAGCATTGCCGCCGGATACTAGCGGACATTCAGGCGACTGAGTTTCGGCTCGACAGCTGCCGTACAGAGCCGGCAGGCAAGCTTTCTATCACTGCCCCTGTGATGTTTGGTCGTTTGCATCTTGCGCCCCTGTTGAACCAATGGCTAAAACACAACCCCGCCATGAGCGCCGAGCTGACACTGCTGGATAGAGTGGTAGATGTGATTGAAGAAAAGTTTGATTTGGCGCTGCGTATCGGTCATCTGGCGGATTCTTCGCTGGTCGCCCGAACCATTGGCAGTACCCCTTATCTACTTTGTGCCAGCCCCGAGTTTATTGCGCAGCGTGGCATGCCAAGTCACCCGGCAGAATTAGCTGAGTGGCCGACAGTTTGCTTCGCACCGGCAGGGGAAGTGTGGCAGTTCCAGGTAGAGGGTAAGCTGTGGGAACAGCGCATTCACCCGGTAGTCAGTGCCAATCAGATTGATGCTGGCCTGGCCGCCGCGCGCGATGGTGTCGGCATTTGCCGGGTCTTGGGTTATCAGGCACAGCAGGATCTGGAGCAAGGCACCCTGGTGCCTGTGTTAACGGAGTACGAGCCCCCACCACTGCCGGTGCAGTTTGTGTTCCCACATAGCCGCTTGCTGTCCCCACGGGTGCGGCAATTTCTGGATGCAGTCATAGAGCCACTGCAACAGCGTTTGCAAAACGGCTCCTGTTAGGGGGATGATGCCAGGGAAGCCGGTGACAATTATAAACCACTACCCTGGCGACAGAGAGATATGACCCGAGTGATCTGGCTTACGGAATTCTGGCGATCACCTTAATTTCAAAATCAAAACCAGCCAGCCAATTGACGCCGATGGCCGTCCAGTTTGGATAGGGTGGCGCACTGAACATTTTTTGCTTCACTTCCATGATGGTATCGATTTGATTCTCTGGATCGGTATGAAAGGTGGTGACATCGACGATGTCACCGAATGTACAACCAGCCGCGGCCAGATAGAGTGTTATGACTGTACGATGCGTTGTGCTTTGGCGAGGTTGGCAGCCAGCTCAGACTTTGTCTGATGCTCGTGAGCGTGCCAGGCAGGTTGTCCCGGACCGCTGCGCCATGACTCACTAAGCGGGCTGTTATCGACGGTGTCGAAACCAAACTGATCGTACAGTCGTGTCGCCAGTTCCACTGCCTCGGGGTAGTTGCTGGAGACCGACATCGCATGGCGGTCTGGTGTGCCTGCCGGGCTGGCCGAGATGAAGAAACGCGGTGCCTTAATATGGGTAAAGGCCTTGACCACCTTTGAGCCGGGTAATTGCTCCTGGCGTAGCTCGTGCACGGTTTTCTCCCCTGAGTCGATCATAGCAAAGTTGCCATCGCGCCAAGCCATGTAGTTATTAGTATCCAACACGACTTTGCCCGCCAGCTCTGCTACAGGCATGTTATTCTCGAGTTTCAGTGGCACGGCCACTACGACGAAATCGCCAGCTGCAGCCGCATCAGCTGCAGTTGCTGCGCGCGCGGATGGGCCAAGCTCTGCAATAAGCGCCGTTAAGGTTTCGGGGCCACGTGAATTGGCGATTACAACCTGATAGCCGCTCGCAATGGCGGCACGAGCGATCTGGCTGCCCACTTCGCCTGCTCCAATAATGCCGATGGTCGTCATCAGTAATGTTCCTTAGATATTGATTGAAAGTGATGAATGAGGAAGTAAGAGTTCCTCATTCAATACTATGGATTCTATGCTTGGCGGATCCATGCTTCGCTTTTTGCCCACAAGTGCTTGGCAATTTCTGCATCAAGCGCATACGACCTCACCCCATCGGCAAATGGGTTAGGGGTGTCATTGATGGGGGCGATTGCGCAGTCCTCCAGATAGCGACCGCCAATATCGTCCTGGTTGGCTACTACAGCGGCCCAGACTGATGTTGCTGCGGCCTGTGGGATCTCCTTTAGCTCAGCCGGTGGCAGACCTGACTCCGCGCGCGCTTTGCCTACTGTCTCGAATAGTCCCTGCAACTGTTCCTGTGAAAAATGACGCGCCAGATCCGTGAAACTGTTGCCTGGCATCACCGAGGCCGCCCGGATGCCGCGGTGGCGGAATCTTTGGTCAAACTCTAAAGCAAACAGAGCATTGGCTGTTTTAGAGCGGCCATAAGCAACAAAAGGCTCGTAGGTTTGCTGTTCAAAGTTCGGGTCGTTCAAATCCACATCGGCAACACGGTGAGCCTGAGACGACAGCACCACTAAACGACCGTTATCAATCAGCAGTGGCTCCAGCCCGGTGACTAAAGCGAAGTGTCCAAGATGGTTAATGCCAAACTGTGTTTCAAAGCCGTCGACCGTACGGCCAAACGGTGTTGCCATAACGCCGGCATTGGCAATAATAGCGTCGAACTGCCGGCCATCAGCAAGCAGTTTATCGGTACAGCTGCGAATACTTTGCAAGGAGGCCAGGTCGCACTCGACCAACTCCAGGCTAGCGCCACTTTTTGAGGCAGCGTCTCGTATGGGAGCAGTCACTAACATCGCTTTGGTAAGGTCTCTGACTGCGCCCACAACGTTAGCACCCTGGGCGAGCAGAGCGCGGGCGGTTTCCAACCCTATGCCTGATGAGACACCGGTAATCAGAAAGCGTTTTCCTTTAAGATCCACGCTTGCCAATACGTCATCGGTGGTTGATTTGGCATTAAATGACTTGTTCATCTTTTTTCCTTTCATTTATTGTGTCTGTTTGAGTTTCGAGATTCTTTTGTGTGGATCATCAGATGCCCGCACCACCAGCTACATCAATGACGGCACCAGTGATATAGCCTCCATGCGGCCCCACCAGGAAACCAACGGTAGCGGCTACTTCTTCGAGCGTTGCGATCCGACGAATGGGATGCAGGTCGAGTAATGCATCGGGGACATTGTTACCCAGTACTTCGGTTGCCATGTCGGTTGGCATGACACCGGGCTGAACGGTGTTGACAGTGATATTGCGACTGCCTAGATCACGGGCTGCGCCTCTGGCATAGCCAGTGATAGCAGCCTTGGTACCCGCATAATCGGCAGCGCCGGGGAAGGGGACACAAGTACCCAACAGCGAGCCGATAAAGATAATGCGTCCACCATTGGTGAGTACCGGAGCTGCGGCACGAGTGGTGGCTACAGCGCCCATCACGTTAATTTGCCACTGACGGTCAAGGCTGACCGTGTCTAAATCAGGGGCATCAATGGTTTTGCCCTGAACTAAGATTGCCGCATTGTTAATGAGGATGTCCAGTTGACCAAAGTTAGCCATCACTTTATCAATTAGTGGCTGGGCTGCGGTTGTATCAGCCTGATCGCTTTGGATAGCAATAGCACGACCCCCTTTAGCCTTTAGTTTTTTGACAACCGCTTCAGCCTTATCAGAGGACGTCACGTAGCTGATGGCAATATCGGCACCCTGGTCGGCCAGTGTTTCAGCCACAACAGCACCTAAGCCTCGCGAGCCACCAGTCACCAAGGCGACCTTGCCTATCAATACTTTTTGCATAGAACACCTCTTTGTCCGGAGCTTAATATTTCATAATGATCGTTATAGTAACGAACGGTATGTTATTGGACATGCATTGTCAAGTCGTTTAGTATCGATCGTTATGAAAAAAGTGGAGGTAATCTAATGGGGCGTCATCGTGAGTTCGATGTGGATAAAGCGCTGGATGCAGCGCTTAATGTGTTCTGGCGTAAGGGCTATGAAGGTGCTTCCTACACTGATCTGACAAAAGCCACAGGTGTTGAACGGCCTGCACTTTATTCCGCATTTGGTAACAAGGAAGCCTTATTCCGCCGGTCGCTGGAACGTTACTACGAGCATTATCTAAGCTTTTTTCCGGCTGCACTTGAGTTGCCGACGGCTCGGGAAGTAGCTGCCCATATCCTGCGCAGTGCCGCCGAACTGCATACCCGTTATCCGGATCGAACGGGGTGCTTGGGTATTCATGGTGTGCTGGCTGGTTCTGAGGATGCCGAGCCGGTCCGGCGTACTTTGATTGATGCGCGTGCCAGCGGAGAAACGGCGCTGCGTGAGCGTTTTGAACGAGCAAAACAGGAAGGGGATCTGCCTGAAGAGGCAGATTGTGCTGCACTTGCCGCTTTTGTGATGGCAGTGACCCACGGTATGGCTGTTCAAGCCAAAGCTGGCTTTAGTCGCGATGTGCTGGAAGCGGTTGCTGGCCAAGCCTTGTCAACTTGGCCGTCAAAACCGTGATGTTAATGTTCGCTATGGCGCTAAGGCTATAGCTTGTGACGGAATAGCCAGTTTGAATAACAGCCAATACTGAGTTAGTTACGAGGAAAGGCTTGCAATGTCATCTGCGCGACCTGGCGCAGTTGCTCGGAGGTGGCGCCATTATTGGCCTGAATAGCCATACCTTGTAGTACGGTACCGAGGTAACGGGCCAGCACTTCTGCATTTGCACCGGCAGGCAAATCACCTTCCGCGATGGCTCTCTTAAGACGTTCACAGAGCTTTTGTTCGCCTTCAACCCGGCGATTCATCAGGGCTTCTTTCACGGGAGCGGCCGCTTCGCTGCACGACAAAGCACCTTGTACTACCACGCAACCTTGCGGATGCTCCTTGTCGGTCATATTCATCGCCGCACCATACAGCATATGCTCAGCCACCTGATAAGCGGTTGGCTTTTCCAGAGCAGGCAAGAAAAACGAGCAGGAGCGGTTTTCGTAGAACTCGATGGCTTTTAAAAACAATTGCTCTTTGTTACCAAAGGCAGCATACAAACTGGGTTTGTTAATACCCATGGCTTCAGTTAAATCTGACAAAGAGGTGCCGTCATAGCCGTTACGCCAGAATACCTCCAGCGCTTTTTCCAGCGCTGTGGTCATATCAAAGGCTCGCGGGCGGCCTACATGCGGAGTGCAACTTACTACTGACATTGTTCAGCTCCTGAATTAAAACTTACTGATATAGTAAATAGCATAAGCCCCCTTGTCCAGTATGGTTTTTTACCGGCGGGTACATAAAGCATGCTTAGCTCTTCATTAAGACACTTCATCCGATGCAATCGTTCACCGCATTTCACTTGATCCAGCTTTTTTGGAGTATCAGGCAAGAATGATCCGGCTTTTGGTATTAAAGCATGCGTCAGTTCAGCCTACCATTCCAGCACACCCTTACAGCGCCTCTGTCGGCTCTACCTCACCAATTACTGCAAAGGTGCTCGTGCAGTTCATGTTTAGAACAAATTTTTCTGTCATAGAATTAAAGTAACTTACTGATCGGTACAAAAATGAATTGACAGTTTTCAGTTGTGCTATATATTTACCAATCGGTACAGAATGAAGTTATCTAAGGGAAGCCTCTTAAGGAAACTTTTTTAGGAAAGTCACAGGCAAACCATTGCCATAGTGTGGAGAACAGCGTTATGAGTACAAACAACACGATAAAAACATTCCTGCTTGCCAGTATGACGGTACTGGTATTGGCGGCTTGCAGTCAACCGGAAGCCAGTGATCAGGAGCAAGAGCCAGCTGCGATGCAAGTGAGTGTGGCAGAGGTCGTATTCGAACGCATTACCGAATGGGATGAATTTACCGGCCGCTTGCAGGCACCACAAACCGTGCAACTGATGCCGCGTGTGTCAGGCTACATAGAGCAAGTGCATTTTCAGGAAGGCGCCTTGGTGAAGCAGGGTGATTTGCTGCTGCAGATAGAGCCATGGCCTTTTGCGGCAGAAGTGGCCAGGCTGAATGCTGAACTGCTCAGCGCGAAAAGTGCCGCTGAACTGGCTCAGAGTGAATACCGCCGGGCGGAAACTTTGAGTCAGCAGCGTGCCATATCGGCTGAAGTGTTGGACAGCCGCCTGGCCCGCAAACAACAAACGGCTGCTGCCGTGGCTTCGGTAGAGGCTGCGCTGCAACGGGCTGAACTGGATTTAAGCTACACCCGCATTACAGCGCCGATCAGCGGCCGGGTTTCCTATGCGCAGGTCACCGCCGGCAACTATGTGCTGGCAGGCCAAAGCCAGCTGACCAACATTGTCTCTACCGACAGCATGCATGCGTATTTTGATGTGGATGAGCAAAGTTATCTGAAATACAGCCGGCTAACCAGTGCAGGCCAGCGGGCGGATACCCGTGATGCTGCAGCCAATCCGGTGTACATGGCGTTGGCCGATGACCCGGCATTCAGCTACACCGGCAGTATTGATTTTGTCGACAACCGCATCAATCAGCAGACCGGTACCATCCGCATCCGTGCCCGTTTCGATAATAGAGACAACGATTTGCTACCAGGTTTATTCGCCCGCATTAAATTAGTCGGTAGCCAGTCGTACGATGGCGTGCTGATTGATGAAAAAGCCATCGGCACCGATCTGAGCAACAAGTTTGTGCTGGTGGTGAATGACGATAACCAGCTGGAGTACCGTGCAATTACGCTGGGTGAAAAGGTCAATGGTCTGCGCATTGTACGTGAGGGTTTATCGGCCCGGGATCGAATTGTTGTAAATGGCCTGCAGCGAGTCATGCCCAATATGAAGATCGACCCCCGAATGGTGCCGATGGCAAGCAGCGAACAGCTGGCCAATCTGCGTCGTGAACAACAGTTACTGGATCAAACCAGCTCCGCACTGACAGCCCAGGCTGGCAAAGCGGCGAACCAAGGGTAAGGACGCGTTATGCTCTCGCAATTTTTTATTAAAAGGCCTATTTTTGCCGCTGTGATCTCACTGCTGTTTTTTATTACCGGTGCGATAGCGGTTTGGCAGTTGCCGGTGACCGAGTACCCGGAAGTGGTGCCACCGACTGTGGTGGTTACGGCGAACTATCCGGGAGCCAACCCACAAGTGATTGCACAAACAGTCGCCTCACCGTTAGAGCAGGAAATTAACGGCGTGGAAAATATGCTCTATATGTCATCGCAGGCCACCTCGGATGGTCGTATGACATTAACCATTACCTTTGCCATTGGAACCGATGCTGATTTGGCACAAAGTCAGGTGCAGGCCAGAGTAGACCGTGCCAGGCCCCGCTTACCGCAGGAAGTGCAGCGTTTAGGGGTAGTGACCGAGAAATCGTCACCTGATCTCACCATGGTGGTGCACTTAACCTCGCCCGATCAGCGTTACGACATGCTGTATCTGTCGAACTATGCCGCTCTGAACGTAAAAGATGAATTAGCTCGGATTAACGGGGTGGGTAACGTCCAGCTGTTTGGTGCCGGCGACTACAGCATGCGTATCTGGCTGGACCCTAATAAAGTAGCCGCATTGGGCTTATCACCAACACAAATCGCTGCCGCCATTCGCGAGCAGAACCAGCAGGCTGCTGCTGGCAGTTTAGGTGCCCAGCCCAGCCGTGATGCTGAGTTTCAGTTGCTGATCAATGTCAAAGGCCGTTTAACCACGGTTGAAGAGTTTGAAGATATTATCATTCAGGTGGGTGCCAATGGAGAAATCAGCCGGTTAAAGGATGTTGCCCGGGTCGAGCTGGGAGCATCCAACTATGCGTTGCGCTCTTTGCTGAACAATAAAGAAGCCGTTGCCATTCCAATTTTTCAGGCCTCTGGCTCGAACGCGATCCAAATCTCGAACGATGTGCGGGCACAAATGGCCGAACTGGCCAACAACTTTCCGGAAGGGTTGGCCTACGATATCGTTTACGATCCAACTGTGTTTGTGCGGGGCTCCATCGAAGCGGTGGTGAAAACGCTGCTGGAAGCCGTGCTACTGGTGGTGTTGGTGGTGGTGCTGTTTTTGCAAACCTGGCGGGCCTCTATTATTCCACTGGTGGCGGTGCCGGTATCCTTAGTCGGTACCTTTGCCTTTATGCATTTGCTGGGCTTTTCGATCAATGCGTTATCCCTGTACGGGCTGGTACTGGCCATCGGTATCGTGGTGGATGACGCCATCGTGGTAGTGGAGAACGTCGAGCGTAATATCAGTGAAGGCTTAGCGCCACTGGCAGCTACACAAAAAGCAATGAAAGAAGTGACCGGGCCTATTGTGGCGACCACCCTGGTGCTGGCGGCGGTGTTTATTCCTACTGCCTTTATGTCGGGGTTAACCGGGCAGTTCTATAAGCAGTTTGCCTTAACCATTACCATTTCTACTTTTATCTCGGCCATCAACTCGCTGACGCTTAGCCCGGCGCTGGCGGCATTGCTATTGAAAGGCCATAACGAGAAAAAAGACGCTTTAACCCGTGGTATGGATAAGTTATTTGGTACCTGGGTATTCGCCCCCTTTAACCGCTTTTTTGCCCATCTATCCAGCGGCTACGGCTGGTTGGTGAAAAAGGTGATCCGCTATGGCGCTATTGTCGGCGTTATGTACATCGCATTAGTAGGTGTCACCGGCTTGCAGTTTGCCACAACCCCGACAGGCTATGTGCCTGGCCAGGATAAACAGTACCTGGTGGCTTTTGCCCAGTTACCGGATGCTGCCTCGCTGGAGCGGACGGAAGCTGTGATAAAAGAAATGTCGCAAATTGCTTTGGATCACTCTGGCGTGGCTAACTCAGTTGCTTTCCCTGGTCTGAGTATTAATGGTTTTACCAATAGTCCTAATGCCGGCATTGTGTTTGTTGGCCTGGATGCGTTTGATGAGCGCGGTTCTGCAGAACTATCCGGCAATGCCATCGCTGCGGCGCTCAACCAGAAGTTTGCCGGTATCGAAGATGCCTTTATCGCCATTTTCCCACCACCGCCGGTGATGGGGCTTGGCACTATTGGTGGTTTCCGGTTGCAAATTCAGGACCGTGCCAACCACGGTTATGAAGAGCTGTACCGGGTGACGATGCAGGTAATGCAAAAGGCCTGGGCGACTCCCGAACTGGAAGGCGTGTTTTCTGGTTACCAGGTGAATGTGCCGCAGCTGGATCTGGATATCGACCGCACCAAAGCCAAGCAACAGAACGTAGCGCTGGACGATATCTTCCAAACGTTGCAGGCCTATATGGGCTCGATGTATGTCAATGATTTCAACCAGTTTGGTCGTACTTATCAGGTGAACATGCAGGCCGACGAGCAGTTTCGCCAAAGTGCGGCGCAAATCAGCCAGTTAAAAGTGCCTAACCGGCAGGGTGAAATGGTGCCATTGGGGTCCTTTATTAACGTGACGGACTCGGCAGGGCCAGATCGGGTGATGCACTACAATGGCTTTACCACCGCAGAAATTAATGGCGGACCGGCGGCCGGTTTTAGCACCGGCGAGGCTCAGGCGGCGATAGAGCGCATCCTGGCAGAAACCCTGCCAAATGGCATGACCTACGAGTGGACTGAGCTGACCTATCAGCAGATCCTGGCGGGTAATGCCGGTGTCTTTATTTATCCACTGGTGATCCTGCTGGTCTTTATGGTGTTGGCGGCGCAGTACGAAAGCTTAAGCCTGCCGCTGGCCATTATCCTGATTATCCCGATGACGCTTTTATCGGCACTAAGCGGCGTACTGATCTACGGCGGTGACAATAATATCCTGACCCAGATCGGTTTAATAGTGCTGGTCGGGCTGGCCACCAAAAACGCCATCTTAATCGTCGAATTTGCCAAAGAACTGCAAGACCATGGCAAAACTGCGATGGAAGCGATTCTGGAAGCAAGCCGATTGCGGTTACGTCCCATCCTGATGACGTCAATCGCCTTTATTATGGGCGTGGTACCGATGGCGTTTTCCAGCGGAGCCGGTGCAGAGATGCGCCAGGCACTGGGGGTGGCGGTATTCTCCGGCATGATAGGCGTGACTATTTTCGGGCTGATTTTAACCCCGCTGTTCTATTACATGCTGGCAAGACGGGCCGAGAAAAAGGCCCTACAGCAAACGCCAGCCACAACCATGAACTCAGTGGAGGCCACGCATGCGTAGTCCGCTTAAACCAACAGCCATTGCTATCCTGGTGGCAGCGCTCAGTGCCTGTGCCGTAGGGCCGGATTATCAATCACCGGCCCGGGTGGCAGATATTCGCTTCACCAGCCCTTATCAGCAAGCAGAGCAGTTACAAAACTGGTGGCTGGCCTTTGATGATGCCGCGCTCAATCAGTTGATTGAGCGGGCACTGGCAGAAAACCGTACCCTGGCGCAAGCCAGGGCGAACGTCGACCGGGCCTATGCGGTATTTCGTGATACCAACAACGATGTATTGCCCAAAGGCACACTGGATGCCGGCTATCAGGCCAGCGAGAACGCGACGCTCTCACCTGATGATAACGGCGTGATCACCCGTGGCTACAGCACCGGTGCCAGTGTCAGCTGGGACCTGGATCTCTTTGGTAAATTGCGCCGGGCCAGTGAAGCGGCGCAGGCGCAGGCGCAGCAGGCCGATATTCTGTGGCACGATGCCCAGTTGCAGCTGATCAGCCAGGTTGCCATTAATTATGGTGAATACCGGGGTGCCCAGCTGCGCCTAGTGGTGGCAGAGCAAAACCTGCAAATTTTGCAACAAAGCCGCGCCATAGTGCAGGCCCGGCTGGATGCCGGTATGGCCTCGGAGTACGAACTGGCACAAATCGATGTGCAGCTACATCAGGTGCAAGCTTCAGTGCCGGCTTACCGGGTCGCGCTGCTCACGGCTGATGCAACTTTATCGGCTTTACTGGCACAGCGCCCGGGTCAGCTAAAGTTAGGGGCCGTGCCGCATTTACCCGAACTAAAACAACCCGTTGCCATTGTCGAAGGTGAAAACTACCTGCGTTACCGTGCTGATGTGGCAAGTGCTGAGCGGATGCTCGCTGCCCGCACCGCAGACATTGGCGTGGCTACGGCAGATCTGTATCCGAATCTATCGGTACGTGGTTTTCTGGGCTTTGTCTCCGACCCTGGTTTAACGCTGGGTACTGATACGCAAAGCTGGTCGGTCGCCCCCAGCTTAAGCTGGCAGGCAGGTGATTTAGGCTCGGTAAAAGCCCGCATCCGTGCCGCCAAAGCCAGCTCAGCCATGGCGCTGGCGCAGTTTGAGCAGCAGGTGTTTAACGCCATGAACGATATGGAGCTGGCGCTGGGCAGTTACAACCTAAGCCGCGAGCAGCAGCTAAGCACCGAACTGCAGTGGCAAGCCAGTAACAAAGCTGTGCAAATAGCCCGCGAGCGCTATATTGCCGGCAGCGGAGAGTTTCTCGAACTGCTCGATGCCGAACGGGAGCTTCTGCGTAGCCGCGATCAACTGGCGCAGTTGCAACAACAAAGCTTTATCCGCCTGGTAGGGATTTACCGCAGTTTTGGTGGCGGGATCCAGCTGATGTAGGGATGGTTACACAGTGATAAAGCCGGAGTTGTCCGGCTTTTTATACTGTAGTTCAGTAACAACCGTGATGTTGTTATAGCCACTGTCTGAATCGTCGCTTACAGATTAAAAGGGCGGTACCTAAAGAAGAGTACATTAATTTACGTCAAAACATTTTTCACAGAGCAAATAATGTTTCTGGGAATAGACTGTTTACTTGTTTTGTACCGATCGGTATAATATTGCTATGGTTAATTAGTCCTTGATGGAAGATACGTAGAGCGGGGTTAGTGTATGCGGCAGTTGGGAGTACTATGCATGCTTTTTGTTAGCATGCTAGGGCAGGTGCAGGCTGATACAGGCACAGAGCATATCTCACAGGTTTCAGTAGAGTACCTGAAGGGTGCAGGAAGAGTGCAGGGGCTTCGATTGGCTTACCGCCCCTCGGAGTATCACTTTGCGACTTTACCAATACTGGGTGACGCTAATTTGTATTGGGAAGCAAGCACCAACTTTTGGCAGTATGGTCAGCCATCGAAGTATCAAAGTAATGTGGTGTTAGCACTGTCCCCTGTGTTGAAAAAGCAGTTTGCAAATTGGTCTGGTAAGCCCGTGTTTTGGGAGCTTGGGGTTGGTGTCAGCGTGCTGACAAAGCGTGAGTTCGCCGGTAAAGATTTAGGCTCATATTTTCAGTTTGAAGATCGACTCGGCTTGTTAATAGGGCTGGATCAGCAAAGCAGTAAGATGCTGGCGATTCGTTATATGCATTACTCTAATGCTGGTTTATCCAACCGTAATCCAGGCATGGACTTTCTGAACATTGCTTACTCATGGCGCTTTTGATCAGAAGCCGTACTTTCAGCATCTCACTCTGATCGACGTACAAGAAGGAGCATTTTTATTTCAATTCCAGCAGGGATATCTAGTGTTGGCACTCTGTTCCATGCCGGAAAGGGGTTTATTAGCAATCGGATTGCATGGTATGAAATGGTACATTGGGAGCGCAGAACATGAATAAAGCTACCATCCAGCAATGGCATATGTTCTTAGCAGTCGCAAAATATGGTGGTTTTGCGCAGGCTAGCGAAAAAGTTTATAAAAGCAAATCGTCAGTACACCGCTCAGTCACTAAATTAGAGCAGACGCTAAATGTCAGCTTGCTTAAAGTTGAGGGTAAAAAAACACAATTAACGCCAGATGGCAGGAAAGTATTCCATCTGGCTGAGAAGCTATTATCCGATGCGCGCAACCTTGAAAGCTATGTCGCTGGCTTAACTGGTTTAAATGATTCAAGCATTAAAGTTGCTGTTGATGCCTTGTTCCCGAATGGAATTCTCAGGTGTGTGCTGCAATCTACCAGCGCAGAGCTTTTGCTTAAGCAACTTGAGATCACTCAAGTATCAAAAGCACCATTTGACGATGGAGCTTATACTGATGTTGTGTTATCGGTACTGAAATCAACCGTCTCCGGATATTCCGTAAATGGCAGCATAAGTGTGCCTTATGTTGCCGTTTTCGGTGTGAAAAGCTTTGTTTTTGAGAGCTCAGCTGCAATTTTTTCGGATGAATTAAACAACCATATAGAGATTCGGGTAGGTCAGGATCCCGTCGGAAGTTTACTGGGAACGAAAAATGATGGTTGTTGGACGGTGGACAAAACGAGCTCAGCAATAGAGTTAGTTTGCGAAGGGATCGGTTATGCATGGTTACCCTGTATAGATGTGCAAGACTATATTGCATCAGGTAAGTTACGCAAAATATCTTTCCGGGATCAACCTGACATCCGTAAAATTGATTTCTATCTGAATGTACGTGACGATCATCGATTTTTACCCGGAGTTAAGCACATAGTGCATCATTTTAAGCACTTTGAATCAAAACTTACATTGCCTTCAGTACCCTGATCTCTCCTAATTCCCTGGATAGGAAGCAACCATTGTGAGATGAGCTTTTGCCTCATCATCTGCCAGTGATTTCAGCTATTAAAAATCGGTGTAATACCGTAGGAATGGGCAATTTCCTTGTAGCTCTATGTATCCAAAGGACATGGCTTTGACTCTACTATTTGCATGGTCATTACAGACAGATACGAATGGAGAGAGCAGATGCAAAATGTCGAGAATAAAGTAGTTTTAATCACCGGTGCCAGCAGTGGTATTGGGGAAGCCACGGCCAGATTACTGGCCAAACAGGGGGCAATCGTCGTCCTTGGTGCGCGGCGTACGGAGCGGCTAGCCGCCATTGTTCGTGATATTCAGCAAACCGGTGGTCAGGCCGCTTATCATGCATTGGATGTAGTCGATGCCAAGCAGGTGAATGAGTTTGTGACCTTTGCCAAAGATACTTTTGGTCGTATTGATGTGATGTTTAACAACGCTGGCATTATGCCTTTATCGCCGATGGGCGCATTAAAGACCGATGAATGGAACAAGATCATTGATATCAATATTAAAGGTGTTTTGAATGGTATCGCTGCTGTATTACCGCTGATGGAACAGCAAGGCAATGGTCAGATCATCAATACCGCATCCACTGGAGCACATGCTGTGGGTCCTTCTTGTGCTGTTTACTGTGCCAGTAAATATGCGGTTTGGGCTATCAGTGAAGGTTTGCGCCAGGAGTCCAGTACTATCCGCGTGACCGTTCTGTCTCCAGGTGTCACCACCACTGAACTTGGCCATGATATTACCGATGAAGCTGCCGCTGGATTAATAGAGCAACTTCGTACTATGTCGTTAAATCCAGACGCAATTGCCAATGCAGTTTTGTATGCGATTTCCCAGCCAGACAACGTAGATGTGAGTGAGTTGGTGATTCGCTCAGTGTCTAGTAAAGGACATGCGTTTTAAGAAGCTATCGTGATGAAAATATTTCCGTATAGAATGACATTGATCTGGTTGTGCCTCATGAGTGGCTCTGTACTAGCAGAGCCACTCAATCACAAACAATTGGTTAAATAAGTCTTTAATCAATGGAGTCAGAGCACAGGATCGCCATTTGACTTGCTTGCGGCAGATGCACGCTGGACAATCATGGGGCCCACTGACTCAGCCAAAACTTATGATTTACAGGACTTTCAGGATAGGATGGTGACGCCTTTCAATCAACGGCTTGCTACACCATTAAAACCTGAGGTGCATGCTATTTATCAGGCAGGTAATGACGTCATCATTCTGTTTGAAGCCGAGGCGACCATTGATTAATGGGAACATGTATCGCAACAGCTATACCTGGTTTTTTACCATGCAGCAAGGGCAGATCATCCATGTGAGGGCAGTGCTGGATTTAAATGCTTACGATGCAGTGATGGCACTTGATGTAAAACAATACTGAGATGGAGCAACAGCAGCGGGTTCAATCAAACCATTGGCCTTCGCTGCTGCTCGGTTTACCATACTGCATCCCGACCAAGAAAGGTACCGCGGTATTTGAAATTTCAATCATTTTATTACCCTTTTAATTTGCACTGCGAAAGACCTTAGCAGATTTCTGAATCTAGAATTATTCAAACCGCTGTTCACGCTCAGTATCCCTTAAAGCTTCACGCTCCCTGGTTTCACGAATTATTTGCTCTAGAATCGTTATTTTTGATTGTACGAATGATCTTATCTCTGGCAAATCGTGTTTAATCAGGTCAGCAAAAGCTTTTAAGCGTGTTTCCATTGCATCGGCTTGAGATCCAGACCATGAACTCGGGCTAATATCTTCGTATATTTCATTGGCAACAGAAAGCTTGTCTTGTGCTACTTTAATGAGTGTCAGAGCATGTTCAGTCAACATCACGGCTTTCGGATTTTCACCGAGGGGTGGTTCTTTAGGGAAAGGTTTATAGGCAGAAATGAATTTTGCGACTATTTGAATTCGCGACTCATCACCATTGCACCACGCCAATAAACGTCCTGTTGGCACATCATTAAGGTAAGAAACGTGTCTAGAGAAACTATCCTTAAATAAACGAGATGCTAGGTAGTCTTGTCGATCTGCACCATTAAATACTCGATTTAAAACCAGTTCAGGGAAGCTTTTAACCAAAGACAGGATTATTTTGGTGATATCAGGCCTGAAGAGCCGATAGCTACTTAAACCATCACAGAGACAATCGATAATCTCAATAACTTCATGCTGTGGTGCTGTTTCAGTTATACACTGCTCAATAATTCGATCCAGACCAAATAGCTGATTATAATGAACGTTATCTTTATCTAATGAAAGTAGCCGATAAATAGTCGTACGGCCGAGCTTTTTTAGGGTGTCTTGAGGCACATAAGTGCTATTTTTATCGGTGTGAAAGCGCATGCTAAGTATTTCAATTACAAAGAATATGCCATCTTCTAGCTTGCTCACGGCATCAAGGATTGCTGCTAAGTCATTGTCGCTAATTGTTTCATGTATACGGCCACGGCTGAGACGTTGAAATTTCGATGCTTCAACAAGACCATGCTTTGCAACTTCGAATAGCTTATTTGCACCCCACTGGTTTATCGGCGTGCTACACAACAAGTAAACAAAGTGCTGTTGCAGCTCAGGAACCAATAATGTTTGTGCTTGTAGCTGTTCCGCTTGTTCAGAGTTTTCTGTATAGACAGCGCTTATGAAACCAGCAAATAAATTTGGATAAACCACTATTCGTTTTTGCTTCTGCATTAATGATACAAGGTAGTTAAAGGCTTCGGTTTTATCTTGGCTTCCTTGTGCGAGCCCTTTACCGAATAACCAGATTGAATCTCTATCTGTAATCCAAAGCTGCGGTGCAAAATACTCCAATATTTCAGACTGTGATGCGACCATTTCACCGAAGGAAATAATTTTTTTGCAGATAGCCTGATAGCTTTCTGGATATTCATCTTCGCAGTGTTCTGTGAGGGTGTGTGTGCTGAAGAATAGATGGTATTTCAAATCTTCAATGAAACTTGATGGTGTAAGTTTTTTTTCTAAGCTTTGCAATAGGATGAGTAGCTCTGGAGAATGGGCTTTTTTGTTGTAATGCAGGGTATGCTTTACTGCTAGCAACATCTCTGGCCAGTGCTTTAGCTTATTTTGCTTTGTAATTAAGTTTTCAAGAGTTTCAAAGCAATGCGCTTTTGACCAAAGGCCTCGGAAGTTAGTGGATAAAATACTCCGGTTGTGATTTCTGATGCTTTCATCAGTTGCCTCAAGACCAGGTTTTAAAATTTCAATAAATCCTTCATACCATGTTTTTACATCTGCATTTGTCTGGGGCCGCCATCCCCAATCTCGTTTGCGTGCACCAAAGCTAAAACTACCAAAGGAAGACCAGCGGTATGCTTCAAAAGCGGAACTGAATAGCTTTTCTGCGATTTCTTGATACCTTTTGTTATCGCTATAATGTAAGTGCCGCAGAAACTTCTGTCTGCGTTCCGGGGTTGCTTGAGTACCTGAAAGATATAGTGAAAATAGCTGACTAAGCTTGTTAACTATACTGTCGTTATTTTCATCTTTACTTTCTGTTTCAGCGAATTTCACTAGCACCGAAGCAGCTCTATCAAACATGTTATCTTCATACGCAAGCTTGCAGAGCAGTCCGACAACAGTTGAAAAATAAGTGTTCTTTCTGGAAGCGAACTTTTTATCGACACATGCTCTTTCAATTGCAGCTAACGCAGTGGCAGGAAAGACCGGAGCTATATAAGTCAGTATGGCAATTAGCTGTGCATCGCATGAAGCTATGTTATGTAGTGGTGCTCCGGGTTGTAGCCAGCTGCCTGCGAGCTCATGCGCGGCTTGGCAATCATGCAAATAGCCCAGCCGGTGCGCACAGGATTTAAGTAGCCGGATATTCTCAGGTTTAAACAGTTCTGTATTGATTTCATCTGGTGCGATATTTTCCAATGCTCTACTCGCCAACCGATTAGCAAGAGCATGTGGTAAAACTGCCCGCCAGTTACCGCGCTGCTGAACAAGCTGACGGCGGAGTAACTCTGCTTGGTCTTTGTACAGCGCGGTCCGTTTCACTTCTCCGATCTTTGCTAACACGCTAAGTTCGTCGTTAAACTCCTTAGCTGATACATTAAATGAGTAAACCAGAGACAGAATCTCTGCGTTGTGTAATAAGCTATCGGAGTGTACTTTTCCTTGATGAAAGAGCCGTTTGAAAAGCTGTTCTTCGGAAAATTTAGTCAGCGTTTCATCAGCGTCTACCCGATTAGCTAATGCTATTGCTACGCGCGCATTACCTCCAGCAAACTCAGCGATCCTGTCTGCGTTGAGCTGTCCTAGTTTTGGAAAGCGTCTTTGAATAAGTGATGAAACAGTTTTCTCGCTGGCAGGCTCTAGGTGGATGACATCAGTCTCTTCCGGTTTATCATCAGAAATATCATATTCAATCGTCAGCAAACTTAACCTTGCTTTGCTCTCTGACAGCTGCCTTTGCAACTGCCTGTGCACATCCGGATTGCAGTTATCAAGCACTACAAAGGCTGCATAATCGTTGGCAATTAAATAAGTCAGTAGTTCTGCAGCCGAAGGTTTTAAATCTTCGCCTAAATCAGCATAAATTACGTCGGTTGATGACAACACATTTTCACCAGTTCCGGCTTCAAATAACGCTTGGGCAAACCGTGTTTTGCCAACACCTGACAATCCGGTAATCCTAACTGCACTGCAGGGATTAAGTAGTTTATCTCTGGCTAATTTTATTCCGTCGATAAGTGCAACGGCGCTTTTATCTGGGGAATTGAGATCCCTTACGCAGGGATGGTCATCAAGGAGTAATTCATCGTCTTTGTTAGCTGGTACTGACGTCCAGCGTCCAAATGGCTTCCAACCAGATAGCGGTTTGCCGAGTTTTATTCTGGCCCAAAGTGCAACCCCAGGATGCTGCCTTAACCAATTGCAAAGTCGGTCACTGCAATAAAAATCAAGTTTAAGGTTTTCCTTGTTCGGCAAACCTGTAATCGCTGATGCCATGCCTGAAATACGATCGGAAAGCATTTTATCTGAGCAACGATCCTTCCCGCTGACAATGATGTAAGCACCCTGGTTGTCTGCGAGACTGGATACTATTTTTTTAACACTGCCACTATCCTGCATTTCTTTAGCGCAGGCAGCTTTACTCATACTATTTTTCTTTACTTGAATGCCGGTGTTTATGCGGGGTACAAAGCCTGGTGACGGCAATGAGCTGACATCTTGTACATAAACATCAAGACCACCGTCGGGCGCTTCTTGTGCTCCGCCCCATTTTATATGAACTGATGAGATGCCTTGCCGGCTTAATTCAGCCTCGCATAGACGTGCGACTAACTCTCTTAAGTCAGCGTCGTTTAAGTTGGAAATATCTACTGGCGCGAGCTCAAAAAGTACCATTGATCCCTCAATTGATTCTTCGCCACTATTTAAGAAATGGGAACCTAACTGATGGCAACATATCAGGCTTTACTGGGTGTGGCTATTAGTTCGTTTTTCTTGCCCATGTGGCTATAAATGTGGTGACTTTCTCTTCGATATGGCTTTCGACCGTTCTCAGGCGCAACAGTGGAATATTCACCTTTGCCAGGATGCTATTTTTTAACGCATCGCGTTCGGCTTGCTCGGGAGTGTCGTGATAGCTACCATCCACTTCAATCACCCCCAAAGGTGTCTTGCCCACTTTGAAGTAGATGACAAAGTCACAGCTGGCTCGATTTCTCAAAAATTGCTGCTCCCGCTCTGTTAAAGCGTCGTTGGTGGGGGCAGCCAATTGGTTCAAGGCGATCTGGGAGTGGAACATCAGTGCCTGGTAGGGCTCTTGGGACATTGCAGAACGCAGTCGATTTGCAATGATTTGTTCAGATTTAAATTTGGAGTCAGTCGGTCGCAACCGCTCGTTTAATGCTTGCAGGGACTGGTCGTATTCTTTGTAAAGCAGGTCGAAGGCAGAAACAACAATCGCCCGGTGTATTTGTTTCTTATCCGCGTAATATTCCATGTAACGCACCAGTGCGGCGATGTGTCCATTATTAGTGGTGAAGACATCATCGCCGGTGACGAGTGTGAACTTATGTTGGGCTCTGGATACAGCGACATTGACCATACGGGCATCATCGACAAAGCCTAACTTTCGTTGACTGCTCTGCTTCTTGTCCAGCACGGTGGAAAAGACGATTTCTTCACATTCTCTGCCCTGAAACTTATGGACAGTGTCATTAATGAAATCGCAGGGTAAATGGCTATCAGACAGCCTAACCTGTGCCCTGAAGGGGGCAATAAAGCCTTTTGAGTGGGTCTTATCCCATTCAACGCCATCCTGTATTTCTAGCACCTTGAGCACGGAGTCCAGTTCGCGCAGATTCGAATTGTTTCTGGTGTGATTCCCTAGGGCGGTGACAATGAGCGTCAGTGCTTCTTCACCGTTATCTTGCCGCATCGGGATCAGTTGATTGTCATAATATTGCTGGTTACAAAACTGGATGATTCTGGGGTGGCAGCGGTAGTGCTCTTTTAACAGGGTACGGGGAAGTGAGTTGTTAAAAACACCCATGCACGAGGCGAGTAAACTGTATTTTTCACAGTCGTAGAACTCATGGGGAGAGGGGATTCCTACTGTGGAAGGGATATGGGCTAGCTGCTTGCTATCACCAACCACAATCAGGTTTCTGGCACAGCCAAGCGCTAACACCCCGGGAACAATATCCTGTTGTGAAGCTTCGTCGATAATGACATAGTCAAGAACGGCGCCTTTCCCAATGGAGTTTACAATCGAGTGCGTACCACTGCCAATGATTGGGTAACGCTTGATAAAGTCATCAAATTGCTGCCGGTAATTTTTTGCATCGAAGTTTGCTTGCGCAGGGATATGCTCCCTGAGGTGGTGTTTCAGATAGATCATGGAGCTGTTGGTGAGCTCATCCAGCAAAGTGGTGAAATTATCTTGCTTTAACATCTCCTGCAAAGCGGCTAACTGTGCTTTTTTGTCCTGTAGCGTTTGCTCATAGTAGTGAAGTTGTAAAGCGTAAATCATAGTGTTGCGTTGCTCTGCGCTTGAGAAAGGCTTCATCCGCAGTATCCAATGATTGAGTAACAACTCAATCCGATCCTTCAGGGTGATTTTCTTGATTTTTCGCTCGTTGATGTAAGCCAGGTACACCATCAGCTCCACTGCTTTGGCGGGGGAGAGTGTGTACTTATCCAGCGATGCTGATGTGTCTACCTCGTTGTCGCTTTGCCACTGGCGCAAATAGCGCTTTTCAATTTGTAATTCGTCAATTTCAGCTTGCAGTTGCACCATTTCATTCTGGGTATGCAGCTGTTGCTTCAAGGCTGCGAGCACAGTCTGGATCTGTGCGATGGAAGGCTTAGGGGGGAGTTCCTCCTGTGAGGTGGTCGTCCCATCTGTGAAAAAGGCCTCTCGGTTATCCTTGTTCCCAAGTTTTGCGACCACATGATCCAGGCCGTATTTGGCGAGCTTTTCGTACACATTTTCTACAGCAGCGTTGTTGTTGGATAGTATTGCCACGCTTTCCCCGCGCAGCATAATATTGGCGATGATGTTCAGGATCGTCTGGGTTTTCCCGGTGCCTGGTGGGCCTTCAATCACACTAATCTGCGATGTGAAAGCATGCTCAACCGCCTTGAGCTGGCTTTCATTAATGCCAAACGGGTAGATGTAATTTCCTTGCGGCACACGCTTTTGCATCTGAGCTGTACAGTAAGCTTGCAGCACTGTGTCTGCATGGGGAAGGATTTTTTCAAATTGACGCACCACATTGTCGGCAATTGATTTTTCTGCTGCCATTGCATGCTTAGTTCGAGCTTTTGCCACAGCAACAAAATAGTGGAAGAGGGCGTCATTCGTGAGTGTGGTTGCTGGGACAAGCTCAATATCGGCCAATTTTTTGGCAAAAACACTTTGATTGTTGGGGTAGCGAATAAGCCCATACTTTTCACCCAGAATCGTCACACGTTCTGTCGCACTGTATACAGAGCCTCCTTTGTCTGCCATCAGCATTCCGTGAACGTCTCTGCTGGGGGTAACTTCACATTCGCTAAGCGGCCGGGAATAGCGTTTGCCAGAGGGGAAATGGCAAATCAGTTTCAACTCATTCTGGTTGGAGTCCCAGCGTATTTCCCAATCACTTAGCTGTTTTGTTTTGTCCTTACCTGCTACATATATGGAAACCATAGAGCCCTTAGCTACCAGCTTTTGTTGGTATCGAAACATCACATACTATGTCAAAAATATGAATCCAATTCGAACCTGAAATAGTTAACCCTGGTTCAAAGATGTTTAAATGATTTAACGTTAAGTTATTGCTTAGGCTACAAGAAAAAGCTGGTGATAGTCAAAGGCTCAAATGATAAGGAGTGGTTCAGTCGGCATTGAGCGAGTTAGAGGTTAGAATGTGAAATAAGGCTTTTAGAGTCTTTTTCGAGAAAACTAACAAAATAAAATAGGTTAAGCTTAAATTGAGCCTCAATTATCGAAAGGCCTTAGTATGGTAAGATTTCCCAGCGGATAGCACACTAGTGCACTAGAGCTAAAGCGGCTGTAACTATAACTGGTAATACCAACAAGCTTTCCTGGATCACAGGTCCGGATGGAGAGAGCTGGTTTACCACTGCTTAGATTTTGCCAGTAAATAGCAGAACGTGACGGTTATCTTTTGCTTATCCATGTAGAATGCGCGCTTTATAAGCGTGTTCAGTTTTTACTCTTGAATGCAAACCTGTAGGAATTTTGATAAAAAACATTCGCTTTAACGCACGCTAAGCTGAATACGGCTCGTTTGGTCGACGCCATTAAGCATGAAATTTAAAAGTACCTGGCCAGAGAGCGTCGCAAGCCGGATGTACTACTGGGCCTTTGATTGTCTCTTTAACGCGTCAGCAGAAGCCGCAGAAAAGATCTTTAGCTCTGAAATCAATCAACATATTGATGCTGCTGTGGTGCAGGAACTGCCCGAGTTTTATGTAGAGATCCTGGCCAGAGCGTGCAAGCATCTGCCGCGCCCGAGCGAAGATACTGGTGAGTAATTTCCCCCTTATTTTTAACTGTAGCAAATCTACAGAGGAACTCGTATGCAATTTTCATCTTTAGATTTAGTTGCAGATTTATAGCGTGCTTTGCTTGAATATGGCTACAGCGACATGTCACCGGTACCGGTAAGACCGCTGCCTTCTGGATATGGGCTTTATTACAGATGTACTGAAGTTGCTGAAAATGATGGAAGTAGTACTTTCAGCAGCTCATTTTTACTGGTGGCAGCAAAGTATGGCGGTTTTGCACAGGCGAGCGAAAAAGCTTTTAAAAGCAGATCGCCAGTACATCGATTAGTAGCTAAATTAGAGCAGTCGGGAGCAGGAATAAAGTTTTTATATGCTGGTTGGGATTTACCGCAGTTTTACTGGCGGGTTTCAGTGGATACCGTGAGTGTGATCTCGTGATGAAAGCCGGACTGCTCTGGCTTTTTTATCAAGTTGACCAACAAGCAGTAGACAACGGTATACTAAGCTATCTACTGCTGCATAACGCTTTGGCTTAATGAACGATCCGTAGCTTTACATCATTTGGGCTAGCGGGGTCGTGCTCTAAACTGATTAAGTAATGCTGTCCCTGCTGCAAGGTCATGGGCGCTGTTTTATCCAGTAACAGCTCATTGCCCTGACTGGTTATTGCGGTCAATGCCAGTGACACCTGATTAGCGGGTAGGCGGATTTGTTGTTGGTCACCTATCTCTAACTTTTGTACCTTATAGTGCGCGTCCTGAATGGTTTCGTGAGCCCGGACAAAGTACAGGTTCAACTCATCATAGGTGTGGTTGAGATTCATCACAGTGACATCGTGCTGATGGATCTGTGGTCGATTAGCCTCAGTGTACTGAAGGTTTCTGGTTTCACCGGCACTATCCTGAAACAATACCACCACTTTACTCTGACCTTGTTGCAGGCTGAGCAACTGATTATTCAATAGTGGGTTGGCTTCGTGATCGTTTACGGATAACTGATAATCCCCTTGCGACAGCGCGACGTAACTGCTGAATTCATGTTGATTAAGTGTAAGCAGAGACTCTTGGTCAAGCAGAATTTCTACTGGTTGCACGTTGTTGTACAATCGGAATTGCGCGGGGGCATAGCGGTGAAGCAGCTGATCGGTCGAACCTGTGTTCAATACCACATCGGCAATCAGTTGCTCAGGCAGTGGACCTTGCTGATCGCGTATGATCAAGCTGTACGTACTGCTATATTGATAATGAAAGCTTTGGCTTTGAAACAGCACGTCTTGCTGGCCTGGCTCCGTCAGGAAGATGGTATAGTGTCCACGCTCCAGTTTTTCAGCTGGATAGGCAATTTCCATGAGGCTCAGTTGTTCTACAAATTCGGCGTTATCAAAACCCTCATCGGCCTTACCCAAATAAATATCCAACTCCGGGAATTGTTGCGAAAGGTTGGTGAGCGTGAGCATAAATTGCTGCTCAAGTGTGATGTTGCGATCGAACTGAACTTCCAGGAGGCTCGGCTCACCAGCTTCTTCAGCCAGAATCAATAAATGCTTATAGCCCGACTTTGAGACCAGGTTATCTTCCAGCAGAACTTGTTGGCTATGCACTGTGGTAAGACTAAACTCATGCTCGCTACTTTCCAGCGTGCGTAAACTGGAGGCTTGCCCCAGGGTAAGTTGAGTCGGCTGGCTGTCATTCAGCTGCAATCGAACAGGCTCCTGGCTGTTTGCACCATGATAAAACTGTACATAACTTTGTGAATAGTCAGGTTGGTCTTCATCGCTATCCGAGCTGCTGCCGCAGGCAACTAACCCTGATAGCAAGGTTATACTCAAAGCGATTACACGAAATTGCATCAACATGGGAAATACCTTTCTGGTTAGTAAAAACATGAGCCTACCCAGAGTTGAATGCACAAAGAAGTATTATTACCAATAAAAACAATTTAATACAGCAGGTTACAGGGTAGCACCGTGCACCTATGTGACAGCGATACCCTATGAGCTTAATTTTGTCTGAGTGTTGTCCTATTATGCTTGCAGTGCATCATCGAGCTGATTGGCCCGAATGGCGGCTTCACGGGCTTGCAACCGCTCTGAATACTGGGTAAAGGCTGGTCGCTCTTCCAACGTTTTAAACATCATGCCCCAGATAATTTGGCTGCCGACATACACATCGGCGGCCGTAAATTGCTCGCCACACAAGTAAGGTCCATGCTGTAAAGCCGTTTCCAATGCATCAACGGTATTTTGATAGAAACCAGATCCAACGGCTGGGGCATTTTCAGCATCGATACGCCAATCGTACGCTTTGGCGGAGGTGGCCATTTCCACCGGGCCGGCCGCAAAAAATAACCAGCGGTAATAGGTTGCTCGCATTGGGCTGTTGGTGGCAGGGGCAAGCTGTTTATCGGCAAAGTGATCAGCAAGGTAGGCACAAATTGCTGCTGCCTCAGTGACCACCACATCGCCATGAGTAATGACCGGTACTTTCCCCATAGGATTCAGGGCCAGAAAGTCGGCAGATTTCATGTCAGCACCGTACTCCAGTACTTTGATTTGATAGGGTACTTTCAGTTCTTCCAGTAGCCAGCGGACAACACGGCCACGTGAATTGGGGTTGGTGTAAAGCGTTAATGTTTGCATGGTTCCATTCCTTGTTGGTTAAGCAGATAAGAGGTAGTTGGTCCCCTGAGCAGCACTATAAAATCAATATAGGACAGAATACGTCCTAGTTTTCCGCTATAGTTGTTTTTTTGCAGCATGAACATGAATAATAGATGAGTAGAAGGAAAATCAAGTGAGCGGCCCTACGCTTCGGGTTCTGACGGTATTGGAATTATTGCAGTCCAATGGGCGACTGACCGGCACTGAGTTGGCCAACCAGCTCGGGGTTGATACCCGCACAGTACGACGCTATATCCGGGTGCTTGAAGACATGGGCGTTCCTGTGACCACCGAGCAGGGGCGAGAGGGGGGCTATATGCTGGTGGCCGGCTTTAAATTGCCGCCGATGATGTTTACCAATGAAGAGACATTTGCTTTATCGCTGGGCTTACTGGCTGCAAGTAACCTTCGTTTGGCCGGCACTGAGCCTGCACTTCACAGTGTGCAGGCAAAGCTGGAGCGGGTGATGCCAGCTAAGTTAAAATCCCGGGCGAAAGCCATTGCTTCAAGTGTCAGTTTGGTGCTGCCGCAGTCTGTGTCGGATACCTATGAACCGCATCTGGAGCCATTGTTGGATGCATTGGAGCAGCAGCGCTCTATCAGCATCCGCTATGCTTCATATCAGCAAGAGCCGGTGTCTCGTCAAGTGGATCCCTATGGTTTGCTGTTCCGCCGCGGCCGTTGGTACATGAGTGGTTATTGCCATCTGCGCAAAGAGCTCAGAACCTTTAGGTTGGATCGGTTACAGCAGGTTCAACTGCTCGAACACCGCTTTGAACGGCCGACAGACTTTAATACAGCAGAGCATTTTCACCAGAGCCTGAATAACATGCCGTGCAATCTGGAGGTGAAGGTATGCCTTCACACCAACAAAGTTGAAGCTGAGGAGGTGTTAGGCTCTATGGCTGCTATGCTGCAGCCGCAGCACAATGGTTTGCTGCTGAGCACCCGCACCGACAGCAGCTATTGGTTTGCACTGTGGCTAAGCCAGTTGCCCTTTGACTTCACCATTTTGGAGCCGCTTGAGCTTAAACAAGCGGTGAAGCGTCAGGCCGAACGATTGCTGAGGCTATCAGAATAAGGGGTACTAATGCTTCTGCTGGTGGCGGCTGACCAGCCATAGCGCGACAAGCATTAGGCCCGCGCCGAGAGCCAGACGAAGGACATCGGTATCCCGATTCCAAATCAACAGATTAACCAGTAAGCCCGCAGGGATCAGTGCATTGTTCATAATGGCCAGCTGGCCACTATTGACCTTGGTCGCTCCCCGGTTCCATAAGTAATAGCCAAGGCCAGATGCCACTACCCCTAGCCACAGCAAGATGCTCCACTGCAGGCTTGTCGTGGGGTACTGAGGTTGCCCCAACAGCAACCAGGCGGGTAGAGCGATCAGTAGCGCACCCAAGTAAAACCAGCCAAACAGAGTATGATGGGCGGGTGGGGTTGCAACTGGCCAGTGAGCCAATCGGTATTTGTACAAGACCTGACCACTGGCAAAGCAGAGGTTGGCCCCTTGCACCACCAAAAAACCGAACCAGAAATCATCATTCAGGCTGTTCCAGCGCATAATGGCAGCACCTGCAATGGCGAGTAGCGCACTGAGTAAATAACGCCCATGGAAACGACCTTCCAGCAGATCATGCAACAAGGTAATGTAGACGGGAGTGAAAATGGTGAAGATCAGCACTTCGGGTACGCTGAGCAGTAAAAATGACTGGTAATAAAACAAGTACATTAAACCGAGTTGAATGGCGCCAATACCCATCAGCTGTATTGCCAGTGTTGGGGCGATTTTTTGGCGGAGCAAAAAGGGTAGAAACACCAATGCTGCCAATGCTACCCGGCTCAGTACAGCAAAATAGCTATCAACCTGACCAGCCAGATAGACACCAATCAGTGAAAATGAAAAAGCCCATAACAGGGTAATCGCCCAAAGAAACGCCATAAAACAAGCTCTCGTGCAGTCATCTGCAGTCAGTAAATATGCGGCAGTAGCATGCATGAAACTCCAGCGTCGATCCAGTGCTGTTTACATACGATTGGTTCAGGCACTGTGCAGTTTGCCTAGCGTTACAGTATTTCGACCAGCCTGTTTGCTGGCATACAATGCCTCGTCCGCTTGTTTAAAGGCTGTCACATGATCATGATATGAGGGGATCACATGTACCATCCCAATGCTGATAGTGAGTTCAACTTGTGCGTCTTCAATGCTCTTTAACTGCTTAGCCACTTGCTGACATAAGCGCTGACTCACCTGTAACGCAGTGTGCTCATCAATATCAATTAACAGAGCAGCAAATTCCTCCCCGCCAATTCTGCCAATAATATCATTGCTGCGTAATTGCTTAGATAACAGCTTTGCTACGGAGGCAATGGCCCGATCACCTACTGCATGGCCAAAGGTATCATTCACCTTTTTAAAAAAATCTATATCGATCATCATAAATACAGCTGGAGTATATGGGTGTTGCTGCCAGTAGTATTCAAGCTGATTGAAAAAATGTTCGCGGTTGGCCAGACGGGTTAAGCCATCTCGTTGTGACTTCAGGGTAAGTTTACGTTCCAGTTTTAAAAAACTTAACCATGGCAGCAGTAAGGCGGTTAGAGTTGTGAGCAGAATATGACTTAGCAGCGTGTAAATCGACGATTCCGGCAAACCATGAATATTCAACTGCTGCCAATGAAAGAGAACCAGCGCAGCCTGCACAAACATCAGCAATGCATGCAGCACAAATATGGCTTGCAGGGTTCTGGTAAATATGGGTTCGGTGATAATCGATTTCTTTAATAAAAAGGCACACAAACAAAATGTCAGCCCGATGGCCAGTGCGGCCATGATACTGAGTAGCCCTGGCTGCGGATAGCTGAGCAAAAAAATCGTGATTGCAATGGCAAGAGCCACAAAAGCCAGCTGACGTCGGCGTTTGGTATAGCGAAAACGTGAGAATTGAACCAGCCCTGCCAGCACATAGACCGGTGCTAGCAGCAATAAGCAGTCTGCGATAAAAAAGCTGAAAAATTCAGGGATAGGGTAAGGGCGCATTGCCACCAGAGCCGAGCCCAACACAAAAAAGCCGCAGGAGTACGACCACAGTTTAAAGCACCTGTCTTTAGGCTTGCGCCGGTAAAGCAGATACAGGTAAATGCCCACAATAAGGTTAATAGCCAGCGCAAGCAGAGTAACAGTGGGTAAATGCATGTATTCCTCAATGTAGTGACTGGCAGTTGGCAATGGCTAACTCCGACTCCAATTGCCTAAGCTACCGTAAAATACTGTTTAAAGGTACTACTTTAACCGCCAGCCGCTGACTGCATAGGCTAGCTTCAAGCTTAAATAATGGCTGGTTTGTCAACGCGGTGTATGGGCTGGTATGCTTGGTGTTTCGGATGGGTCCTGCAGAGCAACACGACCAGCAGGCTGCCCCCATGATCTGAAGGAGCGTGAACTATGAACAATCGCTTCACTCGCAGACAGAGCCTCAAGCTGCTTGGCGCCAGTGTGGCCGCTAGCTTACTGCCTTCTTTACCATTGTTTGGCCAGTCCATGGCTGCTTTGTCAGCAGGCGAACACTCACAGAATACAAGCAGCGATGGGCTGTATCAAAAACGCTATGGCAAAAGTGACAAAACCCTGCCTGTCATCGGGATGGGCACCTGGCGTACCTTCAATGTTGGCCGCGATCCGCAGCTGCTTAACGCCAGAATGGAAGTGGTCCGGGCATTTTTTCAGCTCGGCGGCGGCTTGATTGACTCCTCCCCAATGTATGGTTCTGCACCCGATGTGATGGGGTACGCCTTGCAACAGCTGGGTATTCCGAGCCGTCTGTTCTCAGCCGAAAAAGTCTGGAGCCCGGCTGGTGGCTCGACACGCGAGCAGGTAGACGACTTGCAATCACGTTGGAAAGTACCGCAATTCGATTTGGTGCAAGTACACAATCTAACCGATTGGCGGGAGCATCTGGCTGAACTGCGGGACATGAAAGCGGAAGGTAAGATTGGCTATATTGGTATCACCACCTCACATGGCCGCCGCCACAGAGAGATAGAACAGATCATGGCTGCCGGAGATATCGACTTTGTTCAGCTGACTTACAACATCACCCAACGCCGTGCGGAAAGCCGGCTGCTTCCTCTGGCAGAAGAGCAGGGCATTGCTGTCATCGCCAACCGACCCTACAACGGCGGTAGTTTGATTAAGGCGTTAAAACGCCGTGGTGAAACGTTGCCCGAGTGGGCTCAAGCTGAGTGCGGCTGCACAACGTGGGCGGACTTTCTGCTAAAGTACATTGTCAGTCATCCCGGCATAACCTGTGTTATTCCGGCCACGACTCAGCTGGAGCATTTGCAGGAGAATATGCGCGCCGGCCATCATCCCATGCCTTCGGCCAGCAACCGACAGCGCATGGTACGCTACATTGAGTCGCTATGAACGGCGGGGCCAGCTATCAGTTACAAGACTTTATTCCTTTTACGATTGAAATCTATGTTCGACTGCTTGAGCGCTTAAATGAAACCCTTTGGCCACTACACCTGATCACTTTGACTTTGGGTATGGCAGTGGTGTGGCTGGCACTCACCAATCGTACTCGCTTGGCTTGTCTGTTTATTGCTCCCATTTGGACCTTTGTTGCCGTGGCATTTTTTATGCAGCACTATGCCGAGTTGAATTGGGCGGGTGGCTATATAGGCTATGTATTTTTTGCTCAGGCGATGTTGCTGCTTGTCATTTCACTTAGCGGTAAAGGTATTCATACGATGCCACAGCAAAAGCCAGCTGTTTTTTTAGGGGGGGTGGATAAGGTCGCGGTTTTGATCGGTATAGCCATCGCCCTCGCTGGCCTCATTGCTCTACCGTTACTGGCGCCACTCACTACTGGTGCCTCATGGCAGCAAGCCGAAGTCTTTGGTATTCATGCTGACCCTACTGCCATCACTACACTGGGGTTGTTGCTGATCATGCTTCGCGGCTGGGTGTTGTGGCTCAGCATGATCATCCCGGCCTGCTGGCTGCTTATCTCGGCCCTGACTTTGTGGGCACTGGATGCATCGGGGGCCATTGCCCTGATCGCTATACAAGCAACAGGGTTGATCGGCCTGATGGCCGCATCGGCACCGAAACGCAAGTACTTCATAAAGTCTTAAGCTAAAGGCATATCAAATGTTTTAAGAGGGACTTCCAACGTGTGGTACTTTGTTGTTGCTCAAGGTCATGATGCCAACTAAAAAGGCGTGATAGCTTGTGTGGGGACTGTGTGCTTCGAGGTGAATTATGAAAAAGTATATTACATTAGCTCTAGCGATCTCGTCATTTACCGCTATGGCAACCGATAAAACTCTCGACTGCGATAATGCTCTAAGCACGCTTGAGATTAACCAGTGTGCGTTGATCGAACTGGAGTTAGCGCAAACTGAACTAACCCAGTATTTGGAAGCAAGCCTTGAGCATAATGCGTTCGATTCCGAGCTCATCGAGTCCATCACAATAGCTCAAAAAGATTGGCAGGTTTATATGCAATCCCACTGTGACTCCGTGTATACGAAATGGCGTGAAGGCACAATTCGAGGCGTCATGGCTGTCGCTTGCAAAACTAAGTTAACAAAACAGAGAACCCACGAGGTTTGGTCGAACTTCTTAACTTATATGGATAGTACGCCACCAGTCTTGTCAGAACCAAGCAAGTGATCCATTAAGTTCGCACCTGTCAAACGCTTTAAGAAAAACTTCCAATACGGTTATAGAGCTTGGATCTTCAAAAAAACGGCCCTAAAAGGGCCGAAAGTGTCATTGGAGAGTGCATAAAAGACTAGCGTTTTAACGCTACTCCTTAATAACTACTGCTTGGCATTACTACGGTATCGATGACGTGGATCACGCCATTGCTGGTTTCAATGTCGGTGGCTACTACTTCAGCGCCATTGACAAAGACTTTACCGTATTTAACTTCGATTGCCAGATCTTGACCTTGAACCGTTGTTGCCGAAGTCAGGTTGACCACATCGGAAGCCATGACTTTGCCGGCGACAACATGGTAGGTAAGTACATTGGTAAGTGCAGCTTTGTCAGCCACCAATGCATTTAAGTCTGCAGCTGGGATTTTGGCAAAGGCATCATCGTTAGGAGCAAACACAGTAAAAGGACCTTCACCTTTTAATGTATCGACCAGATCTGCAGCCTGTACTGCGGTCACCAAGGTGGTGAAACTACCCGCAGCAACAGCTGTGTCTACGATATCAGCTTTTGATTTGTGGTTGTGTGCTTGGGCAGTAAACGCCAACGAGCCAGCTAACAGAGCACCGGTAATAGCATAAGACAGTTTCATAAATCTTCCTCTTCGTTGTAAGTTGGATGTAACAGTCCGTGTAAGAAACGTAATGACACGAAAGAAAGATCAGATTTATATTTTTGCTGTAGCATGAAACCAAAGCGTCGTGCCGCGAGTACGCATAGGAGCTAAAAGACGATCACCGGATGCACACAGTTTAAGTGGTTTCGGTGCCGCCATGTTTAGCTGCCATGTCATCCAGCTCGGCACAGGTGTAATCGAAGCCGGTGCCATCAAATTGATAACGGACCTTCACCGCCAGACCACCATCGAGCAGACTGGTTTTCACATCAGCCACTGGCCAATGCTTGAGTTCGCTGGCAAATCGATTGGCGATTTGGGCAGTGGTAAAGCGGTAACGTATTTCGTGGTTCATCGTCTCTGCACAAAAATAAAATTCAAGTACTGCATCTTGGGGCGGATACTCAACTAGTCAAGGGATGCATACATAAATTACGGCTGATGTGACGCAAGTTTTTCATGAAAAAATGCCAGCGTCCTTTGCCAGGCCAGTTCTGCATTGGCTTTGTCGTACCGTTGGGTTGAGTCATTGTGAAAGCCATGTTGCGTGCCTTCATACATATGCATCTGATAGACAACCCCATGTGCGGTAAGGGCTTTTTCGTAGTCAGGCCAGGTCGCATTCACCCGGCTGTCGTGCTCGGCTAAATGGATCATCAACGGAGCCTTGATCTGGTGTCGAAGGCTTTCATGCGCCGGAGTTCCGTAAAATGGGACGCCTGCAGCCAATAAGTCTGGTTCAACTGCAGCAAGGTAGTTAACCATGTACCCCCCGAAGCAAAAGCCTACGGCGCCGAGTTGGCCACTACTAAGCGGATGTTTTTTTAAAAAATGAGCGGCGGCAACAAAGTCATGCTGTATTTTGTCACGATCCAACGAGCTTTGCATGGCGCGTCCCTCATCATCATTGCCGGGGTAGCCACCCAATGAGTGCAGGGCGTCGGGAGCAAAAGCAACATAACCAGCTTTGGCTAACCGCCTTGCTACATCTTTGATGTAGGGATTAAGTCCACGGTTTTCATGCACCACCAACACGACCGGCAGTAACTCTTCTGCTGTCGCAGGCTGCACAAAGTAACCCCGGCCGGTACCATGGCCTTCTGGTGAGGCAAAGCTCAGGTAGCTGGCTCTGATCGCAGGATCGTTAAATGATACTTGCTCTGCAAATGCATAATTGGGCAACAACGCAGAGGTCAGAAAAGTCATGGAGTAGCCCAGCGCAGCCAAGCCGCCAAGCTTTTTCATAAAAGTGCGGCGATCCATTTTACCATGGGCATAATCGTCATACCAATCAAAGGCTTCTTGCGGAATGGAGATCAGTTTGTTCATGTGTATACCTTGTGTGTCAGACCACTGCCATGTCAATATGGACAGCACTGTATAGAATGAAAAGTTCTGCTTGTGTACGTTGCTATTGATGGATCTGTTCACTAATAGCGTTGATTATCAGCATAGTGCATAGTGGTTCATGAAGCAGCATGAAAATTAATGAGGAGAGTCCGTGGTGAAAGCGGTTATTTTCGATATGGATGGGGTGTTGATCGATTCAGAACCGTTCTGGCAACAGGCAGAATTAAGTGTGTTTAGCCAGCTTGGCGTGAAGTTAACCGCGGAGCAAACCAAGCAAACTGCAGGTATGACGACCCAAGCCGTTGCTGATTTCTGGTATCAACATTCGCCTTGGCAGGGGCAAAGTCTGGCAGAGACTGAGGAAGCGGTTATTCAGCAGGTGGGGCAGGCTATTGTGACGCAAGGTTTAGCAAAAAAAGGTGTGCATACGCTATTGCAGCAGCTACGGCAGCGCCAAATACCGACGGCACTGGCAACCAACTCGTCGCAATTTTTAATGGACACCACCTTGCAAACGTTGGCGATCCATCATTACTTTGATGCCCATTGCTGCGTCGAAATGGTGAGCAAAGGCAAGCCCGCCCCGGATATCTACTTGCTGGCAGCAGGTAAGTTGGGGATAGCACCAGCCGATTGTCTGGTATTTGAAGATTCCTATACTGGCATCAGTGCGGCCAAAGCTGCTGGCATGACGGTGGTGGCAATTCCGGCAGCGGATGAATGGCATCATGAAAAATTTGCCATTGCTGATGCCAAAATTCGTTGCCTGAGTGAGTTTCAACTGACCCGTTGGTGTTAAGCCTTCAGCGCCAATAGACACATTGGCGCTGTCTTAGGCTAATGCAGTTTTAGTTTCGGTCGGACCGCCCGGTTCATTTTTTCTACCAACACCAGCAGCATGCCTTTCCACCAACCATGAATGGCTATCTGATGCATGCGGTATAGCGAAATATAGACAAAGCGCGCCAGTTTGCCTTCAATGAACATGCTATTGCCGGTCAAGTTGCCCATCAGGCTACCAACCGTGCTGTAGCGACTTAAATTGACCAGTGAACCATGATCTTTGTAGACAAAGGGTTTAAGTGGCTTTTGACGGCGTTGTCGTAAGATATTATCAGCGACCAGACTAGCCATTTGGTGGGCTGACTGCGCGCGTGGCGGTACCCAGCTTCCATCTTGCTGCTGAAAGCCACAACAATCGCCCAGTACATAAATATCGTCAAAGCCTTTGGCCTTGAGCTCTGGCGTCACCAGAATTTGCTGTAGCCGGTTGAGTTCGAAGATTGCCAGCTTAGCAATGAAGTTTGGGACTTTCACCCCGGCTGCCCATACCATCATCCCGGCAATGATCTGCTGATCATCGGCGGTAATAAAGCCTTGTGCATTGGCTGCACTTACTTTGGTGTTTTCGCGTACTTCTACACCCAGTAAGCTCAGCTCTTTTCGAACGGCATCGGCTATACGGCTGGGGAGTGCTGGCAGAATGCTGGGGCCAGCTTCCAGCAAGTGAATTTTTAACTTCTTTGCATTCATGGCAGATAAACCGTAGCGCTTGGCTAGGGCAGCTACATGGTACAGCTCTGCTGCCAGCTCTACACCGGTGGCTCCGCCGCCAACAATGGCGATATTCAGCGCCCGATCATCGTCTTGTTGATTGATGCGAACAAAGTTATTCATCAAAGCACGGTGGAAGCGCAGAGCTTGTGGTGCTGAATCAAGAAAGTAGCAGTGCTTGCTCACGCCAGGCGTGCCGAAATCGTTGCTGACACTGCCAATAGCCAGTACCAGAGTGTCGTAGTGAAGTGTGCGCTCTGGCACCAACAAATCGCCTTCATCGGTATAAATTGCTGCTAGTGTAAGATTTTTTTCAGCGGTATTGAGGCCGATAAATTCACCATGCTGGAACTGATAGCCATGCCGGGCCGCATGAGCACTGTAGATCACTCCGTCGGTATCGGTATCTAATGAGCCGCTGGCTACCTCATGCAGCAAAGGTTTCCATATATGGCTGGTGTTTTTATCCACCAAAGTAATTCGAGCTTTACTGGCTTTGCCTAGTTTTTTACCCAGCCTGGTAGCTAGTTCAAGTCCTCCGGCGCCACCCCCAACGATCAATATGTTTTGCATGTTGATACTCCAGTTTTTTTGAATCCATGATTCCTCCCGGGGGCTGCCTTTTTTATTGGGATTGGTGGCTGCATCAGATGCCTTATGATAAATCTTTTACGGCCGCAACACTATATATTTACAGTTATTTTGGATGTTGTGGCTCAGCTATATCCTCTGAGCCGGTGTTAGGTTGCTGTGGTGCTATGCCAGTAGTTTATTTATGGTCTGACACCAGTTCTGATAGCAGATAGCTTGTTGGTGTGGGCTCAATTCTGGGGTGAATTGAGTGGGCTTTTGCCGGAGTGTGTTGATAGCACTTAATTGCGGGTACCAGCCCAATTGATAAGCAGCCAGAAAGGCGGTACCAAAGGCGGTGGCATCCGGTTGCTTGCTGCTGAGGACCTTTGTTTGTGTCAGATCGGCTAATGCTTGCAGGAACCATTGATTGGTCGTCATGCCACCATCGACACGGATATCCGAGAGTTCGATGCCATCCTTCCTCATTGCTTGCAGCAAATCCTGCGTTTGATAGGCGACACTTCGAAGGGCCGCCGCGCAGATCTCCTCCCGGCCACTGTTGCGGGTCAGGCCGAACAGGGCGGCTTGTGCTTTTGGTTGCCAATGCGGAGCGCCAAGGCCTGTAAAAGCGGGGATTAACAACTCGCTTTGTTGGTAACTCACCTTTTTCGCCAATGTTTCGGTGTCACTCGCCTGGCGGATGATACCCAGTTTGTCACGAAGCCATTGCACGGTGGCGCCAGCCATAAATATACTGCCTTCCAGCGCGTAAGTGCATTCGCCCTTGATACGCCAGGCCACGGTGCTGAGCAGTTGGTGTTGGCTATTAAGCACTTGTTTGCCGGTATTGACTACGGCAAAACAGCCGGTGCCATAGGTGCTTTTCAGCATACCAGGCTCGATACAAGCCTGACCAAGCAGGGCTGCTTGTTGATCGCCTAAGATGCTTAGAATAGGAATGGGGTGGCCAAATAGGTCTGGCATTGTGATACCAAGTTCGGCTGCACTGTCGCAGACCTGAGGTAGTAAGGCCGCGGGGATGTTAAATAGAGACAGTAGTTCGGGATCCCATTGCTGCTGATGAATATTAAACAGCAGAGTACGGCTGGCATTGCTGGCTTCGGTAGCGTGTACCTTGCCAGCGGTTAGTCGCCACAATAAAAAACAATCGATGGTGCCAAAACACAGCTCACCAGCCCCGGCACGGCGCCGGATGTCGGCTTGCTGATCCAGCATCCATTGCAACTTGGTGGCGGAGAAGTAGGGATCGGCCAGCAACCCCGTTTTCTGCCTTAATATGGCTTCATGCGATTGCTTCAGTTCCACACATTGATCGGCGGTACGCCGGTCTTGCCAGACAATAGCTGGATACAAGGCTTTGCCGGTCGCTTTGTCCCATAACAGGGTGGTTTCGCGCTGATTGGTAAGCGCCAGTGCAGCCACTTGTGTCGCTTTAATTTCGTTTTGCCGCATCAGTTGCTGGATGCAGTTCAATACGCTTTGCCAGATGGCCTCTGGATCCTGTTCAACCCAGCCCGAATGCGGGTAACTCAGCGCTAGTTCTTCGTTATGGCTGGCTATAGGTTGTAACTGCCGATTGTAAAGAATAGCTCTACTGGAGCTGGTGCCTTGATCAACGGCAATAATATAGTCTGGCATGCTACATGACCTTTGGTAACTGTATAAATAACAAGACTCTGTATAGAGTAGCAGTTCCTGCGGAGTTTCTGGCTGTGGTTTTATCGGCTCAATGTGTATTTTGACTAAGTAATATACAAGCTATAAACGGGTTGTTAGCTAATGAAATAAAATCATACAAATAATACGTTGTGATTTTCGAAACAGCTGGGTAAGCTGTTTTAAACGACTGTATGGTTTTTATTGGAATGGAGCCAATTAGGTGTTAGATAAAAGAGTGATCATTACTCATGATGATTGAGGTGTCATGTTGGAGCGACTAAGACGTTTTTGTTTGTTAACAGAGCGAGATTTGAACTCCGACTCAATGAAGACCGTCCGCCTGAGTGTTTTGCGTATTATTATTCTGACAGGCTTGCTGTTGGCAGGTGGTGTTGTACTGCATAGTGCTTTGGAAGCCTATGCCATCGGTGCCCATCATATCATCGCGATCATTTTATCGTTTTACCTGGTGTTGCTTCTCGCGCTTGTGTTTTCGTTTCGCTTTCAAATCATCAGTAGTATTTTGCTAATAACCTGCGTTTTTGGTGCTGGTCTGTGTATTTTGTTATTTGTCCATGATTTTGAGCTCTCTAAACTCGGGCTTTTATTTGTCTATGCAGCCCCCTTAATTAGTCTGATGCTTTTCCCTCTCCGGGTGACCGTGGCAATCATGCTGGTCAATTTTATTCCTTTCGGTTTTCTGTTGCTATGGCAGACGCCCATTAGCTTTCTGAAGCTATCGATTGATTTGCCTGATACTCATCACTATGTGCATATCCTATTGTTTTTATTCTTTAACTTGTGTATTCCACTGTCAATCGTACGCGTATTTTCAACCTTAAAGCGGAATACCCATCAACTACGCTCACTGAATGAGCAAGTGATGCGCAGCAACAAGTTATATGAAGAGGTGTTTGAAAATAGCCACCTTGCGACTCTGTTAACCGACCAGCCAGGCACAATTTTAAAGGCAAATAGCAAAGCGCTCAGGCTGTTGAGGCTGAGTTTGGATCATGATGTTAATTTATCGACCATTTTAACCCCTAAGCACAACAGCGAAAAAAAAGATGATTTTTGGCTTGGGCAAAATATTGAATGCCTGACTACAAATAAAAGCATCATTGTCATAAATCATATTGCTACTACGGAGCAGGGGCATTTCATTTTTCAACTGGAAGATATTTCAGCACTTCGCGATTTAAATCATCGTTTACTGACAAACGAGCAGCAACAGAAAGTGTGGCGCTGTTACGATACGCTGACACATTTGCCCAATCTAAATTTTTTTAGTCGTTTAATTCGTAAACATCTGCAGCAACAGCCGGAGCGAATGCCAGGGATGTTGATCATTGTGCGTATATGCAATATTAAACAATTTAACCAGTCGCATGGTTATAGCGCAGGTGATGGTTTGATATCCGCTTTTGCAAAAAAGGTTAGAGCAGTGCTTCCTGCCAAAGTGATGATTGGGCGGATACGGGGAGTAAAGTTTATATTATGGAGTCCTTTACCCGAGAGAGAGAGCGATGTCAGTGCCTATTCAAAAAGCTTATATCAACAACTACCAACTGCTTTGCCTGTTGAAGGTGAAGATTTGAGTTTAGCCTATGAATTTGGTGCTACGGTGACACCTGCTTCGTCGGATTGTATTGAGAAGTATATTGAACAGTGTGAGTCGGCGTTAGAGTTTGCAGATTATTATACTAATCCCATTGCACTATTTAATCCCAAAGCATTCGCTGAACGAGAGGCTGAGTTGCAATTAGTGGAAGAACTGAAAGCAGCATTGAGCATGCGTGAGCTATGCTTGTGGTTACAACCTAAGGTTAACGCGGCCGGAAAGGTGTACAGTTTTGAAGCTTTACTGCGATGGGAGCGCAAACCCGGTCAGTTTGTGCCTGCCTATCGGGTGGTTCAGCTTGCTGAGCAGTACGGCTTTATTGTGACATTATCCGAGTTTGTACTGAATGATGCCGTGCGACTATTGACTGAGTGGCGTCAGAAAGGGCTGCCCTTCGTATTGTCTATTAATCTTGCCGGGCCTGACATCATTGATGCGTTGTTTTTTGCTGAATTGGTGTCATTAGCCACACACAAACCCTGGTTGGTCGATGTCCTTGAGTTAGAATTAACTGAAACCAGCATCATTACTCAGAGCCAATTGATGTATGAAAAGCTTGGAGTGCTCAGAAAACTCGGGTTTAATCTTGCTATCGATGATTTTGGTACCGGGCAGGCATCACTAAGTTTATTAGCAAAGTTACCCGCTACAACGTTAAAGCTTGATAGAAGCTTTCTGACAGATATACCGACGGATACACTTCAGGTCAAAGTTCTGCAAACAACTATTCAGTTGGCGAAATCATTAAATCTGGAGCTGGTTGTGGAAGGTGTTGAAACGGATCTACAACGTCGCTTTCTAATGCGACTCGGCTGCGAAAAAATGCAAGGTTACTTATTTGCTAAGCCCAATACTCAGGCGTATTGGCATCGCCAGAAGCTCTTCAACATCAACAAATCATCAGAGCAGGTGCAGGAACTCACGCAAGCGCCAGTTAAACCAATGCTGGCATAACATTAAAAAATAAACGACTTTTGAGTTGAAATAAGCTCATATAAGATAGTGTTTCTTTTAAACGATCGAGCATTCTTTTTTCTGATGAACTTACACCAGGCCCCTAATAAACACCTATGGCTCTGGCTACTGAGGCTGAGATGTGTAAACGATTTCTGTTGATCTATCTGTGCTGTGTAGGTTGGCCTTCGCTCATTTTAGCGGAGGATGGCACCACTGATTTTTATCTGGAGCTAAAGCCAACGTCTTATCGCGCGGCTTGGTCGGGCGATGAAAACATTGCCTTATGGAAAACCCAAGCAAGGATCATGCTGCGAAAGGCACTACTCTGGCCGGATCAAGTGGTCGACTTTTCGCCGGAACTACTGGCCAGCGAACCACGTCAGGGCTATCGTGCAGAGCGCTGGGCGCTGCAAGTCACCGCTGAAAGCAGGATCACCGTCCTGCTGCTCCGGCCGGATAGCACTGAACCACAGCCAGCTTTGTTGCTGCTGCATGATCATGGTGCCCGCTTTGATATAGGGAAAGAGAAAATGATCCGGCCTTTGGCGGGTGATCATCGCTTGGCATCAGCCACTGAGTGGGTAGAGCGTTACTTCAGTGGCCACTTTATAGGTGATGAGCTGGCACGGCAGGGGTATCTGGTGCTGGCGGCAGATACCTTTGGCTGGAGTGATCGTGGCCGGGTGGAGTATGAACAACAGCAGGCCTTAGCGGCAAATTTCTTTCTGGCCGGGCGTTCGTTAGCCGGTATGGCGGCTTACGAGGACATGCGGTTAGTTGATTTCCTGAGCGGTCTGGATGGCGTGGATGCGGACCGTATTGGGGTGGTTGGATTTTCCATGGGCGCTTTTCGGGCCTGGCAACTGGCGGCGCTGACTGATCAAGTGAAAGCCACAGTGGCCGTCGCCTGGATGAATCGTTATCAGGATTTACTGTTGCCGGGTAACAACATACTGCGGGGGCAGTCGTCGTTTTATATGCTGCATCCTGGTCTGAATGCTCAGCTGGATATCCCTGATGTCGCTGGTATTGCTGCGCCTAAAGCGATGATGTTGATCAATGGTGCTCAGGACCAACTGATGCCAATAGCCGGGGTACAGGCTGCCTATCAGCGAATGCAGCAGATCTGGCAAGCGCATGACGCGGCTGACCAGCTGCAGACCGGGTTGTGGCCCGGCGCTGGCCACGAGTTTAACGCTGCGCAACAACTGCAAGCCTGGCAATGGCTGGCAACGCAGCTGGATCCCTAGTCTGCTGTTGGGTCAACCCGATAGGCTTTCGCCAGTTGGCTGATACCCAAGCCGCTTTTGCGTGTCACCACCAACTGGGTGGGGATGCGTTCTTTCATCGCTTCAATATGGCTGATCACGCCAATCATTTTGCCGCTGGCATTCAGGTTATCCAGCGCGTCCAGCGCAATATCCAGCGTTTCACTATCCAGGGTGCCGAAGCCCTCATCCAGAAATAACGAATCGATGCTGGTTTTGTGGCTGACCAGATCCGATAGTGCCAGTGCTAACGCCAGACTAACCAGGAAGCTTTCGCCGCCCGACAGCGTTTTGGTATCGCGCACCACATCACCTTGCCAGGTGTCCATTACGCTAAGCTCGAGCCCTTCGCCAGCTTTGCGTTGCAGTTGATAACGGCCATGCAGCCGCTCCAGCTGGCGGTTGGCCAGATGGATTAAATGATCCAGCGTCAGACCCTGGGCAAACTTACGGAATTTAGCGCCATCACGCGAGCCAATCAGCGCATGCAGGTAGCTCAAATCATCCAGTTGGGCCTGTTGCCCGGTTATTTGCGCCAGCAATTGCTGCTGATCACCGCGTAAGCGGGCATCTTGCTGCAGCTGACCGGTGATACTGCCGAGTTGCTGGTTCAGGCTATCCAGTTGTTCATGCAGGGGCTGCAGTTGCTGCTCGGTTTCAGCGACAGAGCTGGCAGCATACTGGCTGGCCTGTGGATCCTGCTGCAGCTGTTGCAACCGCTGTTCGGCTTGCTGCATGGCAAAGTCCGCTTGCTGTTTTTGTTGCTGCAATTGTTCGCGTAGTTGTGTTAATTGTTGCTTGTCTTCAGGTGAGAGCAAGGCATTTATAAAGGCTTGTTCATCGGCAAACACTGACTTGCTTAGTGCCTCGGTAAAGGCCTGTTGCTGCTCTTTCGTGCGCTGCTGCCATTGCTGCACACTTTCCTGCAGGCTCTGAATGCTAGCTTCCAGTTGGTGCAATGCCTGCTGGTGCTGCTGCCGTTGTTGCCCGGCCTGTTGGTGTTTGTGTTCCAGCTGCTCTAATTGTTGCTCACTCTGCTTACGCTCAGTGGCAGGATCTTTGTCGGCAAACAGTTGTTGCCGTTTGTCTGCAAGATGCTTCAGTTCCGCTTCGCTTTCCTTGAGAGTGGTGGAGAGCTTTTCCAGCAATTGTTTGAGTTCCAATTGCTGTTGTTGCAGGTGATCGCAGTCGCTCTGATGGCGTTCCAGTTGTGGCCTGAGGCTGTGCAATTGTTGCTGCTGTTGCTGCCAACGATCGGCATCTTTTTGTTTTTGTGCCAGAAAATCAGCAAAATCGGCTTGCGCAGGCATGGTCTGCTGCTGCGCCTGCACCAGCTGAGTTAACTGCTGCCACTGTGCATCCAGTTGTTGCTGTAACTTGGCACCTTCTGTTTGCTCGGCACTAAGGTTTTGTTGTTGCTGTGCCAGCCGCTCTGCGAGCAGCTGTTGTTGCTGCCGGGCTTGCTGTAGCTGGATGTCCAGTTGCTGGCTCTGTTGCTGCAGTTGCTGCAGTTCATGGCCAAGTGCACGCAGCTGCTGGATGCGGCTGCTAAGTAGCTTAAGCTGATCCTGTTTGCTGGTGAGCAGCTCGTTCAGCGCTGCTTTGTCATTAATTGCTGCGTCGCTGATAGCCTGCGCTGTCTGCCGTGCTGATTGCTCCGCCAGCTGCTGCTGCCAATCGTTTTGCAGCTGTTGTTGTTCAGTGGTCAGCCTTTCAAGGGTCGTTTGCAGTTCTGTCAGATGACGCTCACAGCTATCCAGCTCACTGCGAAGCTGCTTGCCTTGTTCTTCCAGGGTCGCCAGCTCCGAAAGGGCCTGATCGCGTTGCTGAATATGGTTGCCAGCAGACGGTTCGCCTGAACTGTGCTCTTGCTCATGGTCATTTTTATGCAGGGCAGGGTGCTGTTCGCTGCCACAGAGCGGGCAGGGGTTGCCAGGTTCAAGCTCTGCCCGGTACTGCGCCAGCTGTTCATCCTGAGTCACCAGCTTGCTGAGTGCTTCGGTCAGCTGTCGTTGCTGACGATACTGTGCTGCCAGTGTTTTGTGCTGCTGTTGTAACTGCTCGCGCTGGCTGGTGAGCTGTTGCAACTGCTGCTGTTTTTCCTGCTGTTGCGCACTCGTTTGCTGGTATCGCTGTTGCAATTGCTGCAGCGTATGCAGTAACGGCAACTGCTGGTTAATGGCATCACGCTCGCTTTCGTCTTGTTCCAGGCTGCTGCCTTGCTGAGCATTGAGCAGAGCCTGGCGGGCCTGCCCAAGCTGTTGCTCAGTCTGTTGTTGCTTTGTTTCCAGTGCTTTCACCGCGCTGTTTTGTGTTATTTGCTGGGCATTGGTGTCAGCGATGTGTTGCTGATAACTAGCCAGCTGTTGCTGCTTGTCTGCCAGCCGTTGTTGCAATTGCTGATAGCTACGGTGCTGTTCTTGCAAACGGCCCAGCTCGCGACCGAGTGCTTCATCGGCTGTATGCTGCTGCAGGTAGTGCTCGAGTTGCTGCACTGCGGTGGTTTGTTCGGTCAGCAGTTGCTGTTTGTCGTGGTGCTGTTGCTGCAATTGCTGCAGTTTTTGCTGCTGTCTGGTGTGTTCTGATACTTGCTGCTGGTGTTGAACCGTTAATTGCTGCAGGCTGAGATCCAGCGGCAGCACCTGTTCACTTAGTAGTTGTTGCAGTGCTTTGTGCTGGTTTTTCGCCTCTTGTAGCGAGTTATGCAGCTGCTGTACTTCGGCATCGGCCGTTTTTAACGCTGCGGCAAGTTCAGGCTGTTGCTGCTGGCGCTCTTGCAGTTGTTCTTTTGTTTGCTGTTCATGCTGCTGGCTATCCTGCCAGCGCTGGTACAGGCCACGTAGTGCTTCGGCCGGTTCGCTGTCAGCCAGGCGGTTCAGATCTGTTGCCGCCTCTGCCAGTGCTTGTTCTGCGTGCAACAAAGCAGCTTTGGCATCTTGCTGCTGTTGCTGGTTGTGCTGGCTGGCTTTATGCCACTCCAACTGGGTACGAAGTTCTTGTTGCTGCTGGCGCAACGGTTGTTGCTGGCTTTGCAGGCTGTGTTGTTGCTGTTGAAGGTCGGCTTGCTGCTCGTCACTCAGTAGCTGCATGCCATCCGCTTTGGCACGAAGCGCGTGCAACTGCTGCTTCGCTTCGCTGTGCGTATCGTGCACATGCATCGAGATCAAACCATAAATATCGGTGCCGGTCAGCTCTTCCAGCAGTTCGGCGCGATCGCTTTCATTGGCCAGTAAAAAGGCGGCAAACTGCCCTTGCGATAGCATCATCGAGCGGGTGAAGCGGGCAAAATCCAGCCCGGTCAGTTGTTCGATCTGCTCGTTTTTCTGTTTTAGCTGACTGGCCAGCACTTTGCCGTGACTGACTTCGGCCAGTTCAACATCGGCCGGTTGCAGCTTGCCATCAGCCTGGCCGCGGGCACGACGCATGCTCCAGTGCGCCCGGTAGACGGTGCCTTTGACCTCAAACTCCACCTCCGCCAGGCAGTCGGCACTGCCGCGGGTCATGATGTCGTTGCTGTTTTGGGTGATCAGGCCAAGCCGTGGCGTCTGGTGGTACAGCGCCAGACAAATCGCATCCAGAATAGTGGTTTTACCAGCGCCAGTTGGCCCTGTGATGGCAAAAAGACCGTTATCGGCAAAAGGTGGCTGGGTAAAATCTATACGCCATTGACCTTTGAGTGAGTTCAGGTTGGCAAATTGCAGCGACAGGATCTTCATGCTGATGTCTCCCCGACTTCAACGTCTGCCAGCATGTGTTGGAATAGCTGTTCCAGCCGTTCTTTTCTCGCCCTGGCTGTCTCGTCGTCAAAGCTTTCCAGCTCCAGTCGTCTGGCAAATACCTGCGATGGGGTCAGCTCGCTGAGGGTTTCTTTCTGTTGCTGCTCCATGGCCTGGCGTCTTGCGGTGCGGGCCCGGCGCAGTTGCACTACGTCCACCGCTTTATCGGCGCACAAGGCTTGAATGCGTTGCTGCAAGTCAGACAGGTAATCATCCAGCGCTACTTCAATGCTGAGCCAGGTGATGGGGTCAGTTTCAGCCAGGTCGGTGCTATCCGGGTAATCAGCCAGTTGCTGTTCAAGCTGGTTCAGGTTGCCTTTTAACAGCGCCATCGGCTGAAAGCGCGGCACTTCAAGCGGCGTTATGCTATCTAGTGCGCCGTGGTCGAATTGCACCAGCAGTACTTGTTTGGCGCTCCCCAGTTCATCGAAACTGAGTGGAATGGGCGAGCCGCTGTAGCGGATATGTGGCTTTTTCCCCACGATCTGAGGCCGGTGAATATGGCCCAGTGCAATGTAATCAGCCGCGGGAAATGCATCGGCGGCAAAACCATCCAAAGTACCAATATAAATATCCCGCACCGATTCTGACTGGCTGACGCCTAAAGCGCTTAAATGACCGGTGGCAATAATGGGAAGCGGACGATCCAGTTCTTTTCGTTTTGCAACCGCGAGCTGATGCAGCTGTTGATAGTGCTGCTGAATGGCCTCACCCAGCGCCTGGCGTTTAGCCAGGCCACTGTCACCGGCCTGGCTTTGCAACACATCGCGTGGCCGGATAAAAGGCACAGCACACAACAAAGCGCCAGGGCTGCCATCGCGGCATGGCAGGGTCAACAGTTGTTGTTCTGGCTGGTCTGTCACGCTGGCAACGACATAGGTATTCAGGCAGGCCAATAGCTGACGCGACTCATTCAGCACCGATACCGAATCGTGATTGCCACCCAGCACGACTAAGGTCACACCCAGCCGGTTACAGGCCACCACGAACTGGTTGTACAACTCGCGGGCATAGCTGGGCGGCGTGCCGGTATCAAACACATCACCGGCCACCAGTATGGCATCGACCTGCTGTTGCTCAGCTTGTTCCAGCAACCAGTGCAAAAACGCCTGATGCTCAGCTTTGCGGCTTTTGGTAAAAAAACTCTGGCCGAGGTGCCAGTCGGAGGTGTGCAGAATTTTCATGGAGTTGTTCAGTCTGGAGCGATGAGGGCTAGCCTATCATAGTGTTTGTCGAAGCAGTAGCAGGCAACCAGATCGTTGCCTGCTTAAAATGACGGAGGGCTATTTTTTCAGCTGCAGCAAGCGTCGCCCGTCGCGAATCACTTCCCAGCCAGGGAATAAAGCGAGGATGAGCAAACTTATGGTGATGCTGCGATGAAGCTGATCTGCATCCAGCCAGTATAGTCGCTCTGGTACGTCAGTGATCAGTGGGCCTGTAAACGCCAGGAGCAGAATGGCTATCACCATGAATGCATTCAGCAGCAGATTGGCTTTCAGCAGGGCCGGAGTCCAGTTGCGCTGACTCAACTGCCACAGGTTATTGGCAATACCCAACAGCAACACAGGGCTGAAAACTTGCAATATAAAGCGGCTTTGCTCTGTTAAACTGAGGCTGCTTTGCACTTCGCCCCAAGCGGGATACCAAATTAAAATCAGTAAGAACAGGTATGTGGCCAGGTCGGTGAAAATATCGCTTAGTTCGATACGTTGCCATTTTTGGCTTAGTTGCGGTAGCTTGCTGGGATCCCAGTTTGGTAGCTGTTGGCAGCGGTTTTTTTGTTCCTTGCTCATCGACCAAAAGCCTAGCGTGATCCCTGTAAACGCCAACGTCGCATCACCAATAAATCCACTCCCCATGTGCTTTAATAGTAAGAGCAGACCCATCTGATCATGCCCTAGCCAGAGCAGGGTCGACTCCACCACATTGATCAGAAAAATAATGCCCAACACCATAAAGAGGGTAAAGCGAAATAATGGTATTAGCTCGGCCCGGATCAAGGGTTGTGGCGGATGAAACTGATAGGCCATCTGTTTGGGGGGGCCTAACTCGTGCAACACGTGCAACACGTGCTCTTCATCGGATTGCTCTGGCGTTTGTTCGCGTAGTGCATCCAGCTGATCAAGAATGTTGGCTTTTAATTCTCGCGTGACATCCTGCTGCTTGTCAGCAGGCAACTCTTGCTGTACCGCAGCTAAGTATCGTTCAAGTAAGTCCATGGCTAATGCTCCAGTAATGGCCCTAAGGCCTTGTTCAGTTGTTGCCATTCCTTGGTCAGTTGTGCCAATAAATCAGCACCCAATTCAGAGAGTTGGTAATAGCGTCGCTCACGGCCTTCGCCCTGACGCCATTCGCTGTCCAGCAATCCCTGATCGGCTAGCCGCCGGATCAGTGGGTACAGGGTGCCTTCATCGATATCAATGCCAGCATCTTGCAATTGCTTACGCAGGGAGTAGCCGTAGTGCGGTTCTTTCAGCGAACTCAGCACCGCCAGCACCAGCACACCGCGCCGAAGTTCCAGTCGCATTTTATCCAGTTGCGCTGTGGTCATTGTTTGCTCCAGGTTACTGTGTGCCATATACTGTATGCGGCACAGTAATTATATACTAGGTGACACACAGTAACCTTGTCAAGGCTCAAAGTGATTGTTTTTTGTACCGAACACAAAAAAGCCGGCGCAGGGCCGGCTGGAAGCTTGGATAAAATTACGCTTGGTAGAGCTCCAGTGGCAGGCCGTCAGGATCTTTGAAAAATGTGAACGCTTTATTAGTGTAGGGATCGATGCGGATAGGTTCTACCACAATATGATGCTGCTGCAGGTAGTCACTGACGGCTTGCACATCATCCACCAAAAAAGCCAGATGGCGTAAGCCCTGCGCTTCAGGCTGATTGGGGCGCGGTGGTGGTGAGGGAAATGAAAACAACTCAAGTTGTCCACCATCTGGCAGTTGTAAATCCAGTTTCCAGGAATCCCGCTCTGTGCGGTAGTTTTCTGCCAGTATGGGGAGCCGCAGAAGCTGATGATAAAAGGTTTTAGAGCGCTGGTAATCGGAACAAATAATGGCAACGTGGTGAATGGCTTTAAGCATGTAAATCTCATCAACTCGGATGGCGCAGAATAAAATAAACTGTATAACAATTATTCACAGTTTTCACGGTGTTCAGGCATAAATCATTAAGGTAGTGTTCACTTGATAGCACTATGATTCAAGCTGATGATAGTACGATTGAATGAGGTTTTTATGAAGCGATCTTTTTTGCTTACCACAGGTGTAACACTGTGTCTTTCCTTTGCTGCCACCGCCAGTCCGGTGCCTGATTTTCCATTTATCACCGTCACTGGTACGGCTCAATTGCATGTTGAACCAGATACTGCACAGATCCGCCTGGTGATCCGAGCCAATGAGAGCACTGCAGAGCAAGCCACTTCTGCTGTGTATCGGCAAGGCAATACGTTGTTGGAGTATCTCAAAAGCAAAGGGGTTGAGCTGGATGCGATAGAAGCGGCGCAAATCAATAAAGAAGCGACCTATCAGGATTACAGCAGTAGAACAATCACTGGCTACTCGGCGACACAGCCGGTTTCTATTCAATTGCAGTCGATTGAGCATTATGTCGAGATCATGGATCACCTGTTCAAACAACCCAATATTTTTTCTATTCAAGGCCAGTTTGGCACCAGTAAACAATCTCAGTATGAAACTGAGTTAGTGGCAAAAGCTGGGGCAGATGCCCGCAAGCGTGCAGAGCAGTTGTCTGCTGCGCAAGGTGTTTCATTGCATTCCGTTTTTGCAATTAGTGAAGGCAGCCGCAGTTGGGGCAATCTTGGCGGAGATTTTGGTTTTGGCGCTGGAGCCGGTGTTTATGGTGTGCAGATGCGAGCCAGCGCCGATAGCATGGAACAAAGCAGCTTGGTGATGCCAAAACACATCCAACTGCAGCAATCGGTTAATGTGATATACCGGTTAGAAACTCAGCAGTTCGATTAAAACTTGCATAAGCTCAGCAGGTGGTTAATAGTTAAGCATTCTTGCACTGGAATGCTAACCGATCAATAGCAGGCTATTGATTGATGGGTACCAAATGAGCCGATTTTTACCTGTGGTTTCGCTGTGTTGCTTGTACATGTTTTCTTACCCACATCAGGCGATGGCTGAGCGTTTACGCATGGCCATGCCAGATTATCCCCCTTTTTCCTACCAACAGGATGATGCCTTTCGCGGCGAGGGCTATGACGCTTTTGTACAGATCATGGCGGAATTGGATCGGGATTATACCATTGAGTTGGTGCCACACTTTGGCCGGGTGTTGCTTGAAATAGAGCAGGGCAGTTTGGATGGTTTTTTTATGGCTTCCCCGAGCGAAGAGCGCGATGCAGTGGCCGTGTTTTCCGAACCGGTGATCGACACCCGTTGGGTATGGGTTTGGTTAACGGCAAAGCAGGATGTGACGCCTGCTATGGCATCGTTTCAACAACATGCGCGGGTATCTGCTCAGATGAATAGTAATATTTATCGCTGGCTGAATGAGCAAGGCTATCAAGTGGCCGCAGGAACCAATGATATTCGTGGATTATTTGCGCTACTGGATTATGGTCGGGTGGATGCCATCATGCTTCCGGAAGCAACCTTCTATGCTGTGATTGCTGACTCTGAGTGGCAAGAAGAGCGGTATCAGCGGCAAGTAGAGCGAGAGTTAGCTTTTGGTATCTACTTGAGCAAATCGCATCTAGCGCAGAATCCTGATTTGATGACGCAGATTAATGAAGCCATACAACGCTATCGTGCGTCCCGTTAAATGACTATTGCCACTCAGTGAGCTGTAGTTGCCACGTTATGTGGTTGCTTGATCTTTGTTTTCAAAACGTTGTTGCAGGTAGGCAATAATATCGTTCGATTCATACAACCACTGCACTTCAGCGTGCTCACTTTCAATTCGTAAGCAGGGTACTTTGACCCGGCCACCCCCAGCTTCAAGCTCAGCGCGATGCTCAGTATGGTGCTGCGCATCACGCTTTTCGATAGTCAGGCCAAGTCGGGCTATTTCTTTGCGTACCTTAATACAAAATGGACAGGCTGAAAATTGATACATCACCAGCTGCTGGCATGCCTGATCAACTTGGGCTTGTTCAACTGGATCACGCTCAATAGGGGCCGGGGTATTGAGCTTTTCAGCCAATAACATAAATGGCGTTAAAAGCAGGCGGACACAACGGAAAAACAAACGAATGATTACACGCATAAATAGCTCTTGAATGCTCCGGGTTTATTGATGAAGAAAGGATGTTGAAATGAGCTATAGTTTATCATGTGTAGCTTGGGATGCACAGACGCAGCAATGATCGCTCTGACCTTTGATGGCGTATAAATCTATATAGTGTTTTATTAGGTGGTGTTGAGATGAAAACCTTGATGGCTTTGTCTGGTTTTTTGTTATTGGCTATATTGCTTGCGGCTGTTCCGGAGAAAAACACAGGGATCTTGTCTCATGCCAGCGCTACAAGCAACAACAATGAACTGCAAGCTACGGTTCAATTAGATACCATCGTGCTTGGCTCTGGTTGTTTTTGGGGGCCAGAAAAAATGTATGAAGCCTTGCCCGGAGTGACGGATGCGGTTTCTGGTTATGCCGACGGCCGAGGGTTTGAGCCGACCTACCGGGCCATTACTCACCCACGCAATCGCAACAACCCTGATAATTATGCTGAAGTCGTCGAAGTTACCTTTGACCCTGCGGTCATTAGTTTAACCACCTTATTACACCACTATTTTGAGAGCCATGATCCCACTCAGCTGAACCGCCAGGGCAACGATCGTGGCACTCAGTATCGTTCTACCATTTTAACCAACAGCGAGCAGCAGTTCGACACGGCTATGGCGGTGCTTAATGCTTACCAACCTTTGTTAAGTGAGGCTGGTTATGGCGCCATTGTGACGAAGGTTAAGCCTTTAGATACCTTCTACCGAGCGGAAGAATACCATCAAGATTATCTGGCGAAAAATCCAAATGGCTACTGCCCGGATCACTCAACCGGAGTCCGTTTTGAGCGAGATGAGGAGGTTCAGCTGGCGACGGTAGATAATAGCGCGTTGCTGCAAGGCAACCACATAGTAGTGATCGACTCGGCCAGTTATTGCCCTTATTGCGACCAGTTAAAAGCCGATGTATTGAATGATTACAACGGCGAAACGCCACTCCACCTGCGCTATGCCTCGCAATTGACCGGCCTGGAGCTCACCACGCCTACCTGGGGGACACCAACGGTGATTTTTTTGCAGGATGGTAAAGAGGTGTATGGTCATCAAGGCTATATGAATGCAGAGCAGTTTTACTGGATCTTAGGGCAGGTTCAATTGGGCCAGTCGGATGCTTTTGAGGTGGCGTTTGATCAAGGGACCGATCCACGCTTTTGTCAGCAATATGAAGTGTTTAAAAATACCCCAGATGGCGTTTTCGTCGATATTTTGAGTGGAGCGCCTTTGTTTGATACCCGGGACCGATTTGATTCCGGCACAGGCTGGTTGTCGTTTACTAAGGCTGTTGATGGCTCGGTGGTTGAAAAACCAGATAATCGTTATGGCATGCGTCGCACTGAAATCCGTGCCAAAGTGTCTGGCATTCATTTAGGCCATGTCTTCCCAGATGCGCCGGGTGGACGTGATCGCTACTGCATCAATGCAACGGTACTGAATTTCGTGCCACGCACCGCACTTTGATTGCCAGAGTAATCTGGCTGTTGTTACTATCAGCTCTGATGTGAATGATTACAATAACGATGTTACAAGGTGCTCTCGTATGATGTCTTCTTCTTACCCGATAGGGTTGCCAAATACGCCCTGGGGTGAAACCGAAAAAGCTGAATGGTTAAGTCTGCAGCGGATTCAACGCAGTTATGCCGACGATGTGCTCAGCCAGCTCGACAAGTTATCATCTGACTTTGATGTCGAGCAGTACGGCAGCCTGAACTATCAACCTTATGCTGGCAAAGACTACCCGTTATTCGCGGTGAAAAGTCGCCCCTGGAACCCGAACAGGCCCACTGTGTTAGTCACGGGTGGGGTACACGGTTATGAAACCAGTGGTGTGCATGGCGCTTTGCGTTTTTTGCAGAGCAAGGCTACTGGATACAGCGAGCATTTTAATCTACTGGTGCTACCGTGTTTAAGCCCATGGGGCTATGAAACCATCAATCGCTGGACGCCATTGGCCGTGGACCCGAATCGCTCATTTGTGGAGAATAGCCCAGCGCAGGAGTCTGCTTTAGCCATGGCATATGTAGCTTCGGTCAGTGGGCCATCTTCGAACAAAGAAGGTATTTTGGCTCACATTGATTTGCATGAAACCACCGATAGCGATAACAGCGAATTTCGTCCGGCAAAGGCTGCCCGTGATGGCACTGTCAACACCAACTGGAATATCCCGGATGGCTTTTATTTAGTTGGTGATACCGTACAACCAGCAGCAGATTTTCAACGTGCTATCATTGAATCGGTCGCAGCAGTCACACATATTGCTGAGCCAGATGAGCAGGGTTGTTTGATTGGTGAACCCTTGGCGCAGCCTGGTGTGATCCTATATGATACCAAAGCCGCAGGACTGTGTGCTGGCTTTAGCGGAGCCGAATATGTCACCACCACAGAGGTGTATCCTGACAGCGCAAACAGCACACCAGAAAACTGCATACAGGCGCAAGTAGCGGCTGTTTGCGCTGGGTTGGATTATCTATTACAAGTGAAATAGGCCGTTTAACCAGGCAGCAGCTGACGAATCAGCTGCTCAGCCTGATGTTGGCTCAGGTAACGTGGCACCGCATAGGTAAAGCGTGCTTCGGCTCTGGCGGCCTTGGCTATGGCTGGAATATCAGCGGGCTGCAGTGATTTTAACCGATCTGGGATTTGAAAACGTTTATTCATGGCGCGAATGCGCTCGATCAGTGCATCGGCCGCTGTTGCATCGGAACTGCTGGCTGAAGCAATATCACAATGGCGAGCGAGGGCTGCCATGCGGCTCTGGCAGGCTGGTTTGGAAAACTCCAGCAGATAAGGCATCACCATAGCGTTAGCCAGACCATGCGGTACATGGTAACGAGCCCCAAAATTGTGTGCGATGGCATGAATATAGCCAACCCCAGCGACGGTAAAGGCTTTGCCGGCCAGATGCGCCGCGTTCGCCATCTGTTGGCGTGCCTCGATATCTTGACCTTCGGCAAAAGCGATCGGTAAATATCTGAAAATAGACTGCGCAGCCATCAGCGCCTGCTGATCAGTTTGGCGGGTGGCGTTGCGGGACAGATAGGCTTCGATGGCATGGGTCAGCGCATCCATGCCTGTACTGGCGGTTATACTGGCGGGTAGGCCGAGCATCAGGTGGGCGTCCAATGCTGCAGCCTTGGGCAGCAAGCGTACATCGATCAGTGGCAGTTTGCGTTGTTGCACCGGATCGGAGACTATGGCAGCAATGGTGGCTTCTGAGCCAGTGCCCGCTGTGGTAGGTATAACATAGACCGGTAACATGCCACGCCAGACTCGCAGCAAGCCGGTCATTTTCAGCACCGATTTTTGATTCTTTGCTCTGGCGCCAATCAGTTTGGCGGCGTCGATCACCGAGCCGCCACCAATAGCCAGTAAGGCACTGGCATCGGCTGCTTGTAAAGCCTGATAACCAGCCTCGATCAGTTCATTGGTTGGGTCCGGCGTGATTTGATCAAATACCTGATAGTTGATGCTGAGGCTGTCCAGCTGGGTCAGTATGGTATCCAGTACCCCCAATTGCCGCAAGCTCGCATCGGTTATCAGCAGCAGACTTCCTGATTCTTGTTGCTGAATGTGGTGCAGCAGCTGTCGACTACTGCCCGGGCCCTGATAAACTTTCGGCCAGTGAAAAGGCAATAACGCGGTGGTGGCTTTTAAGCCAGCCATGTACAGGCGTAAAGCGATTTTTTCTAGAGTAAACAGCATGCTAGTTAGCCAATACAAAGTAGATGTTTCTTTTGTACACCAATTCAGTTTGGCTTGCAAAGTCAATTGCTTCAGCTCGCTGCATGTCGTAGTCTGGCAGGAATCACTCGCGGAAATGATATCATGATAAAGATGAAAGCAATGACACCGACAAATACACAGGCAAAGTCGATAGGGTTTGCCGCTGCATTATTGCTGGCTGGTTGCCATCAGGTAACTGACATCAATATGGAGCAAAGCACCGCTGCTGATAGTCAGGGCTTTGAACAGTTTTTTCAGGCACTAGCTCAGCACTGTGGTAACGCCTACCCGGGCGGTTTGACATTGGAACCCGAGGGTGATGACATGCTGACCGGCACTGAACAGCTGATCGTGCACTTTCGTGAATGTGACGACAAGCAACTGAAGTTGCCTTTTCATATTGAGCTGGAAGCTGAGCAGAGCTGGGATCGCTCCCGCACCTGGCTGATCAGCAAGCATAATGATGGTCTGGAGCTACGGCACGATCATCGCAAAGCCGATGGCAGCGACGATACGACCACCATGTATGGTGGTTTTAGCGTCGGGGAAGGTTCGGCAGTTCTTCAGCAGTTTCAGTCAATCCCCCGGACTGAAGAGTCAGGCTACTTTCGCGGTTGGCGCATTGAAATTGAACCCGGTGTTCGTTACACCTATGGCACAGTGCGTGGTGATGGCTGGAGCTGGCGGATTGATTTTGATTTAAGCCAACCACTCAGTGAATTACCGCCACCACCTTGGGGGCATGATTAATCTAAAAATTGCTGCAACCAGACCTGATAGCGAGCCAGAGTGGCCGCTGGTTTGTCGGTATACCAGCCGTAGCCTTGGCGCCGCTCCAGTGAGACCTGATGCACATCGTAATATAAAGAGCCGTCCCGATCGCCAAAAACAGGCCGGTTACTACCAAGCTCAGCAAAGCGTGGCCAGATCGGTCCGGCACCGGCCTCATGCATTAGCACACGCTTGGTTGGATGCCAGTGGTAATCGAGAATTTGATGGCGCTGATACCAATGCATGGCAGCATGGATGCTGGCCTGAAGTTCAGCCGGGGGCTCCGGCAATTGCATCAGAAAATCCAGCAAGGTAGCGCTTTCAGCGGTAGCCAGTGCAGGCATTTCATAGGCTCTGGCCCATGCGGGCTCTAGTTGACGGTGATGGTACTGCGCTGCCCATAAACTCAACCCTTCATCGTCAGTTTGCTGCAAGCGCATGACCATCTGCAGCCCTTTTTCAAACTGTGGCCGAATAGCATGGCGCAGTTCCTCGGACACAAACGCAAACTCACGCTCAGCCTGCAGGCTATGCCATAACAGATTTAAAATGTCTTCTGTGACTTCATCATTCAGTGTGACATGATCGTGGTAGCCTCCGGTTAACGGAAAGTTCTGCGGCCAGCCACCGTGAGGGTACTGAGCGGTTAATATCAAGCGAATACCGCGTTCAAAAGCAGCCCGATACGCTGAGTTACCCGTTGCGGTATATGCTCTGGCCAGCACATGTAACTGCGTGGTGGTGGCGCTGTTATCGAAGGTAGGAACGTAGCCGGCTTCAACACCAAAGTTCTGACCTGGCAAACGTGGTTGAGTCATATCGGTCCGCTTGGACCAGCCACCAGAGGGAGTTTGCAGTGATAGAATGGCATCTGCAACTGCCTGACCTGCCGCAGTTTGATACCAAGATAGTGGCTGCCCGGTATCAAAACCAAAACGGCGGGTTGATGTTGGGCTGGTGAGTTCGGTTAGACCGTGAGCGGTCAGTTCTGCCTGCAGAAATGCTTGATCCTGTGCTTTGATTTGCTGAGACTGTTGATAATACTGCTGCCATTCATCCGCACTGATAGCAAAAGACATCAGTATCAGCAGCCAGGATACCATCATGACATTACGGTACATAACATTCTCCTAAAGAATGCTATACGCTACCGAGTGACCAGCCTGCAAACAACTTATTCTGCGTGTTTTGATAGGGTTGGTTCGCATATGGAATCAAAAATACGGCAACTAAAGGTTTTGCTTCGGTAAAAAACGGATGATTGATTGAATTCTGCCCGCTTTTCGCGTAGATTACGCCAGCTTATTTCCGCCACTATTTTTTGAGTACTCATTACGTGATTTCAGCTGCAAATATCACCATGCAATTTGGTGCCAAACCTCTTTTTGAAAATATTTCTGTCAAATTTGGTCAAGGCAATCGTTACGGTTTAATCGGCGCCAATGGCTGCGGTAAATCCACCTTTATGCGCATCCTAAGCGGTGAGCAAGAACCGTCTGCCGGCAATGTTTCGGTTGAGCAAAATATGCGGGTTGGTAAACTGCGCCAAGATCAGTTTGCTTATGAAACATTCTCCGTAGTTGATACCGTGATTATGGGCCATGAAGAGTTATGGGCCGTTAAAGAAGAGCGGGATCGCATCTACAGTAGCGCAGAAATGAGCGAAGAAGATGGCATGCGGGTGGCTGATTTAGAGGTTGAATTTGGTGAGATGGATGGCTATACCGCAGAATCCCGTGCCGGTGAGTTACTCATTGGCGTAGGCATTCCGGTCGAGCAACATTTTGGGCCCATGTCGGCATTAGCGCCTGGTTTAAAACTACGGGTTTTACTGGCACAGGTTTTGTTTTCCAATCCGGATATCATGCTGCTGGATGAGCCTACCAACAACTTGGATATCAATACCATCCGTTGGCTGGAAAACGTGCTGGCTGAGCGGCAAAGTACCATGATTATTATCTCGCACGATCGCCACTTTCTAAATCGGGTCTGTACTCATATGGCCGATATCGATTATGGCGAGTTGCGTTTATATCCGGGTAATTATGATCAATACATGTTTGCCGCCACTCAGGCACGTGAGCAGTTGTTGAATGAAAACGCCAAGAAAAAAGATCAAATCGCTGAACTGCAAAGCTTTGTCAGTCGTTTCTCTGCCAATGCGTCTAAAGCGAAACAAGCTACATCCCGCGCTAAACAGATTGAGAAAATTCAATTGTCTGAAGTCAAAGCATCCAGCCGGGTGAATCCTTTTATTCGCTTTGAACAGCATAAACAATTGTATCGTTTGGCGCTTGAGATTGAAGATGTTCGTAAAGGCTTTGATGGGCTAGAGGTGTTGAAAGGTTTAACAGCCACCATTGAAGTGGGTGAAAAGGTCGCTATTCTTGGCGCCAATGGTATTGGTAAAACCACCTTATTAAAATGCTTGATGGGTGAGTACACGCAAGACTCAGGTCGGATCAAATGGTCGGAAAATTGCGAACTTGGCTATTACGCACAAGATCATGCGTACCTGTTTCAACACAACATGACGGTATTCGATTGGATGACCCAGTGGAAACAGCCACAACATGATGAGCAAGCTATCCGTGGTGTGTTGGGACGGATGCTGTTTTCCAAAGACGATATCAACAAACCAGTGAAAGCATTATCAGGTGGTGAAAAGGGCCGGATGGTGTTTGGTAAGCTGATGCTGCAACGACCTAATATTCTGGTGATGGATGAGCCGACTAACCATTTGGATATGGAATCGATTGAATCCCTCAATCAGGCACTGGTTGAGTACAAAGGCACTTTGCTGTTTGTCAGCCATGACCGCGAATTTGTCTCGTCATTGGCTACTCGGATCATTGAAATTAGCGATCAGGGCATCCGTGACTTTGCAGGTAGTTACGATGACTACCTGAAAGAGCAAGAACAGCTCTGAGGTCTGTCTACTGATGGAACGCCAAAACCCAGCTTAGGCTGGGTTTATTGTACCTGACTCGACGAAAAGCCTTCTCTGTGCTTAGATCAAGCGATAGAAATCATCAGCATTACTTTTAACATGCTCGCCTATTTTGCAGGGAACTGTATGTCACTATTGGCATTTGCCGACCACACAACCGACTTGACTCAGGCGCTGACCGGCAGCCATCAGCATCTACTGGTGATTTTATCCTTACTTATAGCGACTCTGGCTGCGCATACCAGCCTTAACCTTGGTCAGTTGATGCGTGCCAGCCAGTCGGTGTGGCTCCGGTATGTTTTACATGGGCTAGGCGCCATCGCGCTGGGTGGCGGTGTGTGGGCTATGCATTTCACCGGTATGATGGCTTTTGAGCTGCCGGTTGAGGTCAGTTATCACCTTGGCATCACTTTATTGTCGATCATTCCTGCCGTATTGGCAGCTGCGGTGATCTTGCAAGTGGTCGCTGCAGCCGAAGTGCGTTGGAGTCGCATTCTGTTGGGTGGGGTGCTGATGGGAGCCGGGATCGGGGCCATGCATTACACCGGTATGGCAGCGATGATCATGGAAGCAGAGCGGTTGTATCGGCTCGATCTATTTATCGGCTCGGTGTTGGTTGCTGTGGTACTGGCCACATTGGCACTGGCAGTGCCGCCTGTATTGCGCTCGGTCATTACTCAGGCTGAAGTACTCAAGTTGATCAGTGCCGTGGTGATGGGACTGGCCATCGCTAGCATGCATTATCTGGCGATGCATGCCACTGTGTATATACCAGCAGAAAGCGTGCAGGGCCTCAGAGGGGCCAAGGTTAGTAAAGCGACTTTAGGTGCGTTGGCAGTGATAGTGGCAGTGGCGATTCTGTTTACTGCCTCGGTAGCCGTCTGGATGCGTCAGCGGTTGCAGCGGGTAGAAAATCGCAATCAGCAATCTGAGCGCATGGCATCTTTGTGGGCCCAGCGGATGCAGCGTATCGCAGAGCGAGTGCCGGGAATGGTTTATCAGTTCAAACGCAGCCTGGATGGACAATTGACATTTCCCTATGCCAGTGAGGCTATTCGTGACTTTTATGGTATCTCGCCTGAGCAGGCCGCTATAGATATCTCAGAGGCGATGGATGCTATTCATCCGGCGGATCGTGATGGGCTGTTTGAGTCGATTGAAACGTCGGCAACAAATTTATCGCCCTGGTACCACGAGTACAGAATGCTGGATCAACAGGGCAACAGCCGCTGGTTGCTTGGTAACTCAGTGCCGGAACAAGAAGAGGATGGTATTAGCTGGTATGGCTTTATTACCGACATCACCGAGCGAAAAAACACTGAGGATACGATTCATCGGTTGGCATTTTATGATGATTTAACGGGGCTTTATAACCGAAAAAAGATTCTGCTTTGCCTGCATGATTTGCTGCAGCCGGGCATGTTGGCTCAGCACTTAGCTGCGGTGATTTACATCGATCTGGATAATTTTAAACGCCTCAACGATACCCTGGGGCATCATGCGGGTGATCAACTATTGGTTCAGGTGGCTGATCGTCTGCTACAACAGTTGCCTGCCACTACATTTTGCGGCCGTTTAAGCAGCGATGAGTTTGCTGTGGTGTTAGGACGATTGCCAGCGATCCCGACTCTGGCCAAGGACCTGGCCGAGCAGCAAGCAGAGCAGTTGCTGCAATTATTGCAACAACCCTTTACGGTTGTTGGTCACCAGTATCGCTGTTCGGTCAGTATTGGTGTGTATCCTTGTTTGGTGCATGAACCACCGGAAGAGTGCCTGAAACGAGCCGATCTGGCGATGAGTTATGCCAAGCAGGCTGATGGCAATGCCCTGCGCTTTTTTGATCCACAGATGTTGGCTGAGGTAGAGCAGCGCTTTGATTTGGAACAGGCCATGAGTAAAGCGCTGACTGAGGATCAGTTTATGCTTTTTTATCAACCTCAGATAACTGATAGCGGCCAGGTGATTGGTGTGGAAGCATTGATCCGCTGGCAGCACCCGGAGCGAGGTATGATTTCACCCGCTTATTTTATTCCTTTGGCCGAAGAGTCCGAGCAGATAGAGGCGATAGGAGGCTGGGTGCTGCAGCAAGCTTGTCAGCAATTACAAAACTGGCAAACAAAGTCGTTATTTTCAGCATTGAGTGTGTCAGTTAATATAAGTGTCCGGCAGTTTTATCAGCCTGACTTTATCGATTTATTGGCCGGCCTGTTGCAGCAGTATCAGGTTAATCCCGCGCTGTTAACGCTTGAGCTGACGGAAAGCTTAGTTTTGACTGATCTGGACGATGCGGTTCATCGCATGCAGCAACTCAAAGCACTTGGTTTGCGTTTTGCTATGGATGATTTTGGCACTGGTTACTCTTCGTTATCGTACTTATCCCGCCTGCCGTTTGATGAAGTGAAAATAGATCAGCACTTCGTTCGACAAAGTAGTGATGGCAAAAAAACCAGAGATTGGGCTATTGTTGATGCCATCATTGGTATTGCCAATACTTTCGATATGGCGTTGGTGGCAGAAGGCGTCGAGACCGAAGCGCAGCGTGAACTTCTATACAATAGTGGCTGCTTTTGTTTTCAGGGTTACTTGTTTGCCAGGCCCCAACCCGTGGCTGAGTTTGAGGCATGGCTGAGTAGTAGGGACCTTAACCGTTAAGAGTCCTGTCTACTCAGAAACATAGCTCAACAACATTCACTGTGCCGCTGGGTAATCGGTATAGCCCGTTGCATCTTGCGTATAGAAAGTTGCCGGATCAGCCTCAGCCAAGGGGCGTTTTTCAGCAAAGCGAAGCGGTAAATCCGGGTTGGCAATAAAAGCACTGCCAAAAGCGACTGCATCAAGCTGCTCGGTGGCTATAGCTGTACTGGCTTCATCAAAACTGTACCCCATATTACCGATGATAGTCCCTTGATAGTGCTGCCGGGTCACGGACATTACATCGGCTTGCTGAAGGCCTGCAAAATCAGCCCGCATCAGGTGCAGGTAGGCCAGATCAAAACGATTTAGCTCTTTGGCCAGATAGGTCATCAATGCGATGGGGTCATCGTCTTTCATGCTGTTAAAGCTGTTTAACGGAGATAACCGCAAGCCGGTTTTGTCTGCACCAATGGCTGAGGTCACCGCGATAATCACATCTAACAATAAGCGTGCTCGCTGAGGCAGGTCACCGCCATAAGGGCCTGTACGCTGATTGGAGCCTGAGCGTAAAAACTGATCCAGCAAATAGCCATTGGCACCATGAATTTCTACACCATCAAAGCCAGCTTCTATTGCATTCAATGCAGCTTGCTTAAAGGAGGTAACGATGTCCGTGATTTCGGTGTCTGTCAACTCACGTGGAACGACGTAGGGTAGTTTACCTTCCGGTGTGTGCACACTATCATCGATGGCAATAGCAGATGGAGCCACCGGAGTAGAACCGTTATTGAGTGCTGGGTGGCAGGCTCGACCGCCATGCCAAATTTGTAGAAAAATACGACCACCTTGGGCATGAACGGCATCGGTGACTTGTTTCCAAGCTTCGATCTGAGCTGGAGAATAAATACCTGGTTCGCGCCAAAAGGCAGAGTTGCCTTCACTGATCATCGTGGCTTCAGCAATAATTAAACCTGCGCTGGCTCGCTGGGCATAATACTCTGCCATCATTGGAGTAGGCACATGGTTAGCATCGGCGCGGCAACGAGTCAGAGGCGCCATTACAATACGGTTGGGCAAAGTGAGTGAGCCAAGCTGGATCGGGGTGAATAAGTCAGTCATTGCATCGTCCTGTAGTCAATGTATCGATGCTTACTAATGTGGGGGCAGCGGCAATACGTTTAAATTGCAATAAATTGAGCTGAATGTTCGATTTTATGATTGTATCCTTTGGTACCAAGCCTTACGCTGTATAACCTGAACCCGACGAAGGTATTTTATGATTGATTTTCGCAGTGATACCGTGACACAACCGACGATGGCCATGAAAGAGGCAATGGTTTCCGCCGCTTTGGGTGATGATGTATTTCAGGATGATCCAACCACCAACCAGCTACAACGTTTTGCTGCTGAACAGCTGGGCTTTGAAGCCGCGTTGTTTGCGCCAAGTGGCACTCAAACCAATTTGATCGCCATGATGAGCCATTGTCAGCGTGGCGATGAAGTGATTGTTGGTCAGCAGTGGCATACCTATCGCTGGGAAGCGGGTGGCATGGCGGTGCTGGGGTCGATGCAACCACAACCATTAGAGCTGCAAGACGATGGTAGTTTGGCACTGGAAGATATAGCCGCTGCGATTAAACCAGATGATCCACACTTTGCCCGCACCCGTTTGATCGTGATTGAAAATACCGTCGGTGGCAAAGTGCTGTCACCAGAATACATGGCAGCAGTCGCTGAGTTGGCCAAAAAACATCAGTTGGCGTGTCATATTGATGGAGCTCGTCTGATGAACGCAGCGAGCCGTTTGGCAACCGATCATCAACTTCCGGTCTGGCAGATGGCCCGGCAACTGTGTCAGGGCTATGACTCGCTTTCGTTGTGTTTATCCAAAGGCTTAGGCGCGCCGGTGGGTTCTTTATTGCTTGGCTCTGCCTCGTTTATTCAGCGCGCACACCGTATCCGAAAGATGCTGGGAGGCGGCATGCGACAGACGGGTATGCTTGCTGCAGCTGGGCTTTATGCTTTGCAGCATCACGTGGAGCGCTTGGTCGATGATCATAAAAACTGTCAGCAACTTGCCGATGGGTTATGGGAGCTAACGCAGCATTACCCGGTACTGCAAGGTCAGATTGCACTTGAGCCGGTACAAACCAATATTTTATTCTGCGATATGACGCCTGAGTTGGCCGCTAAACTAGTACCGTATTTGCAACTGCAAGGGGTTCAGCTCAGTGGCAGCAATTACAGCAAAGCAGGAACGCAGTGGCATCGCTTGCGCTGGGTATGCCATCTGGATATTAGCTCAGACGATATACTTTATGCATTGAAAGCCATGGACAACTTTGCTCGAAGCTATCAGGGTACTGAATAACGAGCATTACCTTTTTGGATTATATAGGCGGTTTGGCGCCTGCTAGTATGTCGAGCTTCTGCCAATTCAGGATAATACTGTGCTTTGGATCCCCTTTACGCTCTTGGCTGCGTTTATGCAGGCTTGGCGCAATGCTTTTCAAAAACAACTCAGTCTGGAAGTACCGGTAACTGGGGTTACTCTGGCACGTTTTATCTGGGCCTCACCGCTGGCAGCACTGTATTTGCTGGTGCTCTATCAATGGCAACCCGTAACCGGTGGCCAGTTTTATGGTTGGTTTTGGGGGTATATCGTCGGTGCCGCGCTGGCGCAAATTCTTGCTACATCATTGATGGTGCAGTTGTTCAAGCTGCGTAACTACGCCATTGGTGCTGGCTTGGCGAAAAGTGAGGCGGTTTTGGCTGCGATGTTGGGCGTAGCCTTCTTCAGTGCACCACTAACGCTGCTTGGCTGGCTGGGAGTTTTTCTTGGGGCTGGGGCTATCTGGTTGCTCAGTGGCGCCCACTTACGTGCTCTGTCATGGCCTACTTTGTTGCTGGGGCTCGGAAGTGGGCTGTCGTTCGCATTAACCTCGCTCTGGGTGCGTGAGGCGAGTTTAGTGTTGGGACTGCCATTTCCTCATGGTGCGGCCTGGGTGCTGTTGCTAGTGATTTGTTTGCAAAGTCTACTGTTGATCGGCTGGTTACTGCTGCGTGATCCGACAGTACTGCTGGGGTTGTGGCAACGACCGCGCTTGACCTTGTTAATTAGCTTCTGCAGCTGTGTTGGTTCTATTGGCTGGTTTACTGCCATGAGCCTGGAAACGGTGGCGTTGGTGAAAACTCTCGGCCAGGTCGAAGTGCTATTTATGTTGCTGATTTCCACTTTCTTTTTTAAAGAGAAACTGCTTCGTACCGACCATATCGGGCTCGCTTTGATTGTGCTAGCTGCGCTCTGTGTGATGTGGGCTTAGTTGCTGGCCAGCTGCTTGTGAGCTGCCGCGACCAACGCCTTAAATAAGCGGCGTTGGCGCGATAGAAACAGTAAAAACTCAGGGTGCCACTGGACGCCAAGAAGATAACCATAACCGGGGTCCTCCACCGCTTGCACAATGTCGTCCAGATCGCGAGCCACTACCTGTAAGCCTTTGCCTAGGTTATTGATGGCTTGATTGTGCAAACTGTTGATCTTGCAGTGCTTGCTTTGCAATAAGCGGCCAAGCAGCGAATCGGTTGGTTCCAGACAGAGGGTTTTAAGAGGTAGCACGGTCCAGCGGTGTGAGGTATTGGCGCGATGATCTTTTAGGTGCTGCCACAAGTTTCCGCCCCGGCTGACATTCAGTAGCTGAGCTCCACGGCAAATACCCAATAGCGGTAAGCGTTTGCTCAATGCTTGCTCGATAATGGCCATCTCCAATTGATCGCGCTCTTGATCGTAGCGAGGGTGCACTTCGGGTTCTGCGGCGTAAAGCACTGGATCGATATCATGCCCGCCAGTGACTACTACGCCATCGAATACATGCTTATCTTCGCGTTGTGATGGTCGAAGTTGCAGCGGAATACCGCCATACAAACGAACTGCTAACGCTACACAAAAGCGGGGCCCAAAAGCTCCTCGTTCCGGGCCTGTGATGGCGATTACAGGTCGAGCCATTGCTGCTCCACGATATCCGGCCACGACGTAAACAGGTTATGTAACGGCTTATTCAGGTGTTGCAGATAAGCTTGACAGCATGCCGCTAAGCGCACTTCATCAGCTGCCAGTTTCTCGACTTGTATCCAGCCATTCCAAGCGCGGTGTAGCCCCCAACCGGCTTGATGGATTTCACAGCTGGGTAAGCGGTAATGGAAGGTCGGCCGGGCTTTAACCAGTTCGTCTTGTACTACTGCTTTCACCCTTTCTTCATCCAGATGCATAAATAAAGGTAAACAATCCAAAGCTCTGTTGCGCGTAGGGTTATGCGTTAAATAATCATCAATCAACTGACTGAGATTCGGCTGATAATCATCCGTCAGTAACTGTTTTACATACTCTTTGGAATAGGGGTTGATGTAGCTGGTGAGTTTACGGGTCACATCAACCTGTTCTTGCTGCAGCAACCAATCGTGCAAGCAAGTAAAGGCTTGCAAAAAACGTAGCAATAGCTCTGGTTCTGCAGATGGAATTTCTGGATTTAACTGCAAACCAAAGGCATTCTTGAATTCAACTGATGACCCCTTAGCGTGATGATGATGGAGTAAATCAATGATACGCTCAATATCGGCTAAGCGCTCAAATGGCAGTGGTGGGCTTACCAATTCAAGCGGCACTAACTGACCGGCAACAGATGCCAGCAGTTGCTCGGCTGAATCCGAAAAGCTATCTTGTTTACGTGGCTTTTTGCCCATTTCTTTTAGTAAGTGAAAATCCAATTCGACCACCCATTCGCCAGCATCATCACCTTGTAAGATATAGTCGTATCGTCCTCCTGATTTAGCCTTTAACTGCAGCAGCTCCGCTACTGAGTTCGCTAATGTTGCCAATTGCATACCGCTAAGTTCAATTTCGATGCCGGTTCGGCGTGGTTTGTTCTCATGGTTCTGTGGCCAGGGTTGGCGCTGAAGGGGGATCTCTGCAGTCATGTACACTCCTTGCTGCTGAAGCTGTTGCCAACGATGAGACGCTCGGTTAGTCTGAACCAACCAATAGTTCCTGAACGTTTAGACTAGAGTGAGGAAATTTTTATGTCAAATGAAGGTTATCATGAGCCAGTTGAAGAGCTGACAGATGAAACACGCGATTTTCACCGCGCTATTGTCTCTCTAATGGAAGAATTAGAAGCGGTCGATTGGTACAATCAACGGGTTGATGCCTGTAAAGACGAAGAGTTAAAAGCCATTCTGGCGCACAACCGGGATGAAGAAGTGGAGCATGCCATGATGACTTTGGAATGGATCCGCCGTAAAAACCCGGTATTTGATAAATACATGAAAGAATTTTTATTTACCGATGATTCGTTGGGTAGCCATCACTAATTGATGAGAGACTTCCATTCATGAGCGGCTTGGCTTGCCCGCTTTGCTTGTCTGTTGAGACACAGCAGTATCATCGCGAGCAGCGCCCAAAGGTGCTGCCGCGTGATTATTATCGTTGCAATCATTGCCAGCTGGTGTTTGTTCCAGCGGCATTTCATCTGCTGGCTGATGCTGAAAAAGCCATATACGATCAACACCAGAATGATCCACAGGACCTGCATTATCGACGCTTTTTAAACCGGCTTTGTCAACCTTTGCTGGCAAAATTAAAACCGGGAGCTAAGGGGCTTGATTTCGGTTGTGGTCCCGGCCCGGCGTTAGCTCTAATGCTCGAAGAAGCCGGATGTCCATGCAGCAATTACGATCTTTATTACTGCAATCGTCCTGAAGCTTTGACGCGAAGCTATGACTATATCTGCAGCACGGAAGTGTTTGAGCACTTAAGTGAACCGGGCAAGGTTGCCAGCCAGTTACTTGACTTGCTGAAACCGGGCGGCTGGTTAGCGCTGATGACCAAGCGGCTGGTTAGTGAGCACGATTTTCCTCAGTGGCATTACACACTCGATCCAACCCATATTAGTTTCTTTGCTGACGATAGCTTTCGCTGGTTGGCTAGCGAGTATCAACTAAAACTGGAGTTTCATCGCCCCGATGTGGTGCTACTGCAAAAGCCTGCCTGCTGAGTTTTTCTTACCACAAATCGGGTTGTATCGATTTAGCCTTCGGCGTTTGCTCCCCTGGCCAGAGTGCTAGTACTGAGTGCTCAATAGCCAAATCTTTCACAAAAGCCCGACACAGCTCAGGGGCGGAAGCATTGTCCGGGGTATGAAAATAGCAATAAGGTGTTTTTCCTTCATCCAGCCATTGACGTATTTTGCCGAGCCATGGCTGATAATAACGCTGATTAGTGGCCAGATCATCGCAGCCAATAAAGCGAACGACCGGGCTATCCGTCAGGCAGATGGCATGCACGGGCAAGTGTGGCTTTTTGCGCTGCGCATCGGCCAGAGCATCATTGGTTGCAGGCACTGAAAATAATGCCCGGCTATCGAATACCACCCGCTCAGCCCCATAATCGCGTAGCAGGCGATTGAGAGTAACTTCGTGTTCTGCTTTGTCAAAAAAAGCAGGGTGGCGCACTTCGACACAGCAGGGCACCTCTGCCACCAATACATCCAGCAGTCGACAGATGTCCGCCAGATGCTGTGGGCCAGTGCTGGCGGGTAGTTGCAGGTGAATATGACCAATTTTATGCTGCAAGGGTTTGAGTAACTGCCACCATTGTTTCAATGCTGCAGGGCCATCGGCCGGGACTTGATGGCTAATGCGTGAGGGGACTTTCAGCACAAAACGAAAATTGGCTGGTGTGCACTCCGCCCAACGCACAATAGTGTCGGTTTTCGGATCGGCGTAAAAGGTGGTATTGCCCTCAACCGTATTAAAGACCTCGGCATACTGCTGTAAAAATTGTTTAGCGGTGGCGTCGGCGCGAAACAGGCTATGTTTCCAGTTGGCATTGGCCCACATCGGGCATCCAAGATACAACATGGCAAACTCGGGTGATGAAAAAAGGCCATGATAGCAGAGTGGAGGGGCAGTGACATTGCTGATGATTGCTTTATAATAAGTCGCCAATAGTTCCCTGCCCATTGGCTCTTCAAGGCAGCGGATCATCATAGACACCGAATTTTCGAAAGGATAGGCGCATGCGCAGTCATTATTGCGGTTCTTTAACCGCTCAGCAGGTCGATACTGAAGTTTCTTTATGTGGTTGGGTCAATCGCCGCCGTGATTTGGGCGGCCTGATTTTTATCGATTTGCGTGATCGTGAAGGCATTGTGCAGGTGGTCTGTGACCCTGATCAAAAAGCGCTGTTTGATGTGGCCTATACCTTGCGCAATGAGTTTTGTGTGCAAATCAAAGGTACGGTGCGGGCACGGCCGGAATCACAAATCAATACTGACATGACCACAGGCGCAGTCGAGGTGTATGCCAGTGAGGTGGTGATTTTAAGTAAAGCAGCGCCGAGCCCACTGGACTCTAACCAGAATAACAGTGAAGAGCAGCGGCTAAAATACCGTTACCTGGATTTACGTCGCCCGTTGATGAGTGATCGTTTAAAATTCCGTGCCAAGGTCACCAGCTTTGTGCGTAACTTTATGGATAGCCATGGATTTTTAGACATTGAAACGCCCATGCTGACTCGTGCAACCCCAGAAGGTGCGCGCGATTATCTGGTACCGAGCCGGACCCATAAAGGCAAGTTCTTCGCATTGCCACAATCTCCCCAGTTGTTTAAGCAACTGCTGATGATGTCGGGCATGGATCGTTACTATCAAATCGTCAAATGTTTCCGTGATGAAGATTTGCGCGCTGACCGCCAGCCTGAATTTACCCAGATCGATATCGAAACCTCGTTTATGACAGCCGATCAAGTGATGGCGGTAACAGAGCAGATGATCCGCGAACTGTTTCAGAGCTTGCTTCAAGTTGATTTAGGCGACTTTCCGCAAATGACCTATGCCGATGCCATGCGTTTATATGGTTCTGATAAGCCAGATCTGCGTAATCCGATGCAATTGGTGGATGTCGCTGACTTGTTGAAGGAAGTTGAATTTAAAGTGTTCTCCGGCCCGGCCAACGACCTGAAAGGTCGTGTTGCAGCGTTAAAAGTGCCGGCTGCTGCGGATAAGATATCGCGTAAAGACATTGATGGGTATACCGAGTTTGTTGGTATCTATGGCGCGAAAGGTCTGGCCTGGATGAAAGTCAAAGCAGTTGGAACTGGTATCGAAGGCGTGCAATCTCCTGTGGCCAAGTTTTTAACCGATGATATCGTCAATCAGTTACTGGATCGCACCAAAGCTGAAGCGGGCGATATCTTGTTCTTCGGTGCTGATCAGTACTCAGTAGTTTGTGAAGCGATGGGCGCGCTGCGTTTGAAACTGGGTGAGCAACATGGCATTACCGAAGACGGCTGGAAACCTCTGTGGGTCGTTGATTTCCCAATGTTTGAGCAAGATGAAGATGGCCAGTTGATGGCAATCCATCATCCGTTTACATCGCCGGTCAATCCAGACCCGACTGCGTTAACTGCAGCGCCGGCAGAGGCCTTATCCAACGCCTATGATATGGTATTAAATGGTACTGAGTTGGGTGGCGGCTCCGTTCGTATTCATGATCCTGTGATGCAGGCTACCGTATTCCGCCTGCTGGGGATCAGTGATGATGAAGCCACAGAAAAATTTGGCTTTTTGCTGGAAGCATTAAAGTATGGCACACCGCCTCATGCTGGTTTGGCTTTTGGTCTGGATCGTTTGATCATGTTGATGACCGGTGCTACTTCTATCCGTGATGTGATGGCCTTCCCGAAGACCACCACAGCGGCTTGTCCGTTGACCGATGCACCTGGATTCGCCAATCCGGCGCAATTGACCGAACTGATGATTGAGCTGAAAAAGGAGTAACTATGGCAGGTCATAGTAAATGGGCCAACATTAAGCATCGTAAAGCCAGACAGGATGCAAAAAAAGGTAAAATATTTACCAAAATTATTCGTGAGTTGACGGTATCGGCCCGAGTCAGTGCTGACGTCAGCTCCAATCCACGCCTGCGTATTGCTGTGGATAAAGCCTTAGCGGAGAATATGACGCGCGATACCATTGATCGGGCCATTAAACGCGGGGCTGGTGCTACCGAAGGCGAAAACTACGATGAGCTGTTGTACGAGGGCTATGGTATTGGTGGCGTTGCGGTATTGGTAGAAACCATGACCGATAACCGCAACCGTACGGTCAGTGATGTGCGCAATGCCTTTACCAAATACGGTGGCAATTTAGGTACTGATGGCTCGGTCGCTTATTTATTTAACAAGCAGGGCGTATTATCGTACGACAGTGATACCGAAGAAGATGCGTTGATGGAAGCCGCACTTGAGGCGGGTGCTGATGATGTGCAAACGCATGAGGATGGCTCTATCGATGTACTGACATCGCCTGATAGCTATTCTGATGTGAAAGATGCACTGCTTGCGGCGGGATTTGCTCCAGGTAACGCGGAAATTACTCAAGTGCCCAGCACCAAGGCTGAGCTGGATGCAGAACAAGCGAAAAAGTTTTTCAAGATGCTCGATATGCTGGAAGATTTGGACGATGTACAAAACGTCTTTCATAATGCCGATATCAGCGATGATATCTTGGCCAGTATCGAGTAGTCGTGGCCATTATCTTGGGGATAGACCCTGGTAGTCGCTTAACTGGCTACGGGGTGATCCAACAACAAGGCAGCCGTTTCGAGTACTTGTCGAGCGGCTGCATCCGTCTTCCCGAAGCCGATTTACCTGAACGGTTGAAACACATCTTTCAGGGAGTCAGCGAAATTATTCGTCAACACCAACCTACGTACTTTGCCATCGAACAAGTGTTTATGGCACGCAATGCTGATTCTGCTTTAAAGTTGGGACAGGCTCGTGGCGCTGCCATTGTCGCCGCGACTCAGTTTGACTTGCCGGTATTTGAGTACTCAGCCCGGCAAGTGAAGCAGGCGGTGGTGGGGACCGGGGCGGCAGACAAAGCGCAAGTTCAGCATATGGTGAAAGCTATTTTAAAATTACCCGGCAACCCACAGGCAGATGCCGCAGATGCCTTGGCGGTCGCTCTTTGTCATGGACACACTCAGCAAAGCTTGGTGAGTATGGCAGGGCAGGCTCGTAAAACTGTGCGTGGTCGTTTACGTTAAGGAATATGCATGATAGGTCGTTTACGCGGGATTTTAGTAGAAAAGCTAGCGCCTGATGTGCTGTTAGAGGTCGCTGGAGTCGGTTACGAGGTGCAATTGCCGATGACCAGTTTCTACCAGCTACCGGAGATAGGTCAAGAAACGGTGCTGTACACTCACTTTGTGGTGCGCGAAGATGCTCAGCTGTTGTATGGCTTTGTCAGTAGTGCTGAAAGAGCGCTGTTTCGTCAGCTGATTAAAGCCAATGGGGTAGGCCCTAAATTGGCTCTGACCATTTTATCAGGCTTGAGTGCTGATGACTTTGTTCGTTGTGTGCAGCTGGATGATTTAACCACCCTGGTCAAATTACCCGGCATTGGTAAAAAAACTGCCGAACGGTTACTGGTGGAAATGCGTGATCGCTTAAAAGACTGGGGTATGCAAGCAAGCTCGAACTCTGGTACTGTCGCGCAAGGTACACCGGTCGTGCTGAATCTAAGCAGCAGCGAACAAGCCTCGCAAGATGCAGTTGGTGCCTTGTTGAGCCTTGGGTATACTCAACAACAAGCCAGCAAAGCGGTGCAAAAAGTCAAAACCGATGACATGAGCAGTGAACAACTGATTAAAGCTGCCCTCAGGAGCATGATGTAACCCATGATTGAAGCCGACCGTTTTATGCAGCCTACCGCCAGCCGTGATGATGAAGCCATTGATCGCGCAATCCGTCCGCGCTTATTGGCCGACTATACCGGGCAAGAGCACGTTTGTGAGCAAATGGCGATATTTATTGAGGCGGCACGGGGACGTGGTGAACCACTCGACCACCTACTCATTTTTGGTCCCCCTGGCCTGGGGAAAACGACCTTAGCCATGATTGTCGCCAACGAAATGAAGGTCAACATTAAGACGACTTCCGGACCTGTGCTGGAAAAAGCGGGCGATTTAGCAGCACTGCTCACCAATCTGGAAGAAAACGATGTGCTGTTTATTGATGAGATCCATCGCTTAAGCCCCGTTGTCGAAGAAATCCTCTATCCGGCGATGGAAGATTATCAACTGGATATCATGATTGGTGAAGGCCCGGCCGCTCGCTCCATTAAACTCGATTTACCACCTTTTACTCTGATCGGAGCAACCACCAGAGCGGGGGCACTCACATCACCACTGCGCGATCGTTTTGGCATTGTGCAACGATTGGAGTTTTATAAAGTCAGTGAGTTAACTCAGATTATTCTGCGCTCTGCCAGTTTTCTAAACTTGGAGTTGGATGAAGCTGGAGCGGTTGAGATTGCACGACGCTCTCGTGGCACGCCGAGGATCTCAAACCGATTGTTACGTCGGGTACGCGATTATGCTCAAGTGAAATCCGATGGTACCGTGACTGCAAGCTTGGCCGCGGATGCACTAAAAATGGTGGATGTGGATGCAGAAGGTTTCGATTACATGGATCGTAAGTTGTTGCTGGCGATTATCGAGAAGTTTATGGGCGGTCCCGTTGGGTTGGATAACCTGGCGGCAGCGATTGGTGAAGAAAAAGACACCATCGAAGATGTCATTGAGCCATTTTTAATCCAGCAGGGCTTTATACAGCGCACCCCACGAGGCAGAGTAGCATCGCCCCGCGCCTATCAACACTTTGGTTTTGATTTGCCTGAGAGTTAAAGCAGTTTGTAAGATCACAGGCAAAAAAAAGCCCGCTCGATAAGAGCGGGCAAATGCAACAAGTTGAAGGAAGTGCTTCAATAAATCCAGGGAACATCTTGGGAGTAGCAATAAAGCGAATGAAATCATTCAAGCTCTATCGCCATGTGAACTGGTCTAAAACAGTGAGTGACCTCACTGTTCTTTGCGCTAGCTCAGAACACCTGCGTATTCTAGTGAGTTAGAGTAAAGACTTCAAACGAGAAAAATTTGGGTTTTGCTATGAAAAAATCTAATGTGAAATTCATCAGTCGTTCATTTAAATCCGGTATAAGAAAAGCAAGGATGCCAATAGAGTGGTAAGGTTGAAGGCGATCTGAGCGCTGTCATGGTAGGTGCTTTTACTCGAAGATAATTTATGTGTTGATCTGTTCGCACTATGACAAATATTAAAAGCGCCGTTAGGCGCATTTTGAGTACTTTTGATCGCAATAATGGAACTTGTTTTTGGCTGAAAAGTCTCAAGTGCGAGTTGTTATTGAGACGAGTAACGGACTCTTGTACGGCTAGTACAGACTATTTTTTTCGGAAACGTCTGGCACCAGTTGAGTTCACAAAATGCCTGCCCTATGATAGACAGCGTTTTACAGAAATAAGTCTCTTACTCGTGTTTAAAGTTCATGCCCAAGGGCTCTGTGGTTGAGCCGGTAGTTTACTATTGCTGCTAAAGGGCGGGTGCTAAAGGCCATAACCTAACGTGGTGTGCGTCGATTGGTTTGGTGTATTGATCCGCAGTACATTGGATGTCGCTGATATTTATGTTAAAAGTTATTGGTTTAGTTTTGATGAATTCACAGAGGTAATGTCCAGTGTCAGGTGAAATTTCAGTTGTAGGCTTGCTGCTTGAAGCAGGGATTATTGTGCAAGCTGTCATGTTGCTGTTGGCCGGTATGTCTATTGTATCTTGGGCCATGATCTTTCAGCGTAGAAAGGTTTTAAAGCAAGCGGTAACAGAAGCCAAACGATTTGAAGATAAATTTTGGTCAGGCATCGATTTATCGAAACTGTACTCAGAAGTGAGTGCTCGCGGGCAGGTCACTGGCCTGGAAGCGTTGTTCAAAGGTGGTTTTAAAGAGTTTGTTCGGTTGCATAAAAACAGTAGCCGGCAACCATCCGCTGTGATGGAAGGCTCGCAACGTGCGATGCGCGTTGGTTTGTCCCGTGAGGTAGAGCGGCTGGAAACGCACTTACCATTTTTGGCTACCGTCGGCTCAATCAGCCCTTACATTGGCTTGTTTGGTACCGTCTGGGGGATCATGAACTCCTTTATTGCATTGGGCTCTGTGCAACAGGCGACCTTAAACATGGTAGCGCCAGGTATTGCCGAGGCATTAATTGCAACCGCCATGGGTCTATTTGCTGCTATTCCTGCCGTTATTGCTTACAACCGCTTTTCACATCAGGTTGAATTGCTGGAAAGCAGCTATGTTAACTTTGTAGAGGAATTTGCCAATATTTTGCATCGCCAGGCGGTTAGCAGCACGGGTGAGGCTGCCTGATGTTCATTCGTAAGAAACGCCGGATGATGGCAGAAATTAATGTGGTTCCTTACATTGATGTTATGCTGGTCTTGTTGATTATTTTTATGGTCACTACGCCTATGCTTACGCAGGGGGTCAAAGTGGAGCTACCCAGATCAGCAGCGGAACCATTAGAGCAAATGACCGATGGCAATACACCATTAGTTGCGACGGTCGATGCTGCGGGGCTGTATTATTTTGAGAAAGATGGTGAGCAACAAGGCCCTTTTACATCGGCAGAGCTGGTGGTTGAAGTGGCAAGCTGGCTTGCTATTGAACCGGGTACACAAGTGATTGTTAAAGGGGATCATACAGTCAGTTATGATGCGGTGATTCGTTTGATTAATGTGCTGAAAAATGCAGGTGCACCTTCGGTTGGTTTGATGACCGATCCGGGGGAGGGCAACTAGATGCAACCTGAATTCAAGGCTGCACTTATTAAATCGTTAGTGCTGCATGTCGGTTTCATTTTGGTGTTGGTGGCGAGTAATTTTGCTCCGGGTCCTAATTTAGAGCCTACACCGATGACGATGACGGCCTCGTCTGAGCCTTCTGCGCCTATTGAGGCTGTAGCCATTGATCAAGCGCAGTTTGATCAGCGGGTACAACAAATTCGAGAGCAGCGTGAAGAAACACAGCGAGCAGAACAGCAACGCATTGCAGAATTGGAGCGTCGTGCTCAAGCCGCTGAGCGTTCACGAGCCGAAGAGGAACAGCGCATTCGTCGGTTAGAGCAGCAGCGACAGCAGCAAGATGAAGCGGCTAAACAGGCAGCTGCGGCAGCTGCAGAGTCACGCAGACAGCAGCAACAAGAGGCAGAACGAGCCAGAGCAGCGCAACAAGAGCGTGAGCGGGCAGAAGCGGAGGCGCAGGCAGCAGCTGAACGTCGCCGTCAAGAGCAGGAAGCTGCTGAGAGAGCTGAAGCTCAGCGTCAGCAGCGCGAGCGTGAGGCTCGGGAGCGAGCGCAGCAAGAGCGTGAGTTGCAAGAGCGGCTTGAACGCGAAGCACAATCCAGACGAGCGGCTCGCCAGCAACAGACAGTGACTGAAGTGCAACGATACACCGCGATGATCCGCGACCGGATCCAACAGAACTTGCGGGTGGATGAACGGATGCGAGGTCGCTCATGCGTCGTAAATATTCGCTTGGCCAACAGCGGTTTTGTCACCAATGTCAGTGTGGTAAGCGGTGACCAGGTGGTCTGTGATGCGGCGATACGTGCTGTTGAACGAGCGGGAACTTTGCCTGTTTCTCAAGACCCGGATGTCTTTGAGCAACTACGAAATATTAACTTAACTGTGGTGCCAGAATTTTAATTATGATGAATCTAATCCGTTTCAGTTTATTTTTCTTATTGCTACTAAGTGTGCCGGTTGACGCTCGTAGTAATGCACTTGAGATTGTTATCACAGAAGGTATTGATTCAGCACGGCCCATTGCGGTGGTGCCTTTCCGGTTTGAGGGCGCGAATCGACCCAGTGAAACGATCACCGATGTGGTAGCCGCTGATTTAACGCGTAGCGGACAATTTAATGCCATACCGACGATACGTATGCCTCAGCAGCCTCATAACGCATCATCCGTAGATTATGCAGCTTGGGTCCGGGAAGGTGTTGAAGCTGTGGTGGTTGGGACTATTCGCGAAGTTGGCCCCGATCGCTATACCGTTGCTTTTGAATTGATTGATGTGGCCAGAGGAAACTTGGGTATCACCCGGCAAATGCTGAATGCAGGCCAGTTAACCGCTAGTCAGGAGCATATTCTTGAAACCCGTGAAACCACCATTAGCGGCAGTCAAATGCGACAGTTTGGTCATCGAATCAGTGATATCGTCTATGAGCGTTTAACGGGAACCCGTGGGGCTTTTCTGACAAAAATTGCCTATGTGCTGGTGCAGCGAGATGCTGAGTTTCCTTTTCAGCTTGCAGTAGCTGACTACGATGGTGCGAATCAACAGATACTATTACGCTCTCGTGAGCCGTTGATGTCACCAAGCTGGTCACCAGATGGCACCAAGCTGGCGTATGTTACGTTTGAGCAGCGGCAGGCGCAAATTATTATTCAGGATATTTACACTGGCCGTCGCAGTGTCTTAAGTAGTACGCCTGGTATCAACGGAGCACCGACATGGTCGCCCGATGGTAAACGTATGGCGATGGTATTGTCCAAAGATGGCAATTCTGAAATTTATATTATGGATATTGCGACTAAAGCACTGACTCGTGTTACCAATCATCGGGCGATTGATACCGAGCCAGCGTGGTCGCCAGATGGTAAAGAACTGATTTTCAGTTCTGAACGAGGTGGCAATCCGCAGCTTTATAGCGTAAATTTACAAACTGGAACGACAAGGCGCTTGACTTTTGAAGGTGAGATGAACTTATCCGGGACTTTTACCCCAGATGGAGAATCCATTGTGATGGTAAATCGAACGCGTGGCCGTTATCAGCTTGCCCGGATGGACCGACAGACCCGCTATATGCAGGTTCTGACAACGACCAGTCTTGATGAGTCTCCAAGCATTGCACCCAATGGGTCTATGGTGATTTATAGCACTATGCATGGTAATTCTCAGGTGTTGGCACTAGTTTCTATGGATGGACGTTTTAAAGCCCGGTTACCTGCTGCTGAAGGGGAAGTAAAGTCGCCAGCCTGGTCGCCATTTCTATAACAATATGATACTTACTATTTATTAAGCTAAGGATTTTAGATATGAACGTACATCACGCTTTAAAAGGGATGCTGATCGCACTGCCAATTTTAACTATGGCAGCTTGTAGTTCAACATCGCAGACCAGCGCTTCTGATGCTGAAGCAGAAGAAGCAGCACGCCGTGCTCAACAAGAACGTGAGGCCGTGCAGGTTGAGCGTGCACAACCAACCATGACGGCGGAAGAGCGCGTTCGCGAGCAAATGGAAAGCCTTCGTCAAGAAAGCACCATCTATTTTGATTTCGACCGGGCCACGATCCGTCAGGAGTTTGCTGAAACTTTACGCGCTCATGCATCGTTCTTGCAAAGCAACCCTTCGGTTCGTGTCACCATTGAAGGCCACACCGACGAACGTGGTACGCCTGAATACAACATTGCATTAGGTGAGCGCCGTGCTCAAGCGGTTGTTCAGTACATGCAAAATCTGGGTGTGTCCTCCAATCAGATGAGAACGGTCAGCTATGGTGAAGAGCGTCCGATTGATATGTCGCGCACCGAAGCCGGTTTTGCCAAGAACCGTCGTGCGGTACTGACCTACTAATACTGGGTTAAAATAAGTAGTACGTTGAACTAAGAGAAACGTTGCACAATGAAAAAACTGTTATTGATTACAACGACGTTGATGTCGGTTTCAGTGTGGGCAAACCCCGCACCAGTATCCGATATCAGTCGTTCGTCTCGGGGAGTGACTAGTTCATCAGCCGCTTCTGGTACCATCGAACAACGACTAGAATCATTAGAGCGTGTGGTAGAAGCTCGAGGCAATGCGCAAATGCGCATGCAAGATCAGCTGCAACAATTGCTTGATGAGGTATCGGAACTACGTGGTCAAACTGAGATGCATAGTTTTCAATTGGAAGAGATTGTGCAGCGTCAACGTGATATTTATCAAGAAATTGAGCGGCGGATGACGGCTACTCCCGCGTCAACCGCCGATACTCAAACGCAAGTAAGTGAGGCACCAGAGCCCACTCAATACTCATCGGATGTATCTGAAAATGATGCCTATGATCGTGCGGTACAGATGGTATTGCGTGATCGGCGCTATGATGCGGCCATTACTGAGTTTGAATCCTTCTTACGTAATTACCCGAATTCTATCTATGCGGCCAATGCCAATTACTGGTTGGGCGAGTTAGTGTTGCGTGACAGCGAGCTATCCAAAGCAAAAACCTATTTTCAACGCGTGGTGCAAAACTTCAGCGATTCCAATAAAGCGCCCGATGCCTTGTTTAAATTAGGCCAAATCGCAGAGCGTGAAAATAACGTGGATGCCGCAAAACGGTACTTCCAACAGGTGACACGAGAGCATGCTAATTCTCCTGCCGCTCGATTAGCACAAGGTCGGTTAGACAGCCTCAATTAATGAATAGGTTGCCAGGTTGTTGTAAAGTGCAGCAATTTGCTTTGAAATTGAGCACTTGGCCAGCAGCCAGACACTTTTTCTTATTTTTTGGTTGCACTGACGCATGAAATCAGTAAGATATGCGTCCGCGGCGAGGGTCATTAGCTCAGTTGGTAGAGCAGTGGACTTTTAATCCATTGGTCGATGGTTCGAATCCATCATGACCCACCATCCGCTTCAACATGTTTGCCACTTATACGTGGGTCATTAGCTCAGTTGGTAGAGCAGTGGACTTTTAATCCATTGGTCGATGGTTCGAATCCATCATGACCCACCATCGTTTCAGCATGTTTACCACTTCTTATTGTGGGTCATTAGCTCAGTTGGTAGAGCAGTGGACTTTTAATCCATTGGTCGATGGTTCGAATCCATCATGACCCACCACTTATCTTTCGGTTCCCCAGCGTTAACTTTTGTCATTTTGTCTTGTCTCACTTATAATAACGCCCTTTATCGGTAACGAAGACAGGCACGATGGAACAAAGTTTGTATTTTGACGAACAGCAGTTTGTTTTTCCGCGCAAGCCTATGCCGCTGAATCAGCACGAGACAGCCGCGTATAAACAGCGCATTAAAGCATTATTGCAGCAGCATAATGCTGCACTGGTTGCGCATTACTACACCGATCCTGAAATTCAGGCCCTGGCTGAAGAGACCGGTGGTTGTGTGTCTGACTCTTTAGAGATGGCTCGCTTTGGCAAGCATCATGCTGCCGATACCTTAATTGTGGCTGGTGTTCGCTTTATGGGTGAAACTGCCAAAATTCTAAGCCCTGAAAAAACCATCTTAATGCCAACGCTTGAGGCTACATGCTCGCTGGATTTAGGCTGTCCGGTTGATGCTTTTTCTGCTTTTTGCGATCAACACCCGGATCGAGTGGTGGTGGTGTACGCCAATACCTCAGCGGCTGTTAAAGCACGCGCTGATTGGGTGGTGACGTCATCGATTGCACTGGATGTAGTGGACTTTCTTGACAGTCAGGGCAAAAAAATCATCTGGGGACCCGATAAGCATTTAGGACACTATGTGCAAAAGCAAACCGGTGCTGACATGTTGTTGTGGGATGGCGCCTGCATTGTGCATGATGAGTTTAAAGCCAAAGCCTTGGTTGAGCTGAAACAACAATACCCAGATGCCGCCGTTTTGGTGCACCCTGAATCGCCAGACTCAGTCGTGCAGTTGGCCGATGCGGTAGGCTCAACCAGCCAGTTGATCAAAGCCAGCCAAACCATGGCGAACCAAACCTTTATCGTGGCCACCGACAAAGGCATTTTTTATAAAATGCAGCAACAGGAGCCCGGTAAAACCTTTATCGAAGCTCCAACCGGTGGCAATGGTGCAACCTGCCGCAGCTGCGCCCACTGCCCCTGGATGGCGATGAATGGCCTGCAAGCGATTGAAGCTGCCTTGGTGAATAAAACAGGCCACGAGATCTTTGTCGACGACGCCCTGCGTCTAAAAGCACTGGTCCCACTGGATAGAATGCTTAATTTTGCCAAAGAGCAGCAAGTGGCTGTGAAAGGAAATGCGTGAACTGGTTAATTTGCCAGCAGAAAGCAACCAGGCAACAGATAACAGTTGCAACAAAGCTGCTTTTTACCTAGTATAGCGGCGCTCGCTTAGGCGAGTATCGGAGAGGTGGCTGAGTGGCTGAAGGCGCACGCCTGGAAAGTGTGTTTAGGTTAACCCCTAACGAGGGTTCGAA
>NZ_JAUZVZ010000010.1 GCF_030717845.1 Alkalimonas collagenimarina
ACCTAAGGTGACTTTTTATACTTTAGAAGACTGTTCAGTCGTGTAAATGCTGCAACAGGACTTCTGGGTTGACATCAGCATCATAGTTGACGCCATCTACACCAAAACCAAACAATTGCAAGAAGTCCTGATGATAGCCCGCATAATCGGTCAGTGTATCAATATTGTCGGTTTCCACTTGCTTCCATAATGCTTTTACTTCAGCCTGAATATGCTCAGCCAGTTCTTTGCCATCTTGTCGCAAACGTCCGGCCTCATCTAAGGTAGGTGCTGCACTGTACAACCCCTCACGGAACAAACCATTTATTTGCTCAATGCAACCTTCATGGCTGCCTTCTGCTTTCATCACGCGGTACAACAAAGAGATATACAGCGGCATAATAGGAATTGCTGAGCTGGCTTGTGTTACCACAGCTTTCAGCGAAGCAACATAGGCTTTACCTTGTTTCTGACTTAACTTGGCGGTGATAGCACTAGCGGCGCGATCCAGATCCTCTTTGGCTTTCCCGATGGTTGCTTTGCCATAGATAGGCCAGGTTAGTTCTTTGCCAATATAAGTATAAGCAACGGTCTGGCAGTTTTCAGCCAGCACACCAGCGGCATCCAGTTGATCCAACCAACGCTCCCAGTCTTCTCCACCCATCACTTTCACAGTATGAGCAATTTCTTCTTCCGTTGCTGGCTCTACACTGACATCTTCAATGACCCGCTTGCTGGTATTCAGGTTTTTCTCTGTATAAGCCTTCGCAATAGGCTTGAGTACCGAGCTGAACACCTCGCCACTGACCGGATCTTTGCGACGAGGAGCTGCCAAGCTGTAAACCACCAGATCAATCTTACCCATTTCTTGTTGGATCAATTCAATAGCCTGAGCTTTAAGTTCATCGGTAAAGGCATCGCCATTAATATGCTTATTCCACAAGCCGGCGGCATTGGCTTCTTGCTCAAAAGCAGCTGTATTGTACCAACCTGCTGATGCAGTTTTGCTGGCTGTCGGCGCTTTTTCAAAGAAAATCCCTAAGGTGTTTGCTCCAGAGCCAAACGCAGCGGTAATTCGCGAGGCTAAGCCATAGCCAGTAGAGGCGCCAATCACCAATACATTTTTAGGGCCATTGTTTACTGTGCCTTGCTGTTTGACATAATCAATCTGAGATTTGACATGTGCAGCGCAACCAACCGGGTGGGCGTTGGTGCAAATAAAGCCTCTAACTTTAGGTTGAATGACCATAATAAATCCTGTTTTGCTTCAAAATTGCGACTAGTGTAAGACTTTAACAGCCTAAGCTGGTCGGATCAGCATGTTTTTCAATGAAATTATAGAGGAATACTTATATCTCTCTTATCCTATTTAAGGGTAAACAGCTGCATAAAAAAAGCAACGCTATCTACGCTGCTTTCTTGATAAGACATTCACTGACATAAAAAGCGAAATGAAACTTCGTGCCATTCGCATGAGGCTGGGAACTCTATACCGGCAACTTTTTTTCACCTCCCATACATTTTGGTGATGCTGGTGGTTTTTCCGCGTAGTACTCATACCATTCACTTGGTGTGTAGGTATGAAGCGCCAGCGCATGTATGTCTTTTGCTATTTCTTCAGCAACGACCGCATTCACGGCCCGATGTCGTTGCAACAATCGCATACCATCAAAATGTGGAGTGACGATCACCACTTTAAAATGCGACTCTGAACCGGCGGGGACATTGTGCATATGGCTTTCATTAACAACATCCAACACGACAGGATCAAATGCATCCAATAACTTTTGTTCTATACGGGTGTGGATCAACATAGACTTCATCCTTTTTTGGTCCTTCCATTTTACTCTAGTTAAAGCCACCAAACTTGCCAGCTTGTTTTTCCTGTCAAGCACTTTATTGAGCAGTAACAGGCTGGCTTTGCTAAAAAAAATATATTGGTCTAAACAGTGGCTGGGATATAACGAAATGTCAGATTAATGCGCAAAGACGTGGCTTTACTTTGTTTCGGCACCCGATGCAGCCAGTATTGTTGACAGGCTCCCTTCATCAGCAGCAAGCTACCATCGCTTAGCGATAGCTGCAACTGCTCTTCAGTCTGACGGTGTCTTAAATCAAACCGTCGGGCTTGTCCCAAACTTAATGACGCAATCACCGGATGAGCGCCTAACTCAGGCTCATTATCGGCATGCCAGCCCATGTGCTGATGACCATCACGATAATGATTCAACAACACACAATTGAATGTGTGGTGGCAGCTTCGGTTCACATCTGCCACTAAAGCTCGTACCAACGGATGCCATGCCACCGGCATAAAGCGGGTACCGGAATAACGATAGTGACAATGCGGGTCGCCCATCCATACTTGCTGGCGGGGAATCGCTACCGATTTGCCATACAATCGGATAGCTGGCTGCTGCCAATCCAGTTCATCACAGAGCTGTTGCAGCAGCACTCTGCTCTTCGCTTCGCTCATCCAATTTGGCCAGAGTGTTAACTCGGCATCAGGCAAAGAAAAATGCCGAGGCTGCTGTAGCTTGAGCTGCTCGGTGGAGCGTGTCAAAATAGCCGTCATTTTGTAAAGTCCGAGTCCTAATGAACACACATTTTACGTTGGCAGAGCAAGCTCTGCAATTAAAGCGCTGGCCAGCAGATAGTGACTTTCCAAACCTGCAAGCATGGGATGCAGTCGATGAACTGCTGTTAACTACGGCTTTTGAGAACATCCAGACCACCAAGCCACACCACGTATTGGTCATCAACGATCACTTTGGTGCCATCAGTTGTGCTCTGCTCGAAGCGCATCCCGAGCTGATGATCTGGCATCGTAGTGATTCAAGAGTGAGTCAACTTGCTTGCCAACACAACCTGGCGCTGAATCAGCTCGATAGTAGCCAGCTAAATTTCATCAACAGTTTAGACCCCTGTCCAATCCAGCCGGATATGGTAATCATGCGTATACCGCGCGATCATGGCTACTTGCAGTATCAGTTACAGCAATTGACTGATGAGATCAGTGCGCAGACAGCATTGCTGATTGCAGCTAAAGCCAAAGATATCCATAAAAACTTGTTACAACTATTCTCAAATACACTGGGGCCAACCAGCGCCTCGCTGACCATCAAGAAATGTCGTTTGCTGCAGTGTCAACTGCAGTGGCCTCTGCCAAAGACAGATAAGTTATGGCCAAAAAAGTGGCCTGCCCTTGCGCAAAATGTTCAGCTTATCAATCATGCCAATGTCTTCAGTGGCGATCAGTTAGATATCGGCGCGCGTTTTTTGCTCGCTCATTTACCCACAACTCAAGCGGGGCAAACACTGGTTGACCTTGGCTGCGGTAATGGGGTTCTTGGCCTGTCAGCTTTGCTAGCCAACCCGGAATTACACGTCATATTTTGTGATGAGTCTTATATGGCAGTTGAGTCGGCGCGTTTAACCGTTATGGAAAATGCACCTCACTTAGCGGCACAGTGCACTTTTTTAATAGACGACGGTCTGAGTCAGCAGGCCAAAGCAAGTGCAGATTGGGTCTTGTGTAACCCTCCTTTTCATCAACAACAAACGATAACCACGCACGTGGCCAAGCAGATGTTTGTCGATGCCAAACGAGTACTCAAACCCGGAGGCCATTTACGAATTGTCGCCAATAGGCATCTACCCTATGGCCAACAATTACAACGAATCTTTGCCGGTTGTCGCTGCATTGCGAGCCAGGCAAAGTTTATCATTTTGGAGTCACAACTCAGGAGTAAAGCATGAAGCGATCCTTTCACCAATTGCTGGTAATCATCGTGATGGGCTTGACCCTTCTGGCCGCCTGCTCAAGTACACAACGTCCATTATTCATAGATACTGAACTGAGCGCGCCACCAGCACTGGATCTCAACAAGACTCGCTTCCAGTGGCAACTGCAGGATCAGCGCAGCCAGCCCTATGCCTTACACATCAGTAAAGGCACAGACCGCCGTAGCTATAAAAACAAACTCAATTTGCCAGAGTCCCTGCAACAGCAACTGCAGTATATGTTTACCCTTCGCGGCGCCGTGATTGACACAAATGCGTTGACTACTTTGCAATTTAATGTGTTGGAGTTACACGCCAAAGCGAAGCAGCATCCATTGGATCATGAGGTCCACTCCAGCATTAAGGTGGAGCTAAACATCCGCTCAACGACTGGCGTCTACCGCAAGCGCTTTCAGGGAAAAAGTAGCTATACCGCACCTTTTAAGGTCGATCATGCCATGGTTGAACGCGAATTGAAAAAACTGACGGAACAAGTCTTCACTGATATTTTAAACGACACCCACTGGCAAGCTTATTTAAGGAGTCATCGATGAGAGCTATCATTCTGAGCTTAGTATTCTGTTTCAACAGTGCTTTAATGGCTGGAGAAACTCTGCAAGCGGATAATTTATTTCCTAAGGTTGTGTTTCATACCTCACTTGGAGATATTACCGTTGAATTGGATCGCAGCCGCGCCCCCATTGCAGTGAATAACTTTCTTAGTTATGTGAAAACAGAGCGCTATAACGACACTATATTTCATCGCTTGATCGCCGACTTTGTTCTGCAAGGTGGCGGCTATGCTTCGGATTTCGAGCCGATTACCACGCTAGAGGCCATTTTTAATGAATCGGGTAATGGCCTGAAAAATGAAATAGGTACCATCGCTATGGCGAGAACCAGCAACCCACACAGTGCCACCAGCCAGTTTTACTTTAATTTATCGGACAATGAAAACCTGGATCCCGGATCTCGTTGGGGTTACACCGTGTTTGGCCGGGTCATGATGGGTATGGATATTCTGGAAAAAGTGAATGATTGGGAAACCAGCCATCATGCTGTGACTGGTTGGCCCGATGTTCCGGTGGAACCCATTTTATTGCATAAGGTCACTTTGCAAGCGGAAACTGAGCTCAGTCAGGAGTAATTTTTTCTCTCATCCATGGCGTACCCTACTATACTTGCGATAACAGCAGCATGCTTTGCTGGCATCACAGGAGTTGAGGTAGGTGTATGCTGGAACTATTTATTGAGCATAAAACACAACAACTAATTTATTACGCGTCGCGTTTTTTTCGCGGCCGTATGCCCCACACTGAACTGCATTTGTTTATCTGGGATACGCTGGAAGAGTGGGCGCAATTTGGCGTGCGGTTAAAAACACCACAATCTTATCGTGAACAAGTGTTTTGGCATGTGTTGCATCAGTTGGAGTTTTGGCCTGAGCAGCAACTAATGAGTGATGATGTTTTACGGCAAAACATCCAATATTGCTTGAGCTATCTTAGAGGCAAAGGAGCGGTCCCGCTCGATTGTATCGGCATACGTCCTTAACCATCTCGCTTGTCTTCACTGCAAAGTCAGGATTTTTTGTGTTTATTTTCCCATGGAGTATTCCGCATGTTCGTTAGCTTTGCTATCGTCAGCACTGTCCTTATGAGAGTCTCCGATGTTATTTAAAACTGAAAGCAAAGTTCAAAGCTGGCGCGAAGCGGTTCACAGCTACCACGATATCCGTTTGTTTTATATTTTTTTGATGGGATGCGCCTCTGGCTTCCCCTGGGTGCTGATTAGCTCAAATATGAGTGGTTGGTTGCAAGATGCTGGGCTATCACGTGCTGCGATTGGTTATTTTGGCTCCATTTTTGTGGTCTATGCCCTCAACTTCATGTGGGCACCGTTACTTGACCGGGTAAAACTGCCCCTGCTGCATCGCTTATTGGGCCAGCGTCGTAGTTGGATATTTCTTATGCAGAGCCTCATTTTTTGCGCCACACTCTCCATTGCTTTTACCAACCCCGGCTATAGCTTACTCTGGACCTCATTGCTGGCGTTATCCATCGCCGTAGCGTCATCCACTCAGGATGTCGCCATCGATGCTTACCGCATCGATATTATTGCTGGTGAAAAACTACGGCTACCGCCTGCAGCTGCGATGGCGGTAATAGGCTGGTGGACTGGTTACTCGTTGCCGGGCGCTATCGCCTTTTTTAATGCGGATGCTTTAGGCTGGAATACGGTCTACCTTGGTATGGCCGGTGTGCAACTGCTGCTGATGCTGGCCACCCTGTATATTCGTGAACCAACTACCGAACGGGTCCAGTTGCAGCAACAAGCCAGTCAGCGCTATGAGCAACATTTGGGCCAAGGAAGAATTCAAGGCTACCTGGTGTGGTTAAGTGTGACGGTGATTGAGCCTTTTGCTGAGTTTTTCCGGCGTAATGGCTGGCAGATGGCGCTGGCATTATTGCTTTTCGTCTTTTTATTTAAGATAGGTGAAGCCTTTTTAGGCCGCATGTCGATCCCATTTTATCGAGAAGTCGGCTTTAGCAATGAGCAAATTGCTGAGTATTCCAAACTGATTGGGTGGTTTGCTATGGTGGTATTTACCCTCATAGGCAGTGCAATTAATATCCGCTTTGGTATTCTAAGAGGCTTGTTTATTGGTGGCGTTGCCATGGCAGCCAGCAACCTGATGTTCGCCTGGATTGCTGTGATTGGCCCTAACACGGACCTCTTTTTAGCTACTATTTTAGTGGATAACTTCACCTCCGCTTTTTCTACTGTCGCCTTTGTGTCTTTTTTAACCTACCTGACCGGGCATGCATTTTCGGCTACACAATATGCGTTATTAGCTTCATTAGGTAATCTGGGACGAACGACGCTGGCTTCCTTTAGCGGTGAACTGGTAGATTATCTGGATGGAAATTGGGCCTTATTCTTTACCATTACTGCACTCATGGTAATCCCATCGCTTTGCTTATTACTATGGGTTGGTCGAAAATTCAGACAGTTGGAGCCAAAAGCAAGCGCACTTTAACAAAGGCCAACTTCAACTCAATTAAAAAAGGGGTCCCTGACGGCACCCCATTCTTGTTTATTGCATGCCCTTAATTCAGTGCTTGCTTCAAACCCTCTGCGGGGTCTATTTCAAGCGCTTGACAATAACGTATAAACTCAACGACATCCAACCGTCGCTCCTGGTTTTCAACCTTTCCGATAAAGGAATGAGGGGTTCCCAGTAACTCCGACAAGCTGCGCATGGTATGGCCTTTTTCTTGACGTTGGCGCTTTAACCAGACACAAAGTCGTTTATTCTCTTCCGAGATAACGCTTTTACCACCTTTCATCTAATGAATACTCCCAGCGTTTATTACGCTTTTATTATTTAATTGTTAACTTTTGCCCAAGTTCACTATTCACTCTATCGAGCAAACCAGTGAAAACAGCTCCATTAAAGCATAGGATGCGACAAGCGTACAGTTACAAGCGTTAAAAATAGCAATTTTACTTGACAGGTCGGATGGGTTTGTTTAGGGCAACCCTATAATCGGGAAAAAAGTGAGGTTTGACTGTTATCATGCTATGAAACAGCTCGGCTATATCTTTAGTGACTGTCGCTTTTCCCCTATACTGAACAAAAAGAGGACATACTATGGTTCGTTTGTTATTTTTACTGCCTCTGGTGATGTTTGCCGCCTGGTTCTGGTTTTTACAGGTTCAGGGGTTGAGCATTAAACAAGGCTGGAAAGGCTTCATCTACATAGCTATTTTTAATGCGGCCATTGCATTAGTATTACTGGGAATTATGTGGCTGACCAAGTTGTAGCCAGCTGCAAAGCGGCTACAACTTGAATGCATTAAACCGAAAACGAAGAGCCGCAACCGCACGTTGTGGTGGCATTGGGGTTATTTACAATAAAGCGACTGCCTGAAAGCCCCTCGGTGTAATCCACCGTACCTCCCATCAAGTACTGTAGGCTCATAGGGTCAACTACCATACTTACCCCTTGTTTTTCAATAACAAAGTCACCTTCATTGATTTTTTCATCGAAAGTAAAGCCATACTGAAAACCAGAGCAACCACCACCGGTGATATAGACCCGTAACTTTAAAGCCGGGTTTTCTTCTTCTGTGACCAGTGTCAGTACTTTGCTGGCGGCAGAATCGGTAAATTCAATAGGTACCTGTACGTCTGTCATGGTGGCTCCCTTATTACATCAATGGTGCGAATTATCTAATACCTGACTGTTTTATTCAAGTATTCCAGTTCCACAGTCTTAAGTTAAAAAATTTCTGCTTCATCAACAGTATGTTACACTGTATAAAAGCAGCAAACTTCTGTGTGTTCTGATGATGAAAAGCTGGCAGCGTTGCCAACAATATCTGCATCAACGTTTACCTGGCCTGCAAAAGCAACTGGCTTTGCCGCAAACCTCATTGCAACTCTGCTTGCTAGGTGCTTTAGGTGGCTTGGTAGCCGCGGTATTAATCATCTTGTTTCGATTGGCCATTTTAGCGTTGCAAAGTCTGTACTTATCATCGTTTGATGACTTTTCAACAGCCGACAGCGAGTTTCGCTGGATGTTGCCTTTTGCTGGTGCCATCTGCATTGGTGCTGTTGCCTTGTTTGCCGGCTATCGCCACTATCGACTTGGTATTCCCTTTGTTATCCACCGTATGAAAACACAATATGGCATGATGCCGTTTCGTAATACCTTGAACCAATTTTTTGGCGGAATTGCAGCCTTAGCCAGTGGTTTCTCAGTCGGCCGTGAGGGTCCCTCAGTGCATTTGGGTGCTTATGGTGCCAGCTTCATTGGTAAAAAACTGAAACTACCTTTTAACAGCATTCGTACCCTTGTTGGTTGTGGTATTGCCGCAGGTATTGCCGCTTCCTTTAATACACCATTGGCTGCGGTAATTTTTGTCATGGAAGTAGTGTTGCGCGAATACCGGATTCATGTCTTTATTCCCGTCATGCTAGCAGCCGTGGTGGGTGCTTTAGTCACACGCTCGGTGTTCGGTGTGGAACGTGAGTTGGCTATTTTAGAGATCGTCAGTTTACCCGGTTGGCACTTCCCGTACCTGATCCTCTGTGGTGTGATGATTGGCGCCATTGCTTTTGTCTTTAATACCAACATGATGCGGGTAATCCGCCTGTTTAAAAGCTGGCCACTGCCCTTTCGACTGCTACTGGCAGCCGCCATCACCGCGGCAGTAGGTTTTTTGATCCCTCAAGCCATGGGGGCTGAAACCGGAGCGATTCAATACGCTGTCTCTGCTCCTACCGATGTGCAACTGCTGTTAGCCCTATTCATTGGCAAAATGATACTGACCGTGTTTGCCTTAGGCCTTGGGGTACCGGGAGGAGTCATCGGCCCCATCTTTGGTATCGGCATTATCTTTGGAACCATGCTGGCGATTTTACCTGGCATGGTGCATGGCGATAGTGCTCATGCTGGTACTTATGCAGTCCTTGGTATGGCAGGCCTGATGGCCGCCTGCTTACACGCGCCCTTGGCTGCTTTGGTCGCTGTGATGGAGCTGGCTTCGAATCCAGATATCATTCTGCCGGCCATGCTAGTCATTACCAGTGCCTACGTCACCGGTGTACAGCTTTTTAAAAACAAATCGCTGTTCTTAATGCAACTCGACTTTTTACAAATGCCCTATAAATTATCGCCCGCCGATGATCTATTGCAAAAAGTGGGCGTATTGGCTTTGCTGGATGAGCGCTACCATGTAATTACCAATCCGGATGATGTCACGATTCGCCACCATCTGGATTTGCTTGAAGCAGATGAGTTACTGGTGATTAAACGTACCCAAGAGCAAGGTGCAGAGTTTCAGCTAGCCAGTTATGATGTGAGCCTATCCATGAGTGGTGCCGATTCGATTCGATACTTGCCTATGGTAGGTATCATAAAACAAGCAACCATGGCCGAAGCATTCAATGCCCTGGAGGCTCAACGGGAAGGTGCCGTTTATGTTTACGACGATTCGCAGGCTGAAGTGCACCCTATTGGTTTGATCCGCTGGGATCAGGTGCAAAGTTTATTGGTGAAACAGAACAATCTATTATGACGCTAATTTTGATTTATAAAGCATTGCATCTTGCATTTATGGTGGCTTGGTTTGCTGGTATTTTTTATTTACCACGTCTCTTTGTTTACCATGCAGAAACGAACCAGCAAGTAGTACAAAACCAACTGAAGGTGATGGAACGCCGTCTGTTGTATTTTGTCACGCCCTTTGCGCTGCTAACGCTCGTCTTTGGCTTGCTGTTGATCCATGCCTATGGCATGGATTGGTTTCGTGCCAGTCGCTGGATGCACTATAAGTTACTGTTGGTCGCCTTACTGTATGGCTACCATGGCTATTGCTTTAAGCTGCTGGCCGATTTTAAAGCAGATAAGAATCAGCGCAGCGGTCGCTTTTATCGCTGGTTTAATGAAGCCCCGGTATTGATCTTGTTTGCCACTATTTTTCTGGCCGTACTCAAGCCTTAGTCGTATTGGGGTTAGAGCAGTCGGAGCCAGAACAGTCGGGGCTAAAGTCCCTTTGTCGTTATCTTTTCATACATATAGAGTGTTCTCATGCGAGTTTTGAATGTCACCGCAGTCGTCAGCTTGGCGCTACTTTTTGCTCCCCTAATAGAAGCTTCAGAACCAAGTACCGATGAGCCTGAAGTGATCGTTGTCACCGCCTATCAACAGCCAAGCCGTTGGCTCACCACTGCAGCTGGTATCGCCCAAAATCAAGTCACAGAGTGGCAACTGCCGCAAGACAGTGCTCGCTTGTTTGAAGGACTACCCGGTTTGCAAGCCGACAGTCGAACCAATTATGCTCAGGATACCCGCCTTAGCATCCGTGGCTTTGGTAGCCGGAGTGCCTTTGGTGTTCGAGGCCTTTATTTAACGCTCGATGGCATTCCGCTGACCAATCCCGATGGCCAAAGTCAGGTCTCTAGTTTGCAACTCAGTCAAATTGGCTCGGTCGAAGTATTACGTGGGCCATTAGCAAGCTTGTATGGCAATGCATCGGGCGGTGTTATCCAACTGTTGAGTAAAGATATCACGGATAATAGTATCGGCTTAGCCAGTGCTCATTCGGCGCGAAGTCAACAATGGGATGCCGATTTACAATGGCAGCATAGGGATCATCAATTGCGACTGGCAGCGCACCGGTTTGAGCATGATGGTTTCCGCGCCCAATCCAGTGCCACTAAGCAGCAAGCAGTGCTGGATTGGCGCTGGCAATTTCAGCCTGGCTTGTACAGCCGTTTTCGGATGGATTGGTCCTATGATCCAACTCTACTCGATCCACAAGGCATCAGCCCTGACGACTGGCGTGTCGATCCACAACAAACACACCCGACAGCACAGCTGTTTGATACGCGTAAACAAAGCCGCCAGCTGCAAATGGCTTGGCAATTAATGCCAGAGCATGGTGAATGGCAGCTATCGAGCTGGCGAACCGAGCGTGAGATCAATCAGAACCTGGCTTTTCCTGGTGACGCTATCACTTCATCGGGCGGTGAAATTTTATTGCAACGGACGGCCCTCGGGCTCAATGCCTGGCATCGTTGGCAGTTGCAGCATGATGTGACCGTGACACTCGGCAGCCAATTGGAGCAAAGCACCGATCGTCGCTTTGGCTTTGTCAACGACCGGGGGCAGCGAGGCGATCTTCGTCGTGACGAAGAAGGACAAGTAACTCGCAGCGATCTGTATCTGCGCAGCCAATGGGACCCAACCGAGCAATGGCACTTCATCGCGGGAGTTCGTGCCAGCCAGCTGCGCTTTGCAGTTGATGATTTCTTTATTGTGCCAGGCAACCCGGATGACAGCGGTGAAAAACGTTTTCGTGAGCAAAGCTGGGCGTTAGGAAGTAGCTATCTGCTGCGACCAGACCTAAGTCTTTATGCCAGCATCGGGCAAGGCTTTGAAACTCCAACCCTCACCGAAATGGCGTATCAAAGCGAAGGTACTGGTCTGAATTTAGACCTGGAAGCGGCTCGAAATCAGCAATGGGAAATGGGACTTAAATGGTTACCATCGACGCAGACCCGCTTTGATGTCTCATGGTTTCGCATCGATACCCGCAATGAGCTGGTGGTCGATACCGCGCTCGGTGGACGTACTAGCTTTCGTAATGCTGCCGAAACACAACGGCAGGGGCTGGAAATGCAACTGGACTGGCAACAACACCCAAGCCTGAGCCATCGCTTTAGTGCTCATTGGTTAAGTGCTCGTTATCAAGGCGATACGTTGGATGGCAAGCAATTACCAGGGCTGGCACGCCAATCCTTGTATTGGCAGTTGCAGTGGCAACCCTGGCAAGATGAGCGTTTAAGCACACTGATTACCAGCCAGTATCGTGGCTCGGTGTACACCAGTGATGCCAATGATGAACAAGCACCATCTTATGTCACAGTAGATGTCGCTATGCGACTCCAGCAGCAATGGGGCGGCTGGCAATGGCAGCAATGGGTTCAACTGGATAATCTAACCGATCGCAACTACGTCGGAGCCGTCATCGTCAATCAGGGCAATGGTCGTAGTTTTGAGCCAGCAGCACCACGAACCCTGACACTGGGTATCCGGGCAGTGCATGTATTTTAACTAATGCAGCAACCACAGTATGAGCATCACAGAGCTCAACACAACGGCAGCCGTGGATAACAGCTCTGCGCGCTGCAAGCCTTGGTTGATCTGTCTCTCTAGCGAGCGCCAACCAGGCCAACGAACTTGCCATTCTGCGCGGCTCTGGGTTTGATACAACCGCTTGGCCCGCAAAGAAAGCCAAACAAAGCGGCTCTGTGGATCACGCCAGCGCTCAGGCAAAATCCAGCCAATCTGCCGCACTATTAAAAACAACAATACGGCAGCAAGAACTGGCCAACTGCTTGCCCAAACTGCGCTCAAGCTGATGCTAGCCCACCAAAATGGCTGTGTGCTTATCACTGCGAAAGGCATACTGATGCTGGCGACCACCAATATCAGCCAGCCGCTGTTCATCCAGCCGCTGACAGCCGGCATCGATTGGCTGTGAGTTGCCATCTGTTGCTGTCGCAGTAAGCACCACAGATGCAGTGCCAGCAAGGCGGTTGTTAGCGCCCCGACACTAAGCAATCCGTACAACCATTCTGCCAGCCAGACAGGGCTGCTCTGCTGCGCCATCAGCCCTTGTTTCAAGCCATATTTAACCGCAGCACCAGAGCTAAGTGGCAATGCCACCAAGGTGAATAAGCACCAGCCAATCGCCAGCCAATGAAAGCGCTGCAACCGATAGGACGAGCACGCGCCAGCACCAAGAAATAAAGCGGCTTTCAAAAATGCGTGGTGGCAGGCATACCCAACGAGCACGGTAGCTGCCATCACCCGTGCGTCACCAGTCGATAGCCAGACAATCGCCAAAGCCATCAGCATATAGCCCATCTGGCTGACCGACGAGTACGCCAATACCACCTTGCTTTGTTGGTGCCACAAAGCGATCACAGCACCAAACAAAGCGGAACAAAGCCCCAGGACTAACAGTACAACGGCCCATTGCTGCACCACCACTGCTGAAGCAGGCACAAATACCCACAAGCCAAATAGTCCCGCTTTGATCATCGCACCCGACAGCACCGCACTGGCAGGTGCTGGAGCTGCTGGGTGCGCTTGCGGTAGCCAAACATGCAGCGGAAAAAAGCCTGCTTTTAAACCAAAGCCCAACAACAGCAACAGCAAGGTAAGGGGCTGAATGCTATCCATAGTCAACTCAGCCAGTGCCAGGTTACCATCACTTTCATGCACTCGTAGCACTATGGCAGCAAACAGTAACAGCTCGCCGACAATAGCCAATTGCAAGTACAAGCGCCCTGCTCGCCTTGCTTGGCTGCTGCCGCTATGGATCACCAGCGCATAAGCTGACAAACTCATCAGAGCAAAACCGAGGTAAAACCCGAGTACATCCTGCGCCACAATCAGTAGCAGATTGCCTGACATCGCCACGATGAAAAACAACCAGTAAAAGCCGACTTGGCGTTTGATAAAAGTGACGCTGTAACAAGCAGCAGCGAGCCACAACAGAAGCGTAAAACCAAACCACAACTGAGCCAGCTGATTAGCTAGGCCAAAGCTTGCGCCTGGCCATAACCACTCGACCACATTACTCAACATAGCCAAACTCCCGCTCCACGATCAGCTCCGTCCAACTCAGCGGGCTAATATCGGTGCCAGCCAGAACCCCCATCAACACGATCAAAGCGCCGGTCAGCACTGGTGGCAACAACAGCATCCAATGGGTTTCGAAACGATCAGATAAACGGCGCTCTTCAGGCCATTCGGCAGCCGGTAAACACCAGATCCGATACAACAACGGTAAAAAATAAGCAGCATTCAATGCACTGGACATCAGCAGCACCCCTAATACCCAAGGAAAGCCAGCCTCTAAAGCGCCCATCGATAAATACCATTTGCTCACCATGCCAGCCGTTGGAGGAATGCCTATCATGCCCAGAGCTCCCAACGAAAAGGCGACACTACTTAAGGGCATTCGTCGCCCTACTCCGTTTAACTCATGGACTTTATGAATACCAAGGGTTTCGGCATAATTACCGGCACAGAAAAACAGGGTGATTTTCATTACGCCCTGATGCACCAGATGCACCAGGCCACCGATGGCAGCCACAGGGCCAAGCATGGCAACGCCCAAGGTGACATAGGACACCTGACTGACCGTCGAATACGCCAATCGACGCTTAATATCCTGTTGCTGCAATGCGCGCCAAGAGCCATACAAAATCGTGGATGAAGCCAGTACCACCAAAGGCCAGGTTAGATCGAGCTGCTGCATCACCTCGACACCAAATACATCGTACACCACCCGGACAATGCCAAAAGCCCCTGCCTTTACCACCGCGACGGCATGCAACAAGGCACTAACAGGTGCTGGCGCGACCATGGCCTCAGGCAGCCAACCATGCAAAGGCAACAGAGCGGCTTTGACACCTAAGCCGGCAATCAACAACACAAAAGCGACGATCAACGCCATTGACTGCGTATCCAGCTGAGCAGATAAATAGCCACCCGGCATAAACACAGGGCTACCTGCCACGCTATGCAGTAATGCTGCTCCCATCAGTAATAACACGCCACCACTAATGGTATAAGCCAGATAGCGACGTCCTGCCCGCAACGACTGAGGGGTGCCACGATGCACCACCAATGGAAAGGTAGCCAACGTCAGCAGCTCGTAAAACAAGACGAAGGTCACCAAATTGCCCGATAGTGCTAAACCAACGGTCGCACTGACACAGAGGCTGAAGTAACCAAAAAAGCGGGAACGTAACGGGGAGTTTTCCAGGTAACCAATGGCATACACTGTAGTCGCTAACCACAAGACGGAAGACAGCATCACGAACTGCAATGACAGAGCATCACCATGCAAAATAAAAGGCCCGCCCGGCAAGAAAGGCAACTGAAAGAAATAATCCTCGCCCGCTTTCACGCCGAGCCACATCCAGACCACCAGCAGCAGCTTGATCACCACACCACTCAGGTTTAAGCAGGTACGCAACAGTGTGCGATGCTCAGCCAGGGTGAATATCAACAAACCCGGTATCAACGAACTCAGCACAATCAGCAGAGGTAACCAGCTATTAAAATCCATGCTAGCCTCCTAGCCAGTGCACGAATGAATGGCTACCGAATGCCAGCCCCCATACCAATAAGGCGGGTACTAAGGCCAGCCACTGCGGCAACAGTTGCGGAGCAAAGTCTGGCTTGACTGGATCAGCTCTGTCAAACGCCAGAACCACCAAACGAAAAACATAAGCCGCAGATAATAAGGTACCCAGAAAAATCACCAGCAACCAGAGCCACAGTTGCCACTCTGGCCATAACGGCAGCAGCAATTGCCACTTTGCCAAAAAGCCACCGCTCGGCGGCAAACCAATTAAGCTGCCGCCCGCTACCGCCAGTGCAAACATCGCCACAGGCATCGTCTGGCTGGCCCCTTTGAGCATCTGAACACGTTTGCCACCCAGACTATGTTGCATCTCACCGACGGCCAAAAATGCAGATGTTTTTGCCAATGCATGGGCAATAATAAATAGCCATAAAGCCAGTTGAAAGGCGGGGTCGGCCGAACGTAGCGCCAGTCCTATAGCCAGAAGCGCATAACCCAATTGAGCCACAGTTGAGTAGGCCACCATCACTTTGGCGTAGGGCGTACGCAGTGCTGACCAGCCCCCCGTAAGCAAAGCCATACTGCCTGCGAATAAGAAGAACCCTGCTGCTGCGTGGCTAAGCTCAACCGTAGCCAACTGGCTCCACAACATCCATAGAATAAACAGCGGCCCTTTGACCACCAGGGCCGAGAGTAAAGCGCTCACTGGTGCAGGTGCAACTGCATGAGCCGCGGGCAACCATAGATGCAACGGCCAGAGTGCTCCTTTTAACATCAGGCCAGCCGTCATAAGCACTAACGCGAAGGTAGTCATGTGCGATTCAGACGCCGGCATCCGTGTTGCCAACTCGGCCACATCCAACACGCCAAATTGGCCATACAGCAAAGCGACACCAAGTAAGTAACACAAAGAGCCGGCTAACGATAACAACAGATAGCGCAATGCCGCCGCTACCGATTTATTGCCTGATAACGTGACCATGGCAACAGCTACCAAACCCAGCAGCTCCAACGTTACATACCAATTGAATAAATCAGTCGACAGCCACAGGGCGGATAACGACATTTGCAACAACGATGACAAGGGCCAGAAATCTGCAGCGACCTGCAAACGACGCAGACTGGTCAGACTGTAACTGGCAACCAGACTGTGGATTACCGTGGTTAATAGCAGCAACAGCGCGGTTAACTCGCTCAGTTGCCAGCGAATTGCTAAACCGGTTGGCCAGTTGCCCAATAGCATCTGCTGTGGCCCATCACTCAACACCTGTTGCAATGCTACTATCGCGCAAAGCAAACTTAGTATGGTACCCCCCCAGCTTACCCACGCAGCATACCGGCGCCAACCTAGTGCAAGCAAGGCTGCCAGCAGTGGCAGTAAGACCGCGGCTAAAGCATAATTCATGGCTTAGCCGCCAACAGACGCGCCAATAACGCCAAAGCAAAGGCTGTCGCACTCACCGCCACCACCAACCCGGTCAACACCAGAGCATGCAATACACCATCAGTGGGCTCGGTACGGGCAGCCAGCGCTACCATCACCATAAATACCCCAGCCCCCATCAGATTAAGACTTATAATACGTCGCAATAATTCAGGGCCGCGCATAAAGCCATAGAGTCCAATGCCCCAGATACCAGCCCCAATCCACAGATACCACACTATGCTGCTCATAATCGGAGACTCATGATGATAGCTCCTCTGGTTCGCCCACCACCAAAAGTGTCAAGGTCAAACCAATGGCTAAAGTAGCACAGAGCTCAATGAACAAAATCAGCGGCTTAGCAAGCCAGAGCGGCCATTCTAGCCAATGGATGAGTAAAGCTGGTTGATACTGCAACAGAGCACTTGCAATACCGGCTACCACAAAGGCCAACACACCACTGAGTACAATCAACCGAACCCAGCCATAACGCCAATGCAGCGGCGGTAACTGATGATTTAATCGCAGCACCACTGCGGCAGCGGCCAGTAAAGCTCCTGCTTGAAAAGCACCACCCGGCGCGGTTGCCCCCCGCCAAAGGACAAAGAATGCCACTAAAATGAGCAATGGCGCCAAGCGTTTACTCCACTGGCTGGCCAATGGCCAGCGTTGCGGAGTTTGCAGCATTGGCGATGACACCAAGCGAGCGCCCATGAGAGCCAACAACAATACAATCAACTCCAGCAGAGTATCCCAAGCCCGAAAGTTGAGCAGCACTGCTGTCACTGGATGCTCAGTGCCACTGTTCGCCAGGTGTTCAAGTGCCAATGGCATCAGATGGTGCTCAGGTTGCAGCGGCACCCACCATAAGGAGAAACAAAGAATGCCTGTCAACATCAGGCTAAGCAGCAGGACCAGCCATGAAGATCGGCTTGAGCTCTTACTCACAGGTGCTGACTCCGCTTTTGCTTGTCGCGCTAAGGCAGAAAAAAGTAAAGCTCCGGTGAGGCCCGCGCCTATCGCTGCTTCTGCCAAGGCCAAGTCGGCAGCGCCTAACCGGGCCCAAGCTACCGCCAGTATTAAACCAAAGACCACAAAGATCATCACGGCAGCGGCCAGTTGTTGTGCCCGCACCGTTGCCAAAGCTAGCGTGAGGAGCACCAAGCCAAGTATGGTATCAAACCAAAAGTCACCACTCATCAGGACGGTCCTTTGGGTCTATGCTTTTGTGTGCATCGCTCTTAGGAACATCGTCTTGCCCGGCATCACGGGCAAACTGCCCCAGTAACTGACATGAGATAGTGCCTGACAGCATAATCAGCCCCCAAATCAGCAGCATCAGCAAAAATCGTTGCCAATCGGGTGCTAATACCGTTAGACCCAGCACCAGAAAACCAAGCCCTAAGGTGTCGGCCTTGGTCACCGCATGCAAACGGCTAAACACATCTGGAAAGCGGATCAATCCGACACTGCCCGCAGCAAAAAAAGCCAGCCCAAGAACGAGTAAAGGAACTGCTATCAGCAACTGCATCATTTGTGTTCCCGTTTCAAGCGGTGAACAAAAGCGGCTGGTACCACCGCAGCCAGTAATGCCAGCACCAGTGCTACTTCCAGCAAAGCAGTGTCAGAGAACGCCAGTGACAACACCAACAATACGGCTACACCACCACTGCCGAGCAGTTGAATAGCCAGTAAACGATTCACCAGATCCGGCCCACGCCAGACTCGCCACAACCCAAGCAGCACAGTCAATAACAACAAACAAGCCAGCCACATCAACATAATGGCGTCTCCTTGGCCAGCAGTTGACTCAGACGTTGCTCCAATTGAGACACTTCCTCAGCCCAGTCATCGTCTTTGCGAAGTAGGTGCAACTCCAACCAAGCCTGCTCATCCTCTTGAGTCAGTTCAGTCGATTCGGTCGTTAAGGTGAGCATCTGGCTGCGACAGGCGGTAGTGCCTGGCATCAAACTAATTAAGCAGGCCATCACCCGCTGGCTAGATGCATGCTGCAATCGTATCGTGTAGCGCTGCCAGTTTGGTGAGATAGCCGGCGGAGTTCGAAAAGCCCGCCATGCTACATCGACTCCGCCCCGCCACATCTGCTGGAAAAAATACGCGATAAAGGATGGGACATATCGCCAGCGCACGCTCAGCAAAGGAACTGGCCACAACCAGGAGCACCAGAGCAGCAAGGGCAATAAGGCCAAAAAAAACCACCAACCCTGACCGCCAGCCAACAGCCACCACAGCAATACCCACAATAGCGCCCGTAGCATCAGCCGCGACAACCCGCTATCCGAAGATTGGGGTCTTTCTTTTCCTGCATCTGGTACCATGGGATCTCCGCATACCGCCGTTAAGGGTTACTGCTTGAAATAAAAAACAAATCACAATTTATACTATGGGTAAACGCAGATAAATTCAAACCAGCCAGGCGAAACCTGCTCTAAGGGCTAACAGTTTATAATATACAGTCAAGGGCACATCACTGTGTGCCTGCAACGCGGCACACCCAATCATGCCCTTAAGCTCTCCTGCCGGAACCATTCTTACATGCCCATCACTCACGCTCACTTTATTGAAATAAATGTTGCAAAACGCACTTAATAAGTTATTATTTTATGCATTTCAAGGAATGAATGTATGAGTAAACCAGCCGCCAGAATTGGCGACATGCATGTCTGCCCTAAAGTCACCTCTAAAGTTCCCCATGTCGGTGGCCCAATAGTACAGGGCTCGCCCAATGTGTTTATCGGTGGTATGCCTGCCGCCAAAGTTGGCGATAAACTGGTGTGTGTAGGCCCGCCGGATAGCATCAAAACAGGGTCAAAGTCTGTTTCTATCAACGGTAAGGCCGCAGCACGGCTGGGCGATAGTACCGATCATGGCGGTAAAATCGTGATGGGTAACCCCACAGTGTTAATTGGCGATAAAGCTTACAAAGGGCCGAATGCAGCGAAGTTACCTGAGGGCCCAAAAACTACCGAAGAAGCCATGAAACGGCTGGATGAAGCAGGGAAAAAAGTTGCTGCCGCCAAAGCCAATAATCAACCACCGCCCTCATCTCCATACAGCAGTGAAGACAAGCTGTATGTAGTAGCCGGTGGATTGGATGAGAAGTTTATTGTTCGCGTCATCGAAACAAAGTATGCCGGAGACAACGGATCCATTGGTTATGTTCCGCAGGGGGCTAATACCGCCACCTACTGGACTACCACCTTTACGCAATTGGAGCATGCCGACAGTGACCCTGAGTTGCTCACCAGTGCGGTAGGTATTACCTATGATCCCGATGCCAGCTACACCCTGCTGTTGATTGATCAGGAAAAGGCCAATGCCGGGGGCGATATGGTTAGTTTTATTCCGACCTACGATAACCTGGCAGAGTTTGCAGCGACTGAACTTGCTGATGAATTTGTCGATCAGGAAGAATTAATTGCCCCCGTCATGACCGAAGAATACAGCCACCATTACGAGCGGGTGTATCAGTCCGCTGAGGTGAAAGGGATTAATCTGAATGACGAAAAGCAATTTAATGAATTAGCAAAGGATCTGGGTTTTGATGAAGATGAAATCAATCTGCTAGAGGTTCGGCATAAGCTTAAAAACAGCACCGGCGCCAATGAACAGTTTTTAGGCAATGGTATGACCAAAGACAACACCATGCAGTATGAAGAAACCCCATACGGCACTGCCAGCCCAGATAAACACTATGGCCCGGTAGAAACCTATACCTACGATAAAAACCCGCAAACGCTGCTGAAATTAGAGCAAGCTGGTATTGTTACCCGTATTCCTCTTAGTGCAAAAGGATAAGTGATGAGACAGTTTCCAGAGATAGACCCGTTAACCATCAAGCAGCATCCTAATTTGGTGGCATCGCTGGTTGATAACGATGATCCACGAACAACATGGTATTTTCTGATTATTGATGACTATATGTTAATTGCTGATGCTATGTATTTTACTTATAAAGACACGGGCGTGAGCAAGTGGCTGCATTATCAGATTGAGTTCCCAAAACAAGGCTTACTCTGGTATCTGGATAGCCTGCGTACTAAGTTTTTTAAAACCGAAGCTGAGGGTGGTTTACCCAAAGGCAAGTTCCATGATAAAGCAGTGGTCGACGGTGAAGAATTAAAGCTAAAGCGCTGCTTTGGCCTTGGCGCGGATGGCCGGGGGGGGGGGTATGCGTTTGTAACACTGGACAGAAAAAACGAGCGAGGTTTTGCCAAGCAATACGCTTTTACCGATGCCTTGTTGTTTGAGCATGGGCTGATAGATGTGCTGGATGATATTGCCGCTAAAATCAAAGCTGGTGTGTTGTAACCCTGCTGCCATACCCCACTAAAAAGCCGCACTCTGTCTACTGTTGGAAGTGCGGCTTTGATGAAGATGAAATCAATCTGCTCAAGGTGCGGCATCAGCTAAAAAATAGTACCGGTGCCAACGAACAATTCTTAGTCAATGGTATGACTAAAGATAATACCGTGCAGTATGCTGAAACCCCTTATGGTACCGCCAGCCCGGCCAAACACTATGGTCCGGTAGAAACCTTTACCTACGATAAAAACCCGCAAACACTGTTGAAGCTAGAGCAAGCTGGTATTGTTACCCGTATTCCACTGACGCCAATAAAAGGATAATTTAGATGAGACAGTTTCCAGATATCGATCCACTGACGATTAAACAACATCCTAATTTGGTAGCATCACTAGCCGATGATCGTGACCCGAATATTACGTTTTATTTTTTAGTTATTGATGATTACATGATTATTGCCAATACAAATTACTTCACAAACAAGCTGACCAAAGTTAGCAAATGGTTAAACCACCAAATCGAGTTCCCTAAGCAAGGCTTGCTATGGTATCTGGACAGCCTGCGCACTAAGTTCTTTAAAACCGAGGCCGAAGGCGGTTTACCCAAAGGCAAGTTTCATGATAAAGCCGCGATCGGCGGTGAGCAATTAAAGCTAAAGCGTTGCTTTGGCCTTGGCGCAGATGGCCGGGGTGGGGGCTACGGATTTGTGACTTTGGATCGCAAAGATAAACATGGTTTTGCTAAACAGTACGCTTTTACCGATGCTTTATTGTTTGAACATGGGCTGATTGATGTGCTGGACGATATTGCCGCTAAAATCAAAGCTGGTGTGCTGTAACCCTGCTGCCATACCCCACTAAAAAGCCGCACTCTGTCTACTGTTGGCAAGTGCGGCTTTGATGAAGACGAAATCAATCTGCTCGAGGTTCGGCATAAGCTTAAAAACAGCACTGGCGCCAATGAACAGTTTTTAGGCAATGGTATGACCAAGGATAATACGGTTGAATATACTGAAACACCGTTTGGTACGGCCAGCCCGGCCAAACACTTCGGCCCGGTAGAAACCTTTACTTTTGATAAAAATCCGCAAACGCTGCTGAAATTAGAGCAGGCTGGTATTGTTACCCGTATTACACTGACCCGACGCCATTTTGAATGCTTTGTTTAGACTCGTTACCCTAAGCATTACGTAACTGCATTCGCCATTAGCAACCAGTTTGTCGTATAATCAGTATCCTGAAACGGACTGGCTGCAACCTCACTCCTTACTTTGGTTTCGTCAGTCTACCCGTCAATACATAGTTACCACAGGCAGCAGCGTATGAGCTTCAAAGGCCAGCACATCTTGTCCGTCAATCAATTTGATCTCGACAGTATCCAAAGCATTTTTCAGGTTGCCCACAGTATGGAACCCTATGCCAGTCGGCACAAACGCACCAAAGTGCTGGATGGGGCTATCCTCGGGAATTTGTTTTTTGAATCCAGCACCAGGACCCGGGTCAGCTTTGGCTGCGCTTTTAATTTACTCGGCGGAGAAGTACGGGAAACCACCGGCATGCAAAGCTCAGCACTCGCGAAAGGGGAATCATTATTTGATACTGCCCGGGTCCTGAGTAGTTACAGCGATGTGATTGCCATGCGTCACCCGCAGGCAGGTTCAGTTGCTGAATTTGCCGAAGGCAGCCGGGTCCCGGTAATCAATGGCGGTGACGGTGCGAATGAACACCCGACTCAAGCGTTATTGGATCTGTTTACCATTGAAAAAGAACTGGCCGCGAGTGGCCAGAGTGTTGATGGCATGCATATCGCCATGGTTGGTGATTTAAAGTTTGGCCGTACCGTTCACTCCCTGGCTAAACTACTCTGTCTTTACAAAAACATTCGCTTTACGTTGATTTCGCCCAAAGAGCTGGCCATGCCCGACTCGGTGTTAGCCGCCATAGACAATGCTGGTCATCAGGTTGAAATCTGTGACGCCCTTGAAGGCAAGCTGGGTGCAGATATTGTCTATCAAACACGGGTGCAAGAAGAGCGTTTTTCCAGCCAGGACGAAGCCAACCTGTATCGGGGCAAGTTTCGACTGAATCAGGATATTTATACCAAGCATTGCAAATCCAATACCGTCATCATGCACCCGCTACCTCGTGACTCCAGAGTGGATGCCAATGAACTCGACAATGATCTGAACCTGAACCCTAATCTGGCTATTTTCCGCCAAGCTGATAATGGTGTCCTGGTGCGGATGGCTTTGTTCGCTCTAACACTGGGCGTCGAGCATTTAATCAGTAAGTATGACTGCGATGTACCTTGGTACACCACCAAATCATCTATTACGTCCATTTAAATTCAAAGGACCCTCTGCATGACTCAATCTGAAGTTTTATTCGAACGTGCTCAGCACACTATCCCTGGTGGAGTAAACTCACCGGTTCGCGCTTTTAAAAGCGTGGGTGGCACCCCTATTTTTATCGAGCGGGCTGATGGCCCTTACATCTTTGATGTGGATGGTAAGCGTTACATTGATTATATCGGCTCTTGGGGCCCCATGTTATTGGGCCATAATCACCCGGAGATCCGCCAAGCAGTCATTAATGCTGCTGAGCATGGTCTTAGCTTTGGCGCCCCCTGCCCGGCTGAAGTCGATATGGCAGAGCTAGTCAGCAAACTGGTGCCCAGCATGGAGATGGTGCGCATGGTAAGCTCTGGTACCGAAGCGACCATGAGCGCGATTCGTCTGGCACGCGGCTACACCGGTCGGAATACCATTTTAAAATTTGAAGGCTGTTACCATGGCCATGCTGATTCCTTGCTGGTAAAAGCTGGATCTGGCGCCTTAACGCTGGGCGTACCCAACTCACCTGGTGTACCGGATGATTTTGCTAAATACACCCTGACGGCTGAATTCAATAATCTGGCGCAACTGGAAAGCATCTTTGCGGAAAAAGGCGATGATATCGCCTGCATTATTGTCGAGCCAGTGGCAGGTAATATGAACTGCATCCCACCGGTACCCGGTTTTCTGCAAGGTTTGCGCGAGTTATGCGATCGCTATGGCAGCGTACTGATTTTTGATGAAGTGATGACCGGCTTTAGGGTCGCTTTAGGCGGTGCACAACAAGTGTATGGTGTCACGCCTGATATCACCACGCTCGGCAAAATTATCGGCGGTGGTATGCCGGTCGGTGCCTTTGGTGGCAAGCGCGACATCATGCTGCATATCGCCCCAACAGGCCCGGTCTATCAGGCAGGCACTTTATCTGGCAACCCGCTGGCAATGGCCGCTGGCTTAGCAGCTCTGAATGCGATTAGCCAGCCAGGCGTGTACGAAGCCTTAACGGCAAAAACCACTCAGCTGATCGAAGGCTTGCAACAAGCTGCTAATCGTCATGGCATTCCTGTCACAACCAATCAGGTCGGGGGCATGTTTGGTCTGTTCTTTAGCTCTGAACAGCACATCACCAACTACCAGCAAGCAACTCAATGCGATATCGAGGCCTTTAAACGCTTTTTCCATCTGATGCTGGCTGAGGGCGTGTACTTAGCACCATCGGCGTATGAAGCAGGCTTTATTTCGTTAGCTCATACCGAGCAAGACTTAGCCGATACACTGGCAGCAGCTGATCGCAGCTTTAAGGCGTTAGCTACCAGCTAACGTCGTCGCTCTGGCAGTAGGCGGACAATGTCACTGTCCTGCTGCCGGGCTTGCTGCACCAACCAAAACTGCCCACTTTTATCGCTGAATAATCCAATCGCTTGTTGTTCCTGACTCAGTGGAATTTGTTGTTGTTGCCCATCCCAAAACTGCATGCGCACAAGACTCGACTCTGTATCCAGCCATGCGATCCCCCTATCATTGCTCAACCACTTGACAGAATCGGTTAAAGCCAGTGTAAAAGACGCTAACTGCAACGGCATCATGCCATCATAACTCCATAAAGCAGGGGTGCTATCCATACTGGTTCGCACCACAAAGCCATCAGGAGCGCAGCGAAAATCGACCACATTGGCCAGTACCGACTTCACCCGATCAGCCGCCATGGTAAACAACTTCCAGCCGCTTTCTGTGTTCTCCGTCCAATACAATTGCTGACGACAAACTTCAACCCGCGATGGCCGAATGTCCATCGGCAAAAAAGATTGTAAAGCACCGGTGGTCGCATCCACCTGATACAACTGCTGATTAATCAGTACCAATAACTGCTGACGATACCATAACAGCTGCTGCACCTGTTGATCGGCCCTAAGCTCTGTCAGCTGACGTAACTGCTCACGTTGCGCTAACCAAATTTGACCACTGCCAGAGCGCTCAGAGACAAAAGCGACCTGATGCTCTTGTACCGCAGCGATGCGCTCACTTCTATTGGATGCAAACCAGCGGCGCTGGGTCAGCGCTGGTTGATGTGCTTGCTGAAGCTGAAATGCCCATAAATCACTAACGGTATCAGCCCCTTCTACTGCAACAATGCCATCATCGACAAATTGAACATCACGAAGACCGGTGGACAGACTACCCAGTGTCTGGCGCGATACCTTCTTTCCGGCTAAGCCTGTAAAGGGCTGTTGTGGTAAGCCAACCCAGAGCTGCTCATTGTCAGACGCTAACTCGGTTACCACATAAGGGAAGCTTTGTTTCACATCCCATTTATTGCTGTCTAACCGAATACGGATTAAATCAGTTTGAAAGAAACTCACTTGTGCCAAAACATACAGATGCTCTTGCCAAACCAGTACCCGAAAGATTTGCAATGCCCGTAAGGGAGTCTCTAACACCGGTTCCGCACGCAACTGCTCACTGTCAAACTGAACCGGGCTTTGCCACAGCTGAAAATAACCATGTTTATCGGTGCGATCCAACCAATACAGCTGGCTTTGATGCCATGCCAAACCATTTCGAAGCCACAGCCGGCATGAACCAATCTGACGCTCAGCTTGCATGACAGGGATCATACGTTGTAGATAAATACCACAATGCCCCGCTTGTTCTGCGCTAAACAGCATATGATTATCCACCATCACGCCAGACCCCATAGCACTAAAGTAAGACGTCGCGTGCTGCACCGATACTTGATCCAACGACTGACGCACCCAGTGCCACTGCTGCTGACCGGCAGGCTGATGCTGGTACCAGAGCATCTGGTGATAATCACTTACTAAGGGCGATTGTTCGCGGCCATTAAGCGCACTCACGGGTTGGATACGTGTATAGGTAGGTTGGACGGAGCTCAATGTCAGATGGGTTAGCCCGTAGGCAATGATGCCGCAACTTAGTACGAGTGACAGTACGGCAAGGCTAAGAAAGCGCTTGTGCTGTAACCACTCCTGACGAAAACCCTGAGCCTCAGGTTCACGGGGTGCTGAAGCATCATCTAAAGCTACGGTCAAACCTGCTTGATCACTGGTTAACGGCGTCACCGTAGCCAGCCAGCAATAGCCTTTTTTGGGGATAGTATTAATGAAGCTAGGCGCCTGAGTATTATCGCCTAAGATTTTCCGTAAAGCCCCGACTGCACGCATCACTGCGCCATCTGTCCCCTCACCTGCAGGCCACACATCGGCTATCAGTTGATTTTTAGACAACAACTGATTCGGGTGTAGTAAGAAATAGTTCAATAGTTTCTGCAGGCGAGGTTCCAGCAAGACAGCAGAGGTTTCATCCTTTGCTGCCAGCCAGACTTTACCAACCGTTGCCCGGTAGCACCAGGGACCAAATTGAACCAGAGGCTCCAGATTCGACAAAAACAATCCGCCTATACAAGATGTATAGACGGATTATAACGTAAACCAGCAAAAAATCAGGGGCTTATTTGTTACAGAGTTATACCAGTTCAGCGGTGGTCACTTCGTCAGCAAAAGGTAAATCTGGGTCACGGCAGATTGGGAACCATGCACAAGCAATAATTGCTTCTCCAATTTCTGCCTCAGCTGGATCTGCAACTTCTTGCTGAAAGTCCGGGTCACGGCAGATTGGGAACCACGCACAAGCAATAAGATTATCAACTTCGCTATTCGAACTCTCAACTTTGTCAGCATTGATTGCGAAAAGAGTACTTAAAGTGATAGCAGCGACTGTAGTTAATGCAATTTTCATAAGTCAATTCCTAAGTTTAGGTTATGTTGTTAAACTCAGAATTACATAAGAAACCTAGATTAACTCGATGAAATTCATATAAAAAAATTATAAATTCTGTTGTTGTATGGGAATTTCAGCAATATCCATATCTCCACGCCCCATAGAAGGCAGGTAAAAGTAATTTTTATCTGCGCTTAAACTAAAGTGGCTGGAGTAAATCGACTCTAAATCCGTTGCGACGGTAACTTTTCGGTTGGAGAAGTCAAGAAAGTATAGCTGGTAGCGATTATCCGTTAAGTAACTTGAGTAATATAAACCATCCTCTGCCAGTACAAAATGCAGAGGCAATGACTCCTGCAAGGGCAATTCCAGGCGCTCGGCTGGGCTACCATCCATTCGCTGCAGATAGTAGTGGCGGGTATGACTATGCTGCCAAAAGCTATAGCGTCCATCCCGGCTCTCTAAATACAGCTCCATTTGGGGATTAAAGAGCTCACTTTGTGCAGGAGCATCCAAATGCGTTGTCATCACTTGCCAGCGACCTTGGCGAGAAACCGCGTAATAGATGGTTCTGCCATCCGCTCCCCAACTTGGGTTACTTACATTTTGCTCTAAAAATGAAGTAATCTGAATGGGATCCTTGTCTTTATGCAATAACCACAGTTGCTGACTAATTAACGCCAACAAATGAGTGCCATCAGGTGAGAAGGTCAACTGGTTGATACGCTCATTTTCAGTGAAATTCGTCAGCTGATGCTGGCGGCCATCAGGATAAAATAGCCACACTTGTGATAAACCTGATCGCCTTGACACTACCGCGACAGGCCCATTAATTACAGGGCTTGCTTCAGCATAAGCTTCACTGCGATTTGAGCTAAATACTTGCTGATTAAGCTGCCCTGAAGTATTTAATATTTTATTAGGTACTTTTAATATATTGAGCTGAGAAAAAGCCCCCACAGAGGCAATAATGCGCCCTGAGGTACTGACTTGTATTTCACTGGCATTATGATCGGTGTATGCAAGCAGACGTCGTTGCCCAGTTTCGACCTGCACAGCGGCCAGCATGGAACGCCCTGCAGGATAAATAATCGCTTGATCATCCAGGCTCCAGTCAATATTACCCGGTGAGGTATCACTAAGCTGGAGTAGCATACTGGATGAGCGACTGGATAATTCCAGCTGCCAAATTTGCACGGCACCTGCCGCATCTCGCAAAAAAGCCAGTCGATTTCCATCTCTGGAAAAGCGGGCCGCATAATCTCCAAAGCCATTTGATGGTGGAGCCGTTAAAGTTTCAGCTTGCCCACCAGCCAATGGATATAGCATCAGTGACATTTGACGTTGTCCTACTTCTCTTGAAGGATAAACTATGTAACGCCCATCTGGTGACCAGGTTAAACGAGCAGATACAGACTTGCTACCGCACTCGGTTAACAAACGATCACTGTTAATACCTATTTTATTCGAGTCCAATGTCAATAATCGAATTTCACACAGTTGCCCAGATAACATACGGTGATAAGCCAGTTGAGTACCATCCGGGCTCCACGCTGCACCAAAGCTGCTGTATGGTTCTTCAGTTAATGTAATGACTTGATGCGTTTCTAAATTCTGTAACTTTAACACCACTACATCGTCGCTTGGGCTACTGGCATAACTAAAGGCCAGAAACTTTTCGTCTGGTGAAATGCTGTGGTAAAACTCGATGCCATCTAAGAAAGTGACTGGTTCATAACGCCATAAAGGCGTTACGGCTGGCTCCTGACTATCTGAGGCAGAAAACCACCAAATAATGGCTGCCAGCAACATGGGGAGTAGCAACAAGCCAGTAATGATTGCCGCTCTAACCCGGGGTTGCCACGAAGCATCGGATGATAAAGTGGTTTGTGCCGCCTCGACAGCAGCTGCTTCTGCGGCCTGCTCTTCGGTGGCAATGGTGGCCACTAAGCGATAGCCTCGTTTGGGTACTGTTTCAATATACAACGGCGTACGGCTGTCATCTCCCAGCGCAACCCGCAATACTCGGATCACTCGGGTGATCCGGCCATCAGATACCGCGCGGATCCCCCACACTTTATCCAAAAGCTCATCTTTAGTCACCAGATCGCCTGCACGCACGATCAAATAGTTGATCACATTCTGGCAGAGATTATCCAGTTCGGCAGTCGCCTCTACCTGACCGGATGGGGCAAGCTTCACCAACTTATCCCGCTCGGGCAGATACCACCACTCACCAACTTTGACTCGATGCTCTGGTTTTATTGCCATAACTTATTCACATCTGACCTAATGCTAACCAACAAGAAGAACACCCATTATCAACCTAAAAATCAAAGAATAACAAGTGCTTTGCGTAATTAGTGATTATTCTGTGTGCATTTTACATGAAACCGCTGCTTTATCCGGCTACGGTTGCGGTGGACTCAACACATAAATTGCTCTGGTCAGCCCCAATGCACCTGAGCTGCCAGTTAAGCCTGTGGAAGCATTATCGTCCCGCCCCTGCCAAACGGTGATCACCTGTTGACCATCGAAACTAACAAACCAACTATCCCGATAGTCGCTCGAGGTTCCCGTTTTACCAGCCAACTGTGCTGAAGGGAAGCCTTGCCCCAATACCCGGGCCGTTCCCCGCGTAACGCTCTGCTGCATGGCGAAGTGCAATAACTCGGCGGCTGCTGTTGGATAACGGCGTATCGGCTTATCCGCTCGCTGATACAACACAGTACCATGCTGGTCGGTAACCGCCTCTATACTCGCTAACGACTGATAGACCCCATCATTGGCCATGGTTTGATACAACTGCGTGATTTCAAGCGGCGATAACTCTACCGCCCCGAGTAATGCAGACGGATGCAACTGCACCCGACGCTGTAAACCCAACTTGCTCAGTGCTGCTGCCACTTGCGGCATACCTAGCTGCAAACCTAACCGCACCATCGGTACATTATAGGAATAAACCAAGGTATCCAATAAGCTAACTTCACCACGAAACTGTTGATCAAAGTTCTGAGGTTGCCAGTCTTGCTGGTTGCTGCGAAGCTGGATTGGGCTGTCTTGCAAGGGGGTTTGCAAATCAAAACGCTCTGGTTGCGCCAATGCCTCTAGCGCAATCACCGGCTTGATCAAGCTACCAATCTGTCGACGAGTATCAACAGCTCGATTAAAGCCATCATAGCGTGGGTCACGTCCGCCAATCATGGCTCGCACTGCAGCAATGTGGTAATCAGCCACCACGACCGCAGCCTCCAGCCCCTCCGCTCTGTGTTGCATGGTTTGTTGCAATGCCAATTCAGCCTGCTGCTGTTGTACTGGATCCAAATAGGTGAAAATTCGAAGCCCGCTTTGTTGCAGCACACTGCCACGCATTTTTTGTCGCAGCTCCTGTCGCACCAAAGCGATAAAAGCCGGATAACGTGAGTTACGGTGTTGGCCACGGGCGACCAAAGCAATCGGCTCTTCCAGTGCTTGCTCATACGCAAGACGATCCAGCATGTGCTGCTCGAACATCAACCGAAGTACCAGGTCACGTCGTTGCCGGGCACGCTCGGGGTTGCGACGAGGATCATAAAACGAAGGCCCTTTAATCACACCCACCAATAAAGCTGTTTCTGCAACCGTTAGTTCATTAATCGGCTTGGCAAAATAAAAACGGCTGCCAAGGCCAAAACCATGCACTGGGTGAGCGAAGTTCTGGCCGATATACACCTCATTTAAATAGGCTTCCAGAATCGCATCTTTACTAAAGCGAAAATCCAGAATCAAGGCCATCAATGCTTCATTCATTTTGCGCCATAGCGTGCGATCTTGCGTAAGAAACATATTCTTCGCTAGCTGCTGTGTCAGCGTAGAGCCACCCTGTACCGTTCGCCCGGCCGTCAGGTTGACCAAAAAAGCGCGCACAATAGCGAGCGGAGCCACGCCACGATGGCGGTAAAAGTCCCTATCCTCGACTAAAAGCAAGGTATCACGTAATAAGGTGGGTGTTTGCTCCAGCCGCAGCAACTCTCGATCTTCCTGATGCGGTGAAATTAAATGTTCAATCAACGGTGGCTCGAGATGAAAGTGAGGCTCTGTGGCTTGCTCTGCCTGAATCGCTCGCACCCGATTGGCGGCAAAGGTCACCTGAAAGCGTTCAGCCGGCTGATAGCCATCGACGAAATCAAATTCACGCCGATACACCTCGACTTGTTGATTGGCTAAACGAAACTGACCTGGCCCGGTGATTTGGCTCACCCGGCGGTACTGTAACAGTTCAAGCTCGGCCACCAGTTGCGTCACACTGAGAGGTTGGTCTGGTTGCACCAGCAATGAACGGCCATAGACCTGTGCAGGCACTTGCCATTTCGGACCATTAAATTGCTGAGTCACTTTACTATCGAGATAGACCAGATAGACACACACCAACGCCAATAGAACGAGACTTAGTTTGAGACCTGTCCATAGTAGGTAGTGCATCGCCTGCCGTAGCGAGGGTAAACGAGTTTTCAATGATGGAACCTTCATGATGACTGCATGGTTTTTATGGCTGCATAGTTTTTATGACTGTATAGCTTTACGGGTGCGGGTTGTGGGCATCGCATCAGCCGGATGTTCCGGCCAATAGTGCTTAGGATAACGCCCTTTCATTTCTTTACGCACATCACTATACGCATTTTTCCAAAAACTGGCCAGATCCTGCGTGCGTTGAAGTGGCCTTCTGGCCGGAGATAAGAGCTCTAACGTCAGTTTAATACGCCCGTTAGCAAGGACAGGGCTATCCAACTGACCAAACACTTCCTGAATACGCACCGCCAGTTGAGGCCCTGCTTCGGCTTGATAATCAATCAACAACTGACTGCCGGTTGGTGCTTGCCAACGCTCTGGTAACAATTGATTGAGCTGCTGTTGTTGTTGATAACTCAATCGGCTGAGTAAGGCTTGCTTTAAGGGTAGCTTTGCCAGCTCAGTCAAGGATGCACAAGAACCAAGCCAAACGCTCAACCAATCAGAACTTTCTTGCAGCAAGGCCTCATCTGTCCAATGATGCACGCATGACTCTGCTTCCAGTGCCGCCCATAAGCGAATACGTGCCAGTAATTGCTGACTGTCTGGTTGCCACGGCAACACAGCTAACCCTTTTTGCTGTATATAGCTCAACCAGGCGCTGCTACGTTGCTCAGCACTGATTCGCTCGGAGCTGGCTTTACGCTGCAGCACACAAGCAGCTAAACGCAGTTGTTGCTCTGCAGTAAAACGACCACTTTTTTCGTCAAAACCACTCTGTGTGACCCAGTGCAGTTGCTCGGCAAAAGCCTGTTGTATCTGCGCTAAGGTCAAGGCTTCAGCCTGGCGGATCAGCAAGCCCTGAGCCGTTAATTGCAACTGACTAATGATTAAAAAAGGTGCGGACTGCAGCGCATGATCGGCAGGCAAGACAGCGCCTGCCCCATTGGCCAGTAAATAGCCTTTCCCGCGCTTTACCGCCACCCGATCGGGGTAAGCCCGGCACAGCAATAGAATAAAGAGATCTGGCGTGGAAGGCATCGTTTTCTGGCCACCGAGCTGCTGACGCCATGAGTCAGCCTGCTGAATCAACACACGATTAGGGTGATTCGTGCGCTCGTGTTGCATCGCTTGCAGCTGAGACCACAGCGAACTGCGATCACGACCTTGCTCTAACACCACGGTCAACAGAGCAGCTAACCAAACAGCACCTTGCTCACCAGCTTGCTCCAGCTGCTGCGCTGCACACAACATAGCAGCAAGACGAGGTTCAGTGCCAAGCGCCAGCATGGCTCTGCCGCGAGCAGTGATCTTGAGTGCTTCATTCAGCGCGCCAAGTTGCTGCAGTAATGTCTCTGCCATCCTTACATGGGCCGCAGGCGGTGGGTCCAACCAAAACAGGGTATCAAGCTCTGCGCCCCAACCAGCACAATCAAGCCGCAGACCGGTCAGTTCAGTTTCACAAATATCAGGCACCGTGAAGTTGGCTTTTCGCTGCCAGAGCGCTTCGGTATCCAGTCGGACACAAAGCCCGGGCTCCAGCCGGCCAGCACGACCGGCACGCTGAATGGCTGCCGCCTGACTGATGGCGACCGTCTCTAACTTCATCACACCATGACGGCTATAAAAGTGCGCTTTACGGCAGACACCGCTATCCACCACCAGCCGGATGCCTTCGATGGTTAAACTGGTTTCGGCCACATTGGTCGCCAGCACAATTTTACGCTGTCCAGTCTCTGGAGGCGCAATCGCGCGTTGTTGTTGGCTCAAGGGCAAAGAGCCAAGCAACGGCAGTACAGAGATCTCAGTCGGTAAGTCTTGTTGCTGCAACCATTCAGTCGCTTGCTCTATTTCCCGCTGGCCGGGCAAAAAAGCCAGAATACTGCCTGATTCCTGCTGCACTAACTGGCTGCAGGTTTTAGCAACTTGCTGCCATAACGGTTCGCGCGTTGGGGTTTGATAACGGATAGCGACAGGATAACTGCGGCCCTCGCTTTGCACCACTTCAGCATTCAGCGCTAAAGCCAAACGTTCGGTATCCAGCGTGGCCGACATCAGCAATAGTCGCAACGAATCACGCAGCTGTTGTACTTCTAGCGCCAAAGCCAGTGCCAGGTCTGCATGCAAAGAGCGTTCATGGAATTCATCGAAAATCACCAGATCATAGGCCGATAACTCAGGGTCTTGCTGGATCATTCGGGTTAAAATACCCTCGGTGACGATCAGTAAACGAGTGGCCTTGCTGACTTTACGTTCGTAACGAACCTGATAACCAATGGTTTGGCCCGGTTGCTGCTGCAGCTGACCCGCCATGTAGCTGGCTATGCTTTTTGCCGCCAGCCGCCTTGGCTCTAACAGGAGGATTTTTTTCTGTTGATAACAAGGCTGCTGCAGTAAATACAGCGGCAGCCATGTCGATTTACCGGCCCCGGGTGGAGCCGATAACACAACCCGATTGCTACGCTGCAAGCTATGCAGCAATTCAGTCGCAATCGCAGCAACCGGCAAAGTCATATCAGCGCTTACTGGTTTCCTGCCGCAAGACTTCGGCAATCACACGGATGCCCCGGCCGGTTGCGCCAGCCGCCCACAAAGCGCTATTGCTGCTATTAAAAGCTGAGGCCAAATCAAAATGCAACCAGCCTTTGCCATCGGGGCGGACAAAGCGGCTTAAGAAACCTGCTGCATTGCTGGCACCACCAGTACCACCGCCTTTCATGGCTCGGCTATTGGCAGTATCAGCATAAGGGGATGGACACTGCTGCTGGTGCCAGGGCGCCAATGGCAGTGGCCAGGTCGGCTCTTTCACTTGCTCTGCATAACCAAGTGCGCGCTGCTGTAGTTCGGTATCTAATGAAAATAAGGCATTGTAATCATTGCCTAAGGCAACCATAGCAGCACCGGTTAAGGTGGCAGCATCAATAATCAACGGTGCACCAGTCTCTGTGGCGTACAACAAGCCATCGGCCAGAACTAAGCGCCCTTCAGCATCGCTATTTAAAATTTCAACCGTAGTGCCATTTTTATAGGTCAGAATATCACCCAGCTTGTATGCATGACCGCTGATCAGGTTTTCAGCACAACAGAGTACCAATTGCACCCGTTGCGTTAAGCCCTGCAAAATAGCCAGACCTAAAGCTCCCGCTACCGTAGCCGCACCGCCCATATCGCATTTCATGTACGACATAGACTCGCTGGGTTTGATGGAATAACCGCCACTATCAAAGGTAATGCCTTTACCAACCAGCACAGCCTCAACCGGAGCATCGGCTTTCCCTGTAGGGTTGTAATCCAGCACCAGCATCACAGGCGGGCGTTCACTGCCACGACCAACACCATGAATACCAACCCAGCCTTCGCTGGCCAGTTCTTCACCACGAATGACGCGATGGCTAATGGCATCTGGCGCCAAAGGGGTTAAAAAATCAATAGCTTCTTGAGCCAGCACTTCTGGCGATAATTGCTCTGGTGTCTGGTTCGTCAGCTGGCGGGACCAGCTATAACAGCGCTCCAGTTGCTGCAAAGTAGCGGCATCATCACCCTGCCAGCTGACGCCGTTCAGTTTTTTTGCTGAGGTAAAACCAAGATAAAACGCCCACTGATAATCTAACGTCCAGCCATCTCCACTCAGTTCCACTTGCTCAATGCCCAGAGTATCCAGCTGTCGAGCCGCCTTTTGGATACTGCGAAGTGCCTGACTGGCATCAAAATGGATCTGGTATCCCTGCTCGACCGGAGTCAGGCTGGCTTTTTTGCCCCACTTTTCAGCAGCGGGTTCCGATTGAAGATAAACGTGAATTGCATCAGACATGTAAGGCATCCTGTATCTATAAAACAGTAAGTAAGTCATTGTACCATGACTGCCAAAAAAAATGAGCGCCGGAAAAAGGCGAAAAGTAAAAAGGCGAAAAGTAGTGACGGTTTTACCAACTATCTGTATACTTCGGCGTCTTTTTCATTTGCGATGAGGTTGATATTCTGCTATGAATATCCGCCATTTTTTTGCTTGTCTGTATTGTACAGGAGATGACTATGCCAGAAGGCAAAGCACACAAGACGTTAGGGCTGTTAGCGCTGGCTGGGGTTGAGCCTTATCAGGAGGCAGTGGGCGAAGAGTACATGAACTCCAAGCAGCGGGAACATTTCAGAAAAATTCTGGATGCTTGGCGCCGCCAACTGCGCGAAGAAGTTGATCGCACCAAAAACCATATGGCGGATGAAGCCGCTAACTTTCCTGATCCAGTCGATCGTGCGGCTCAGGAAGAAGAATTCAGCTTAGAACTTCGCGCTCGTGATCGTGAGCGTAAGCTGTTAAAGAAAATAGAGAAGACGCTGCAGAAAATCGAAGATGATGATTTCGGTTACTGCGATACCTGTGGCATCGAAATTGGTATTAAGCGTCTGGAAGCTCGTCCTACCGCCGATATGTGTATCGACTGTAAGACCTTAGCGGAAATCAAGGAAAAGCAACTCGGCGGCTAATATGCCAGACCAAGCCTTTCCTATTGTGGGCCGGTTTGCTCCATCCCCCTCCGGCCCGCTTCACTTTGGTTCGCTACTGGCAGCCGTCGCAAGTTTTTTACACGCTAAATCCCGTGGTGGTCAATGGTTACTTCGTATTGAAGATATCGATCAGCCAAGAACCCAGCCCGGCGCTGCCGATGCTATTCAGCGTGACTTAGCGGCCTTTGGCTTGCATTGGGATGGCCCGGTTTGGTATCAAAGTGAACGCTTAGAGCGCTACCAGCAGGTCTTTGACCAGCTTAAAGAGGCGGAGTTAATTTATGGCTGCGATTGCAGCCGTAAACAGGTCGCAGCCATGGGAGGTCACTACAATGGCCATTGCCGGGAGCGTCAACTAGAACCCAGCCACGAAAAACCTCTGGCCTACCGGCTTAAATCCAGCGGAGTTCAAACGGATTTTTACGATACATTGCAAGGGCCACAGCAAATCCCTGCGCCATTCTGTCAGGAAGATTATATTATCAAACGCCGCGACGGCTTGTTTGCCTATCAATTGGTGGTCGTCATTGATGATATTGATCAGCAGATCAGCGAGGTGATCCGCGGCGCTGATTTATTAGAGATGACGACCCGGCAACAACGGCTGTTCCAATTATTGGACGCAACAGCACCAGCCTTTGGTCATATTCCTCTGATTTCAGCCAAAGCGGGTTTTAAGCTGAGCAAGCAGAATCATGCCCCGGCGATCCATTTGCAGCCGCCATCCACCTTGCTGTTTCAAGCACTGAATGTACTGGGCCAGTCTTGTCCCAACGAGTTTAGCGGGGCGCCTGTAGATGAGATCCTAAGCTGGGCTATACAAAATTGGTTACCTTCTGCGGTGCCAAAAGTTAGTGAAATCGTGTTAAATCCATTTAATTGATGCTTTTTTGTCACTGCCTGCGGTAAAATAACCTTATGTATTAAGATTCAATCTGTGTTTCAGCGAGCGGACACTAAGCTACCGCCCTTGAGAAACACAACCAGATAACCGCTGGAGTACCAGCAGCCGAGCAATCAGGAGTTCGCTATAATTTCCCGTGTTATTAATTTCTGTCGTCGTAACTTAAGCACTAAGTCGGCAACGACTGGAAAAAAGGCTGCCATCAAGCAGCATCAAACGGCCAGTGTGTTACCGCCGATGCAGCGCCTAAGCCGCGATCAACACAGTATTTCGCGCAAGCAGATCAGCCCCAATGCATTAAAAGTATTGTATCGCTTAAAGGATGCTGGCTTTGAGGCTTATCTGGTGGGTGGCTGTATTCGTGACTTACTGCTGGGCTTGCAGCCAAAGGACTTTGATGTCGCGACCAATGCCAAACCTGAGCAAGTACGGCAAGTATTTCGCAACTGTCGACTGATTGGCCGCCGCTTCCGGCTGGCTCACGTCTTGTTCGGCCGCGAAGTCATTGAGGTCGCCACCTTTCGTGGCCATCACAGCCAGCCTGACGAGAGCGAGGACGATCAAACGCACCTGGCCAAAGCTAGTGAAGAGGGTTTGATCCTGCGGGATAATGTCTATGGCACCATTGAAGAAGATGCCGAACGTCGCGACTTTACCATCAATGCCCTGTACTACTCCATCAACAAGTTTGAAGTACTCGATTTCGCCAATGGCATTCAGGCCATTGCTGAGCGCAAAATTGAATTGATCGGCGATCCGGAGACCCGTTATCGGGAAGACCCGGTGCGGATGCTGCGCGCTATTCGCTTTGCCACTAAATTAAATATGCAAATCGCGCCAGCTACTGCAGCACCGATTGCTGAGTTGGCTCCGCTATTGCAGAGTATTCCGGCAGCACGCTTATTCGAAGAATGCTTAAAGCTTTTCATGGCTGGCAAGGCCTTTGATAATTTTATGCTGATGAAACAGTTCGGCATTATCAAGCAACTGATGCCCTCGCTGGATAAAGCCATCAAGCTGGAGCCGGAAGGCAAGACCTTTCAGCTGGTGAGTCAGGCGCTGCAGGATACCGACCAACGGGTCGCCGATGGCAAGCCGGTCACACCGGCCTTTTTGTTTGCGGCCTTTTTCTGGTATCAGGTAGAAATGCGCAGTCAAACCATGCAGCTTGAAGGTGGTTTGCCACCAGTAGATGCACTGAATATTGCCATGACTGAAGTATTATCCGACTTGCAGCAGCGCATTTCGCTACCTAAACGGTTTAGCTTGGTTACCCGCGACATCTGGGGCCTGCAAGGTCGTTTAGCTCGTCGCAATGGCCGTCGTGCGCATAGCTTGCTGCAATTGCCCAAATTCCGCGCTGCCTTTGACTTTTTAGTGTTACGAGCCAAAGCTGAAGGCGGTGAGCTGCAAGAACAAGCCGATTGGTGGCAACGCTTTCAGTTTGAGTCCGAAGATGATCAGCTGAAAATGGTGCAACAAGCACCGGCAACACCAGGTGCCAGCAAGCCCAAGCGTCGTCGCAATTACAAACGCAAACGGACTAGCCAGAGTCAGCCATGATCCGCTGTTTTATTGGTCTGGGCGCCAATTTAGACCAACCAGTGCAGCAACTGGAGCAAGCTCTCAACGCTTTGCGTCTACTCCCGGCCAGCCGTTTCGTGAACTGCTCTGCCTTCTATGGTTCCAAACCCATGGGGCCGCAGGATCAACCGGATTATGTCAATGCAGTCGCCGAGCTGGCCACCACGCTGGCCCCGGAAGCATTGCTGGATGAGTTACAACGGATAGAGCAACAACAAGGGCGGCAGCGCAAGGACGAACGCTGGGGGCCTCGCACGCTCGATTTGGACTTACTGCTGTATGGCAATCAGCAGATTGCCACCGAACGGCTTACTGTGCCGCATTATGGTTTGCCAGAGCGTGAGTTTGTATTGTACCCACTGCATGATATTGCCCCTGAACTACAATTACCTGATGGTCGCATGCTTCGCGACCTGCTGACCCAGGTCCCACGTAACGGCTTGCATCAGCTAAGTTAGCTGACAGCTGCTTGCAGCCATGCTGACTTTATGACAAAGTTCGCAACCGAATAAACAGACATGAGATCGGAGCAGATACATGGCCAAAATAACCACTGCTGTGCTGCAAAAAATGAAGCAGCAAGGCGATAAAATCACCTCGTTAACGGCCTATGATGCCAGTTTTGGCAAATTGTTCGCAGAAGAAGGTGTGGATGTGCTGTTGATCGGCGATTCACTGGGGATGGTGCTACAAGGCCATGCCGATACCCTCCCGGTCACTGTCGATGATATTGCTTATCACACACGCTGTGTGCGCGCTGGTGCGCCAGATGCTTTTGTCATCGCTGATCTACCTTTTATGAGCTACGCCACTACCGAGCAGGCCTTTCAATCCGTACTGCCGTTGATGCAAGCGGGTGCTAATATGGTCAAGCTGGAAGGCGGTGATTTTCTACTATCCACCGTCAAGGCCCTGACTGAGCGCGGTGTGCCCGTCTGTGGTCATTTAGGTTTAACACCACAATCGGTGCATTTGTTTGGTGGATTCAAAGTACAAGGTCGTGGTGATGAACAAGCCAGTGCCATGGTGCGTCAGGCAGAAGCACTGCAAGCAGCCGGTGCGCAGTTGCTGGTATTAGAGTGTATTCCGGTCGAGCTGGCTAACCGCATTACGGCAGCGCTGACTATTCCGGTGATTGGTATTGGTGCCGGTGCAGGCACTGATGGTCAGGTTCTGGTCATGCATGACTTGCTCGGCATCAGCAGTGGTTATATTCCTAAGTTCTCGAAAAACTTTTTACAGCAAACCGGAGAGATACGCTCAGCCATCCGCCAGTATGTGACCGATGTCAAAAGCCAAACCTTTCCGGCAGCAGAACACAGCTTTCAATAACATGAAGATTATAGACTCCATCAGCAGCCTGCGGGCTGAAATTGCCAGCTGGCGGCAAGCAGGTGAACGTATTGCCTTTGTTCCCACCATGGGCAATTTGCATCAGGGCCATCTGCGGCTGGTTGAAGTAGCCAAACAACAGGCTGATCGGGTCATTGCCAGTATTTTTGTTAACCCCATGCAATTTGGTGCCAACGAAGATCTCGACAACTACCCTCGTACCCTGCAAGACGATTGCGCTGCCTTGCAGCAAATGCAGACCGATGCGGTCTTTACGCCAACACCAGAGATCATTTATCCGCGTGGTTTAGCACAGCAAAGCTTTGTTGAAGTGCCAGAATTAGGTGATCATCATTGTGGTTCCAGCCGGCCCGGTCATTTTCGTGGCGTGGCAACCGTGGTGGCGAAACTGTTTAATCTGGTGCAGCCCGATGTCGCATGTTTTGGTCAAAAAGATTACCAGCAGCTAGCCATTATTCGTCAGATGGTCGAGGATTTATCCTTTCCCATTGAGATCATTGGTGTACCCACCGAGCGCGCTGCCGATGGTTTAGCGCTAAGCTCTCGTAATGCTTATCTCACTGTAAAGCAACGGGCGATAGCGCCTACTTTGCAAGAAGTGTTACAGCAAGTCAGTCAGCAAATAAAGCGCGGTGAGACTGATTTCCGCCAGCTCGAAAGTGAAGCAAAAGCACAGCTTAGCGCCGCAGGTTTTCGACCAGACTATCTGAACATCAGCGATCGTGAGACATTGCAACCTGCTGACAGTCGCCAGCAGGCACTGGTCATTCTAGCGGCCGCTTGGCTTGGCAACACCAAATTGCTGGATAATCTGGAGGTCTGAATGTCAGACTACTGTTTAGTGATGGTGAGCTGTCCGAATAAAGATGAGGCGGCGCAGATCACCGCCGCTCTGCTGCAACAAAAGTTGGCTGCCTGCATTCAGCACCAAACCATCGACAGCCACTACGTCTGGCAAGACAAACTTGAACAATCAAGCGAAATCCTACTGCTGATCAAAACCACCCGCCAATGCTATACCGAATTGGAGGCCTGCATTAGCAAGCTGCACAGTTATGACACTCCAGAGATCATTCAGTTACCGATTGAAAAGGGCCATGCTGGTTATTTGCAGTGGGTGAAAGACAGCTGCTACTGAAAATTTATCTCGATAGATAATATTGGCTGGCTAAATGATTCACCTGCTCAGTCATCTTAATCATTTGTTGAGCCTTGATACTAAAAACATCCTCCTGCTCGCTATATGCTATTTGCTCCGTATATAGCAAACGCAACATCAAAGCATGATGAATTAAATCCAACCCCCGCTCAGAACGAATGGTTGGATCTGCTCCACGAGCCAATAGTTCTTCTATGATTTGCAATGTATTTTCCTGATGAGAATACAAAGTACGCACAAGTGCGGTGTGTCCCTCTTTATCCACTGCATTGATATCGACCCCAGCATGAACTAACGCATCCATACACTCAATGGATTCATCAACTGAATCATTAAAAGCTAAGTTATGAAAAGGTGTTCCTGCTTGTGAGGATGAAAGTCCAACATCATACTTGATAAGTATGATAACAATATCAGCTGAGCATCGGCTTTCTAACGCCTTAAGAGTAGCGACTCCTGCTGCTTCGTCTTGCAACCAGTATGCACCTTTTTCAGCCTGAAGAAATGACTGCAAATCATGTACTTCACCTTGCTGAACCAGATGCGATAAGGTGTTAATTTGGTCTGTCATGCCATCATCTGACACACCTGTACCATCCCCCCCCCAAGACTTCATGTGAAAAAGCAAGGGAAATGCAGCGATACAGAGTAAAACAACGAACGAAGTTTTTTTATCTGAAATAAAATGGTTAAACATTTTCCGCCTTATTTAAAAAGGATTGATTACTTTCATTCAGGGAGCGGTTTACATTACACAGAAAAGATTGCAAGCTCATCAACTCAAAGCTCGTTTTCAGCTGCTTTACCCCATCATTACCATAAAGCGTTATGGTATTTTTTGCGTACGGCCAATTCCATGTTTTAAACACACTGGGAATGACAAACTCGATACGTTGAATGCTTGTAGCATCATACTCCGCCTGTACATCTAAATTGAGAGATAACTTGCCTTGATCAAAGCAGGCGATCTGAACATTTCTATCGGACAAGCCTGAAAGCCAGTCACTTAATCGTGTAAAAACAAAGAAAATAGCCAAAACCACAGCGTGGAACACAATGAGTTTCACGACAAGATTCAGCTGTATATCGCTTTGTAAAAAAACAACACCAACCAGAATCCCCAGAGGGATCAATAAAAACCTGATCCAGCGGAAAAGCATGCTTCTCTCAAGTAAAAATGCTGCCTTGGATGTTAAAAGAACCACTCAATGACTCCTTGCACGCCTTACTAGCTCTTGTTGAATCTCTTTTCTACCTGCATCATGGTTGTAGTAAAAACCCCATATCATCACTAGCAAAACAGGGTGGGTTCGAACCCCAGGCCCCCTTGAACCAACGGGGCTTTTTTTCGTCATCTGGTACAGAGATGGGACAGAAAAACCAGCACCAGCTAAACCTAAAATACTACTCACCGTTTCGGAAAACTCTAAATCTGCTTCAAGTTCCGCGGTTGTTTTTGCCCAAAGTCCCCACATAGGGTTAACCATCGGATCAGTAATCTTTGCTATTGCATGCGAGATAGCTGGGCGCCCTTGCATTTGCTGATGGATAAGCCTTAATACCTGACTCTGTTCATGTCGATGCAAATGATGATACAACACAATACCAGTCAGAATTTCTAAAGCAACATCATCTGGAATTGCTGATAAATTACCATAAGCATTAAAAGAGTTTCGTGGTAAACCAATTAACTGGCATAAAAAATCAATTTGGCCTGTTACAGTTTCAGGGAGACGATAAGGTAAGCTTGGCTGCATGGCGGTTCCTTTTTAGTCCATTAAAAAACATAAAGTACTATGGAATTGAAATGCTATCAAATAAAAATTCACACAATAACACCAAAAAAATAACCATACTTCCCTTCGAGTCGAATCTTTATTGCTTTTGAATTTGTGCTAGAACTTCTTATATTTATTGCGCGTCTGGATTGCGCCCAGCGCTAAATCTTTTTATGCTGGTCAATTGACAAAAGTGTGACCAATGGATGTTTCTTGATGGAACTACTGCTCATCTTGCTTTCGCTGGCCTTGCTGGCAGGCTCTGTGCTCGGCTGGGTGGCATTTATTCAGCTGCAAAGTGTTCGTAAACAACTTCGTCTGTTAACACAGCAACTGAAAAACAAGCCGGCAACGCTTGCTACGCCCCATACGAACCAGTCGTCTCAATCTCAGCAGGCGGTCAGTCGCGCAGCCGATTCGCCTTCTTCACCAGCACCAGCAACAGCGACGGTTGCACCAACTCAACCTGTAACTCAGGCCACAGTCGCCAAAGTGACCGCCAGCAAAGTAGCCGACAGGCCAACAATAGCAGCAAAATCAGCCACCGCTCGATCGGTTGCTGGCGCCAACAGCAGCCAATTATGGGCTCAAAGCCTAAACTGGCTGGAGCAGCAGCTGATCCAACGCGGCATGGTATGGCTGGGTGGCATCGCCATGGCACTCGGTGGGATTTTTCTGGTACGTCACTCGCTGGATGCCGGCTGGTTCACCGCGGAATTGCGCTTAATTGCTGCCAGCCTGCTTGGCTTTGCTCTGATTGCCTTCAGCGAATGGCTGCATCAGCACGATCGGGGCCAATCTGGCTTGCAGCACTATGCCCCGGCCGCTTTTGCCGGTGCTGGTTTTATTACGCTGTACGCCACCATTTTAACCGCTGCGCAATTTTATCAGTTGCTGCCGCTGTGGTTGGCTTTTGTGCTGCTGGCTGCAGTTGCACTCGCTGCCAGTTGGTTTGCCTTACGGCAAGGGCCGGTGCTCGCTGTCTTGGGCATTGTGGGCGCCTACGCAGTGCCTGCACTGGTATCACAGGACTCCGGAAATACCATAGCATTGTTGCTCTACACCGGCTTCGTGACCACTTCGTCGGTACTGGTTGAACAGCGGGTGCGCCGCCTCTGGCTCTGGTACCTCCCTATGGCTGGCCATATGCTGTGGCTTGGTCTGAGCTTTGCAATCGCCTCTGACAGCACCCTTTGGTTCAGCTGGTTAGCGTTGGGACTAAGTTTTGCGCTGTTAGTTTGGTGGCCTCAACTTGGCTATCGGGCACGCAGCCTGCAGCTGGCCCACCTCCCCTTAACACAATGGCTGCCGGTGCGGCGTGAAGATGTGTTGGGCGGTCTGTTGCTATTGATGGCGCTGCTGGTGGTAGTGTTAACATCAGCAGCCGTGAATTTCAGTGCCATGCTACTGCTGATGCTGCTGCTCTCTGCCGCAGCCTTTAGCCACAGCCGGACCGACTTCTGGCTGTGGAGCACCCTGCTGCTGGCGGCTGGTTATCTGCTGCGACACCCTATTCAAAACCTGACAGACAACACGCTGCCATTGTTGCTAAGCCCCGAACTTCTGCCAGCACAACTGCTGATAGTATTGCTCAGTATCATCCCATTGCTTGGCGGCAGTCTGCGGCCAGATCGCCTGCACTGGCACAGTATGCTAGCCGTAGCACCAGTGCTGATGCTGGGTATTAGTTATGCGACTACCAGCCCTGCAGTGCAATCCCAACTGCAACCGCTCTGGCTGGGTTATGCTGCCCTGCTGACCATCCTGCAAGCCCTGCTTAGCCGCCGCAGTGGCATGCCGCTACGAGCCTTTATTCACAGTGCAGGGGCTAACTTTGCGCTCACTTTCTGTCTGGTTTTACTGCTAAGCACAGCCGCACTCACCATCGCCATTGCCCTGCAGTTGGTGTTGATCACCCTGCTTAGTCGCAAGCAGCAATTGCCTTTACCTCTCTGGTTGATCAAGCTACTCGTCGGTTTGCTACTGCTACGGCTAACCGGTGCTGCCGTGCTCGATAGCTATCAACAGCTGACCTTGCTTGGTCTGCACTGGTCTTTTGTGCTGTATCCTGTGGTGCTGCTATGTTTTGTTATAGCCCGTAAGTTATGGCAAAACACCGGGCTAACGCCTTGGCTGGAAGGCGCCTGCCTGCATGTGCTGGCGCTTTTTGTCACAGTACAAACTCAATACTGGCTGGCCACAGGCTCCCCGCTTTATGCCTTGCTTGAACCTGCGCAGCTATCACCGCTGGTCACTGCTGTGCATGCCTGCAACTGGTTGCTGCTGGCTATCGTTTACCTGTGGCGTAGTGCTCTGGCTGGAAGCTTGCAGCAACTGTACCGGATTGCGGCCATGGCGTTGTTGGCAGCTGCGGCCCTAATGCATGGCTACCTCAGCCTGGAAGCCAATCCTTTTGCAACCAATGCCAATCTGGGTAGCTGGCTGCTGTGGAACCAATTGTTACCGCTCTGGGGTCTTCCGGCACTGCTCTGTTTCCTTTGCGCCCGGTTGGTCCCTGTCGAATTGCGCACCCTAATGCTCGGTGTTGCAACCGGTTTTGCACTGCTTTTTATCACAGCAAGCATCCGGCATTTTTGGCAAGACGGCAGCATTGGTATTCAGCTCAGTACCTCCATGGCAGAGCATTTTAGCTACTCGGTGGTGTATTTGCTGCTGGCCATTGCCATGGTGCTAAGCGCCCAGCGCCAACAATGGCATCACATCCGCAAGGCAGGTTTTGTATTGCTGAGTCTGGTGACATTGAAGGTTTTCCTGTTCGATCTGGCAGGTTTGTCCGGCGTGCTGCGCGCTCTGTCTTTTATTGGCCTTGGCTTTAGTCTGGTACTGCTAAGCTGGTGGTTCCAGCGCAGCAGTGCCAGGCCCACCGATGCGGAAGCTGACACCGTTAAAAGCTAGTAGGGATTTTGTTCAAGGACGCGGCCAATATGGCCGCTTGCAAGAGAAATGGGTGGCTCATCTGGCTTCCCTTACATAAAGCACACCCGGCGTTGCCGACACAACTAGTGGGTGTGTTCTTCTGATTACCATCATTTTACTGCTTCAACAACTGCTCCAGCACATACTGCAAAATGCCACCACTGCGGAAGTAGTGCAGTTCGTTTTCGGTATCGATACGGCATTGCACCTGAAAGCTTTTCACTTTGCCATCTGGCCGGATGGCTTCGACGGTCAGTGACTGGCCTACTTTCAGATCTGCGCCGAGATCGGGCAGGTTGAAATGCTCTTCACCGGTCAGTTGCAGTACCTCGACGTTTTCGTGATGCGTAAACTGCAGCGGCAACACGCCCATGCCAACCAGGTTAGAGCGATGAATACGCTCAAAGCTTTCGGCGATCACGGCTTTAACGCCCAGCAAACGCGTGCCTTTAGCAGCCCAGTCGCGGCTGGAACCTGTGCCGTATTCTTTGCCTGCCAGTACAATCAGCGGGGTGTTCTCTTGCTGATACCGCATAGCGGCTTCATAAATAGAGACCTTTTCATCACTGGGGAAATGTCGGGTAACGCCTCCTTCCGAGCCAGGTAACAGCTGATTACGAATGCGGATATTGGCGAAGGTACCCCGCATCATCACCTGATGGTTACCACGACGCGAACCGTAGGAGTTAAAATCTTCTGGCTTGATCCCTTGTTGTTGCAAATACTCACCAGCGGGTGCGCTGGGCTTAATAGCCCCAGCCGGTGAAATATGGTCCGTGGTGATGGAGTCACCAAACAGTGCCAAAACCCGGGCATCCTTGATCGGTTCAATCAGCACCGGTTCACCAAAGGCTTCAAAGAAAGGCGGATGCTGGATATAGGTTGATTCCTTCTGCCAGTCATAGGTACGGCTTTCATTGACAGGTAGTTTCTGCCAGTGTTCATCGCCACTAAATACATCGGCATATTGCTTGCGGAACATGGCATGATCTACTTTAGCCACCTGCTCGGCTATGGCCGCATTGCTTGGCCAGATATCTTTTAAATACACAGGCCCTTCGCTGCCTTCGCCAAGTGATTCGCTGGTGATATCAATGGAGGTAGTGCCAGCCAGAGCATAAGCCACCACCAACGGTGGCGACGCCAACCAATTGCCTTTGACTTGCGGGTGAATACGGCCTTCAAAGTTTCGATTGCCGGATAGCACTGCTGATACGGTTAAATCCCCTTCATCAACCGCTTTAGCAATGGCATCAGGCAGCGGACCGGAGTTGCCTATGCAGGTCGTACAGCCATAGCCGACCAAATGAAAACCCAGCTGTTCTAAATACGATGTCAGACCAGCTTTATCCAGATAATCGGTCACCACTTTTGAGCCGGGTGCTAATGAGGTTTTGACCCAGGGCTTCACATTCAGCCCTGCTTCGATGGCATTTTTTGCCAGTAAACCAGCAGCCATCATCACGCTGGGGTTGGAGGTATTGGTGCAAGACGTTATGGCGGCAATCACCAGATCGCCATGCGTCAGTTGATGCTTCATGCCTTCCACCGGAACCTTTCGAGAAGGATCGATCGCTTGAGAAATCTCCAGTTCCATGGTCGCTTTGATATCTGGTAACGCCACTTTATCCTGCGGCCGCTTTGGCCCTGCCATCACCGGTTTAACGGTAGCAAGATCCAGCTCCAACACATCGCTAAATGCGAGCGGCTGCTCATCGTCTCGCCATAAACCCTGAGCCTTAGCATAAGCTTCAACCAACTTAATTTGTTGCTCAGAACGGCCAGACAGCTCCAGATACTTGATTGTTTCTTCATCGACAGGAAAGAAGCCACAGGTGGCGCCAAACTCGGGCGACATATTGGCGATGGTCGCTCTATCGGCCAGCGGTAAATGCGCCAAGCCTTCGCCGAAAAACTCGACAAACTTGCCAACCACGCCTTTGGCTCGCAGCATTTGCGTGACCGTTAAGACCAAATCCGTTGCCGTGCAGCCTTCAGGCATATGACCAACCAGCTTGAAACCCACGACCTCAGGCAATAGCATCGACACAGGCTGGCCCAACATCGCAGCTTCCGCTTCAATGCCACCCACCCCCCAGCCCAGCACGCCCAGGCCATTGATCATGGTGGTATGCGAATCCGTCCCCACCAGCGTATCCGGGTAGACCAGGGTGTCGTCGCCTTTTTCTTCTGTCCAGGCTACTTTGGCCAGATACTCCAGATTGACCTGATGGCAGATACCGGTACCAGGTGGCACCACCCGGAAGTTCTGAAAGGCTTTCTGACCCCAGCGCAAAAAGGCATAGCGCTCTTTATTACGTTCTACTTCCAACGCCACGTTATCGCCAAAAGCTGCCGAATTGGCGAAGCGATCTACCATCACGGAGTGATCAATCACCAGATCCACCGCAGACAGTGGATTAATTAACTCGGCATCGGCACCCGTTTTCGCCACTGCATCGCGCATCGCGGCTAAATCGACCAATGCGGGAACGCCAGTAAAGTCCTGCATTAGTACCCGAGCCGGTCGAAACTGAATTTCCCGGCTGGAGCGACGTAACTCTTGCCAATCGGCAATGGCTTTCAAATCGTCGTATTGCACGCTCACGCCATCTTGATGGCGCAGTAGATTTTCTAGCAAGACCCTCAGGGATAAAGGCAGTTGGGACAAATCGCCCAGAGCTTTCGCGGCGGCATCCAAACTGTAATAGCGATAGGTTGTATCTCCCACTTTAAGCGGTGTGGCACAATCGATGGTGCGCTGACTCATGAGTCCGTACTCCTTATTTTTGATGAATGGCTTGCAAGACTATAAGCTTAGTTGATGAAAAGCCGACTGTCAGAATGACAGCCAAACTCATCAGCAAAAATTGCCTTCATACTATTGCTCACATACTTATGCTCATATACTTGGCTATGGGGTTAATTCCAGTATTGTTCAACCGTGATATGACCTGGCGTCCGGCGCAGATTTTTTTGCAACCCCAGTTGTTCCAGCTCGGAACGAACGTCTTTAATCATGTCAGGATTACCGCATAACATCACTTGACTGTCTTGATCAAAATGAGCGCCAGCAGCTTCTTGCAGCTTATGCTGCTGGATCAGCTGAGGTAGCCGCTCTGATAAAGCACCGGGAACATGCTGCCGGGTCACTACCGGTTGATAATGAAACTGCTGTGGATACTGTTGCCGCCATCGCTGGATTAATTCAGAGTAAACCAGATCCTCAGCGTGACGCACTCCATGCACCAACACCACCCGATTAAAACGTAGCCATGGCTCAGCAGTCGCCAGCATAGAAAGGTAAGGGCCAATACCGGTGCCGGTGCCAATCAGCCACAGCACCTTGCCATCTGGTACTTCACTAAGGGTAAAAAATCCGGTCGCTGGTTGGCTAACCCAAATGGCATCTCCGGCTTGCAGCGCATGCAGCCGTGGCGACACCTTACCATCGGCCACTGGTGTTAATAAGAAGTCCAAGCGTGGGTCGCCAGGCGCATTTACTAACGAATAAGCCCGCTGCATACGACCTTCATCCGTTTCGACGGCCAGACGGACAAACTGGCCGGCAATAAAATCAAATCCCGGCAATTCTACCCGTACGCTACACAGGGTTGGATTCCAAGCCACATTTTCTGCCACCTTTGCTTCAAGCCAATTTGCCATTGCCACCTCGTGCCTACCAGAAGAACAACCAGCCTAAAATACCCGACTAATTTAGTCAACTATTAAAGCCTGCTAATCGGCTTTTGCTTGGGCTGGATCAATGCATGTCATAACGACTTGCTATACTGTGGAGATATCTATCCTCAAGTGACCTCAAAATCTGTGCTCAAAATTCTCTGTGGTGTTGCCCGTTTACCTTTTCTGACCCTGACAGCCTTGTGCATCGCACTTGCCGCAAGTAGTGTATGGTATCAGTACGGTCACTTTTCTCTGTCGCTAACAGGGTTGGTATTGCTGATGGCACTGGCCGCCCATATCAGTGTGAATGCTTTTAACGAGTACTTTGATTTTCACTCCGGCCTCGATCACTTAACGGAACGTACGCCTTTTAGTGGCGGAAGTGGCACCCTGGTTGCCGCGCCCGAACAAACCAAATTAGCCTTGCTGCTGGCCATCAGTTGCTTGCTGTTCGTAACGGTAGCGGGATTATGGCTTGGCGCCCAACATGGTTGGCAGTTACTTTGGCTTGGTATACCGGGAGTCCTGCTGATATACAGTTACACCCAGTACGTTAATAAGTTGCCCCTACTTTGCCTGATCGCGCCCGGTCTTGGCTTTGGTGGCTTTATGACCCTTGGTGCTTACTGGGTTCTGGCCGGTCAACTTGATGCCTTGGCACTAAGTGTCTCAGCGCTATTGGCTTTGCTGATTAGTAATCTGTTGCTGCTGAATCAATTCCCGGATGTCGACGCTGATCAACAAGTCGGACGTCGCCATCTCCCCATCGTGTTGGGGCGAAAACCCAGTGCTCATATTTATCGAGGCCTACTCGTCAGCTGCTATGCTCTATTGCTACTGGCTGTTTGGCAACAATGGCTGCCTGCATTTAGTTTGCTTGCTTTGTTCACCTTACCGCTCGCCTTGGTATTGATGCGTGATGTATCGCGCTATGCCGATGCACCCAAGCAACTGGTGCCGACACTGGGGCGCAATGTACTGCTGACACATGCCCTGCCTGCTTTGGTTTTAGCCGGGCTGATACTGGAAAAAACACTTGGAGCTTAAATGAAGCAACTAACAACCGATGTGCTGATTGTAGGTGGCGGTGGTGCAGGCCTGCGGAGTGCGATAGCGGCAGCCGAAGCTCAGCCATCACTGAGCATTCATCTGCTTTCCAAGGTCTATCCAATGCGCTCGCATACCGTAGCTGCCGAGGGGGGAGCAGCGGCCGTGACCTTGCAGCACGACAGTATTGCCGCTCATTTTGAAGATACCGTGGCTGGGAGTGACTGGTTAGCTGAGCAGGGGGTGGTCGATTTTTTCGTCAAACATGCCTATCAGGAGTTGGTGCAGCTGGAGCATTGGGGCTGCCCGTGGAGTCGGCAAGCATCCGGGCAGGTGCAGGTTCGTCGCTTTGGCGGCATGAAAACCGAGCGCACTTGGTTTGCGGCCGACAAAACCGGTTTTCATATTCTACACACGCTATTTCAGACCTCGCTGAAGTATCCTAGCATTCATCGTCTGGACGAGTATTTTTTACTGGATTTGCTGGTGCATGAACAAGCGATTGTTGGCGTACTGGCGATTGAAATTGCCAGCGGAGAGCTGCTGCAGATCCTCGCCAGCAGTGTGATTTTGGCCACCGGCGGTGCTGGTCGGGTTTTTCAGTTTAATACCAATGGCGGCATTGTCACCGGTGATGGCATGGCATTGGCCTACCGTCATGGTGTGGCGCTTCGCGATATGGAGTTCGTGCAATACCACCCCACTGGCTTGCCCGGTTCAGGCATACTGATCACCGAAGCCTGCCGCGGTGAAGGCGGTATTTTGCTAAATAAAGATGGTTATCGTTATCTACAGGATTATGGCCTTGGCCCGGAAACCCCGCTGGGCCAGCCGCAGAATAAAACCATGGAATTAGGCCCACGCGATAAGTTGTCGCAAGCCTTCTGGCATGAGCAACAACAAGGCCGCACCATACAACACCCACAAGGCGATGTTGTGCATCTGGATTTACGCCATTTAGGCCAGCGTTACTTGCTGGAACGTCTGCCTTTTATTTGCGAGTTGGCGAAAGCCTATGTCAATATTGACCCAGTAACAGCCCCCATCCCCATTCGCCCGGCTGTGCATTACACCATGGGTGGTATTCTGACCGACGCCCACTGTGCCACCAGCATTCGCGGACTGTTCGCCGTGGGCGAATGTGCATCCGTCGGTCTGCATGGCGCCAACCGGCTTGGCTCCAACTCGCTCAGTGAATTGCTGGTGTTTGGCAAGGTAGCGGGTGAGCAAGCTGCAGCTCACTGCAGCCAAACCAAGGTCAGTGATGCGGTGATGCAGGAACTAACCGACAAGGCCGCGGGGCCCATTCGGCAGCTACGGCAGGGTGATGGCACCGAACAATGGGCTGATATCCGTCAACAACTGGCGCAAACCATGGAACAAGGCTGCGGTATTTATCGCGATGAACAGGGACTGACTGCCTCATTGCTGGCGATTGCCGATTTAAAACGCCGTTATCAGCAACTAAAGGTTGGCGATAGCGGCCTCGCATTCAATACCGAATTGCTGCACGCACTGGAACTCGGCTTTAGCCTGGATGTCGCCGAAGCCATGTGTCAGGCCGCGCTGTTACGAAAAGAATCCCGTGGCGCCCATCAGCGCCGTGATGCCAACTATACCAAGCGCAACGATAAAAACTTCTTACAACATAGTCTGGCGTATTATCAGGAAGACCAAGCCCCGCGCATCGACTGGCAAGCCGTCGATTGCAGCATGATGCCACCGGCGGCTCGTTTGTATGGTGACGCTGCTAAGCAACAGGCAGCATCGACTTCGGAGAAACCGGTATGAAGCAGCCCGAGACTAAACCGTCTGATATGCAACACCTCAGCGTGGCTATCCAGCGCTATCGACCTGAGCAGGATGATACTCCTGTCTGGCAATCGTATCAGGTGCCATACGATGACAGCACCTCAGTGCTCGATGCATTGCACTGGATTAAAGAACATCAGGACAGCAGCTTAACCTACCGCTGGTCGTGCCGGATGGCTATTTGTGGCTCTTGTGGCGTCATGGTGGATGGCACACCAAAACTGGGCTGCAAAACGTTTTTGCGCGACTACCCACAGGGTCTTAAAGTGGCTGCTTTGGCAAACTTCCCGATCGAGAAAGATCTGGTGGTCGACATGAGTCGCTTCTTGCAGCACCTCACAACCATCAAGCCATATCTGATTGGCGAGCCCAGCCTCGTTCAGGCCGGTTCAGCTTCAGCTGGCTCAGACCAGCCCAGTTCAGCAGCCTTGCAACCGCAGCTACAAAGCCCGGAACAAGTCAAACGCTATCAGCAGTTTGCCAACTGCATCAATTGCGGCCTCTGTTATTCCGCTTGCCCACAATTTGGCTTAAACCCAGAGTTTTTAGGCCCAGCTGCCATTGCGCTGGCTCATCGTTACAATCTGGATAGCCGCGATCAAGGCAAAGCAGAGCGGCAACCGGCACTCAACAGCAAGGATGGCGTCTGGAGCTGCACCTTTGTTGGCTTTTGCTCGACCGTCTGTCCAAAAGGCGTCGACCCGGCGGCGGCTATCAACCAGGGGAAAATCGTTTCAACCATGGATGGCGTGATCCAATGGTTTAGCCCAAAACAACTGGATGCAACCCCGCAGGAGCCAACCTCATGAGCCGAAAACCCTATCAGCCGTCAATGCCAGCGGATTGGTGGTTAAAGCATCCGGCCTATCGCTTTTATATGCTGCGCGAAGCTACCGTCCTGCCCCTGCTGTTTTTTATCGGTAGCCTGCTGTATGGCTTGTATTGCTTAAGCCAAGGCGAAGCCAGCTGGCTTGTCTGGCTGAGCTGGCTGCAACAGCCTTGGGTGATGGCGCTGAATGGGCTGGCACTTGTCGCCAGCTTATTCCATGCCTTCACGTTTTTTCGTTTATTTCCACAGGTGATGCCGCTGCGCGTAGGTAGCCGTACTCTGCCAGCCGGTTGGATGATTGCCGGGCAATGGTTTGGTGTGCTGCTGGTCTTTCTGGCACTGTGGTGGTTATTGGGAGCCTACCATGTCATTAACTAAACGTTTTCAACGCTCTGACGAGCCGATTTGGTGGTCACTGTTCAGTGCTGGCGGCGTCTGCGTCGCCATGCTGATCCCAGCGTTGATTGTCTTGCTGGTATTTGGCCCATCATTAGGGCTTTTGAGTCCCGATACCCTGAGTTATCAGCGCATCAGTACGTTGCTCTATCACCCACTCGGCTTGATGTTTATCGGCGCTGTGATTATTTTGCCACTGTTTCATGCTATGCACCGCATTCATCATGGCCTGCATGATCTGCAATGGGCTCATAGTGCTTTGGCCAAGTGGCTCTGTTATGGCAGTGCTTTGTTGCTAAGCTTTTTGGCGCTTAGCCTGTGGCTGCTCGGTCGCTAGTTCATGCAGCTTCATCTTCTCTTGTGTCGCCATAATGCGACATTGTAAGGTACTGATCATAGTACTATAATCAGATATTGCCACAGAACTGTATGCTGCGAGCAACAATTTACACCAATGATTCCCCTCCACCTGTGTTTCAAATGATTAAATCATTGATATTAAGAAATAAAATAATTTGGCACACAGCCTGCATTGTGATCACTACCAAGCGATGTACGGAGAGCAGAAATGAAAAAAGAATGGATAGCGATTGCAGTGATCGTCGTGGCCAACTTGAGTTTGGCAAATACTGTGTTCTGTAGCCTGGATGATGCCGTGACGCAACCATTGACTCTATCTGAGCAAGCGGACAGCCCACTGCTCGACGCACAGCTCGCTGAGGTGACTCAGCCAACAGACGATTGGCTAGCCAGTTATTAAACAACGGCTATAGCAGAGAGCCTGATATGGCATTTAATCCGGTGCATTACATAAGTAATCTTCAGGCCGCCAGCTCTTTTACCCATTGCATCAGTTTGGGATAGACCTGCCGGCTTTGCTTAGCAATGTCTGTTTGCTCTTGCAAAATATCCTGCAAAATATCTTTGGTGGTGAGTGGATTAGCCAGTACCACCCGAAATACGATCATCTCTTGCCGCTGGTACTGTTCGGGGGTTAACCGGGTTCTGGAGACAAAAGATTTACCCTCTTCCCGCTGCCGCTTTTGAATAAACTTAGTCAAGCTATTCAACAATTCATTGATTTTTTCGCGTTGCTCCGGGCTGGCTTTTGCAAGCACACGCTGGACTTCAACGGGGACATAACGGTAGGTCAACAGGCACAATTCAGGCTCGGTGATCAGTTCAAACTCAGCATGTGCTTTAATTAAATCAGCAAAGTAACGCGCTTTTTCTAAGCTTCGATTGATCAGAATTTCATAACCATCGCGGCCAATCACCTGCAAACAAGCATGCACCAGCATCGCCATACCTGGCCGCGAGCCTTCTAACGTCTGGCTACCCAAATCTTTTGAGCCCTTCCGCAAAATGTACTCAGCATGGTGCTCAATGGCATGCGCACTGGATGGGTCTTTAAACACCACCATGCCAGCGCCCATCGGCACATACATTTGCTTATGCGCATCGATGGTGACCGAATCAGCCCGTTCGATACCAGCCATTAAATGACGGTGCTGCTGCGACAACAAGGTGGCACCACCCCAGGCCGCATCAACATGGAAAAAACACTGCTGCTCTTCGGCTAAATCGGCCAGCTGATGCAGTGGGTCGATACTGCCCGTTTCGGTGGTACCCGCCACACCAACAATCGCTAGTACTTTGATATTTTTGGCTTTAAGCTCAGCACACACCCGGCGCATTTCCGCCACATCCACTTTATTATTGCCATCGGCTTTAATGGCAATCAGATCATCCCGGCCAATCCCAAGCACATCGGTCGCCTTACCGAGCGAATAATGCCCACGCTCCGATACTAATACCGCCAGGCCATCGTAGCCGTAATGCTTCATGGCACGCAACAGACCTTCACGGGCGATGCCTCTGAAGTCACCATCAGGGCCCAATAAGCGGTTGCGAGCAATCCATAATGCACTGATGTTGGCAATAGTACCACCAGAGCAAAACGCCCCAAGCGCATGGTTGGCACTATGCATCCACTTGCCGTAAAAGTTATCGTCTCGCTGGTACACCAGATGATGCATCATGCCAAGCACCTGGCGTTCAAGTGGGGTAAAAGCTTTTGAGGTTTCGATTTTGACCAGATTCTGATTAAGACCCACCATCATTTTCGATAGCGGCAAAACAAAATAAGGCAAAGCAGACGTCATATGGCCAATAAAGCTGGGTGATGCAGTATGTACGGAGTGTGCTACCAGCTTTTCCATCATGCATTCAGCATAATCAGAAACAAACTGAGGCTGCTCAGGAATTTGATGAGCCTGAAAATCCCGCTCGATCTGCCACAATGGCTTTTCAACGGCCACAATGCTCTCGCGCAAGAAACCTGCCAGATTCTGCGAAATATTTTGCTCAATAATGCTTAGCGTCGAATCCGGCGCTTCTGGCACCGTAAATATCCGCCATAGCGCTTCTTCCGACGCCGTTGCCTGCCGTTTGGTTACATCTGTCATTCGGTATCTATCATCCAGCTGCTTATCAGGGATCCAGAGCAAAAAAGGGCGTTCACTTTACTGCAAGGCATGAAAAAAGTCTGCAAAAAAATGCAGACCATGATTTCAGACAGATCAGCTGCGTAAACCAATGCCTTTGTTGATTAAGTACATAGCAAAACTAAAGAGTAGCACAATCAACATCAACAGCAGGCCAAAAGCCAGCCACAAATTGACATCGCTGATGCCGATAAAGCCAAAACGAAAAGCATTGACCATATACACCACGGGGTTCAACGCCGCTACTTGCTGCCAAAACCCCGGTAACATTTGCAGCGAATAAAACACGCCGCCCAGGTAAGTAAGTGGTGTCAGCACGAAAGTTGGGATGATACTAATGTCATCAAAGGTCTTGGCATAGACCGCATTAATCAAGCCGCCCAGAGCAAATACCATCGAGGTGAGAAATACCGTCACCATCACAATCGGAATATTGTGCAGTTTCACACTAACAAACAGCAATGATACCAGTGTAACGATCAGGCCAACCAGAATACCGCGGGCCATACCACCGCCTATGTAGCCCAATACAATGATGTAATTTGGCACCGGTGCTACCAATAGCTCTTCCACATTGCGCTGAAACTTGGCACTAAAAAATGATGAGGCAACATTGGAATACGAACTGGTGATCACCGACATCATAATCAACCCAGGCACGATAAACTCCATGTAGCTGAAGCCCTGCATTTCACCAATACGTGAGCCGATCAAACTACCAAAAATAACAAAGTACAACGTCATGGTGATGGCAGGTGGCACTAAAGTCTGTACCCAGATACGTAAGAATCGGTTGGTTTCTTTGTTCAGAATACTTTTCAGTGCAACCAAATAGTTGGCTTTGGAAAATTCATGCTGACTCATGCGCTTTTTTCTCCACGCCCTTGCTCGACCAATTTAACAAACAGTTCTTCCAACCGATTGGCTTTATTGCGCATCGACAAGACCTTAACGTTTTGTTTGGTTAGTACGTTAAAAATATCATTCAAGCCAGCCGACTTTTCAACATCCACTTCCAGACTATGATCGTCGATCACCCGATACGGTAAATCATCCAGTTGCAGGGTAGCCGGGTTGGTATCGACATCCAGCACAAAGGTTTCCTGACTCAAGGTGTTCAGCAACGCTTTGATGGTGGTGTTTTCAATGATCATGCCTTGGTCAATAATGGCAATGTTCCGACACAGCATCTCGGCTTCTTCCAGATAGTGCGTGGTCAGAATAATGGTGACCCCTTGCTGATTAATGCTACGCAAGAAGTCCCACATCGAGCGGCGCAATTCAATATCGACGCCTGCAGTAGGCTCATCCAGGATCAACAGCTTCGGTTCATGCATCAGTGCCCGGGCAATCATCAGGCGGCGTTTCATACCACCTGATAGTTCGCGCGCCCGACTGTTGCGTTTATCCCATAGCCCTAACTGCCCGAGGTATTTTTCCGCACGTTCAATGGCTATTTTTTTTGGCACGCCGTAGTAGCCCGCCTGATTGACAACAATCTGCAGGACGGTTTCAAACTGGTTGAAATTAAACTCCTGCGGCACTAAACCAAGCTGACTTTTTGCCAGCTCCAGTTGCTGATCAATGTTATGACCAAACACTTCAACCTGACCACTGGTTTTATTGACCAACGAGGTGATCACACCTATCGTCGTACTTTTACCGGCGCCGTTTGGCCCAAGCAAAGCAAAAAAATCACCTTGCTGTACTTCAAGATCGATCCCTTTTAGGGCCTCAACCTTATTTTTATACACCTTATGCAATTGCTTGATATTCAGTGCCAGTGTCACTTCGTTTCCCCTTGATAACCCCAGCGCGACACCAGGGCTTGCTGCAAACCTAAGTGGTCCAGCATTCGTGCCACCATGAAATCGACCAAATCACTGATCTGTTGAGGCTGATGATAAAAGCCTGGCGCAGCAGGCATGATGGTTACCCCTAGCCGCGCCAGCTTGAGCATATGTTCCAGGTGAATGGCATTGAGTGGGCTTTCCCGCGGAACCAAAATAAGCTGTCCACGCTCTTTAAGCACCACATCGGCAGCGCGCTCAATCAGGTTCTCGCTGCTGCCATTGGCAATAGAAGCCAAAGTGCCGGTAGAACATGGGCATACCACCATTTGTTTCGGTGCGGCCGAGCCAGAGGCGACCGGAGAAAACCAGTCATCTTTGCCATACACCTGCAGTAGATGGGGTGGACAGGCCAGCTTTTCAAGCAACTGCTGGCGGCACTTGTCTGGTGCAGCGGATAACTTGATGTTGTGCTCTGTGGCGAACACCACCCGGGCGGCACTGGAAATCAACAAGTGCACCGTGACATTTTGTTGCAACAAGCTTTGCAATAATCGCCACCCGTAAGGGGCACCGGATGCGCCGGTAAATGCCAGCGTAATTTCACGCTCTACTGCTTCAGACATAATCTGCTTCCTTTTGTTGTAATGCCTGCAGCAACTGCTGCTGCAAACCACCAAAGCCACCATTGCTCATCAACAACAGGTGATCGCCGGCCTCGGTTTGCTGCAACAGTTCGGCTTTCAGTGCTGACAAGTCAGCAAACACCCTGGCCTTATCGCCCAACACACCAGCGACGTGTTCCATCCCATCCCCGACACCTTGGCTCTGAAAAATATATACCTTATCCGCTTCATTTAAAGCCGCAGGCAAACTCGCCTGATGCACGCCTTGCTTCATGGTATTGGAGCGCGCTTCCAGTACGGCCACAATTCGTTGTTGGCCCACTTTTGCACGCAGCCCGGCTAACGTGGTCTGAATGGCTGTCGGGTGATGGGCAAAATCATCGTACAAACAAATACCGGCACTATCAGTTAACAGCTCCAACCGCCGTTTCGGAGCCTGAAACAAGCACAGCGCCTCAATCGCTACCGTTACAGGCACGCCAACATGTCGGGCGGCAGCAATAGCCATCATGGCATTATCGACATTGTGCTGGCCCAGCAACTGCCATTGCACTTGCCCCTGTACTTGCCCTTGAAGTATTACCTCAAAAACAGAGCCATCGGCTTTGATGCAACGGCTCTGCCAGTCGGTATCAGCCAGCTTGGCACTGGCATCATAGGCTTGACGCTCGCTCCAGCAACCTTGTGCCAACGCATCTTCAATGGCCGGAACATGAGCGGGTGTCAGGATTAAACCTGAAGCGGGTACTGTGCGTACCAGATGATGAAACTGGCGCTGGATGGCCGCCAAATCCGGGAAAATATCAGCATGATCGTACTCTAAATTATTAATCACCAGGGTTCGAGGCCGGTAATGGACAAATTTAGAACGCTTATCAAAAAAAGCGGTGTCGTATTCATCCGCTTCGATGACAAAGAAGGGGCTCTGACCAAGTTGGGCCGATACGCCAAGTTGCGGTGCCACACCACCAATCAGAAACCCGGGGGCTAAGCCTGCTTGCTGCAGAACCCAAGTGAGCATACTGCTGCAGCTGGTTTTGCCGTGGGTGCCAGCCACCGCCAGCACCCAGCGCTGCTGTAGCACGTGGCGGGACAACCATTCTGCACCGGAGGTATAAGGCAGTTGCTGCTCCAGCACGGCCTCCACCGCCGGATTACCGCGTGATAACGCATTGCCGATAATCACCAGATCAGGGGCTGGCTCCAACTGGCTGGCATCAAAGCCAGTTGTCAACGTAATACCCAACTGTTCAAGCTGAGTACTCATCGGCGGATAAACATTCGCATCTGAGCCAGTCACTTGATAGCCTAAGCTTTTAGCCAGGGCTGCAATACCGCCCATAAAGGTGCCACAAATACCCAAAATATGTATATGCATGTCGAAAAATCTCAAGGTCGTCTCGCGCCATTGTAACAAATGTCAGCAAAGCTGCGATTGAAACTGCAATTTAGGCAGAAATTCTTTAAAATGACTGAAAAAGAATCTACCTCACACTACACAATGATAAAAGGAAGCTCTCATGCGCCGTATATCCCCGGTTCTGCAGCAGGATGGAGTCGAAAGTGATCTCATCGCTTTATTGAAAACCATTCTGGCTGCCTGCCGTGAAATTTCGTTTCGAGTCAGTCAGGGCGAGTTGGCTGGCGTGCTAGGCTCCACACTGTCTGAAAATGTTCAGGGTGAAACACAAAAAAAATTGGATGTTATCGCCAATGAGTTACTAAAAGAAGTGATTCTGGAAACCGGTGTCGTTAAAGCCATTAGCTCAGAAGAAGAAGATGATATTGTCGCAGGCAATCCAAATGGCAAGTATCTGGTTACCTTTGATCCACTGGACGGTTCCTCCAACACCGATATCAACAGTTTAATTGGTACCATTTTTTCTATTTTACCGGCCTCGACGGATAAGGACGCCGATGATGCCAGCCAATTTTTGCAGCCAGGCACCGCTCAGGTCGCAGCGGGTTATGTGCTGTATGGCCCTTCCACGATGCTGGCTTTAACCACTGGCCATGGTACTCGCATGTATACACTGGATAAAACCTATGGCGGTTTCTTGCTGACTGAAGACAAAGTGACGTTGCCAAAGTACACCTCAGAGTTTGCCATTAATATGTCGAACCAGCGTTTCTGGCAGTTGCCGATGCAGCAGTATATTGCCGATTTAATTAAAGGCAAGGAAGGCAAGCGTGGCAAAAACTATAATATGCGCTGGATTGCCGCCATGGTGGGTGATGTGCATCGTATTTTGTGCCGTGGTGGCATTTTTGCTTACCCTGCCGACAACAAAGATCCAAACAAACCTTATAAGCTGCGGTTAATGTATGAAGCCAACCCGATGAGCATGCTGGTAGAGCAAGCTGGTGGTCTAAGTATTACCGGCAGTGAACGAATTATGGAGATCCAGCCAGAAGATATTCATCAGCGCGTTGCCGTTATTCTGGGCTCGCGCCATGAGGTGGAAACCTGTTTGGCGTATCACCAGAGCACAAACTAAGACCAATCGACGATAGCCATTTTTATGGCTATCGGTATAATAAGCGGCATTTAATGCACCTATAGGACACTAAGTATGAGCTTAAGCGATGTAACTGCTGGCAACAAGATGCCAGATGAAGTCAATGTCATCATTGAAATTCCGGCCAATGCCGACCCGATTAAATATGAAGTCGATAAAGATACCGGCACGGTCTGGGTTGATCGCTTTATGGCCACACCAATGTTTTATCCATGCAACTATGGCTTCGTCAACCAAACCTTGTCATTGGATGGCGACCCGGTTGATGTGTTGGTACCGACACCTTATCCATTAGTGCCAGGTGCTGTCATCAAATGTCGCCCCGTTGGCGTATTGAATATGGCCGATGAGTCAGGTGAAGATGCTAAAGTGATCGCAGTGCCAGTGAGCAAGCTCACTAAGTTGTACGATCACATTCAAGACATTAATGATGTGCCTGAGCTACTAAAACAACAAATTCAACACTTTTTTGAACGCTACAAAGAGTTAGAACCTGGTAAATGGGTAAAAATTACCGGTTGGGGCGATGCCGCAGCGGCTAAAGCTGAAATTTTAAGCTCCTTCGAGCGTGCTAAAAACGCTTAATAAAAATCAGGGCAGCAACAGCTGCCCTTTTTTATGCTCAAGGCTATCACCATGGCTGAGAATTGCTTTTTTCTAAGTTAATCCTGTACTTTGTCGCTTTCTGACTATACTTGTTAAAATGACAAAAATCGCCCGAATGATGTAATGAAAGAGGCTACCGCTTTATGGAACAACTGAAACAACTCTCCATTGCCAAAAAGATTTACCTGATCCCGTTAATTGGTACCATCAGTTTTCTGATTTATCTGGTGCTTGCAACCAGTACCGCACAAAATAATGCAAGAACGCTGGAAAATACCCGTGATGTGCAATTTCCAGTATTGCAAGCGGCTGAAAGTAGCTTGGTATTGTTGGAGCGGATCAGTGAATCACTGGCTAGTGCGGTCACCACAGGTGATGACGAGTCACTGCAAATTGCAGCTCAATTTTCGCAGCAATTAACTCAAGGACTGCAACGAATTGGCCAACTCGACAATCGCTTTCAGCAAGAGATGCAGTCGATAAGTCGAAGTTTTGATGGCTATTACCGTGCTGCCTATACTATATCTGAAGAAATGGTCAATAATACTGCTGACTTTAGTACTCTGGCAGAACGTAGCGAACGAATGAATGAAAGCTACGATCAAACCTTGCAGTTACTATCTGATTTTCGCGACGCCACAGAGGCGGATTTTACCAATGCCATCGATGATGCCAATCAACAAGCCTCTCGTTTAATCATGGTTGGTATTCTGATGGGCATTATCACTACACTGGTGTTGTTTGGTACCGCTATTCCTATCGTGTTGGGTATTCGTAAAAACCTGAACAGCATGATTGAAACCCTGCGGAATTTAGCGAAAGAAGATGGCGATTTAACGGTGCGCATCAAGACAGAGAGTAAAGATGAACTCGGTGATTTAGCCTATTGGTTTAACACCTTTATGGAGAAATTGCAGGGTATCGTCAAAGATGTCGTCAATACTGCTTTGCCGCTCTCTTCTTTAGCCAAAGATTTAAACGAGTTGACAGAAGACACCAAGAAAACCATTCATGTCCAACAGCAGGCCGCCGATCAGGCGAAACAAGCGGTTGATCAAATGAATCATAGTGTGATGGCTGAGGCCAGTAGTGCCAATGAGGCCTCCCATGCAGCCAACGAATCCGGTGAAGCCGCCAATCGAGGCCAGAGCACCGTTGAGCAAACGGTCAGTAGTATCAAGCTGCTGGCCGCCAATGTCGTCGAAGCATCCGCGGTGATTACACAGCTAGAAAATGATGCCAATCAAGTCGGCGCGGTATTGGATGTCATTAAAGGCATTGCCGAACAAACCAACTTATTGGCTTTGAACGCAGCCATCGAAGCGGCACGAGCTGGCGATCAAGGTCGGGGTTTTGCTGTGGTAGCAGATGAGGTGCGAACGCTGGCATCACGCACGCAAAAATCAACCGAACAAATTCAAAAAACCATCGAGCAGTTGCAAAATGCAGCCCGCTCTGCGGTGCAAAAAATGGGGCAGAGCACCAGCCAAGCCGAAGAAAGTGTCACCTCGGCCAATCAGGCTGGCGAAGCACTGACACTGATCACCCAAAGTATTCACCAAATCCGCCTGATGAACCAGCAAATTGCTGACGCTACTGAAGATCAGCAAGCCATGGCAACCACCATAGTGAACCATGTCGATGATATTTATACCCATACCGAGCATAGCTCCAGCAGTGCCGATAACATTGCCAAAGCCAGTAGCGAGTTGGCCAGCCTGGCGCAAAGTCTGGAAAGCGTAGCCCGTCAATTTAGGGTATAATGACAACTCACATAGCGATCAGTTGCCCGATATGAATAGCAAAAAGCCCGGTGATATTGACCGGGCTTTTTATTTTAACACACTCAAATTATTCACTTTTTCTGCTGTTGAATAAACTGCAATAATTCAGCTTTTGCCATCGGTTTAGCGTACAAGAACCCTTGCACTTCATCACAGCCCATACCAATAATCACACGCTCTTGAGCAGTAGTTTCTACCCCTTCAGCAATGGTGGACAACCCTAGCCGCTTACCTAAATTAATAATGGTTTCAGCGATAGCGGAACCATTCGGTTTTTCGATGTCATTGACAAAGGCACGATCGATTTTGATGCGATCCAAAGGCAATTGCTGCAAGTAACTAAGCGACGAGAAGCCAATACCGAAATCATCAATGGCAACTTTAATACCGAAACTTTTGAGCTCTTTTAAAGCTGAGATAACAATTTTGGGGTCATCCATCACCACCGACTCAGTGATCTCCAGTTCCAGTAATTCAGGTTTGATCTGAAATTGATTCACGCAATCAATCACCGACTCAACAAAGTGCGGACTGCGAAATTGTGGCATGGATACATTAACGGCGATCCGAAGACCATGAAAGCCCTGCCGCTTTAGCTCTTGCACCTGCATACAAGCCTGCTGCAACACCCAGGCCCCAATTTCTACAATCAGCCCGGAGTATTCAGCCAAAGGAATAAAGACTGCAGGCGAGACAAAACCACCGCCTTGCTGCGGCCAGCGTAGCAGAGCTTCCATACCAATCACCTGGCGGCTCTTCAAACAGATCTGTGGCTGGTACCAAAGTTGCAGTTTATCCTGGGCAAAATCATGTCGAAGGGTACGCAGCATCGCCAGCCGATCAGCCGTTTCTTCTTCCATTTCCGGGCAGTAGTACTCAAAGTTGTGGCTAATATTTTTCTTTGCCTTATTCAGAGCAATATAAACATGCTTGAGAATGCTCAGTCCCAGCTCACTACTGTCAGCCAAGCGGCAAAAGCCGTATGTGGCATCTACTTGCAAGCTATGTTCTGATGCTTGAAAAGGCTCCATAAATAACGTATTCAACACTTCAGGAGTAAGCACCTTCTCTGAGCCAATCAAACCAAAAACATCAGCGCCGATCCGGCCAATCTGAGCATCGTTACCCAGTTGTTGAACCAATCGTTGCGTCACCGCAATCAATAACTCATTCCCCACATCCTGCCCTAAACCGTCATTCACATCGGAGAAGTGATTAATATCAATCAAAACCGCCACACTATCTTTGGCACCTAGACGGCGGGTATCTGCCAATAAGGTAGTGAACTCGTTTCTATTCGGTGTTTTAGTGAGGGGGTCAATATAAGCGGCGTGCCGAAGCTGCTGAAACAAGGTGACGTTTTCATAACCAATAGAGATATTGCTGAGAAACACCTCGATCAATTGCCGGTCAAAATCTTCAATCGGCCGATTGGTCTCTAAATAAACCGCCGCGCAATGCTGGCCAGTACCAAGATATAAGGCTGTATCTCGAGCATCAAAGATATGCGTTTTCAAGCTCAAACATTCGTTGATGAGCTGAGTAATTCTTTTATTTTCAATGCGTTCCAAGCGGCACTTTATAAAAGGCGCATAATGCCCAGCCGCACCTAACACGTAAATAGCATCGGCATTGCTGCCATCATCTTCTATTTGAGCACAAAGCACCCCCTCGGCATGCAGACCAATCAGGGACGAAATCTGTGTGACCACCCCTTCGGAAAACTCATGCAGAGAGTGCTGCTCCAGCAGGTTAGCGCCGGCATTGATGATCTTTTGCAAGCCAATGCGATTCTGGTTGATGGTACGTATTTGCTGGTAGGAGCGAATAGAGGCAATAATGGTAGTGACTAACTTGCTGCGGGTTAACTCGGTTTTGGTTTTGTAATCGTTAATATCGTATTCTTTAATGACGCTTTCTTCAGGGGCATAACCTGGCTGACCTGTCCGCAAAATAATTCGCGTATCCTCGAGGCCAAGATCCTGACGAATTTGCTCCACCACCTTAAGGCCGGCATCATCAGTTTCCATCACAACATCGAGCAGTACTAAGGCAATGTTCTCATTCGTACTCAGAAATTCGATCGCCTCTTTACCAGAGTAGGCATGATGAAAATGCAGCTGCTTTCCCTCGACCACCACATCAGAGAGTGCCAGCTTAGTGACCGTATGAATTTCGTCATCATCGTCAACGATCAATACATGCCATTCACCCCGAGAAAAATCCAAAGGCTCCGTTGGCTCAGCTTCATCCGCCAAAAACAGAAAATCATTGGTATTTGTTTCAGGCACCATTCAAAATCCTTATTACAACATGATTATTGCCGTCGGATGGACCGCACTTCTATCACCGCTATAAACTATAATAATATACCTTGATCCTATAATCGCAATGCTTAGTGAATCATTTCGTTATAAATATCACTGAATTAATGTGTTTTGTCTCATGCAACCCGATTATGTCCCCCATAATGAAACGAAACCACAACTAATACTTGCCCTTGATTGGAACAACTGCCAGTATCGTTATCATATAAAGACCGGTACTGCAGGTAGGCATGACCAAGATTTCTCCGCACAGTACAACCACTGGGGTAGCACCAGTACAGCGCTCGGGCCTGACGAAAAAAACATCGCGTCCTGGCAGCTCACGTACAGGAAAAAGCCAGACTCGCAAACACCACTTCATAAATAAATACAACCGCTTGGCGGCTTATGCTGGCGTTAACCTTACTGGCGGTGGAGGTGGAGGTAGCGACAAACTACCGGTACAACAACGAGCAGAGCGTCGCTTACGCATGCAGCAAGAACGCCAACAACTTAACTTAGAGCGCATCATTGCATTCAGTGCAGACTATGCGCCTGAATACGTTGCAGAGCGCGATGTGGATCCAGATTGGTTCCATCACTACTGCGAGCTGGCTCTGAATATCTCCAATGCAGCCATGCAACAGTTATGGGCAAAAATTCTAGCTTGCGAAATTGCGGAGCCAGGGCAATTTTCATTGAAGACGTTGTACGTACTAAAACAGATGAGCTATAAAGAAGCCATTGCGTTGCAACACGCAGCTAGTTTGTGCAGCAGAGCACCGAATGAGCAATCAGGACGGATCTACTTTGGAGTATTTCGTCGGCCTTCATTTTTTCGTTTATTGACTGGCAGTAGCCAAGGATTATTGAACCTGAGCCAGTATAATTTAAGCTACCCGACGATACTCAGCTTAATGGATACAGGGCTACTGCATCATGCTGAAATTGAGAGTGGCGAAATTGCTTCAGGTGACAGCTTCCAGTTGAATATTCAGCAGCAGCGCTTTCAATGTGAAGCTCTTAAAAGTGGTCTTGTGTTGCAATATTACAAGTTCAGTCCGTTAGGCGAGGAGCTGCTGCCACTGCTTAATGTACCGTCGCAACCGAACTACCTTGCCGCATTACAACAGTTACTCAGTAAAGACTTCACAGTTACAGCACAGCCTCATTCGCATCAGGCGGCTGAAGACACCAACGCAACAAAGTAGCTACTTTGTTGCTGTCGAGCGGCTTTATCACCACATCGTTCATCCCTGCCTGTTTAAAGCGTTCAATCTCATCAGGTAAAGCGTGCGCGGTAAATGCCAAGATAGTGGTATGCTCAAACTCAGCGTGTGTGCGTAACTGCTGTGTCACCTCAATGCCTGACATGTCAGGCAACTGAATGTCCATTAGGATCAAATCAAACTGCTGCTGTGCACATCGAGCTAAAGCAGCTTGGCCAGTGTATTCAGCAGCGAGGGTAAATGGATATGGTGCCAGCACAGCCTGTAAAAATGCCTGATTGGTTTCATTGTCATCGACGATCAACAAACTAAAGCGTCGCTCTGTGGTTAATTGCTCTGTGCTTGATGCCGTTAAGGTCGGCAAGTGCTGCATGATTTCTTGGTTACTGACCGGTAACACCAACTTCGGGACGGCCTGATCGCTTAGCCACGCCTGCGGGCTCTTACCGTCTGTGAGCAGCAAAACATGTGGCTGAGCCAATAATGCCTGCCATTGGCTGATCGCTTCATCCGGAACCTGCGCTGGCATCAGAACCAACATTGGCGCATCAGCACGCTGAGTCATCGATGGCAGGTCAGTCCACTCTTGAAGCACATTCAATTGATGCGTCAACCCTTTAAGATTATGCATTAACGAAGGTTCTATCGATGCTTTATCTTTAAAACAGTACAACCGCTCAAGCCGATTTGCCGGTGAGTGGCTGCTCACTTGCACCGGACATTCCAATAGAAAAGAGCTGCCTAGTTCATGCAAACAAGCAACCGACAGCTTCGCATTCAATCGTCGACAGGCTTGCGTGATAAAATACACCTCTAATGGTGTATCTGGCGTTATGGCCAACGGAGCACTTTCAAGCAACTGACACAACTCTTCCGAAAGAGACTCCCCTTTCATCAGCACGGATAATTGCAACCGCCCTAGTTCAGGCTGTAACTGCCAATGCAATGCCAGCTGACTCTGCTGGGTCGAGCGACAACATAAGCGGATCAATGATTGGCAACACAAAGCCAGATCGGCCTCGCTCACACTGATGCTAAAATCGACCGCTTGCAAGTCTTCATACACCTGCAGCTGCTGTTTCTCCTGAACACAGGAGCGCCAGCCAGACATCTGCGATGCAATCCAATCGGCCAACATCAGCTTTGTAGTGGCGACAGGCTTTATCTGCCGTTGCTTCAAAGCCACGCCCTCGAGCAACACTTGCTTCAACCATTGATCAGGCGTATCAGCTACCTGAGCCAACAGCTCTGTAAACTCGCACTCTTGTTCAGCAAGCCGCTGCTGGGCATGTTGCAATTGTTCCGCTTGGGTCGATTGCTCGCTATCATGCTGTTGCCACTGCTGCTGCAATTCTACCAGTTGCTCCGCCAGCTCCGTTCGTTGTAATTCATGCTGTTGTTGCTGTTGCTGGATCTGTTCAAATAACTGATTAAAGACTGAAGATAACGGATGCTGCTGAGCAAGCCGGACATGGTGATCACCATCGAGCCAGCGTAGTGCTAGTTGCTTAAGATCTTCGCTACTTAACTGCAAAAAGTTTTTCTGCCTCTGTGCAGTTAACCACAGCGCAAACAGCAACAAACAGGGTACCATCAACCAAATCAACATTTGCCATAACCACAGTCCCCAAGGAAACTCCGGGCTTCCGGCTTCAATCAACAAATACCCCCACTCCGTCGGTTCGACAGAAAGTGTTAATGGCTGACTAGACAGCACTCGATCATGATGTACACGATGAAACTGATGTTCGTTACCAAACCAGCCAGATTCAGGCTGCTCGATTAAGGTTCCTAACCCGGTTGAGTTAAGAACATCGCGTTCAGCATTTAATAAGGTAATGGAGTGGATAGGAAATAGCGCTTGGTGCTGGGCTTCCGAAAATAAGCTATTGATGTCCTGTTCGCCTGCATCTTGCAGTAGCAATTGAGTCGCCTTTGCCAGCAACTGATTCATAGTGGTCAATTGCTGTTGATGATCGTCACGAACCTGATGATGCACCTGAAAGAAGGAAAGAAAAGTGGTAAATAACAGGGCTAATAGTAAGCTCAGGCCAATGACACGACTCATAGCTTGATACTCATGCGCGTTCTCCTAACAACCACTAAATCCATCCTCACCGGCCTAGAACCTAAGTTCTAAGCCGGCAAAGACGCCCTTAGCATCGACATCCGTGCTTAGTCCGTCCATATTATCCAGCGTGAACTGCATAGACTGATACCCCAGCCGCACCGCTGCATCCAGTGCTATAGTATCCATCATGTTGTAACTCAAGCCACCACGAAAAGCGCGAACATCATGCCGACCTTGAGTCAGCCCGCTCAACTCAGCAAACACCTGCAGACCTGTACCGATTATATTTACACCGCCAGCTGCGTAGAGCATAGGCAGCGTATCATCAAGCGTTTGACGGCTGGCACTTTGAGACGTCGCAAGAGCAACCTCTGCAGCTCCATCCAGTCGCTTAAACTGGATCCCTACATCCAACTCGACCAAGTTGTTATCCAAAACTTCGTAATACAACACCAGATCCCAGTGCGATAGATCAAGGGTAGCATCCAACACAGAGCCTACCGAAAATTGCTGTCCAGCCAACGCAAAGGTTTGATCGAGTTCTGTTGAGGCCGTGTGTTTTAGTGATTGATAGCCAAGTCGTGCATTTGGAATAAATGGCAGTGGATGCTCCAACGTCACACCATATGCTAGCTGATTTTTATTTTTATAATCGAATGGATGCATCACTCCGGTCTGACCAAAGGATCCGTCAGCCTTGGATTGCCAGCTATCAAGATGCAATGCCACAGAAAAGAAATCTGCCTGAACATAACCAGACATCAGTAATGGCAAAGCACACAGAGCGCTCCCTAATTTTTTCATCATATAATCCTTAACGCCGAGGAGGCATAGTAAGCTGTGCTTGTACTGGTATTGAGTGGCCATCAGCAAAGTGCAAAGTCAATTCCACAGATTGATCCGCAATCAATTCAACCGACGGATTGAATAACATCAGGTGCAAACCACCCGGCTGTAGCACGACTTCACTATGAGCAGGGATTTCAATATGATCCACTTCCTGCATCCGCATCATGCCATCTACATGGGTGTGGGTATGCAACTCAATACGCTCAAAAGCGTCTGAAGCAACGGTTGTTAATTGCTGGAGTTGATCCGTATGATTGACCAGAGTGAGGTAACCGGCTGTCACGGTTCGGCCAGGCATGGGAACCCGAACTATGACCTCATCTGCAGAGATCGTGGCTGGAACCGCCGCCATCACTGGGGTAAATAAACCAAATAAAATAAATAACAGAGTTAAAGTAACGACACGGAATGCGTTCATAGCAGCCTCTTTTCTATGAAATACAGAGGACTACAGCATATCCTTTCTCGTGCTCAGGCACCAGCCTTTGTCATACCCGACTAAAGCAAAAAATTAATAATTAGGTAAAATCATGGCAGCAAGGCCGTACGCCACCAGCATGGCCAATGGAAAACAAATAAAAAGCACGATGGCCATTAGACGGATCAGGCCAACAGAATGATCGTAGTGCTTGGCAAAGCCAGCACAGACGCCTGCTAATTTACCGTGCTGACGATCCAGCCGCAATTTTTGGTTGTATTGCTCTCTCATGGTATGACTCCTTCATTCACTCTTGTCAATAAACAGCCCGGACTACAAACGCGGGCTTAACCATCCAGTTTAGGCCGTAACCAGAAGCATACAGCGACCACTGGGATCATGCTTAGTACTGGTGTTAATAGCAGCAGCAGTAACTCGGTTGCAAATAACATTACTCGCCCAGCTCGTCATGTTGCTTTTTAGCCACGACCAGCTCTACATCGGCTTTGGCTGCTGATTTAACATCAACCTCGGCAGTATGTGGAATAGATTGCGCTGCTTGCTGAGTCATCTGCAGGATCCAATCCCGAGAGTTTTGCTTGATCTGCTCTTGCAATTCAATCGCCTGCTTTTGCAGCAACTCGGTCATCAGCTGACTCATATTGATGTCATTAGCTTCAGCTGAAGGTTGAAACGCAGTGGCACAAAGTACAACGGTGGCAGCAAAAATTGTTTTGGTTATCATGGTATTCTCCTTGGTGATTTAATTATTGTCATAATGACCACCAAGGTAATTCAAGAGCCGTGCCAACTTTAAAAATAAAATTTAATCATTAAATATCAATGACTTATATTAAATTCATGAAGTAAGAGATGAGACAGGAGGTAAGGAGAGAATTATACGATGGTGAATTTAACCACTGATGTAGTGAAATACACCACCCTACCAACAAGCAGCTTGAAGCTTAGCTTCGTTATCGGCGGACGTGAGCCAATGCCGCCAGCAATAAATCAGGCCCCGATGTTGCTAAGTGGCCTTTTTCAGATAAAGTACGCCGCCACTGCCTGGCACCGGGCACCCCTTGAAACAGACCCAGCATATGGCGGGCAATTTGCCAGAAGCGGGCGCCTTGCTGCATCTGCAGCTCGATGTACGGAATCATCTGCTCTACCACTTCGTACGGAGTAAAGGCAAAAGCATCCTCGCCATACAACAACTCATCTACCTGACTGAGCATCCACGGATTGGTATAGACTTCTCGCCCCATCATCACACCATCCAGGCCAGCCAATTGCTGCTGACAATCGGCCAGCGTTTTTAAACCACCATTCAATGAAAAACTCAGCTGCGGAAAATCCCGTTTCAATTGATGCACCCGAGGGTAATCCAGTGGTGGGATCTCACGGTTTTCTTTCGGGCTCAGGCCTTTCAGCCAGGCTTTGCGGGCGTGAATAATAAAATGTGTGCAGCCAGCATCAGCACATTGCTGCACTAAATCAACCAGAAACTCGTAGCTATCCTGCTCATCAATCCCAATGCGGGTTTTCACCGTGACCGGAATATCCGCTTTGGCTTGCATCTCGGCCACACAAGCAGCTACCAGCTCAGGCCGGGCCATCAGGCAGGCACCGAACATCCCATTCTGCACCCGATCCGACGGACAGCCGACATTGATATTAACCTCATCGTAACCACGCTCAGCAGCAAGGGCAGCACAACGCGCCATATCCACAGGATCGGACCCGCCCAATTGCAACACCACCGGGTGCTCAGCCTGGTCAAACAACAGGTAATCGCCTTTGCCATGAATAATGGCGCCGGTCGTCACCATCTCGGTATAGAGCACCGCCCGCTTCGACAACAAACGATGAAAATAACGGCAATGCCGATCCGTCCAATCAAGCATCGGGGCAACGGAGAAGGTGTGGTTGATAGCAGCGGTCACGATGTTCTCTATACAGCAAAAAATTAGCTGGCTATTTTAGCATTGAACGACTCGACGCTAAAGTCACTGTAAAAAATCAATTCATACTGCTCAGTAATAAAGCAAAGGGGCCAGATGGCCCCTTCTAATCATTAATCATGTGGCCTGACAGTGCTTACACCATCGCTTGCGCTTTAACCATCTCATTTACTTTGTAAGCTTTGTACTTGGCATCGAGTCTGAAAAATAATCCAACAGGTGCGTCATATACTCGCTGCATTTTTGCTGCTAGCCCTACGGTCAATTCACTTTCACCATTAATTAAGCAGGTAATCGTTGACTTGGTCACACCAAGATCGCGGGCTGCATCAGCAGCAGTCAGGTTCTTACGTTGCAGGAAATCGTGAAAATGAGTACCAGCACCACCCGGGGCGCTAAGCAGGCCCATTTCTGTCAGGTCATTTGCTGTTAAAAACTTAGTACTCTTTGTCATGATGTTATTCCTAGTTTATTGGGATAAGCACTAATTCAAAGCAGCAATGACGTGCTCTGGATCGCGCTCAATGGCTCGAAGTAGCGCCTTTGCAGGCCCGGTAGGCTCACGCCGTCCTTGCTCCCAGTTCCGTAAAGTACCTAACTGTACATCGATTAAGTTTGCAAAAGCCGCCTGCGTTAATTTAGTTTTTTTACGGATCGCTTTTACCTGCACTGCAGCAACAAAGGTTTCACGGGAAGGTTGGCGCTCACCTCGAACAATTTCATCCATCTGCTGAGTACTTGCCAGCAGTTCATTAAATAGATTGTCGTTCATATCACCACCTCTCAACTATATCTCTCAATAACTTCAGTTGTTTGTCTGTTAAGCTATCCTGTTCATTCTTCGGATAAATCAGCAGCAGCCTTATATGACTGTCGGGCTGAACATAATAATAAATGATCCTTACGCCGCCACTTTTCCCGTGGGTTTGCATGCCCCACCGTACTTTTCGCAAGCCACCGCTACCCTTAATTATTTTTCCTGCATTTGGTGTATTAGCAAGATATTGTTGAAACTTGCGATACTCATCCTCACTCATTAGCTCTTTAAGCCGTTTCGTAAAAATGGTGGTTTCAACGAATATCACTATCAGCCCTCACGACTGCGTCAATGGCGTATATAAAGTAGATTATACACAAAATAAAGGAAAAGCATAGGATGCAGAAAGACGGTAACGGAAGCCAACGAAGCTTAATTTTAAGTCAGTACGAGCACCAACCTATCGATAAGCCCCTGTAGAGTGCTACTCTGGTGGCGTTCCGTTTATATGTGACGATTACTCACTTGCTACTTTCATTTCGATATAAAAACAGCTGCCCTGACCGAACACGGAGTCAAAACCGATGCTGCCTGACATGGCTTCCATCAACTCCTTGCTCAGTGCCAGCCCAAGCCCGGTGCCGCTTTTAGCTCGGCGGCTGGTGCTATCAGCCTGGGAGAACTTCTGGAAAATCTTGCTTTTGAAGTCGTCGCTGATGCCTGGCCCATGATCATGTACTTCCACCCGTGCTACCGTCTCAGTGGCTAGTACCACAACTTGCACAGCGGCATGATCTGGCGAAAACTTAATGGCATTAGATAGTACATTGGCCAGTACCTGCAACAAGCGTTGTGGATCAGCTATCACATCAACCGCTCCCTGCAATTGATTGTCCAGTAGTAGTCTGATATCGCACTTAAGCCCATAGGGCTGATTCTCTTCGATGGCTTGTTCTACTATCTGTAGTAGTGAATGTGGTGCGATATCAAACTGCATTTTGCCCGCTTCAAGCTTTTCAATATCCAACAAGTCATTGATAAGAAAATTCAGCCGTTTGGTATTACTTTGAGCCACTTTTAATAAGGTTTGGCTTTGCTCTGGCAAGTCACCCAGTGTGCCTGATAACACAAGTCCAAGCGCACCATTGATGGAGGTTAATGGTGTTCTTAATTCGTGACTGACGGTGGAAATAAACTCATTTTTCATTTGTTGCAGACGTAAACGTTCACTGATGTCATAGGCAATACCCAGGTAGCCATGGATACTACCATCCTGATGCCGCCGGGGAGTGACCAGCAACTGCACAGGCAGCGCTTGACCGTCTTTTCGATAATAAGTCCACTGCCTGCTTTCAGAACCATGGAGCTCAGGCAATTCAACAAAGACCCGAAAACCATGGACTGGATAGCCTAGCAACTCAGTTAACTCTTCGCCTCGTTTTTGAACGGCAGCTTGATCATGGAATAAGGCCGGAGTGGCTTTGCCGATGACTTCACCGGCAGTGTAACCAAGCATTCGCTCGGCTCCGTAGTTGAACAATTGAATAATACCGTCATTATCAACCGCAATAATCGATACTTCGGAGGCTGCATCCATCACATTCTGCAGTAAATAGGTTAATTGGTCACGTTCTTGTTCGGCCTGCTTAATGTCAGTAATATCCTGCACAGAACCAACCAGACGTCCGGCGCTGATAGCGGTGGCAGGTATGTAACGAGCCATGAGATGTACCCAGCGGATAGCGCCATCAGGCAAGGTTATGCGATGCGCCAGGCTGTGGTGCCCATCTTCAATCGCTTGCTGTTTGCTGACTTCCAGCAACTGATGATCGTCTGGGTGAGCCATTTCCATATAACGCTCAAAAGACATAGGTTGCTGCGGATCAAGCCCGAAAATATCGAACACAATCGGCGTCCACTCCAACTCGCCGCTGTTCAGGTTCAGCTCCCAGAAGCCAATTCGCGCCAGCCGGCAAGTTTCATCAAGTCGCTGCTGCGCCTGTGATAATTCCTGATGCAACTTGTGTTGTTGCAAGTAGCTATGCACTGTACTGGCCACTGATGCCATGGCAGTCATAAAGTTTTGCTCACTGGATTGCCAGTGTCGTGAGGTGCCTACCTGTTCTGCACAAATAACTCCTACCATGCCCTGCTCTGATACAATCACAGCATCCAGCATCGATTTGATATCCAAAGGCTTGAGATAGTCCTGATTAAATTCAGCCGTCGCCGGGTTGTGTTGTGCATCATCAATTGCTAGAACGTTGTTACTTTGCAACGCAGCAAAATACCGTGGGTAGCATTGCTGCCGAAGTTCAGCACCCGAGCTATGTTGTTGCGATTTACGCTCAAATAAGTCTTCGGTAAGCAAAGCCGCGCCATCTGCGTTAAACAGCCAAATACTGACCCGCTGCACCTGCAATGCCTCACTGATTTGCTCAGTTAAATAGCGCCATGCACTACCTGCTGTGGTAGAGAATAACTGCGGCGCAGCCAGGACCCCGGCCTGAATCGCACTTAAACGCAGTTGCTGCTGTTCTAGCTGTTTAAGCTGAGCTCGCTCCTGCTGCCACTCTGCAAATTGCGCATGCAGCAAACTATCTGCAATCTCCCGCTCAGCAATATCTGCCAAGTCCCGCAACAGCTTCAACTCGTACTGCTCCATACTTCGTGGCTTTGGGCCAGCCAGGCATAAAGTGCCAAGCCGGTAGCCTTTCGGATGATGCAAAGGAGCTCCGGCATAGAAGCGGATACCATTGTCAGCGACTACCGCCGGATGGTTAACAAAGCGTTCATCCAATAGTGTGTCAGGCACCAACAGAATATCGTCACTTAAAATAGCATGAGCACAAAAGGACAGTTCCCGGGCCGTTTCACATTCATCCATACCTATTTTTGATTTAAACCATTGCCGATGCTCATCGATGAGCGAAATCAGTGCAATGTCGGTTGAAAATAGCTGCTTGGCAAGCCGGGTGATACGGTCAAACCGCTGCTCAGGCGCAGAATCGAGTAGCCCGGTTTCATACAGTGCGGTTAAGCGCTCGGCTTCGTCAGCCGGAAGTGGAGCTGCTGTCATGAAAATTCCATTGGCTCAGCTGTATTTAAATGGGTTAGATTTGAGTATTCGATGTTTTCATAATAATAGCAAATCATCTACCGTGTATTTGTCGGGTGACAGCGGATGCTGCTATGGTAAACTGAAGCAATAAAAGACAGGAGCCCATCATGTCCATTGAAGTTTTGGTCGAGAAAGCACGCTCGCATTGCATACAAAACGGCAGTCGCTTTACCGCGATCCGCGAAAAGGTATTTCGATTATTAGCTACTACTGAAAGCAGTGTCGGTGCTTATGAGCTGCTGGAACAACTGAAAGCCACCGAACCCGGTGCGAAGCCTGCTACCATCTACCGGGCATTGGATTTTCTCACCGAGCAAGGATTTATTCATAAAATCGAATCCAGCAATGCCTTTATGCTGTGCCATCACTTTGATCACCAGCACCCGGCACAACTGTTGATTTGTGAGCAATGTGGTCATGTTGCCGAATTGCACTCTCACACTATTCAGCAACAGTTTACGCAACAAGCAGCTAAAGAAGGCTTTATCATCAGCCGACAAACTATGGAAGCGCATGGGCTTTGTGCACGTTGCAAAGCAAACCACTAAGCGGTGTAAAGCGTATTGCTGTACTTGTTTATTCAATAAACTCTATCTACGCTTATAATTAACCCTTTGTGTTGTATCTAAATTAACCTGACAGGCCTATTTTACATGAATGTTGAATTCGTCAATCCATTTCTCTCTTCTCTAGTCAATGTATTGGCCACTATGGCCAATACCACCATTACGCCTGGTCAACCGCGGTTAAAAAAAGATGAGGTCGCAAGAGGCGATGTGTCTGGTTTAATTGGCATGGTTGGCAATGAAACCAAAGGCTCATTCTCCATTACCTTTGAAGAGAAGCTCGCGCTTGAGATCATGTTTCGAATGCTGGGTGAGCGGCCACCAAAAATCAATGAAGAAGTCACGGATATGGTGGGTGAAATCACCAATATGGTCACTGGTGGTGCCAAGCGTATTTTGGGTGAGAAGGGCTATGAGTTTTCCATGGCGACGCCAGTGGTGGTCTCAGGTAGAGAGCACACCATTACCCATAAATCGGATGGCCCGAAGATCCTGATGCCGTTTAACTCAGAGTTCGGTAAGGTGCATATTGAAGTTAGCTTCGATAATATGGGCGGTTAATACCGCTCATAGCGCCGAACTATTGTAGTGAAAATCAACCCGAGGAGTGATATTACACAGCAACTCATACGGGATGGTACCCACCTTAGCCGCAATCTCTGCCACGGGTAAGCCTTGCCCCCACAACACCACTTCATCACCTGATTGAACAGCATCAGTACCAATATCAATGGTCAGCATATCCATCGAAACCCGGCCTACGATCGGGTAGCGTTTGCCATGCACTAATACTGGCGTGCCATTGGGCACATTGCGTGGATAACCATCGCCATAGCCAATGGCTACCACGGCCAGGCGAGTCGCTTGCGGGGTTTGCCAGGCCGAGCCATAGCCAACGGTTTCTCCTGCAGCAATAGAGCGTACTGCAATTACCCGGCTGCATAACGTCATTACTGGCTTTAGCTCAATAGGCATCGCTTGTTGCTGCAGCATCGGCGAAACCCCATACAGCATGATCCCAGGGCGCACCCATTGCTGGTGGCTCTCAGGCCACGCCAACACGCCGGCAGAATTAGCCAGTGAGACTTCACCGGCAAGACCTTGGCTATGATGATAAAAACACTGCAGCTGTGCCTGAGTATCCGGGCTTTGTCTATCGTCAGCGCAGGCAAAGTGTGACATCAATCGAAAAGCAGGCAAACAATTGGGGCTTTGTGATAACCGCTGGTAAGCGGTCTGATAGTGTTCCGGCATCAAACCAAGCCGATGCATACCAGTATCCATTTTTAACCAGACCCGGATCGGTGCATCCAGCTCAGCGGCAACGATGGCATCCACCTGCTCTTGCTGATGCACCACTACTTGCAAATTGCTGGCAACAATTTGTGGCAATTCATCTGCATCAAAGAACCCTTCAAGCAGCACGATGGGCTTCACCACTCCACCTGCCCGCAAGGATAACGCTTCATCCAACCTTGCGACGCCAAATGCATCGGCCTGTTGCAGTTGCTCGGCAACCTTTAACATACCATGGCCATAGGCATTGGCTTTTAACACCGCCAATACTTTACTCTCTGGCGCCAATTGTCGAACCTGCCGCAAGTTATGCTGCAGCGCCGTTAGATCAATACGAGCCACTGGCTTACGCAGCATGGTTAATCCTCGTCGAAACGATAGCTACCGGCATAGTTGTCGAAGCGGGAATACTGGCCATGAAAAGTCAGCCGTACCCGGCCGATCGGGCCATTCCGCTGCTTACCAATAATGATTTCAGCAGAACCTTTGTCCGCAGTGTCGTCGTTATACACTTCATCACGATAGATAAACATAATTAAATCTGCATCCTGCTCGATGGAGCCGGATTCCCGTAAATCCGAGTTCACCGGCCGCTTATCGGCCCGTTGCTCCAAACTACGATTTAGCTGCGATAGCGCCACCACCGGCACTTTCAGCTCTTTAGCCAGAGCTTTCAATGAACGCGAAATCTCGGCGATTTCTAAGGTGCGATTTTCGCTCATACCAGGCACCGTCATCAACTGCAGGTAGTCAACCATGATCATGCTTAAGCCACCGTGCTCACGGGCGACACGACGTGATCGTGAGCGCACCTCAGTTGGTGTCAGACCAGAGGCATCATCAATGTACATCTTGCCTTTGCTGTTGAGCAATTCGATGGCTGAAGACAACCGTGCCCAATCTTCATCCTGCAACTGACCGGTACGGATCCGGGTTTGATCGATGCGACCAATCGATGCCAGCATCCGCATCATAATTTGTTCCGACGGCATCTCCAGGCTGAATATCAGCACCGGTTTGTCTGAGGTGATGGCAGCATGCTCTGCTAAGTTCATGGCAAAGGTGGTTTTACCCATCGAGGGCCGGGCGGCAACGATGATGAGATCCGATGGCTGCATGCCATTGGTCATCTTATCTAAATCAACATAGCCGGTAGAGACACCAGTCACCCCATCGGATGGGTTGCTGAACAGCTCATCTATCTTCTCAATGGTTTTACCTAAAATGTCATGAATAGGCTCGGGCCCTTCATTGGCATTGGCGCGCTGCTCAGCAATCTTAAATACCCGGGTTTCAGCAAAGTCCAATAGCTCGGCACTGGTGCGACCCTGCGGGTCATAGCCTGCATCGGCGATATCGTGCGCCACGCCAATCATATCGCGGATCACCGCTCGCTCGCGCACAATTTCCGCGTAGGCCAGAATGTTGGCCGCACTCGGGGTATTTTTTGCAATTTCGCCCAGATAGGCAAAACCACCTACGTCATCGAGCTGCTGGTTTTGTTCCAGCGCCTGTGACACCGTGATTAAATCCATCGGTTGATTGCGTTCGGCTAACCGGCTCAAGGTGGTAAAGATCAAGCGATGAGCGCGTAGATAAAAATCTTGCTCCACCACCTTTTCTGACACCCGATCCCAAGCCTCGTTATCGAGCATCAAGCCACCCAACACCGACTGCTCAGCCTCGATGGAATGCGGCGGCATTTTTACTGCAGCTACCTGCTTATCTTTTTGCTTTTGCATAATTCCGAAATACAATGAAATGACCCTGCCATCCTACCCCGAGCGCAGCGGAATAAAAAGCAAGGCAGAGAAAAAATTAGCCATAAAAAAACAGGCAGCTCCGTGAGGAGACTGCCTGTTTTTTCAAACCAGACGGCTTAGGCTTCGGCAACAACTACCAATTTAACGGTAGCAGTTACTTCAGCGTGCAGCTGCAGGTCGATATCGAATTCGCCAGTCTCACGTAAAGTGCCATGTGGCAGTTTTACTTCAGACTTAGATACCGCTACACCAGCTTCAGTGATAGCGTCAGCGATGTCGCGAGTCCCGATAGAACCAAACAGCTTGCCTTCATCACCGGCTTTAGAAGCGATAGTCACTTCACCTAAAGCAGCAACTTTCTCAGCACGCTCGTTAGCAGCTGTTAAATCAGCAGCCAGCTTGGCTTCCAGTTCAGCACGACGTTGCTCGAACTTTTCGATGTTGTCTTTGTTAGCTGGTACGGCTTTACCCTGTGGGAACAGGAAGTTACGCGCATAACCGGCTTTTACTGCGACTTGGTCACCCAGGCTACCCAGGTTTGCGACTTTGTCTAAAAGAATAATATTCATTCTGAACCCTCTCAGTATTCGGTTGAACCAGGCGATTAGCTATGTGAATCGCTGTAAGGCAGCAAAGACAGGTAGCGTGCGCGCTTGATAGCACGAGCCAGCTGACGTTGATACTTCGCACTGGTACCCGTAATACGGCTGGGTACGATTTTGCCACTTTCAGTGACATAGTTTTTCAGAGTAGCGATATCTTTGTAATCGATCTCTTTAACGCCTTCTGCAGAAAAACGGCAGAATTTACGGCGACGAAAATAACGTGACATAACACGATCTCCTAACGAATTTGTTCAATGTGTTGGGCGTGCAAGACCAACTTACTCTGGCCGTTGCGTTGCTGGTGTCGGTTTAAAAAGCCCTGCACCCGCACGGTATCTCCCAACATTAAATGCTGAGTTTGTTGTGCTAAATCGCCGCTGCATATCACTTGAATACGGACATAACACTGACGACTCAACCCGGCTTCCTGTTGCTGGCTGCGGTGCTCAAGCACCAAGCTAACATGTGGGATACCGGCCGGACTCTCACTGCGCGAGGGCTGGCGGCATAACTGCCCAGCACACACCAGTTGATTGTCCATTACAACTTACTCTTCAGACGCTGCAGCCTGTTGCTCAGAATCACGAGGAGCACGTTCACGACGCTCTTCACGAACCTTAGCCATCGGTGATGGTTCAACCACGGCACCATTGGTACGCATGATCATGTTGCGCAGCACAGCATCGTTGAAACGGAAAACGGTTTCCAATTCGTCGATCACGTTCTGTGGGGCTTCCACATTCATCAGCACGTAATGCGCTTTGTGTAACTTTTCAATTGGGTAAGCCAGTTGACGACGACCCCAATCTTCCAAACGGTGAACAGTACCACCAGCTTCAGTGATCGAGCCAGTGTAACGCTCAATCATGCCAGGGACCTGCTCGCTTTGATCCGGATGGACCATAATAATAATTTCGTAATGACGCATTGCAGCTCCTTACGGTTAGTTAGCCTCAGTCAGGCTCGGCCGGGCCTGCATAAAGGCAAGGAACATAGTAGATGGCCGAAGGGCGCGAATTATACTGAGGAATTGGCTAAATCACAAGCACTGCTTTTCAGTATCGCCTGAGGTAGGTCAGATGTTCTAAACCGCCAACCGCTGGCGCATGGCTTCAAACAGGCAAATACCGGCTGCCACCGAGACGTTCAGGCTGGATACACTGCCCTGCATTGGAATTTTCACCAGCGCATCACAGGTTTCACGGGTTAACCGACGTAGGCCATCGCCTTCTGCGCCTAGTACGATAGCGAGTGGCCCGGTCAGTTCAGTCTGATACAGGGTTTGGTCGGTTTCACCGGCCGTGCCTATCACCCAGACACCTGCTTCCTGTAATTGGCGTAAAGCGCGAGCTAAGTTCGTTACGGCGATAAAGGGCACGGTTTCTGCGGCACCGCAGGCGACTTTACGCACCACAGGGGTGAGTTTGGCTGCCCGGTCTTTTGGTACCACCACGGCATGCACACCAGCAGCGTCAGCGCTGCGTAAGATGGCACCTAAATTATGCGGGTCGGTGACCCCATCAAGCACAAGCAAAAGTGGGCTGGATTGCTGTTCTACTAACGCCATTAAATCTGCATCGGAACCAGGGGCTGCCAGCCGCACCTTGGCAATAATGCCCTGATGCTGCCCTTCGGCCATTTGATCCAGCGTTTTTTTATGACAAAACTGCACAGCAATGCCCTGCTGCCGCAGCTGCTGTACCAGCGGGTTCATGCGCTTATCATCGCGATCTTTCGCGACAAAGACTTCCAGTATGTCTTGCGGAGAACGCTGCAAAATAGCCTGTATGGCATGAATGCCAAAAACGACATCTGTACTCATAGTAATTCATACCACCTTTACGCTAATTCCATACCCAGGTTACTAACACCCTGCTCTTTTACCCAGGCTTGCAGCTGTTTGACGTCGGACCGTTCAAACTGACGAATACCACTGACGATATCCATCAGCTCCGCCAGACAGTCCATTTCGTATTGCATTAACGGATGCTTACGAACATGCTGCTTTAATTCCGCTTCACTGGTGATATCCAGATCGGCCGATTCGTGTTCAATTAAACGTGCTACCGAGGCCTGAGAAATTTTGGCGACATTGATAAATTCAGCGCCATCTTTGTTGCTGATACCAGATAACAAACTATCCAATGCAGTCGCAGTATCCACGGCTGGGTAAACCCCAAAACAATCGTAATGATTGAGCTCAGGGATCACTTCTGCCAGCTCGTCAGCCAGCCGAGGGAAGTTAATTTTTGCTTTTTTGACCGACAGCCATTCCCAGACTAAATCCAGAGTATGGCGCAGCAGTTCAGCATCACCATATTTCATCACTTCGCTGAATAACTGATAGTTTGGCAGCATTCGCTCCATCAGCGTCGCTGCCACGGCTGCTTGCTGATAAAACCCCAGCTCTCGCAGGCGTTGAAAATTATTTGCTTTCATCTTTATCCCGACCACAGGACCAACAAAAATCGAACCCTGCAGCATTGTCCTCACCACATTGGCATTGCCAATCGGCACCATTTTGCTGTCGTGCTTGTTGTAAAATACGCTCAGCTTGCTCGACATGACGGGGTGCCACCCAAAGACCTACCTGAATATCGGTGGGAGCGAGCTCACCAACAGCACCTAGCAACATTTGCCCGTGATACCTCGCCTCGATACGATGCGTGGCCAATAAACCAGCCAGCAAAGCCGCTTCAAATTCAGTGGCGGCATGATACACCAGTTGCCAGTCAGGCTCACTCATAAGTTCGCTTAGCTCTGCTGCAGTTGTTTTTGGGCATACTCAAATTTCAACTTGAACTCCATCAGTTGCTCTTCCAGACTGCTCACCTGCTCTTGCTGCTCTTGCTGATCTTTTTGTAGTTGCTGCCGCAGCTCCCGAATGGTCTCTCTGGATGCATCCGCTTCCTGTTGTTGCTTTTCTTCCGCCGCTTGCTGACGATTTTGTGCATGCTCAAGCTGAGCCTTCACTTTATCGTGTCGTTGCTGCAGTTCTTGCAACTCGTCAAGCTCTGCACGTTGTAGCTCTCGCTCTTGCTGCAGCTCATTTAATTTGGGCTCTAACTCCGCCAGCTGTTGCTGTACCTTGCTGCATTGTTGCTGCAAGGCAACTTTCTCTGCATCGACCTGCTGTAATAAATCTGTTTGCTGCTGATAAGAGGATTTCAGACTTTGCAGCTCCTGCTGCACTTTAGCCAATGCCTGTAACTTTTCTTTTTGCGCCGCGCCCTGCTCTACCAATTGCTGCGTCAACTCACTATGCGTTTGCTGCAGCTCACCAAGCTCTTGCTCTACTTCTACAAGCTGTTGTTTTATTGGTTGTATTTGCTGCTGCAAGCTTTGGTTCTCAGTAACCAAGCGTTCACGCTCCTGCTCAGCCTGCTGCTGCTGTTTCTTTAATTGCTGCAGTTCTTTTTGCGCCTGTTGCAGTTCTTGCTTCAGTGGCTTTAACGATGCTTGCAACGCTTTGTTGTCTTCTTGCAACCGGGTGAGCTCAGCCCCACCCTTTTGCTGCTGTTTTTCGTTTTGCTGCTCTAATGCCTGCAGTTTCGTTTCAGCTTCCTGCCGAAGCTTTTTTTGCTCAGCTTGCTGCTGCCGACTTGCTTTCAGATCATCTTTATAATGCGCTAACTGCGCTTGATCGGCGGCCAGTTGATGCTTTAACTGGTCAATGTCTTTATGAAGGGCTGCCGCGGTTTCATTATGCTCGGCTTTGTTTGCTTGTTGTGCCTGCTGCAGTTTTTCCTGCACTTGGGCCAGATCATCTTGCAACTGTTGATGTTGCTGCTGCAAGGCTTTGAATTCAGTGTCTTGCTGTTTCTTCTGCTGAATCGCTTGATCCAGTTGCTGTTGGGATTTTTTCAGGCTTTCCAGTTGTTCAGGATCGGATGGAATCGCCATATCCAGCTGTTGTTTTGCTTGCTGCCAATCTTTGAATAACTTTTGATACGCTTGCTCTTGCTCTATCAGGCGCTGTTGCCACTGTTTCTGGCTGGTTTCGAGTAGCTGTTGGCTCATGCTTTGCCATTGATGCTGTTGCTGTTCAACCAACTGCTCGCTAAAACCAGCCAATAAGCTGGTCAACTGTTCTTTCATCGAGTGGGTCAATTGCTCTGGCGCAACGGCCACTTCTTTTTTATTGTTTGTTGCCATAGTTAACCACTTCACCTCTGATGGTGTTCTGACAGCACAGGCCATAAAACACGGATACAGAAAGATTGACTTTTCATCATAAATTCGACTTAGTGTAATAGTTTAGCGCAGAATAAGCGAATCAAAACCTTGCCATCACAGCCACCCGAACTGAAGAGAGTTTTACCATGATGAGTTTAACCACACCAGCCTTATTGTTTCCGGCAATTTCACTGTTATTGCTGGCCTATACCAATCGATTCCTGGTGTTGGCACAGTTAATCCGGGAGTTAAATGAACGCGAGGGCAAGCAGGTTCGTGCGCTGGTTATACGGCAGATTGCTAACTTAAAAAAACGTATTGGCTTGATCCGATCCATGCAAGCCTATGGGGTGCTCAGCTTCCTGTTGTGCACTTTGTCGATGTTTTGCTTGTTTATGCAGTGGGAGTTTGCAGGCCAGCTCAGCTTTGCCGCCAGCCTGATCAGTTTATTGCTCAGCCTGGCGTTATCGTTGTATGAAATTCAAATTTCCTGCGATGCTATATACATCGAGCTGGAATCGATGGAAGGCCGCAAGGAGTAGCTTATCCCTCTGCGGCTGCCAGCTCCTGCAATTGTTGCTTGAGCGGACCACAATCGGCAGTAGTATCGCGCTGTTGCAATGACAAGGTCAGGTCGGCTACTTTCACACCAAACTTATGCAAACTGGTGCGATTGATGATTTGGTCATCACTCACCAGATACATCCAGTCTTTCACCCGAACATCCATATCACTGTCTTGGTATGAAATACGTAAGGTATATTCCCAAAATAGAGCGTTACCTGCTAACTGCCCCGCTGCTTCACCAATCACATCATGCGCAGTCCCAGTCACCTTACCATCGGCGTGCAGCTGCAATTGCCAGTGGCGGTACTCGACCCGATCATCGCTAAAATAAAATACTTCATATAAATCGCCTTGCTGTCCGTGCCACTCGCCACACAAATCGGCAGTAAAGCGCAATGTTTGACGGCCTCGCCAATCTTGCAGTACCCCATATGCTTTACCGGAGCCGACAAAGAACTCATTAAGCAGTAATTGAGGTTGCTCCGCTTTATAATCCATCACCGAGCGACTGCAGCCCGCCAATACAAGAACAGCTAAAGCCCATATTATAGATTTCATACGATTCTCCATTTTTATAATAATACGAAGCGGCTAACGCTTTAGCTCAGCTTTAATACCAGAAAAATTCCTTATCCTGAGCAGCAATTAAACTTGTTAGACAGCAAGCAGTCGTCATCGTATAACTGCGCTCTTTCTCAACAAGGTAGCTGATGATGGAAACTGCACTGGCTGCCGTTCACTCAAACATCGACCAACCAGGCATTGACCAAGTTGTCCCACTACAACCAGTTGAACTTGGGTTTGCTGAATTTGAACAGCATGGCCTTGTAGTGCTCCCTCACTTTTTGCCAGTTGAGCTTATTCAAAGCCTCAAGAAAGAAGTGCAACATCAGGCCAAGTTACAACCTGCGGCCATCGGTCGGGCCAATACCTTGCAGCTTGCACAAGATATCCGTCGCGATAAAACCTGCTGGCTCACTGGGGAAAGCATTGCTCAGCAACTATATATGCAGCAGCTCAATGCCATTTTAACTCAATTAAATCGCTCTTTTTTTCTTGGTTTAACCGGTTACGAATGTCATTTTTCTCACTATCAACCCGGCGATTTCTATCGGACACATCTGGATGCATTCTCCGATCAAGCCAGCCGGCGCGTGACCAGCGTCTGTTACTTAAATGATGTGGAGCAAGGTGGTGAATTGGTGGTCTATGACGAGCAACAACAACCTGTGCTGATATTGCCGCCGCGAGCAGGCACATTAATCTTGTTTGAAAGCAGCCGCTTCCCGCATGAAGTCAAACCCACTGCTCAGCACCGATACAGCATCGCAGGCTGGTTTCGGCAAGATCCGCCAGTATTCTGATAAGCTGTTTTATAGCCCTGCACTCTTTGCTGCGTAATCCAGTGCTATGCCAATAAAGACCACCAGACCGACATAATGATTGTGCAAAAAGGCTTGGAAGCAGTGCTGGCGGCTTCGTCGTGCCAGTCGGTATTGATAGACAAACAGAGTAGCACTAACCAATAATGCCACCCCATAGATCCATCCTAATGCTGCCAGATAACCAACGTAAGCTAACAGCAGTAGAGTCAGGCTCTGCAGAGCCAAAATCACATGAAAACCATAACGGCCAAATAAGATAGCTGTCGATTTAATACCTATCTTCTCATCATCAGGCTGATCTACCATGGCATAGTAGGTATCGTAGGCCACGGTCCAGCATAAATTGGCCAGATACAGCCACCAGACGATGGCTGGCAATTGCAACTGAATGGCCATAAAGGCCATGGGCATGCCCCAACTAAATGCAGCCCCCAGCACCACTTGCGGTAAGTGGGTATAGCGTTTCATAAAGGGGTAACAGGCTGCCAGTGCGACCGCACCAAAGGAAAGTAATACCGTTTGCCAGTTGAGCCACACCAACAAGGTTGCCGCCACGACAAGTAACAAGACAAAAAGCTGCAGCGCTTCGGTGGCCGACACCAGCCCTGCCGCTAATGGCCGTTGTCGGGTCCGGCTCACCGCACCATCCAGATGGCGATCGGCATAGTCATTGATGACACAGCCGGCCGAGCGCATCAATACCACCCCCAGCGTAAACACCAACCATATCGACCATGGCGGGACTCCTTCCGCAGCCAGCCATAACGCCCACCAGGTGGGCCAGAGCAAAAGATAAATGCCAATGGGTTTGTCCAAGCGCATCAATTGCCGGTAATAAGGCCAATGGCTACCTTGTAACTGCCAGTTCATAGCTGATACACCTGCGGCAAGAATGCTTCTACCACCTGCAACGGATGTTGGTCTAGCACAAAAATAGAGCGGCGAGCCCAAATATCTGCTTGTGGGCATTCATGGTGTAGCCCGAGTCGCCGACTATCCAACCGCGCCAACTCGATAGGGCCACGTTGCAATGCTGGATGACGAAAAATAAACTCCCCAAGTGGTTGCTCGCCAAGAACAGCTAAAGGGGCAATCGCCTGCAGAGTCGTCAGCGGTAACCAGCTTTGTGCATAAATCATTGCCTGCTGATCGCAACGTAGGATCACTTCCCGCAATACAGCTCGCTTCGCATCAGCCAACTCGCGTTGTAACCGGGATGGTAATGCATATTCTGCCTCACTCAGAAGTTGCACTTGAAAGAGACTGCTCTTGCTTTTCAAACGAGCGGTTAACGAGTCGGTTTCCAACAGCCACGAGCTCAGGTTCGGCGCCAAATGGAGTTGAGCCGGAGCTTGCCAGTGGGCTTGAAGTAAATAATCTGCAGTCTGTATCGGCATGGTTGTGATATCTGGTTAAAAACCGCCGCATCATAGCAAGTTCAGCGCTACATTTCAGCTTTTGCTTTCATGGCCGATAACCAACCAGCCCCCTTCTATTTTGCAAAACGACGGCTCTACTTGCATGCGGGAAAAGCTGCTATGATCATTAGACTAGCGTTGCTGTACAAATTTACCATAGGTAGCATGAGTGGCATGATGCCATGCCATGTTGATTGATAGATGACAAAGGAAGCTTGGTTTTATGATGTTACGTGCGTTGATGCTTACCACCCTAGTGGCAACCTTGCTGTGCACCGCCCTGTTTGCTGCACCGAGTCAGGCTCGACAGAACGAGCAAGATATTGTTTATTATGGCTTCGATCCCGATATCGTGACCAATTACGTGACCTCTGGCCGTCGCTCGTTGGGTTATATCCGCGTCACTGTCGAATTGATGGTCGCTGATCGACGATACTTGGCCGATATCGAGCACCATGAACCACTGATCCTAAATACCATTATCCGAATTTTTAATCAGCAGCACGAAGATAAAATCAAATCACTAACTGGCCGGGAAGAGATCCGCCAAACCATCCTGCAAGAACTGCAACAAATTCTGGAGCGAGAGACCGGCCAGCAAATGCTGCGTGATCTCCTGTTTACCAAATACCTGTATCAATAGTGGTGCTGTACTTATCATGTTGTTAGTGCTGTCGTGGTTGTTTGTGCCGTAACAACCATGCCCAGCTGCACCCTGCCAACAGGCCAGCCAAATGAGCCCAGTTCGCCATTTGGATCCATAGCACATCCAAAAAGCCTAACAGCATCCAAATCAGCATGAAGCCAACCAGCCCGGGGCTTAACTGCAGCCCTTGTGATGGATTAAGCCTGCCAGCCCACCAAAAATAACCGAATAAAGCGTATACCACGCCAGACAAACCACCAAAATAGGGCCCAACCAGTAGATATTGCGCTACATTCGACAACAAAGCGCAGCTTAAGGTGAAGGATATCAACTGCCAACGCCCAAGCACCCGCTCAAACTGCCCGGCTAAAAACCACCACCACATAAGATTAAACACCAAATGCAATAGCGAAAAGTGCAACACAGCCGGTGTAATCCAACGCCAGCTCTGCAGCCAGCTGATCGACTCTGGCTGAGTAAAACTTCCCAGCCAGCCAAATGCGACTTGTGGGGCCAGCTGTTGCCAGCCATACACCAACAGACAAGCCGACAACACCAGTATGGTGACAAGCCCCGAAAAAGCACGCGCATCCAAGCCACTGAATACACTTTGGCCCGGCCCGGATACAGCAACCTGACTACGTTGCCAGGCAGCTGAGCGATAACGTGGATGATCAGGCTCTTGCAAAAACTGCTGCAATGCAGCAACCACATCTGCCTCATAATCAGGCTCAACATACAAGGCCGCCAGCTCAGGCTGCTCAGCCATTGCCGGTTCGGGTACCGCCTGCACTGGCCAACCACGAGTGACACAATAGTCAGCAAACACCATGGCCGCGCGAACTGAGTTTAGCTCGCCAATTTTATTCATCGGTGCTGCTCATGACTGGAAGTGTCAACTGCCAAGCTGCCATACCACCATCCATGCTGTAGACCTCGTCAAAACCTTGCTGCACCAGATACTGAGCTGCACCTTGGCTGGAATTGCCGTGGTAGCACACCACCACCACAGCGGCATCAAAGTCATGCTGTTGCATAAAAACACTTAAACTGGTGGATGTTAAATGATAGGCACCTTCGATGTGCGCCGTGGCAAAGCTTTGTTCATCTCGTATATCAGCAATCACCACTTGCTGTTTAGCAAGTCGCTCTGCCGTTTCAGCCACTGAAATATGTTTAAAATCCGTCATGGTCCTTCCCTATCAATACCGATGACAGGAGTATACCATTTTTAGCTTGCTTTAGATCCATCACCAGAGCCGACAAAACATCGCTATAACATCAAAATATCGCACATTTATCACTTTTTATCAGGTAGGGCTGGACAAATGATTAAACTAACGTTAACACTAGACAAGTAATGACATCATGCCGCCATATAAATAAGGAAAAACCATGACCTCCCTGATTGTGCTAGCCGTCGTACTGATTTTGATCTTCTTTGTCATCAGTATCTTTAACAACTTGGTCAAGCTGAAAAACCGCTACCAGAACGCCTTTGCACAAATAGAGGTGCAACTAAAGCGGCGCTATGATCTAATTCCTAATTTAGTTGAAACGGCTAAAGCCTACATGGCACATGAACGCGATACATTGGAAGCTGTGATCAATGCACGTAATGCTGCCTCAGCTGGCTTGAAAGTTGCGGCCAACAATCCGGGAGACCCAGCGGCTATGAGTCAACTGGTGGGTGCCGAATCGGCCTTGCAAGGTGCGATGAGTCGCTTTAATGTGGTGATGGAAGCCTACCCGGATTTAAAAGCTAACCAGAATATGATGCAGGTGTCCGAAGAGCTTACCAGTACCGAAAACCGCGTTGCCTTTGCTCGCCAAGCCTTTAATGATGCCGTCACCAGCTACAATAGCTACAAACAAAGCTTCCCTCAGGTGGTGCTGGCGCCAAGTTTTGGCCACGCAACCGATGCTAAACTAATGGAGTTTGAAGACAGCCAAGCGATTCAAGCTGCCCCTAAAGTCAGCTTCTAAACAGTTATGGCTACCAATTTTTTTAGTCAACAAGATTTAGCCCGCCGTAATACCCGTATTTTAGTGGGCTTATTTGCCATCGCAGTATTAGTGCTACTGACTCTTACCAATATTTTGGTAGCAATAGCTTTTGGTTTTGCCGATAGCCAAGCCATTCAAACTGGCTTACAGCAAGGACTCGTCAAATTGGATCTGATCCTCTGGACCAGCCTGGTGGTATTGACAACCATTGGTGGTGCCATGCTGTTTAAGTGGCAACAACTGCGTCAGGGGGGCAAAGTGGTGGCCGAATCGCTGGGAGGGGTGCGGTTAAGCCCTGACAGTGCTGACCCACGACATCGCCAGTTACTGAATGTGGTTGATGAAATGGCCTTAGCAGCCAACTTACCAGCCCCTGCCGTCTATATTTTACCCGAACGAGGTATCAACGCCTTTGCCGCTGGTTATAGCCCAGCCGATGCGGTTGTGGGTGTCACCGAAGGCTGCTTAGAGCAATTGAATCGTGATGAGCTGCAAGGCGTAATCGCTCATGAGTTCAGCCATATACTCAATGGCGATATGAGAATGAACATCAAGATGATTGCTGTGCTTAACGGCATTTTGTTTGTCGGACATATTGGCTATTTGCTGCTTCGAGGTGGCCGTGGCAGCGCCATCATGGTATCAAGTCGCCGAAGCAACAATAAAGGCGGTGGAGGCGCCGCAGCCATTTTATTGCTCGGGCTTGGCCTGACCATTCTGGGTTATCTCGGGGCGTTTTTTGGCAATCTGATTAAAGCAGGAGTTAGTCGACAACGTGAATATCTGGCGGATGCCTCTGCCGTTCAGTTTACTCGTAACCCGGAGGGCATTGCCGGAGCACTAAAACAAATTGCCGCCAGCTCTCGCGGTACCAAACTTAAACACCCCAACGCCGATGAAAACAGCCATCTGTTTTTTGGCGAAGGTATCAGCCGCTGGGCCAGTATTTTTGCTACTCATCCACCACTAAATGATCGCATTAAACGGCTGGATCCTCGTTGGAATGGCCGCTTACCAGAGGCACGTACTTCAGCCGCAAATTTAACTGCCGCCGAACAAAACACCAGTGATGCTGAAGAGTCAACGGCAACACAGTCCTCAGCATCACAGACAACATCTCGCCCTGGCAGTGCCGGCGAGCGGTTACTGGCGGCACTGCCAATGTTACTGGTGCAAAGTGCTCATCAACCCATGCAAGCTGAACCACTGCTTCTCGCCATGTTGATCAGCGAACATGACGAGCATCGACAACAGCAATTGACGCTGATCCGAGAGCAAAGCTCAGTTGCCTTGCTGCAAGATGTTGATCGGATGCTCAGTCAGGTGGAGCACTTATCAGATCGCCAAAAGCTGATGTTGGCTCAACTTAGTATCCCCAGCCTTAAGACGCTAACTCCGGTTCGCTTTGAACGATTTGAACAATTACTGCTGGCATTGATCCAAGCCGATGGCCAGCTTGATTTATTGGAGTGGGCCATTGCCCAGCTGGTTGATCATGTGGTAGCCAGCGAGTTTCGTAGCAGCGATGTACAACGCAAAACTTCAGCGACTGAGTTTAAAACCATTCGCGAGCCTGGTTTGCAATTGTTGAGTCTTATCGCCACGGCCACCCATCAGGATCAGCAGCGCCAACTGCAAAGCTGGCAAGCTGGCTTGGCCGCATTGAAGCTACCCACGGAGCAGGCCAAACCGGAGAGCGATTATCAACAGCTTCAGCAGCATCTACCTATCTTGATGGCAGCCAGCCCTAAACTGAAAGAAACCCTATGGCAAGCTATTTTAGCCACCAGTCAGGCCGATGAAGTGGTCTCTGATCAGCAACAAGTACAATTACTTGCGCTTTCTTTATTGCTGGAGATCCCATACCAAGCTGAAGCGATGTAAAAATAGCCCTTTAGCTCAGCGTGACAGTTCGGTACAATATGCCTTTGTATAAGAACAGGGGCCTTGATGTCTGAACAACGTTTTTTTCTGATCTATGATCCGTCTTTTGACGATATGGATGCTGAAGGCTGCCCGGCCTTTGGCTATGTCATGCTGTTTGATGCCGATGATCTAGCCCGTTACAAGGCCGGAGAAAACCCAGACTCACCTGCCGTTTCGATGCTGTTTACCGATCACAAAGATGGTCATATCAGCGCTGATTTACTGGGCTGGTCGCAACTTGATGATGCTATTTTTCAGCAATTGCCTTTAGGCAAGTTTCTGGCCTTGATGGAGCAAGCTGCTCAGGTTGCTATTCACGCCTGTCGTCAGGTTGGTCAAGTTCCCGATCGGTTGATCAGCAGCCATCCTGCCGAAGAAGACTACATTCAGTTCGAAGTACACTTCAATGATTTGTCCGGTGCCGATAAAGATGCTGAATGGCAATTGGCACAGAGCCTGATGAGTGGCCGACCCTACCTCGATTCCTGAGTTATCTCACCATCGGTAACCAACGCTTAGCTGTCGTTTTAAGTTGGCAACTGTAGTGGATTTTGCTTTAATAATATTGATTATTCCTTAACCGTTGTGGAGACAACCGGATGGCCCAGCCACTGGATATGAATGCCATAGAACAGGCACTAAAAGGCTTTACCATCCCACCACAACCTGATGTGCTGCTGCACATTCAGCAGTTGCTGCAGCAACCAGAACCCAATGCTCAACGCCTGGCTACGCTGATCAATCTGGACATCGGCCTGGCTGGCTTTACCCTGAAAGTAGTCAACTCCGCTTACTTTGGCTTACGCACAAAAATCACCTCGATTGAGCATGCATGCAAGTTCTTGGGCGTGACCCGTGTTGTCAAGCTGGTGCGCAGCGTGCTGTTACGCTTTACTCTGGAACAAGGGCAGCAGCAAGATCCCTTCTCGCAAAAACTTTGGTCCAATGCCTTGCTGGTGGCTACCACCGCTGCCACTTTGGCCAAGCACTTGGACTGGAGCCAAGAAACAGCTGACGATTGTTACACCCTGGGGCTATTTCGTAATGCCGGCATTGCTCTTATTACTGCACAGGCGAATAATTACACCGACATGCTTCGCTTGGGTTTGCTGGCTGGGCAAGGGTACAGTGAAACCGAGGAACAACGCTTTGCCACCTGCCATGAAATCCTCGGTTATCTGATTGCTCAATCGTGGGGCTTGCCTGCAGAGATCTGCAATGTCATCGCGTATCACCATAGTCCGGCATTGATTTTGGCTTCAGATAGTGAATTAGAACAGCGCCTTTTTGCCATGTTGAAACTGGCTGAACACATGAGCGGAGAAAGCCGTATTTTGCTGGATCTCACTTTGGATCCAGAGTGGGATCAATTCGCTCCGCAGATCCTTGATGTACTGGGGCTCGAACTGTTTCAATTGCCCGAGCTGGGTGAGCTTCTGCATCAGCACGACATCAAAAACATCTACACCAGTTAGGGCTCTTTCTAGTTCCTTATGGCGCATCAAAAACCACATCTGCCTGAAAAAACCTGCCCGGTGTGTCTGCGTCCTTTTACATGGCGGAAAAAGTGGGAAAAATGCTGGGATCAGGTAAAATATTGCAGTGAGCGTTGTCGAAGGCAACGCCATTCCAACCCCGACCATTCATCAACCCATGAACCGTGAGTGTTTTTATGGCTAAAGCCTGCGCCCTGCATATACTGGTAAAAACCCAAGCCGAAGCTGAACGGCTGAAACGACAGTTGGCCAAAGGTGCTGATTTTGGCTCCTTAGCTAAAAAGCATTCACTATGCCCCTCAGGGAAAAAAGGTGGCGATTTAGGTGAGTTTCGTCGAGGACAAATGGTGCGCGCTTTTGACGAGGTGGTCTTTAAAAAGACAATTTTAGAAGTGCATGGACCGGTAAAAACACAGTTTGGCTTCCATTTGATTAAAACCCTCTACCGCAACTAAATAATAGTTTAACCATATCTCATAACAGATACTTAGCTACTGAATTGCGATAAAAGCAGCTATAGTACCCTCAACTATCCTTATCCGTTTATCCTTATCATGATGCGAACCAATCTGTTAAACCGCCTTCGCTACTTTCTCGAACGTCAATTCGTGCGCGGCACCCAATATCAGTTACTTGTGATGGCCGCGTTGGTCGGTCTTATTTCGGTACTGGGCGGCGTGCTGGCTTTGGGGACTGGTGAGACCGGCGAAAACATTCTAGACAGCATCTGGTGGGCATTTTTACGACTAACCGATCCAGGTTATCTCGGCGATGATGAAGGCGTGTGGCGTCGTATCGTTTCTACCATTCTGACGGTCAGTGGTTACGTCGTGTTCATGGGTGCGCTCATCGCTATCCTGACACAGTGGCTCAGTGGCCAGATGCGCTCACTTGAGCGCGGATTCACTCCCGTCAGCCTAAAGCATCATATTGTTGTTTTGGGCTGGACGGATAGCACTCTGCCTTTATTGCGCGAGCTATGGATGGCTGAAGGCGGAGCCAAGCGCTTTTTGTTTCGACTAGGTGCATCCGGCCGCTTACGAGTGGTGGTACTAGCAGACGATCTTCGGCCAGAACTGGCAGAAGAGCTGCGATCCGATCCAGTCCTCGGCAAACATTTCAATGAGATTATACTGCGCTCAGGCTCATCACTGAACAGTGAGCATTTGCAGCGTGCCGCCTGCCAGCAAGCTGCGGCGATTATCGTCCCTGCTAAAACCTTTGCTCAGGACAGTAGCGTTTCCGCTGATGTTGAAACCATAAAAGTACTACTGGCGTTAAATGGCCAAGCCAATACAGTGACCACAGCACTGCCCTACGTGGTCGCTGAAATACAAAGCCCGCATAAAGTTGCCATTGCCCGCAGAGCCTATCATGGCCCGCTGGAGATCATCAGCGGCGATTGCACCATCAGCCGGCTGATGGTGCAAAATATCCGTCATCCGGGTTTATCGTCTATTTACCTCGAGCTGTTCAGTCATCATCTTGGTCAGAGCTTCTACTTGCACCGTGATCCAGCTCTGGCTGGTCAGTTGGTAGGACAGATCCGTAGCCGCTTTCCTCAGGCCTGCTTCTGTGGCCTGATCCGTAGCCAGGGAGATCAGTTTACCGCCATGCTCAACCCAGCTGCAGATTTACCACTGACTGCGGATGATGCCGTATTGTTACTGGCAGCTGACTACCAGCAAGCTCAGCATCGATTGCCACCTACCCCCGGGCTGGTTGTTAAAACGAAAAGCAGCAAGCTGCTTCAACCAGAACAAATACAGCAAAAAGCACAACAGAAAATCCAGGAAAAAAGCATTCTTATTGCGGGATGGAGCCGAAAGGTTCCTGCGTTATTGCGTGAATTTACCAGCTATCGACATGATCATTACCACATTACCATTATGTCCAGCCGGACGGTGGCAGAACGGGAGCAGTTACTCGCCGCAGAAAACCTGGACCACCCAGGCATCACCTTGAAGCATATCGTCGCCGAAGTGACCAATGAAGTTGAGTGGCAACATCTGGTGCTGGCCAATTTCGACAGTATCGTCCTAATGAGTAGCGATCGGCTTGGCTCTGGTGAAGAGGCCGATGCTCGCTCCATTGTTGGCTACCTGCAACTGGAAAACCTACTGCAACATGCCAGAAAACAACCTCAACTGCTGCTAGAGTTTTCTGATCCAAGCAATGAACGCTTGCTGGGTCACCGGGCAGGTGAAGTGATCATCAGCCCACTGATGTTAAGCCACTTATTGATACATGTTGCTTTGCGCCGCGAGCTGCTGGTTGCCATAAATGACCTGTTCAGCGCCGGAGGGCCGGAAATAAGCTTTCGCTCTTTAGCCGACTATAAGTTACAGCCCGGTACCACCTCGTTTGGCTCGATCCGCCAACAGGCCTGGGATCAGGGCGAAATTGCTTTAGGGATCTATTACGCAACGCCCCCATCAACAGCGCAAAAACCATTGCAGCTCAATCCGGATCTTAGTCAGCCACTGCAGCTAAAACCAAATGACTTGATCGTGGTATTGGAAACTTACCCGGATTAGTCAATATGTCGCTAAGCATGCTGCGCCAGATAACGAAGATGCCCTAAAAAAGCCCGAGCAACCGGGCCAAGCGTATCGGCGTCATTGAAGTTGAGATAAAAGGTCATGCTACGGCTGCTTCCTCGAGGCAGAGGCAGCACAATCAACTGACCACTAGCCAGAAACGACTGAGCCGCATGCCGTGGGATCCACGCAAAACCAAGATTTTTAAGTAGCAGCTCTATCGAGGTGCCGACATGGCTAACGGTCCAGCGTTGCTCTGAACCTAACCAACCATGCTCTTTCTCCCGAGCTAAGCCAGAGTCGCGCAGCACGATTTGTCTACACTCTTTTAAATCCTCCAGCGTCAACTCACGATCCAACTGATGCAATGGATGCCCAGCCCCTGCGACTCCAACAAACTCGACCTGACAGATGTCTTCACTAAGGTTATCGGCCAGAGTAAAAGGTGACACAGCTATTTCCGCCTTTCCCTGCGCTAACAACTCATTGGCACCTGATAATATGCTTTCCATCAGCTCAATCCGGATCAACGGATACTCATGCGATACGGCCTCCAGCGTCTGGTAAAGAATACTGCGGGGAAACGCTTCATCGACCGCAATACTTAGCTTCGATTCCACACCGGATTGCAGATTGATGGCAACTTGTTCCATACGCCCGGCTTCTGATATCAGAAAGTTGATTCGGCGCAACAGCTGCTCGCCAGCGGCAGTCAGCTGGGTTTTTCGCCCTTCCACCTGAAACAAAGTAACACCAAGCACATCTTCCAGTTTATGCACCGCATGATGAATACTGGATTGGCTTTTAAACACAGCCTCGGCAGCCTGATGAAAACCACCATGTTCAGCAACGGCTTGAAACATTCGCCATTGCTCCAGGGTTGAACGGGCCATAACTTCCTCCTTCAAAGAAAAAATTAAACCCGGCCTTAACCGGGTTTATGCAGCATGGATTAACGAGAGCGGCTTAGAACAGCATCCAGCGATACTTTACCGGCACCGCTAAACAACAAAGAAACACTGGCTGCTAACAATGCCAAGCCGAACTCATATCCGTTGTTGCTCATAAAAAAGCCATGTTCAAAGTGTACAGCAAAAATAGCGACCAACATGGTCAACGCCAGCACCGCTGCTGCAGGTCTCGTCAGCACACCAACTATCAGCGCCAAACCACCAAAAAACTCAGCTGAACCTGCTAAAAAAGCCATCAGCACACCTGGAGCAAGACCAATACTTTCCATCCAGCCCCCAGTGCCTTCTAAACCGTAGCCACCAAACCAGCCAAACAATTTTTGTGCTCCATGTGCGGCAAAGATTATGCCTATCGGCACCCGTAGCACCAAAGCGCCCCAGCCTGCTTCTGTGGCCATCAGTTTTTTCAGTAATGTGATTGCTTTGTTCATCTTAACACCCTCGCTGTAATTGATTGATGTCGACCCGTGGCCATTCATGCCAGTGCGTTGTCGATAAGGTTAGAATAGATCAGAGCAATGAATTATAAAATTGGATAATTAGAATCGTTTTGTTCTAATAAAAAGAATCAATATAGCGATAAGATGGCTGCATAGCTGCATCCCAACACAGACTTTGCTAGTATCGGCCGCCTGTATACAGACAGCCCAGATCGAATGGAATAAAAAGATGCGCTTATTGCAGCAATTTCATCACATCACCCCCACGCCGAATTGCCGGGTTGAGCAACGTCTGGTGACTCGTGGCATTGTTTTAAAAGATGATCGCATCTTGCTGTTGTTTACCGAACGCTACAACGACTTCAGCTTGCCAGGCGGAGGCGTCGATGCCGACGAATCTCTGCATCAAGCATTAGAACGGGAACTAGCTGAGGAAGCCGGTGCCCGTGATATTGAGATCCTAGCTGATTTTGGCATCGTGGAGGAGTACCGCCCCTGGTACAAGAACGATTGCAATGTGCTGTTTATGCGTTCGTATTGCTACCAGTGCAGTATGGCTGATGAACTTGGTGCCCAGCAACTAGAGCACTATGAGCAGCAAAACGGCATGCGACCGCTCTGGGTGCCTGTTGCCGAGGCTATACAACATAATCAGCAAGTGATGCAGCACCAAACCAACAGCATGGGGCTATCCATTGTGCGTGAAACCTTTTTACTACAACAGATAGAGCAAGAGCTGCTAGGTCAGACCGTCGACTAACCACCGAACAGACACTTTACTCAGCTTCAATTTAAGCTTTACACAGTTAGTCTTCCATAATTCGGGCATAGCGTTCAACCAGAAAGTCTATTAATGCGCGAATCGCTGGCAGCATGCCTCGACGCGATGGAAATACCAGATGGATCACCTCACGACGCGGTTCCCATTCAGGCAATAGATGGATCAAGCTGCCCGCTGCTAGTTCTTGTTGCAGCATCAATAGTGGCAACTGCACCACGCCCACACCCGCAAGTGCCGCTGTTTTTAAGGTCAACATATCGCTGGTGGTATAACGTGGCTGAAAGGCTAGCTTTTGCAGCCGGCCATCGGCATGCTGCAAACACCACTCATGGTGTTCCTGCGGGTTTGCCCGACTCAGACTTGGCCAGGCCAACAAATCGCCAACTTGTTGGGGTAACCCACCCTGCTGCTGCACCAGTTCAGGGCTAGCCACCAGACACTGGCCACGATCCGAGAGGATACGCAGCATTAAATCACTGTCTTCAAGCGGTAAAGGACGTACCCGAAGGGCCAAATCCACACCTTCCGCCAAGAGATCAACCCGCCGGTTTGTCGCTTCAAGCTGAACATTGACCTTAGGGTACAACCGCATGAACTCTGCCAACATAGCCCCCACATGAAAGTGCAATAAACCAACCGGGCAGGTTAACCGAATGGTGCCACACGGCTCAGCCCTGACCGCATCGATCGCTTGCTGAGCTGCCTCAGCTTCGACCAGCATGGCCCGGCAATGCGCTAAATAGTGCTGACCTACGTCGGTGATCAAAAAATGACGGCTCGAGCGCTGGATCAACCGCACGCCTAATCGCTCTTCCAACAGCGCAATACGGCGGCTTAACTTAGACTTAGCAATACCGAGCGCCCGGCCTGCTGCGGCAAACCCCTGATGCTCAACCACCTGCACAAAATAATAAAGATCATTCAAATCCTGCATAGAGCCCTCATTGTTCCAATTTAAGAACGCTGCATTGCATTTTAGCAGTCTACCGCTTCTTTTGTTCACCATTTAGACTTTAGTTTCAATGACCGGTTGCACTTCCGCCACCGGTGAATACATCAGGAGCGAACCATGAGCAAACCCTATGTACGACTCAATAAAGACGACGCAGCGGTACTGTTGGTTGACCATCAAACCGGATTACTGTCACTGGTACGAGATATCGACCCGGACAAGTTCAAAAATAATGTACTTGCCCTGGCCGATTTAGCCGCTTACTTCAAGCTGCCCACCATTTTAACCACCAGTTTTGAAAACGGCCCGAACGGCCCGCTGGTGCCTGAGTTAAAAGAAACCTTCCCCGATGCCCCTTTCATTGCCCGCCCCGGCCAAATCAATGCTTGGGATAACGATGAGTTTGTCGCGGCGATTAAAGCTACCGGTAAAAAGCAATTGATTATTGCTGGTGTGGTAACCGAAGTCTGCGTGGCCTTCCCAACCTTGTCAGCTCTGGAAGAAGGTTTTGACGTCTTTGTCGTTACTGACGCCTCCGGAACCTTCAACGAGTTAACCCGCGATTCGGCCTGGCAACGGATGTCGGATGCCGGCGCCCAGCTGATGACCTGGTTTGGTGTTGCCTGTGAACTGCATCGGGACTGGCGCAACGATGTGGAAGGCCTGGGACAACTGTTCTCCAACCATATCCCAGACTACCGCAATCTGATCAACAGCTTCACCACCTTAACCGCTGGTAAATAACGTCTCAGGGCCTGCATCCGGGATGCAGGCCCTGTTCAATGATGGAGCCCATCATGGCAACACCACAACAGACACAAGCCGGTGCTTCCATTCTGATCCACCATCAGGTGCGCCCAGATAGTATGGATAGCTATGAATCCTGGCTGGCCGATATTATTCAGGCCGCTGCCGAATTTACCGGTCATCAGGGCGTGAGTATCCTAAAACCAGTGAAGGGACAGCAGCAGTACGACATTGCAGTACGTTTTTCCAGTCAGGCTGATGCTGAGCGATGGCTGACGTCAGACATTCGCAAGCAACTGATTGAAGATGTAGCTCCACTATTGCAACTACCCGAGAATGTTCGCATTTCTACCGGTATTGACCATTGGTTTCAACCTGTAAACAGCCCGGTTCCTCACCCGGTGCGCTGGAAGCAATGGCTCCTGACGACGTTCGTGATTTGCTTGCTGACGATACTGGTGCCTCCGGTACTGCAACTGGCCTTTAATGCCTGGCCACTGCTTGGTTACTGGGGGATCCGTCACTTCATCAGCGCGGCTATCATTGTAGGCCTTGTGGTCTATATCATCATGCCACGACTGGTATCGCTGCTGGCTGGTTGGTTGTTTAAGCGATAATCAAAAACAACTATCCGGACACGCGGGTTTGATTTACCCGTTCGGAGCGCCTAAATTAAACCCACAGCTTGCTAAGGCTAATTAAAGAAAGAGCATCCGATGAGCACACAAAGTAAAACACTTGAATCTGACTGCACCATTCAACAGGGTTGCGCTGCAGTTGAACTGATAATAGAGCCACGGCCACATGATTTGGGCGGCTTTACCGTTCGACGAAGCCTGCCAGTGCGCGAGCGGCGCAGTGTTGGCCCCTGGTTATTTTTTGATGAAATGGGCGCTGCCGAATTTGCCGCAGGCAGTGGTATCAATGTTCGGCCGCACCCACATATCAATCTGGCCACCGTCACCTACTTGTTCGAAGGTGAGATTTTTCATCGTGATTCACTAGGGAGTGAGCAGCCCATTACACCTGGTGATATCAACCTGATGGTGGCAGGCAAAGGCATTGTTCACTCAGAAAGAGAGCGACCAGAAGTCACCAACCGTGATCACCGTTTGCATGGCTTGCAGTTATGGATGGCATTGCCAGAAGCCGATGAAGAGATCGATCCGGCCTTTTACCATTACCCTTCCGCCCACATTCCGGCTACAACCATCAATAATGTGCCGGTGCGGGTATTAATTGGCAGCGCCTATGGCGTAGCATCGCCAGTGAAAACCTTTTATCAAACGTTGTATATCGAAGCAGAGTTGCAAGCAGGCCAAAGCCTGCAACTGCCAGATAGCCCGGAACGTGGACTTTATGTGCTATCAGGGCAGATACAGTTGCAAGACAGCCAGGTAAACGCTCATCAGCTGGTAGTACTGTCCGCAGCGGAAGGCGTCATGATTACTGCAAGCGAACCCAGCCGCATTGCACTGATTGGCGGTGAAAGCATTGGTAAGCGCTATATGGAATGGAACTTTGTCTCCAGCCGCAAAGATCGGATTGAGCAGGCGAAGCAGGACTGGCAACAAGGTCGCTTTGAAAAAGTACCGGGTGATGAGAAAGAGTTTATTCCATTCCCAGCTACGTAACCAATCAAGGTAAATTCAGAGCTCTAATCGGGTACCTTGTTGCAGTAGACTGCATATATCCTGAGCGGGTACCGGTTTGCTAAAAAGATACCCCTGCATTTGATTGCATTTCAGCTCGCGCAATAAAGCGAGCTGTTCAGTGCTATCCACACCTTCGGCCACGACGTTTAAGTTCATATTGTGGGCCATAGTTATAATGGTAGAGACGATCATTCTGTCGGCATGATTCTCCGTCATTTTAACAACAAAAGAGCGATCAATCTTCAAGGTATCCAGCGGTAAGCGGGCAATGTAACTTAGCGATGAATAGCCGGTACCAAAATCGTCGATCGCAATCGGCAAACCAAGCGCACGAAGAGCCCCCAGCTTTCGCTGGCTATCGGCCACATCGGCTATCACCACACTCTCGGTCAACTCAAAGTCCAGCAAGGCAGCTTCCGGGCTTTCCTGCAACATCTGCTCAATGTGCTGCACAAAATGCTGCTGCCGCAACTGCAGTGCTGAGAGGTTAATAGCCACCCGAGGCGGAACCAGGCCCTGACGTTTCCACTCTTGCAGGTCAAGTATCGCCTGTTGCAACACCCAATTGCCAACCTCTAAGATTAAACCTGTCTCTTCCAGCAATGGGATAAAATGAAATGGTGCTACTAAACCAAGTTCAGGGCTTTGCCAACGAATTAGGGCCTCCATGCCAATAATAGTACCCGTCTGCAGACACACCTTTGGCTGATAATAAAGACGGAACTCTGCCTGCTCTATCGCCCGGCGTAACTTATGCTCCATATCGAGCTTTTGTGCCACCTGACTCGACATAGTCTGATTAAAAAACAGATAGCGTACTGCTTGTTGTTTTGCTAGTTTTAGTGCCAGTTCGGCACGCAGGAATAAGGCTTCAGCGTCTTTACCATCATCTGGAAATAACGCCACCCCGACCCGGACAGTCACCACCAGCTCTTGTTGTTCAACAACTATTGGTTGCTCCAGTTCCTCCGTCATCGGGCCTTTAATCAAGCGGGCAATATCACCCGGACTACGCACATCCGCTAATGCCAGGGCAAACTGATCTGGCCCAACCCTGGCCAGGTCTACAGCCTGTGGCACACACAGCTGCAAGCGGCGCTTTAGCTCCAGCACCAGACCATCTCCAACCTGACGGCCCAGGGTATCGTTGATTTGTTTAAAGCGCACAACATCTATAATGAGCACAGCCAGTTGTTCAGCTTCGCGCTCTGCTGACTGCAGCCATTGGCCCAGCCGCTCATGAAATAAAAATCGATTCGATAAGCCAGTTAATACATCGTAGTGCACCAGATAATGGGTCTGTTCTTCTTTCTCAATAAACTCCAGCGCGAAGGAAATATCGTGGGCCAATTCTTTTAACAGCGCCAGTTCTGTTTTATCGAAAAAGCCTGCTTCATTCGCATACAGCACAAATAAGCCTACCACCTCACCACCAACAATAAGAGGCAAGGCGATCTCAGAACCAAAGTCTGCCCGCAAACGATGCAGCGGTGATGCCCCCAAACGCGGTAACAAGCTCACGTCATTACAAAACGCCGTCTCTTTGCTTCGAACGGCCTGCGCCATCACCCCTCCCGGTAACGTGCAACGTTGTCCTTTCAGCGCAATAACTTGCCGACGCCTGGTCTGGCTTTTAAATCGGCCCTGAATAGCAGCCAGCTCGATTTTTTTAATGTCTGCTCTCCAGTAACCAACCCAGGCTAAGCCAAAGTGACCATGATTAATGACAATCTTACAGGATTCATCAAACATCGACTGACGATCATGCTGTCGTACTATGGTCGAGTTGATCTGGCTTAATACCGCATAAAGACGGGTCAGGCGGGCAATTTTTTCTTCGTTTTCTTTACGAGGGGTAATATCTTCGGCAATGCCAGCAAACCGATACAATTCACCCTCGGCATTAAACACGGGAAAACCTCGGTCATGGATCCAGCGAATTGACCCATCCGGCCGTATAATACGGTAGGTAATATCGTACTGCTCTGCTTCATCCTCAAGTGCGGGCAATAAGCCTCGATCATCCGGATGAACCTGCTTCTGCCAGACTTTGCTTTGATCGCTAGCTTCTGGTCTTGATTGTTGCCAGATATCTTCATAGGCAGGACTGACGTAAAGGTTCTGGCCAGTATCGACAGACTTCAGCCAGAATACATCGTTGATATTTTCTGCCAGCTGGCGAAATTGTTCTTCCTGCTCCTGCAATTTAATAAACAGACTACTGTGTTCATACATTCGGCCGGCTTGTGCCGCCAAAATAGCCAGTAACTGGGCATCTTCATCATTAAATTCAGTGTCAGCAAGACGATTGCCAAGACAAATCCAGCCGTACACCTTATTCGGCGAAGCTATGGGAGCCACAAGCAACGAAAACACGGCTGGATAAGCCGCTGGTAATCCTACCGCCTGCGGTTGACCCGTCCGATTCATCAGCCGTTCGGTACTTCCTTCCCTCAACACGAGGCTAAATGCTTCCGGCAGTTGCTTATCTGAAATTTTCAATGCAGCAAGACTAGCATCCATACCACTGACCAGGGTTACGGCGCCCCCATCTGCAGATTCCTCGGGCAAATGCAAAAAAGCCAGACTAGCACCAACCAATTGCCTCCCCTGTTGGCACAAACAGTCGAGTAATCGTTGAGAGTTGCGCTCCGAGGCCAGCTGTAAATTAATTTCAATTAATGCAGCATAGCGTTGATTAGCGACCCCCAGCGTATCCGCCATAAATTTGAGTTTGTCTGTCATCAACCGTAAGTGCTGCTGATCCAGCTCTGACGATTCAACGGCTGGCGTCTGCTCAGGCAGCTCATCCAGCACCTGCTCGACCATCGACAGTAACACAGCAGGTTCTGCCGGTTTAGTTAGCACTGCCAGCACACCGCACTTATTCGCCAGATCGAGCGCACTCTTCTCATGATAGCTGGCGGTGTAGAACACGACTCTGGTCTGAGCAATATCAGGTTTAGCTCGTAATTGTTTTACAAACTCGTAGCCATCCATTACGGGCATAAGCACGTCGGCTATGACTAAATCAGGCCGTTCCTGCTGCACTAGCAACAGGGCTTCGCGACCATCACTGGCAGCCAGCATTCGATAACCGCGGTAACCTAGCAGTGTTACCAGTAATTCTCTACCATCCGGGTGATCATCAACAACCAGAATTGTGACCATGACTAATCCCCCGTACTCACTGACAGAAATTGCTCGGTGGCATGCACGAAGCTCTCAGGATCAATCGGCTTTGTAAAGTAGCCATCAAAACCGGCTTGCTCTATTTTCTGTTGCTCATCAGCCATCACCGAAGCGGTGACAGCAACAACTGGAATATGCTTAAGCGCTAAATCCGCTTTACTACAACGCACAAACTCGTAGCCATCCATATTTGGCATCCGCACATCACACAGGATCAATGCTGGCTGCTCTTTTTCAGCTGCGGCAAGCCCTTCTATGCCATCAGTTGCCGTGAATACTTCATGACCTCCCTGCTGCTGCAGCAAATACACCATCAGCTCCAGATTTGCCTGGTTATCTTCAATCACCAGAATACGGGCACTCATTCCTCTGCTCCTTGCAACCTCAGGGTAAAGGTACTGCCTTTACCCTGCTGGCTTTGGCACAGGATCTGACCACCTTGCAACCCGGCCAGTTGCTGACTTAAATGCAGCCCGAGACCAGTGCCTTCTTTCTCGGCGTTGTTGTTTAAATTCAGTCGGGTGAAAGCCGAGAACAGATTCGCCTGATCTTCTGAGGAAATACCGATACCGGTATCCTTCACATGCAGCTCCACCCAGAGTTTTCCAGCGTCATCCAGCGTCGGCTCCAGACTGATGTCAACCCGGCCAGATTCGGTAAACTTCAGCGCGTTGTTAATCAGGTTCAAAATAATTTGGTGCAGCGCTCGCTTATCAGCCAGAACCTTCGGCGTATCTTCAGCCAAATTATGCTCTAGCTGAAGCCCTTTCTGCTCTGCCGCGGGTTGCAAAGTACTGATCACCTCCATGGCGATAGTACCTGCATCCAGCGTTTCCATGTCGACACTGATTTTTCCGGCGCTTATTTTTGCCAAATCCAGCAAATCATTGATTAAAGATAACAAATGCTTGGCACTGCGTTGCACCGTACTCAGTTGCTTTTCTTGCTCGGAGGTCAGAGGGCCAGGTAATTTCATCAACAGGGTACCGGTAAAACCAATGATGGCATTCAGCGGGGTACGAAGCTCATGACTCATCACCGCAAGAAAGCTATCTTTGGCATTATTGGCCCGCTCCAGCTCCATATTTTTACTTTGCAGCTCGCGTTCGACGCGCTTTCGATCAGTGATATCGCGAATGGCACTCATCACCAAAACACCTTCTTCCGTTTTTAACGGACTAAGACTGATCTCGACCGGAAATTCTTCACCATTTTTTCGCACTCCATACAACTCCAGGCCAGCCCCCATCGAGCGGGTACGAGGATTGGTAAAAAAATCAGAGCGATGGCCGACATGAGACGAGTGATAGCGCTCAGGTAACAGGCTTTCCACCGGTTTACCCAGCAATTCATCCCGCTGCCAGCCGAACGCGTTTTCTGCCTGACCATTAGCTAGCACGATGCGACCAAATACATTCACCATCACGATGGCATCGGGGGTCGAATCCAGCAAGTCACGATAACGTGCTTCCAGAAACCTGGCATCCCGTTTTGTTTTTAAGTGCGTCACATCTTTATTATTGGTCAGGATGAAATCGAGTTGTCCATCGCTTCGATGCACAGCCTGCATCGAGATATTCAGGTAAATCAGTGAGCCATCTTTGCGAACGCGGTAGGCTTCATAGGCAGGTATATTTTCCATACATGCCTGCTGTAGAATAGTGCGCTCTTGTGCCAACAGATCTGCTGGCACCACCAGTTTAAATACCGATCGACCAAGGCACTCTTCCTTACTATAGCCGAAGGTATGCTCTGCCCCCTGGTTCCATTGCAACACCTCACCATCTGGTGACAAAGCGACAAGAGCGTCGGGTGTCGACTCTGCAATCAATTGATAGTAGTCATCAGACATAAGCTCAGCCTTTCCTTGTCAGCCAACCTCTCGCTGAAAAACGCTTATAAAGTATGAGTATAGATAGAGTTTGACACCGTACTTGACCAAAGCATGATAAATATATAACAAATACTAAATGAGGCTACAGGCAAAATGCTCGGCTTCTGATACAGTAACTGTTGCAACCAAACCAAGGAAAAAAGCATGCGCATCGCAGTGGTCGGTGGTGGTATCAATGGGCTTTGTACAGCCTGGGAGCTGGCTAAGGCCGGTCATGATGTACAGCTCTATGAGCGAGATGCGTTGATGCAAGCCACTAGCCGGGCTTCATCCAAATTATTGCATGGTGGTTTGCGCTATCTAGAGCAAGGTGAGTTCCGGCTGGTGCGAGAAGCCTTGCAAGAGCGGCGCTGGTGGCTGCGTAAAACCAGCCACCTGACGCGACGTATTCCACTGCTGTACCCGATGTATCGTCAGGGACGCCGCCCACGCTGGCAGTTGAAAGTTGGTCTATTCCTGTATGATTTTTTCGCCGGTCGCAAAGGTATTGGCCGCCATCGCTGGCTCACTGCGCCACAAACACTCCGCTGTTCACCTCACTTAGTTTCCGAGGGCTTGCAAGGCGCCTATTTATTTTTTGATGGCCAAATGGACGACTATCAGCTGGGACTTTGGGTCGCTGAGCAGTGCCGGAAAACCGGAGTGCAGATTTTTGAGCAACAGCCAGTACTGAAGCTGACCACAGACGGTGAGCTATTACTCAGCAGTGGCTGGCAGCAATTTGACCGCATCATCAATGTAGCTGGCCCCTGGAGTGAGTCCTTGCTGCTGCAATCTGATCTACCGGGGCAACAACAGTTGGATTTAGTGCGTGGCAGCCACCTACTGCTGCCAGCTATTGGCCGATACGGCCATATGCTGGAGGTACCAGACAGCAGCCGCATCGTCTTTGCACTGCCTTACCAACACCAGTGCTTGCTTGGCACTACTGAAGTGCGACAACAACTGCATGAGCCTATCGCTTGTTCCGAAGCAGAGCGTGATGAATTACTGACAGTGTATAACCACTACTTCCAACCTCAGGTACAAGCCGCAAATATTCTGGATAGTTTTGCCGGGGTTCGTCCCTTGTTGAAAAGCAACCAAGACAGCAGTCGCGCCAGCCGCGAATACAACCTGCATTGGCAGCAGCAGATCTTAACAGTCAGTGGCGGCAAGTGGACCACAGCACGAGCACTGGCCAAGCAGGTACGAAAGCAGATACAGCAATCCGTGGATAAATAGCTGATGCCAGAGATCTTGCGCCAGACGCTCACCACAGTATGATGGAAACAAATCACCGCTGAGGTACGACACTGATGCCGCTATACATCGAAAATCGCCTGCGCTGGATACGCGAAATGCGCCACAAAAGCCCCTGCAAACGCTGTGGCACTTTGTACAATCACCACATAAAAGCCAAGTGCCCCGATTGCGGCACACTGGATAGCCATGAACTACGGGAGTTGCTGGCGCAAAAGGATGTGATCGTTCGCGATCTACGACGAATGGGTGGCGTATTTGCTGTACTTGCTGTACTCGCTACTCTATTATTTTTCTGGTAGTACAATCCGGTAGAGGACTTTATGAGTGCATCAATAGAGAAACAGAAATTTGCCAGCTTTAGCGAGTTTTACCCTTACTACCTAGCAGAACACCAACACCCAACCTGTCGACGGCTACACATTATTGGCAGTAGCCTGATATTGTTGGTACTGGTTATAGCAGTAATCACCAGTAACTGGATGTTGCTGTGGTTACTCCCTGTGATTGGCTATGGTTTTGCCTGGGTTGGGCATTTCTTTTTTGAGCACAACAAGCCTGCTACCTTCAAATACCCGCTGTACAGCTTGATAGGCGATTGGGTGATGTTTAAGGATGTTCTGAGTGGTAAGATCCGCTGGTAGCATCAGCCCGCTTTCAGCCACTTGTACAGTACTAACGCATCGATATATCCCATGGTAGGGTGATGAAATGCCTGCGGCAAACGCCCCACTATCGCAAAACCTAATTTCTGCCAAAGCCGAACGGCTCCCTCGTTGCTTGAGGCAACAAAGTTAAACTGCATAGCTTGGTAGCCAAGCTCCAGGGCAACCTGCTGAGAGTGCTCACACATGTCACTGGCAATACCCCGGCCACGCGCCGCTTCAGCCACCATATAACCGCAGTTACAAACATGGCTGCCAGGCCCTGCATGATTCGTTTTCAAGTAGTAAGTACCAAGGATCTGGCCATTTTCTTCACAGACATAAGTCTGGCGCGGAGTTACCATCCACAACTGAAAAGCTTGAGGTTGCGAAATATCACGCTCGTAAGCATAGGTTTCGCCAGCTTTGGCAATTGAGTGGAAAATAGGCCAGATTTGGTCAAAGTCAGCGGTTGTAGCAAGGCGTATTATCATGGTGCAATGAATAGGAATAAGTGAGATCAAGCGAACGAGTATAACGGATCACAGAGGGACTTAACATATAGCACGTTTCAGCGGTTTTCATCGCACACCTTATGGCAACGGTTGGACTCGCCGGGTAAATAAATTCATAGGCACAGCCTACTCAAATTGCAATAGAAGTTGCATGATCAAGAGTTAGTCATTTCTACGTAGACGCACCCAATCAAGAATCATTTATTCGTCATATCCAAACAAATCAGTTATAATAGATTGCAAAATTTATGATTCATGCTAAGTTAGTGCTGGTGAGTTCCCATTTATTTGCTGAGACAGATGTCCGGTTCATTTGTCAGTACCACTGTACTGCCAAGCGGAATGAAGCTCTCAAGGTTGCAGTGCATGACTGATCAAGCCAAGACAGCAGAGCCGACAGAAGTGGAGAAAAAATGACAGCAACAAACTATATTTTAGGTGTCGATGGCGGCGGTACGAAAACAGTTGCCAGATTAATGAATACCAGCACAGGACAAAGCTGGCAGTCTCATGGTGGCCCATCCTCGTTATCATTTGGTATCAAGCCGGCCGTAAACAGCATCGTGCAACAAGGCAACGAGTTAGCACGACGAGCGGGTATCGAATTATCCGATATATCCTTAGTGGCTGGCTTGGCAGGGGCCTGTGATAGCAATTTGAGTACAGCAACGCAACAAGCATTGCAATCTTACTTTTATCAGGTCGAAACATTTAGCGATGCAAAAACATCTGCATGGGGCGCCAATCAGGGCAAACCGGTAGCTGTGGTCGCTTTAGGCACAGGATCCGTTGCAATGACCCTGGATAGAGATGGAAAAGAAACACTGATTGGTGGCTGGGGGCTATTAGCAGGTGATGAAGGCAGTGGTGCAAAGTTTGGTCTCAATGCCGTAAATGCCTTGTTGTGGGAGCTAGACTCAAGGCAACCACTATCACCAACCGCACACTATATCACCACACGAGTAGGAGATAAGCGCAGTGATATTTTGCACTTTCTTCGTTCTGCCAAAAGCACTGATTTTGCAACCTTATTGCCTGCTATTTGGTCGCTTCACACTACCTGTTCTGTAGCTGAAACTTTAGTGCAGCAACACACTCAGGCGGTGCTCCGCTTAATCAATACGCTGGATAAACAATTACCACTCATGCTGATTGGTGGTTTGGCAAAGATAAGCATCCCGTTATTACCAAAGGGGATTCAACAACGAGTGCAGCCCGCATTAGGAAACTCTCTGGATGGTGCCTGCTTGCTTGCTCAACATCTATTTGCTTCGCCTATGTCTTGCTACCACACAGCCCAAGCTAAGCACGGTTAGCACCGATGCACTAGTGCGTAAGGTAGTGGCTGAATACGAAAACCACTTCCCGATTTATTTAGCCGCAGCGCGGAAATCAAGCAGTGCCTTGTTTGAAGCCTCCAGCATTTTTCGGCCTTTGTCGGATGATTGTGTCAGCAGAATAAAAAGAGTATCGATCACCAGTTCCTGCGCCGTTCGTGCCAGAATGGATGAGATACGCGCAGAGGTTTCATCCGCCACCGTATGCAGACACACATCGGCCAGACGGCTAATGCTGTTGCTGCCGTAACCGGTTAAACTGATAAGTTGTACCTGATTTGCTCTGGCATGTTTTGCCGTCGCGATAATCTCTGGGGTTTCACCTGACTCACTGATCACAAACAACAAGTCATGCTGACTGTAGTTCGCTACGTTAGCCAATTGAACATGTGTATCGCTTTCTGTGATCGCAGCCATTCCCAACTTCTGTAACTTTAATGTCAGATCCCGAGCCACTAATGCCGAAGCGCCAATACCACACAACATGATCCGTTTAGCATTGAGTAGTTTATGACAGACCTGCTCAAATGTTTGTTGACTATTAATGGCTCTGGTGTTGTGTAGCACTGAAATTTTACTGGCGACCAGCTTATCAGCCGTCACATCAAAGCTATCATCTAAAGAGATCTGACCATGCAATTGGACCGATGGTTTCTCGTTGTCTTGATGCAAGCTGTCGTTCAAATCAAACTTAAAGTCGGTGTAGCCCTTGTTACCCAGCTTTTGGGTAAACTTAACTACGCTGGCCTGACTGACACCAGCCGTTTCAGCCAGAGTGCGCGACGACATGTAACGAATTTGATCCGGATTTGATAGGATGAAGTCGGCTAACAATTTTTCGCCCGGCGAGAACAAATCACGTAAAACATTGATTTTATGCAATATAGACATTGTTATTTATCATTTATAACGAAGTATAATCATTGTAGAGTATCAGAAATTATTTTTCACCCACTACAACACGATACCATTGGATTTCCCAATACAAATCATCGAGCTTCCTCATACATCTGATTGGTTTAAGTGCCTGGGGTTCGCTTGGCGGCTTACCTCCTCCAGCAAGTACACTACCGATTGATACGGCAAGCCACTGTGCTCTGTAAGGCCTATTTCACAGGTGCGGCTATTGCTGTAGCCATGCTGGCAGCCTGCGGGAATGTGCTGCTTCAGTGTTCGAAGTGCGTGCGCATTCAGATCCGGCAAGGTAAATCCTTTATCGCCAGCAAAGCCACAGCATTCGATATCTGCCGGCACCACCACCTGTTCAGCACAGGCTTCGGTGAGTGCGACTAACTGATCGGCACTGCCGCGCCGTTGACTACTGCAGGTGACATGCAATAAGACGGGCTCGGTTTGCTTGTTGATGGTGAGTGCCGGTAACGCCTTCTGGTATAAAAATTCGGCCAACTCAAACAGTTCAAAATCCGGCTGGCCTGCTTGCAGTTGCAAAGCACAGGGTGAAGCATCCGTAATCACCATCAGCGGTTTAGCTGGCATCGCTTGCTGCAATTGCTGTATCGTTTCGCTGCGCTTACGCTCGGCAAGTTCACGCCAGCCTTTGCTATCCCATGGCTGACCGCAGCAAAGATCGTTCAGTTGTTCCGGTACCAGCAAGCGATAACCCGCGCGCCGTAACACAATGGAAAGTACCGTTGCGACATCACGCTGATCGTCAGCCTGCCTGTCTGGGGAAAAAATCCGATTGGCACAGCTTGGAAAGTAAAGTACCGGCGTTAATTGCGACTCTGTTGCTTCAGGGAGCTGTACCTTGCTGGCGCCCTTAGGCCAGGCGCCATAGTAAGAAGGCAAGGATGGCGCTAAACGACGTAAGCCACGGGAAACCGCGCCAACAGCTGGTACACCCAGCATATTCCGTGCAACGCCTACACCATTCAGTGCAAAACGTGCCAGCTGACTGGCAGCAGAGAAATGATCGGCTGCCCATGTTGCGATGGTTGAAGCAGGCTTCGATGCTGCTCGCAATGTTTTGATGTAGTCACCGGTATTGATACCAACCGGGCAGCGGGTGGCACACAGGCCAGTCGCGGCGCAGCTGTCGATACCGGCATGCTGGTACGCAGCTCGAACGTCAGTCAGGTCAGGGCCCGATAAGGCATTCATCTGACGCTGCATCGCAATACGTTGCCTCGGGGTCAGGGTGTACTCCTGAGATGGGCATACCGTCTCGCAGAAACCACACTCAATGCATTTATCAATCAGGTCATCGACCGCTGGCATCGTTTTTAAGTTGGCTAAGTGCGCATGCGCATCCGTATTCAAAATAACGCCCGGATTTAAGATACCGACTGGGTCAAACAACTGCTTGATCCGCTCCATCACCTGATAGGCATCATTGCCCCACTCCAACGCCACAAAGGGTGCCATATTGCGGCCGGTGCCGTGCTCAGCTTTTAACGAACCTTGAAAATCCACCGCCACCATCTGGCTGACCTCGGCCATAAAGTCTGCATAACGCTGCTTTTGTTGCTCGGTCTCAAAGGCCTGGGTAAACACAAAGTGGAGGTTTCCCTCCAGCGCATGGCCAAAAATAATGGCTTCATCGTAGCCATAGCGGCTAAATAGCTGTTGCAGTGCAGCCACACCATCCGCTAATCGCTCAATTGGGAAAGCAACATCTTCAATAATGACGGTGGTGCCTGTAGCCCGAACAGCTCCTACTGCAGGAAAGGTGCCTTTGCGAAAATTCCACAACGCCGCATTGCGGCTGGCATCGCTGCTAAATGCGACCTGCGCCAGCATACTTTGCTCATGCTGAGTGAGTACCAGACTCACCTCATCGATATGCTGTTGAAGCTGCTTTTCCGAGGTGGCGGCAACTTCAATTAACAGCGCTGCCGCCGTCGCAGGCAGAGAAGTAATATCCGGCATACCGGGTTTATCAGCCACACTTTGCAATGCTCTGAAATCCAGTAATTCAACCGCCTCGACCGGGCTACCACTAAGCAGTGAAACACTCTCACAACAGGCTTGTAAGCTATCAAACACAAAAAATCCGGTCGCTCGGTAGGGATCTTGCGCCACCGTTTTATAGGTGATGTCGGCAATAAAACCAAGCGTACCTTCGGAGCCAATCATCAGGTGCTTCAGAATATCCAGCGGATCTGTGTAATCCACCAGCGCATTGATGCCATAACCGGTGGTGTTTTTCAGCCGGTACTTATGGCGTATCCGGCTGCGTAACGCCTCATTGGCATTGACCTCAGCTGCCAACGCCTGCAAACCATCGAATAACTCCCGGTAGCTGTGCTGAAAAGCAGCAACACTCTTCGGACAAGACGTATCCAGCACCGCACCATCGGCCAGCACCAACGTCATATCCTGCACCGTATGGTAGCTGTTGTGTTTCACGCCACAGCACATGCCGGAGGCATTATTGGCAGCAATGCCCCCAACTTTGCAGCTATTGATGGAGGCCGGATCCGGCCCTATCTTCCGGCCATAGGGTAGTAATAATTGATTCGCTTTGGCACCAATGACCCCTGCCTGCAGCCAGATTTTAGCTCCGTTATCGAGCACTTCTGCATGCTGCCAGTTATCCGACAATAACAGCAGCACGGAGTCGGAAATAGCCTGACCAGACAAGCTGGTACCCGCCGCACGAAAGGTAATGGCTATCCTGGCCCGGTTTGCCAGCTGCAATACAGCCACCACCTGCGGCAAGCTATGTGCACGCACCACCAGTTGTGGCAACAAATAATAGAAACTGGCATCACCACTGTACGCCATACGCCGGGGCAAATCGGCAAAGACGTCTGGCGCATCACTCAATGCTTCGAGTTGCAGCTTAAAATCCTGGTACCTCTCCTGCAAAACTAGATTGTGGTCCGTGGTCATGGCATTGCCTTTACGAAGGTATGTATATTCAATTAAGCATTAAGGATAGAGCAAATATGGCGTACGACGTTGCTTAAACTCAGCCAGATCAGCTTGCCAGCTCGCCTTAATTTCTTCCTCAGATTGACCTTGTTCAATGGCTAGCCTGAGCGTGTTTGTTCCTGCCAATCTATCCATAAAGCCTTCAGAAGTAAAAAAAGTTTCCCCTGCTTCAGCAAAAACCCGATACCAGTTAATCAGATAACTTAATTGCAATCCTTCGACCGGTGCATGTCGCAAATCCTGGCCATACACCGTTTGATCTTTGAACTTGGGGTTACTTGCCGCACCTGGGATCGAGCGTGGTGTAAAAGAGAAAGCAGGTTCGGTATCAGACACATACAAAGTCGGGTGGCCAATCACCTGAAATGGAAAATCGGTGCCTCGCCCTTCACTGACCGGGGTTGCCTCGAAGAAACACAGGGAAGCATAGGCACGAATGGACTGATAGTTGGGTAAATTGGGGCTGGGCCGTACCGGCAGCTCGTAGCGCATGGTCCGCTCATAATTCAGCATCGGCACCACATGCAACTCCAGTGAGCTGCTTGTATCCAGCCAGCCTTCCGCCAGAATCATCTGCGCTAACTCAGCAACCGTCATGCCATGCAGCAGCGGAATTCGATGCATACCGACAAAAGAACGAAACGCCTCGTCCAATAGTGGCCCATCGACAAACTCCCCATTCGGGTTTGGCCTGTCGAGGACAATAAAAGGGATCCCTCGTTCGCTGGCAGCCTCCATCACATAGTGCATCGAGCTGATGTAAGTATAGAAGCGGGCACCAACATCCTGGATATCGAACAACACCACATCCAGATCATGCATGGCCGCTTCTGATGGCTTTCTGGAGCTGCCATAAATGGAATAGATCTCAACTCCGGTTGCTGTATCAATACCCGCTTTGACATGGGCACCGGCATCATGATCGCCACGAAAGCCATGCTCAGGTGCAAAGATGCGCTGCACGGTCACCTGCTGACTGATTAAGTAATCCACCAGGTGTTGCTGTTGATGCATGGACGTCTGGTTCACAACCAGGCCGACTCGCTTACCGGCCAACAAAGGCAAAAAACGCTCCGTTTGATCCACCCCCAACACCAGCTCTGCCGACTTTTCTTCTTGCGTATCCGGTTGCAAAGGCTGAGGACTGCAAGCAGCAAGCAGCAGTATCAGCACAAAACACGTGATTGGTTTAACCATGATTGACCTCCAGTATGGCACTGCGTAACCGGCCATGATGTTTATCCAGTAATTGTTGCCCACTGCTGATATCCAGCCCGGTCACAACATGTAAAATGGCCAGCTTGGTTTGATGACCTGTTTTTTGCACCGCTTCACTGGCCTCTTGCAAGGTGCAGCCAGTTGCTTCGGCCACAATTCTGACCGCCCTGGCATACAGCTTTTGATTGCTGGCACTGACATCCACCATCAGGTTTTGATACACCTTACCACAACGGATCATGCTGGCAGTGGTTAACATGTTCAATACCATTTTTTGTGCTGTACCTGACTTCATGCGGGTTGATCCCGTCAACACCTCCGGGCCCACCACAGGGCAAATGCTAATTTCAGCACAACGGGTCACGGCAGAGCCAGGATTACAGGTCACCGCAACCGTAGCAGCCCCCAGCTCACGCGCATAGCTCAAGGCATGGGTCACATACGGGGTACGGCCACTGGCGGCAATACCTACCAATACATCCTTTGCGCTAAAATTGATCCGCTTTAAGTCAGCAATGCCCAGCTTGATATCATCCTCGGCCCCTTCTACCGCCTTATGGATCGCCGCGTCACCGCCAGCGATAATGCCAATCACCAGCTCAGGTGAGACACTAAAGGTTGGCGGACATTCCACGGCATCAAGTACCCCTAAACGCCCACTGGTTCCGGCCCCCAGGTAAATCAAGCGGCCACCTTGCCCGAAGGCATGTACAATGTTATCAACTGCTTCAGCAACCTGAGGCAGCACAGCTTGAATCGCTGGTGCAATACGGTGGTCTTCCGCGTTAATTTTTTCTAGTAGCTCCAAAGGTTCTAATTCATCGAGGTTAAGCGTATCAGGGTTTCGGCTTTCTGAAACCAGTTGCTCAAGCTCACTCACCAGTTTTATATGCTCATTCACTGCAGTTACCTTACATTCAAATTTTTTAATAAAATGTCCATACGAAGACGGCTTAAACCGTTTGTTCAACCACCTTCCATTGCTGCTGTTTTTCACGGCAAGGTCTACCAGCAACGCAGATAGAGAAAGCGATGAGCGTACCTATGCATAATTGCCATGTAAATCCAATATCGAAACGCCAGTCTGCCGGCAAATAGGCTTGTAGCGTGTAAGGTTGCAAAGCAAGCGGCACCAAAAATCCGGCAATAAAGGCCCAGGTGACGCTTGTTTTACTACCACGATTGGTAAATAGCGCGGTGAAATAAACGCCTAATAACCCACTGTAAGAAAAAACCATCACACTTAAAGCAAAGGCTAACAGTGGCATATCAGAGCTTTTTTGCCAGTAGAAACAAATAATTGCCATGGCAGAAAGTGCCACGGCACTCAGAGTCATGCCAGCTTGACCAGCAAGTACATAATGCTTTTCAGCCCGTTGCCGCTTCTTCTTTTCAAGCCACGGGCGGTACAAGTCTTGAACCAGTACGGATGACATGGCATTTAAGCCGGAATTGATGGTAGATAGGGCCGCTGCTACCACACCAACTGTCACCAGACCACGCACACCAGTTGGCATCTCATTCAAGACATACGACATAAAGACCGTGATTTTTTCACCAGAGAAACTTTCTGACATCGTCGAGCCGCCCTCGGCCAACATCAAGTCGGGACGGAGATAAAAAATGTAGAGCAACATCCCAATAAATATGAACAGTAGCATCACCGGAATCACCATAATGATGGACCACAGCAAAGCTTTCGAACCACTTTTGGCATCTTTACACGACAACATTCGCTGGGTGATATCCTGATCTAAACCAAAAGCAGCAATGTTTAGTAAGGTAAAACCGATCAGTGCTGACCAGAAAGTAAAGACTCCGGCAGAGGTAAAATCCAAGCGAAAGTCAAACAGGGTTAATTTAGATAACTCGCGATCGTGCGGATGGGCTAATGCATCAATGATCTGAGAGAAGTCAGCCGGGATGGCGTACAATAAAGACACGATGACAGCAAGCGCAGCGGACACGTAAACGATGCATTGAATCACATCACTGTATATGACCGATCGAATACCACCGACAAAGGAGTACGCCAACCCAGCCATCGCCAGTAACACAATCGAAGCAATCACACTACTGGCGGCGATATCAGCAAACAGAATCATTGATACCGCAATACCGGCCATATACAAGCGAGCACCGCTGGCGAATACACGACCAAACAAATACAATAAACTCGCTTGTGTTTTTGAACGTGAACCAAACCGCTGCTCGAGTAACTCGTACGCTGTACCTACTTTGTATTGATAAAATCGTGGAATTAGGGCAACCGCAACGACATAAGCAGCAATAAAGGCACCGATATTTGTCATTAAATAGCTGAAGTCACCACGGAACCCCTGATCAGGCCCGCCCAAGAAAGTAGCAGCTGACTGGGAAGTCGCCAATACCGAGACAGCAACCATCCAGATTGGCATTGAGTTACCGGCCAGAAAGTAATCTCTGGCACTGTTCGATTTGCGCTGGCTAAAATACCAGCCAGTGAATGACATCAGAGCAAAATAAATGAAGAAAGCCAGCCAGTCAGGCCAATCAAATTGAGATGTCATGTTCACTATGCCTTTTTCTATATGGACTTATTTTGTATGTGTACTTGTATAATCTTTTATACTATATTTGGCAATCATTAAAGAATAATTGATTACACAAGTCAAGCGACCACTTACTGATTCAGTACGGCATCGTCTGGAGGAACCTTTGAAACAACCTAATTTACTGAGTTTTCCTGTACAACTTGTCATTGCAGCCATATTGTTCCCCCTGATGGCGCTGACAGCTTGCAGCAAGCCATACACCGAAGCGCAATTACGAGAAGATATTGCGCAAAAACTCATGATCGACATTCGTTATTTCTGTAATGATGGTACCGCAGCAAAAAGCTGCCGCGCCTCTGTGACTTCCTTACCTCAAGAAATCAGTGATTTAATCAGTGAATACTCCGTTGGTGGCGTCATTCTGTTTCAGGAAAACCTGCAGAGTATTGAGCAAATTATACGATTGAATCATCAGCTACAGCTGGCGGCTAAACAAAGCAATTCAAAGCAACCACTGTTTATCGGTATCGATCAAGAAGGTGGGCGGGTGTTCCGAACGCCCCGCGATCAAACCACTGCATTTACCGGCAATATGGCGATTGGGGCAACCTATAAGAATTATGGCAGTCACTTTGCCGAACAAAGCGGCGCCATTATCGGAGCCGAATTAAAAGCCTTAGGAATTAATCTTAATTTTGCCCCAACGGTGGATGTGAACAACAACCCTGAAAATCCAGTCATCAATGTTCGCTCCTATGGAGAAGATCCTCATGTCGTCGCCAAGCTTGGCTTAGCCCAACTGACTGGCATGCAACAACAAGGGACTCTGGCCACTTTAAAACACTTTCCGGGGCACGGTGATACCCATGTCGATAGCCATCTTGGGTTACCAAAAGTTAGCCATGATAGAGCCCGCATCGATGCAGTCGAGTTGTTGCCGTTTCGCCATAGTATCGAGCATGGCGCTCCCGCTATGATCATGACAGCTCATATCCAGTACCCAGCGCTGGATGATAGTCAAATTATTGATATCAATGGTCATAGCCAATACCGGCCAGCCACATTATCACGTGCTATCTTAACTGATCTGCTGCGGAACGAGATGGGGTTTCAAGGCATAATTATTACCGATGCCTTGGATATGGCAGGTATCAGCCACTTTTTCAGCCCTAAGCAAGCCTTGATAGAAACGTTCAAAGCCGGTGCAGATATTGCGTTAATGCCTATTCGGCTGCATCACCCGGACGATCTGAATGGCTTGGAAGAGCTGATTGAGGCGGTCGTCAACGCCGTCAAGCGTGGTGAACTTTCAGAGACTGAAATCAGGCAATCCGCAGATCGTATCCGCCACTATAAGCAGCATTATCAACTGGCTGATCGCATCCTTGATGAGACCAGCCAGAGCATCAACAAGGCCCGTACTTCACTCGGTACTAAACAGCATAAGATGGTAGAGCAGCAACTCGCAGAAGCAGCGATTACCTTGGTGCGTGGCGACAATGTACCACTTGATGATACGATAAAAAGTCTGCTTCTGGTCATGCCCGAGCGATCTGGCTGTATGGCATTGCAAAACGAGTTAAGCTACGCCCAACCACTACTGACTACCGAGTGCATATCGATGGATGATTATCAAGCAGAAGCGTTCAGTGTACGACTCAAAGCAGCCGATGCAGTTCTGCTGGGTAGTATTACCCCTGCAGCTAGTCTGGTTGAGTTTGGTGGCATGTACGATCGCAACCAAACGACGGGCGCACGTTTGACACCTCAGCAACAACAGCAGCTACTGCCTCAGTTGATCAGCCAATCAAAAGCATCAGATAAACTGGTATATTTTGTCAGTTTGCGTACGCCTTACGATATAAACTTATTAGCCAACGGCGCTGACACGGTTCTCGCTGTCTATGGTTACAATACCCACCTCGAGCACAGGGGCAGTAACCAAGTAGTCACAGGCCCAGCATTTGCAGCTTTGGCACGCATACTGACGGGCTTGGCTCAGCCAGAGGGTGAGTTACCGGTTAACCTTCACTAAAGGAGCAATTGCCATGTTTCAGCGCCTGAGACACTATGCCGATGCCATTTTGTCCGCCCTGCCCAGCAATCGGCTATTGGCCATAGACGCCTTTCGCGGATTGACCATCACAGCCATGATTCTGGTGAATAACCCTGGCAGCTGGGCCTTTATCTATGCTCCCCTGAAGCATGCCGATTGGCATGGTTGGACACCAACCGATTTAATATTCCCATTCTTCGTGTTTATTGTTGGGGTTTCTATCATGCTTTCTGTCAGCGTCCAACACGAGCACGGCAAACCCAGGCAAGCTATCGTAAAACATGGCGCCAAACGGATGGTGAAACTGATACTGCTTGGTTGGTTTCTGGCATTGTTTTACTACAACTTCCGGGATCCTTCTTTTCATTGGTTCACTGACCGCCTGATGGAGATGCGGATCCCCGGCGTATTGCAACGGCTGGGCGTGGTGTACTTCGCCACCCTGCTGATTGTGCTGTATGGCCCTAAACGCCATTACCTGAGCTGGGCTATCGGGCTGTGCCTGCTTTACAGCATGCTGCTGTTGTGGCTGCCCTACAGCGATGCCAACGGCGTTCGTTATCAGGGCGAACTGCTGCCGGGCAACAACCTGGCCGCCTGGCTGGATCATCTGGTATTTGGTGCAAAGCATCTTTATGCTGATAGCCAACCCTTTGCTTCGGATCCGGAAGGCTTACTCAGCACACTACCGGCCATCAGCAGTTGCCTGACCGGCGTTATCGCAGCGCAGTACCTGCAAAGCAAAGCAGCTTTAGGCCAGAAAGTTGTTGCGATGGCAGGCTGCGGCCTGATCCTGATAGTACTGGCTGAATTACTCAGCACCGTTATGCCGATCAATAAACCACTCTGGACCCCAAGCTATGTGCTGCTAAGTACAGGCTTTGCACTGTTCATTCTGGCCATTTTCCTCTGGCTGATTGATAGCCTTCACTATCGGCGCTGGACTGCGCCCTTTGTCGTTTTTGGTGCCAATGCCATCGCCTTTTTTATGTTTGCCGGTGTGATGGCGCGGATTTTCAGCTTAATCCCTATCGGGGATCGCTCGGTACAAAGCCTGCTCTATCGCGATCTGTTGCAGCCACTTTTTGGCAACTACAATGGCTCCCTCGCCTATGCCTTACTGTTCTTGTGTATGTCGTATCTGGTGATGCACTGGATGTATAAAAAGGGCTGGTTCTGGAAGGTGTAAATCGCTAAACCAAGCAAGGTGAAGACAAAAAGTACAGCTATTTCGATCATTCAATCGACAACGCTTAGCCATCAACTTGCTTAAAAAACTTGCAGGAAGATTTGACAACGGCCGAAAAATAATCAATTATTCATCAATAATAAATAATTCTATAATCTATTATTTGTAGCACAGTAAAAGCGACACGGGAGAAAACATGCATAAATCAACACTATTCAGGGTTTCCGTTTTAAGTGCCTCGGTCATGTTCGCCTGCTCCAGCCTGGCTTCAGAAGTTGATGCCACTGAAGAGGAAGAAGTGGAGCGCATTCAGGTACGAGGGTTTGCGGCGTCACAAGAACGAAACCTCAATATCAAACGATTTTCAGACACCATCGTGGATGCGGTCACGGCAGAGGATGTGGGAAAGTTTCCGGATCAAACTGTGGCAGACTCTCTGGCCCGGATCAGTGGTGTTCAGGTTGAAAAAAGCGATGGCGAAAGCGACCGGGTTAGCATCCGGGGTACGGCACCGCATTTAAACCTGACCTTACTGAATGGCCAGAATGTGGCTTCAGCCACAGCATCGACCTCCATCCTGACCCCATCGCGCGGCTTTAATTACTCTTTATTGCCAGCCGAAGTGATTCAGACACTGGAAGTGCATAAATCTGCCCAGGCTAAAATTGATGAAGGCTCCCTGGGTGGCACCGTGATTGTCCGCACCCGCAACCCGCTTGAGTTAGAAAGTAACTTCCTGGCCTTATCCGCCAGAATGGCCTATCAGGACACCAGCGATAAGACCAGCCCGCAACTATCCGGCTTTTATTCCTGGAAAAATGATAACGAAGATTTCGGCTTTAACTTCAGCGCGGTATACAAAGAAAACAACATCCAGCGTGACAGTAAATTCACCAGAGGCCTCAGCCGCGTTGTGCGCGATGATATGACCTACTTTGCCCCGGCTGAAGCACGGGCTTCACGGTACGAATCAGCACGCGATCTGACCACACTGACGGCCGCCATCCAATACGCACCGAATGATGCCTGGTCGTTGACGTTCAATAACTTATTTTCCAAGGTGGACCAAGAAAACCGTTCAGTGGCCAATGGCGCTTATCTGATTGGTAGCCCCAATGATATTCAGTTCAGTAACACGGTCGGCAACCTGATCACCAGTGGCAGAGTCTTCCCGAACGCAGATGATGTCAACTGGGAACAAGAAGCATTGTACACCGCCAATTATCATTTGGGTGGCTATGAAACCCGGGTGCATGATTTACAAGCCGACTATACGGCAGACAACTACACCTTATCGTTCCAGCTTGGTTTTACCCGCGCCAAAGGAGATATCAAAGATGATCAGGTGGAGTTTCAGGCCGCCGCTGAAGCCGACTTTAGCATTGCCGGTGGCGATGTTTCTTATCGCTTTGACGACAGCTTAATGCCTGCCGATTACAATGGCCTTTATACCCACCGTAATCTGATTTCCAACACCCAGAAAGAGAGCTACTTTCAGGCAGATCTGAATTATGTGCTGAACGGTGAGTGGTTTACCTCCATCGATGCGGGTGTCAAGTACCGTGCCCACAACAAAACATCAGGCTTGTTTAAAGTGGTCTGGCATCCCGATGATCTGGGGGCGGCACGCTTAAATCAATTTACCGATGGCAGCTTAATTCAGGACTTTTTCGGCCAGGGCAGCGAACAGCACGCCTTGTATCAATTTAATCATACCGCCTGGCAGCAATGGACGGTAGATACCACACCACTGCGTGAATACGACCACATGGAATATGCCTTTGATCTGACAGAGAATATCGGCAATGCCTACCTGCAAGGTAATTTTGCAGTCGATAAGCTGCGCGGTAACATCGGTGTCCGTTATGCCCGCACCGAGCAAACCAGTGAGGGCTATGATTTCTGGATGCAGTTCCCCTGGGCTCCTGAATCCTGGATCTGGACACCGGTCGTGGTCGAGCGCAGCTATGACGATATTTTGCCAAGCCTGAACATCAATTATGATCTGGCGGATGATATCATCGTGCGGTTTGCCGCGGCGAAAGTCATCTCCCGGCCCGACTATGATTTGCTAACCAGCCGTCGTGGTTACAGAAAGACAGCATTTCACAATCCACCAAACCCTGGCTTTCAGGGCAATCCTCACCTGGACCCGTACCGAGCCAATCAGTACGATCTATCGGCTGAGTATTACTTCACCAGTGCATCCATTATTTCTGTTGCCTATTTCTACAAGGATATCGGCTCTTACATTGACGAGCAGTACTTTCCGGTAATGCTACCCGATGAAGACAATAATCTGGATGAATACAACCTGCGAACACCTGTTAATACCAAAGGCGGTATCAACCAGGGTATCGAACTAAATCTGCAGCATAACTTTGGTAATGGCTTTGGCGCCTTAGCCAACTATACCTATGCCGATGCCAAAATGAGTGAGGAAGGCAAAGAACTACCCAATAACTCCCGCCATACCTACAACGCCACGGCCTATTACGATAAAGGGGATTGGTCAGCCCGTATCTCTTACAATTATCGTGACCGTTACTATGCCGGTATCATTGGTGAGCATCGCTGGTATCAGAGTGGCTACGGCCAGATTGATACCAATATCACCTACCAAATTAATGAGAACTTCTCGGCAATGTTCCAGGTGGTCAACTTAGGCGACTCCAAAGCAAAAGCTGAAGTCGGTGATGATGGCGTCCCATTCCGGATCAACCACTTTGGCCGCCGCATCTTCGCCGGTGTGCGCGCTACGTTTTAGTCCTCAAGCCACACGTAAGCCTGCCAAGCAGGTTTGCGTGTGGCTGCACTCACTCCAATGTTAAGTCATAACCCAGCACTATTGCAGAGCAAAATTTCTCGTTAATTAAATAAGCAAGAAGCAGGTGTATTTATAAGCTTTGTATCCCTCAGCCTTTGATACTCTACAAAAGAGTGTGTATGCTCACTATTTGTACAAATGTATTTGATGACTAATTAATAAGAACAAACCAAGGAAGATTGCCTTATGACTTTCAGTTATTCGTATTCGAAACGCCCTCTCCTCTTAATCTTTGTTATCGTGCTCACCGGACTACTGTTCAGCCATAGCGCTCTGGCTGAAAATCGTCAAGACGTCGACGGCGCCGGTGATCATCCAGCCGTAAAACGAGTCGCTGGCTCATTGATTCGTACCTTTGAAAGAGACGACTTTGCACAAGTCATACTACCTGCTGGACCACTGGACTTGAGAACGAAAGTCTACTCAAACCAGCTGACCGTGGAAGGAGAACATCTGAGGATGATCTATGATTTCACAGATCCTGAAATCAGTCCTTTGCGGGTACATCGAAGTTATCTCCATACTCTGGAAGAGCAGGGTTTTGACATCCTTTTTAATGGTGAAGGTGATGAACTGGTGAGCGCTGGACGCAGTGCAAACTTCCTGACCGAACACCGGCACCTTGCTGCCAATGGCCCTATTCAGGTTCGGCAACATGTCTATTATATCCTGGCACAAAAGCCAGCTGAAGGGCTGAATGTCAGTGTGTCAACTTACTTATTTGCCGGTAACAACCCTCGCGGTACCGGGGTGACTGTCAATGTAGTCACCGAAGAAGCCATGGAAGTCAGTATGGAGCACCGGCCACTAACATCGAACGAAATGGCAGACAGCCTGATAGAAAGTGGCCGTGTTGCCATTCAGGATATATTGTTTGCATTTGACAGCGATGAGATTTTACCAGAGTCTGCTGACAGCCTGAGTACCATCGCTAGCCTGCTGCAGGAACAACCTGAGCTAGGGCTGCTGGTGGTTGGTCATACCGATGATGTCGGTGACTTTGACTACAACCTCAGACTTTCACTACAACGTGCAACAGCAGTTGTCAGCTATTTACAACATCGGCATAACGTCGATTCAGCTCGGTTACAAGCTTCAGGAGCTGGCATGATGGCACCGATTGCCAGTAACCGAAATGAAGCTGGCCGCAGTTTGAACCGGCGCGTTGAACTGGTAGAAATCAGAACACGTTAGTGCTCTCAGAGTGAGCACAGAGTAAAAACCCGCAGATCGGGAGCTTTCAGCAAAAGGTTGCAAAGATTACGTGCGCTTTCTTACTGGTCATCGCGCTATGGTTTTAGACTGATATTCAGCTACTTCAGCGCCACGGTTTGAAATATATCTGTATTTCGGCGCTCTGCCTTGTGATAAAAAATCCCTGTCGCCGATAGATCAATATGTGGGCTATCGGAGCGAAGCACCGGGCTGGGCTGGTTTTGTTCCGGCCCCATGCTATACAGCTGATACTGGTCGTTATCCCAGTGCTGCCAATACCAATTGGCACCCTGCTTTCTTACATTAAAATGTCGACCAACCATGATCTTAAACGTGTCGTGCTGAGGTATTTCTACTGGCTGAGCTGCCGCACCTACGTATATTTTGTTTTGCTGATCTACCCACAAGGTATTTTTGTCATCGGCATCGAACCGGACAAACTGCCATTTACTATCTGTACCTGAAACTTCGTCTGTAGTTATGTTGTATCGTTTTACTACCCATTGGCCGTCTTGTTTCACGCTGTAAAAAACGGTTTGATCATCCTTAAAGGAGATAGCGCGGATGTCCATCTGAGGGATTCGCAACACACGGCTATTGTGATTGTTTATATCAATTAAATGGATTTCGTTTAACGTAAGCCCGGCCAGTGTTTTTCCATTCGGCGCCCAGGTTAAATCCAAGTAGTGGCGTTGATCATTAAAACGGGTCAACTGACGCTGATTGCTGCCATTGCTATCTGCCAGCCATATTTCTTCTGTGCCGCTTGCCAGCCCTACGTAGGCAACTTTATCTTCCTGGGGGCTGACTCTCGCCAATCGGTCATCCACGGACGAATTGACAATATGCTTTGTTTTAAGGGTGGTAAAACTATAGAAATGGGTATCAAGATTACTTCTGCCCGCCGGAAACACATAATCAATGCCATTGGTGTGCCTTTCTGGCGGATGCAGTTGCTGAGATCCGGCATACACGACCTGCCGGTCTTTCCCTTGCAAATCGTAACTAACAAGTTGCACCGCCGGGTGTTCACCCATCAGTACCACCCGTTTTCCGGAGTGATCCCAAATACCACAACAGATATAGCTATCCAGCTTAAACAACAGGGTCAATTCATCCGTATCAAGATCGACGGAATAAAAGCGTTCCCACATTTGTTCGTCGACTGAGGATACCAGTAATTTGTTTTGGGTCGGATGCAAATCGAACGAGATATTGCCAGCAAGGACCAAAGGAGGCTGGTTCAATTTGCGCTTCTGGCCTGTGATCAGGTCAAATTCAAATAATACATAGGACGAATTCGTGCCGGAACGTTCAGTGTAAATTAAAACGTTATCAGAATGAGAAAAGGCGATTTTTCCATAACTACCGGCCGGGCAATTGTGAATAAGCTGCGGCTCGCCAAGCGTCATGGCAGCAAAAGATTGCAGGTAATAGCGACAGTAATCCTGAGTCGCCACGAGGTAGACCAGCTTATCTCCAGTCGAGTTCCAGCTGGCAGGCCCAACCCATGCATTTGGGTCGTCTACCGGAGTAACTTCTACTGTGCTTCCATCCGATAACTGTTTAATAAAAAGCTGCATTTTATTCGCAACAATTTCGGTATACGTCAGGTATTGCTGGTCAGGGGAAATCCTTGGCTGCCATTCTTGCCCGGCAGAGTGAGTGAGTCGTTTTGCCTGGGTTATCAACGAAGCGGTATCTTTGTCTGGTTTGACCAAAAATAAGCCAATAGCAACCACTATCAGGGCAATAGCAGTATAGAGTGCATATCGGTTATCTACTGTGCGATTGGCTTTGCCAGCTTGGTGAGAATGCTTGCCTGGCAGGCCGCCAGTATGTTCATCGGGCACACACTCCCTGACGACAGCAATAAACTTATAGCCTTTTTTAGGAAAGGTAGCGATAAAGCGGGGAGCCTTAGGATTATCAGCAAAACAGCGCCTCAATTTGGTAATGGCTCTGTTCACTGCGCCATCCGTTACCGTGCGCCCAAGCCATACGGCGGCTACCAGTTCATCTCTACTGATGATTGTATCCGGGTTATGGCAAAAGTAAGACAGTAACTCAACCAGAATAGGTTCCAGCTGCTGTACTTTGCCATCATGCGTTAACGACTGGTGCTGATCACAAAAAACAAAATCATCAATCTGCCAACGCATTGCTTAACCCTTGCTCTCCCTCTGGAAGGCGAAAATTAGCATATCCACCAGGTCAGGTCATCAAATGTCATAAAAAGTCATCGAAAAATCATGCCTGTTATTGTGCAATTGGTCATGATCGCTGCGTTCAAAGGTGAGCAACGCTATCGAGGAAACTATGAAGAAGTATTTGTTGGTAATTTTGGCTGTAAGCGCCCATTGCGCGCAAGCTACAAACATCGCGCCAGATAAAAGCGTGGTTAATAAGGAAATTAACACGGCTGCGTTACAAGCAGCTGTTGAAGCAGGTTTGCGCCCTCCGGTTAAATTTGCTCAGGAGCAAGTGAACACCTTTACGGTCACTGAGCGACTGTCGCATCATAAAGTGCCCGGCATAAGTTTCGCCCTAATCCAAAACGGTGAAGTGTCCTGGGCCCAGGGCTATGGCACTATCGCAGCTTCTTCAGACCAGGCGGTAACGGTCAACACAGTATTTCAGGCGGCATCTATTGCCAAACCGGTCACGGTATTTGCTGTGATGAGAATGAAAGACCAAGGCGTGATAGATATTCATGCCGATATTGAGACATATGTAACATCGTTGACGTTAGCTCAAGGCAAACAGACTGCTGAGACCCCCGTTACCTTTAAAAATATTCTTGATCATACCTCCGGATTAACTGCAGGAGGCTATCTGGGCTATGAAAAAGGCGCAGCCATACCATCTGATGTGCAAACGTTTAACGGCGAGGCACCTGCTACCAACAAAGCTGCCAAGGTTGAAACAACGCCAGGCACTCTAGTTAGCTATTCGGGCGCCGGCTATACCCTGGCTGAAATAGCCTTGAGTGACACCTTCCAACAGCCTTTTGAACAAGTGATGGATGCCTGGGTGTTGTCGCAAGTTGGTATGGAAAATAGCTCATTTGCGATGGATTATCCGCAAAAAGATGGGGTTCAAGCCGCTTTAGGCCATGAACCGTCGGGCAAACCAATCACTGGCGGCTGGCGGGTGCATCCTGAGCAAGCTGCGGCAGGGTTGTGGTCTACTCCCAGCGATTTAGCCAAGCTCGCCATCGAAACCACTAAGGCATACCAGGGGCAGAGTGAGCTGCTATCGCAAGCCTCTTCCAGAGAAATGTTAGCCCCGGTCATGCCCGATCAAGATCTATCCGATCAATTTGGCGGGCAACCCGCCATGACATTTATCGTTGCGGGTGACGATGAACAATTCCTGTTCAAGCATGGTGGCGGCACCCGGGGTTACAGTTGCTTTATGGTTATGTATCCAGAGACGGGAGATGGCGCCGTATTTATGACTAACTCCGATGCTGGCTTTAGTATAGGGCTTGAAATGCTGAGGGCAGCGTCATTTGTTTATAACTGGCCTGATTTTAAAGGAAAACCTTTTGAAAGGCGCACCGTGAATCGGCAAGATCAAACCGTGTTTCTGGGCAAATATCCTTTTGTGGCTGGTTGGCAGGCCGACGTTATTCAACTGGATCAAGCCGATGGTATTGCCGTCAAATTTCCCAATGGCGATGTTTACCCCTTAACAGCGGTGCAAGGTGACCATGCCTATGTGCATGAAGATACCGGTGTTGAAGTCAGTTTTAGCCTAAGTGCAGGAAAGCCGAAAATTCTTTTGTACAACCAAACGGCATACAAAAAACAATAATGCTGAATTTAAAAAAGCGAATGCCGTCATTTTCGTTCTTCGCGGGTAAGCCACATCTGAAGTGAGCAAAGCGGGAAGTCAGTTAATTTTGATCTGTCCTCAATATGAGCAGGCTAACTATAGAAGGTGTCGCTGTGTGCTTGGCCTTGTTATGTGGGGTATTTTGGTGCATCATTTATTCATTGTCGTTTTAAAGGTTTTAGGTGATGCAATGGAAACAGCACAACTTGAACGTATCACTAATGCTGCTATGACCTTGCCTGAGAAAGAGCGTGCTAAACTTGCACATGATTTGGTTGCCAGTTTAGATGGCCCAGCCGACATGAGTGCTGCAGAGGCCTGGGACGTAGAAATTTGCCGCAGAATCAATGACATTGAATCAGGAAAAACTGAACTTCTTGATGTTGATGAAGCCATTTCACGAGCTAGAGCTCGGATTAAGGGCTGATCTTGAAAGTAAAGGTTAGCTCGGAAGCTAGCGAAGAGTTGACCGAGGCCGCTGCTTGGTACGAACTCGAGATACCTGGTCTGGGCGAGCAGCTCATTACCAGTTTTGAGCAGGCAGCGGCGAAGCTCAGCAAACCAAACCCGCCGCTCGTACCCGTCATTGGCGAAGCAGCCAAACTCGGAGCCAAAAGATTGATTCTTCAAAGGTTTCCTTTTTCTTTGGTGACAATAGCAAATAGTCAAATAATTACGGTTGTTGCGTTCGCCCATCATTCTAGAAAACCCGGCTACTGGCACGATCGACTTACCCCGTAATGGTAAGGCCTGAACACCCGGTCTCCGGGCTACAGTGCCGAGTTTACCTATGTCGGCCAAGGCCCATTTGCTGAGTTGGCCAAATCGGTAGACTTCGATTTTCAGGCAGGCATGTATCAAGATCTGCATGGTTACCACCCGATTGAAATAGCCAGAACCCTATACCCGATGTGGGAGGATAACTTTTTGACTTATTGGTTGGGTATGGGGTTTTTTGAGATGGAAGTTAGCTAATGAAAGCATACAACTCCAAAGGGGGCGAAGCCCACTTAATAGCCAGCCCAAAACATAATAGTTACGATGTCAGCGTGATACCAAAGGGCTAACGATGAGTGAGATAGAAGCGATAAGCGGCTTACCCCATTAAATCACACCGGGTTTGTCGGAGGCTAATTTTCTTGAGAGAATTAGCACATGAACAAAAGAGCAACTTATTCCGCAGAAGTCCGCGAACGTGCAGTTCGCATGGTTTTGACCTCAGAGCATGAGCACCCATCCCGGTGGGCGGCGCTGGTGTCTATTTCATCAAAAATTGGCTGTACTCCTGAGACATTAAGAGCTTGGGTTAATCGAATCGAAGTGGACTCAGGCAAAAAGCCAGGTGTCACCTCGGATGCAGCAGCCAAGATCAAGCAGCTTGAACGAGAAAACAAAGAGCTCAAGCAAGCAAATGAGATCCTGAAGAAGGCAGCTGCATTTTTTGCCCAGGCGGAGCTCGACCGCAAACCGAAGAAGTAGTCCAGTTTATCGATGCGCACCGAGTGTTGCATGGTGTCGAGCCGATTTGCCGTGTGCTGCAGATCGCACCATCAACGTATTACCGGTGCAAGTCACTTGAAGCGCAGCCTGAGCGCCGCTGTCAGCGTTACCATCAGGATGAGGCTCTGAAGCCTGAGATCCTGCGTGTATGGCAGGATAATCGCCAATGCTATGGCATCAGGAAAGTCTGGAAACAACTGAAGCGTGAAGACTTCACGGTGGCTCGCTGCACGGTTGCCAGACTTATGAGTACGCTTGGGATCCAGGGCGTGCGACGTGGCAGCCGTTGTATCACAACGATCCCTGATGATAGCGCAGCTAAGCCATTGGAGCTGGTGAAACGGGAGTTCAGTGCCAACCGGCCAAACCAATTGTGGGTTGCAGATATCACGTATGTTGCTACATGGTCAGGCTTCGTTTACGTCGCCTTCGTCATCGATGTGTTCTCCCGAAAAATCGTGGGCTGGCGTGTGATGAAGTCGATGCAGACACAGTTGATTCTGGACGCGTTAGAGCAAGCTTTATGGGCCAGAGGTAAGCCTAAAGGCGTCATTCATCACAGCGACAGAGGAAGCCAGTATGTCTCGATACGTTACTCTGAACGGTTATCAGAAGCTGGCTTTACAGCTTCGGTTGGCAGTGTTGGCGACTCGTATGACAATGCCTTGGCTGAAACGATTAACGGCTTGTACAAAGCCGAGGTGATTTATAAAGACGGCCCGTGGAGAGGGCTGGAGCAAGTTGAGCTTGCAACACTGGACTGGGTTGACTGGTTTAACAACAGACGATTGCTGAGCTCAATTGGCGATATCCCACCGGCTGAATATGAGGAAAACTACTATCGACAATTAACTCAAGATACGGCAGCATGACTCAAACAAATCCGCCTCCGAATTTACCGGTGTGATTCACATCACCATCTTGAAGAAAGTTTTTCGTTCTAATACCCCGCTCACCATTGTATGTAGCCAAATCATACTGAGCTGTTGGAATAGATAATAGATTTGCTATTTCACAGGCAATTTTTTCAGCCCAATCTTCTCCAAAACGAATGATATCTTGGCCATACTTGTCTGAAGTATGTATAGATTTGAACAGATAGCTTTGGCTATCAGTTTTATCTGAATACCAAAATTTAGATTTAGTACCCATCTGTTCAAAATTTTCAAAACCATCTTCAGACACTTCGAATATTTGGTAAGTTTCCATAGCATAGTTCATCTAGGTGACTTAAAGTCGCCTAGTGTAAAGGAAATTATGAGCAAGAAGGGTAAATATGAATGAATTTAAAAATAAATGGTGCCTAGGGTCGGACTCGAACCGACACGTTGTTTCCAACGGTGGATTTTGAAAAGAGTGCATCTAAGATGGTAGTTTATTAAACAATAAGTTAGACTGCAAAAAGCTGCAAAGTACGCGCTTAGCAAAAACTTAGCAAACTGTCTTCTGGACTTTGTCGATGCACAACTACTCAAATCAACTCCGAACAAGCTTGAGGGTTTCAGCCCCCTATTCACTGTATTCATGCAGTCCTGCTGCATTGCTCCCCCAACCTACCCACGTGGTGCCAAGCAATGACTAGCCAACTTGAGCGCCATGACATCAAACCCGGCCTATACATTTTTCTACAGAGTAATAGCAAGCGTTGGTATGCCCGTTTTACCTTGAACGGGAAGTGGTATTGCAAGGCTACAAAAGAGGTCGATAAAGATCGGGCGATTGCCAAGGCGCACCATATCTTGATTGAGTATGAAATCCGAGCTGAGACAAACACCCTAACTACCAGCAAACGCTTTAAGGATGTCGCCGAAAAAGCCATTACTGCGATGAAAGCAGACCGTGCCCGTGGTGCTGGTAAGGCAATCTATGAAGATTACATCGGTTGCTTAGAGAAATACCACATCCCGTTTTTTGACCGAACCTACATCACGTCCATTGATAGCGAGAAGCTGCGCGAGTTTGATGTCTGGCGTGAGAGCAAATTCAAGCGTAAGCCAGCTCGGTCTACTCTGATGACGCATAACGCAGCTATGCAGATGGTATTCAAAGAAGCTGTAAACAGTAAATGGATGTTGGCTGTTCAAGTACCATCCTTATCTACCAATGGAACTACGACTGTCAGGCGTGCGGCTTTTACGCCTGCCGAATATGAAAAGATACAAGATCACCTGTACCAGATGGAAATTAACAGCCGCAAAGAAGTGAGCCGTCAAATCCGTGAGCTAACACAAGACTATGCCGAGTTCGTGATCCATACCGGCATGCGGCCAGGCACAGAGTTAGACAACCTAACCTGGGGTGATCTGCATATCGAACGTCATGATGACAAAGCCACCTTCTTCATCAGTGTCCGTAAAGGTAAAACCACCCTTCACACTGGCACCCGCGAAGTGGTATGCAAGCGAGCTCTTCAGCAAACCATATTGCGTCTGACTGAACGTTTCCCCAACCGCAAAGCAACCGACCTTATTTTCCGCTTGCCTGATGGTTCTAAAACCAATGAAATTAGTCGCACTTTCAATAATGCACTGAAAGAAATTGGCTTTGATGACTCACCACATGGCAAAAGAACACTGTACTCGCTACGTCATTCGTTTATCACTTGGGAGCTCATAGCGCAAAAAGTTAGTATTGATGTTCTAGCCCGTCAGTGTGGAACCAGTATAGAAATGATCGAGCGCCACTATAGCCATGTGATACCACGCATGTTCAGCCAGCAGCTGTCTGGTGTTGAGCTACCGGAAAAGAAAGAGATTGAGAAAAAGTGGGAGCAAAAAGAATCTGTGGCTAAACTTTGGAAAGAGCGGTATATCAAGTGGGAGCAAAACTACAAATCCAAGGAAGCGATTTAGTATTAATTTTAGTGGCGTTCAGTACGATCTGACAGCACAAGATTCTATTAAACAACGTGCGCTTAGTGAACGAGCCAGGGAGCGTAATATTAAGAACTACAGCGCCATGGAACAGAACTTTCTAAATCGCGGGTATATCTAAATAGCAATGCGATAGATACAAGGCATTGAAATCAATCAAATTCAACTCCAAAAAATAAATTGCATTCTATATGGAACTGCGATTTTGACCTATTTACCATTTTACATGTTATGCCGGCCACCACATCACAAATTCAAGACAACCCACTGATAATATTCACTTAATTTAGCGAGCGCAAGGAGCTTCTTTGTAGTATACTTATTGTATAAGAGATCAGGAGTGAAAATTATGAATCTAGAATCTCGTATGCGTCAGTCAATCAGTCGACGTACAGGATCGGTTTTACTTCGTTCTGATGTTGCCAATCTTGGCAGTCCTACTCAGGTGTCGAGTATTTTAAATAAGCTGATTTCTAAAGGAGTCATCCATCGACTTGGCCGCGGTATTTACGCGAAAGCCAACGTTATTAACACTCCACCCAAAGAAATGACGGATTCGCTGTTAACCATAATCTCAGATGCTGCCGCTAAATTGGGTTACTCATTAGTCCAAAAGCCAGATATAGACGCCAATGCTGCTAGATCTGGTAAGCCTATTATAATCGAGACTAGCACTCCCAGAGTTTGGAAGACGATCTTTATTAATAATATAGCGATAACCTTTCGTACCAGATCTAAAAGGGCACGCAGTAGCAAAACTAATCAGACGCTCAAGTTTCCAACTAAAAACGTTGCTCAATATGTGGAAGCTCTAGCACATTCACATCAGGTAAAGTACAAAAAATGTTCACTGGATCGCTGGGCTAACTCTGTAACAAAACTCGCGGGTGACGAAGTGAGACAAGATAGCGTTGAGGATCTGCTCATAGCAATGAAGAGGGCCGGTAAGATTTCAACAAAGGATGTCGCAATACTAACTATTAATTACCTCAGGGAGAGAAACGAAAGTGTTCGACCCGTTTAAGGATTTTGAAGAAGCTGGTTATTTACAAAACCGGTTTAAAGAAAAAAATCTGGAGATTGTTCGAGAAATTGAGCACACGATGTTTCGTGCTGGCCTCGATGATGCGCTTAGTTACCTATCTAATAAACAGCAAATCACATACAGTGACTTTAAAGCTGTTCACAAGATTCTTTTTCATGAGTTCTACCCGTGGGCAGGGAAAGATCGGAATGAAGTTGTCCCAAACTTAGCAATATCAAAAGCGAATACGCAGTTCTGTCATCCAGTAGATATCGAGCGAGCGGTAGCTGAAGGGCTCAAAATTGCTCATGACAAAATTCAAATGCGTAAGCGTTCAGGCGAAGTCATGGGCTACTTCGCATATGGCCACCCTTTTCTCGATGGAAATGGAAGAACAATGCTGATTATTCACAGCGAGTTATGTTACCGGGCTGGATTCTGTATTGATTGGCAGCAAACAGCAAAAAATGATTATTTATCTGCCTTAAGCAAAGAAATCACTTCGCCAGGTAAAAACCATTTAGACAGCTATTTATCGACATTCATTGTTCCTCAACGTGACAGGCTTGCATGGGGTGGATCAATAGGTGATATAAAAGGTTTAGACGGCAGCCAAGCTCAGGATTCTGTCGAGGGAGAGTACAGTAACCAAGAAGTTCTTGCTAAGTACAAAGAGTTTGAGCTTAATCGAAATAAGTAAAACAATCAGGTGCTTTCACACTTTTTAAAATGCAAATTGGTATCAATTCTAGATACTAACTGAGTGGTAAGGCCTGAAATTTTCTAGACACCATCTACCTTCTTTAAAATATTCACGCTTGAAGTTGTTCGGTGAAACTACAGCATAGCTGAGGATTCACGAACTTGTATACGAAGAGCTGTTTATTTGCTTTTTTTGCTATTACTGCAGATGCTTTGACTCTTTGAAACAGAGCACTAACGTGCTCTGATTTCTACTAGTTCAACTCGCTGGTTCAAACTGCGGCCAGCTTAATTCCGGTTACTGGCAAATGCTGCCATCATGCCAGCCTTTCTTGATAATTACCTTAACGAAAACTCATGCTCTGCAACCTCAAGGAGTTTTGGGTAAGGTACAAAGCCTGGAATAACTTGTTCGCCGATCATAATCGCAGGAGTACCGCGTAGCCCAAAGCCAGTAAATACGGCCATGTTGCGCTCAACAATCTGCTGGCTCTCTGCTGATGCAGTTAACAATGTATCATTGCCAGTACTGGTACCGATATGCCTTAAAGAGTCTGCGGTATGAAGCCCTGATTTCTTCATTAACAGTTGATGCGCTTTATCAAATTCTGGTTTGTTGCTGCGCCATAAATCCAGCGCTAATAAAGCTGAGCTGGTTTTTGCACCTGCAGGGCGCTGTTGGCGCAGTGGGACCAGAATATTAATGACCTGTACTGACGGATACTTTGCGACTAACTTTTCCAGCTCCGGTTCTAGTCGTTTACAATAAGGGCAATCGTAGTCAGTAAATACAATAATTTTATGGGCAGCATTCGCATTCCCCAGCACTGGATGCACTGTGTTATTAAACAGCCAGTCATGATTTTCAGCTAAAAATGCGTCTTTTTTTGTTTTCTGTGCCAGATAATTGTTCAGTCCCTGATACATACTGTTTATCAGCATCGGGTTGGCGCTTAGTATGGTATTAATCTCGCTAAGTTCTCGTTGCTGTTGCTCAGTTAAACTTTGAGCTTGTAGTGGCGCAACAATGCTTAGTTGCAAGACACCTATAGTGCACAGGCTAAGAAAAAAAGTTTTCATAAGTAGTACCTTAAGTTAGTTAAAATGCTTGTAAAACCATAAACGGGCCTGTAAGCCCAGAGAGGTCGTCACTCCTGATGTGACCCAGACAACCTGGCCATTAACCACCAATGCAATGGTTGGTGTTACACCCACTTGCCACTGGGCGGTAAGCAAGCCATCCTGGTCGTTGATCACCGGGAAGTGGTAATCTTTAGCTGTCATATAGTGTTGTAGTTTCTGGTCATCACCTGAGCGCAGGGCGATACTGACTACTGGATATGTATCGTTAAAGCTGTCCATGACCGGTGAGGTCAGCTGACAGATCGGGCACCAGGTCGCCCAGAAATAAACCAGTATGGGCCCTTCGTGGCTGAGGCTTTGTAAATCATGCCCCTTTCCCTGAATATCCATCAGCGGCTGTTGTACCGGCAATGATTCAGGGACCTGTCGATTGCGGTACCAATCCAGAGCCAGCACCAGCGCGAATATCAGCACTGTATAAAGAAAGAACTCAATCAGGCGGCGGCGCCAGCGGTTCGGTTGGTTCGTTTGGTTATTTGGTTTGGTCACGGGCTTGCTCCAATGCTTGAATCACCACGTCGGTGGTTAAAAGAGTAGGTAAAGCAATACCCTCAGGGGCGCCAGGCCCATACACTTTATTAAAGGGTACTCCAAAGGTGTTGTTGCTTTGCAAGTAATGGCTTATAGCGGGGTTGCGCACTGTCCAGTCACCGCGTATCCGGACAACACCAGGCTCTGCCAGCGCGTTATGCACTGGTTGCTGTAGCAATACGCCAATCTTGTTTGCTTTACAGGTAATACACCAGTCTGCAGTGATATCAACAAACACCACGTTTCCAGCAGCGACAGCGGTATGAATGTGCTGGTCGGACAGTGGCTGCCAGTCATGATCGGCAGGTAATACCTGCTGCCAGCTTTCAGCCGTAAGCATTAGTGCGACACCTGATGCCGCCCCCAGCAATGCAAGCGTGCTAATCAGGTAGAGAATGATCTTCAGTCCATAGGTTCTGCCTAGTATGAACAAGGTCACCACAAGTAAGGCGACCAGTAACAACGTAAATGTTGCGCTGCCCATAAAAGGCGTTAGTAAACTAAGTAACCATAAACTTGTAGCAAACATCATCGCCGCGAAAAACGGCTTAACCCACAGCATCCAGCGGCCTGGTTTAGGTAGCCACGCTGATAATTGTGGCAAAGCAGCTAGCAGTAACCAGGGTAACGCCATGCCTATTCCCAGGGCGGTAAATATCAGTACTATGGTGACAATGTCAGCTGACAGTGCAAAAGCGACAGCCGTACCCAAAAATGGCGCGGTGCATGGTGTGGCTAATAATGTGGCCAACATGCCCTGTAAAAAATGTCCTGCATAGCTATTGTTGCCTTTTGTTGCTGCCCAGCCCCCTAAAGAACCCGGTAAACGAACCTCAAAAGCGCCTGCCAGATTTAAAGTAAATAACCAGGTGACACCTACCATTCCGCCAATAAAGTAAGGGTTTTGGAATTGAATACCCCAACCAATACTTTCTCCCGACCATTTCAGTAAGCTAAGTGCCAGGGCTAATAGCCAGAACGAGGTGATAATACCGAGTGCTGAAGCCAGGAATTGCTTTCTGATAGTGCTACCTTGCTTTGGTTTATTCAGCAGCATGCTTTGGAGTTTTATCCCAAGAACCGGTAACACACAGGGCATGATGTTCAAGATCAGGCCACCAGCCAGAGCTAACAGTAAAATGAGCAGAAGTGATCGTTGACTGTCCGGAGGTACCGACGTAACCGCCGTTAACGTAACCGGGTATTCAGCAGAAAACTCATTGTCTGTTACTGTGACATAAAGCGTTTTGTCCGTCAGATCGGGCAAACCCAACCAGTGGCTGGCGCTCACTACTACACTTAGCTCTTTGCCTGATAGGTTGGCAGATGCAACCTCGTACACCACTTCAGACAAGCCATCCTCATTGCTGTGAATAAATATTTCGGGGCTTGTCCAGCCATGGTCTCGTTCCAGCTGAATGTAGATTTGTCCTGGCTTATCGGTGATACCAGCTTGCTTAATTTGCACATCCGCCAGTGGTTGCGGTACCTGACTCATCGCCTGACTAAACAGGAACATCTGCTCTTCATCGGCTTGCAGCGAAGCTATATCAATCGGAAGCTCCAGTGCAAAGTCTGTCAATACGCAGATTGTAGTGCAGCTTGGTACGGTGAGAACACCTTGCAAAACGGCTGAGGGTGCACCAGGCGTGAGTTGCAGCTGTAGCGGAAAAGTAACGCTATGCTGATACCCTTGGGTGGCAAAACCTTGCACAAGATAACGCGATGGTGCAGGCCAGAACCAATGAATATCGACCAGGTTTTTTGAATCCGACCAGTGTAACGAAGGTGCAATACCTCCTTCACCAGGCGCTTGCCAGTAAGTTTTCCAGTCGTCATCTAACTGTACCTGCAAGGTTGCTGGTAAGACAGCTGAGCTAGCATCATAGTGGCCGGTCAGTGTTAATTTTACTGATAAATGGGGTGCTTCAGCTGTTGTCAGCCAACCAGTGCTGGGAGGGGTGGCCAGAGCGCTTGCGCTAAAGAGCACGCTGCCAATAAGCCCAAACAACACCCATGGCTGACGCCATAGCGAAAAAAGGTTGTACATGTCATGTTCTCCTGAAAAAAGATAAAAGCGTGGTTTTTAAGCCAGTTATCTATTCCAGGAAGCAACAAAATACGGAGTGCGTGCGCCGCTTCGGGCGCCAGAATGGTTTAAGTTTGAGCGGCTTTTGGGTGCGAAATACACTGACAAACAGCAATAGCACAATGAAAAGGATTGCGACAAAATCAGACAAGTCCTGCTGAGCCTGGGTGATTAGATAGGAGGTTTTGTCACAGCGCTCGGTGTTGGCTGAGTACCCTCCATCGCTCTGAGAAGCAATCGTGCTTTTTTGTGTGTCTGCCATAGCTAGCGTATGAGCTGTATAGGTTACCGTCGCCGTGGTACTCAGATTAAGAACGTTTTGCCAGATTTTCGCACTGCTGCCCCAGCATGTGACGAAAACACACAATAGCAGCGCAATAAAGATGCGACTGTTATGGAGTTTTTGGCGGATCTGAGTGAGCATAGCGTCATGTCATTAGTTAAATCAGCGGAAAGCCTAACAGAACAACAAGGTGATTAGAATAGATATCGTCCTTTTGGATACTCTAAGAGCTCTAACGTGCTCTATGGTCAGCAAATGACAATCAAGACTCTTTATTTATCTAAAGCAGCTCATAGCAAAGCAACATTGAATATAGTTAATTTTTAATTCATTTCGCACTTTAATAAGTATTAAAGTGCAAATCCGTATCGATTATAGATACTCATCGCGTGCTTAAGCAGCTATTTAGCTCGACTAGCTGAAAAGCCGCATAAAATTTGAATAAATCGTAATTTATGCAGTTTTATACATGTCATGAGCACACTTTCAGACCGATTCAGTGCTAGCCGAAAAAACATGCATGCTCGTCGTTCTCGACAACTGTTACAGCTTCTTCAATCGTCCTGGCCGTTGGATATGGCTGATAACTATGCCACTTCAAATCTTGCCTCATCCAGAAAATCTTCCAGACTTTCTTTGTCTGCACAAACGTCAGCTTGGCAATATCTACTTCAATCATTTCAGCCTTATTGCGATAATTCTGGCGTAACTCATAGATCACAATAGTATGGCCGTCCTGCCGATAAGCGAGATCGACTTCCGAACGTAAATGAGCTGGGGGCCGTCTCTTTTGAAGAAAATCTTCCAGGGCCTTCTCACATTTTTTAATTTCAAACTCGCTTAATGCCAACTTAAAATATTCCTATAAGTTTATGGCTGCTCAAAAAGCTGATTTATGACTTCCGATACTGTTTTAAGTGTCGCCATGCTATGCGGATGAAGAGTTGTAGCCC
>NZ_JAUZVZ010000011.1 GCF_030717845.1 Alkalimonas collagenimarina
CGCCAGCTGGCGGGTTTTTTTATCATTGATAAATCCTAAATCGGAGACTCTATCATTAGTGATTAAACATTAAACATTAAACATTAAACATTAAACATTAAACATTAAACATTAAACATTAAACATTAAACATTAAACATTAAACATTAAACATTCAACACTAGTCACTAGTCACTTCGTTGTTACGCAAATCCAGCATGCGGTACTTATCGATCAATGAATACAGAGTAGGGCGGGTAACACCCAGCTGATCGGCCGTTTTGGATAAGTTGCCATTGCTCAAGGCAAAGGCTTCGCGAATAGCTTGTGTTTCTGCGTCTTCCCGCACTTTTCGCAGGGTTCTGGGAGCACTCGATTCCTGATTCGCTTGCAGGCCAAGATCTTCGGAGGTGATTTGTTTGCTGTCGGCTAAAATGACGGCTGATTTGAGCTTGTTTTGTAGTTCGCGAATATTGCCCGGCCAGCGGTGGCTCAATAACGACTGAATGGCATCTTCAGAAAACGTATGCACCTGAGTTTTAAACTCTTGATTAAACTTATGCAGCAAGGCCTTCGCGATGATCACCACATCATGGCCACGGTCACGTAGTGGTGGGATAAACAAAGTCATTTCACTGATACGGTAATACAAATCTTCTCTGAACGTTTGCTCAGCAACCATATCGGCCAGATTGCGGTGGGTGGCGCAGATCACACGTACATCCACTTCTATCACCTGACGGCCGCCCAGACGCTCTATGACACGCTCTTGCAAAAAACGCAGCATCTTTGCTTGCAAACTAAGTGGCATATCACCGATTTCATCCAGCAACAGCGTACCGCCGCTGGCGCATTCAATTTTACCCAGGGTGGTTTTGTTGGCACCGGTAAAGGCGCCCTTTTCGTAACCAAACAGCTCGCTTTCCAACAGGTTCTCAGGAATAGACGCACAGTTAATAGCAACAAAAGGTTTATCAACACGAGGACTCTGCTTGTGAATGCTACGGGCAAAGACCTCTTTGCCCGTGCCACTCTCGCCTTGCAATAAGGTGGTGATCTCCGTCGGTGCAATTTTCTCGACCATGCGGCAGGCTTTTAAAATACTATCGCTGTTGCCGATAATATCTTGCTGATGCAAACCTGAGCTACGCAGGCTTTGATTTTCTTGCTCTAGCGCGGTTAACTTAAAAGCTCTGGCGAGGATAACGTTCAACACATCCGGATCAATCGGCTTTTGGTAGTAGTCGTAGGCACCTAAATTAATGGCTTTGAGTGCATGCTCTTTATCAGTGCTGCCAGTGATGATGATAATTTTGCAGTCAGGGTGTATGGCCAGAATATCGGTTAAACAAGCCAAGCCTTCAGACGCATTGCTGGCATCAGGCGGTAGCCCAAGATCAAGCGTGACCACGGCAGGTTCGTGCCGTCTCACTTGAGTCAGGGCTGAACTGCGGTCTTCAGCGAATACCAGTTCATAATCTGGCAGGCTCCATTTCAGCTGCTTCTGAATACCGAGGTCATCTTCAACAATTAATAATGTTTTCATGGCACAATCCTTGTCTTCATTGTTCTTATGAAGGTGCTTGATCTATTTCAGCACTAAAACTGAACAGATTCTAGTTTAATGGAAGTTGCATGGTAAAGGTAGTCCCCACACCCGCTTGGCTTTCGACCTGCAATTGCCCCCCCAACTGCTGAGCAAACAGCAATGCATCGTAAGCTCCTATCCCCATGCCAGCATTTCCCTTGGTCGAATCAAAAGGCTTAAACAGCCGGTGCTCGATAAAGTCCTGACTCATGCCACAACCGGTATCTTGTATTTTTAAAATCATAAAGCTGTCGTCATGCGATAAGTGCAGTTGAACTTGCCCATCTGATTGAGTTGCGTACTGGGCATTATCAATAAGATGAAACAATACATTGCTAAACCGCTCTTTATCGAGTGATAGCCTTGAGTCATGCTCAACCATCAGTTCAGGCAGTGGGAGCTGCCCTTTACAGCGCTCATTGATCAGTTGCTGTATCACAGCAGCCACATTGATACGTGAGCCCTGATCCTCGGTACGCTCTTTATTCATCAACTGGGCCAGCATCTTATGCATGCGGCTTTGAGTAGCTGCCATGGTATCAAAGGCATCGGCAATAAACTCGGGGTTATCGCGATGCTTTTCAGCATTTTTAAGCAGTAGATCAAGTTGGGCTTTGATATTTTTTAAATCATGCACCACAAAAGCAGACATTCGGTTAAAAGCAGCAAATTGGGCGTTTTCCATCAGCTTGTGGCTGGCTTCCAGTAAAAACAGATAGCTGGCAATTTGTTCCGTCACAGCAATGAGGTAATCACGCAATTCCCAATTCAATTTCAACTGCAAATTGCTTTCGGCATTCATTAAACACAAACCCCACAAGCCTTCTTTAGAGCGAATAGGGATGATGAGCTGAGTATTGATGTTCTTTATAGAGAACGACAAACTTTGTACAAAGGGATCATTGGGTTGTTTCAGATCGATCATCCAGTTGCTATCGGGAAACTCTGTTCTGTAGTGCTCTAAAATAGCATGCTCGTGCGGTGTGAGTGCCTCACGATTGCTTAACGCCAGTACATGCAAGTGTTGTTGGTTCACACGGATCAAAGCGCCTCTGGTGTAGCCAACCGCCTGCAACCAAGTCATAAGGCACTGTTGATGCACATCGTCTTTATTGACATCTATTTGCCGCAAGCGATGCGTGAGTTCCAGCCATTTAACCCGGTAATCGAAGGTATTCTCGAAAAAGTTTTTTTCAATAAAGACTTTTAAACGGCGGCGAATTGCTTCTGACAAGACCAAAGCCGCTAAAATAGCAAAGCCCAGTACCACGAAAACAGCTTGCAGTAATTGCGACCAGGTTCCGCCACTAAGGCGGATGTAAAAACCAGCCAGAGCCAACAAACACAAATAGACACCAGCACCTAATACCAGTGAGCTTTGCAGAACAATATCCCGCGAGATATAGACACGGATATTCCAGGCTTTAATGCGGCGTACTGAGATCACCAGCAGCGGTATCATTAAGACATGAATAAAGCCTCGTGTAGCCCAGAGCTCATTATCTATGCGTTGAAATAAGGTGGCTTCTGCCAATAAGACAAAATCAAATAACACACAAATACTAAGCGCAAAAATCAGCGGTTTAAATTGCCAGCGAGCCTCACCAGCTTTTCGGTATAAGGCCTCGAGCAAAGCCAGTACAAAAATCGTCAATAAAAGCTGACCACTGACCTGACTGTTCAACGAAATCAGGCCATATTGTGCGGTTAAGGTCCAAACGAGCATTGCTAAGCCGCTCAGCCAGACCGCTTTTCGCCTTAAAAAACTCGTTAATGAGTTTTGACTGATGTGCAAAGCGGCGTACAAAAATAGCATGATCAATAGCAGGCGAATGTTTTCCAGCCAAATGGATACCAAAGATTGATAGGGAATGATTGAAAAAGCGGCATAACTGAACGCCCAACAAGCAGTTGCTAATGAAAATGCCATCAACAAACTTCGCGGGACATTGCGGACTTTAACCGTTAATAACAGAGCAAAGAAGAAAAGATAGCCTGCCGTAGCTAAGCCAAAGCCAATTCTATCCAGTGCCAGCTGGCTCCAAAAATCGGTCATGATGATCCCTGTGCTTACGGCTGTTGCAGCAACTCACGAACATGTCGGACTGGAATGGCGTAACTGATCCCGCTGGGATCACTTAATACCGCTTCTCTGGTGGTTTTAACATGCACCATATTAATCACGCCCACGACCTTGCCGGTATTGACATTGAGCAGTGGGCTACCGCTATTACCAGGATAGGCCGTCGCATCCAACTGATAGATTAAATAGGGCTCGCGCAACTGACGGAGCGCTTGAATGTTTAAATCTCTGGAGTTATCGGCTGGAATCGCTATCGGCGTCACAGCCGCGATAATGCCTTGATGGGTGGCGGGGTACAGCCCTAAAACACTTGAAATAGGAAAGCCGGTAAAGGCAATATGCGTGCCTTCGGCAGTGTATGTATTATCATCTGCCAATGGCAAGGCGGGTAATGCCTGCTCAATCTCCATGATCGCCAAATCATACTGGGGTGCATTGCGACGATTGATCATGGGGTGGACGGTAATATTTTTAGCATTGCCAGATACCACGACATAGGCTTCTCGTCGGCTTTCGTCTAAAGCTCTGCCAATCACATGATAGTTTGTAACCACCTGCTTGCCGTTACCGACAACAAACCCAGTGCCGATAAATCGAATCCGGGGCGATGCTGTTGGGTTGTGTATGGCAATAGCCACCACAGAAGGCTTGATTTCGGGGATCAGCTCTACAAGGGCTGATGCTTGAAGTGAGCAACTAAAGAAGAGGATCCAACCAATTAGCAAACGCATTTTTATCATCCTTGGACTAAACTCATCGGGGTAAAGGCAGAATCGAACATCTCTGAGTGTATCGCATTGTGCCGTTTTTGCAAAAGCAGAACATCGCTACAGATCAAAAAGGATCGCATTATGCTTGTTCAGCCTCTCGAACGGGAAATCGTACCTATTTTTTCCGGTGGTGGTACCCGGTTATGCTGCTATATAGGTATATTGATGGCACTAAAAGAGATGAAGCTGTCTTTCAACCATTTAGTCGGTGTTTCAGGGGGGAGTATTATTGCAGCCCTCTATGCTGTTGGCTGGTCGATGGATGCAATGAAAAAACTGGCTATGGAAACGGATTTTAAGCAGTTTAAAGAGTTCTCATTCTGGTCATTGCTCAGAACTGGGGGGGTGTCGGACGGCAATCGATTTGAGCACTGGCTGGACGACAAATTAAAAGGCAAAACCTTTGCCGATGTCGAGTTGGATTTGCATGTACTCGCGACTGATATTAACGGCGGAGGGCCCGTTCTTTTTAATAAAAAGCTGACTCCACATATAAAAATCTCTCAAGCCATTCGTTACTCGATGTCGATCCCTTTGTTGTTTTCCTTTAAGAGCTTTGAAAGCCATATCATGGCTGATGGGGTGATCTTATCGGAGGATGCATTGCATCAGAATTGGTCGGGCCGGCAAGTACCCGCCGTTTGTTTTCGCCTGAAAAGCGATTCAGAAGATCGTCCGGTTATAAAAAATAGATACTTCCCTTTGGTGTCCTACATCAACATGTTGATCCAAACCTTTATGAATGCCGTGTCTCGTGAATATGTTCATGCTGAGTATTGGCATAATACGGTACTGATTAATACCGGCGATGTATCTTCGGTCGATTTCAGTTTGCCGCTGGAAACCAAGCTGCAGCTATTACGTTTGGGCTACGAAACGACAATGCAGGTGATTCCATTAAAATTAAACTGGCTTCGCAACTAAACTACAGCCATACTAAAGATTAGCTGAACTAACACTGAACATCCGATGATAGCACCATGAAAAAATTGAGAACTCTTGCAGAGAAGCCGATTATTGGTGGCGTTGTAAAAAGGGCTATGACTTCATTGGCAAGCAATGATGCTAAGGTGATCTCCCGGCATTTCTCGCAGTATCTGCGGCCACAAATTGCTACCGACGATGATTTAAAGCATGAAGTGTATCGTTTGCGGCATCAGGTTTATTGTGAAGAGCTACATTTTGAAGATGTAAAAGAAAGCCATGAAGAGTGCGATGAGTTTGATGACCGCGCTATTCATTGCTTTGTACGGCATCTTGGCTCTAAGAACCTTGCAGGCACCGTCCGGCTCATTGGCTCGAATAGCCCGCACGAGTTATTACCGCTGGAACAATTTTGCGGTGAAGCCATTGACCATCCTGAATTATCTCCGGCAAATTTCCCGCGCCACTCCATTTGTGAGATATCCCGGTTGGCCGTGCCGGAGAACTTCCGTAAACGTGCAATCGATCAGTTCAAAGGGGCAGCTACAGGTGCCATCAACGAGCAAGTTTTTTCTGAAACTGAACTACGTTGTTTTCCTTACATTGCCATCTGTCTTTATTTGGCGGCAACGGCTATGGCTATGCAAACGAAACGCTACCATGGTTTTGTTATGATGGAGCCACGGCTAGCACGAAGTCTGACCTTTGTGGGTATAAAGTTTCAGCCGATAGGAAAAGTCATCGAGTTTCATGGTAAACGAGCGCCTTATTACATTGATGCACGTGAGCTAAGAAATAATCTTAGCTCGGGCTATTTAAAATTATTGGAATCTGTAGAGCATGATTTGATATTATCTGGCGGCTTAAAGCCACCGACTGCCTCGCAAAGTAAAGGGCAGGATCCAACTTTACAGTCAATAAATTATCGGCAGCATCCATCAACTAACTAGCTTTAATTTGATTGTCATCTTTTCGGCAATTCGACGAGGCATTCATGTTTAATTACCAACAAGCATTTTCACGCAATATTGGCTGGGTTACAGAGCAAGAGCAGCAAAAGTTGCGTCAGGCCAAAGTGGCTATTGCCGGAGCAGGAGGTGTTGGTAGTGCCCATTTGCTTACCTTAACGCGGTTGGGGATCAGCCACTTCAATATCTCTGATTTTGATCAGTTCGAAGTACACAATTTTAATCGTCAGGCAGGGGCCATGATGTCGACGATTGATCAAGATAAAGTCGAAGTGATGGAGCGGCTAGCGAAAGATATCAATCCTGAGCTAACCATCAACAGTTATCCCGAAGGCATCGATGAGTCGAACGTTGAAGCTTTTCTGGATGGTGTCGACTTGTATGTGGATAGCCTGGATTTTTTCGCTTTGTCAGCCCGCAAGCTGGTTTTTGCCGTCTGTACGCGAAAGAAAATCCCTATTGTTACCGCTGCACCGCTTGGTATGGGCAGTGCTGTGTTGTGTTTTATGCCTGGCCAAATGGATTATGAGCAGTACTTTTGTTTTGAAGGTCGCTCCGAACTGGATCAGTACATTCAATTTTTAATTGGTTTATCGCCCTCCATGCTACAAATGCCCTACTTGGTCGATAAAAGCAGGGTAGACTTCAAAGCCCGAAAGGGGCCTTCCACCATTATGGGTGTGCAGTTATGCGCTGGCATGGCATCCACCTTTGCATTAAAAATTTTGCTTGGTCGTGGCGATGTCATCGCTGCGCCTTATGGCCTGCATTTTGATGCCTATCGCAATAAGCTGAAAAAGACCTGGCGTCCCTTTGGTAATAGGGGATTACTTCCACGGTTGATGTTTGCTATCGCCAAAAGAGTGGTCACCAAAGAGCAAGCCGTAAAAAGCGTCTGATTTTTTTACACATGGCTTTAGCCTGACTTTTTGAAGATGTGTAAGCCATTGATTTTTAATGGGTAAAAAAATATTAATTAGTTGGCACGGCTCGTGCATTCTTAATCGTAACAATGGTTTTCATGTTCGATTAAGGAAATAGAAATGAAAAAATTAGCATTAGCAATCGCAGCAACAAGTGTACTTGGCATGGGCGCCGCTCAAGCCACTCAAATTCAGATTGATGCATCAGGTATACTTGGTGCAGTTGCAGGTACTTACCAAACTGATTACTTTAACCGTATGACGTTTAATACCTTTAGCCCAACATCAACCTATATTGATGATGACGGTGTTGCAGGTGTAACTACAGGCGATACAGTATTAGATTCTGGTTTTGCCACGGTTGGTAACCTGAATCCATTATCTTTCCCAGGAAGCAACTTCGGTGGTTTTGGTTCCGTTTGGGGCATGAACGTTGATTGGGAACTTGAAGGTGTAACTCAGGTCGTTGGCGCAGACTTCCTTGGTGTTTTCAACAGCGGAACCGTAAACTTCAATATCTGTGATGCAATGAATGTCTGTACTACTGCATTATCACTTGATGTTATTGGTTCAAGCTTAGGTGTGCCAGGTGGAGGCTCAGTAGGTATCGAAGTCTTTGGCCGTGTGACCTTTGCTTACGCAGAAACCTTTTATGATGAGTTTGGTCGTGACTTCGCTCAGACACTGCTTGATTCAGAAATCATTTGGGGCTTTGCCAACAGCGATATCTTTGGTATTGGTAATGTGCCAGAATTTGCTGGTGTAAATGATGATGGTTTTGATACCTACACTCGTACAACTACTTTGCCTTCAGTTGACGTCTCGTTTCAGGTACCAGAGCCAACTTCAGTAGCTATCTTAGGTGTTGGTTTGTTGGGCATGGGCTTCGCAGCTCGTCGTCGTCGCAACAACAAAGCTGCTTAATTTTATCAGCTTCACTCGTTGATTAAAAAGCCAGTCCTTGTGACTGGTTTTTTATTGAGTAAAATTCAATGTGACCCAACTGAAGAGCGGTCGTTTTATGGCGCAGCCCCCTATTAATCAGCATTTTTTCCAATACTTTGATGTACTGATTGCAAATAGCCTCGAGTTAAAACAAGAAGCCTATGCCATTCGCTATCAAGTCTATTGTGAAGAATTAGGCTTTGAGGATAAAACCTTTTTTATAAGACAATTGGAGCTGGACGATTTTGATTTGCATTCGGTACACTTTTTAATTCGTCATAAAGCTTCCGGGCAATTTGCTGGCACAGTCCGGCTTATCTTACCTCGCGATCCTATTTTACACAGCGATCAGCTGTTACCGATCGAGCACTACTGCAAGACGATACTACATCCTAGTACTGAGCACCTTTATTTGTCGGCGCGACGCTGTGCTGAGGTATCGCGTTTAGCCGTGCGAGCTGAGTTCAGGCGGCGGCCCGATGAGCAGTACAAGACCCATGTTTCAGTTATTCCTCAAGAATGGGACCCAAGGTGTTTTCCTTTTATTTCAGTTGGGTTATATTTATCCATAGCGGCTTACTTTGTTGAATCAACTGAGTTAGAATCTGTGATGGCACTTATGGAGCCAAGGCTAGCACGGCATTTATCCCGTGTTGGCATTTATTTTAATCAAGTGGGTAGTGTGATTGATTTTAACGGTCAACGAGCCCCATTTGTCGTGGAAAAGGCAAGCCTGATTGCCAACCTCAAGGATGATATTCGAGTACTTTTTGAACATATTCGCCAAGGTGTTCAATGTTCACTGAATACACAGTCACAACAATCATTTAGATAAGATATAAAATAAAGACTGTGAGCAGTTTTATCGTTTGAGGGGACGATTTATTAATAATTTCTTCGATTATTTTGAACTGGTGTTTGCCGATTCACCAGCCTTAAAGCGTGAAGTTTATAAAATCCGTTATCAGGTGTACTGTGAAGAGCTGGGCTATGAAGATGTCACTCAGTTCAAGCAACCTCTGGAGCGCGATCCATTTGATACGCACGCTCAACATTTCCTGATACGCCATCGCCGCAGCGGTTTATGTGCAGGTACGGCACGTTGCGTACTGCCTTTTGATGAGTTTGCTCACAAACAGCGGTTACCGTCAGAAGTCTTTTGCCAAAACGCATTGAACGAGCAAATCATTACGCCTATTGGTTTACGCCGTGGTGATTACTCCGAGGTATCCCGCATTGCAATACGAGCCGAGTTTCGACGCCGTATAACGCTTGATCAACATGCTTACCTCGATCATCAGACTTATAACTTTAGCCAAGATGAGTTGAAGAGCTTTTCGCATATAGCGACTTGCCTGTATTTTGCTTTGGCTGCGTATTTTTCACAACAAGACTCCATTCAGTATTTGATTGCTATGATGGAACCTCGGCTGATGAAGCATCTAAATCGAACGGGCATCTACTTTCAATCGGCGGGAGATATGATTGACTATCATGGTATCCGCATGCCGTTCATTTTGTATAAGGATGATCTAATCGCCAATATAAAGCCATTGTTCAAGCCTTTTTTTGATCATGTCAGTGAGCAAGTTGCTGCCGAATTAAACGCCGCAGAACCACTCGCACTTGAAATAGCCTAATAGGTTTCAGTATCCGTTATGAGGTATAAAAAAGGGAAGATGTCACCATCTTCCCTTTGCTGTGCTTCCTGTTCTAATGTTTAGGGTAGTTGATTTTGTAGCTCAGTGCGGCGGCTGATGACTTTTGGATCATCACTCTGTATGTCTGCCAGAACCTGCCGTGCTTTGTCATGCTGTTGCGTTTTACTCAGTGCCTCTGCATAGTTCAATTGTACTTCCGGGTGTTCCGGCCGGGTACTTAATGACTTCTCAAATTGCTGCAAGGCATCCTGATGCTGACCAAGCATCAGTAAAATTTTGCCGTAGGTATCCAAAATATCAGGATGGTTTGGCATCAGTTCAATCGCTCGCTCTGCGTATGGCTTAGCTTCCTCTGCTTTGCCGTTGTCTGCTAACAGCCAGGCATAGTTGTTCAATGCGACAATGTTATTAGGCTCTTCAGCCAGCAATTGCTGATACATCGACATCGATTGCTCAGTATCGGAGCTCAGTAGTAAATTGGCATGATAGGTTTGCAGGTTGTGATCCGGACCATGTTGGCTGATGTGCTGCTCAATAAAATCTTTTGCATGCTGTTCGGATTGAAGTTGAGCCAGAAGATCTGCGATAAACAAAGCTGTCGTTGCACTTGGCTCATTAGCATAGCTTGCCTGAAATGCTTGCAGAGATGCTGACATATTGTTGTTCATTAATTCTAACCGGCCTTTAATAAACTGAATATTCGCACTCTGCAGCTGCTCTGCAGGTAAATTATTAATAATGGCCAGTGCTTGGTCTGGTCGTTGCAACTGAGCCAATAACGAAACCTGAGCCGCTACTAATTGGCGATTACCTGGATGAAGTTGCACTAACTCATTAACCAATTTCAAGGCACTATCAAACTCCTGATTTACTGTCAGTGCATTGGCATAGGCATAACCAGCCTGAATATCCTGTGGCGCCTGACGGTACCAGCGCTCTGCTATACGGACAGCAGCCGAAGCACGGTTAATACGTTGGTGGGCTTCAATGAGGATTAAATGATGCATGGCCGGTAAGGTTTGTCCTGATGTGCTGACATCATTCAGTAGCTCAACGGTGAGGGTATAGTCCTCTTGATCATGCGCCACCCGGGCTCGCATCAACCGGGCAGGGTAGACTTGCTCGTTACTTTTAAAGAGCTGCTCAATCCGGCGGGTTGCATCAGTCGTATCCCCATCAAGACGGCTAACAATATAGTATTGCTCTAAGCCAGCTAAGTAGGTCGGGTGGATATCTAACATAGTGACTAATTGCTGCTTAGCTGCTGCTTGCTCACCTTGCTGCATTTTCACCATCGCTTGCAGTAATGATGAAAAGGGGTTGTTTGGTTTGATGCTTAACGCTTGATTGGTCAGCTCCATGGCAGGAGCCATCTCACGTCGCAAAAAGTGAGTGTAGGCTTTTAGGTTGTAACCAGCGACTTCCATTTCAGGATCTTGCAACCAGCCATCGGCTAAATCGGATGCTTTTTCAAACTCACCTTGTTGCAAATAAGTCATAGCCAGCACTAATCGAGTTTGGTTAATGCTTGGGTCCAGCTCTAATGCTTGTTCTAAGTCACGGATCCCTGCATCACGCTGGCTTTCAATACCAAGCTTAATGGTACCTAAAGTCGTCAGGCTGGATGCATCTTGTGCGTGCTGTTGCTGATAATTACTAATCAAATCCTGAGCCGTATCAATGGAACCGCGACGCACCAGCTCAAACGCAGTTGAAGCAATCAATTGCAAGTCTTGCTCATCCTCCGGCATTTCAGCCAGAATACTGCGTGCTTGTTCGGCATCGCCCGCTCTGAGCTGCAGCATAGCGTATAAACGTTGTGCTGCCGGGAACTGATGCAGTTGCTCTTTAATTGGTTCCAGATGGCCCATCGCCTGGGATTCTAATCCGAGCTGAACAGACGACAGGGCAGCAATAACTCTGGCTCTGGTCCCCACTAAACCATGACGGACGGCTTTTTCACTATGCATCTTGGCATTTTCAAAATCGTCCCGGGCAAATGTAATAATACTTTGCAAGTAGTTTGCCAGCGGTTGATCAGGAAACAAGCGCAATAATAACGTTAGATGTTTTTCACCTTCATCGAATTGATCGTTACGGACATAGGCTTGCGCTAAAAATAGTCGAGCCAGGTGGGCACTGGGTACCAACTCAATGTAGTGATTTAAGCTGGTAATCGCGTCAGATAAATTTTCATCACTTAGCTGAATTTTACCTTGCATAAACAGCGACTCAGCGTAGAGCTCACTATCGCTACCAATGGTCAGTAAACTACTCATGGCTTCTTCAGCATTCTGACTGGATAAATAGAGGAAAGCTTGCGCAAAAGCACTGACATCAGCTTCGGGAGAAGCAGCTAACTGCTCCAGGTGAACCATGGCTGCCGGCGTATCACCCAACTCCAATTCAGACAGCGCCCGGTAACTATCAAGCAGTGCTTGTGTCCGCGGGCTAAGCTCAGTAGAGTCAGTCAGCAATTGAATGACGGCTGAATGATTTGACAGCATGTAATGACTTTGGATGAGCGGCAAGGCAACATCTTCATGGGCAGTACCATACTCCAATGCTCGCTCTAACTCTCGCTCGGCTGATGTGATATCGCCGGCACCCATCAATGCCAGCCCCAGGGCCAGGCGAAAGCTGGCATTATCTGGATCTTGTTGCACTGCAGAACGAAGCTCTATTACCGCTGCACTGTATTGCTGGTTGGCCAGAAAGTTTTGGGCATCAAGGTAATGCTCAGCACTGTCTTTTTTGCCACATGCGGTGAGCATAGCCAGTATGGCCAAGCTTGGAATTAACCGTGTTGTTTTCATTGTTATCTCTCCTTAAGGAGGCAGTTAGCCAAAGAGGCCCCGGGTATCGATGACGACTTTAGCGGCAACGTCGCCTGACTTCAAAGATTTAAAGAGTTTATGATCGACCAACACCACCAGTATATGCGCTCGCTCTAACGCTTCATGCAAGCTGACCAACTGAGAGCTGTGTTGCTGATATTTTTTAGGCAGTGAGTGAATATTAGGCTCTACCCATAATACTTCGCCCACTTGCTGTTTTGTGAGCTCAACAGCTATATCCAGTGCAGGGCTTTCACGTAAATCATCAATATCTGCTTTAAATGATAAACCTAAGCAGGCGATCACGGGTTTTTTAAATTCATCTGCTGCTTTTTTGACTCGCTCAATCACATAGAGAGGCTTGCTATCATTGACTTCACGAGCCAAGCGTATCATTTTTGCTTGTTCTGGAGCAGAGTCGACAATAAACCAAGGGTCAACTGCAATGCAGTGACCACCGACACCCGGGCCCGGGTTTAAAATATTGACTCGCGGATGGCGGTTAGCCAGCTGAATTAAGTCCCATACATTGATTTTGAGATGATCACAGATCATTGAAAGTTCGTTGGCAAAGGCAATGTTAACATCCCGAAATGAGTTCTCGGTCAGTTTGGCCATTTCAGCGGTGCGAGCATCTGTGAGCAGGCACTCTCCACGGACAAACAATTGATACAACTCCATCGCTTTTTGCGCACAGCGCGAGCTGATACCACCGATGATGCGATCATTACTGACTAACTCTTGCAAAACCTGACCTGGTAAAACGCGCTCGGGACAATGAGCGATAAATACATCGGATTGGTCGGGGTTTTGGTGTGGCATGGTTAAATCCGGGCGAAGCTCGGATAACCATTGCGATATTTTTTCTGTGGTACCCACCGGAGAGGTAGACTCCAGAATAATCAAATTGCCTTTCTCAATAAAAGGCGCAATGGTATTGATAGCAGCTTCGATATAGCTTAAATCCGGCTTTTTATCGCCCTGGAAGGGGGTTGGTACTGCAATCATAAAGACATCGGCCGCTTCCGGCTCGGTTGATGCCTTCAACTTACCGGTAGATACTGCTGCCTGAACCAGCATATCCAAATCTGGCTCTACAATATGAATTTTACCTTGGTTTATGGTATCAACGGCATGTTGTGAGATATCAACACCGTGAACCTGCACTCCTCGTGAGGCAATAACAGCTGCTGTCGGCAGCCCAATGTAACCCAGCCCAATGACAGCAACCTTTGATAAACCCTGCATGAAACTGCTCCTTAAAAAAATATCATTTGTTTACCGAGCCATCTCTGGTGATGAAACCAGTTGAAGAACGGCTTTTTGTTCTGGCTCACAATCCGCTGTATCACAATAAATAAAATACCAGTATAACTCTGTCTGCTGATTCAGCAATAACGCTTGCTGCAGCCGCTTTAACCGAATGTTCATGCCAGATACAACCCGATGCGGGCCGACCTGATGCCAATAGTAGATCAGGCCAGGTTGGCCACTGGCTGATTGCACCCACAACCAGGCGCCATCGTGTTCGTTACGCTGGCGTTGTGTCCTCCAGCCATCCGGGACAACCTGATTTAGGTAGTAGTTTGAGCGCCGTGAATCATCGGTGCCACTAAAATGATAATGCTGAGCAAACACCCGGTGCTGTCCCACCATCCTTTGTTGATGAACATACTGATCAGATTGAAAAATACGCGGGCTTATCCCGGTGAAATCAGCACTTTGGGGCTTACTCTCCACCACAATTGCATGGATGGGGTAGCGTGGGGTCGTCTGGCTGATGATATTGGTAGTTAGTGTTGAAAACACGGCTAAAGGCAGCAATACCAACAGGTAATGGGGCCATTTTAATGCGGACACTGTGACTTGTGAGGCTGCTTTTTCAGGCGCAGTGTCACTATTTTCAGACGCAGCCTCACTATTCTGACTGGTATCACGGTCCAGAAAACTACCAAAATAAAACAGCAATGCAATAAAAGGCACGTACAGGTACCAGCCAAAGGTATTGTGGTCATCCATCAATGAGCTTTGCATATCGGTGTAGTCGCCAATCAGGATCAGCAACGCAATGCGGATCCAGTTGGTGATCATGGAGCCTATAATGGCCACCGTAAAGAACAGCACAATACTGCGTACGCGTTTAAGATTTAAAAACGAAAAAATGACACTTAAAGCCAGCGATACAATAAAATAACGTAACCCGCTACAACCATCGGCAATTTCAAAGGTGCCGGCTGGAATATAAACAAAATTACCTTCAACAAAGGTAGGCACATTTGTCCACTTCATTATCTCTGTGACGGCCACCACCGATATTTTTTGCAGCAGACCATTAATGGCCATCCAAATCGGCGTGATAAACCACAGTAAACTGGCAGGGACGATAACACTGGTTGATACACGAAACAGGCTTAACAGGGCAAAAATGACCACCAATGGCAGTAACAGGCGGCTCAGAATATTTTGTTGAGCCAGTTGCAGCAGTAAAAAGCACAGCAACGAACCTAAAAATAAAATGAAAAAAAGCGTATTCCAGCGTGGTATCAGTTCATGCTGTTTCGCCGCATTCCAATACAAATAAAGAATGACGAAGGGGATGAGATAGGCATGTGAGTATGTTCCGTCATCAAAACTGTAGGAGCGCAGATCAGATATGATGCTTGGGTTGGCAAGAAAGAACAACGCAAAAATAAGCGCGATGGGCAATAAAATAAAAACTGACTGCCGCAGTGGGAGGGCAGGATCCTTATGAGCCACAGTATTAATCCTTTAATAACTTCTTGAGCTAGGCTAAACTATTGCTTCTAAAAGGTCAATGCCAACCCTCGCTACCCTCTTAACAGCATTCAAAACAGAGAATAGACTGTCTGCGATTGTCTGGAGTTCGGGTTTTATTGCTCGGTGGTCATGTCATTATAAGATAGGCAAAAGACAGGGAGCTTTTCTGCCGTGGGAAAATTGCTATCAATCCTATTTAAGATCCTTCTTACAGTGTTGGTCCTGACCTTTATACTGTTATTGTTTATGATCCAGACTCAACCTCTGGTTTCATCCAGCCAAACGGTCACGCCTGAGGTTGCCAGCAATGCAGAACAATTAGCGACCCGGCTACGTCGGGCCTACCATCAAACCGAGTTTCAAATAACGTCCGATGAAGCCAATGCGCTAATTGCAATTGGCCGAAGGATATATCCCGAAGTACAAGGGCGCGTGAATATTGCCAATCATCAAATGATTGTCGCCATGAGTGCTCCTTTGTTTCAGCAGCGGCTCTACCTGAATGTCTCAGCTTTGGTGTTACCGTCCAAACAGGGACTTAAGCTCGATGAGGTTCGAATTGGACGTTTACGTTTACCCGGTTGGTTGGTGTTATCATCTGCAGAGCGAATAGGCAATCAATTGCTTAAGCCTGCCGGGGCGACTCAGTTGCGCGCAGCTATTCATGAAGTCACTTTTGAGCACGACACGCTGATTTTGCATTATCAAGTGCCGGAGCAATTACAGCTCAGCCAATTAAATCGGTTTAGGGAGCAGTGGCAGCCCTATGGCGATCCTGAACATATCCAACATTACTATCAAACTCTGGTTAATTCGCAATCAGGCGGTACGGCGCTTTCTGGTTATCTGGAAGTGCTTTTCAAAGAAGCCTCCAGGCGGTATCAGGATAATAATGGCTCGCGCTCGGCGATTGAAGAAAACCAGGCTGCTTTACTTGCACTTGCTGTTTTTTTTGGTTCCTCTAAGTTAGAACTGATATTAGGTGATGTACGAACTAAACAACCTGTTGCACAAAGCCGTCAACGGGTTACTTTAGCTGGCCGGCTGGATTTACAGCAGCATTTTGTCTATTCAGCCGCCATCAAAACACTCACCAATCGTGATATAGGTTTTTTAGCGGGTGAAATGAAAGAATTATTGGATACCAACCCCGGTGGCAGTGGCTTTAGCTTTGTGGATTTACTGGCGGATAAAGCCGGTGTGCGCTTCGCTGAAATTGCCCTGTATTCGGAAGCAACGGCCCGAGCACTTCAGCAGTTTATCGTGCAAAACGGTTTAACCGATGCAGAGCTATTGCCCGATTTTTCGCTATTTCCAGAAGGGATCCAATACGATACTTTCCGGGAAGACTTTGATACAATCGAATCCGAACAATATCAATTAATGCTGGCACAAATCAATCAAGCTTTGGCTGAGCTGCCTTTGTACCAGTTGGATTACAGGTAACGCCCCTACATTGTCGGTGGGCTCAGTTAACAAGGAAGCTGACGTTATGCTCAAAACTCTTACTGTATTTGGCACCCGGCCTGAAGCCATTAAAATGGCTCCGCTGGTAACCGCCCTGAATGCAGAGCCTCAAATTGACAACAAGGTCTGCGTGACTGGTCAGCACCGTGAGATGCTGGATCAGGTCTTGGCCTTATTCGATATTACTCCCGACTTTGATCTCAATATTATGAAACCCGGGCAAGACTTGTTTGATGTCACTATCCATATTCTGGAGCGCATCAAAGCCGTATTGCGCGAGTTTAAGCCTGATTTGGTCTTGGTGCATGGCGATACCAGCACCACCTTTGCTACCGCTTTAGCCTGTTACTATGAAAAAATCCCGGTTGGCCATGTGGAAGCGGGCCTAAGAACCGGTAACCTCTACAGCCCGTGGCCAGAAGAAGCAAACCGTCAGCTGACCGGTGTGATTACCAAGCTGCATTTCGCACCAACAGAAAGCTCAAGACAAAACCTGTTGGCTGAAGGCAAAGCCGATGCATCCATAGTAGTGACCGGTAACACCGTAATAGACGCATTGTTGTCAGTGGTGGCTAAATTCGATCATTCACCGGAAGACTTTAGCGACCTGGCAACACGGTTACCTTGGGGCGGAAGTGATAAGCGCATGGTGCTGATTACCGGCCATCGCCGTGAGAGTTTTGGTTCTGGCTTTGAAAACATCTGCGCCGCGCTCAAAACATTGGCAGAAAAATACCCGGATTGTGATTTTGTCTACCCGGTGCACCTTAACCCCAATGTACGCGAACCTGTGTTTCGTTTGCTGGGCGAGCGCAGCAACATTCATCTGATTGAGCCACAGGATTATCTGCCATTTGTTTACCTGATGCGTCAATCACATCTGGTGCTGACCGACTCTGGTGGTATTCAGGAAGAAGCACCTTCACTGGGCAAGCCTGTACTGGTCATGCGTGAAACCACCGAGCGTCCAGAAGCGGTGACTGCAGGAACCGTTGTACTGGTTGGCACCGACGCAGATACCATTATTCACGAAGTATCGCGCTTGATGGATGATGAAAACTGGTATCAGCAGATGAGTGTGGCACACAACCCTTATGGCGATGGCAAAGCCTGCCAGCGCATTGTCGATGCCATTACGAAGCGGCAAACCAGCAACGCCATTTAATGTGCTAGCTTAATTAACTTTCGTCAGTATCAGGACACACTATGGACAGCGAATTCTTATTATCAGACGTTAAAATCGCCATTATCGGCCTCGGCTATGTTGGTCTGCCTCTGGCCGTCGAGTTCGGTAAAAAATACCCCACCATGGGTTTTGATATTCAGCCCAATCGTATCAAAGCGTTGCAACAGGGCATTGATCATACCCTTGAAGTGGATAAAGACGAACTGGCTGCGGCCAGCCTGCTTCGCTTCAGTAGCGATGCTGCAGACTTGCAGGCGGCAAACTTTTATATTGTGACGGTACCAACACCTATCGATCAGCATCGCCAACCTGACTTAACCCCGTTAATCAAAGCATCCGAAACGTTAGGTCGAGTGATCAAGCGCGGGGATATTGTGGTGTATGAATCTACCGTGTACCCCGGTGCAACCGAAGAGGATTGCATTCCGGTGATTGAGCGGATCTCTGGTTTACGCTTCAATCAAGACTTCTTTGCAGGTTACAGCCCTGAGCGAATTAATCCGGGCGATAAAGAGCATCGGGTCACCAGCATTAAGAAAGTCACTTCCGGCTCAACGCCCGAAATAGCCGAGTTTGTGGATCAAGTGTACGCCAGTATTATTACGGCCGGTACCTATAAAGCCAGTAGTATCAAGGTCGCAGAGGCGGCTAAAGTTATTGAAAATACCCAGCGTGATCTCAATATTGCTTTAGTGAATGAGTTAGCGGTGATTTTCAGCAAGTTAAATATTGATACCGAAGAAGTTTTACTGGCGGCAGGAACCAAATGGAATTTCCTACCGTTTCGGCCAGGCCTGGTTGGCGGGCACTGCATCGGGGTAGACCCCTATTATTTAACGCACAAAGCACAATCCATTGGTTACCACCCGGAAGTGATTTTGGCGGGGCGTCGTATCAACGATGGCATGCCTAAGTTTGTGGTGTCGTCGTTGGTGAAAACCATGCTGAAAAAGCGTATTCAGGTACAGGGTGCCCGGGTGCTGGTGCTGGGATTAACCTTCAAAGAAAACTGCCCGGATATTCGCAATACTAAAGTCATTGATGTGGTGCGGGAGTTAGAAGATTACGGCATGCTGCCCGATGTATTTGACCCCTGGGTGGCAGCAGATGAAGCGAAGCGTGAATACGGCATTGAATTGTGTAGTGAATTACAACCAACGACCTACGACGCAGTGATTCTGGCGGTGGCGCATCAGATCTTTAAAGACTATGGTACAGAAAAAATAGTGGGTTTTGCCAAAGAAAACCATGTGGTATATGACTTAAAGTACATGCTTGACCCGGCCCAGGTAGAGTTACGCTTTTAATAACAAGGATGGATTTCGGATGACACGTTACCAACAGGTACTGGATGAGTTAAAGCAACAACCAAAGCGTTGGTTAATCACTGGTTGTGCCGGTTTTATTGGTTCAAATTTACTGGAAGTTTTACTACGGCACGATCAAGTGGTCGTTGGTTTAGATAACTTTGCCACCGGTTTTCAGCGTAACCTGGATCAAGTGCAAGCACTGGTTACGGCAGAACAATGGCAACGCTTTCGGTTCATCGAGGGTGATATTTGCTCCGCAGATGACTGTAACCGGGCCTGCACCGATGTCGATTATGTGTTGCACCAGGCAGCTTTAGGCTCGGTGCCTCGTTCGATAGAAGATCCTGCCCGCACCAATGCAGCGAATATTAGCGGTTTTCTGAACGTACTGATCGCAGCCCGTGATGCAAAGGTCAGTGGCTTTGTTTATGCAGCCTCTAGCTCTACCTATGGCGACCATCCGGCGCTACCTAAAGTAGAAGCCAACATTGGCAAGCCATTGTCGCCTTACGCCGTCACCAAGTACGTCAACGAACTCTATGCCGATGTATTTTCCCGTACCTACCAGTTTCATAGTGCTGGTTTGCGCTACTTTAATGTATTTGGCCCACGACAAGACCCTAATGGGGCCTATGCTGCAGTGATTCCAAAATGGACGGCTGCGATGATAGCCGGTGATGATGTCGCCATTAATGGCGATGGCGAAACCAGCCGGGATTTCTGTTTTATCGCCAATGCCGTGCAAGCGAATATTCTGGCTGCTGTCACTCCACTAGAAAGCAGTGAAGTGTTTAACGTAGCGGTAGGGGATCGTACCACCTTAAATCAGCTGTTCTCCTCGATTAAGCAATGCTTACAGCAACAAGGAATTAGCTATCCGAAAGCAGCAGTGTATCGGGATTTTCGTGCCGGCGACGTGCGTCACTCACAGGCCGATATCAGCAAAGCACAGCAACAGCTGGGGTATCAGCCAGAGTTTCGGATTGGCCAAGGCCTGGAGCAGGCTATGCCGTGGTATATTGAATTGAATTCGTAACAGATATGACTTAGAACAAAAATTAGTCGTTTTGTTGATTAGGACAAGTGAACTTAGACTGATTTGATGTAGAATAGAGCAAGCTCTTTGTGGTCAGGGAAAGAGCAATTTGAATGACTAGGAGTTTAATTATGGATGATAGTAAAAAAGTAATTTTATTGGAGTTCAACGAACTTTGCCCCGAACTCCTCGAACGTTTTATGAAGTCGGGTGACTTGCCAAACTTTTCAAAGCTGTATCAAAGTGCTGATGTGTATGTGACTGACGCGAATTGTGAAACAGAGTATCTTGAACCCTGGATCCAATGGGTGACTTTGCACACCGGCTTACCTTTTGAAAAGCATCAGGTGTTTCGTTTGGGCCAAGCCCAAAACCTTAAACATGACTCCATCTGGGATGTATTGGCCAAGCACAATAAAACCAGTTGGTTGTGTGGCAGCATGAATACCAAATGGGATGCCGCTGACTCCAAAATTACCGCATTGCCAGATCCCTGGAGCATTGATGTGTTGGCTTCGCCTCATTCATTGCAGCCTTTTTATCAATTTGTCCGTGCCAACGTACAAGAGCACAGTAATACCAACTTTACGCTTTCAGCCGGTGATTACGTCCGGTTTTTCTGGTTTATGCTGCGACATGGCCTGAGCTTTAAAACCAGTAAAAAACTGGCAGCTATGCTGTGGAAGCAACTGACCAAAGCGGATGACCGCTGGAAAAAAGCTACCGTACTCGATTGGCTACAATTTGATGTGTTTAAGCATATTTATCAGCAGCAAAAACCGCACTTTGCGACCTTTTTCTCCAATAGCACCGCGCATTTTCAGCATAAATTCTGGCGTTACATGGAGCCAGAGAAGTTTCCATTGAAGCCAACCCAGGCTGAGATTGAAAAATATGGTGGTGCCGTGCTGCACGCTTACAAAAATCATGATGAATTAATCGGTGAAGTATTCAAAATGGCCGACAAAGATACTGTGGTCATTTTGTCGTCTGCACTTAGCCAGCAGCCCTATACATTGAAAGATGAAGAGGGCGGTAAGCGCTTTTACCGGCCGCATGACATGCAAAAGATTCCTGCAATGTTCGGTTTAACGGGGGTGCAAAAAGTCAGTCCGGTTATGTCGCATCAGTTCCACTTGCTCTGTGAGAGTGAGGCTGCAGCAAAAGATAACTTTGAGCGCTTACAAGCATTAACCTTTAATGATGGTCCACTGTTCTCATTGCGGTTGGAAGGTCATGATGTGTTTGGTGGTTGTCGCATCTATAAAGAGGTCGATCCGCAGGCAACGTTAGAGCTCAATGGTCGCACGCTGGATTTTCATGAAGTATTTTACCTGGCAGATAGCCTGAAAAGTGGCATGCATCACCCGCATGGTGTGTTTTGGGTATCTCAGCAAGGGCGAAGTCACCAACATAATGCTGAGCCTATTCCGTTGGAGCTGACTATGCCTAAAATTCTGCAGGAGTTTCAACTGCAGCCTCAGGACTAGACGGTATGCACACATGGATGTGAAAGTAGCATGAAAGTCTTACATGTAGTCAGTAGTCTGAATATGGGGGGGGCAGAACAGTTTGTGGTGGATATATCTGCTGCCATGAACCAACGACCCTCAGTCCAGGCTGATATCCTCAGCTTTGGTTGCTCGGATGATACACTTTGTCAGCGCTGTGCTGACCAAGGTATTACCATTCACCACGTGAACCAGACAAGTCGATTGCAGCAGTTTCTGCAGTTAAGGCGTCTGTTAAAGCGCTTCGATGCAGTACATATTCATAGCAGTCATTGCCTTTTTTCCATTCTATTGGCGTCCCTGTTTCAGCGTGATAGTCGGCTGTATTACACTCGCCATAACACAGTAGTGCATCGCTCGTTCAAGTGGAGGCTGATTTATCGGTTGGCATCCATTAGATTAAGCAACATTGTATTTATTGCCGATATTGCCAGACAAGACTTTTTGCGAACTTATCCCGCCTTTCAAGCAAAAAGCATATTAATTTACAACGGCATTCAACAGGTAGAAGCTCCCCGACCGGACCGAACCAATAACAGTGTCATCAGGCTAGGACAGGTGGGTCGTTTTGTGCCTTTAAAAGCACAAAAACTACTTATACAAGCACTTGCACAACTGACAGCTGACCAGCGACAGGCTTTTGAGGTCCATTTCTTTGGTGACGGGCCTCTGCTAGATGATTGTCGCCGACAAGCCGAACCCTTGCAGCAGGATATGTCTGTTACTTTCCATGGTTTGGAAATGGATAAATCCCGCATTTACCAAACGATTGATGTTTTGGTGGTAACCTCAGAGACAGAGGGCTTGTCGCTAGTTATGCTGGAAGCTCTGTCAGCAGGCTGTTTGGTAATCGCCACAGATGTGGGTGGTAACGCTGAGATTGTAGAGCATCAGAAGAGTGGTCTGCTATTCTTATACCCTGATGCAAATCAATTAAGTTGTTTGTTGCAACAATTATTAGCTGATAATCACTGGCATGCCTTGGTAAAAGCTGGTGAGCAAAGGTTTCACCGAATCTTTGAGCAAACAACGTGCATCAAAAGCTATTTGGCGCTTTATGCTTAGGTTTTGGTTTCTGAAAATAGACTACAACGGTGTTTAACGCTAAATATGAATACATCACTTTCAAATTTTGCATCTGGTAGGGATAACAACTTTAATCTAATCAGATTTATTGCTGCAACTGCTGTTTTGTTCAGTCATTGTTACCCATTATTTTATGGATCTAGTGGGTCGGACCCACTGAAAAGTTTAGTTGGGATTTCATTAGGAACAGTAGCTGTTGATTTGTTTTTTATCTCAAGTGGGTTTCTTATAGCAGGCAGCTTATTTAATCGAAAGAACTTAACTAACTTTGTAAAAGCGCGGGTTCTTAGGATTTACCCTGCTTTAGCTATTTGTCTGCTGCTCACCGTTTTAATTTTAGGACCTATCTTCACAACATTACCGCTTTCTCACTACTTTACCAATTCTCAGACGTACATTTATTTTTTTAAAAACCTAATTCTCTTTTTTGGGGAAGAAGCCACTCTTCCCGGAGTATTCGCAGGGCTACCGTGGCCGAACACTGTGAACGGCTCTTTGTGGACGCTCCCTTTTGAGGTTAGAGCATATGCACTTCTAGTTATTGTCGGCCTTTTACTTCATTTTTGTGAGATGAGGTGGATAAGGCTCCCAACGAAAGTAATCTATCTATTGATCCCAATAATTGGAATGGGGCTTTATCTCTTTAATCATTTTTATAAGATATTTCCGGTATGGTATTTTGGTTCTGAATATGCAAGGCTTTTTTCTATGTTCTTCATAGGTGTCGCCTACTATAAGTATCAAGAAAAGATACCTTTATCACATACACTGTTCGCTGTATCAGCAATACTGTTGTGTATATCTTCGCTACATAGTGACTCATTTTTTGTAGTTTATAATTTGAGTCTGTCATATGTATTATTTTACCTGGCATACGTTCCTACTGGTATTATCCGTAAATTTAACCAATACGGCGACTATTCATACGGAATTTACATCTATGCTTTTCCAGTCCAGCAAGCAGTAATGTATGTGAACCCTGATATCGTTTTTTTAAACTTCCTATGTGTTTCATTATTTATAACTTTTATTTTCGCCTACCTGTCTTGGCAATTCATAGAAGAAAGATCACTTAAGCTGAAAAGTAAAACCTTGAGGTTATTTAATAAGAAACAGGTATTTGAGCGAGGTCTTTGATGCTAGCCAATTGATTATCTTTAAAATGTTAGCGAAGTGAGTGCAAAGCCGACCAAAAGATCTGGATTTTGCAAGTCTTAAGTATTATTTGGGAGGGTGCTTTCGCCTTGATTTTTAACACCCGATTTAATTTCCCAAGAGCTGAATAATACAGAGCAGGCTCAGCGTAATACAGCATATTGGTAGAACCATCTCAGATTATGGCCTTGTCTTTGAGAGTAAGGCTGCATCTAGAAAGCAACTAGTCTCTTGTCACCTTAAGCCTATTCGAAAAAAATGCGATTAAGTTGCTTCTCTGGTTTTTAATTGGCTTTTCCAATACTAGTAGGCTGAAGATTGATACCAGTATAGTGACTGAAATAAATACAAGCATTCGGCATGACCAGCAATTTTCAAATATGCCAAAGTAGATCATCGTATTTAATACCAGCATATGGTACACAAACAACCCAAAAGAAATATCATTCCTTGCAAGGAATGTTTCTAAGCGATTAAACCAATATAGGCTACTTTTAGGAACAAAAGCAAGCTGGATAATCACGAGTGCCAAAACAGAAAACAGCAGTGGGTTGATGTCATTTCTTCCCCAGCGGAAGCCTAGTTCTCTTAAGCTGAAGAAAACAACGACATGAAGCATAAGCCATGGAAGCCAGTGTTTACTCAGGGATATAATCCTATTGAAATCTCGGCTGAATACATAACCTAGAACAAAGAAAAAGAGCCAGGGAATAATCGTTAAGAAGTGAATGACTTTCAACAGCATGTTTGGGTTTGTATTATGGAGATAGTGGAAAACCATATTAACCAAAGCGCAGGCTACTAATAATACATAAATACGATGAGGTTTATTTTGCTGCAGCCAAAGCTCATCTATTTTTTTTAAGACGGGTATTAGTAAGTAGAACTGTAGTATAACTGGAATAGCCCATAAGCTTCCGTTAAGCACCCCAGTGCCAATGTGGCTTAGAAACTCTGGGTGATAAACGAAGATAAAAGTCACTTGGCCAATACACCAAAAGAAAAAGTGTAGCCAGTTAACCTCCTGCAAAGGGAGCATCCCAGTGCTAAACAACAAAATGATACTTACCACAAAAGCCGCCCATAGCGGTGGGTAAATACGCAAAACGCGCTTTATAAAATATTCGGTAAAATTTGCACTATGAGCTGAGCTTAAACTGATCAAAAAACCACTGATAAAAAATAGAATAGGAACGCCTGGAAATAGCCATGTAAGCGTAGCAACAATATCAGAGTAGTCTGCCGGCGCGGTATTGAACTGACGAGAGTGGGAGAACACAATTGAAAAAGCAGCAAGATAGCGAAGCCATATAAAGTGGTTATCTCTTGGTACTGTATTCACGTGGGCATCCTTGAAGAGTTACAGAGCTTTTCCTTGTTAAATGCATTTTACCGCAGCCCAACAGGAAGTAAACAGTCAGCTAAGTTACTTAGAGAAAGACTTTTGAAATGCTAGACGTACACTTTGAGACCAACGCTTTAATCTGGACGGAAGCAACGTCTTGTGAAACGTCTGAAAAGCACTAAGCCAGAAGACAGAGTGATTAATGGAATAGACAGGTGTTGTTGCAGCGACATACTGCTGTTTATAGCTGCTGGATCGACCTTTCATTAAATCGTAGTGACCTACCTGTTTCTCCCTCGCATTCTGCAGCGCGATCAGATGGATCGCGATGCCGGTATTTGGTAGCGGGCTTAGTGAGCTTATCCCGCTTTGATAGTAGTACAACGTCAAGTTGTGATAAAAGCCATAAAAAACAGCGATAGTTTGGCTCTGGCAGACTAGTTTAAAAAGTAATAAATTTTTCTGTTGTAGCATGCTACTGGCAAGTTTTTTATGGAAATTACAAAATTTCTGGCTGCTGAAGGCGCCGGCTTTACCGCGACTCTGCCAGTGGCTATTATGTAATTGAATCAAATCGCTAAAAAATTCTTCTAACTGGTTCTGTTCATTGCAGTAAATCACATCAATATCATGTCGCTCGGTAAATCGTCGGGCATGGCGACGTAAGCCAGATTGAACCAACTGTTTAATTTGATCAGTTTCACTGATGGCCACAGGCATCACAAAGCGTTGACCGACAAGCTGGTGTTGGCTGCGCCAGCCTGTTTTTGTGTACCCCTTAAGCCAATGAAAGCAATGCGAGTCTGATAAGATATTATCGAAGCAAATTCGATAGCATGTTGCCAGCTGTTGTACTTGTTCAGTAAATAAGGTCAGTGACTCGTTCAGGTAGTATGGATGAATGATAAAATCCTGAAACTCGCTACACACTTCTGAGTCTTCTGGCTCACCAGTGCCAATAAACCGTAATTCATAACCTAGAGTAATTTTCTTTAGATAAAGCGGGTAGATTGCGATAAACTTCGAGCCTAGACGATGGCAGCATATAAAAAGTCTATCCTGCGGAGTCAGGTAATGAGTGAGCCAATGAGTCAACCACTCTGCAGTGGTACACAGAGCGGTTGATAGCTCTGCATTTGTAAAAAAGTCAGAAGAAAAATTTAAAGTGGTAAGTTGTTGGATATCCTCGATAACTTCGGTTGTGATAGCCATTAATTCACCATGAATACATTGATTATTTAGATGGTAACTTATCTGGAACTGTAAATCATCAGCTTTTCAGCTTATGGACTTTCACTGAATAAACGGAATTAAATAGCATGCTTAGGTCGTTGTTCAAAAATGCTGTCAGTGTTTTAGCTGAGAAGGGTGTCATCATTCTGATGACATTTATCACTACACCTATTCTTCTGAATGAACTAGGAGTGACCACCTATGGTGTGTGGATCCTGCTGATTAACATGGTTGCCTGGGCTCGAATGAGTAACTTAGGCTTCGGTTCTGCAGTGACAAGAACGGCTGCAATTTATATTGAACGAAACAATTACTCTGAGATGAACTCACTTTTCAATAGCAGCTTGTTGTTGAATGGCGCTCTTGGATTTATTGGGATCGTTATTGTCAGTTTACCCATCTTCTTCCCAAATATTTTACAGCTGCCAGAGAGCTATCTTGATGAGGCAGCTTTCATTCTAATGTGCCTGTGTATTAAAGTTCTGGCAGACTTTGTACTCATGTCGGCTAACAGCTATTTTTCAGCCGCTTTGAAACAGAACGTGGTAGCAAACATTAGTGCTTTATCTGAGCTTGGCAAAGGCATCGGTACTATTTATCTGGTACTGAACGGTTATGGCATTATGGGGATGCTATTCGCGTTGCTGGTTACTGACTTTCTGGCATTTATCGCTAAGCTTTTATTTCTGAAAAAAACCTACCCTGATCTGAGGTTAGGCTTTTCCTTTATAAGCTATCAACAGATTAAGGATATATTTGCTTTCTCTAAGTATATCTTACTTGCTAATGTTGCCTTGATAGTCCGAAAGCGCATCGGCGTGAATGTGGTGTCAAAATTTGTTGGTGTTGCATCGGTAGCTACTTTTAATATCGCACAACAGCTGGTATTGCACTGCGAGAACATCATTACGATTATCAGCCAGGTGGCAAGCCCTGCAGCCACGCGAGTGCTTAACCGCGAAGATAAAAGCCAGCAAGCAAAATACATCAGCATGATGAGCAGGTTAAACCTGTTCAGCACAGTCGTGGTTTTAATGCCTTTATTGGTTTTTTCCGATGCTTTTGTCCGGATCTGGTTGGGAGAGGAATTTATAGCGGTAGCGTTTTTCATTAAGCTGTTTAGCTTGATGTTGATCAGCAAGTTTATTTTTTACTCGGCCCAGTCTGTGATGATTGCAAAAGCTAAACATCAGCTGCTACCTGTAATTCATATTTTTGGTGCGGTACTAACGGTTACACTAAGCATCGTATTAGCGAAACTCTATGGAGTAATTGGGGTGGTGAGTGGGTTGGTTATCGCATCACTGTGTACTGAGTTGTTATTCTTTACTCCTATTCTATTGCGGGAACTGGCTGAGCAACGGAAGCACTTTATGAAAGTGCTACTGACGGCAATATTGGCGACAGTGCTGCTACTTGTGCTTGCCGAACAGCTTGATCTTGCACTGTATATCAATGGCTGGATTAAGCTTCTGATCGCGGTTGCAGTATTTTCCATATGTAATCTTTTACTGTTTTGGCTAATTTCTTTTAATAAGCACGAAAGAGCTAGTCATGTACAAATTTTTAGAGATAAGAGAAAAGCTAGCTAAGGTACACAACAGCGTTACTGACTAAATATTTTGGTGAAGCGTAAAGGCTTTGATATTCCTTTAACATGTATCTGAATCACTTTACTATGTTTAAACCAGCCTGCATTTTGAAAGCTGCGAATTGAAGGTGTATTGGAATGCCAGATACGAGCGTAAATTTTGTTGTACTGATTTTGCTTAGTATAGTAACTTGCATGCTGTATTAACAGTTTAGCTAAGCCTTCACCACGAGCTGACTTGGCAACAGATAAGAAAACTAACTCTGCTTCATCTGACTTCAAGGGTAAGAAGTTTCTTTTCTTTTTATAATATTCGCCGCTCCAGATCCAGCAAACACCAAGCAGTAAGTTATTCTTCCAAATACCGAATCCTCTAGAATCAGCATTAATAGCGGAATGGCACTTTCTTAGATCTGTATCTTCAGAAATTAATATTTCGTCAGTTGATTCTAGCTGGCTGAGCTTATAGGGGGCCGGAACAGAGGGGGGCTCTTTTATCCCCAATAAATCATATTTATAGATATCGAATATAAGATACTCTTTTACAACTAATCCGACTAACCATCTTAGAGAGTTAAGAATACGCATTGTTATCTATCGCCCTTATTGGTTTTTCCTCTTACTTTTACATAAGAAAAAGGTAATGAGGCAAGCTGGAGTATTTTGAAAGCAGAATATCGAATATTACCGAAGTTAAATATCTCATCTCTTGAGAAAATTATTTTCTTTAATAAAAAAATAACTAGCTTTCCACTTGGCATGATTGGATAGTCAATTCTGGTCCATCTCCTGAACATAATGGAGTATAAGGCCTTCAATACCATAAGCTTATTCGTTATTTCAATTTTTGAGTGTGTAGGCGGCGTTTCCAGAGGTTGATTGACAAAAGCTTTCAACAGTTGCGCCCCTTCGTGGTTATCCAGAAACCTTACTTTATTGGTAGTCCCCCCCAACCGGAGGTTTAAGTCTAAGAAAAACCATTCATTTTTTCCTTCAATAATCTCAAAGTGACAAACCCCAATAAAATTAATGTCTTTTAGCATATCAATACATGATGTAATGACGACAGCCGGTGGGTTCTGCATATTCCTCAATGCTAAAGTGAGGCCCTGAAAGCTTGCTGTTACCTCATATATACTAACAATGGTTTGGTTTTCAGCATTTCTGGCGCAATGGATCAAAAGCTTCCTGCCAGTGAGTAATGGTTGAACGACGACTGGGTATTTATCGCTAAAACGCTGAAGCTGTTGAGGAGAGTCAATGACTTCGACTTTAAAATCGGCCTTGCTGAGCTCAGAGATCGGCCTTATTACAGCAGGGTAATGAATGTCGTCAGGAATTTTTATACCTGGGGACACATACCAACTGGGTAGTACTGCCAGGTTGTTTTTTTCTGCTAATTTGTTTTGTAATTGCTTGTCCTCAGCCAGTGCTATTTGAGTATCGGTAGCATAAATTAAATCGATATTTTTTATTTTCATTGCCCGTATTTTTTTTGCGAGGAAATACGAAACGCAGGTAACATAAATGTCTTGTTCACTAGTGGCGGCTAAACGTAATAGACAGTCAGACCAACTATTTTGGTAGCTTAGCCACTCGAATGAATTGAACAATTTAGATGATAAAGGGGGCGTTTTTTGATGTGTGTCGATAAAGCATACTTTAAAAGCACCTACAGTACTAAAGTCGAGTAAGCAGGAGAAAATTGGCGGTGACATCTTGCCTACAACAATTAGTGTCTGCTGAATATTTAATTCCTGTGAATAAGAACAATCTCTAGGAGCAGCTACTGTTTGGGTTGCCTGTGGCGAATCACTTGTTTTCATTTGATACTTAACTATCCTTGTTAGCGGCTATTAAATGTTGATTTTCCTGCGAACTTGCTCAAGCTGACGGTGGAAATACGTCCATTTTGCTTGTTTATACAATGTGCTAATGCCATGGCTTTTGACTGCGTTTCTGTCTTGCTCTGAAAAAAGCTGTGTTTTAAACCTGTCTTCATGCTTTGCCAAGTACTTGCAGAGCTTATCGAACCGCTGCAGTACTATAGGGTCCAGCACATGTTTCTTGGCTTTTCCTTTTATTCGCTTAATCCACTCGAATGAATGTAATACAATGACCACTGAAGGCCAGCCTTGTTGATGGGCGTATTCGAGTATGGCTTTCATCTCATAAAAGCTACAAGCAGCAACCTGCACATGCCGAACGTTCCCATTTGGCTCATAGTAAAAACTTATAGGGTATTCTAACACCTCGCCGAGGTACTGAGGTTCTAATAAATCCTGACTTTGCTTTAAACCACAGTGACCGTCTAAATACATGCGATTGTAGCTGGTATCTATATAAATGTCATTGGCAGCCAGAGCTGATAAGGTGTATGTGTTGGCTCCGTAATTACCTGCTCGAAATGCACATAACTTAGTTGCACCGGCTGATACTAGTAACTCTTTGGCATGGCCCAGTAGTTTAATTTGTTCATCGGCAGAAAAACTGGCAATGTTGTAGCCAGTTTTTCTATTACCTAGTAGATCAATACCTGTAATTTCCAGCCACTCAGTATGGATATGTAGCTGGACATCTTGCTGGAATTTATTGATTAATTGAACAACTTCTTTCAGTGAGTCTTGTCCGCCCGGCAAAGAAAATAGTGGGTCAACGAAGAAATTTGCTTTCAGGTTATGTTTTGCAAATTGATCAAGCTGAAACTCTAAGCCATAGCTGCGCTCATTAATTCTTCCATGGATTGCACTATTGAAGTTATCGGTAAAGTTGTCGTAAAAATTCCAGACTTCAGTATCAATCGTGATAAATACATTCACATGCTTGGTTTTTTGATTCATAAAACCCGCGTAACTTCTTGTTGAGTGCTATTGATCTTTAGCAGGGTAAGTAGTACTTGGCAGTATAATGTAAAGGGGAAAAGGTTAAAAGCAATCTTCTGGTGGGCTGCTAGCAACTGGATCCCTTGCTCGGTTATCTCTTCTAGTGTCTACAGCTTTCTCAAGCTGACATGCCGTGTCCGTTGATGAGTGCTTGCTTTCAAGCGTACGTCATCGTTTCTAATCAATAATTGAAAGTACTCGTGATCTTGCCTTGCGGATCTTGTACTATGTACAATACAGATTTCCCGCATAGGATGGTGCGCGTGTGTCAAACTTCGTTTCGGTTATAGTGCCTGTTTATAATGGCGCTACATATATAAACAAAACCGTTGACTCTCTCTTGCAGCAAACATACACCGACTTTGAAGTTATACTTATCAATGACGGCTCAACGGACTGCTCTGCACAAATTATCAATGATTTAGCTTCGACTTATGAATCGGTTCGGGCGTTCCACAAAGAAAATGGCGGTGTGGCATGCGCGAGAAACTTCGGTATTGATAAAGCAAAAGGCGATTTAATCGCTTTTTGTGATCAAGATGATCTCTGGCTCCCAAACAAATTAGAACATCAAGTCCCCTTATTCGAAAATGAAGCAATAGGTTTAGTGTACTGCGGTGCCATTGCTCATCATACAAACGATAACCGAGAGGTGCGATCTGATTTCTCATCACACAGTCGAGGGATGGTGTTTGATCAGTTAATTTACGAGAATATGTTTACCTGCTGTACGGTCATTGCACGAAAAAGTGCAATTTTAGCGGTTGGGGGCTTTGATGAAGACCGCTCACTTATGGGCGTTGATGATTGGCATTTATGGTTGAAAATTGCGAACCAATTTGAGTTTGACTTTGCTGAGAAGCACCTGGCTATTCATGTGTTTCATGGTGAAAACTACTCTTCGAATGACGAAAAAATGCATGCCGCAGAGCTGGTTTGTTTGGATAAAATCCGTGATTCAATAGATTTAAGTGCGAGAGAAGTTGATTGGTCAAAAGTAAAGAGTGAAGTTCATAAAAAATATGCTGCGTGTTATCTCTACAACAGCGATTTTCGAAAAGCTGGGCGCTCTCTCAAAGATGCGAATGCTGCTTTTTTTGATTTTAAAGTTTTGATCAAGTCAATATTGCTTCTAATATTACCAACGTTAGTTTTGTCTTATTCGCAAAAGTTAAAAAGAAGAAAATAGTAATTGTGTGGTAATTTTAATTATTATCTTCCACTTAAAATTAATCAGATGAGAACTGAATATAATGAGCTCAGAAAACAAACCTATAATCGTTATTGGTATGCACCGAAGCGGTACATCAGCCTTATCTGGAGAGCTTGATAGTTTAGGCGTTTTTATGGGGCGTTCTCTTTACAAAGCTCAGAAAGGCGTGAATGAAAAAGGTTTTTTTGAAAATGCCCGTTTAGTCGAGCTCAATGAAGCCATTCAAGACTCCCTGACAACTTCTTGGGACGATCCTTTGTCGATTCTTAAACTTGATTTAAAACCAGAGCCAAATTTTTATCAGCGAGCAAGCAGTTTTATTAATCAAGAATATCTTGGGAAAAGTCTTTGGGGCATGAAAGATCCAAGAGTGTCGGTTTTACTGAATTTTTGGAGTGATATTTTTGAGCAACTGAGCATAAAACCAAATTATATACTCATGATTCGAGATCCTATTGAAGTGGCTCGCTCGTTGGAAAAACGTGATAAGTTTAGTATCGATAAGGGCTTGATGCTTTGGTTAAATTATAACTTTGCGTCTTATAATGGTACAAAAAATCAACAGCGGCTTGTTGTTTCATTTACCGAGTTGTTGGCGGATCCCGTTGCGATAAGACAGCAGATAGCGCAGTCATTCGGAATTGAGCTTAATCAGGATAAAAAAACATTTATCGAAAATAGCCTGCGAACTCATGTTACAGATCATTCAGCAGTAAAAGATCAGGATGAGCTTACTCATTTATCTTATAAGCTTTATGAGGCTATTAAATCTGAGGATGATTTGCTGGTTGAAGAATTACATAACCAATACTTAGATTACTGCTCTTCTATTAATAAAGTTCTGATAGAACATAGCGATAGAATTTTGGTGTCAGAAGTTAAATTTAGAAATTTATTCGAAGACGCATATAACACCATATGGTGGAAAGCAATGTGGCCATTCAGATATATCGGACGAATGCTAAAAAAGCAGTAAAATACTTTTCTCTTCGATTTATCAGCTAAATTTTTATTAGCATAGTTACTCGCTAATTCAGTATTCAGGTATGTGATCGCGACCAGACAGATAAAGGAATATAAAATGGAGGTATTGGTCAATGAAGCAAAATGAACTAGAAATATGAGCTTTTCTTTTGTTGTTCAGCTAACTAGGCATGCAGGACTGCGTTTCAACTTTGTGATGCTCTGCTTGCATATTTTTGATGTTAGACGCATAGGTTAAGTTATGTCATTTGAATCACATTTTACGCATTTGAAAGCACTTGAAAACGAATCCATCCAAATCTTCCGCGAAGTAGCTGCTGAATTTGAAAATCCAGTGATGTTGTATTCGGTGGGCAAAGACTCATCGGTATTACTGCATCTTGCAAGGAAAGCGTTTTATCCTGGTAAAATTCCGTTTCCGCTGTTGCACGTGGATACCACCTGGAAGTTTCGCGAGATGATTGCTTTTCGCGATCGGGTGGCCAAAGAGCATGATTTTGAACTACTGGTGCATCAAAACCCAGATGGTTTGGCGATGAATGTTGGCCCTTTTAGCCATGGTAGTGCTAAGCACACCGACATCATGAAAACTCAGGCTCTAAAGCAGGCTCTGGATAAATACAAATTCGATGCTGCTTTTGGTGGTGCCCGTCGGGATGAAGAAAAATCGCGCGCTAAAGAGCGGGTTTATTCGTTTCGCGATAAGCACCACCGCTGGGACCCAAAGAATCAACGGCCGGAATTATGGAGTATTTTTAATGGACGTGTGGATAAAGGTGAAAGTATCCGCGTGTTTCCGTTATCTAACTGGACTGAACTGGATATCTGGCAATATATTTATCTGGGAAATATCCAAATCCCTGATTTGTACTTTGCCAAAGAGCGCCCTGTGGTCGAGCGCGACGGCACCTTGATTATGGTGGATGATGATCGCATGCCACTTGAGCTGGGCGAGAAGCCCACAATGAAAAAAGTACGCTTTCGTACCTTAGGCTGTTATCCGTTAACCGGTGCCATTGAATCCGAAGCTGAAACCTTGCCGGGAATCATTCAGGAAATGTTGCTGACGAAAACCTCTGAACGGCAGGGTCGGGTCATTGATCACGATAGCAGTGGGTCGATGGAAAAGAAAAAAATGGAAGGGTATTTCTAATGAGCCATGCATCACCTTTGATTGAACAAGATATTCTTGCGTACTTAAAGCAACATGAACAAAAAGAGTTACTGCGCTTTATCACTTGTGGCTCGGTCGATGATGGCAAAAGTACCCTGATAGGCCGTTTACTGCACGACAGCAAAATGATTTTTGAAGATCAGCTGGCTGCGATCACCGAAGATAGCAAAAAGTCGGGCACGCAAGGCAATGAAGTGGACCTGGCCTTATTAGTGGATGGTTTGCAATCTGAACGTGAGCAGGGCATTACTATCGATGTGGCCTATCGCTACTTTTCCACCGATAAGCGTAAGTTTATTATTGCCGATACGCCAGGTCATGAGCAGTATACCCGCAATATGGCGACGGGGGCATCGACTTGTGATTTAGCCATTATTCTGGTAGATGCTCGCAAAGGTGTGCAAACCCAAACCCGTCGCCACAGCTTTATTTGTTCATTGCTTGGTATAAAACATGTCATTGTGGCTGTGAACAAGATGGATCTGGTGGAGTACTCGCAAGCACGTTATAAAGAAATTCAGGACGAATATCTGCAGCTGGCAGGATCGCTGGATATACCAGATATTCGCTTTGTGCCAATATCGGCTTTAAAGGGCGATAATGTAGTGAATCGCTCCGAAAAGCTGGCTTGGTTTCGTGGCTCAACACTTATGGAATACCTGGAAAGCATCGATGTTACTGAAGCTGCTGTGAATCAGGATTTCCGTTTTCCTGTGCAACTGGTATCACGGCCAAACTCAGATTTCCGCGGCTTTCAGGGCACCATTGCGTCTGGCACGATCCAGGTAGGTGACACCATCCGTGTATTGCCAGCGGGTACCATTTCCACCATACAGTCGATCGTGACCTTTGATGGCAAGCTGGAAGAAGCGCACGCTCCGATGTCTGTCACCCTGACGCTGAATGATGAAATTGATATCAGTCGCGGTAATATGCTGGTGAAGAAAGATTCTATGGCGCATTTATCCAGCCGGTTACGGGCACGGGTGATTTGGATGCATGATGCACCCATGCGCGCAAAGCGTGATTACTTGTTTAAGTTTGTTTGTAAAACTACAGGTGGCTCCATCGAGAAATTACATCATCGCATTGATGTGAATACCTTAGAAGAACTGGATAGTGATTTATTAGGACTGAATGAAATTGGCTTGGTAAATATTCAGCTGACTGAGCCGGTGGCATTTGATGCGTATTTGAAAAACAAACACACCGGCGCTTTTATTGTCATAGACCGCATGACCAACCTAACGGTAGGGGCTGGAATGGTAGACTCTGCGTTAATTGCCCATATAGAGCCTGAGGTTAGTTCAGAGACGTTATCTGCCTTCGAAAAAGACTTGATTGCACTGATACGACAGCATTTCCCGCAGTTAAGTAACCCAGGCTAAGTATGTCGCTGCAGGCTTATGCTTTAGTTGGCTTGTTAGCGTTGCTGCTGATTGCTTTAGTTCGCTTTCAGCAGCAGGTTGCCTCCGTGTTTGGTGCCATGTTGCTCTGCTTGTTGGCACTTGGTTTTATTCAAATCGAGGATCTGCTTCGAAGTGCTGCTAACCCCGGGCTTGCCACTTTGGTGGTGTTAGTGCTTATATCCATCGCGCTGGAAAAGACCAGTTTGTTGCGTCGGTTTTCACGTTTTTTGTTTTCGGGCTCGGTCTCTGGCTCTTTGTGGCGAACCATGGGGTTTGCTGCTTTAGCGTCGTCTGTGCTAAACAATACGGCCGTGGTGGCTACCTTGCTGAGCACTGTGAAAAAAAATAAAAAAGTGCCTCCTACCAAATTACTGTTGCCGCTGTCCTATGCTGCCATTATGGGCGGCACTCTCACCTTAATAGGTACCTCAACTAACCTGATTGTGCACAGTATGCTCACAGATGTCGGGCAGCCAGGGTTTCACTTTTTCGATTTTACGTTGATCGGTCTGGGGGTATTGGCTGGCGGTTTGGTGGTAACCTACCTGATGGCACACTGGCTTCCAGCCACTGGCTTTCAGGAAGGAACTGCCCGTCCATATTTGCTTGAAGGTCAGTTGAGTCCAGACTCACCCCTGGTAGGTCAAACTGTTGAACAGGCCGGGCTTCGTCATTTAAGTGATTTATTCCTGGCTGAGATTGTGCGTGGTCAGGATCGTATTCGGCCAGTGGCGCATTACGATGTACTCTGTGCTGGCGATAAATTGTTGTTTTCCGGTGATGTGAAACAAGTGCAGGTTTTGCGCCAGTTCCCGGGATTACAACTTTTTGCCGATGAAAATGGCCTGACCATCGAAGCACTCACTGAAGTCATTATTAAAGAGGAGTCTGTGCTTCGTGGGCGTACACTAAAAAGCGCTGGTTTTCGCTCCCGTTTTGATGCCGCTGTGGTCGCTATTCGCCGTGAAGGTGAGCGCGTTAGTGGTCGGATTGGAGATATTCCGCTGAAAGCTGGTGATTTTCTGCTGCTGGCTACAGGCCCCGATTTTGCAGGGCGGCCCAATATCAGCAAAAACTTTTTTGTGTTGTCTGGTGTGAAGCCGCACAGTGTTGTGTCTGGCTGGCGTGAGTCGCTAATTTGGTGGGGCTTTGCTGGCATGATCCTGGCCTCTGCTGGCTTTGGTGTGTCACTGCTTACCTCGGCACTTTTCTTATTAGGTGCGCTTATTTTCAGCGGGTGTTTATCGGCCAATGAAATTAAACGTCGCTTTCCGGTAGAGATCTGGCTGGTGGTGACCAGTGCGCTATGCATTGCAACTACAATGACCAGTACTGGTCTGGCTGGTCACATTAGCCAGTTTGCTGCAGATACTCTGGGTGAGCGCTCGGTGATGCTGGCTTTTATTGGTGTACTGGTGACGACCTATCTATTAACTGAGCTGATTACCAATAATGCTGCTGCGGCTTTGATGTTTCCGGTGGCTTATAACCTGGCATCGGGGATGGAGGTCAGTTACCTGCCGATGGTGATGGCGGTGGCTTTTGCGGCCTCAGCCAGTTTCGTTACCCCTTACGGCTACCAGACCAATTTAATGGTGTACAATGCCAGTCAATATCGTTTAAAACACTTTATGGTGTGTGGTGTGCCGGTGGCTCTGACTTATATGGTGCTGTGCATTGTGTTCATCCCTCTGGTGTATCCGTTTTATTAAGTTTTAAGGTATGTTTATGAGTAGCAATATTGTTTGGCACCAGGCTGCAGTCGAGCAAAGTGAGCGCCGCGCCCAGCATGGCCATCATCCCTGTTTAGTGTGGTATACAGGGTTGTCTGGCTCTGGTAAATCAACCATTGCGAATGCAGTTGATCGCATGCTGTTTGAGCGTGGCTGTCATACCTATGTATTGGATGGCGATAATGTGCGCCATGGCTTGAACAAAGATCTGGGGTTTGATGATAGCTCCCGTGTGGAAAACATACGCCGGATCAGTGAGGTCGCTTGTCTGTTTATGGATGCGGGCTTAATTGTCAGCACGGCGTTTATTTCACCATTTCAGGAAGACCGCGAGCAGGCCCGTGAGTTGGCCAAAGGCTATATGATCGAAGTGTTTGTCGATACCCCATTGTCAGTCTGTGAGCAGCGCGATCCAAAAGGTTTATACCAAAAGGCACGAGCTGGGCAGATCCCTCACTTTACCGGCATCAGCTCGCCTTACGAAGCCCCTGAGCAGCCAGAAATTCATCTGAAAACGTCGGAGCTGACTATTGAGCAGGCCGCTTTAAAAGTTGTGCAGTATTTAGAGCAGCGACAAATTATTGCAAAGCTGGAGACTGATGCATGAATATTGATGTATTTAACGGCGATGCGGATGGTATTTTCTCGTTGATTCAACTGCGCAAAACTTATCCTGTGCCAGCCGGGCAGCAGCAACTGGTGACTGGTGTAAAGCGAGATATCAGCCTATTGCGAAACATATCGGATATTCAGGCAAATGACGCCAGTATCACTGTATTGGATGTTTCCTTTGATAAGAATGCTGCTGATGTAGAGCGTGTACTACAGCATGTAGAAAGCCTGTTTTATTGTGACCATCACCAGGCAAAGACCTTGTTCGAGCATCCTAAGCTAAGTCACCGCATTGATACATCACCAACAGTCTGCACGGCCTTGTTAATAAATACCTATCTAGGGGGAGATCAGTCGCTTTGGGCAGTGTCCGGAGCTTATGGCGATGGCATGGATGCTTCAGCTGGGCAGTTAGCAGATAGCCTCGGCCTGACAGCTGAACACAAGTTGCAGTTGAAAGAGTTGGGTGTTCTGGTTAATTACAATGGCTATGGTGCTTGCGAAGCCGATTTGCACTTCCCTCCTGCAAGCTTATACCAGCAGCTTATGGCCTATGACGACCCTTTTGCGGTGATTGCAGATAGTGAGTCGCCTTTTTCAGTGTTAAAAGCAGGCTATGAAGCTGATTTAGCCTTGGCTTCAGCGAGCCCATATTTAGTCAATAACGACACTGTGTTGGCCGTACAGTTGGACAATGCTCCCTGGGCTGCACGGATAAGTGGTACTTATGGCAATATGCTGGCTGCAGGAAACCCTGCAAAAGCCGTTGTCATTGCCAGCACGAATAGCGATGGTAGCCTTACTATTAGTTTGCGGGCACCCAAAAATAACCCTTATGGTGCCGCAGATATTTGTAGTCAGTTTCCAACCGGTGGTGGGCGCGAGGGGGCTGCAGGCGTGAATGGCCTTAGACCTGACGGGTTAATGAAGTTTATTACGCAGGTGACGACATATTATGATGGAAATACTGGATTAATTTCATCTGACTAGTAACATTACTCAATGTTGAATAAGTGTGGAGATAACATGGAACAGTTAAGTCGTTCGGAGAAGATTGCGGACTTTAAACAACCCACAGCCCAGTTACAGCCTCAGGATTCTATAGCGGCTTTCATTCTATTATTTTTATATACAGCGCTTGTTTTACTAAGACCTCAAGAAATTTTTACTCCTCTGGTTGGTTTACCAGTCATCATGGTTGTTATGATCTTGTGTACTATTGCAGGATTAGCGTTACAAAGACCGTTACGCTGGGCCCCACAACAGACCATGTTACTGCTCCTTTTACCAGTCATTAGTGTCTCCGCATTTTTAAATGGCTGGGGTACAAAGGGTATTATTGAGTCGCAAAATATCTTTATCTCTTCTATTTTACCGTTATTTTTATTTGCTACTGTTGTCAGCTCTGCATCCAGGCAGAAAAAACTGATGGTGGTCTCAATTATTGCGTCCTTGGCCATGGTCCATAATGGCTGGGTTCAGCAAACTAGCTACGATGCGTTTGGCTGGACGGGTACACAAGCTGTTGCTCGTGACTTAAGGCGTATCGTCTACGTAGGTATTTTTCAGGACCCTAACGATTTAGGCATGTTGCTTGTGATGAATTTGCCTTTTTTAGCTTACTTTTTTCATCGCGGTGGTTTTTTAACGAAAATAATCTGTCTTATCATTTTTCCTATCTTCTTGTACGGTGTGTATATCACTGGTTCACGTGGAACTGTACTTGGAACCGCAGCTTTATTTGGTTTCTATTTATTACTACGTTATGGCGGAACTCGCCTGATCATTGCGGGAATTGCACTTGGGCCAGTTGTAGCCACTTTATTATCGCAATTTGGTGGCTTGAGCTCTGATGAGTCATCAGCACGATCTCGATTGTATGCCTGGTATGACGGGGTACACTATCTGTTAAACAATCCAGTATTCGGTATTGGAAAAGGTAACTTTACCGACTGGCATGGTCGTGCCGCGCATAACTCCTTTATTTTAGTGGCGGCGGAGTTAGGAACCTTAGGTTATACCTTGTGGGGGGGGGCGCTGACACTAACTATTTATGTTGGCTATAAGATCTTTAAACTTCCATTAGAACGCTTTGCAAACCATCCACAGCGGGCTATGGTCATCGATGAGATAAAGATCAACACAGCATTATTTTTCTCCATGATTGCCTATCTGGTTACTGCATTTTTCCTCAGTCGCTCCTATATATTGTTGTTGTTTATCTTTTTAGGAATGAGCATTGCGTCCCATTATCGTGTTTTCAAGTATGTGCCGGAGTTAAAATCATTGATGAGTTACAAAATGGCTGTTTACTGTGGAATGGCATCCTGGGTCATGGTATTTATGGTGTATTTAACATTAAAGGTGTCATTGTAGTAAGAAGAGTAATAAAAGCTGGTGCTTAGTTTGTAGCACCAGAAAAAGCCTTAGCCCTTACCAGATAAAACTAAGGGCTAATTATTATCAATGATTTCCTCCCTGAGTTGATGAGGGTAATACTTGATAAATTACCATACCTAAAACTTCGGACAGTCTTTCAGGAGTAATGCCATTCTATCCTTTTGCGATAGCACTGGCTCGTTATGAATCGGCCATTTAATAGCCACTGTAGGATCATTCCAAAGTAATGAGTGCTCATCTTCTGGGGCATAGAAATCGGTACATTTGTACTGAAACTCAGCTTGCTCACTGGTGACATAAAAACCATGGGCAAAGCCCGGCGGCACCCAAAGCATTTGTTTGTTTGTTTCGTTCAGCAGAACACCAACCCATTGTCCAAAGGTTGGCGAGCTCTCTCGCATATCAACTGCCACATCAAATACTTCGCCTTTAGTTACACGAACCAGCTTACCTTGTGGCTGATTAAGCTGGTAATGCAAGCCACGTAAAATACCATGACTTGAGCTAGAGTGGTTGTCTTGCACAAAGTGATAGTCGCCACAATGTTTGGAAAACTCATCCTGTCGAAAAGTTTCCAGAAAAAAGCCACGCTCATCACCAAAAACCTTGGGTGTAATCAGTACAACATCAGGTATAGCTAAAGCTTGATAGTCCATATTATTTACCGTATTTAACTAAATCTAATAAGTATTTACCATACTGGGTCTTGCTAAAGACTCTACCTTGTTTTTTCATTTCGATGTCGCTGACCCAGCCATTGCGCCATGCTATCTCTTCTAAGCAAGCTACCTTTAGCCCTTGTCGATTCTCTATCGTTTGCACATAGCTGCTGGCTTCTAACAGGCTATCGTGCGTGCCAGTATCCAACCACGCAAAACCACGGCCGAGTTTAGCAACCGTCAAGTCACCACGCTTTAAATAGGCATTATTAACACTGGTTATTTCTAGCTCTCCACGCTCAGATGGTTCTACCGTCTTGGCTATTTGCACTACATCGTTATCGTAAAAATACAAACCAGTTACGGCATAAGGAGATTTAGGCTGTTTTGGCTTTTCTTCGATTGAAATGGCTCTGCCATGCTCGTCAAACTCAACCACTCCAAATCGCTCCGGATCGTTGACCATATAACCAAATACCGTAGCACCAGTAGATTGGGCGGCTGCATTTTTCAGTTGCTCGGAAAAGTGCTGTCCATGAAAAATATTATCGCCAAGAACTAAGCAAACAGGGTCGTCACCAATGAAGGTTTCACCAATAATAAAGGCCTGAGCTAAACCATCGGGCGATGGTTGCTCCGCATACTGAAAACGGACACCAAATTGCTGACCTGTCCCAAGCAGTTTTTTAAAACCTGGCAAGTCTTCTGGTGTTGATATGATTAAAATATCCTGAATTCCGGCCAACATGAGCACAGAAATTGGATAGTAAATCATTGGCTTGTCATAAATAGGCAGTTGCTGCTTAGATACCCCTAAAGTGATGGGGTGTAAACGGGTGCCAGATCCACCTGCCAGAACAATTCCTTTACGCATAATTTAGTCCTTAAATGTTTTTATCTGCAAGCTCAGCAAAAGTTAGTGCAAGTTGTTGCTGCCAACTAGGCAACTGTACCTGAAAAGTATGCTCTAGTTTGTTCAGATTTAAGCGTGAGTTCGCAGGCCGTACTGCTGGTGTCGGGTAGTCTGCCGTAGTGATTGCAGTCAGTTGCTCTGGTTTAAGCGCTAGTGGCATACCATGGGTACTGGCCAAACTAAAAATCTCAGCCGCAAAATCGCACCAGCTGCAATAGCCTTTTGGTGTTAGATGATAGATACCAGACAAAATGGATGCATTTTCCTTCTGCCTTTCTTTCGTAAATACTTGCTGTAAAGCCAGGGTCGTCACCTGAGCAATGAGCCGGGCAGGTGTAGGGGAGCCAATCTGGTCGGCAACGACACTTAAAGTGTCACGGCTTTGGGCTAACTTTAACATAGTACGCATAAAGTTATTGCCACGTGCAGCATAAACCCAACTGGTACGGAAAATTAAGTATTTATCAGTACCCTCAATAACTGCTATATCACCATCTAACTTACTTTGGCCATAAACCGACAATGGCCCGGTGACATCATCTTCTTGCCAAGGCGTTGTGCCATGACCTGGGTATACGTAATCACTGGAATAATGAACTAACCAGGCATCTTTTTGTTTTGCTAAGGTAGCAAGCGCGCCAGGCAGCGCTGCATTGATCAAATGGCATGAGACTGATTCCGCTTCAGCTTTATCGACTGCAGTCCAGGCGGCACAGTTAATAATTAGTGCAGGGTCGAGAGCCTCAACTTTGGTAATAGTCGCTTTGATATCCGAAAAATCCACATCGCTACGACTCAAAGACGATACGTTACCAAGCGGCGCGACCGCTCTGGCCACTTCAAAACCAACCTGGCCATTTGGTGCGAGTAATACAATATTTGGCATAGTATTCCTTACTAAGCTTTCTTCGCTTGCTGATAGCTGCCATCAAGAATTGCTTGCCACCAACTAGGGTTTTCCAAATACCACTTCACCGTTTTTCGTAAACCGGTTTCAAAGGTTTCTTCTGGTACCCAGCCCAGTTCACGCTGAATTTTGCTTGCATCAATAGCGTACCGTAAGTCATGGCCTGGACGGTCAGTTACGTAGCGGATTAAATCAGTGTATTGATTAATACCGGGTGGCTTATTCGGTGCTAGTTCTTCTAGCAAAGTACATAGAGTGTTCACCACCTCTATATTTTTTTTCTCATTATGCCCACCAATGTTGTAAGTCTCACCGACTTCACCTTGAGTGGCGACGCACACCAAAGCCCGGGCGTGATCCTCTACAAACAACCAATCACGCACTTGCTTTCCATCGCCATAGACCGGCAGAGGTTTGCCAGCCAGGGCATTTAAAATCATCAGTGGGATTAGCTTTTCCGGGAAATGGTAAGGTCCATAATTATTTGAACAATTAGTCACAACTGTAGGCATGCCATAGGTACGCAACCAAGCGCGCACTAGATGATCTGAGCCAGCCTTACTTGCTGAATACGGGCTGCTGGGCGCATAAGGCGTAGTTTCAGTGAAAAGTTCATCTGTTCCGTGTAAATCACCATAAACTTCATCGGTAGAAATATGGTGAAAACGAAACTCAGTTTTTTTATCGGTAGCTAAACTACTCCAATACGTCCGGGCAGCTTCTAATAAGGTGTAAGTGCCTACAATATTGGTCTGGATAAAGTCGCCAGGGCCATTGATTGAGCGGTCGACATGGCTTTCTGCTGCTAAGTGCATCACCACATCAGGCTGATGCTTTTTGAATAAGTCGGCCATAGCAATGCTATCGCAAATATCAGCATGCTCAAAATGATAGCGATCTGAATCAACAATATCGGCTACTGATGATAAGTTGCCTGCGTAAGTCAGCTTATCGACGTTGATAACCTTGTGAGTTGTATCTTTAATGAGATGTCGCACGACAGCTGAGCCAATAAAGCCAGCACCACCTGTCACAAAGAAAGTTTTACTTATTTCCATTAAACATTACCAATAAATTCCGTGTTTGGGTTGTATCAGTCGCCGATGCCAAAAATCAAAGCAGTGGTTGGTGAGTATAACATCCGACACTTGTTAAGATATGCCAAAACAAATAATAACGCACTCTGATTACATTTTCTCAGCTTATGCTTCAAATTACCTTGGTAAAAGTGAAGGTAAATCACAAACCGATTTCTAAAAGCTGATAACCACTCTGAACTCAATGCGCGAATAGCTTAATACGTCGACACAACACTTTATCAGCAATATTTGCAAACTACCACTTACAACAAGGGAGTAATTATTTTATCAAATAATTTTTTCGATTGCATAAATTCAATGAAAAGTACCGTAATAAAATTTAGTTTGAGAAGAGTGATTTTTAACTGTAACTGTAATTAAATTGGCAGGAGTGTAAGTCAATGAAGTCTCGTGGCTTTAGTGTCTATAATGGAGTATTCACATGTATTAATTGCTGGCAGAGCAGTCGTTGAATTAACGATGATGAGCATCATCCGGCTTTTCATCAGGTTTGTGTTATTGTTATGCTGTTCACTTATTCTAGCTGGTCATATGAACCAAATGTCTGCTGATCTTGACTAGTTTGAATGAACACTTTGTTAGACTTAGGCATGATGATTTCAGCCGTGTTAGGTTACTTATGGTTACCCAATCGTATTTTCGTCGTTACATGCTGCGTTTTATTTCAGGAGTGATGACGACAATAGCAGCTTGTTAAGGAGAGCATGATGAAAAAGCTTTTTTGTGTCTGGGTATGTTTTTGCAGCTTTTTGTTGCAGGCTGATATTTGGGTACCTGATCGTGCTGCTGGCCCTGATTTACCAGCCTGGGTAAGCTTTGATTATGCTGAAGGTCGTTTTCTTTATGTTGATGCCGCCGCAGAAGCTTCGGATGCCGATGGCTCTGTTGATAAACCGTTTTCAACTATTACCGCAGCATTGAATCAAGCAAAGCCACATGATGAAATTATTATTGCGGCAGGTGATTATCATGAACGTTTACGAATTCGTCAGCCTCATATTACCCTTCGTGCGGATGCATTGCATCAGGCCAGAGTGATTAGTCCCAATGATGATCGTTCGGTGTATTTTGCGTTGCGCATTGATGCAGGGGCGCACCATACCCGGGTAATTGGTTTGGATATTTCCGGTGGCTATTTTTATACCGTATCGCTTGAAAGTACTTGGTCACAAAACAACCCTGAGCGTAAAGGGGTAAGCCATGTATTATTGTCTCAAAATCGTTTTCATGCCAGTGGCCGCGATGTAATGAAATTAAAGCCTATGGTTGAACACGTCGTCATTGAGCGTAATGAAATATTCAACTCCGGCCAGCGTGACTCGAGTAATGCGGAGGGTATCGATAACGTTAATGCCCATTTTATGACGGTTCAGGATAATTACATTCATAGCATTGCGACTACAGGCGTTTATGCTAAAGGTGGCGCCCGAAATTCAGTGATACAGCGAAACTTAATCCGGGATGTTGGCTCTGCTGGTATTTTGGTGGGCTTTGATACGTCCCCTGACTTTTTCGACCTCGCAGAAAACCCTGAAATGTACGAAGCAATTAATACAATGGTTGATAACAATATTATTGATGGCACAGGTAATTCTGGTATTGGCGTATATGCTGCCAAGAACTCGTTGATACGGCACAACACGGTGCTGAACAGTGCCCAGACCTATCATGCTGCGCTATTTTTTGGCAACGTTTTGCATGGCAGGCGAGCTGATGGAAAACGTCCACCAGCGATAGATGTCGAAGTGGTTGGAAATATCTTTCATACCAAAGGTAATAATCCGGTATTGAACATCCGCCACATGCGGGACCGTCAGGTAGGGCCTTTGAGTTCATTGACTGGCATGCCACAGATGCGTATGAATGGCTATGCGGTTGCTAGTGGCAGGGTGAATTTTTCTGACGGCCGGCCCGACTCCCGATTGCATCAACGTTCGACTTTGCCTGACTGGCAGCGACACAGTGGTTCTGATGAGGGATCTAAAGTTGGCGAGCTGGCTCTGGGCGTCAATTACCGCTCTACAATCAACGGTGAGCCTTTCATGGTTGAGACATCAGGCGTTGCCTACGATTATTTTATGAATGAACGGCAGTCCCGGACTTCAGCCGGCGCTGTGGTGAATCAATAATTCAGATCATCACTCACAACTGGCATAAACCAAAAGGTACTACTTGGCTGTGACATGCTATGGAATCACTATCCCTGGCATAAAACGGACGCTTTGATATCATCCTGACTGACCGAAAAGCGAGTTATTTCATACAAAAGGATGTTATTTGAGGTATTGATACCAGGCTCGTTACTAAACGCCAATTGATAGCCAGCTTCTTGAGCAAGTTGCACCGATAATTGGTTGTAGCAGTTTTTACGGCCAGTTGGGTAAGCCAGCGCAATGATTTCAGTTTCCAGCTTTTGCTCTAACAGTTTTTTGGAATCAGTGATTTCAAGACGCTGCGTCGTTTCATCGACTTCAGAAAGAATAGGGTGGTGGATGGTATGCGAGCCTATTTCCATTCCTTGATTTAGCATGTCTTTTGCTTGCTGCCAATCCATAAAAATTGATCCTGCCTCAGGAGTTTGCTCAGCAGGAAGTGGATAGTTTTCTAATAAAAAATGCAAAACATCAGCAGCTGAATAATCGGGCAGGCGTTTTGCTTTATGAATGTAATAGTGAATAGTCCTATCTGGGTTAGCAGGATCAAGAAAAATCTCACCATGCTCGCCTGGGAAACGGATGTTTTGCCCTATGTGCTGCCGCAAGGTATGAGCCATTTGATCCCACCAGGGGATCACATCAGCGCCAATAAAATTGACGGGTAGAAAAAAAACAGCCGACACCTGATGCTTTTTTAACACTGGAAATGCTTCTGTATAGTTATCCAGATAGCCATCATCAAAAGTAATCAGTGCATAACGTTCTTTAAATTTTGGTCCATGCTTGTCGAGCATCGCCGATAACTCTTTACAACTAATTACGGTAAAGTGCGATTTGATGGTCACAATCTGTTGATCAAAGGTTTCTGCGTCGCAAGAGAAAATTGTACGGTCATAAATGCTATCTTCTTTACGTCCGACCCTATGGTAGTTAAAAACATAAACCCCTTTAGGCAGGAAATACCAAAGTAGCTTGTAGAACTTACTGTATGTTAAAAACCGACGCCACAGCCGTTTATGTAGTTGGTGCATAAGCCGTTACCCCTCAAGTACTTTGAAGGGTGGTTTTTTGAAAACGTAATCACGGAAATCATTAGGGTTTCCGCTCATGCCGGCTTCAGCTGCTTTGGCAATATTATACATCTCCCGTGCAGAAACATAGTGGAGCACATAGTCGTTGCCATCGTTGTATTTGTCTTCCAGATAATCATGCAGGAAATGGCGTGGCTCGCCCAGTAAGGTATCCATATCGCCTTCTTGAGCGCCATGAGTATGTACCTTGATAAATACCCATTCTGGCCGGCCTTTGACATGGATATTGCTGTTGACCCACTGATCAATTCGGGTTTGCAGTAGCGGCATGGTTTTACGCACGTCACTGTTTTCAATATGAGGCATGCCGCTTTTTGTGCGCCATTTAAAGTTCAGACCTAACGGGCCTTGCAGTATCATCAAATCGCCGCTGGCCGCTTTGCCAACCTCGACTTCGACACCGGTGTCATGTGATTTACATTGGCCATCGCGGCCTGTGGCGTAATAAATTGAGTTGATGGTGCTGGTTTGTGCCGGGCTGGGGGCAGAGGGCAGCGTCATATCGACATAACAGCCAGTGTCTTTTAATACTTTTAACTCATTATCGACACCGCAGTGCTTGCCACCAGGTAATGAGTTGTCTAGTGCCCAGTTGCCATGGATGAAAGCATATTGGATCTGGCCCGTTTCCGGGTGAACGGGTAGGGCGCCGTGCTGTTCGTGCAGAACTTTGGCAAAATTAGTCAGGGTTAAGGTAAGATTTTCAGCGGTATCATTGTCGTGGTGCAGGTGAATTTCAATTTCACCATAGCCTCGTGCTGAAAGATCCGCTAGCTTCGCCAAGTGCTCGTGCCGGTATTCTTCTTCCGGGTAAAAAAACGTATGCTTTGGGTGGTGGCCATCGGCATCAACATGCTGCTTTGCCATAGCTGGGTAATCGGTGTACCAGCGATCTACCCGGGCGCGTTCGCGATCGATATCTTTGTTCTTCCACTGCGGTTCAAAGTGGTCAACAAAACAAAACAGAATGTGTTTAGGGCCATCATGTTTTGGCTTGGCTGCCATCAATTGTTTGAGGTAACTGCCTAACCACAGGTGCATGTATTTTTTGCGCAAAACGACGTTAAATAACACAGCAGCAACCACCAGCAAGCCAAGAAAAATCCATAGTATCCATTGCATTATTTAAACTCTCCATGTCGGGCGGTTCGTTTCCATGCCCCTTGCTGATTACCTTGCAAAAAGCGCAGGAACCCTTGGCCAAGCGCCATATTCATTGAAACAAAAAAGGTGATGATTGATATCCATGATGCTATGGGTTTGTTCTGTGAGATTTTTCGATGACCAAACCAGGCAATAGCATAAAACAGCAGCTGACCAACCATAGTAAACTGATATAAGGGGTTCATGATTAAGGCGCTATTGGCGATTAACGCGAGTAGCAGCCAATGAGGACCAAACCAACGAAGCACTTTATGGGACCAGTAACACCAGCTGAGAATGCCACGGCTTGGCGACAAGGCCCATAAGTTTTGTACAAAAGCGCGGTAATTGCCCAGGCCAATACGCACCCGTCGGCCATATTCGTCTTTGAGTGAGGGGGCGACTTCTTCTTTGGCCTTGGCAGCATCATTGTAAACCACATCATAGCCTTGACGCTTGATGTTCATAACGATGCAAAAATCATCGACTACGGTGCTTTTAGGTAAGGGTTGATACAAGGATCGCTTGATGGCGTAGACGGCACCATTAGCCCCTAGTAGCGCACCTAATGCGGACTCGCTTTGCTTTAAAAACTGCTCATAACGCCAGTAGAGGCCATCGGAGTTTTGATTGCCAGCATCGGTGTACAGATGCAGCTCGCCGCAGACGGCGCCAACGTTGCCATGAAATGTCATGACCAGCTGTCGAACGGTATCGGTTTCAAAGAAGGTATTGGCATCGGTAAACACCAGAATATCGGCATCGGATTGTGCGACCAGTTCGTTTAAAACGGTGACTTTACCGCGGTTTTCGGTAAAAACGTAGGCTTGTACCCGAGGATCTGTTTCGCTCTCAATCAGTTCGCCGGTTTGGTCGTGGCTGCCATCGGAAGCGACCAGAATTCGGTATTGGCCTGAGTAATCTTGTTGCAACAGATTGTGCAACCGCTCAGCGATACAAGACTCTTCATTGTAAGCGGATAAAATGACATCAACCGATGGCCAGCTTTCTGGTTGTTGTGGCTTGCTCACTTTTGGCGTGACGAAGCATTTGAGCAATATCGGGTAAATGAGGTAGGTATACAGCAGCACGCTGACAGAAAACCAGAACAAAACCTCCATTAGACGTCGACCCCTGTTTTGATGATTTTGGCAGGGATACCGACTGCAGTGACATGGTCGGGTAGATCTTTCACGACGACCGCATTGGCACCAATTTTGACGTGATCACCTACCGAGACCCCACCAATAATTTTTGCTCCGGCGCCGATAAATACACCATGACCAAGCACAGGGGCTTTTCCTTTTTCATCGCCAATAACCACACCACTTTCAATGACCACATTCATGCCACCACGAACTTTCGAGTTAATCACAACCCCATTGGGGTGCATTAAGATTAAGCCGGGGCCAAATTGGCAACCAGCGCCCAGCACGCAGCCATTAAGTACTTTATTCAACCAGAGCGTGATAAATGCCAATGGAGATAACCGATAGCGGACCAGTGAAGAGGTAAGACGATATAAAAAATTGGCACTGCTACCATCGCTAAGAAGGGCGCGCAGGGTAGAAACCTGATAGCCTTGCTCCAGCATAAATTGTTGTTTTTGTTTAATGTCTTGCCAAAAAATCTTTATCATCAAAGTCGGGCCAGGAAGTTCTTAATATTCTGTTGCCAGTTAAAACGAGCTGCATGCTGAACAATAGCACTTTTTTGCCATGGTTTGGCAAGTGCTGTTGAAATTGCTTCAGCCAGTGCATTGCTGTTTTTCGCATCGACCAGAATACCGGTTTCGTTGGTGACAACTTCAGGGATCCCGCCGACACGAGTAGCCACTACAGGTACACCACAAGCACATGCTTCAAGCAACACGTTGGGCACACCTTCCCGGTAGCTCGGTAATACCACCACTGCTGCCTGGCGAATATGTTCAGCTACGTCGGTTAGTGGCAAAGCACCATGCAAGTGAATGCGCTCAGATAACCCCGCTGCGGTGGCTTTTCTTTGTAGTTCTGCCATAGCAGGCCCCTGACCAACAAAGTGCAATGAAGCCGGGGTGGTTTCAGCGATCGCTATAAATGCATCGATCAACTCAAACACGCCTTTGGTTTCCAGTAAATTGCCGACAAATAGCAGGCGTTCGCTACTCGTTGTTTGTGCTTCCGGATAAAAAATAGCTGAGTTGACGCCATTGTAGTTGGTATACACCTGAGTGGATGGAATGCCTAGCTCGATTACTTTCGTAGCCAAAGCCTGACTGGCGCAGAAAATAGTTTTGGCTTCTTTCAGCCAGCGAGCCATAATTTTTCGGCGTTTGGGATAAAGCGTATGTTCATTGATATCTGTACCATGGGTTTTAACCAGTACTTCAACAGGCTTGTTTTTCGCATACATTAAACAAGCAATAGCATCTGGGAAAGCCCACGACGCAATAATATGGCTGGGTGGTGATTGCTCAATCCACTTTTTGCTACGTGCAATGGCAAACCGTTGAAACCATGGGGTTAACGAGCGGCCAAAACCGGGTAACTGAAAGTAGGGGACATAGCAGAGTTGCTGTGTTGCCTGACTGCTCTTGCTGTAGTCTTTTTTGTGCTGAAGCCATTCGCGCCAGGGAACCAATACCATAATGCGAAGTGAGACGTGTTCTGCCAGCAAATCAAACTGTTGTTTGTTAAAACTTGCACGATGTGGAGCCCAGGGCAGTGGGTATAGATTAGTGATAGCCAGCAAAGATGCTTGTTTAGCTGCCACTGATCAGTCTCCGGTACACAGGCAAATAGTTACCAGCTGTGGTGAGCCAGTTGCGTTCATGCCGGACAAACTCTAAACCATTGTCAATGATATGTGCGAACAAGTCCGCTTGGTCTATGTAGGTCAATACCGATTCCGCCAGCGCTTCGGCTGAATCTGGCTGAAATAGCAGGCCGGTTTTCTCATGCTGGATGAGTTCGCGGTGACCACCGATATCGGATGCAAACACGACTTTGCCCTGCGCCATCGCTTCCAGAGGCTTTAATGGGGTGACTAACTCGGTTAAGCGAATACTTTGGCGTGGAAAAATCAATGCATCAGCCAAGCTATAGTAGCGGCTGACTTCTTCAAAGGGCACTCGATCAACGAAGGTGATGTGCTCAGTGAGTTGTCGTTGTTCGGCTTGTTGTTTTAAGGCGCTTTGTTCATTACCACCGCCTACCAATAGCAAGTGAATATCAGGCCGGCTTTTAGCAATGATGGTCATGGCATCGATAGCGATGGCTAGCCCTTCGTACTTAAAGTAGGAACCAACAAAGGCAATGACTTTTTTACCGGTCAGGCCAAGTTGCTGTTGCAACGACTTATCAGGTGAGGTGAGTTGCTGGAATCGAGCGGTATCTACCGCATTTGGGGTGACAAATACTTTATCTGGCGAGATACCGCGCTTCAGTAGATCCTGCCTCAACCCTTCACAAATACAGCTGATAGCGTCTGCTTTATCAAAAGCCATCTGTTCAACGCGCTTGATTAGTCGATACTTAAAGCTGCCTTCTTTCGTTTTTCCAGTATCAACAGCAGCATCCTCCCACAACGCACGCACTTCATACGTAACCGGAATATTGTATTTTTTCCCGACTTTCGCGGCTGCCAATGCATTAAACATGGGCGAGTGGGTTTGAATAAGGTCTGGTTTTTCCTGTTTCACAATGGCTTCAATACGTTGTGCAAGATGATTGATGTGATGCAGGTAGTTAAGGAATGGAATAGATTGCAGTAGAGAACCAGACTGTGGGGTTCGCAAGTACGTCACCCCATCGACATCTTCACTAAGTGCTTTAAAGTCCTGGTAGCGTTGACTGGTCAACTGAACCGTTTCAATTCCTAACTGACGTTGATGACGGATGATGGCATCTGAACGAAGGGAGTACCCACTAATATTTGGACGTGAGTACTCCAGAATATGTAATACTTTCAAAGATAAAGCCCTGCTTATTGTTATTATCGGCCTTTACCGAAGAGGACGATTTCTACGGTACGGATCAAGATGACTAAATCCAGCAACAGACTGCGATGCTTGATGTAGTACAAATCAAACTTTAGCTTTTCCATCGAGTCTTCTGTGGTGGCACCGTAAGGGTACTTCAACTGAGCCCAACCAGTTAAACCTGGTTTCACGTTATGACGCTGGCTGTAATAAGGAATATCTTTTTCCAGTTCACAGACAAACTCTGGCCGCTCTGGACGTGGCCCTACAAAGCCCATCTCGCCACGCAGTACATTCAGCAACTGAGGCAACTCATCAATACGGTACTTACGAATAATGCGACCTACCCGGGTCACTCGCATATCATCTTTGGTTGCCCACTGAGCGCCATTGGCTTCAGCATTAGGGCCCATGCTACGGAATTTAATGATATGGAATGGTTTACCATCAATGCCTACCCGTACTTGCTTATAAAATATCGAGGCACCGGTTTTACGACCATCTTCCAGATAAATCAGTAAGGCGGTGACCAACATAATTGGCCATGCCAGTGCCATCACAAAAATGGCTAGAACGACATTTAAACGGTAGTCCAGGCTGGATTTAAACCATTTTTTTGCTTCAAACCCATCGGAGTAAATCACCCAGCTTGGATAAATAAGGTTAACGGCAATCTGACCGGTCTCCTGCTCAATGAAGTCGAGAATTTCGACCACATCAATGCCACGCGTTTTGCATTTGAATAAGTGTTCAACCGGCAGCATGTTGCGACGTTCATCACAGGCAATGACCAATTGGTCAACGGCATGCTCCATCACATATTGGAACAAGTCTTCCTGAACATTTAAATCGATAATCTTGTCGTTATCCAGTGCATCTTCCTTATCACCATCAATACGAACAAAACCTAAAATTTCAAAATTACGACGATCAACGGTACGACGCATACGCTTCTCAATAATAGAGGCACGTTCGCCTGAACCAAGAATTAAAACACGGCGGCGACTGATACGGGTAATATCGTGGTAGTGAAAGAAAGCCCGGAATGAGGTAATTAAAGCCGCGGAAATAGCACACGACCACAGCATGTACCAGGCACCAATACTGATGGATGCGAAAATATTGAATACAATGACTTCAAGCAAGAAGGCGCTAAACAGTAAGGTAATGACCACACGTTTAACAATACCTTTGCGGGTTTCGCGAAGTTGCTGGTCGTACAAACCAACGGATAAAGCCGATAACATAACTGCAGCCGCAAAAATGACCGCATTTAGTACACGAACGTCAAAAGGTATTGGAGTAATAAAGTGACTAAATAAATAGCTGGCAATGAAACTGGAGACTATAAGTAAAGCCAATTCACCTACCACAAACAGATGATCAGCCAGTGAGTTTTTTCCGTAACCGGTACCCTTGTTCATAACTTTCGTCCTTGTGCATCCTTTGCAATTACAACAGAACCTGGCAAGGTTTGACTGCAGGCTTTAAAATCTAGCCGAATAAGTATACTATTTCCAGCGCCAAACGGAAATAAATTTTTTATTTCATGCATCACAGGCGAAAAAAATACGTTATAGTAATAACGCTTGGTTAGGGAAAAAAGGACCAAATCTATGATAGTACAACGAATACAAGGAATTCGCGGTGTGTTGTTGACCGCTATGATGCTGTTACTTGCTGCCTGTGGTAGTACAAGTAGCTTACCTTCTGCAACGGTTCAGGACTCATTGACCACCTCGGTCGATAATTATCAGTACCTGGTTGGACCTGGTGATAACCTGAATATCTTCGTCTGGCGTAACCCTGAACTATCTGGTTCATTTTTGGTGCGTCCCGATGGCATGATTTCTACCTCGCTGGTAGAAGACATCTCTGTTAGTGGGAAAACGCCTACTCAGGTTGCTCGCGATATGGAGCAGGTGTTGGGTCAGTTTATTCGTGATCCAATTGTCACGGTGTCAGTATCTGGCTTTGTGGGACCATTCAGTGAGCAGGTACGTGTCATTGGTGCTGCCGCCAACCCGCAAGCTGTGAGTTACCGTCAATACATGACTTTACTGGATTTAATGATCCAAGTGGGTGGCTTGACGGACTTTGCCAGTGGCAATCGGGCCCAGTTGGTGCGCACAGTGGATGGCCGCCAAATCAGTTACCGTGTCCGTTTGGATGATCTCATTCGCGATGGTGATATCCGAGCCAATGTAGATGTTTTACCCGGTGACATTGTCATTATTCCAGAAGCCTGGTTTTAATCCAGGCTTTTCGTATGCACACCTTTCGTATACAAAATAGTATCGTAACACCCAATGCAGGGAGCAGTACATGAAGGAGCTGAATCTAGCGATTGAGCAAATAATGATCCAATTGCATGGCATATGGATCCGCCGCCGTTACATCATCATCACCGCTTGGTTATTGTGCCCAATTGGTTGGTATTATGTGTATACCATGCCACCGACCTATCAGGCCGAAGCAAGAGTTTATTTTGATACCCAAACCATCCTCGAACCTTTGTTGCGTGGCTTGACGGTATCTACCAATTCACAACAGCAGGTGCAAGCCCTGGCTCGCACAGTGCTGACCCGACCTAATTTGGAAAAAGTGGCCCGGCAGGCTGATTTGGATCGCAACGCACCAACCCCAGCTGAGTTTGAACGTATCATTGACGGCTTAGAGCGTCAGTTACGATTGAACCTTGGGGGCACTGGCCGCAACACGACCAATATCTATACGCTAACCTACAATAACAGTGACCCTCGTACTGCACTTCGTGTTGTGCAAGAAATGATGAATGTGTTTATTGAAAGTCGTTTGGGCACTAGCCGGGCCGACCAGCAATCAGCTGAACGTTTTTTAAACACTCAAATCGCTGATTATGAGCGTCGACTACTTGCTGCTGAGCGTAAACGTTCCGAGTTTCGTCGCAATCAGATGAATGTTCTGTCTGGGGGGGAAGCCAGCTACTATGGGCGCATTAATACGCAAGAAGCATTGTTAGCGCAAACGCAGTTGGAAATTCAGGAGTTAGATATTCGCCGACAAGGCTTGCAGCGTGAGCTGGAAAATTTAACCTCGATGAGTCGTGAAGGGCGTCAGCCTGCGACCCAGTTCGACAGCCGTATCAGTGAAAACAAAACCCGGCTGGATGATTTGCTGATGCGTTACACCGAAAATCACCCTGATGTGGTGGAAGTGTCTCGCTTAATTGAACGTTTAGAAACTCAACGCGACGATGAGCTGGACATGTTGCGTCAATTGGGTTCATCCGGTGATAACAGTGCTTTAATGCAAAGTAGCTTGTATGAGAATTTGGTCACAGCAATCTCGCAGCTGGAAGGTGAAATTGCTTCGCGTGAATTGCGCGTAGGTTCGATACAAGACAGCATTGAGCATCTGCGTAGCCGTTTGCATTTGATCCCTGAAATTGAAGCGGAATATGCGGCATTAAATCGTGATTATGAAATCAATAAAGCCAATTATGAGGCTTTACTGTCGCGCCGCGAAGCAGCTGATATGTCGCGTCGGGTCAATGCATCGGAGTCTGAGTTGCAGTTCCGGGTGATTGACCCGCCAAGGGTGCCAATGCAACCATCAGGCCCGAATCGTATTTTGTTCTATACGGCGGTTCTGTTCATTGGTGTTGGTGCTGGGGTTGGCATGGCACTATTACGCAATTTGATTTCACCGGTGCTAACGAACTCGTTGCAACTGCGCAGTATTTCAAATTATCCGGTTTTTGGCGTGGTATCGCATACCAATAAAGGGGCGATCATTCGTCAGGTACGACTGCACTTTCTATACTTTGTGCTGCTTAGTGGTTTATTGGTAACGGCTTACATTGGGCTGGTGGGTAATGAAGTCTTGGTAGGCAAGCCTGCTGAAATGCTGTCGAGGGTCTTGCAATGAGTACTATTGAAAAAGCGGTCGATAAACAATCGAAACTGGATGCCGAACAAGCGTCATCGATAGCCTCAACTGAGTCTGGCGATATGCCTACAGCTCAAGATGCAACGACCATTGAGCGCAAGGCTGCCCGTGCAGATGCAGCGGCTAAAGCCAGCACACAAAAAGATTATTTGAGCAAAGCGACAGTTCAGCTTGATTTAGAGCGGCTGGAGCTGATGAACTTTGTTTCACTCACCCCAGAGCGCCGGGTGATCAACGAAGAGTTTCGGGTGATTAAGCGTAAGCTACTTAATAATGCCTTTGGTGGCTTGAGCCATACCCTGAAGCACCCAAACTTAATTATGGTGAGTAGCTCACGCCCGGGTGAAGGCAAAACCTTTAATGCCATTAATCTGGCGTTGAGCATGGCTCTGGAAAAAGACAAAACGGTGCTGCTGGTTGATGCCGATGTGTTACGTCCTATGGTCTCAAAAACGCTGGACTTTAGCGTTGAAAATGGCCTCACCGATTATTTATCATCGGATGATTTGGATGTCGAAGACGTGTTGCTGAGTACCAATGTCGATCGGCTTAAGTTGATTGCTGCGGGGCGGCCCCATCATTTATCCACTGAGCTGCTGGCCAGCGAAAAAATGCTGAAACTGGCGACGGAATTTGCCACTCGCTACCCGGATCGGGTGGTTATTTTTGATGCTCCGCCCTTGCTGGGTGTGAACGAAACTGCAGTTTTAGCGGCGATGTGTGGCCAAGCTGTGGTCGTGGTGGAAGAGAACGAATCCAAATTAGCTGAAATTGATCAGGCAGTGGCGTTATTGCCTGAAGATCTTGCGGTCGGCTTTGTGATTAATAAAGCGCATCGAAATCAAGGCAAAGGATATGGCTATTACTACAGTGGCACCAATTAACACCCGCCGCCGTTTTATCAGACGCAGTGTACTCACTGCGTCTATTATTCAGGCGTTATGGGCTTCTTCATTGGCTATGGCGCAAGGGCAGACTTTTACTCCAGCCATTGAAGTAACCAGTCATGCCTATCAATTAAAAGGTCCACAGTTTGATGGGACCGATAAAGGTGCCGCATTGGATGTGGTACCCTCTTTGGCTTGGCGTTATCAGGGGCCGCGACTTAACACTCGTTTTGATGTCAACCATCAACGCGTTTGGTATAAAGATTCACAGCGCAGTCCTTTTTCGTTAAACGAATATACGTTTAACAATCAACTGACAGGCTTTGATCGCCGGGTCATTTGGACAATGGATGCATCTCGTAGCCATATTGTCCGAGGCGGTGGTCAAGGCAGTGCCGTGTTCCGCGATAAAATTACCAATATTGAAGGTTTAAGCCGAACCGAGCGCTATGGCACCAATTTGTTGCTTAGCAATGCCCGCCATCGAGAAGCCCAGTACTCGCTTAATCTATCTGCCCGAAAAATTGAGTCGAAGCGGCCCGAACAGGATGATTTATTGGGTGATATTGATAACGAGGAACTTAGGGCTTCATTTAATACCAGCCGTGCCCATCAGTATGGTGGCGTCTATTGGCGAGGAGCAGCTAACTCTGCCCGAACAGAGCGCGAGGGGCGTGATAAGCTGATCCGCGATAATGCCCAATTGCAAATTGGCTTTCCTTTGTTTGCCCGGCTTGCTTTGATTACCAAAGGCAACTACGAAAACAATAGCATTCAAAACTCTAGTTTTACCAATGAGTTTAGCTCGGCTGGTGCTGGTGTCGAATGGCATTTTGGTCAGGCGTCGCGTTTTAATGTCACTTACAACACGGTACTGAGTGACAGCGAGCAATCCAACTTTGTGGCTGCTGATTTTTTGCTGGCGCCTTCTCGCCGCACCTCTCTTTCTGGCTCTTGGGATAAGCGTTATTTTGGACGCACGGCACAATTGTCAGGCCAGTATAACTTGCGCTTCCTGAGTATGCGGCTTTCGTATGTTGATCAAATTAATACGCGCAGTTTCCTGGAAGCTGAATTGGTCGATTTGGGCTTGTTCGTCTGCCCGGATGGCTCTTCGGATATTGGTGATTGTGTGACCTTGCCCGGTAGTGATTATCAATTGTCACCTGGTGAACAAGTACAACAATTTTTCGATATTGAAACTGGTATTCGTGAAGATGTGATCCTGAATCGTCAGGGGAGCTTTGCGTTAGGTTATCAGCGCAACCGTCTGACCAGCAGTTTGCAATTGTCCAGCAGTGAGCTGCGCTATGTAGAAACGGATCGGGTCGATCGTCGTCATACGGCTAGCTTAGAGAACTCAGTGCGCTTAACGCCTGTGAGCCGGGTACGCATGAATATCCGTGCCTTTGATTACACTTTTGGTAATACTGGTCGTGAGGATCGCAGTTGGCTGTACGAGCTTGGCTGGAGCCGTGAGCTGTCTTCGTTTTCAGAGTTAAGCATTACTGCGCGCCATAGCCGACGTAATTCGAGTAATGCAGACTTTGAATATCGGGAAAATCGGTTGTCGATCGGTTATCAATATCGTTTTTAGTGCGTCGTGTATTGTCGGCCTGAGCCATTCGTTGCTCATGCCGACTTCACTGACCTGTCAGCTATCACCAGCCTGCACTTATCACATCTAATCTTCTTTGTTGTTCTTTTGCAAAGAGTTTTGTTGCTTCTGGATCAATTGGTCTAGCTCTTTAGCCAGGCGAAGTTTGGTTTCCAGCGAGTTGTCGAGTAATTGGCTAAGGTCGGACAATAAGCTGCTTGATGAGCCTTGTTCCGAAGCTGCTCTGTCGGATGTATTGTCAGCCTGATTTTGTGCTAATGGCTCTGACTTGCTTTGTATCGGCTGCAGGTTAGCTACTTCATCCATGATTTCATCAATTACAGCCTGAACGTCTTCTGCTTGCAGAAAGGGCTTTTCTTCCAGATAGCCGTACAAAAACACCCGATCCATCAAAGTATTTATTTTCCGTGGGATACCACGGCTGAAGGCATGGATGCGTTGGTAGCAATCGTCTGCCAGTAATGCTTCTGGCGCACCAGCCTGACGAATACGGTACTCAACATAGGCTTGGGTATCTTCAGCTTGCAAAGGTGTTAAATTGCTTGAGGCAATAATACGCTGGCGGAACTGCTCCATATCCGGTGCTTGAATCACCGCATTAAGCTCATTCTGGCCAAGTAGAAAACTTTGCAGTAACGGTTTGCCATCAGCCATAAAGTTCGACAGCATACGAAGCTCTTCAATCGACTCCAGCGGCAAGTTCTGCGCTTCATCGACCAATAGCAGGGCACGACGATGCTGGGAGTTCAGGCGCTTCAGGAAGCTGCCTATCGCGTCTAAGTAGGCTGCTTTGTTTTGTTCGGCAACCACTAAATTAAATGCTGAGGCAATCATGCGGATCAGATCGTCAGGAGAAAGCTTGGATGTGACGATTTGTTTGGCAATGATTTCATCTTGATTTAGTTGGCTTAGCAGCTGATTGGCAATGGTGGTTTTGCCGGTACCTACATCGCCAGTGATGACGATGAAACCTTCTCCCTGGCTTAAACCATACTGCAAATAGGCGAGAGCTCGTTTATGTAATTTGCTGGCAAAAAACCAGTTTGGGTTTGGTGTGAGCTGAAAAGGGCGTTCCTTAAACCCGTAATACTTTTCGTACATAATCCTGTCCTTTTGAAATGCTAAGCATACGAAAGTGGTCGATACCAAGTTTGTATCTTATCACTTTTTACCGACGGCGGAAACTTCGTTACCTGGCTATATTGAGTGGATAATTGTTGGTAAATTCAACGTCACGTTTAAAAAATATTCGAACAAAACAAGGTGCTGAAAAAATTGTTGACAGCTGGGAGGTGGCACCCTAGAATGCGCCCCGTGTTCAGCAATAATCCAGTTATACTGAATGCGGGTGTGGGGCTATAGCTCAGCTGGGAGAGCGCTTGCATGGCATGCAAGAGGTCAGCGGTTCGATCCCGCTTAGCTCCACCAAAGATTTTTTCGTGCGTCCCCTTCGTCTAGAGGCCTAGGACACCGCCCTTTCACGGCGGTAACAGGGGTTCGAATCCCCTAGGGGACGCCAATTAATCTGTCACAATGTGCTACTGTTTGGTAATGCGTCCCCTTCGTCTAGAGGCCTAGGACACCGCCCTTTCACGGCGGTAACAGGGGTTCGAATCCCCTAGGGGACGCCACTTCCAAACCAGCATCAGTACTTAGTCCCCTTCGTCTAGAGGCCTAGGACACCGCCCTTTCACGGCGGTAACAGGGGTTCGAATCCCCTAGGGGACGCCACTTCTTTTCTTATATCTAATTCAATGTATTTCAGAAATCATTTATCGCCGTGATGGCGTATGCATTTAATCCGGCCGATGGATATACATCCAACCCACCGTAGGGGCGCATGATTGCGCCCTTGTTATAGCGAGGTTCATGCGGGCGCAATCATGCGCCCCTACATGTGGTTTTGTAAAAAATCATAACTATCCACTTGTAACCAATCCTTCGAACCATGATTTCATCTGCTGTTTAATCAACGGCTGTGCCTGACGGTTCGGGTGAATACCATCTGGCATCATCAAATCATTGTTTAAAGCGATCTCTTCCATAAAAAATGGCCATAGTGGCAGTTGATGCTGTTGGCTTAGGCTGGGGTAGAGCGCTTCAAACTGGCGGGTATAACGTGGGCCCAGATTTGGTGGAATGCGAATTTGCATCAAAATAGGTTGGGCGTTACTCGCTTGGCTTAGCTCAATCATTTGCGTTAAGTTACGTTCAATTTGTGGGATTTGAAAGCCACGCAGGCCATCGTTACCGCCTAGTTCTATCAACACATAATCCGGTTGATAGTTCTGCAGCAAAGCAGGTAATCTAGCTAAGCCTCCGGCTGTGGTTTCGCCGCTCATGCTGGCATTGATGATCTCAAGTGGAGCTTGGGTCGTACTCAACCATTCCTGGAGCAGGAACACCCAACCGTCACGTTCTTCCATGTTGTACGCCGCACTCAGGCTGTCGCCCAACAACAACAGTCTTTTCGTGTCGGCATAGGTCGTGGTACTGTAAATGAAGACTAACAAAATAAAGATTATGCGCATGCAACCACCTGAATTTGATATTACGGCAAGACACCTGACTAAACGGGTGCAATTGACTGAAGGATCACTGACTATCCTGACGGATTTGAATTTAACAATCAAGCGAGGTGAGTCTGTCGCCATCGTTGGTGCGTCCGGTTCGGGCAAGTCTACATTACTTGGCATTTTAGCCGGGCTGGATACGGCAACGGAAGGCGAAGTCTTTTTGGCTGGCCATGCTTTGCATCAACTGACGGAAGATCAACGGGCAGAGCTGCGAGCTAGTCATGTTGGTTTTGTGTTTCAATCGTTTTTACTGCTACCGGGACTGACCGCTTTGGAGAATATTACCTTACCTGCTGAATTAGCCGGTATTCGTGATGCACGTAAGCGAGGCTTAGAATTACTGGATCAGGTGGGGTTGGCAGAACGACGTGACTTCTACCCAACACAGCTCTCTGGTGGCGAGCAGCAGCGAGTGGCGATTGCCCGAGCCTTTATCACTCAACCACAGATATTGTTCGCTGATGAGCCATCCGCTAACCTTGATGAGCAAACAGGGCAGAAGGTCGAAGATTTGTTGTTCAATTTGAATGAACAACAAGGCACGACGCTGGTATTGGTGACCCACAAAACTGAACTGGCCGAGCGTTGCCAGCAGCAGTATTTAATGCATCATGGTCAATTGGAATCCATGGCACAGGAGCAGCGCCATGTGGGCTAGTATCGCCTTGCGCCTGTTCTGGCGCGAATTAAAGCGTGGTGAGTTGTGGGTGATTGCTTTTGCGCTTTTTTTAGCGGTGTTTTCCGTGGTTACTTTAACCGGTATTACGGAAAGCGTACGCTCAGCACTGTCGCAGCGCAGTGCCAGCTTTATTGCCGCTGACTTAATTTTGCGGTCCAGCCGACCATTTCAGCAGGAAATCCTTGATGCGGCCTCTGAGCAGGAAGTGGCGCAAGCGCAACAAATGCTGTTTGACTCCATGTTGTTCTCAACAGAAGGCATGCAGCTCGTCACGGTAAAGGCCGTGACGGCCAGTTATCCATTGCGGGGTGACTTGGTACTGCGACAAAGCCCACGTATTGCTGAAGGGGAGCGGGGGGCTCTACAGACCGGTTCTTTATGGGTGGAACCACGATTACTAAGTTTGCTCGAGGTTGCAATTGGCGACTACGTCGAGCTTGGCGCTTCCAACTTGATGGTTGCTGGAATTATTGAAACCGAACCTGATGCCCCTTTAAATGTATTTGGTGGTAATCCGCGGGTGATCATGTATCTGGATGATGTAGCGGCTACCGAGGTAGTGCAGCCCGGCAGCCGGATTGATTACCGCTATCTATTTGCCGGCGCTGAATCACAACTTGCTAGCTTGCAGCAACAACTGGATGCAAGCTTATCCGTGCATGAGAATTGGCAACGGCTGGATCGTGAAACCGCCGTGGGTGCGGCCATGGAACGCGCAGAAAGCTTTCTGCTTCTGGCTGGCTTATTGGGTATTGTACTCGCTGCAAGTGCCTCTGCAGTGGCGGCAAATCGCTATCGGCAGCGTCATGCAGAATCCGTCGCGGTGATTAAGGCCTTGGGCGCTACTACTACGGTGGCCAGGAAAATTTATTGCAGTCATTTGTTGTTGGTGACTTTGTTTAGCTCGGTGCTGGCGATGCTGGTTGGTTTGGTCTTGGTTGTTTTTCTGCAACAAGGCATTACGCTGTGGTTGAATGATTTTGAGCCGGTATTTAGCAGTCGTCCTTTGTTTATGGGGGTGATGACCTCCGTGATATGTGCTGGCTTGTTTGCTGCTCGTCCGGTCTGGCAGTTGGCTGCAGTGCCTGCTATTTCAGTACTGCGTCAGCTACCTGGTTGGCGCTTTGATGTATGGCATTTGGTGACCGGTGCCATCGCGGTCTGGCTGCTCATGTGGCTGTTCAGTCGTCAGTTCGTACTGAGTTTGTTGCTGTTTGCCGCCTGCGCTATTTTTGCTTTGTTGCTGATGGGGATGGCAGCATTGTTGGTGAAAATTGCCAAGCCTATGGCGGCTGGGCAAAGCTCTGCTCTGAAGCTGGCTTTGGCAAATTTACGCCGTCGTTTGTGGCAAAACAGCTTTCAGCTTCTGACCTTTAGTATGGCGTTGTTTTTAACACTATTGCTTTACTTTTTGCGGGCTGAACTGCTGGAGCAATGGCAGAGCCAGATCCCTGAGGGGGCACCTAACCAGTTTCTGGTGAATATTTCGCCAGAAGAGCTACCGGCCATTAAAGCCTTTGCCGATCAGCATAACTTGGAATTAGACACCTTCTACCCGATGGTTCGTGGTCGTTTGACGTACATCAATGATGAACAACTTCGGCAACGTGCAAGTAAGGAAGAGGATGATCAACGCGTCGGAGTTGGCCGTGAGCTTAATCTGACGTGGACCGAACAGTTACCCAAAAATAACAGAGTGACTGCAGGGCGCTGGTTTGATGAAAATGGCGGGCAGGAAGTGTCAGTGGAGTCTGAACTGGCAGAACGCCTTGGTTTGCAGTTACAGGATGAATTGGTCTTCTCCATTGGTGGGCAAGTCGCATCCGCAACGGTGACTAGTATCCGTGAAGTGGACTGGAATTCTTTGCAACCCAATTTCTTTATGATCTTAAGCCCGGATGTGCTGAGTGATTTTCCTGCCAGTTATTTGTCTGCATTTTATCTGGAAGGGGAGCAGGGAGACATTCTGAATCAGCTGAACCGTGATTTTCCCACCATCATTGTATTGAATGTCGATGCCATTATTCAGCAGGTGAAAGAGATTATTGCGCAGGTCACTGTGGCGCTAAGTGGGATTTTACTACTGGTGTTTGCAGCCGCGGTACTGGTTCTGGTTGCTCAGGTACAGGCAACCATGGAGCAACGTGAGCAGGAGTTGGCGATATTACGTACCTTAGGCGCGCGCTATGTATTTTTGCGTAATGCGATGCTGTTCGAGTTCGCCGCACTCGGTACCTTAGCGGGGGTGCTCGCGACGGTGTTGGCCGAAGCGGTGCTGGGGCTGTTGCAGTACCGTTTGTTTGAAATGCCGTTTCAACTAAACTGGACTCTATGGTGGATAGGACCCGGAGCCGGGCTCATTGTGGTCACGTTGTTGGGTTGGTGGCAACTGCGCCAGCTGTTGGCTACAGAAAGCGCCGTGCTAATGCGCCGGGCGATTTATTCCTAAAATCCGTATGGGCGCATGATTGCGCCCTGTTATTTGTGGGATTCATATGGGCGCAATCATGCGCCCCTACAAATCCAATGCTTGCAAAGCAGATTTGATATCGCTGAACTGAAACTCGAAACCAGCCTGCAACAGTTTTTGTGGGTACACATTCTGACCATACAGCAGTAAGTCTGCCATTTCACCAAACAATACACGTGCCATAAATGCAGGCATAGGCAGTCGAGCCGGCTTTTTAAGTCGGGCCGCTAAAGCTTCGGTAAAAGCGCTATTATTCACAGCTCTGGGAGCGGTGGCGTTGATGGGGCCGCTTAGCTCACTATGACAAAGCAAAAAGTCGATAAGCGTGACCATGTCGTCAATATGTATCCATGACATGTACTGTTGGCCATCGCCTATTTTACCCCCTAACCCTAGTTTAAATGGTGGCAACATCTTTTTTAATGCCCCACCATTTTTTGCCAACACAATGCCGGTGCGTAGTAAGCACACTCGTGTCGTTTGGCTGGCGGCGCGTTGGGCTAAGTTTTCCCAGCGGGCGCAAATATCATGGCTGAACTCTGGATAAAAGTCGGTATGGCTTTCGTCAATCCGATTGGCATCTTGCCGGCCATAGAAACCAATAGCTGAACCGCTGATCAGTACTTTGGGTGCTGGATTCGCTTGTTGAATTTTAGCACTCAGCTGCTCAGTCAGATCCCATCGGCTGTGACAAATGCGCTTTTTTTGCTTATCGGTCCAACGTTTATCGGCAATGGGCTCACCGGCCAGGTTGATTACAGCGTCGTAGCGACTAATATCTATCTTGTCGAGCGATTCACAGCAGACAATATCATGACCAAATAGTGATTTTACCTTCTCAGCGGAACGGCTTAATACGGTGAACTCATGTTCAGAACGTAAGCGCTTCACCAGTGCTTGACCAATCAGGCCTGTCCCTCCGGTAATCAATATATTCATGTCAACGCCTTGATGTTGGATGACTTGGTAGATGCGTTTTGAACCCAAAGGTTCGGTTTAAGTATAGTGCTACTCTGGTGTTTTGCTGACGGATAGTTCCATCGAGACGGAATCTGCGAATCGAAGTGCATGCGGTTTATCGATTTCGACCTCGGCGTAAAGCACTGATGGATGTTCTGCAGCAATGGCGAGTACATCAGCGGTTAACTTCTCCAGCAAATAGAAACGATTATCTTCAACAAAGGGTATAATCCTTTTGGTGATGGTGCGATAATTTAATGCTTTACTCATGTCATCACTGTCAGCAGCATCATGGGCAAGGTATTGAATTTTGGCATTGATTACGACATCCTGTTTATTCTTAATCTCATCGTCATTGATGCCAATATAAGTTCGTAATCGAAGATTTTTGATACGGATGATAGCGGGGTTAAGTTCCATTGAGTTCTTATCCTGTAGTTTATTTTTTGTAATTACGTTTATTAGGCCTTTACCGATCAAAGAATGCAAGGATGTTTATGACAACAGCTATACAACATAGCGCGACAAGGATTTTGGTAGCTTGCGCAGCTTTAGTGATTACACTGGCGGGTATCAAGGCTGCTGCCGCGATAGTGGTTCCGTTCTTATTGGCCATTTTTATTGCCATTATTTGCAGTCCTTTAATTCAGTTACTGCACCGTTGGCATGTACCCAAACTCGTTTCAATTTTACTCGTCATAGCGCTCATTGTGCTGTTTGGCACGGCGTTGACCGGTATCGTGGTGCAATCTCTGATTGAATTATCGCGTTCCTTACCAGAGTATCAGGCCCAGTTGAATAACGCTTTGTTGCTTATTCTAAATCGGTTGGCTGATTATCATCTGGTGATTGAGCCCAGACAGCTGCTAAGTTATATCAACCCTGGTTCTGCCATAACACTGGCCACTAATACATTAGCCGGTTTGGGAACCATGCTGACCAACACCTTGTTGATTGTGCTGATCGTGGTGTTTATGTTGCTGGAAGCGCACAGCATTCCGGCTAAAGTACAATTAGCGATGAAAAACCCAACTGAACGTTTACAGCAAATGAGTCATTTTTTGCACTCAGTCAATCGCTACATTGCCATCAAAACCATGATGAGCTTATTGACTGGGATCGTGGTGGGTTTCTTGTTATGGATGCTAGGGGTCAGTTATGCCTTGTTGTGGGGCATTTTTGCTTTTTTACTCAATTACATTCCGAATATTGGTTCCATCATTGCAGCCGTTCCTGCCGTGTTGATGGCTTTTGTTGATGGAGGTTTGAGCTTGGCTTTAGGGACTTCTGTGGTCTTTATTGCCGTGAACTTGCTGGTGGGCAATATGCTTGAGCCACGCTATATGGGACGAGGCTTGGGCTTGTCGACTTTGGTGGTGTTTTTATCGTTAATTTTTTGGGGCTGGATGCTGGGCGCTGTCGGGATGTTACTCAGTATTCCTTTAACCATGATTGTTAAAATAGGCTTAGAGAGCTCTGAAAGTGGGCGTTGGATAGCCATTCTGCTTGATTCTGAAGAGCAAACACAGGCAAGAAAAGCGGCGTTGGCAGAAAGCAATGACGCCGACATGAATTAAAAATAGTTATTGTGCTGCCAATGATTCCAGATCGACTTTACGTTGATTGATCAACTGCAGTTGGCAGTGTTTGTATAGGGCAGCGCCTGCTTGTACATCAGGTAACTGCAACTGATATTGCCAGCGGCAATGTTGCTCTTTAAGCTGTTTAAAGCTTTCTCTGGCGCTGAGGTAACTATTTAGCGCCGCAGGGCGGCCTGTGCGCTGTCGGTGTTGCTGCAGGGCAAACTCATGATGCTTTTCCCACTGTTCTAGTGAGCGACGTGCTTTAACCAGTTCTTGATCGTAGCAGCTAAGCTGTTGATGATACCGTTGTTGCTGGCTACCAGCCTCGGGCCATGGGCAAACAGGTTCAGCTGCAGCGACTTGCAAAGCAAGGACGGCAATGCCGGCTGAAATAAGTCGATGCATGGTGAAGTATCCTCTTTCGGACTTTGGATCAAACATCCGGAAATCTGAGTGTAAAACTGGCACCACCGAGCTCACTGTGGTCAACGTCCAGTTGGCCATTATAAGAACTAACTAATTCAGATACAATGGATAAGCCGACACCGTGTCCTTCGTGGTAGGTATCGAGTCGGATCCCTCGTTCAAATAACTGGCGCCGCTTTTCTACTGGAATACCTGGACCATCATCCTCTACCTGGATCAGTAATGGGCTGCTCTGGATGGTGAGCCGTACCTGATTTTTGCACGCTTTACAGGCGTTATCCAGCAAATTACCGAGGATCTCCATCATATCGGTCTGGTCCCCTTTAAAGGTAGCATCTTCTGGGCAGTTTACTTCAATCTGACAGCCTTTGTGGACGTAGATCTTTCGTAAAGCATTGACCATTTTATCCAGTAATGGCGGCAGTGGAATTTGTTTTTTCCATACATCTTGTCCTGAACTACTGGCACGTTTGAGCTGGTGATCGATCATTGCACTGATCCGATCCAACTGCTCCCGAAGCTCAGGTTGCTCACTGAGCGCTGAAGTATTCAATACTGCTAGCGGAGTCTTTAGGGCATGGGCTAAATCACTGAGGTGATGGCGATAACGTTGTTTCTGACGGTTCTGGCTGGCGAGCAACAGGTTTAAATCTTCTTTAAGTGCCATCAGTTCTGCCGGGTAACTGCCGGTTAATTGCTCTTGTTTGCCGCTTTCAACCCGGCGAATTTCATTATCCAATACCGAGAGTGGTCGGGTCGTCCAACGATACGCCAATAACATGACGAGCAATAACACCAGTGCGATACCAAGATACCAGCGTATCAGTGTGCGCAAAAAGCTTTGATGGGGGGTATTTAGTAAACGATCGGCCTGCACCACATGCACGGTTAGTGGAATGGTGTGATCACCTTGATCGAACAGCAAAGCGATGGATAGCACCCAGTACTTTTCTTGTTGTTGTATTTCGTCGCGAAAATCGCTTTTGCCAGGCAGCAGCTGCGATAGTTCTGGTACAAAATCTTGGGTAATGGATGAGTCAGATTGCCAAAGAATACTTTGCTCATCGGTAATAAAGGCGCTTAAACCAGAGTTTGGCCTGGAAAAGTCAGGTGCTAAGGCGACATTACTGAGCTGTACTTTATCGGCACTGACAGAAATTTCTGACAAAATAGCGTACAAGTGAACTTCGAGCTTTTGCTCGGTATTGCTGACAAGCTGCATGTAAAATGCACGTTCAATGGCAATAAAAGAACCGGGTAACAAGAAAGCGAACAGCAGGAGGCTAATCAGCCCCTGTCGCAGTTTTAGTGATAAGCTCATTGGTTACTTGACGGCCATGGTAAAACGATAGCCTCGACCCCTGAGGGTTTCGATTGGCTTTAGTTCAGCTTCTGGGTCAAGCTTTTTGCGCAACCGCAAAACAAACACCTCAATGACATTACTATCTAAATCAAAATCTTGATCATAAATATGTTCGGTCAGCTCGGTTTTGGAAATGACTTTATTTGGATTCATCATAAAGTACTCCAACACCTTGTATTCATAGGCTGTCAGGCTAATTTCCTGCTCATGCAGCCATACTTGCTGTGTCCGGCTATTGAGTGCGATAGGACCAGAAGATAGTGTGGGATCAGGCTGACCAGCGGCTCGGCGGATCAGTGCATTGCAGCGCGCCAGTAGTTCTTCCATGTGAAAGGGCTTGGTCAAATAGTCATCTGCACCTGCATCCAGCCCTTCAACTTTTTCTTGCCAGCTACCGCGAGCAGTCAGGATGATAATAGGCGTTTTAATGTCTTTTTTTCTGGCTTTACGGATCAGGCTTAAACCATCCATCTGGGGTAAACCAAGATCGATGATGGCTAAGTCATAAGGGTATTCACTGATTTTGAAATCACCATCCCGGCCGTCAAAAGCCATATCTACACTGCATTGCTGCTCTGTGAGATGGTTACGGATTTGGTTCGCCAGCAGTTGTTCATCTTCCACTACAAGAATACGCATTAACGATCATCCTTTGTTAGTCGTCCGGTTCGGCGGTCCACCAAAAGGGTGACAACACGACCATCTCGTTGCAGCACACGCACACGATAGTGTTGCGACTCTGTTTTTACATTCAGCACTCTGCCTGGGTATTGTTGCAAAGCAAGCTCCGCTGCTTGTTCTTTATCAATGGAGGCTCGGTTTGCCTGGACGGCGGCAGGCGCGGCCAGGAGCAAGGCAACCAATAACAAAATTGCTGTACGTCGTAACATAGTTACCTCCACAAAAAAGCGTTGTAGTGCCTTGGTCATAATAATTTAGTAGCCGCGACGAGCACGGACTTGTACTGGTAAACGGGGGCCTGGGTCATAATCCAATACGGTTTGGTAGTGACGACCTCTGAGTTTATAGCTAACTTCATAACCTTCAAGAACATTGCGATACTCTACCGAACTATTGGTAGGACGGCAATGCTGTTGATGCACCACGTGCGATTGACGATTTTGACGTTGTACATCATTGACCACTGCGCCACCGAGTATGGCTCCGGCTGCCATGCCAACCCGCTTATTGCTCTTGTTATGGCCGATAGCATGACCTAAGGCACCACCGACAATAGCTCCTAACACCACAGGTGTTTTATCTTGTGATGTGTGGCCACGATACTGCACTGTTTCAGTGTGACATACCTGTTGTGGCCGATGTGTGGCAATGGTGCGATAGATTGGCTCTACCTTGGTCACTCGGGCGTATTCAATAGGTTGGTTATAAGCAATAGCCGGGGCTGTCACCATGGCAGAAAGGGTAAAAATCACCGGGAGCAGTTTCATGATAAGCACCTCGCTTTAATCGACGTTATCAGCATAGGACAGGCTTGCTTAATTGTGGCTGAACCATAAGCACACTTATTGACAAAAATATTACGGTTAAATGTTGACCATTCTTATTTTTTGGATATATTTATAGTTACCTGAGTTAATTAAAGGTTTATTTAATGTGTTTTTTGGCTGTTTTCAGGGAGCTAGTCGTAAAAATACAGGGCTTAAAAATCGATAAAGCCAAATAATGACCTATACATGGAGTTTAAAGGAATGAAAACAATCGTATTTGCGTGTGGTGTTGTCTTGCTGGCACTGGCTTCTAATCAACTAATGGCCTTGGAAGCTAAACCACAACAGACGTTAACCCAGCAACAAGAGGCTGGTGCAGTCAACACAATCGCTATTAACAAGGCTTCTGCAGAACAACTGGCTTTGATTCCTGGTATTGGTAGCCAGAAAGCAGAAGCTATTCAAAATTACATTGCTGAACATGGAGCGATCCGCAGTGAGCAGCAATTAACTCAGGTACGCGGTATAGGGGACAAGTTGGCGGCAACTGTCGCGCAGTATGTTCATTTTGAAGATTAAAGCATTTGCCAGAAGGTGAGGGTGTTGGGAAGGTGTTTAGTTGTCTCCCATCACCTTCATCTGTTCGTTCGCCCAATGCACAGCTTCATGATAGGCGTCGGGTACTTTATCGACAGCCAGTTGCAAGCGTTCAATCAGTGCTGAGGCTTCAGGCCACTGCGCTTGTTCATACAACTCCATTAAACGCAGATAATCCGCTAGCATGCCCTGTTTGTCGACCAGCGCTTCTTTAATGTCTTTCGAGAGGGGAAGCTTTTCCATTACTGACTCTATGGGCTCATCCAACAAGGCGTCCATCAGTGACATCATGCCCGTCAAATAGGCTTTTGAGCAATCACTGCCATGCAACTCAGCCAGACCTTCGGCAAATTTGGCTCGTGTCATGGATAGGCGCATCAGTTCAGCTGGCTTGTCGCTACTAATTTGTGCAGTGAAAAGTAAAGAGAGAAACTTCTTCAATTCGGCATGACCTAACACGACTAAGGCTTGCTTGATGGTGGCTATTTCAGCGCGGCGTTTAAATACGGGAGAGTTGCTGTAACGCAGTAGCTTATAGGACAAGCTGATATCCCGTTCAAAAATTGTGGTGATGGCGGTTAAATCGATTTCAGACTTAGAGGTTTCATACAACAGTTCTGCCAGTGTCATTTGTGCAGGAGACAAGGCTTTGGTTTGCATCATTTCCGGCTTTGAGAAGAAGAATCCCTGGAAATACTCAAAACCTAGCTCCATGGCAGTGAGGTATTGCTCATTGGTCTCTACTTTTTCAGCCAGTAATTTGATATGAGGGAAGTCTGCGATGGCTGTTTTGACTTCGTGAATAGTGTCTATGTCAGTTGTGAGCCAGTCGATTTTAATAATGTCGATAAAAGGGTAAAAGTGGCGCCACACAGATTTGTGCTCATAATCATCCAATGCGAGCAGATAACCATTTTTTTTAAGCTCCTGACATTCTGCAAGCAGACGTTTACCGGGTTGAATGGTTTCGAGGATCTCAACTACAATTTGCTCTTTCGGCATCATGGCCGGATACTTTTTTTGCAGGGTTTCAAGCGTAAAATTAATAAAGCCGGGCTTATCACCTAAAAAGTCATCGAGACTAAATGAAAATTGACTGCCTTCAATCATTTTGGAAGTGGCTTCATCCCCATCAATCCCGGGGAATACATTCTCAAGACTGTCTCTGAATAACAACTCGTATGCGAAAAGCTCTTTGTTTCGGTTTAGGATGGGCTGACGTGCTGCATAAAAGTACATAGAAGCCATCTTCCTCGCGGTTAGCTATATGCGTTGTGCAAAATACTGATGAGTTAAGGTTATAGCTTTTCTGTTCGATGCTGACAAGTCCTGGCAGTCATGGACATAAAAAAAGCCTCTGCGTGATAACGAAGAGGCTTTTTCGATGATGGTAAATATGGTTTATTCCATATCGGTTTCTAACCGTCGCTCCATTTTTTCAAAATCGTGCTGAATACTGGCCGCTGGTGGTTGCGTTAGTTTACTGACAATGTAGATAGCCAGAGCACTGAAAATAACCCCGGGAACAATTTCATAAACATAGCTGCCTAAGGTATCTCCAGCGATGGTTATTGGAGCATAAATCCAGAACAGCACTGTTCCCGCTCCAACCACCATGCCACTGAGTGCTCCTGCATAGGTCATACGCTTCCAATACAAACTGAATACAATCAGTGGTCCGAAAGCTGCACCAAAACCAGCCCAGGCATTACCTACTTGCGACAGTAAGTTTTGGCTTGGATTGAGCGATAACCCAATGGCTGCAAGCGCGACAATAAACACCGAAATACGTCCGACCATGACCTGCTCTTTATCTGAGGCATTGCGACGAAAGAAAGCCAGATAAAAGTCTTTAGTCAGTGAGCTTGAGGTCACCAGCAGCTGTGATGAGATGGTGCTCATAATGGCTGCCAAAATCGCGGCCAGTAAAAATCCGCCGATTAATGGGTTGAATAAAATTTGCGACAAGACAATAAAAATGGTTTCTGGATCGGCCAGTTGGCCTGCATCGTCCAGATAAGCCGCTGGGCCGAGACTGCCTGTTTGCGTCACCATATATACCGACCCCATGATGCCAGTGAGCATGGCGCCAATCAAAGCTACTGTCATCCAGGTCATACCAATCCGGCGAGCCACTTTAAAATCTTTAATGGAGCGAATGGCCATAAAACGGACAATAATATGAGGCTGACCAAAGTAGCCCAGACCCCAAGCCAGCAAAGAGATAACACCCAGGAAGGTGGCACCATGCCATGGATCCAACATCGGTTGTTCCATCGCTTGAATTTCTGCCATCACCGGGCCACTACCGCCGAGTATCATATAGGCTGTGATAGGCACCAACACCAAAGCAATAAACATGATACAGCCTTGGACAAAATCCGTGATACTGACGGCAAGAAAGCCACCGAATAAGGTGTATGCAACGACAACACCGGCGGTCAGAAATAAGCCAACTTCGTAATTGAGGCCAAAAGCATTTTGGAACAAGGTTCCCCCGGCATAGACGCCTGCAGCGGTGTAGAGGGTGAAAAATACGATAATCACAACAGCCGACACCAGACGAAGTGCCCGGCTTGTATCATTAAAGCGGTTTTCAAAATAGTCGGGCAGGGTGATGGAGTCTTTTGCGACGTGGGTGTAGGTTCGAAGGCGAGGTGCCACAATCAGATAATTCAGGTAGGCTCCAGCTAGCAAGCCTATGGCGATCCAGACTTCAGAAAAACCAGCCACAAAGAACGCGCCCGGTAAACCCATCAGCATCCAACCACTCATATCGGAAGCTCCTGCCGATAATGCCGTTACGCCGGGGCCCAGCTTTCGGCCGCCCAGCATATAACCCGAGACATCGCTGGTGGAGGTTCGATAGGCATAGAGCCCGATACCGAGCATGGCAAGAAAATACACGGCAAGGGAAATTAAAGTGCCAGTTTCCAAAATAAGCTCCTGTTTTTGTTGTTGTAGACCCAAGTAACGTATTGATTTTTAGATTGTAGGTCGTGAAATCCCATGCTAACAAGAGCAATGGCAGAGCGCCAGTGCTTTCCTAAAAACGGTTCGCACTGGCTTTGTGGGCATGGCACACAAGTGATTGTTTTACTGGGGGTAAAGGCTGGTCAGGCTTTCTGATGATGCTTTTTTGTTCATCGTCGGTTGATAGTTTTTCCAGGCTTGCCATAAATCCTGACCTTGCCATTCCCCACCTGCTGGATGGTATATTGCTTTATTGAGCTTATTGATCTCGATTGATAACGGTTCATCAACCCATGCCGCCAGCTCAGAGATGGACAGAATATCCGCCTGGATTTGTTGGCGCGCCCAATACAGCAGTGCATCACGCGCCACCGCAGGTTGATTGTGCTGACACGCCTTTTTAAGCGTACTGTGATTATAAGGCGGGCTCGCTGCAGGGCTCTGTGACTTGTTGGCACCTCGCCGTAAACGCCAGAAAAGCAATAGGCTAGCAAGCCAACCAAGCAACACGGCGGTACTGCTGTGCGTCCATGCCCACTGCGATACGGCAATTATAGGCGTTGGTTCGTCACCTGAGCGGCTATCTGTAACTGAAGCAGGCAGTGGTTGTTGACTCACCTGACCGGGCTTTACCTGAATTTGTCTGGCTGGGATGGTGGCATACTCCAGTTGGTCACGCTGGCTATTCCACCAGGGAATTTTTACCTCTGGCAATTCCAAAGTGCCTTCAGTGGCTGGAATGATGGCGCTGCTAAAGGTTTTTTGTGCGACCAGACGACCATTACGCTGAGCGCCCTGTGAGTTGGGGGTTTGTGGGTACAGCCTTAAACCATCTGGGTAGGGGATCTGTATATCAGGCAATTGATTCGGTGCTAAATCGACGCCAGATAGCGTAATGGTTCGGGTGATGGGTTCTCCCACAGTAAACTCAGCAGGCTCTTGTGACCACTCTTCATTTAATGTGACGAGGCCAGCGACTAACCAGGAGCCAGGAAAATCATGAGGAGCGGCCCGGACCGAGACGTCCAGATCATCTGCCCGCTGCATAATGGTTTTGGTTCGGGCAAAGTAATTGTATCGGGCGCTGTCCCGGTCGAGCATTTCGCCGGTAAACTCGGGTGCCTTGATTACAAAGTCACCGCTGCGTTGTGGGATCACAGCAAAACGACGTGTGATGGTGCGGTAGCGAGTGCCATTGACTAATTCTGAGCCTTCTTCATCATTGCCAATTTGCTGGATGGTGGCACCTTCCATACTCGGCTCAGTCAGGCTGCCGCGCTGAAGATCGCCTTGAAAGTAGATGGTCAGGGTGTAATAGCCACTTTGCTGGACATACCAAGTGTCTTGAGCCAATTCGGCTTGCAAAAATAATTCTGGTTGTCCGGCATCGCTTTGGTTTGCTGCTAACACTTCAAGCTCAATGGGAGACGAACTTACGTTGTTCACTGTAAAAGCAGGGATAGTATATTGGCCTGGCTCGCGAGCAAATAAAGAAAGGCGCCAGCTGGTACTATGGCTAGCTTGACCATTTACCACCCGGGTACTTTGACTCACGGATGGAGCGGTAATACGGAAATCATTTTCCAGCACGCGGAAGTTAAGCTGCTCGGCGCTTAACCGGGCATCTGCCGTGACCTCCAGTACAATAGCTTCACCGACCATGGCAGGGTTTTTATCCAACTGAGCGGTTAATTGAGTCAGGGCCCATAGTGGCCAGCTGGCTAGCAGTAAGGCGAAAAAACAACCGAGTTTTACCATTCCTCTTCTACTCCTGTCGGCAGTTGGTGCTGTCTGCGGCGCTGATGTTCAATATGCATGCGATTTCGCAATAGTAATGCTGGATCATCTTGAACTTTGCGAAGAATATTCATCAACTCTTGTTCCTCCTCCGGACTGGCATCTGGCCACGGAGACTCGATGATCTGTTGTTGTCCTTGCTCGGCAACTGCTGGCTCTTGTTGCTGAGAGTCTTGATCAGCATCGTTTTCTTGTGGTTCTTCATTGCCTTCCGTTGCATCGTCGCTAGCGTCATCTTGCTCATCGCCACTTTTTGTATCTGGTTGCGGGTCAGCATCGTTTTCAGCGGAGTTACCGTCACTGGCATCATCACCGGAGCTACTTTCGTCTTGTGGCGATGACTGTTGATCCGACTCTTGTGGGTCGTCCCGATCTTGCCTATCACCCTGTTCAGCACCATCGTCTTGCTCCTGCGATTGCTGCTCTAACAAGTGTTGCATCAACTCAGCATTGTGTTGAGCTTGCTTAAAATCAGGTTGCTGCTGCAAGGCTTGCTGGTAAGCCGCTAAAGCTTCGTCGTAACGGCCTTGCTGCGCCAAGGCATTACCAAGGTTGTAATCGATTTCTGCACTGGGGGTTTGTTCCGAAAGGGTGCGCCAAGCCTGTTCAGCGGTCTGATAGTCGCCGGCTCGATAGGCGGCTTGTGCCTGCCATTGCAAATCGGTGAATTTTTGTTGTGCTCGTTGATAATCGCCTTGTTGATAGGCTTCAATAGCTTGCTGCTGGGGTGTTTGCCACCAGTTGAATTCTTTGGCGAAGCTGTCGTGTGGCAGGAATATCAGGCAGATCACAAACAACTGCCCCCGCTTGCCAAGCCATAATGCGAGTGGCAGCAACAGCCAGACTAAATAAATCGCTTTATCACGCCAGGCATCTCCTGCACTTTGCAGCTGTTGCTGCAGTTTAGCACTGGCGCTGAGCTCTGATTGATTGATGATGGCTTCAATGTCCCGGCCAGACAAATCGGCTTGTTGGAAAACGCCTCCTGAGCTTCTGGCCAGGTGGGTAAGCTGGGTGAGGGGCACTCTGGGCAAAACGATGCTGCCGCGACTATCCTGTAGTAAGCTGCCATCAGGGAGTTGCGCTGGAGCCCCTTCTTCTGAACCAAAAGCAATAATGGAGAGCCGATGTGGTAGTTTGTTGACCAGATCCGTTAATTGGCGCTCGGTGTGACGCTCAAAACCATCCACCAGAGCCACAATATCGCCACGGGAATAACCGCCCTGTTGCAGTAGTTGATCCGCTGCCTGCAGCGCAGCATACAGATTGGATCCTTGTGACGGCATAATGTCTGGCCGAAGTGTTGGCAGTTGTAGACGAACATTGTTGTGATCTGGTGTCAGAGGCGACACGACAAAAGAATCGCCAGCAAAAGCAATTAAAGCTAACTCACCTTCTTGCAGGGCGTCGATGTAATCCAGTGCTTTAAACCGAGCCTGAGTAAGTCGGTTTGGGTTCATGTCTGTGGCATACATTGACATCGACATATCGATAATTAATACGGTTGCTTTATCGACGTAAATTGCGGGTTGTTCAACTCGCTGCCAGCTTGGACCTGCCATCGCGATGGTTGCAACCACCCAACACCATGCCAGCAGCCAAAGTGGCCAGCGCGGTTGATTTTTACTGTGTTGGCCCAGCAAGTGCAGTTGCAAATGAGGGGCAATAAAGCGTTGCCAAGGGCTTTGTGGTTTTCGATACTTGAGCAATAACAACCAAATAAGCAATACAGGTAGTAAAGCAAGTAACCAGTAGGGACGGATCCAATGCAATTCAGCGAGCACCTTGGCGTACCTCCTGCCAATTGATAGTGATACAGGCAAGCCACAACGATAGCAGCAAGGCAATAGCAAGAGGCCAGTGAACTAAACTGCGCTGTGGGCGAAAGCTCAGGCTTTCCCGCTCAATAGGCTCTAACTCATCGAGCAGCTGATACATGCGGCGGAATTCTTCAATATTGCGGGCCCGAAAGTATTCGCCCCCGGTCTCTGCAGCCATCCGCTGCAGTAAGGGTTCGTCTAAATCGTGTGATGGGTTGACGGTTCGTGGGCCAAAAATGCCCTGTTGGGTCATTTGCTCTGCACCAATACCTACGGTATGGATCCTGACATTGGCTGCTTTGGCCAATTGCAGCGATTCTTCAGGCGATATATTACCGGTATTGCTGGCTCCATCACTTAAAAATACGATGACTTTATTTGAGCTGGATAGTTCGTTAAAGCGTTTTACGGCAAGACCGATACCTTCACCGATGGCTGTACGACGACCGGCCATGCCAACCACAACTTCATCAAGCATGCTTTGCACTGTTGCCAGATCCAGTGTCAAGGGAGTGAGCTGGTAGGCTGCATCAGCAAACAAAATCAAGCCGACTCGATCGCCTTGCCGGCGCTCAAGGAATTCCTTGGTTAGACGTTGAACAGCTCCCACACGATCAATGGGACGGTTTTGCCACGTCATGTCGGTAATTTCCATCGAACCCGATAAATCGATCACCAACATAATATCGCGTCCCTGTTGCGGCAGTTGCACGGGCTCACCCACCCAGCGGGGTTCTGCCGCAGCGACCACTAAACACAACCAAATGATAGCCGCAATCCAGCTGCGAGCCTGGCGCCATTGCTGGCTGTTGCCAGCAGAAACCTGAGCCAGTTTAACCAATGGCTTAAGTTTTAATGCCTGGCCTATGGTGCCACGTGAGCTTCGCCATAGCAGGGGAAGTGGTAATAGGATGAACAACCATGGCCAGCTAAACTCAAGCATGGGTGTACTCCTTGATCGAGTTCGCTAGCTTGCGTGCATCGTATGGTTGCAGCCAGGCTTTGGCAAAGTCAGCAAAGGTCGCAGTTTGTTGCGGATCGGCCTCTGCCTGATAAAGCAAAACGGTTAAATTGGGCAACAGTAATCTGGGTTGCTGCTGTTGCAGAAACTCTTGCCAGACAGGTAGAGGGCAACTTAACAGGGCACTATTGGGGCTGTAATGGCGTACCAGCCGCTTCAATAAAATATTAATCTGCTGCGCCGCATCGGGTTGTTGTATATCGATCGAGTTGAGAGCTTGCCGGGCTTCTTGCAAAGCTTGATTGTATTTGCTGCGCTGGCGCCTTTGGTATAGCCAATAGCCTAGCGCGGCCAACAGCAACAGTACCAAGACGGCTAGTACCCACCAACCGGGTGCAATGCCAGTAAATGGCAGCTCGCTAACTTCAACAATATCAGCTAACTCGGCCTGATGGGTCAATTGGGCTTGTTCAGCTGGAGTGTTGGTCATGCCAGCTCCTTAACAGCTGTGTGATCAAAGGCTCAGCAGAGCTAATGGACATGCAACGACAACCGAGTTGTTTCAAGCTTTGTTGCATCCCTTGCTGGAAAGACTGCTGCTGCTGTTGATAACGTCGTTTCAATTGCTGATTACTCAAATCCAGCCAGCCGAGTTGCTCACCATCGGTGACCGTAGCGCTGCCACTGGCCAGTGAAGGCAACTGCAGTTCCAGTGGGTCAAACAAGGGGCAGCAGACCACTTCGTTGTGTTGCCGGATAGCACTTAAGTGGCGCAGTGACTCTTCATCCAGGCTGTGAAAGTCGGACAGCACAAACAATAAGCTTCCCGGACGAACTAAGCGGCGTATCTGCCCCAACGCCTGAGGCAACTGCAAACCATACCGGCTGTTATCTGCTGCGAAAACCTCTTGCAGTGCATGCAAGTAATGCAATACACCGGTAGAGCGACTGCGGGGTTTTAATTCGAGATGATGCTGTTGGCTAAACACCAAGCCGCCCAGTTTGTCACCGGCTTGTTTGGCATGCCAGCCAATCAGTGCAGCCAAATGGCTTGCTTGTACCGACTTGTAAAGTAGGGTCGAGCCAAAGTGCATGCTATCGCTCAGATCGGTCAGAATAAATACCGGCCGCTCTTTCTCTTCACGAAATAACTTGGTGTGCGCTTTACCTGTGCGGGCGGTCACACGCCAATCAATGGTGCGAACGTCATCGCCAGCCTGGTAATGACGAACTTCATCGAACTCCATACCCCTGCCTTTACTACGCGCTAAATAACTACCTGCCAATTTACTTTGGATGTGCTGCTGCGGCCGCAAATCCAACAGACGGGTATAGCGTTGATACCAGAGTAACTCTTGTAAGCTTAGCTCGATACCATTGGCACCAGCTTGCTGCATCCATTCCTGCGGGTTCAATTCGCTCATATCAAGGAACTGGGACCAGACTCAGTATTTTGCTCAATACGTCATCGGTTTTAACCCCTTCCGCTTCAGCTGTGTAGGTTAAAATGATGCGATGGCGCAATACATTGTGAAACACGGCTTGAATATCATCAGGGGTGACGAAATCACGACCTTCCAGCCAAGCTTTGGCACGGGCACAGCGCTCTAGTGCAATGGTTGCGCGAGGGCTGGCACCATAGGCCAACCATTTGCTTAAGGTTTCGCTATAGGCGCTGGCATCCCGGGTTGCCATGATCAATTCCACGATATACCGCTCTAAGGCAGGTGCAAGATGTAACTGAAGGATGGCTTTACGGGCGGTAAATATATCGGCCTGAGTCATATGTGGCGGTTCAGCTTGCTGCTCTGACAGCGCTTCACCGCGAGTTAGCTTAAGGATTTCCAGCTCAGTTTCTGCATCGGGGTAATCCACTTTGAGGTGAAGTAAAAACCGATCAAGTTGAGCTTCAGGCAGTGGATAGGTGCCTTCTTGCTCTAACGGGTTTTGGGTCGCCATCACTAAAAATAACTCTGGTAAAGGGTAGGTGGTACGACCTACGGTTATTTGTTTTTCTGCCATCGCTTCCAGCAAGGCCGATTGAACTTTAGCTGGAGCGCGGTTAATTTCATCGGCCAAAATGAGGTGATGGAACAAGGGGCCGCTTTGAAACTCAAACTGCCCGGTCTCCGGACGATAGATGTCAGTACCAGTTAAATCAGCTGGTAGCAAATCCGGGGTAAATTGAATACGATGGAAATCGCCTTCAATGCCTTGAGCTAGTGCGTTGACAGCTCGGGTTTTAGCTAGCCCCGGTGGGCCTTCCACCAAAAGGTGGCCGTTTGCCAGCAAGGCCAGTAGGATCCCTTCAGTAAGAGCTGGTTGCCCCAGCACCTGACTATCGAGATAGCGTTTTAGCTCGGAGAATGTTTTAACCATAATTTTTATCGAACCCTTCCAAAGGCTTAAAAGCAGCTATGCTTGAACCAGATGACTATCTTTAAAACGAATAGCTATGCTATGACTGAACCATCTATATAAGGTTCATTTTTACAAATACCAAGTCAAGCATGTCAATTCACCTAATTTAAAACAAGTGTTTTAATTTTCAGTGTCTGTGGTTACAATCAAGGCACTAGTCAGGTCTGACCTGTTGCGCGACAAACGAGGATATCTATGAGTAAGTCCATTGATCTTAAAACCCGTCAGGGTGACCGCATCGCTATCGTCCGTGGCCTGCGGACGCCATTTGCCAAACAAGCGACTGCATTTCATGGCATTTCCGCCCTTGATATGGGCAAGATGGTGGTAAATGAATTGCTGATCCGCTCGGAACTGGATGCCAAGCTGGTAGAGCAAGTCGTGTATGGTCAAGTGGTGCAGATGCCGGAAGCGCCAAACATTGCCCGGGAGATTGTGCTGGGAACGGGCATGAATGTCCACACTGATGCTTACAGTGTCACTCGTGCTTGTGCCACTAGTTTTCAGGCGGTGGCCAATGTTGCAGAAACCATGCTGGCGGGGATGGCTGAAGTGGGCATCGCCGGTGGTGCTGATTCCAGCTCAGTGTTGCCTATTGGAGTCAGTAAAACATTAGGCCGGGCGCTGGTTGATATGAACAAAGCCAGAACCTTAGGGCAGAAGCTCAGTATTTTAAAGCGTTTGGGCTTAAAAGATTTGATGCCAGTACCGCCCGCTGTTGCCGAATACAGTACTGGACTGTCGATGGGGCAGACGGCCGAGCAAATGGCAAAAACGCATGGCATCAGTCGGGAAGCGCAGGATGAAATGGCGCATCGCTCGCACAGCTTAGCTGCTAAGGCTTGGCAATCTGGCCTGATGGCCGATGAAGTGATGACGGCGCACATTCCGCCGCACAAGACCTTTTTTGAGCAAGATAATAATGTGCGCATGGAATCTGAGCTTGCCTCCTATGCCCGGCTAAAACCAGTATTTGATCGAAAGTATGGCACGGTAACGGCAGCCAATAGTACGCCGCTAACCGATGGTGCCTCGGCCGTGTTGCTGATGACCGAAAGCCGGGCGAAGGCCCTGGGATATACACCACTTGGTTATATTCGTAGTTATGCCTTTGCTGCCATTGATGTTTGGGAAGATATGCTGATGGGGCCGTCTTACGCTACTCCTATTGCCTTACAGCGAGCAGGCATGAACCTGAAAGATCTTACCTTAATTGAAATGCATGAAGCTTTCGCTGCTCAAGCGCTGGCGAATATGAAGATGTTTGCCAGTCGTCAGTTTGCTCAGGATAAACTGGGCATGGATCAAGCCATTGGCGAGATAGACATGGCCAAGTTCAATGTGAATGGTGGTTCACTGGCTTATGGCCATCCTTTTGCAGCAACCGGAACTCGCTTATTGGTGCAAACACTGAATGAATTAAAACGTCGCGGTGGAGGAGTGGGTCTAACCACAGCCTGTGCGGCTGGTGGCCTTGGTGCTGCCATGATTGTGGAGACTGAATAATGACTAAAGAACAAAAAGCGAATAAGCAAAGCTCAGCAGTAGAGGCTACAGAGCAATTAAGTTCAGAGCAAAACAGCACGCCCACATCGAGTTTTAGTCTTCAGCTGCGTGATGATCAAGTTGCAGTCATCACCATGGATGTGGCAGGTGAGCGCATGAATGTGCTGAAAGCTACGTTTGCCGAAGAAATTCGTACTATGCTGGCTGAGCTAAAGCAAAACAGCTCTGTAAAAGGCGTGGTTTTGATCAGTGGTAAATCCGATTCGTTCATTGCTGGTGCCGATATCAGCATGCTCGATGGCTGTAAAACAGCAGCCGAAGCGGAAGAGATCGCCCGGTTAGGTCAGCAGGTATTTGCTGAAATCGAGCAATTAAAGGTGCCGGTTGTTGCTGCTATTCACGGCCCTTGTTTAGGCGGTGGCCTGGAGCTCGCGATGGCGTGTCATAGCCGTATTGTTAGTGATGATGCTAAAACGGTGCTGGGTTTACCTGAAGTGCAGTTAGGTCTACTACCTGGTAGTGGTGGTACGCAACGCTTACCGCGCTTAGTCGGTTTGCAAAAAGCACTGGATATGATTTTAACCGGCAAGCAGTTACGGGCCAAGCAAGCTGTTAAAGCAGGTTTAGCACAAGCGATGGTACCTAACAGTATTTTATTGGAAGCGGCTGTTGAGCAGGCGTTAGCAGGCAAGAAAGCTGCCGCTGAACCTAAATTGAACTTGATTGGCAAGCTGCTGGAAAAAACCGGTCCGGGCCGTGGTATTGTTTTTGACCAGGCGAAAAAGCAAACCCTGTCGAAAACCCATGGCAATTATCCCGCGCCTTTGAAAATTCTTGAGGTTATTCGAGCCGGTATCGATAAGGGCATGCAAGCAGGTTTAAATGCTGAAGCCAAGGCTTTTGGTGAGCTTTGCATGACGCCAGAGTCCAAAGCGCTGCGTAGTTTATTCTTTGCAACCACCGAAATGAAAAAAGAAAGTGGTGCCGGTAATGCGAAGCCAAATACTGTTAAAAAAGTAGCGGTACTCGGCGGGGGGCTCATGGGGGGTGGTATTGCCAGCGTCACGGCCACCAAAGCTGGCTTGCCGGTGCGGATCAAAGACATTCAGCATCAGGGCATTGCTAATGCATTACGCTATGCTTATCAATTGCTTGATAAAAAGGTAAAGCGTCGTTTTATGCGTTCATCTGAGTTACAAAAACAGATGGCGCTAATGACCGGTACCACCGATTACTCTGGTTTTCATGATGTCGATATGGTGGTTGAGGCCGTCTTTGAAGATCTGGAATTAAAGCAAACCATGGTGGCTGATATTGAACAGCATTGCCATGAGCAGACTATTTTTGCCAGCAATACCAGTTCTTTACCCATTGGTCAGATTGCGGCTAAGGCGAAACGCCCAGAGAATGTGATTGGTCTGCATTACTTTTCACCGGTCGATAAAATGCCGCTGGTCGAAGTGATTGCGCACAAAGATACCTCGGCAGAAACCATTGCCACAACCGTTGCTTTTGCCCGTAAACAAGGCAAAACGCCCATCGTGGTCAAAGATGGCGCTGGTTTTTATGTCAACCGGATCTTGGCGTTGTACATGAACGAAGCTGCGCAAATTCTGTTGCAAGGCGAGCCGATTGAAAAGCTGGATAAAGCCTTAGTCAAATTCGGTTTTCCGGTCGGCCCTATTACGTTACTGGATGAAGTAGGGATTGATGTTGGTGCTAAAATAGGGCCAATTCTGCAAGGTGAATTAGGCGAACGTTTCGCTGCACCTGCGGCCTTTGATAAGTTGCTGGCCGATGGCCGCAAAGGGAAAAAATCGGAAAAAGGCTTTTATCTGTACAAGGGCAACAGTAAAGGTAAGAAGCCGGTTGACCCCAGTGTTTACACCTTGCTGGGTATTCAGCCAGTCGCTAAAATGAGTCAAAGCGAGATAGTGCAACGTACTACAGCGCAAATGCTCAACGAAGCGGTACGTTGTTTGGAGGAAGGCGTGATTGCTTCTGCTCGTGATGGGGATATCGGCGCTATTTTTGGCATTGGCTTCCCACCATTCTTAGGGGGTCCGTTCCTCTATATTGATACTATGGGGGCCGCGACTTTGGTTGCACAATTGCAAGGCTATGAAAAGCAGTTTGGCAATCGCTTCACACCTTGCGAACTCCTGCTTAGTATGGCAGAGGATAATGAACGCTTTTATCCTTGATACACATTAATAACCTTTTTGTGGCTATCAAACCATCAGAATGCAATGACTGCATCTGATGGTTTTTTTTTCGCAATTACAATTCATCACAGCTGTAAACTTTTTAATGCGTTTGACTCTAAATTTACTTTACTTATTTCCCTGTATTTCATCCAAAAATCCATGATTTGGCACACATCCTGCTCTTTGTTAACTAGCATAGATATGCGCTATCTATGCACGTCGCAACATAAAAATAAATCCAGGAGTACCAACCAATGAAAAAAATTGTATTCACCCTTATGCTGTTTTGCTTTGCTTCGCTTTATAGCCAACCTTCCGCTCACGCCGCACCCATCTTAACGCAAGATATTATCGTTGAAGACGATGGCATGTTTTTTTTAGCCGGTTCCGTTAGCGTCAACGTGGCTGATTCCTTCGAGCTGTTTGACTCTGTTTTTTCGGCAGATAGCTGGTTGTCATTTGACCTGTTTGGCTTTCAGTTTGAGCAAGGTATGGATGATTTATTTGTCGCAGATTTCGATATCGATAATTTGATGGCTGGTTTTGAGTTTCTACAGTTTGATGTGTTGGATCTTGATAGTGGATGGGCTTTCCAAGGAATTTTTTCCTTTGGTTCAGGCTTCATTGACGTATTCTCTGCGCCCAACGAAACGCTGGTGGCCTTTTTTGAAAATGCGTTTTTAGGGGAAGTGAGTGTAGCTGTTCCAGCACCTGCAACTATTAGTCTGATGTTGCTGGCATTGTTTGGTTTGATGTTGCGTCAGCGCGCGATAAGCTAACTGTACGAATAGTACCTCTGATTGTCAGTATTTTTTACAAGGTTTGCTGTTGACGTTGAGTATGATTGAGGATTGATTGGTGAAGATACCTGCGCTGTGTCTGAACATCATAAAATGCCTCATTAAATTTAGGTGTCAATAATTTTTACAAATTGGTTTGATTGGGCGAAGTTACAGATAAAATGAATAGTTATTCAAATTTATCTTTGGTCAAGGCCATTCAATCATAACCATATGTTTTATTCTGTATAAAAATTATCCTGTATATAAATAGAAAAAATGGAGAATTACATGACATTCCAAACAAAAACCACTAAAGCACTGTTGGCGATTGCCATCGCTGCTGCATGTGGTACAACCGCTATCCATGCCAGCCCTTATGAGGTCTCGGTGGATACGGATCAGTTGCGTTTAGGCGATGAGGCTGCAGCAGTTGCTCCTTATATTGTCCAAGTCCGTGGGAAAAGTGGAGTTGAAAAAGCTGAAGAATTGGGTCAGTTACGGCCACGCAATCAAGCGCGCGTAGCAGGACAAAATCGATACAATGCCACTTCTGCCGAAATGGTCGCTTATACGCAGCAACTGCAAAGCTTTCATCAGCAATTAGCAGCTCAAAACGCGGTAAGCGATCTGCTGCATTCATATACCCATACCTTCAATGGTTTTTCTGTCCGCATGAGTGCTGAAGAAGCACAACGTCTTCGTAGCCATCCTGATGTCGTGGGTGTCTGGCTGGATGAGCCCATGCAGTTGGATACGGCTAATACGCCTGAGTTTCTTGGCTTGAATGGCGCCAACGGCCAGCATACGTTGGGTGTGAAAGGCGAAGATGTCGTTATCGGTATTGTTGATAGTGGTATTTGGCCTGAAAGCGAAAGCTTTGCCGATGATGGTACTTACGGTCCTCTTGCCGGCTGGAATGGTGCTTGTGATGCAGGTGAAGATGAGACGTTCAGCTGTAACAACAAACTCATTGGTGCACGTTATTTCAATAGCTCTTTTACCTCCGTCTTTAATCTACAACCAGGTGAGTTTGTCTCACCACGCGATGCGGATAACCACGGTACTCATGTCGCAGCAACGGCTGCAGGTAATGAAAATGTGACTGCTACGATAGCTGGAACTGATATCGGTACGGTTACTGGTATTGCTCCTCGCGCCCGAGTGGCCATGTACAAAGCCTGCTGGAACAGCAGCTATGTCAGCCCAACAGGCGTCAATGAGCGTGGTTGTTTCGGTGGTGACACCATGGCAGCGATTGATGCAGCCGTTGCTGACGGTGTCGATGTCATCAACTATTCAATCAGTGGCAGTTTAACCGATATAACGACCATTGCTGCCGCCGCTAAATTACGTGCAGCTCAGGCTGGGGTTTTTGTCTCAGTATCGGCCGGTAACAGTGGCCCTGGCGCAGGTACCGTTGGTACGCCTGCTCCTTGGGTGGCCAGTGTCGGTGCTTCTACCTATGACGGTACCAGTGTGGTTGCTGGTATTGAAGTATTGTCAGGCTCAGTCAGTGGAACCTATCGAGCGATTGAAGCGGCTACGACCACCCCTATTTCACAAATAGGTCAAGTGGAAGCTGAGTTGGTTGTAGCGGATCCTTTATTGGCTTGTGATCCACTAGCCAATGCTGCTGAGTTGGAGGGTAAGATAGCCCTGATGCAGCGTGGTGTCTGTGGTTTTGATATTAAACTTGCTGCTGCTCAGTCTTCTGGTGCGGTAGGGGCTCTTGTCATCAATAGTGACGGTACTCCTCCGATCGTTATGGGTGGCGATGGCAGTTTTTCTATTCCAGGCTATATGATTAGCCTTGCTGATGGACAAGGGCTGCTAGGAGCGCTTGGAAATGGTGAGGAACTCTCCGTTCGCTTCAGTGCTGGTGCGCTGGCAGGTCAAACCGAAGTTGGTAATATCATGGCTGGTTTTTCTTCAAGAGGCCCTAACCTGGCTTCCTTTGATATTATTAAGCCAGATATCACCGCACCAGGTGTGCGTATTCTTGCTGCTGGCTCTGAGCAGCCTATGCTAGGCACGAATGATGTGCCCTTTGTGTACCTGCAAGGGACTTCTATGTCGAGCCCGCACATTGCTGGTATGGCAGCATTATTGCGTGAAGCTAATCCAGACTGGTCGCCTGCTATGGTCAAATCTGCATTAATGACGACAGCGCGTCAGGATATCGTGAAGCAAAATGGCACGACTCCAGCTGACCCATTTGATTTTGGTGCTGGTCATGCGGTTCCTGCTAGTGCAGCTAATCCTGGCTTAGTTTACGACGTAGACAGTCTTGATTATTTTGCTTTCTTGTGTGGTTTAGAAGCATTTAACTTCGTTGCTAATGCCAGTGGCTTTAGCTGTGATGCGTTTGCAGCAGCAGGCTATGACTTTGAAGCCAGTCAACTGAACCTTCCCTCCATTGGTATTGCTGCCTTAGATGGAAGCCGTACTGTGTATCGTGAAGTAACGGATGTGACAGGAGCTGCCTCGGTCTATGGCATTGATGTTCAGGCACCAGCTGGCTTTAGCGCAACGGTACTGACCTTGGATCAACAAGGTGAATGGAGCGCTTCTAACAGCTTGCAGGTGCCCGCTAACGGTTCTGCTGCTTATGCCATCCATTTTGAAACAACGGCATCTTCGGTATTCAATCAATGGCGTTTTGGTGCGGTGACCTTATCCAATGGCCAACATGATGTTCGAAGCCCTATTGCGATTCAAGCAGTTCCACCACAGTTGATCGAAGCACCTGCTGAAATTACGGCGCAAGTACCTGCTCGTGGTGGCCGAGTGTCTTTCCCTGTCTTAATGCAATACAGTGGAAATACCAGTACTAGCATGGTTGGTTTGTCGGCTCCATTTGGTGGTACCAGAACCATCCCACAAGATCCAGATGGTACTTTCAGCTTTAATGAGCCAGGTTTAGGTTCTCATTTCCTTGAGATCCCTGCCGGAACCCGTGTAGCTCGCTTTATGTTGAATGAAGATCTGGCATCAGTGCCAGGTGCTATCCTGGATATGTATGTCTACCGGTGTATTGCCAGCAGCTGTACATTTATTACGTCAGCGACTAGCGATAGTGGTAATGAAAGCATCGTGCTGCGCGATCCTGCTCCAGCGGCTAATAGCGGTGCCGGTAACTTCTACATTGTGTGGGTACACGCCCGAGACTTGCAGGGTGCTGCGGAAGTAACCTATACCATGCCGTATTGGATCGTTGATGAGCATAACACTGTGACGTCTCGTATGGTTGCACCAACCCGTGCTATCAAAGGTCGTTTCAATAACATTACTCTGACGACCAGAGGACTGACAGCAAGCCCGTTCCCATACATGGGTGTAATGTCCTTCAATGATGACAGTGGTGAAGAACAAACCACCACATTACTGGAGATTTTTGCGAACTAAGCTTCGTAACTAAATTTTCTACTGTAAAAGCCCATCAAAATGATGGGCTTTTTTTTTGTTTTAGTTCGGCTTACCATCAACATATGGTTGTCGCATGAATTATCAGAGGGTGAAGGACTATTCATAGCGTGAATACATCAGTTATTTTTCGTTTTATCAGTATGATTGTAATTACCACGACCGGGCTGCTGCTGGCAACATGGTGCCTGTTGTGGTTATATCTGCTAGGCCCATTGGGATATACCGCACCAGAACCTGTCGATTACTCAGCGGAAACTTATCATGTATTTGCTTATGGTACGTTAAAGCAGCCATGGATCCGTCGTTTTATTATTGGCCGTTCTGTTGATGTTCACGAAGATTCGCTCAGTGGTTATCAGCGTCATGGCCTTGATTTGCAAGTAGAGCCTAAGGAGGTAACGACGGGCTTACGCTTTGCGGTGACTTCTACCGAGATGCAACGGTTGGATCGCTATGAGCGTCTTGGAGTGCGTTACCAACGTGAGCATATGCAGCTCGATAGTGGCTTAGATGCATGGGTGTATCGGCGTATCGCTGTTGAATAAGCCAGCCTGAGCTGTTACTTAAGATTTTTAGCGCTTTATTATTTAAATGATAACAAAAATTGTTCCTGTGGTTTGTTAGAATAATTGCACTAGTTCAACATGCCCTGGATAGCTAAAACCAATTGGGGAGACGTCGTCTTGTTATTGTTACCTGCCATGTTTGTGTGTACGGCACTTTCTTTATATATCGCGGCGTTAAGAGCGGGCATGAAAGCCAGTCGTTGGGCACTAGCCGCTTTAGCATTTGGTCCTTTGTTAGTTCCTTTATTTACCAGTCACAAACGTTTAGTGATACTTCAGGCTCGTGGCCGTGGTGTCAGTCTGTTTAAACCATAATTAACTGTTGTAACACGGTTTGCAATGTTTCTTTGGGCTCGGCTGATTTCAGGTAAGCACCATACAAACTGCGGCTGATCACCGGAGCATCATCAATTTGCTGCAACACGCCGTTGCCAAGGTAGGTTTGCACCATACTCTCTGGCAAGTAAGCGGCTCCACCTTCTTGCAACAGCACAGATAATGCAATACCAGCACTATTGGTTCGGACACGTACTTTTGCACTATCCGTCAGGATATCGGCATGCTGAATTTGAAATGCGGTTCCCCAATCCATCAATACATAATTTGATTGCATCGCAGCTTTATTGGCGGAGTAGTTGCTGGTGATCACCGGCAATAACTGCAACTCAGCGATGCGTTCAACTGCCAGTTCATCTGTTTTCGGAGGATCGAATAAAATGGCCAGGTCTAATTGGCGCTCAAGCAAGCTGCGTATCATCTGCTCCCGATGCAGGCTTTCAGCGCGCCAGCTGAAGGTCGGAAAAGCGGCTTCAAGACGATTGAACTGCTGCATCAAGTAACAGTCCCAGATGGTGGCAGTAGCGGCTAAGGCTAATTGCAACTGTTGATCAGCGGTAATGGCGACATCCTGTCGAGCGCGCTGCAGAGTTATCAGCATTGCCTCAGCGTGAGGTAACAGACGCTCACCTGCGGTGGTCAATTGAATGTTATTGCGATAACGACTGAATAAGGTCACACCAAGGTGTTGTTCCAGCTGGCGAATACGAAAACTTACGGCAGATTGCGTCAAAAATAGGTTCTCGGCGGCTTTACCAAAATGACGGGTACGATGCACTTCCAGAAAAGTTTTTAGTAACTCGGTATCCAAGTCGTTTCCTTAAATAAATTAATCATGACGATAAAAAATTTTTGTTTTACGAGGGCTATTTTGTTCACCATACTCCGCAAAGTTGAACAGGGCAACTTCGAAGTGATCGCACTTTGGCGTTGGACTGTACAACAAGCCTAAATCATCAGTTTAATGAAACGCAGCAGAGGAAAAAAGTGATGCAGCAAAGTTTTGTCGCTCCACGTCGCTTTTTCGATGATCGGAACTTCCCAAAAGGGTTCACCCGGTCAGGTCGCTTTACTCTGGCAGAGGGTACTTTGCTAGAAAAGCATGGCATTGCATTGCAAGAGCTTGAGCAAGGGCTTAGAGAGCCGCAGACTGAAGATGAGCAGCATTTCGTGCTGGTTTGTCGGGGCGAGGCGGAAGCATCGACCAGTTTGGAAAAAGCGTGGTTCAAGTACAAGCAGCGTGTCCAGGAGAAGCGAAAGTTTCATACCGTATTTGGCAAAAAGCGAATTGCTGATAGCAGTGATGACTTTAGCTATGTCGAGACCGATAATGACTAGGATAGGCTGAGCTTTGGCTGAGTGGTTAGCCGCTTGGTCAAAGTCACTCTTTTTCTGGTTTTTTCGTTACAAGCCGCTTACTACACTTTTAATTTCTTTGAGTGCTGACTGTTGCGTTGCCGTCTTAGTACCGGGCTTTTGCGGTAGTTGCTGTTTTAAAAACGCAGTAAAGTCGTCTGCAGACAGTGGTTTACTGTAATAATACCCCTGAATGATTTCACAGCGTAATTGCTTCAACAGATTTAATTGCTTCTTTTGTTCAACCCCTTCAGCCACCACGGTTAAACTCAAATTGTGTGCAATAGTGACGATGGTATCCACCATGTTTCTGCCACGGGCGGTATCCATATCATCAACGAATGCTTTGTCGATTTTCAGCGTGTTCAACGGGAACTGCTTCAAATAAGCCAAGGATGAGTATCCGGTACCAAAATCATCCATTGCCAGATGAATGCCTCGCGCGCGAAGCTTCTTCATGGTATCAATCGCCATGGTTGGCGATTGCATCACAGTGCCTTCGGTGATTTCCAGCTCCAGATGATAGGAGGGCAGCTCTGTTTGTTGCAGCACATCATCAATCTGCTCACACAAAAAAGGCAACATAAATTGTTTTGCAGATAAATTGACGGCAACCCGGCCATGAAATAGCTCTTGATCAATCCAGGCTTTGACGTCTTGACAAGCTTTACGCAATACCACTTCGCCAATTTCAACAATCTGGCCAGTTTCTTCTGCCACTGGGATAAAGGTAGCCGGGCTAATAATGCCTCGCTTCGGTGTGATAAAACGCACCAATGCTTCCATTCCCACCAGCTTACCACTATGAATATCCATTTTAGGTTGATAATAGACGGTAAAGAAATCTTCTTTTAAACCATGGCGGATCAGGTTTTCAATCTGCAAACGCTTAACTGCTTGTTTGTTCATGCTGTCATTGAAGAATAAGTAACGATTACCGCCATCATTTTTTGCATGATACATGGCAGTATCGGCGTTACGAAGTAAGGTCTGAGGATCTTGACCATCCTCCGGGAATAGAACAATGCCGATGCTGCAGCTAATCGCTAATTCGTGTTGGTGGATAAAAAAGGGCAGATTAATTTGTTTAATTAGCTCTTTCGCCAAGCTGGTGATGGTGTGAATATCATTGGTATTTTCCAGCATAATGGCAAATTCGTCGCCACCGAGTCGATATAGGCTGCCTTTATTTTGTGGAAAGAGGCTCAGTCGTTCGGTTAATTTGCAAAGTAGATTGTCACCCAGCTGATGGCCCAGTGAGTCATTGATTTTTTTAAAGTTATCAAGATCAAACATCAGTAGAGAATGGCGCTTTTGGGCTACAACCAGCTCACTGAGCTGGCTTAGAAAAAGGGCCCTATTCGGCAAGCCAGTAAGCGTGTCGCTGTTCGCCAGACGGCTCAATTGTTCTTCGCGGTGTTTGCGCTCGGTAATATCGGAAAATACAGCAACGTATTGTTGAATGTTGTTTTGCTCATCGCGAACAATATTGAAATTTAGCTCTGCATGATAAGTCTTGCCATCCGTTTTCTGTTCTTGCACTTCACCAAACCAAGAGCCTTCTTTGGCTAAGGTGTGTTTTATGTCGCGCATAAAACTGGTGGGGTACAGCGATAGCTCAAATTGTTGCTGGATCACCTTGGTTCGATCTTTACCCGTGATGCGGCTGAATGATGGGTTAACCTCCAGAATTCGAAAGTTGGTATCACAAATCACTACGGCATCAGAAATGCTATCCAGACACTGTGCAAACAGCTGCAATCGCTCTTCAGCTAGTTTGATGTGATGAATGTTTTTTAAGGTTCCCGTCATACGACGAGCCTGTTGTTGGTCATTAAAGCTGACCACCTTACCTCGGTCTAACACCCACACCCACTGTTGATCGCTGGAGAGAATTCGGTAGGTTGCTTCGAAGTAGGGGCTTTGATTATTCAGGTGGTTACTAAGTGCTTCACTTACTCGATCCAGATCTTGTGGATGGATTTGCTGGCGGTTGGGTGGGATGTCTGAGGTTGAAGGGTCCAGCTCAACCGGCGTTTGCCATGAGCTGGAACGGAACAGGGTCCCTTGCTCAATATTCCAGTCCCAGAGCTCATCACCACTGCCCCAGAGTGATAAGCGTAAACGCTCTTCGCTGTGCTCCAGTCGACCTTGATAGCGTCGCATTTTGACAATGCTTAAATGCGCCAACAACAAAGCCCCAAAAGACAACATGAGCACAATGGTCAACACATAAGGTTGAACCAGTTCCCAGTTCCAGGCCAGGGCGATTGAAGGGTGAAAAAGAAACCAAAGGCAACTAATTTTTATTATTGTAACAGTGCCAGCACGCATTCAACATTTTTGTATTCAGTAAAGGTACCGTTAACATATAGAAATTGCTTAAGGCTGTCAAAGCGCATTTCAAATTATAAGTTTTCAGACAATTCGCGTTCAAACTGTTCTGGATTGAGGAAGCGTAAATGGCTGTGTGTAGGCTTGCCATCGGTAGCCAAAAAAACCGCATCATAATCGGGGGATAGCAATTGATAAAAAAAGTGAATAAAACGCTCTAGCGTTAACAACTCTACGGCATGAGTGATGCGCAGGGTTAAATCAAACGAGTGATCGTCCTGACCAATAGCTAACCAAAGTCGCTTTGCTCGCGAGCTTAAGCTGGTATCTTTTTCCTGCAACTGGCTTAACAGGCCTTGTTTCAACTCTGAAAACTCAAGCTCGCTCAAGGTTTCCAGCTCAGCCAAAAAGGAGCGATAGAAAGCCAGTGTCGATTGATACAGGTGCGGGCAATCTGCTTTGGGTGATTGAATGTAAAAAGCGAGTCCGGGCATTGTATTTACCGGCACATAGCCTGTTCCTACCAGATAACCGAGTTGCTCTTCGGTGCGAAGTTGATGAAAGTACTGCGGTGCCAATAAGTGGTTAGCCAGCATAAAATGGGCCATATGCTCAGCGCTTTTTTCCTGGGCTGGCAGATAGATCACCAAGGCGTGATCATGGTGTTCCACCGGAGTGTGAAGCCAAACGGGACCGCGCCCTTGGAGCGAGCGTTCGGTTACCACCGGTAACTCAACCTTTGGTTGCTCATGGAGCCAGTGCTGGAGTTGCTGTTGCAATGAGTCGGCATCATCGGGCTGCCAGTTGCCAATCATCAATCCTTCAATATGTACCTGCTGTAAAAGTGAGCGGGCAAACAAGGTAAAGTCAGCAAATTTCATGGACTCCAGTTCAGTCGCTAATTGCTCTATCGCTGGATTCAGAGGGTGCAGTAATGCCGAGAGCTGACTGAATAATGTAGCAACAGGTTTATTCTTATGGCTATTGCGCCAGTGTTGCAACAGTTGCAACTTGAGTTCGTCGAAGCGGCTAGGGCTGGCGGCAAATTCTCGCAGATGCTTAAGTAGGTCATGCAGCAGTTGAATTTGGTTGGTGGTTAAGCCATGGCTGTGAATACTCACACCTTGTTTTTGCACATGTAGACTATAACCGAGGCCAGCCGTAGTCGCTGGATAAAATCGTTGATGAACCTCATCGTTGACCAGTTCAATCCATAAGCGAGTGGCCGCAAGATGCCAGCAGTCTTTGATGCTGCCTGGTAAGGACAGTTGCAAGTAAATATGGCCTTTGGGGGTATGAAAATCACCATCGGCTTTAAACCATAGTTTCAGATTGGTCGTCTCCACATAACAATGCGGTTTGTGCTGGGTATCATCAGCGGTAAGTAGTGTTAACTCATTGACCAGATATGGATTGGCTGGTGGCAAATGCAATGCCTCCAGCAAAGGCGCTTCAGCCCATTGTTTCAGTTGCTCTGTAGGGATAGGTTTAATAGCATAAGGTGTATGATACCAGCGAGCGGTTTGGTTGGTTGCAACCTCTGGGCTAATCAGCATCAGGCGCATATTTTCTGGCTGAAAGTAGGCCAGAACCTGACGATATAAATGATCAGGCGGCGTTTCCATACGGTAATCGCCAAAAATAATATCTTCAACTGGGTAATGCTGCATATTGACTGCCAGCTCACTGGCAGTTTGTTCTGGAGTACTTGGTTCCTGATAAAGAAAAGACCATTGTAATAATTGTTGTCGCTCTTCATAGAGGTTTGCCGGAAAAGGCTGTTGTTTTAGCATTGCCAAATAACTGAATACCGTGCGAATAATATGCTGACGATTAGCTAATCCTTGCTGCGTTAGCTCGCAAGAAATACTAAAGTCTTTAAAGTTGCTGCCATCGACACCGCCACCGGCACTTAATTGGTTGATCCAGCCTTGAGCTTTCAAATAAAAATGCAAAGAACCAGGACCTTCATCTCCCAACATATGTGCGATAAAGCTTACCAGTTTGAACGGATACCAATGCTGTATACCAGGCAATGCAAACGTCATAACCAGTTTATGCATGGCTTTATGGGGCTGTACATTGAGTTCAACCGCTAAATGATTGGGCAAGTACAGTGGTTGATGATGCCAGTCTCGGTTGCACTCACCGGCAGGCAGTAATGCGAAGTGCTGTTGGACGATTTGTTCTTGTTCACTTACGCCGAGAGGGGAAACCAGCACCAGCGTCATTTGGTTGGCAATGTAATAGCGTTGAAAAAAGTCCATTAAGCTTTGTCGTAATGTTTCTTCCTGGCCGTCAGCTAAGGTTTGCAGATTACCGACCGAGAACTTGGCAAATGGGTGTTTAGGGTTCACGGTTTCTTTATGGACTTGATAAATGCGTCGGCCATCGTCCTTTAACTTCAGGGTGAATTCTGCTTCTATCGACTGACGTTCTTTATCGATATAGCTGTCCGCAAATAATGGCTGTTGAAACATATCTGCAAATCGTTCGATTGCTTCAGCAAAATGACTGTGTTCTATATCAAGGAAAAAGGTACTGTGCTCCGTGCCCGTCCATGCATTATGGCTACCACCATGATGATTGATGAAGTGTTGAAAACTACCAGCAACAGGGTATTTTCGGCTGCCAAGAAACAGCATATGCTCAGTAAAGTGAGCTAATCCTTGTCGATGCTCAGGGTCATCGAAGTGTCCTGCTCGAATACAGAGCGCAGCGGCACTTTTTTCGGCATCTTTTTGTTGCACCAGCAAGACCGGCAGACCATTGTCCAATATCAGGTAGTGATAGTGATTTGAGTCGTTAGGGCTTTGCTTTATCACGGTATTTTTCAATGTCATGCCTGCTGAGCAATGGGTTTTCCCAAGGTCATATTAGTTTTTCATAGCTTTAAGGAATAGCATAGCTTAATTTTATGCCTTAATAACAGTTACTCATTGCCTTATCTTTCTTTATCATAGCGCACAATTTTCAGCCTGGCGTAACCTAGGCCTGACATTTCTGTAGTATGGTGACATTGTACATGGTCAACTTAGTAATTATGCGTCATGGTGAAGCTGAAGCGTTGCACAGCATCGATCAACTACGCAAGAGCGATCAGCAACGCACGCTAACGGCGCGGGGCGTGTCTGAAGTGACACAGGTATCCGGCTGGTTGCAAAAGCATTATCCCGCATTTGATCGTGTGCTGTGCAGCCCGTATCAGCGAACGCAACAAACTGCGAGCTTTATGCTGCATAAGCAACCGGCGGGAACCCCGCTGGAGTTATTGCCTGAGCTGGTTCCTGACGGCGATGCGCTTCAGGTGCAATGCTATCTTGAAGCCTTGTGGTTAGCTGAGCCTGGTAGCCGCTTTTTAGTGGTTTCGCACATGCCGTTAGTCAGCTTTTTAGTGGAAACCTTTACCTTGCAGCGCAGCGCACCCGTGTTTTCTACCGCCAGTATGGCGTTTATTGATTATCAACCCGGGGTTGGGGGGCGTTTGTTAGAAAAGGTATCGCCTCAAGAATTAAAGCTGATGTCGGTTTAATTAGGCCTCATCCCAGGACCTGTGACTCGATTTAGATTGCAAGGCCAGCAGCACCAACAAAGCACCATCTCGTCCCCAGCTTTTGGGGGCGGTATGAAAGGCTCTTACATTGGGGTGCTGTACCAACCAATTAGGCACCTTGCGTGCTAAAATGCCCAGTCCTTTACCATGCACAATGCATGCACAGTGTAGTTGTTGTTGCTGACACCAACTTAGTAAAGCTGCTAGCTCTTGTTTCGCCTGTAGTTGCGTAAGACCATGCAGATCAAGCGTGACTTGAGGTTGAATTTGCCCTCGTTTAAGAGCGCGGCTTAATAACGGGTCATCCCCTTCGGCAACATAGCTTTGTGGCCCATCTTGCAGAATAAAGCCTTCGTATTGATCTGAAAAATAAAAAAGCTGTCGCTCGTCTTGATCGGCCAGGGCTTTTACTTTCGTTTTCGGCCGTACCGGAGTAGAATGATGCCACTTTTTATCTTGCACCAATGGCTGCGCTCCCGCGATAGACTCACGGAACAACAGACTGTCTTCTGGTGGGATAGGGCTTTTCTTTGGCATGGCGCAAGTGTAATGAATCTATCCTGGCAATACAAATCAGGCTGCATGTCAGGAGCAATAGAGTTGATTAGTAATGACCTCAGACACAGATGAAAGCAGACTCCCTTCGTTATTCGAAGCCGACCTCATTGATGATGCTCTACAGACTCTTCATACCATTCAAGATTGGTTGCGTTGGGGGGTAAGCCGGTTGCATCAAAGTGGAGTGTTTCTCGGCCATGGTACGGATAACCCCTGGGACGAAGCAGCCAGTTTGCTGGCAACAGTACTTTACTTACCGCCTATTACCGATGAAACCTTGTTTAGTGCCCGTTTAACTCTGGAAGAGCGACGCGAGTTTTTGCGTTTATTGCAACAACGCATTGAACAACGTGTTCCTGCCGCTTATTTAACCAATCAGGCGTACTTTGCCGGGCTGCCTTTTTATGTGGATGAACGAGTGTTGGTACCGCGCTCACCCATTGCTGAATTGATCCAGCAGGGATTCAGCGAGCAATTAGCGGGCCGGGTACCAGAGCGCATTCTTGATTTATGTACCGGTTCGGGCTGTATCGCCGTTGCTTGTGCTTATCAGTTTCCGGAAGCAGAAGTCGATGCTGCTGATATCAGCCCGGATGCATTGGCGGTGGCTGAATTTAATATTGCTGAACATCAGTTACAGCACCGCGTTTTTCCTATTCTTTCCGACGGTTTTAGTGGCCTTGCTGGCCAACAATACGATTTAATTGTTACCAATCCACCCTATGTTGATGCCGAGGATATGGCTGATTTGCCCGATGAGTTCCGGCATGAGCCTGAACTTGGCTTGGCTTCCGGGCACGATGGCTTGGCACTGACCCGGCAGATCCTGCGCCATGCAGCCGCTCACCTTACCGAGCATGGTGTCTTGGTGTGTGAGGTGGGTAATAGTATGGTGGCATTGCAGCAGTTGTTACCAGAGGCGGGGCTACGCTGGCTGGAGTTTAATCAGGGTGGAATAGGTGTCTTTGTGGTTGATAAAGCAGAGTTGGTGCGTTGCCAACCATTATTTGAGGAGTTTTAAATGGCTGGAAATAGTATCGGGCAGTTGTTTCGGGTAACGACTTTTGGTGAAAGTCATGGACCTGCGATTGGGGGCATTGTCGATGGCTGCCCACCGGGTCTGACTATTACAGCTGAAGACATCCAATTGGAGTTAGACCGCAGAAAGCCCGGTACCTCTCGTTATACTACGGCTCGACGTGAAGCGGATGAAGTGAAAATTTTATCCGGTGTGTTCGAAGATACCAGTACGGGAGCCTCTATCGGCCTGTTGATTGAGAACACCGATCAGCGCTCGCAAGATTATTCAAAAATCAAAGATGTGTTTCGCCCCGGCCATGCTGACTACACCTACTGGCATAAATTTGGCCTGCGTGATTATCGTGGTGGTGGTCGTTCATCTGCTCGCGAAACGGCTGTGCGGGTGGCCGCTGGTGCTATTGCCAAAAAATATCTGAGAGAAAAATTTGGCATGGAAATCCGTGGCTATTTGGCTCAGCTGGGCCCGGTAAAAGCACAGCAGCTGAACTGGGATGAAGTGCACAACAATCCGTTTTTCTGTCCTGACCCTGATCAGTTGACAGCCTTGGATGATTACATGCGCGAACTTAAAAAGTCAGGTGATTCGGTTGGAGCCAGAGTGAATGTGGTTGCCAGCCGAGTACCCGTTGGTTGGGGAGAGCCGGTATTTGATCGGCTGGATGCCGATATAGCGCATGCGATGATGAGCATTAATGCAGTGAAGGCGGTCGAAATTGGTGATGGTTTCGAGGTGGTTGAACAAAAGGGATCAACTCACAGAGATGAGTTGCGTCCGGAAGGGTTTAGTGCCAATCATGCAGGCGGTGTATTGGGTGGTATTAGTAGCGGTCAAGACATTCGGGTCAGTATTGCACTGAAACCCACCTCCAGCATCAGCATTCCAGGGCAAAGTATTGATATTCATGGTCAGCCGGTCGATATGCTAACCAAAGGCCGCCATGACCCTTGTGTGGGCATCCGGGCGGTGCCTATTGCTGAAGCGATGTTGGCCATTGTGCTGATGGACCACTTTTTACGGCAGCGTGCACAGAACCATGATGTCGTTTGTACCACCCCAGATATTGCCCGTCAGCAGGACGAATGAAAGGTCGTTTTACGCTAAATACCGTGCCAGCCCTGGTGCTGGCATACTTCGCATATTTTGGTGTTCTCGGGATCTTCATCCCTTATCTTGGTCTCTTTCTTGATGGTCGTGGGTTAAGCTCATACGATATCGGTGTGTTACTGGCTATTGTCACTGCAACCCGAATTGTCGGTCCCAGCATTTGGGCTGCTCTGGCTGATCGTCAAGGCAAGCCAACTCAGGTGATGCAATGGGGAGCTGTGCTGGCAACGATAGGTTGGTTTAGTAGCTTTTTCGATCAAGGCTTTTTATTGCTGGTGGTCGGGCTCAGCTTGTTTAGCTTTTTTTGGACCGCGATTTTACCGCAACTCGAAGTGACTACGTTTCATTTTTTAAACGATAATACTGAGCGCTACAGTCGGATCCGTAGCAGTGGCAGCTTGGGTTATATTGTATTGGTGATGGTAGGTGGCTTGCTGTTGCAGCAATTTGGTACGGAAAGCTTGCCATATGGTGCCGCAATTTTGATGGGGCTGTTGATCCTCAGCTTATTTTTGTTGCCTGCAGCTGAGGTTCGGGCTGAACCTGTAGAACAGGTGCCGGGGTATTGGTCGCTGTTGCGAAAGCCGGTATTTGTATGTTTTATGGGTGCGGCATTTATTCTGCAAATGAGCTTTGCCCCTTTTTATGCCTTTTTTACTTTGTATGCGCGCGATCTTGGCTATAGTGGTATTGATACAGGGCTATTAATTAGCTTGGCCGTGCTGGCTGAAATCGTTGCTTTTTTCTGGATGGGGTGGCTGCTCAAAAACCGCAGTTATCGTTTGGTACTCAGTTGTTGCTACGCTTTGACCATGGTGCGCTGGTTGATGCTGGCCTATCTGGCACACTCACCGCTTTGGCTGATGATCAGTATGTTGATGCATGCGGCCAGCTTTGCCATAGCACACAGCTGTGCCATGCAGTTTATTCAGCATTATTTTCCACGCAAACAACGCAGTAAGGGACAGGCGTTTTACGCCGGGTTAATTTTTGGTGGCGGTGGTGCAGTTGGTGCCTACGGGGCTGGTATTTTATGGCAAGATGGCGCTGGTGCGAGCCAAACCTTTCTCATTGCCGCCGCAATGGCCGGATTTGCTACCTTATTGGCACTTTGTTTACCGGCTCAGGTGCATCGGTTGCGCTCAGAATGAACGACCTATCGACGGATCAGATACAGCTCTCGAAAGTTTAAGTCTGAACTATAGCTTTTGCCGTGATAGGTGTATTGCGGAAAACCAATGTCCATACCAAAGTGATTGAATTGGTGGTAGTAACCTATATAGCCATCAAACTCGACTTTGGTACCTTCGCCAAAGTCCACATTAGAAACCCGCAAGCCAGCATAGAGTCCATTACCGGCTTCCCAGACCAGCCCCGGCAGCACAGCGGCTTTTTTATCGGTTTGGCTCACTCCATCAAATAGGTAGTTATTGCTAATGATTAGATCAAAGGTCCAGCTGGTATAAGAAGGTAGCGCTCAACTGCAAAGGAATAGAGCGGTTATTTGTTTGCGTATGTACAAGCCTTAACAGGTCAGGATAGTTAAGCATAGTCTGAAAATTTATGCCCGTAGCAGCCAATTGAGCAGCTTGTTGAACCAGTGTTTATTATAGGGTGGGTAAATTAACTTGCCGGGGTGCCACCAGCCTTTTCGGTGCACGGCTTTGGCATGACTAAAGGTTAAAAACCCCTCTTTACCATGATAACTTCCCATGCCAGATGAGCCGGTACCACCAAAGGGTAAATCATCCTGCGCGACTTGCATCAAGCAATCATTTAACGTCACGCCACCGGAGTGTGTATGCTGCAATAATTGCTTGTGCAATGTTTTATCCTGACTAAACAAATACAGTGCCAAAGGACGCTCGCCTTGCTGAATGGCCTGTATGGCTTGATTGATCTGCTGATAACTACGCATGGGTAAGATGGGGCCAAAGATCTCTTCTTGCAGCAGGGTAGCGTGGTCGGGCAGGTTAAACACCAACTGTAGAGGTAGCTTAGCGTCTGAAGATTCGAGCAGGTAGTGTGACCATGCATGTTCTGAACAACTGATGATGGTGGCGCCTTGTTGTTCTGCATCTTGCAGCAACTTCACGAGCCGAAGGCGTTGTCGTTCTGTACAAATGTGGCTGTAATCCTGGTTATTGGCAAAATCGGGATATAAACGAGTAAACGCTTGTGTAAGCTCAGTGGTGAGTGCTTGGGTGATGTGCTGATCAGCCCAGACATAATCAGGCGCTACACAAGTTTGGCCGGCATTGACGCACTTGCTAAATACGAGCCGCTCTGCGGTTACCTTCAGAGACGCGGTATTAGTAACAATGGCTGGCGATTTGCCTCCCAGCTCAAGAGTCACCGGTGTTAAATTGTTGGCTGCAGCCTGCATTACTTTTCGTCCAACGGCCGTTGAGCCGGTAAACAACAGATGATCAAACGGCAGGGCAGAAAACTCTGCCGCCTGCTGTGCATCACCAGCAAAGACGGCTACTTCATCAACACTAAACACTTCTGCTAATAAATGGCACAGAGTTTCATTGGTTGCGGGCGTATCCTCAGATAGTTTGAGCATCACACGATTACCCGCGGCAATGGCAGCCATGAGCGGCCCTAATGCCAAAAAAATTGGGTAGTTCCATGGCACGATAATACCAACAACCCCTTTAGGCTGAAACTCAATCCAGTTTGTTGCGGGTTGAAATAACGCACTGACATGACGACGTTCTGGCTTCATCCAGGATTTCAGCTGCTTTCGATGGTAAGCGAGCCCTTGCACGGTGGGTAAAATTTCAATACGGATACTTTCATCACCAGAGCGATGGCCAAAGTCTTGACTGACTGCTTGACACAGTTGCTGCTGATGCTTGCGGACTGCTTGCTCAAGCTGTTGCAATTGATGCAGTCGTTGCTGATAGTTGGGATAGGGCTGAGCCTGTTGTGCTTGTTTCAGCTGGTCAAAAGCATGCTGCAAATCAGTCATGGTGTTCTTTATTCATCGTTGGGTGTTGATACTCTAGCACAAGAAAGTACTACAGCAGAAACTAAGCTACGGTACTGGGCAAGTATGCGGCAAAACGGTACAATGCAGCCGTTGTTTTTTAAGGCGAGATAGCACCTCATGTCAGCAAGTTTTCGATTGGGTTTGGTTATTAACCCGTTAGCAGGAGTCGGTGGAGCTGTCGGGTTAAAAGGCAGCGATGGTGTGGCAGAGCAGGCGTTAGCAATGGGAGCTGTGCCTCAGGCCGGTCATAGAACCGAACAGGCACTTTCGCAATTGTTGGTACTGCAACAGCAAGTCATCATTAAAACAGCTGCTGGTGATATGGGGCAAGCATTGGCTGAAACGATGGGTTTTCAGACTGAAATCTGTTATCAACCGAAGCAGCATCCTACGTGTGCGCAAGATACCGAAGCTGCAGTGCAAGCATTGGTGGCATCGGGAATTGATTTATTACTGTTTGCCGGTGGTGATGGCACCGCCCGTAATATTTGCCAAGTGCTCCCTGAGCATGTAAGTGCTTTGGGTATTCCTGCTGGCTGTAAAATTCACTCAGGTGTTTATGCCATTAGCCCAACTGCTGCGGGTAAGCTGGTTGCTAGCTTGGTGGCTGGCGATTTGGTATCCATCAAGCAGGCCGATGTCATGGATATCGATGAGCAGGCGTTTCGTGCTGGTGAGGTTAAGGCCAGACGTTTTGGTGAGCTGCATATCCCCGCCGCATTGCAGTACGTGCAAAGCGTAAAAATGGGCGGCAAGGAATCCGAAGAGCTGGTGTTGGATGATCTGGCTGCATGGGTTGCCAGCCAAATGGAAGATGACGTTCGATATGTAATGGGCTCTGGCTCGACCGTGGCGGCTGTAATGGCTGAACTCGGGTTGGACAATACGCTTCTTGGTGTCGATGTGGTGGAAAATGGCGAGCTGATCGCCAAGGATGTGACAGCTAGTCAGTTGCTCGAATTGGTGCAGGACTATCCAAGCCGTTTGATCATCACGTTGATTGGTGGTCAGGGCCATGTGTTTGGTCGAGGCAATCAGCAGTTGTCCCCGGCGGTGATCCGAGCTATTGGCCGAGAACATATCTGGCTGATTGCCACCAAAACCAAATTACAACAATTAGCCGGACGGCCATTACTGGCTGATACTGGCGACCCACGTTTGGATCAAGAACTGCAAGGCTTACTTCCGGTACTAACCGGGTACAATGATTACGTGATGTATCGATTAGGTGAATAGGAGTGCAAATGGATCAGTCGGTAGCGTTTGTTGCTGAGGTGTCGGATTACTTGGATCAGATGATCCCAACGGCAACAGACGATGAATTATTTGCGGCCGGCTATTTACGCGGTCATTTCGATTTAGCGGTAGGGACTTTACAGGTTGCGGCGGAGCCTTTTGCTAAACCTGAACTGTTGGCGCAGGTCAATGTCAGCTTATCTCAGGCGATTGACCAGGGTGAGCTAAGCGAGCAGGATCAGCAGTTGGTTCAAAGCTTATGGCAACAATTGCAGCAATTACCGGCCTGACAGTCGCTTTGCTTTAGGGTACTATAGTGCCTCACTGCTGCTCTGGCAGCGCCAATCACAAAGTGAGTTTTATGTCTGAATATACAAGTCTTGAGCAACATGCCAGCTATGGTATTGGTTTACAAATGGGTCAGCAACTGGCTGACAATCCTTTTGACGGGCTGGATATTACCGCCGTTGCTGCAGGGTTAACCGCCGCGTATCAAGGCGAAGAACCTGCCGTATCGGAAGAGTTAATTCGTGCCGCTTTTACTGAAATTAGCCAGCGTATGCAGCAGGCTCAAGCAGAAAATGCCAAAGTAGAAGCTCAAAAAGGCGATGAGTTTTTGGCAGAAAATGCCAAGCGTGCTGAAGTTACGGTCACCGAATCAGGCTTGCAGTTTGAAGTATTGACGGCCGGTGAAGGAGCTAAACCTTCCGTGAGTTCTACCGTTCGTACGCATTATCACGGTACTTTGATTGATGGCACTGTGTTTGATAGCTCTTATCAGCGTGGTGAACCTGCTGAGTTCCCGGTATCAGGCGTCATTGCTGGCTGGACTGAGGCCCTACAAATGATGCCTGTAGGCGCAAAGTACCGCTTATACGTGCCTCACGAGCTAGCCTATGGCGAGCGGGGAGCAGGTCATGCCATTCCCCCATTCAGTGCTTTAGTGTTCGATGTAGAGTTGTTGGCGATTGTTGAGTAATCAGCCATGGTATGGGTTCGGATTAATCCGGACCCATTGACTCAATAACACCAAGATTGCGACCAGCCCATAAGCAATAAAAATCCATTGCATCCACGCCGCCATTGATGCGCCGGCAAAGGACCAATCAATTTCACCGCACGGCCCCGTAGGGTCAAACACCGCTGGTAGCCATTGATCAAGCGGTAGCCAGCTCGGAAACTCGGCAAACAGTTGGCAAGAATAAAAACCACCATCGGCAATCAATTGCTCAATATCCACCAGTCGCTGCGCAGCGATAAAACCATAAACACTACTCGCTAACCAGCCAAGCAGAGCAAGCCAGCGCACTAGACTACTTGCTGGGGCGATGAGAGCGAGCAGAGCTGCCAGCATAATACCAGCGACGGCGGCACGAATATAAACGCATTGAATGCAGGGCTCTAAATCGAGACCGTATTGAAAGTAAAGTGCAGCCAACTCTAGCAAAAAGGTGGTCAGAAACAGCACCAGCCACGACCAACGCTGCTTAGAACTTTTTTTCAGCCACTCCAACATCATTCACCCGGTATAGTTTAAGTTGATACATGAGGCAGTTACTGTATTCGATCGATCAGGTAGTTACAACTCTGGCTGCTATTGGCTGGCAAATTTGTTGCAATACTTGTGAAGTAACATTTCTCTGGTACAATCAGTCCCCACTAATTATTAACCTCTGTAAAATGGACCTCACTGGATGACCAATCTAATCAAAGCACAAAGCCCTGCTGGTTTTGCAGAAGAATACATTGTTGACTCCATTTGGAATGGGAAATTTGCCCCCGGTTCCATTTTACCGGCTGAGCGGGAGTTGTCCGAACTGATCGGTGTCACCCGAACGACGCTACGCGAAGTACTGCAGCGGCTTGCTCGCGATGGCTGGTTGACCATTCAGCATGGCAAGCCAACCAAGGTGAATAACTTTTGGGAAACTTCCGGGCTCAATATACTGGAAACGCTGGCGCGACTGGATCAAGACAGAATGCCAGATTTGGTTGATCAGTTGCTATCTGCCCGTACCAATATTAGTGCGATATACATTCGTGGTGCTATCAAAACGCATCGCGAGCAAGCAATGGCTGCTTTTGCCGGTGCTGATGCTCTGCCAGATACCGCCGCCGCTTTTGCAGACTTTGATTACCACCTGAATCATGAGTTAGCACTGAATTCCTCCAATGCTATTTATGTGCTGATCCTAAATGGTTTTCGGGGCCTTTATACCAAAATTGCTCGCTTTTATTTCTCCAGTGCTGAGGCTCGCGAGCTAGCCCGCCGTTATTACAGCGATTTAAGCAGTTATGCTGAGGCAGGACGACATGATGATGTGGTTGCTCTGGTCCGTAAGTATGGTTGGGAAAGTGGCAAAGTATGGGCAGGGCTACGCAACAGCATTCCCAAAGATTTGATTGAGTAAAACGTCATTGAGTCATCGATGTGTTAAAAAAACCGCCTTGGCGGTTTTTTTTATGCAGATGCGAATGCTTAGCTCTTGTCGGCAGCCTGAAAGCTAAGTATCATCTAAAGGAATAATATATTCTTTTTAGTTATATGTAGTTGAGCTGCTATGAAACCAAGCCCAGTGTTAGTTCGACCGGAAGTCTACCTTGATAACAATGCCACCACACCAGTGCTGCCCTGTGCTGCGGAGGCTGTTATCCATCATATGTACAGTTGCTTTGGTAATCCAAGCAGTGCGCATGCTACTGGTATTAAGGCTAAGGTTGAATTGGAAGCGACCCGACAGATGGCTCGTCAGATCATAGGTGCTGGTCATGGAGATATTGTTTTCACTTCTGGTGCGACTGAAGGGATCCAGACTGCTGTATTGTCTGCTTTATTGCAGGCTAAACATCAAGGAAAAAGCGGTCCTGCTACGTTACTGCTGTATGGTGCGACGGAGCACAAGGCAGTACCAGAAAGCTTGCAGCACTGGAATCAATTGTTAGAGTTGCATGCGACCCTACAAGCGATCCCAGTTGATCGTCACGGGCTGTTGGATGTTGATTTTATCCGCCGGCATGGCGCGCAGGCCGCTATCATTTGCACCATGGCCGCCAATAATGAAACGGGAGTGCAGCAAGATTTATTGCAGCTGGAATCATCTATTCGTGAGGTAAATACAGAAGTACCTTGGTTGGTCGATTGTGTGCAGGCTCTAGGCAAAATGCAGTTGGATCTGTCGAGCACCACTATTGATTATGCGCCTTTTAGTGGCCATAAGCTGTATGCGCCAAAAGGGATTGGTTTTTTATACGTGCGTGCCGATGCTTTTTATCAGCCGATGATTGTTGGTGGTGGGCAGGAAAGTGGCTTGCGTTCTGGCACGGAGAACTTGCCTGGTATTGCCGGTTTGCATGCCATTCTTGCTGAATTATTAAAGCATGACGATTCTGTATTTCAACCGATAGCGAAGCTATGGCAGTTTCGAGAAGATTTATTGGCTGCTCTTCGGCAGGTCTTTCCTGCGCTGGAGCTCAATAGTGATGCGCCTTATTGCGTGCCTACAACCATTAATTTCTCGGTACCCGGTTTTTACAGCAAAGACATTATGGACTTGTTTGATGCTGCAGGTATACGAGTGAGCTCAGGCTCTGCGTGCAGCTCAAAAGTACCCAGCAGTTTTGTGCTTGATGCGATGGGGCTTGAGCCTTGGCGCTCGCAAGGCTCCATTCGTTTGTCGTTTGGCCCTGCGATGATGGCAGAGGAATGTCAGCAGGCTTGCCAGCGTATTTTGGAATTGGCCGATATCGTTCAAAAACATAGTTTGGTATTGACGGATGCGACACCGACACTGGAGTGGCATACCAAGGGGATCACCCAGCTAAAACACGAAGCGATGTGCAGTTATGTGATTGTTTGCCCTGAAACCAGCCAAGCTGTGGTGATTGATCCCGTTTTGCCGTTACTCAGCCGTCTCCATGCCATGATTCAGGGGCAGCAATTGCAATTGGTGGCGGTACTCGACACGCATCAGCATCAAGATCACCAGTCAGCCCGGCTTGAGCTATGCACACTGCTCAATATGAGTGCATTACCCGCGACCGATCGGTTAGGGTGGCCGACAGCGCAATCGACTCTGGATTTTGGTGGTTACCGCTTGAGACGAATAGCGACGCCAGGTCATAGCTCAGACGGTGTCAGCTACTTATTATCAGCCACAAAAGTATCACCGCAAGATCAGGCCTTAGTTGTCTTTGTTGGCGATCTTATCTTACCAGGTGGGGTAGGCCGCACAGATTTAGCAGGTGGTGACAGTCAGGCTCTGATAAGTAGTATTAAAACCTTGCAACAGTGCATAGCACCAGAGCTACTGCTGTTGTCCAGCCATGATTATGCCCAACGCTTTTTTAGCACGCTCACCTTGCTTCGAGAGGAGCAACCTTTACTGCAGGCAGTACTGGACGAGCAAGCCGTACAGCAGGATTGGCAACAACAGCTCGATAAAGAGTCCATTGAGCTACAAGCCTTACCGCAGCATTTATGTGGCTTGGTCGAAGTGGCTCCTACCGATGCCAAAGAAGTGATTGAACCAGCACGGCTACCGTCATTTTTTCAACGCTTCCCTGATGCTCAGGTGATTGATGTGCGTGAACCGCATGAGCAGAGTGCAGGTGCGTTAGCGCCTTATTTACCAGGCAGCCATCAGGTACTGGAAATTCCTCTATCTAAACTTTGCCATGCACTAAGCCATGGTTTAATCACCCAGCACAACGCGATGCTGTTGGTGTGCCGCAGTGGAAATAGAAGCTTGATGGCGTGTCAGGTATTGGCAAGAGCTGGTTTTGAGCAACTGTATAATTTAAAGGGCGGGATGGCACTCATCAGCTAGCCTTATAGCACGATGTAGATAGGCTGTTTGCGCTACCTGAGTGCATCAGGTAGCGCGTAGACATACTTAGTAAAAGAAGTGCTGCAGTGGGTTCAACAAACGGGTGAACCCCTTATTAAACTTAAGTGGAGCACTTAATACTGATAAACACAAACAATCCTGATCGGGTAAGGTTCGTGGAGTGTGAGTGTCATCTGGTGTATTGATCAGAATATCCCCCACGCCATACTGACCTTGCTCATCAACAATAGCACCACTAAGTACAAGAGTAATTTCTATACCTAAGTGCGTGTGTTGAGGAATAGCCGTGTCTTTGTCGATGTAGAGTAGCGACACATGACGTTTATCACCAGCCGGTAATTTGTTGTTAGCAATACTTCCTAACTGAGTCCATTTGGTTTGTTGTTCAACCAATCGGGCCAAGGCTCTGGGTACCTGAAAAGTTTTGTCTTTCCAGTGCACGGTTACTGGGCCCTTGTGTTGCTTTGGCAGCTCTGCGGTGTCCGGTGATTCAGCAATTATGCTATCCATCATGGCTTGCCAATCTGGTTCCGAAGTATTGGTATCCATCGGCTCCATCAATTGCAGTTGAGTTCCTTGCTCAACGGCCAAATCCTGACAAAGTTGCTGACAGTGAGGGCAAAGATCGATGTGCGCAGCCACGGCTAGTGCAACATCAGCTTCTAAGGTGCCTTCAACGTATTGTTCCAGTAATGGAATTCCCGGATGATGTTTAACTGCGTGTGTCATCGAGTGCCTCTCTTAAACGATCCAATGCCAAGCGAATACGGGATTTAACGGTTCCCAGTGGGATGGCCAATTCATCCGAAACTTCCTGATGTGACTTTTCTTCTAAATACACTTTGGTCATCACCTGACGCTGAGCTTCAGGCAAACGTGCAAAGTGTGGTGCTACTTTCTCAGCCATCAACAAGGTATCCCAATTGTGACTGCCTGAATCTTCTTGTTCAGGATAGTTACCGTCGTACCATAAATCATCCGCACTAATATCATCTTTACGGCTTTGCTTTTTCCGCAACATATCAAAACGAACATTACGAGCGATAGTAAATATCCAGGTTGAAGCACAACCACGAGTAGGATCAAACAACCGTGCTTTACGCCATACGTTCAACATGGTGTCCTGAACCATCTCAAGAGCTTGCTGTTCATTGCCAAACATTTTCATGCCAAAGGCTTTAAGCCGGGGTGCAAAATAAGAAAATAATTCTGCATAAGCCGCTTTATCTTGATTGACTGCAACATAGCTCAGTGCATCCTCCCACTGACCCGTTCTGGTATTGGTGGTGCTTTCATCGTTCATTGGCTGAATGGTATCGCTCTTAAGTTTGGAGCTACCATAATGCCCTTGAATTGGCTGTGAGTTCAACAACATTTGTCTGTCCTGGTTTCAAAAAGAATTTTACTTCGGGATAGAGCTGCACTTTATACGTAGCCAATTTGAATTTAGGTTTATATTATTTTTTAGAACGGTTTCTGCAATTTAATCTGATTTTCATTCTGTTTTTGTGTTGTATTATGAATGAATAATTAAAGAGGAGATGATCATGAAAAATGTATTAGTTATCGAAAGCTCAATCAGTGGCAAAAATGGCCAATCAAGTCAGTTAATCGCTGAGTTTACTAAAAACCTGGCTCCTGATGTTCGCCTGGACCGAATTGACTTGCAGCAGCAACCATTGCCGCATTTGGATATGCCTGAAATAGCGGCTTGGATGACACCAGTTGAGGATCGGACCCCTGAACAGCAGGCATTAGCAAGTCACTCCGATCAATTGATTGAGCGGGTTAAGCAAGCGGATGCTATCGTACTGGGCGTGCCTATGTATAATTTTGGGGTGCCGTCTCAGTTGAAAGCTTTGTTTGACCGTATTGCCAGAGCGGGATTAACCTTTAAATACACTGAAAATGGCTCGGTAGGATTACTGGATAATAAACCGGTGTTTATTTTTGCAACACGAGGTGGCTTCTATCAGGGAACCAATGCAGATAACCAAACTCCTTATCTAGAGCAATTTTTCAAGTTCATTGGTTTGACAGAGCAGTATTTTATTTACGCGGAAGGACTGAATATGGGAGAAGAGTCTGCGGAGAAAGCATTCACTGCAGCAAAGAACCGTATCGACGAATTAACCAAGAAACTGGCTGCATAAGCCAGTTACCCCTCAGGTAACCACACCTGCTTATACCAGACCATGTGATGACCATCAGAACGTGCTGACTCGTGTGAGTTGGCGCGATTTTGAGAACAATTCACTCATTTGAACTTGTTTGTTGTTGGATTAATCGAGTCTACTTGCAAGCTTGGCTCAGGCTTTGTATAAATGGCTGTCTTCTAACAACCAATAATAAGTGCCACTATGAAATTATTCAGACCATCGTTCCTCGCTGTTGCTCTGGTTGGAGTGAGCCTTTGTTCGTTCCCCATCTGGGCTAAGAAAGAAGCTGCAACTTATAGCATTGAAACGGTTCAACTGGAACAAGTGTACGCCAGTGATCCTAGTATTCGTCTGACCATGGAAAAAATCATGTCGGACCCGGACTGGTTAGGCCGTCAGCCTGAATCGGCGTTCTGGTCAGCTGATAACCAACATATTTATTATCAGCGTAAACGCGAAGGCAGTGAGATCCGTGACTGGTTCGTGCGAGCTGTTGATGCCGATACTCAGGACAATGGCCGCTTGGTTCCCCTTGCAGAGTTGCATACCATCGGTGCAGAAAATGCAGTGTATTCGGCGGATGGTGCTGTTATGGCATACCTGTTCCAAGGCAACTTGTTTGCCCGCAATCTGCAAACCAATGAATTAACGCAATTGACACGCTCTGATGATCGCCAGAGCCATCCGCAATTTCTTGCCGATGGTCGCTTAGCGTATCGGTCAGGCTGGAGTTATTTTGCGGTTGATGTCAATACTGGCCTGACCGAGCAGTTGTTAAGTATTCGCACGGATGATGCGCCAGAAGCACCCAGCATCCCCGATAGTTACATGGCACGTGAACAGCATAAATTGATTGATTATGTTGCATTGCAGCATCGTAACCAGCTGGAGCGACATGAAGCAACGGAAGCGTTGAAGCAACAAAACCCAGCCATGCCACCTCAATCCGTGTATGTAGGTAAAAATAAACACATTGTCGATGCCAGTTTGGCACCGAATGCCAATTATTTGTTGGTTGCCATTCGCGAGCAACAGGCATCGAGCGATAAAGACATTATGCCAAACTACATCTCCCCAACAGGAGATATTGTGACAGAATCGGTACGGCGTCGGGTACATGATTTTAAACCGTTACCACAACAGCTTATCTTAGTAGATTTGTCTGATGGTAGTCAGCATACGCTCAGTTACAGTAGCTTGCCGGGGTACAATGAAGATGTACTCAAAGACGTCAAAGCAGAAAATGCCAGAGCCCGGGGGGAGCGCTATCGTAGTGAGAAAGTGATCCGGGATATTGGCCTGATGACCGATTGGTACTGGACGCAGAGCGCGATGCGCTGGCACCCGAATGGCCAGCAAGTGGCTATTATGCTTAAAGCCTTTGATAATAAAGATCGCTGGTTAGCAACGGTTGATTTTGATGGTAAAAAGCTTGTTCCCCAGCATCGCTTGCACGATTCAGCCTGGGTGAATTATGCCTTCAATGATTTTGGCTGGCTGAACCAGAGTGAAACATTGTACTTTTTATCGGAAGAAAGTGGCTATGCCCATCTGTACAGCAAGTCACTGCGCCAGCGTCGACCGCAGCAGTTGACCAGCGGCACGTTTGAAGTGGCTAACCCAGTACTGACCTCCGATGATCGTTTTATCTATTTCAAAGGTAATCGTAATCACCCCGGTCAGTACGATGTGTTTCGACTGGAATTAGCGAATAATCAACTGCAACAAGTCACTTCATTACCTGGCTCAACTGATTTTGTGTTGTCGCCGAATGAACAACAACTACTGCTGCGTTATTCAAATAACCTGAAGCCTGTTGAGTTGTATGCAACTAACGCAACTCCGGGCGCGGATGTAGTTCAATTAACGGATACTATTTCCGAAGCGTTTAAAGCACTGCCACTACAAGCTCCGAAAATTGTACCCGTGCCTTCCAGTCATGGCGATGCGCCGATCTTCTCAAAGTTGTATCTGCCAGAAAACCATCAGGATGGCGAACCAAAGCGCGCGGTTATTTTTAACCATGGCGCCGGTTATTTGCAAAATAGCGACCTCGGCTGGTCTGGCTATTTCCGTGAGTTCTTATTTCACAACCTGCTGACTCAGCACGGCTATGTGGTATTGGATATGGATTACCGTGCTTCAAAAGGTTATGGCCGTGATTGGCGTACCGCTATATACCGCCAAATGGGTACACCAGAAATTGAAGACTTGGTCGATGGTGTCAACTGGATGGTAGAGCATGTGAATGTTGATCGTGAGCGGGTTGGCACTTATGGTGGTTCTTACGGCGGCTTTATGACCTTTATGGCATTGTTTAAAGAGCCAGATCTGTTTCAAGCCGGTGCTGCACTTCGTCCGGTCAGTGATTGGGCTTATTACAACCACCCTTACACCTCGAATATTCTGAATACACCGGATATCGATCCTATTGCCTACGAGCGCAGCTCACCAATTTATTTCACCCAAGGCTTAACCAAACCACTGTTGATCAATGCACCTATGGTGGATGATAATGTGTTTTTCCAAGACGTGGTTCGCTTGGTGCAACGGTTAATAGAGCAAGAAATCGTCCACTTTGAAACAGCGATTTACCCGGTCGAACCGCATGGCTTTCGTCAGCCAAGCAGCTGGCTGGATGAGTATCGCCGTATCTTTAAGTTATTTGAAGATCATTTGTAATTAGAACAGAGCACTTAATCTGAGAGCCGGGTGGCTGGTGAAGTAAGTATCTCCAGCTACCCGGTTTTTGCATTGTTCTCATTGAAAAATTTTTAACACAGTTCATTGCCACTGGCTTTACCAGCTGCGAAAGCCACTAAGTTATCACTGGTCACCTGACTGATTTGTTGCATCGCCTCTTCGGTGAAAAAAGCCTGATGACCGGTGATTAATACATTTGGAAAGGTCAATAAGCGCTTAAAGACATCATCATCAATCACCATTTCCGATAGATTTTCAAAGAATAAATCAGCTTCTTGCTCGTACACATCCAAACCTAAATAACCAATCTTGCGAGACTTTAAGGCATTGATGACTGCTTTGCTATCCAGTAAGCCACCACGGCTGGTGTTGATCAACATGACATTGTTTTTCATTTGCACCAAGCTTTCAGGGTTGATCAAATAGTGTGTTTCCGGAGTTAGTGGGCAATGCAAACTAATAATATCGGACTTTGCATACAATTCAGCCAAAGTGACATAATGCACACCAAGTTGTTGTAGTTCGTCGTCTGGGTATAAATCATGGCAGAACAGTGTGCAGCCAAAACCCATTAAAATTCGGGCGGTTGCTTTACCAATCCGTCCGGTTCCAATTAATCCGACGGTTTTGCCATGCATATTGAAACCTAATAAACCATCGAGCGAAAAATTATCATCCCGCACCCGATTGTAAGCTTTGTGTAGTTTGCGATTTAAGGTCAACATCATGCCAACGGTATGCTCTGCGACTGCTTCAGGGGAGTAGGCGGGTACTCGGGCGACCCGGATACCGAGTGACTTTGCAGCTTCCAGATCGACATTATTAAAACCAGCGCAGCGCAGCGCGATCATACGGATGCCATTCTCTGATAACTGCTGCAGCACCGTAGCGGATAGATCATCATTGACGAAGGTGCATATTGCATCGCTTCCAGCGGCCAGCTGTACACTGTCGCTGCTGAGTCTCATGTCCAGATAGTGAAAATCCAGCTGGCTGGAAGTCCAGCGACTAAAAGCTTGCTGGTCGTATTTTTTTGCACTGTAAACGGTTACTTTCATGAGCGGGTCCAATGAGTTGATATCAAGGCAGTATAGCAAACTGAGAGCGTTAGCTTTTACGCTGGATCAAGTCGAGGCCGTTTATTACTGATCCAGTAACTCCTCTACGCTCTGTGCGATGGCTGAGGGCTTGGTACGTGGCGCATAACGTTTCACAACCTGACCACGATCATTAATCAAAAACTTGGTAAAGTTCCATTTTATCGCACGAGTTTTCAGTAGGCCTCTGGCCTGATCTTTCAAGTAGTCAAACAATGGCTCGGCTTCGGGGCCATTCACTTGTACTTTAGCCAGAACGGGAAAGCTGACGCCGTAATTTAGCTGACAAAACTGCTGGATTTCAGTATCTGAGCCCGGCTCCTGACCGCCAAATTGATTGCAGGGAAAGGCGAGGATAACAAAGCCTTTATCTTGGTAACGCTGATACAGTTGCTCCAGCTCTTGATATTGAGGAGTAAAGCCACACTGGCTGGCTGTGTTCACAATTAACAAGGTCTTGCCCCTGTACTGAGCCAGATCAACAGTTTGCCCTTGAGTATTATTTACAGAAAACTGATGAACACTGTTCATAGTAAGCTCCTTGGATGTAAGTACGATAAGTGCTTTGCTTTTTGCAAGGCATCTTTGTACGCTTAGCCCTACTCTAATACAAAAGTAAGACACTGGTATGACAAAATTAGTAAGTGTGCGTTCGACGGCTTTTATTGGTTTGGGCGTTATGGGTTATCCAATGGCTGGTTTTTTGCAGCAAAATGGCCATCAGACCAGGGTGTACAATCGTACTACAGCTAAAGCCAAGCAGTGGGCGGCTCAATATGGTGGTCAGTACGGTAGTACACCGGGCTTAGCCGCTGCTGGAGCTGAACTGGTGTTTCTGTGTGTCGGTAACGACGATGATGTCCGCTCGGTGGTGTATGGCGACGATGGCGTCTTAGCTGCTATGGCATCGGGCTCTGTACTGGTCGATCACACGACTGCATCTGCAGAGTTGGCCCGGGAGCTGGCCGATGCTTGTCAGCAGCGAGGTATTGGCTTTTTGGACGCACCGGTATCTGGTGGGCAAGCAGGTGCTGAGAATGGTGTCTTAACCATTATGGTAGGCGGGGAGGCAGACGCTTTTGCGAAAGCGGAGCCGGTAATGCAAGCCTATGCGCGCTGCTGCAAATTACTCGGCTCAGCCGGTGCAGGGCAACTGGCAAAGATGGTGAATCAAATCTGTATTGCTGGCGTGGTGCAAGGCTTAGCAGAAGGGCTGCATTTTGCTCAGAATGCGGGGCTGGATGCAGCTGCAGTGGTCGAGGTAATCTCACAAGGCGCGGCACAGTCCTGGCAGATGCAAAACCGTTATCAGACCATGCTGAAAGGTGAATACGACTTTGGCTTCGCCGTCGACTGGATGCGTAAAGACTTAGGCATTGCCTTAAATGAAGCCCGTAAAAACGGCAGCCACCTGCCACTAACCGCCTTAGTCGACCAGTTTTACAGCGAAGTACAACAGCTGGGTGGCAACCGTTGGGATACCTCCAGTTTACTGGCGAGGTTACACAAGCCAGGTTGAATCTGTAGGGGCGCATGATTGCGCCCGTTGTCATCTATACGTGCATCTGGGCGCAATCATGCGCCCCTACGGTTAGTTGAACTTCATCTCAGGGATATTACCAGCGACCACCAGCTTGCCAGCTGTTTTCTGTTGAATTTCTTCGACAGATACACCAGGTGCCCGCTCCAGTAAATGGAATGCGCCATCGCGTACTTCCAGCACGGCCAGATCGGTGACGATTTTCTTCACACAGCCAACGCCGGTCAGTGGTAGGGTGCAATCGCTTAACAGCTTGCTGTTACCGTGTTTATCAGCGTGGGTCATGGTGACGACGATATTTTGCGCTCCGGCGACCAGATCCATCGCACCACCCATGCCTTTCACCAGTTTGCCCGGGATCATCCAGCTGGCGATATTGCCGCTCTGGTCCACCTCAAAGGCACCCAGTACAGTCAAATCGACATGGCCACCACGGATCATGGCGAAGCTTTCGGCTGAACTGAAAATAGCCGCACCAGTAGCGGCAGTAACCGTTTCTTTGCCAGCGTTGATCATGTCAGCATCGATTTCTGCTTCTGTTGGGTAGGGGCCCATGCCCAGCAAACCATTTTCAGATTGCAGCATGACTTCGATGCCTGCCGGCACATAGTTTGCCACTAGCGTTGGAATGCCAATGCCTAAGTTGACGTAAAAGCCGTCTTCCAGCTCCTGAGCCACTCGCATGGCGACTTGTTCACGAGATATTGCCATTGCTGTCTCCTTAACCTTGACGAACCATTCGACGTTCAATGCGTTTTTCAAAGCTACCCTTGATCACGCGCTGCACATAAATACCAGGAGTATGGATCTGACTTGGTTCCAGTTCGCCCGGTTCGACAATTTCTTCCACTTCGGCCACGGTGATTTTACCTGCCGTCGCTGCCATTGGGTTGAAGTTCATGGCGGTATGGCGAAATACCAGGTTGCCATAGCGGTCAGCTTTCCAGGCACGGACGATAGCAAAGTCACCGGTGATGGCGGGCTCCAATACATAATGACGGCCATCAATTTCGCGGGTTTCTTTGCCTTCAGCAACCGGAGTACCGTAGCCAGTGGCAGTGAAAAATGCCGGGATACCAGCACCGCCAGCGCGCATTTTTTCGGCTAGTGTGCCTTGTGGTGTGAGTTCGACTTCCAGCTCACCATTCAATAATTGCTTTTCGAACAGGGCGTTTTCACCCACATACGAAGCCACCATTTTTTTGATTTGGCGATCTTCCAGCAAGATACCCAGACCAAAACCATCGACGCCGCAGTTGTTCGACACCACTGTCAGATCTTTGGTTTTCATCGCTTTGATTTGGCCAATCAACCCTTCAGGAATACCACACAGACCAAACCCACCGGCAATGACGGTCATGCCGTCTTCAAGACCTGCCATGGCCTCTTCGTAACTGTGTACGACTTTATTAAACCCTGCCATCTTGTTTCCTCATTGCTTCGAACGTCAGACATCCGCTGCTAAAAAAACCGAGCAGGGGTGGATGTACTTTTTTTGCGACCTTGTCAGGCAGGGAAGCCTGACAAGAGTCCCCAGGGAAGGGTTCACGACGTGTCGCAAAAAAAGATACGTAACCCCTGCGTGCTTCGAAGAGCCTAAACCCAACCTAGCTGTTGCTATAAAACTCAATTGTTACTATGGATTAGTTTTAAGGCAGTTGGCCTGCAAAGCCAATCCTACTTTAGAACTAACTGGCTTGCCGAGCTCGGCGCAGATCTGCCAGCCAGTTTTGGCCAGTGCATTTAAATCGACACCGTGTTGAATGCCAAGACCATTTAGCAAATACACCACATCTTCAGTGGCAACATTGCCTGACGCTCCGGCGGCATAGGGGCAGCCACCTAAACCAGCGACTGCACTGTCAACCACGGCAATACCGCGCTGCAGCGCGACGTAAATATTGGTTAACGCCTGGCCATAGGTATCATGAAAATGCACAGCTAACTGCTCGGTTGGTATTACTGCCATCACAGCATCCAGCATGGCATTGACACTATTGGCCGTGCCAACTCCGATGGTATCGCCGAGCGAAATTTCATAGCAGCCCATATCCAGCAGCGCTTTGGCGACTCTGGCTACTTCAGATGGGGCGACGTCCCCCTGATAAGGGCAACCGACCACACAAGACACATAACCGCGCACACGAATGCCATCGGCCTTGGCTTGTTGCACCACCGGCGCAAAGCGTTCCAGGCTTTCGGCAATGCTGCAGTTGATGTTTTTCTGCGTGAAGGCTTCAGAGGCGGCGCCAAAAATAGCGACTTCATCTGCTTTGGCCACCATGGCTGCTTCATAGCCTTTCAGGTTGGGGGTCAGCGCAGCATAGGTAATGCCAGTGCTTCGTTTGATTTGGTCAAATACGGCCGCTGATTCTGCCATTTGCGGCACCCATTTTGGCGATACGAAAGCACCGGTTTCTATGTAGTGCAGCCCGGCCTGGCTTAACTGATCCACCAGGTTAACTTTGGCTTGCAATGAAACCGCCACTTCATTTTGCAGACCATCGCGTGGGCCTACTTCAACGATGCGAACTTGCTTGGGTTGCATTAGCTTTCCTCCGTTGCCAGCTCAACCAGCTCAGCGCCATCCTGCACTAAATCACCAGCCTGAAAGAACACTTCTTTTACGGTGGCGTCAATTGAGGCTTTAATGCTGTACTCCATCTTCATCGCTTCCATCACCACCAGGGTTTGGCCGGCTTTGACGTGCTGACCCGCTTCGACCAGAACGGCCACGATGGTGCCATTCATCGGTGCGGTCAGGCTGCCGCTGTCCTCCACCATATCGGTATCGGTATGCAGCTCAGTCTGATAGCTGAAATCGTAGCGGTGATGGCGGATAAAGACACTGATGGTATCCTGATACTGGCTGATGCGAACCCGGGTTTTGTGCTCACCCAGGGTGGCTATCAGTTCATCGCCTTGCAAACGGACGTGGCAACGCAGTTGCTGACCATCCAGTTGCACCAGAACCGCATCTTGCAACTGCTCCAGTTGTAGCGAATGGCTGTGATCCTGATGCTGCAAGGTTAATTGCTGCATCGGCTGCTCATTCAGGCGCCAGCCATGGCTGAATTGCCAGGGGCTGAATGGCTCTTGTGCGGCCGGTGGTTGCTTTTGCGTTTCCAGGATATAAAGAGCTGCCAGCACCAGCGCTTGATTGTTTTCTTTGGTGGCTGGTGCGAACAGCGTATCCTGATGATGTTCAATAAAGTTGGTATCCAGCTCGGCAGCGACAAAAGCAGGGTGCTCAACCAGGCTGGTTAAAAAGCTCAGATTGGTGGTGACACCGGCAATGCGGTAATCGTCCAGTGCCCGCAGCATTCGGCTGATGGCGCGGTCACGGTCTTCGTCCCAGACAATCAATTTAGCGATCATAGGATCATAGTAGGGGCTGATTTCGTCGTTTTCGACCACACCGCTGTCGACACGGACAAAGCGGCTGGCTTCTGGTTGACGCAAATAGGTCAGTTTGCCGGTGGCTGGCAGGAAATCATTGTCTGGATCTTCAGCATAAACCCGTACTTCAATAGCGTGGCCATGGATGCTGACTTCTGTTTGTTCCAGCGGCAGCGGCTGATTAGCAGCCACTAATAACTGCCATTTGACCAAATCCTGGCCGGTGATCATTTCCGTCACCGGATGCTCTACCTGCAGCCGGGTGTTCATCTCCATAAAGTAGAAGGAGCCATCCTCATCAAACAGAAACTCTACCGTACCGGCACCACGGTAATCAATGGCCTGAGCGGCTTTTACTGCAGCTTCACCCATGGACTGACGTTGTGCTTCGGTAAAATTTGGCGCTGGTGCTTCTTCTATCACTTTCTGATGGCGGCGCTGAATAGAACAATCGCGCTCAGCCAGATAGACGGCATTGCCATGATTGTCGGCAAACACCTGAATTTCAATATGGCGCGGCTTGGTTAAGTAGCGTTCCATCAGCATTTTATCGTTGCCAAAGCCTGCCATGGCTTCGCGCTTGGCGCTGGCGAGGGCATCGGCAAATTCTTCCGATTTCCAGACCACACGCATGCCTTTACCACCACCGCCATAAGCTGCTTTTAATAGCAGTGGGTAGCCAACATTGTCGGCTTCTTTGGCCAGAAAGGCAGGATCCTGATTGTCGCCATGATAGCCAGGTACCAGTGGTACACCGGCTTTGGCCATAATATCTTTGGCAGCACTTTTGGAGCCCATGGCTTCAATCGCTGCGACTGGTGGACCAATAAAGACAATATTTTGCTGGCCACAAGCTTTGGCGAATTCTGCATTTTCAGAGAGGAAACCATAGCCAGGGTGGATTGCTTCAGCACCGGATGCTTTGGCAATTTCAAGAATTTTGTCTGCTTTTAAGTAGGAGTCTTTGCTGGGTGCAGGCCCCAGTAAAAAAGCCTCATCCGCCATATTAACATGACGGGCATTGGCATCGGCTTCGGAATACACCGCAACACAACGGATCCCCAGTTTATGGGCTGTTTCAATGATGCGACAGGCGATCTCACCACGGTTGGCAATCAGAATTTTACGAAACATGGCTTAGTCCTTCGGCAGCCAGTTAGGGCTGCGTTTGGTTAAAAATGCAGTCAGACCTTCCTGACCTTCAGCAGAGACACGGATCTGGGCAATGGCCTCTGTGGTTTTCGTGATCACTGGCTCAGCAATAGCTTGCTGGCTGACATTGGCAATCAGCGCTTTCGCTGCGGATACGGCGGCCGGACTGTTTTGCAGTAATTGCTTGATCATTTGTTGGGCGCTGTCATCCAGGCTGTCGCTCTCGGCGATCTGATGCACTAAACCCAGACGATGTGCCTCATCGGCAAAGAAACGTTCGGCGGTGATGAAATAACGGCGGCTGGCTCGTTCGCCAATAGCACGCATCACATAAGGGCTGATCACGGCTGGGATCAAACCGATTTTGACTTCACTTAAACAGAAACTGGCTTTCGGATCGGCGATAGCGATATCACAACAAGCAACCAGGCCGACAGCGCCGCCAAAAGCAGCGCCTTGCACGACGGCAATGGTGGGTTTCGGGAATACATCCAGCAGTCGCATCAGCTCGGCTAATCGGCCAGCATCGTCCAGGTTTTGCTGGTAGTCTTTTTCCGCCATTGAGCGCATCCAGTTCAGATCAGCACCGGCAGAGAAGTTTTTGCCATTTGCTTTCAGTACGAGTACCCGCACAGACGGATCGTCGGCCAGTTGCTGCAAGGCATCGATGATTTGTTCAATCATCGTATCGTCAAAGGCATTGTGCACTTCGGGCCGGTTGAGTGACAGGTTAGCGACACCTTGCGGTGTGATGGACAGGTCAATGTAAGTTTCGGCCATAATTTTTTGTTCTCTCAATGTAGCTTTATCATCAGCTGAGTCAGCAAGTTAACGATGTTTTCTGGGCGTAAATTACATTCTAAACACACCAAAACGGGTATCCGGAATAGGTGCATTTAAGGCTGCAGCTAATGCCAGACCAACCGTCATCCGGGTTTGTGCCGGATCTATGATGCCATCGTCCCACAGGCGGGCACTGGCATAATAGGGGTGACCCTGCTTTTCATATTGCTCAACAATCGGTTTTTTCAGTGCCTGTTCGGCTTCCGGGCTTAAGGTTTCACCTTTACGGGCCAGGCCATCTTTAGTGACCTGCGCCATCACCCCGGCGGCTTGTTCACCACCCATGACCGAAATGCGGGCATTCGGCCACATCCACATCATGGTGGGGTCGTAGGCACGGCCACACATGCCATAGTTACCAGCGCCATAGCTGCCGCCTATTAATACGGTAAACTTCGGTACTTCGACACAAGAAACAGCAGTGACCATTTTGGCGCCATGCTTGGCAATGCCTTCAGCTTCGTATTTTTTACCGACCATAAAGCCGGTGATATTTTGCAGAAACAGCAAGGGGATTTTGCGCTGGCCGCACAATTCTATAAAGTGGGCGCCTTTTTGTGCTGATTCGGAAAACAGGATGCCATTGTTGGCCACAATACCAACCGGGAAGCCAAAAATCCGGGCGAAGCCACAGACCAGAGTGCTGCCATAGTACTGCTTAAACTCATCAAAATCTGAGCCATCAACCAAGCGGGCAATCACTTCTTTTACATCAAAAGGCTTTTTCAAATCGGTGCCAACGATGCCATAAATTTCTTTGGCATCGTACAAGGGTTCTTCCGGTTCTTTCACATCCATCGCTGCTGGAGCCACCCGGTTCAAGCGGGATACTGCATTACGCGCCAGTTGCAGGGCATGCTCATCGTTGACCGCGTAATGATCGGCCACGCCTGAAATTTTGCAGTGTACATCAGCACCACCCAGCTCTTCGGCACTAACTTCTTCACCAGTCGCCGCTTTCACCAGAGGTGGGCCAGCCAGGAAGATGGTACCTTGTTCTTTCACAATGATGCTTTCATCAGCCATGGCAGGCACATAAGCACCACCAGCGGTACAAAGGCCCATAACCGCAGCGATTTGTGGAATGCCTTTGGCCGACATACGCGCCTGATTAAAGAATATACGCCCGAAGTGCAGTTTATCCGGGAAAACATCATCCTGGCGCGGCAGGTTAGCGCCACCGGAGTCAACCAGATAAATGCAGGGCAGGTTGCAGCGCTCAGCAATCTCCTGAGCCCGTAAGTGTTTTTTGACGGTCAGCGGGTAGTAAGTGCCGCCTTTGACGGTCGCATCATTAGCCACAATCATGCACTCGAGGCCACTGACCCGGCCAATACCAGCCACTACGCCAGCACAAGGAATGTAGTCGTCGTAACATTCCCAAGCGGTAAACTGGCCAACTTCTAAAAAGGGCGAACCCGGATCCAGCAATTTCTGAATGCGATCTCGCACAAATAACTTGCCGCGAGAGGTATGGCGCGCAATCAGAGCTTCACCGCCGCCCAGCTTGATTTGCTGTACCTTGGCATTTAAGTCATCCACCACCTTTTGCATGGCGGCGGCATTGTGTTGAAATTCCTCGCTGCGAGGGTTCACTTTACTTAATAATTTGGTCACGGAACTCACCTATGCATGGTTTGCGTATTTGCCCGGCTGGTCTAAACCAGCAGGTTATACATGCTGTTTCGCGATGGAAACTAGTTGGACTCAGTAAACAATTCGCGGCCAATCAACATGCGGCGAATTTCGGAGGTACCAGCACCAATCTCATACAGCTTGGCATCACGTAGTAAACGCCCCGTCGGGTATTCATTGATGTAGCCGTTGCCACCAAGCAGTTGGATTGCATCCAGCGCCATCTTGGTCGCTAGCTCAGCAGCATATAAAATCACCGCTGCGGCATCTTTTCGGGTGGTTTCACCGCGGTCGCAGGCTTTGGCGACGGTATAAACATAGGATCTGGCCGCATTCATTTGAGTGTACATATCAGCCAGCTTGCCTTGCACCAACTGGAACTCACCGATAGACTGGCCGAACTGCTTGCGGTCATGAATATAAGGAACGACCACATCCATGCAAGCAGTCATAATGCCAAGCGGGCCAGCAGACAGCACGACGCGCTCGTAATCCAGCCCACTCATCAGCACCTGTACACCGCGGCCAACTTCGCCTAAAACGTTTTCTGCCGGGACTTCGCAATCTTCAAACACCAACTCACAGGTGTTGGAACCGCGCATACCCAGCTTGTCTAGTTTCTGTGCCTGACTAAAACCTTTAAAACCGCGCTCTACAATAAAGGCAGTAATGCCTTTTGAGCCGGCATTAACATCGGTTTTAGCATAAATGACATAGGTATCGGCATCTGGGCCATTGGTGATCCACATCTTATTGCCATTTAAAACATAGTGATCGCCTTTCTTATCAGCACGCAGTTTCATACTGACGACATCGGAGCCTGCGTTCGGCTCGCTCATGGCCAGAGCTCCCACATGTTCACCACTGCATAATTTAGGCAGATACTTTTGTTTTTGCGCTTCGTTGCCGTTGCGGGCGATTTGATTGACACACAAGTTGGAGTGAGCGCCATAAGATAACGCCACTGATGCCGAGGCACGACTGATTTCTTCCATCGCCACCACATGCTCCAGATACCCCAAGCCAGAACCGCCATACTGTTCATCAACGGTAATACCAAGCAAGCCTAAATCACCAAACTTGCGCCACAAGTCACCAGGGAACTCATTGTCGTGGTCAATTTGTTCAGCACGTGGTGCAATTTCATCACGAGCAAAGGCATTGACCTGCTCGCGGATCATATCGACGGTATCGCCAAGGTCAAAGTTAAGCGTTTTGTAATTACTGATCATGATGTGTTCCCATTGAAGATTCGGATGGATGAGTGGGTTGGCTGTGTGATGGCAGGGCATCGCTGAGCGTTTCTCGGCAACGTTTCTCAACTGTCACCAGCTCCATCAGCACGACTTTGATATCGTCCATTTGTTGGTGCAGCTCGATTTTTTTCTGTTCGATCAGTGCCAGCATGGTATTGAGCTGTTTCACACTGCTTTTATCAGCATCGTACAACTCAAATAGCTTGCCGGTTTCAGCCAGACTGAAACCCAGTCGCTTGCCACGTAGGATTAATTTCAACCGCACGCGGTCGCGTTTGCTGTAAATCCGTGTTTGGCCGTTGCGCATCGGGGTTAGTAACCCCTGATCCTCATAAAAACGGATGCTACGGGTCGTGATATCAAACTCTTTAGCCAACTCACTGATGGAATAGGTAGTTTCGGTTATTTGCGTCATAGCTATCTTCCTGAAATCTGCCGACAACTATAAGTGAAGTTTACGTAAAGGTAAAGCTGGAGACTGATGGCTATCCATCACTAAAGTTGCAATTTTCGTTCGTTGTAAAGCAAAAATGCCAAAAACACTGAGCAGACCAATGCAAAAAAAGGAACCAACACGACAAAACTGTACCATAGTGGTATAAGTTGACGTTGGCGTAAACGTCAATATGGTGTAGGCTCTAACACAGATTTTTTGTTATTGATTACGGAGAAATACTGATGGCCGAGCAAGATTCAATCGTAATAGTGGCAGCGAAACGGACTGCCATGGGTGGATTTATGGGTGGTTTATCTGCTGTGAGTGCTACTGATTTGGGGGCAACAGCCATCAAAGCTGCTATGGCCGAAGCTGGTATTTCAGGCGATCAAATCAGCGAAGTGATCATGGGCAATGTGCTGCCTGCAGGGTTAGGGCAGGCTCCGGCTCGTCAAGCAACGATCAAGGCTGGTTTGCCGTTATCGGCTGGTGCCACCACCATCAATAAAGTCTGTGGCTCTGGGCTAAAAACAGTCATGTTGGCTCATGACCTTATTAAAGCAGGTTCTGCTGAGGTCGTGGTCGCGGGTGGAATGGAATCGATGTCGAATGCACCGTACTTATTGCCAAAGGCTCGGGCTGGTTTTCGCATGGGCCATGGTGAGGTGAAAGATCACATGATGCTCGATGGTTTGGAAAACGCCTATGATGGCAAAGCCATGGGCTGTTTTGCGCAGGATACTGCCAATGAGTACAGCATTGGTCGTGAAGCCATGGATCAGTTTGCCGTGACCTCACTGACTCGTGCACAAGATGCCATTGAGACGGGTGCTTTTGCTGAAGAAATTGCGCCGGTGGTGTATGCCAGCCGCAAAGGGGAAGTAACCTTTGCCATTGATGAGCAGCCGGGTAATGCCAAAATCGACAAAATCCCGGGCCTGCGTCCGGCTTTTGCTAAAGACGGTAGTATAACTGCTGCCAACTCCAGTTCTATTTCTGATGGTGCTGCTGCTCTGATTTTGATGCGCGAGTCTCAAGCGAAGGCGCAAGGGATCACACCGCTGGCGAAAGTCGTGGCGCATGCGACCCACTCAATTGAACCTGCTTTATTTACCGTCGCTCCGGTTGGAGCTATGCAGCAGGTGTTAGAGAAAGCTGGTTGGCAGAAAGAGCAGGTTGATCTGTGGGAGATCAATGAAGCCTTTGCCATGGTAACCATGCTGGCCATTCAGGAGCTTGGGCTGGATCACGGCAAGGTCAATGTAAATGGCGGCGCTTGCGCGCTGGGCCATCCTATCGGTGCTTCAGGTGCCCGTATTTTGGTGACGTTAATTCACGCATTGAAAAAGCGTGGCAAAAAAACCGGTGTTGCTTCTTTATGCATTGGCGGTGGCGAAGCTGTCGCATTGGCAGTAGAAGTCATGTAAAGCACGACTTTATTTCAGCACAGTCTGTTTGGCAGCTACAAATAATAATAAGCCAAACGGTCTGACTCTATTTCTTTGGGAGAAGCATGTTATGACCAAGCAAGTCCAACTTTTTATTGATGGCGAATTTATTGACTCAACCACTGAGCAATGGATCCCTGTAACCAATCCTGCAACGCAAGATGTGATTGCACAAGCACCCTGTACCACCTCGGAAGAAATGGCTCGAGCTATCGCTTCTGCGAAACAAGCTTTTCAAAGCTGGAAGGAAGTACCTGTATCAGAGCGTGCTCGCCTAATGATGCGTTTTGGCAATTTGCTGAAAGAACATCAGACCGATATTGCTGAAATTATTTGTCAGGAACTGGGTAAAACGTTAGAAGACGCTAAAGGCGATGTCTGGCGCGGTATTGAGGTGGTTGAACAAGCAGCCAATATTCCTTCATTGATGATGGGTGAAACCGTTGAGAACGTGGCTCGTAGCATTGATACCTACAGCTACATTCAGCCTTTGGGGGTTTGTGCCGGTATTACTCCGTTTAACTTTCCAGCTATGATCCCACTATGGATGTTCCCGATGGCGATTGCCTGCGGTAATACCTTTATTCTGAAACCATCAGAGCAAGACCCAATGACGGTTAACCGGATCGCTGAGCTGTTTGCTGAGGCCGGCGCACCGAAAGGCGTATTGCAAGTAGTGCATGGCGCTAAAGAGCAAGTGGATACCATACTACATCATCCTGATATCAAAGCTATTTCCTTCGTTGGTTCAGTCAATGTAGGCCAATACATCTACAAAACCGGTACCGATAACCTGAAACGAGTGCAAGCGTTTGCAGGTGCTAAAAACCATATGGTAGTCATGCCAGATGCGAATAAGCAGCAAGTGATCAATGCTTTAGTTGGAGCCTCTGTTGGTGCTGCTGGCCAGCGCTGTATGGCGATTTCGGTTGCGGTTTTTGTTGGCGCAGCACAAGATTGGATCCCAGAAGTGGCTGAAGCCATTGGTAAGGTACATCCGGGAGTCTATACCGACCCGAATGCGGCCTATGGTCCGCAAATCAGCCCGCAAGCAAAAGCGCGGGTGTTATCATTGATTGAGCAAGGTAAAAAAGAAGGCGCGACTTGCCTGGTTGATGGCTCTGATTGTCAGGTGAAAGATTATCCTAAAGGTAACTGGATCGGTCCGACTGTATTTTCTGATGTCACCCCAGAGATGACCATCTATAAAGAAGAAATATTCGGCCCTGTGCTGTGTACCTCTTCGGTTGATACTTTAGAAGATGCCATCGCGCTGGTGAATGACAGCCCTTATGGCAATGGTACCTCAATCTTTACTGCCAGTGGTGCAGCTGCCCGCAAGTACCAGCATGAAATTGAAGTTGGTCAGGTGGGGATTAATATTCCGATCCCGGTGCCACTGCCATTTTTCTCCTTCACGGGTTGGAAAGGCTCGTTCTACGGTGATCAGCATGCTTATGGTAAACAAGCGGTGCGTTTCTATACTGAGACGAAGACCATCACTGCGCGTTGGTTTAACGATGATATTCCGGTGTCTGGCCCGAATATGTCGATTAATTTACGCTAACACTAACCAGACAGACACTGGTGAACGCCTGGAACATCGTTGCAACACGCAAACCCGTCCCTCGCTCCCCTCGGGACTTTTGAATGTTTGCTTTGTTGAACGATGCTTCCAGGCTGGCCAGCATAGCGTTGCATCATCCGATGCAGATTCAAAACGGTTAACCAGGCGCAGTGCGGAGTAGATTTAACTTAACGAGCATTCAAAAGAGAGCCGGGGAGCGGCGAACGGGCGAGTGTGTTAAATGTACGGAAGCAACTGAGCCGATTGGATAAGCAGGACCCACTATGAATTTCAATTTAACAGACGACCAAAAAGCTTTTGCCGATTCTGCCCGCCAGTTTGCCGCGCAGGAGCTTACCCCTCATGCGGCCCAGTGGGATCGCGACCACCACTTCCCTAAAGATGTGATCCAAAAAGCAGGTGAAATGGGCTTTTGCTCACTGTACACGCCGGAAGAAGATGGCGGTATGGGGTTATCCCGTTTGGATTCGTCGATCATTTTTGAGCAATTGGCGATGGGCTGTACGGCAACCACGGCCATGCTGACGATCCATAATATGGCAACCTGGATGGTCGCGAACTGGGGCACGGCCGATGCTAAGGCAGAGTGGTGCGATGATTTAGTGACCGGACAAAAACTGGCGTCTTATTGTTTAACTGAACCAGGGTCTGGTTCTGATGCCGCCGCTTTACGTACCACTGCCAAAAAAGACGGCAATGAGTATGTACTGAATGGCTCGAAGATGTTTATTTCAGGTGCAGGCAGTACCGAGTTGCTGGTGGTGATGGCGCGAACCGGTGAGGCTGGCCCGAAAGGTATTTCTGCCTTTATAGTACCGGCGGATGCGAAAGGGGTGATTTACGGTAAAGCCGAAGAAAAAATGGGCTGGAATGCCCAACCGACCCGCTTAATCACCTTTGAAGATGTGCGTATACCAGCACATTATTTGCTGGGTGATGAAGGCCAGGGCTTTGCTTTTGCCATGAAAGGTCTGGATGGCGGGCGCATTAATATTGCTACCTGTTCAATAGGCACTGCGCAACAGGCACTGGAAACAGCCCGTGATTACATGCGTGAGCGTGAGCAATTTGGTAAACCTTTAGCTGCTTTTCAGGCGCTGCAATTCAAGCTGGCTGATATGGCGACTGAACTGGTCGCGGCTCGTCAACTAGTCCGCCTGGCTGCATTTAAGTTAGACCAACAGGACTCTGAAGCAACCGCCTATTGCGCCATGGCGAAACGTTTTGCTACTGATGTTGGTTTTCAGGTCTGCGATCAAGCGCTGCAATTGCATGGTGGTTATGGTTACATAAAAGAGTACCCTTTAGAGCGACACTTCCGCGATGTGCGTGTGCATCAGATTTTAGAGGGAACCAACGAAATTATGCGTTTAATCATCAGTCGTCGTTTACTGGATGAAGCAGCCAGCGATATCTTGTAACGTGCATTTCTCATTTTTTGTTTCTCATTTATCAAGGAGTTAAGGATGGCAGAATTAAAACTGGAAAAGCGTGGTCATACCGCACTTATTACCATGTCCAACCCTCCAGCCAATACCTGGACGAAAGAGACACTACAGCAGCTGAAGCAGTTGGTGTTGGATTTGCAACAGGATAAATCCATTTATGCGCTGGTGATCACCGGTGAAGGCGATAAGTTCTTTTCTGCCGGGGCTGATCTGAAGTTATTTGCCGATGGTGATAAAGCTGTTGCCTCTGATATGTCGCGGGTGTTTGGTGAAGCCTTTGAAGCTTTGAGTCATTTCCATGGCGTGTCCATTGCCGCCATCAATGGTTTTGCTATGGGCGGTGGTTTGGAAGTAGCCTTAGCTTGTGATATCCGTATTGCGGAGCAGCAGGCTCAAATGGCCTTACCCGAAGCTAAAGTCGGCTTATTGCCTTGTGCTGGTGGAACGCAAAATTTGGCTTGGCTGGTTGGCGAAGGCTGGGCTAAACGAATGATTTTGTGCGGTGAGCGCTTAAAAGCCGAAAAAGCCGAACAGATTGGTTTGGTCGAGGAATTGGTGCCTGCAGGGCAAGCGCTGAGCGCCGCATTAGCATTGGCTGAGAAAGTATCAGAACAGAGCCCATCATCGATTAAAGCCTGTAAGTATTTGATCCAACAAGGTCGCAGTGGCACCATGCAGAGCGCTTTGCCGCTGGAGCGTGAGCTTTTTGTGGCACTGTTTGACACTAAGGATCAGGTCGAAGGGGTGCAGGCTTTCTTAGAGAAACGACCAGCAACATGGGTGAACGGCTAATGACTAATGAACAACCTCACGAACAAAATATTGTGCTCTATCAAGAGCTGGCTACAGAGCAAGGCAAAAAAATCGCAGTCGCTACGCTGAACAGTGAAAAATCATTGAATGCGTTGAGCTTACCGATGATCGAGTCCTTGTTGCCGCAGCTACAGCGTTGGAAAGATGATGCTGATATTGCCTTGGTGGTACTGCAAGGCGCAGGTGATAAAGCATTTTGTGCCGGTGGCGATATCCGTGACTTGTATCAGGCGATGAAAGACAACCCGGATCAGTATGCTCCTTATGTGGAAGAGTTTTTTAGTAAGGAATACAGTCTCGACTACTTGATCCATACCTATGAGAAGCCAGTGTTGGTGTGGGGGAATGGTATTGTCATGGGGGGCGGTTTGGGCTTGATGGCTGGCGCCTCTCACCGGGTTGTTACTGGCTCCAGCCGTATTGCGATGCCTGAATTAGCCATTGGGTTGTACCCAGATGTTGGGGCGAGTTGGTTTTTAAACCGTATGCCAAAAGGCTGTGGTTTGTTTTTAGGTCTGACTGGCGCCTCCATTAATGCTGCCGATGCGCGCTTGGTTGGTCTGGCTGATCATTTCATTTTGCACGACAAAAAAGCAGCCGTGTTGGATAAACTTCTGACAGTGAAGTGGGGCGATACCATTGCACTTAATCATCAGAAACTGGCCGATGTATTGCGCGATTTTGAAGAGCACAGTCGGACTCAGTTACCGTTAAGCCAAATTAGGCCACATCAGACAGAGATTGCCAAACTAGCAGCGATTGAAAGTTTGTCTGAGGTGATCCGCGCAATCCATGCGATGCCAGGTGAAGATAGCTGGCTCACCAAAGCCAAAGATGCCCTTCATTATGGCAGCCCCATTACTGCGCACATTGTTTTTCGCCAGTTGCAATTGGGACAAAGCATGATATTGGCCGATAGCTTTCGTATGGAACTTGGCATTAGTGTGCAGTGTGGTCGTATGGGGGAGTTTGCAGAAGGTGTTCGAGCCTTGTTGATTGATAAAGATCGTCAGCCTAAATGGCAATTTCAAAACGTTGAGTCGGTACCAGATGAATTGATCGATACCTTTTTTACCTCTCCGTGGACAGTCAGTAACCACCCACTGCGTATGCTAGGACTATAAAGGAGTCAACAGATGACACAGGTTGCATTTATTGGTTTAGGAAACATGGGTGGCCCTATGGCCATCAACCTGGTTAAGGCAGGTCACCAAGTGAAGGCATTTGATTTATCTCCGGATGCATTGGCTCTGGTAAAAGCCGAAGGGGCAGAAATCGCCCAGTCTGCTGCAGATGCAGTAGCGAACGCTGAGGTGGTTATTTCTATGCTGCCAGCTGCGAAGCATGTATTAGGGCTTTATTTTGGTGAGCAGGGCATCGCTGCTGGCATCTCCAAGCAGGCGTTGGTGATTGATTGTTCGACCATTGATGCCGAAAGCGCTCGTCGAGTAGGGGCCGGGTTGGCAGAGCAGGGCATTGCGTTTATTGATGCGCCTGTTTCTGGTGGTGTCGGTGGTGCTAAAGCGGGCACATTAACCTTTATTGTAGGCGGCGATATCGCAAACTTTAAGCGGGCTGAAGCGGTGTTGCAGGGGATGGGGAAAAACATTTTTCATGCCGGAGCAATTGGCGCGGGGCAAGTGGCGAAAATATGCAACAACATGCTACTGAGCGTGTTGATGGTAGCGACCTCAGAATCGCTACAGATGGGCATTGATAATGGGCTGGATCCAAAAGTCCTGTCCGAAATCATGTTGAAAAGCTCAGGTCGTAACTGGACGCTGGAATTGTATAACCCTTGTCCGGATGTTATGGAGACAGTGCCTTCATCGAATGGTTACCAAGGTGGCTTTATGGTGGATTTGATGGCTAAAGACTTAGGTCTGGCCCTTGAAGCTGCCACACAAAGTCAGTCCAGTACGCCGATGGGAGCTTTGGCTCGTAACCTTTATGTCGCCCACCAGCGCTCTGGTCATGGCAAACTGGATTTTTCCAGCATTTTTAAATCGTTTGAGAGAAAAGCATGAATTTACAAGATAAAACCATTGTCATCACGGGTGGCGCTCAAGGGTTAGGGTTAGAAATGGCTCGAATGTGTGCTGCTGAGGGCGCGAGTTTGGCACTGATCGATATGAATGTTGAACAACTAGCTACAGCTCAAGCTGAGCTGGCTGCTCATACTGATGTTAAGGTTTATTCGGCTAATGTGGCGGTGGAAGCAGAGGTCGAAGCCACCTTTAACCAAATCGATGAGGACTTCAATGGCATCGATGGTTTGATCAATAATGCTGGCATTCTACGTGATGGCTTATTATTGAAATACAAAGATGGCGAGTTACTCAGTAAGATGTCTTTGCAGCAGTTTCAATCGGTGATCGATGTCAACCTGACCGGTGTGTTTCTCTGTGGTCGTGAAGCAGCGGCAAAAATGGTACAACGCGGTCGCAAGGGTGTGATAATCAATATGTCCAGCGTGGCTCGTGGTGGCAATATGGGGCAAACGAATTACGCTGCGGCTAAAGCCGGGGTGGTTGCTATGACGGTGACCTGGGCTCGTGAGCTAGGTCGTTTTGGTATTCGGGTGGGGGCTATTGCACCTGGTGTGATCCGTACCGCCATGACCGATGCCATGAAACCAGAGGCTCGGGATCGGTTAGAAAAAATGAAGCCAGTAGGCCGGTTAGGCGAAACCACCGAAATTGCCCATACCGCCAAGTACATTTTTGAAAATGACTTTTTCACCGGCCGGGTTATTGAGATCGACGGTGGCATTAGCATGTAATGCTTTAACCACTTAACGTTAAGATGCGGGCTTCGGTCCGCTTTGCTTTTTCTCATCATGGAGGCCCGCTATGAATAAACTACTACAAGCCACTTTGCTGCTATTGGTCTTGCCAACTGCCGCCTATGGCGCTGATGCTAAAACTGAGATTACCGATCTGTTGCATCAGTTTTTGGATGGCGCGACCCGTAATGATGCGACTATTCATCAACAATTTTGGGCTGATGACTTGGTGTATACCAGCTCCGCAGGAGCTCGTTTTGGTAAAACAGAATTAATGGCTGGTGTAACAAGCCGCGGTGAATTGTCTGAGCAGGACATTACTTTACGCTATGGTGCGGATGATATTCAGATCCGAATCTATGATAATACAGCCGTGTTGACCTTCACTCTGGTGGGGCAAAACGATAGCGATCAATTACGGTTTTATAATATGGGAACTCTGGTGCAAGGGGAGCATGGCTGGCAGGTGGTTGCCTGGCAAGCGACTAGGGCAACGGACTAACACGATGATGTTACTGATCGATATTACAACTTAATTTATTTCTGTATCGGATAATGAACGATCTTTTTTTGGCTACACTCGTATAGTAAAAAAACAACGAGGATCCGGCTATGGAATTTCACCGCTTAGAACATATAAACAGACAAGACGTCCATATCGATGAGTTAGTCGTTCATTCATATGAAATGGGGTTGTATATGGCTGAAGTTGATTTTGACAGTCGCAAAGGCTTTATTATCGATGATAGCACTGGTCGTCCAAAACGGTTTCAGAGTATTGAACAAGTTAAAGATGCTTTGTCCGAAGCAACCATTCGTAAAGCCTATTTAAGCCATCAATCAGCCTATGATGAAATGGTTGGAACGGCAGATAAGGTTGACAACACATTAAAGGTTGCTTTATTCGGCAGTTCAGAGCCTTAGATTTTCTTCAGAAGTAAGCCTAAAAAAGTGTATTGCTGGTAATTTAAGCAAACGATCGCTAGTGATTGATTTTCTGCTTGCCTTGTTTATACAAGTCTCTATAATGCCGCCCAGTCGACACGGGGAAGGCAGCTAAATAACCTTTTTTGATGTTGAATAAAATTAAGCAGCACCAACTGGAAATTTTCTCAAAATGGTGCTTGACTTAAATGCTCGGCGC
>NZ_JAUZVZ010000012.1 GCF_030717845.1 Alkalimonas collagenimarina
CAACCGTCGCTACGCCAACCAGCCGGTTAGCGTCAGAATAGCGGTAAATGCCAAAAAGAACAGTATATTGCGCTTGGCTAATTGTACCATGGTGGTGGTTTCTTCTGCGGTATTCAATAGCTCCTCGGCCATGGGCTCTGCAGCCGTTGCCACGTCAATCACCACCTGTTCATTCGGGCTGGTAAAATCGAGAAAATAGCCCAACAACGCAGAGGAAGCACGGGAGAAATAGCCCACCAGCGCAAAACCAATACCAAATAAACGTGCCGGGAACCAATCAGCAATATGCATTAAGCGTTGATAGGCCGGAGTTTCACTTTCATCGGCTGCCAGCATGCTGCTGGTGGCTTGCATGCTTTCATCATCAGATTGAGCAGGCTCATTCAACTGACGCAGAATCACATAGGTAATCACACCAAAAGCGCCAAACACCAGAAACCAAAACAACACGGCTGCATAGTAGCGGAAGTTGAGCCAAATCAGGCTTTGGCCATAGCTGGTATCATCAAAGGCAGCACCGCTGTCCTGGCGAATCTGCTGCATGGCTAAAAAGGCCGCTTCGTCATCATTGCGTTCTTGCGCATTCAAATACTGCTTATACAGCTGGCGGTAATGCCAGCAGCCAATCGCCAGCAACAGCAATAAGGTGTGTACAACCGTTGTCACCAACCAGTGGTCGATCAACCAAAGTACAAAGCACACCACCAGTCCGGGCAGTAAAATCCAGCCGTACTGGCCAATCGGATGGCGTGCCACCTCCGCCAGTTTGCTGTTGGCGGTCAGTGAAAACCAAGCCTTAGCATAACGACTGCCTTGCCAAAACTCACTGCGGGCGGCTAACCGCTCAATGATCAGCGCCAGTAACATACTCACTAAGGTCATGATGTGCTCTCCTGTATAGCCGCCCGTAGCATGGCTCGAAACATAGTCCAGTCGAACGCCGGGCCGGGGTCCGTTTTTCGTTCCGGAGCAATGTGTTCATGCCCCACAATGCGATCTAGCGTAATGGCCGGATACTGCTGCATTAACCAGCGCGTTAATGAAACTAAACTCGTATACTGTTCTGTAGTATACGGCAAATCATCGGTGCCTTCTAACTCAATACCGATGGAAAAATCATTGCATTGCTCTCGGCCATCAAAGCGGCTGACACCAGCATGCCAGGCACGGTGCTCAAAAGGCACATACTGCCAAATGCCACCATCGCGCCAAATTACACAATGGGCCGACACTCGCAAATGGGAAATATCAGCAAAAAATGGGTGTGCATTGATATCCAATTCGCCACGAAAAAAATCATCAATTGGGCGTTTTGTCGCACCGGGTTGAACAAACTGGCCCGGTGGTAAACTAATATTATGGATCACCAGCACACTGATGGTCTCACCATCTGGCCGCTGATCGCAGTGCGGTGAATGACGTACAATGGTTTCAGGGGCATTTACCCTATGCATGTAGAACCTCTAACCTCTTGGCATCATAGCATTTCTCCGTATGATAGCCTTTAGCACCCGAACACACCAGAGAGCAAACCGATGAGAAAGGTACGATGACTGAAAAGCAACCTGCTGAAGCAACAGACAAAATAGGTAAAGGCTTTACTATTATTGCCTGGCTACTGCTGCTCGGCTTGGGGGTCTGGTGGTTTCAGGGTTATCTCGATGGGCAGTACAACCCCAACCAACAGTTGCAAAGCATCCAGGGCTCGCAAGGGGAAATCAGCACCACTCTGGTACGAAATCGCTCCGGCCATTATGTCGGTACTGCACTGATTAACGGCTTACCAGCCGACTTTATGCTCGATACCGGTGCCACTACGGTTGCCGTATCCGAGCAGGCTGCCCGGCGGCTGGGGCTGGAACGGGGCCAGCGTATTCAGGTGATGACCGCCAATGGCGTCGCCAGTGCCTGGCGCAGCCAAATCGATGAGCTGCAACTGGGCGATATTCACTTGTATCGGATCGATGCCAGCATAGTACCTAATCTGTCCGGCACCGAAATTTTATTAGGTATGAGTGCGCTGAACCAGTTAGAATTCAACCAACAAGCCAACCAGCTGACGTTAATACAACGTCGGTAACGCACTAAAGAGTACTAGCCAGCACTATGTCGATGATCTTAACTGCTGAATTACAGCACCATATTCGCGCTTCCGTGGCGGCAGCCTTAGCGGAAGATTTAGGCCAGTTACCGGTTGAGCAAGGCGATATTACCGCCAGCCTGATCCCAGCTGTACAGCTAGCCGAGGCCACTATCATCAGCCGTGAGGCTGCGATTATTTGTGGCACCGCCTGGGTCGATGAGGTGTTTCAGCAGCTCGATCCAACTGTCACCATCGAATGGCAGGTGCAGGATGGCGACAGTGTCGCCGCCAATCAGCTACTGTGCCGCCTAAACGGCCCAGCCCGCAGCTTGCTCACCGGCGAACGCACCGCGCTGAACTTTTTACAAACCCTCAGTGGCACCGCCACCACCACCGATCAGTATGTACAGCATTTAAGTGGCAGCCATACCCAATTACTGGATACCCGCAAAACGATCCCGGGTTTGCGGTTGGCACAAAAATACGCTGTTCGTTGCGGCGGTGGCCAGAACCATCGTATTGGCCTGTTTGATGCGTTCTTAATTAAAGAAAATCATATCGCGGCAGCCGGTGGTATCTCGCAAGCCGTGCAGCAAGCGCAGCATAACTTCCCCGGTAAACCAGTCGAAGTGGAAGTAGAAAACCTGGCCGAACTGGAGCAAGCGCTGGCAGCAGGCGCCGATATTATTATGCTGGATAACTTCAGCCTGAGCGACACCCAGCAAGCCGTGCAACTGACCCAGCAACGTGCCAAGCTGGAAGTCTCGGGCAACATCACCAGTGAGCGGCTGCGCGAACTGGCCGCCACCGGGGTCGATTTTATTTCCTCGGGTGCGTTAACCAAGCATGTGCAGGCCATTGATTTATCGATGCGGTTGCAGATTGATTAAATCGAACGTTTCAACCATAATTACAAGGTAGATGATAAAACAGGTGATGCTATGGAATCTTTAACTGCCAACGAAGCAAAAACTCATTTCGGTTCGCTTCTGATGAAAGCACAGGCTAGCCCCGTGAGTATCAATAAAAATGGTAAACCTGTTGCAGTGATGGTTTCAATGGAAGAGTTTGAACGCATGAATCTGCTTAAACTTGAATTATTAAAGCAACGAGCCGCCAGATTAGATGAAAGCACTACAGTCGATGGAGCTGAATTTATGGAGCAACTGATTGCTGGTAAGTTCGATTGAATTTATTCGAACTAAGCACTGAAGCTCAACTCGATGTGCGACTAATTCGCCGTTTTAGCATTCAACAGTGGGGAGTGGCTCAGACAGATAACTACCTAAAAACGCTAAAGGGGAGTTTTGCATTACTTGCAGAAAATCCTAAACTTGGCGTTCATCGGCCCGATGTCAAAGAAGGTGTACATAGTTTTCCTTGCCAAAGCCATATCATTTACTATGTTGCCAAAGAAAAGAAAATCATTATTTTTGCGGTGCTACATAAACATATGTCACCGGAGCAGCACTTGTCCGAACGTTCACCTTCTTAATTATTTATCAGTGTAGATTAGAGTTAACGCTTTCAACTTCAACACAGCAGCAAAAAACTGACACACTATTGTCAGCTTCTGATACACTCAAAACAGAGCAACAACGAGTGAACACCCTAAGCCATGCAGCAATCAGAAACTCCGCTTACCGGGCGGGTGGTGTTCTGGCAGGATGCGAAAGGTTTTGGATTTATTACCTGCCAGCAAAACCAACAGAAACTGTTTTTTCATATCCGTGATTTTGTCACCAAGTCAGCTCGACCAGAAATTGGCGACGAGCTGCAGTTTCAGCTCAGCGAAGATCGCACCGGCCGTACCATTGCGACTCAGTTGCAATTTGTCGATGCCGCCAAACAAACCCCAGCCAAAGCCAAAGATAAATCTAAAGCCAGCAGCCAATGGATTGATCTCGATTACGCCCAGGATATTTCATTGTATTTTCGCAGCGCCTTTCTGATGCTGCTGATTATGGCCCTGCTGTTTGGCAGCCTGCCGCTGATGCTGCCCATTTTGTACATTGAAGCCAGCTTGTTTACCTACTGGCTGTACAAGCAAGATAAAGCCGCTGCCGTGGTTGGCCAACCCACCCGTTTACCAGAAGAAAGCCTGCAACTGTACAGCTTTATCGGCGGCTGGCCCGGCGCATTGCTGGCGCAAAAAAAACTCGCCCATAAACGCAGTAAATTTCAGTTCCAACGCGAGTTCTGGTTGGTGGTCACCGGTAATGCCATGCTGATTATCTGGCTACTGAGTCAACATGGTCAGGAGTTTATGGGTCGCTTGGCGCTGTTGTCGAACTAGGCCCCTTGCTAGGTGGAGTATTAAGTCAACGGAAAAAGAGTAAATACCATGGCAAGAACTCTTGGGCATAGCGCCGAAGCATTATTAATTTAGCACTCTTGATTATAGCTTATAACCTATATAGAATTGAACCTATAATAAACAAGGACTCGTTATGTGGAGCATTGGGACAACAGATACCTTTGATAATTGGTTCGATACACTAGACGACACAGATCGCGCTAATGTGCTGGCTTCAATGATAGTGCTTCGTGAGCGAGGCCCAATGTTATCTAGACCATACGCTGATACCGTGAATGGTTCATCTCACAGCAATATGAAAGAACTTCGAGTTCAGAGCAAAGGAGATCCTATCAGAGCATTCTTTGCTTTCGATCCCAAGCGAAAAGGGATTCTACTTTGTGCTGGTAACAAAGCTGGAGATGAAAAACGATTTTATGACGTCATGATCCCGATTGCTGACCGTGAGTTTACGGCTCATCTGGAAGCATTAAAAAAGGAGTAACTACTATGGCAAGATCTCTTGAGCAAATACTTGCAAACGAAAAACCTGCGGTGGTTGCTAAAGCCGAACAGGTAGCAACAGAAATGTTGCTTAACATTCATCTGGCTGAGCTCCGTGAGCGGATGAACCTAACTCAGAGTGACATTGCCGTTTCACTTGGTATCACGCAACCAACCGTCTCTGATATGGAAAAACCAGGGCGTGACATGAGGCTATCTACCCTCAAGCGTTACGTAGAAGCGTCCGGTGGTAAACTTCGCCTTGATGTAGAATTACCAGATGGCACACACTACGGGTTTTCTGTGTGATAAAAAAGAACGCCATGAAAATTGAAAATACGCAATTGAAAAAGCTGAAAGAAGAGCGCCTAAAAGCAGCGATTTTGGTAGGAATAGACCAGTTTAAATCTGGCCAAGTTTCCCATGGTCGCAACGTGATCGATCGCCTAAAGAAACGCATGCCTTAGGTATAAGGCTCTGCAAACTAAACCAGCATGACCAAAATGTCTCGGCCGCTTGGCATTATTCAGCTAAGAAACGCCCCTCTTTTGGCTCACTTTCCCATGCAAACTGATCCGACAACTAATACTCGCTTACCGGGCGGGTGGTGTTCTGGCAGGATGCGAAAGGTTTTGGTTTTTTGACCTGCCAGCATAACCAACAACAGCTGTTTTTTCATATCCGTGATTTTGTCACCAAGTCAGCTCGGCCAGAAATCGGCGACGAGTTGCAGTTTCAGCTCAGCGAAGATCGCTCCGGCCGTACCATTGCAACTCAGTTGCAATTTGTCGATGCCGCCAAACAAGCCCCAGCCAAAGCCAAAGATAAATCTAAAGCCAGCAGCCAATGGATCGATCTCGATTATGCTCAGGATATCTCGCTGTATTTTCGTAGTGGTTTTTTAATGCTACTGACCATGGCGCTGCTGTTTGGCAGCTTGCCGCTGATGCTGCCTATTCTATATATCGAAGCCAGCTTGTTTACCTACTGGCTGTACCAACAAGACAAAGCCGCCGCCATCGTCGGCCAACCGAAACGGTTACCAGAAGAAAGCCTGCAGCTGTATAGCTTTATTGGCGGCTGGCCCGGTGCCTTGCTGGCGCAGAGGAAGTTGGCGCATAAACGCAGTAAGTTTCAATTTCAACGCGAGTTCTGGCTGGTAGTCGCTGGCAACGCCATGCTGATTGTCTGGCTGCTTAGCCAACATGGTCAGGAATTTATCGGCCGTCTGGCGTTGCTATCAAGCTAGGGCTTGCTCTTTACTGGACATAATGGGCACAAAATGATTAAAATAATCAAACCAATCATTTTGAAGCGAGAGAAACCTTATGGAAACCATCAATGCCAGTGATGCTAAGCGCGAGTTTGGTGACTTGCTTCTTAAAGCGCAGCATGAACCCATCGGTATCAATAAGAATGGTAAGCCTATTGCGGTGGTCTTATCCGTTGCTGACTATGCGCAATTAGAGGCGCTAAGAGAAGAGCGGTTAAAAGCAGCGATTTTAGAAGGCATCGACCATCTTAATACCGGCAAAGTTTCCAAAGGTAGCGATGTGATTAATCGCTTGAGGCAACGGATTTCATAGTGACTAAGTTTTATAGTGACTAAGTATTATACCTTTACCGACAAAGCTGAACGCGATCTCGAAATAGTGATCGATTTTACGTTTGAACGATGGGGTTATGTGCAGACAAGTAAATACATTGATGGCCTCGAAGATAGAGCGCAACTCCTTGCCAATAACCCCGACGTGGGCACCAAACGACCAGAGCTTTTTGCAGAGCTACTCAGCTTTCCCTATAAAAGCCATATTCTTTATTTTGTTCAGACAGACGATGGCATCACCATCATCAGAGTATTGCATCAACGAATGGATCCGACTCAGCACATTAAGTGAATAGAGTCATTGCTGATTCAGCGCTTTTAGTCCCGTCCGCAAGAAAGTTCTGGCTACTACGACAACCAACATGGTCAGGACTTTATTGGTCGCTTGGCACTATTCAGCTAAGAAACGCCCCTCTTTTGGCTCATTTTTCCATACAAACTGATCCGACAACTAATACTTTTATACTACACAAGCTGATTAAATAACGCACAGACAAATAAAATAAATTCATTTAAAAACAAATAGATAAAAAAAACACATAACTTTTTTTCTGCTCAACTTGCGAAATCTGCATTTTAACGCAGAATAAGAGGTAGCCTAACGGCGCATACAAACCTCAGGAGTTTTACCATGAATACGATGAAAAAAGCCCAACAGGGTTTCACCTTAATTGAATTGATGATCGTAGTTGCGATCATTGGTATTTTGGCAGCAGTAGCGTTGCCTGCTTATACAAACTACACAACCCGCGCTAAAGTCAGTGAATGCGTTGGAGTCATGAGCTCTTGTCGCACATCGGTTACAGAGTTTTTTGCTTCTACCGGAAACCTTCCTACTTCTGCTGCTCAAGCAGGTTGTGCTGAAACAACCACACAATATTGCGCAGCAGCAACTGTTGCTGGTGAAGGTGTTATTACTGTACAAGTACAAACTGAGGCTGGTGTTGATGCAGCTTGTAATTTAGTGTTAACTCCAGATGAGAACGCTTCAGCTTGGACTGGTACTTCAACATGCCCTGATAATCAAGTACCAGCAAACTTCCGTGGCTAATCCTTAAATGTTAGTTACAAAAAAATGTTGAAATTATTTGAGCCAGCGGAGTTTAGCTGGCTTTTTTATTTTGCTTTATGACGATTTGCTTTTATACATTTACCAGTTTAAGCGTGCTATAATTTGATTCTATTTAAGACTTTAACTCGAATAGCCTCCCTTAAAGCCATTACCACGACTTATCAACACAGCAGTGATACTGTTATTTGTGTAATGTCAAAGAAAATCTCATTACCTGAAAATAACAAGAAACACTGCATCTTTGTTTTCACGATGCTTCGCCTTTTAAATCAAGTAAAAACTTGAATAACCAAGCAATATTGGCATAATCAAAAGAATAACTTTTTCCAGGATGCTTGGTTTCTATGGCGGTTAGTGCGAACTCCTCCCTGTTTAAACGCTTGGCACAACAAGGGTTGCTGAATAGTACAGCAGCCACTGAGTTGTTGAGCCGTAAGGGTGGCCAGTACAAAACGCTGCCGGAGTTTTTAATTCAGGAAAAACTGGTCTCGTCCCGTGACCTGGCCGAACAAGCCGCCTCGCTAAGTCAGCATGCCCGCTTCGACCTCAGTTTTTTTGATATGGATGCCATCCCGAAAGAGCTGCGCAACGAAAAATTGATCCGCAAACACCATATTTTGCCATTATCACGTGCCGGCCGTAGTTTGCATTTGGCGGTAACCGACCCGACCAATATGGCACCGATTGAAGACTTTGAATTTAATACCGGCTTGCATGCCGAGTTGGTGGTAGTCGAGTACGAGCAGCTGCAGCAGTTAATTGATAAGCTGTTTGATAACAGCTTTGACCAAGGCAGTGGCAGCGATTGGGATCTCAGCAGCTTAAGCACCGATGAAGAAGACGATGAAAACGACAATATGTCGGTGCAGCCCGATAAAGACGACCAGCCCATTGTCGCCTTTATCAATAAAATGCTTTTAGACGCCATCCGTAAAGGTGCGTCCGATTTGCACTTTGAGCCGTACGAAAAAATGTACCGCATTCGTTTTCGCATCGATGGAATCTTACATGAAGTGGCCTCACCACCGATAGCTCTTTCCAACAGGCTATCGGCCCGGTTAAAAGTAATGTCACGGCTGGATATTGCCGAAAAGCGGGTGCCGCAAGATGGTCGTATTAAATTAAAAATCTCCGGCAAAAAGTCGATTGATTTTCGTGTCAGCACCCTGCCGACCATTTGGGGCGAAAAGGTGGTGATGCGGATCCTCGATTCCGATAGCGCCATGCTCGGTATTGATATTCTTGGCTACGAAGAAGCGCAGAAAAAACTCTACATGGATGCGCTGGCCCAGCCGCAAGGCATGATTTTGGTCACTGGCCCAACCGGTAGTGGTAAAACCGTGTCGCTGTATACCGGCTTAAATATTTTGAATACCGAAGGCTGCAATATTTCCACCGCCGAAGACCCGGTCGAGATCAATCTGGCCGGTATCAATCAGGTGCAGGTCAACCCGCGAGCTGGCTTAACTTTCCCTTCGGCGCTAAAAGCCTTTTTGCGACAAGACCCGGATGTCATTATGGTCGGGGAAATTCGTGATTTAGAAACCGCCGAAATTTCTATCAAGGCCGCCCAGACCGGCCACCTGGTGTTATCGACCCTGCACACCAACTCGGCACCGGAAACTCTGACTCGTTTACTGAATATGGGCGTACCAGCTTACAACGTCGCCAGCTCGGTCAGTTTGATTATTGCACAGCGTCTGGCCCGCCGCTTATGTGGCCATTGCAAAACCGCAGAAAAACTACCCGAAGCCGAATTAAAGCAACAGGGTTTTACGGATGAGCAACTGGCGGATTTAACCGTCTATAAACCGGTCGGCTGCGACCATTGCACCAATGGCTATAAAGGTCGGGTCGGTATTTATGAAGTCATGCCGGTCAGCCCGGCGATGGCATCTATTATTATGGAGGGCGGTAACTCACTGGATATCGCCAAGGCCGCCCAGCAGGAAGGCATCGCCAATTTGCGCCAATCGGGCTTACTTAAGGTAGCGGCGGGCATGACCAGTCTGGCCGAAGTCAACCGGGTGACTAAAGGATAGCTCGTGTTGAATGTTGAATGTTGAATGTTGAATGTTGAATGTTGAATAAAACATGGTATGGACAAAAAACTGCTAAAAAAATAGATTATTTCACGTTGCTTGCAGAGCAGTACTGCAGGCGACTAATACAGGATAAAAACCATGGCTCAGGCCCAAAAATATAAAATTAAAGAGCTTGATACCTATAGCTGGAAAGGCCTGAATCGCCGCGGTAAAAAAGCCAATGGCGAAATTAAAGGCGGCTCCAGTCAGGAAGTCAAAGCCCTGCTGCGCCAGCAAGGCATTACCCCATCTTTGGTGAGGCGTAAACCAAAACCCTTATTTAATACCGAGAAAAAAGTGACCGCTGCTGATATTGCCGTGGTCACCCGGCAAATTGCAACCATGCTGGGCGCCGGTGTGCCTTTGGTACAGACTATTGACTTAATTGCCAGTGGTGCCGATAAAGCCAGCTTACGTACCCTGATGCAAAAGGTGTCGGTTAAGGTACAAGCTGGTTTGCCGTTATCGGAAGTATTACGCGAATACCCCAAGTACTTCGATGAGCTGTACTGTGATCTGGTTAAATCCGGCGAGCAATCCGGTGCGCTCGATGCCATCTTCGACCGTATTGCCATTTACAAAGAAAAAGCCGAAGCACTGAAATCGAAAATCAAAAAAGCCATGTTTTACCCCATTGCTGTCTTAGTAGTAGCTGCCATCGTTACCTCCATTTTGCTGATTTTTGTGGTGCCGCAGTTTGCCGACATATTCGCTGGCTTTGGTGCTGAGTTACCTGCCTTTACTTTATTTGTGCTGGGTATTTCCGATTTAATGCAGGCCTACTGGTGGGTAGTACTGGGCGTGTTGTTTATTACCGGTTATATAATTAAGCAAGCCTACAATAAAAACCTGCAGGCCCGCACTGCTATGGATGCCATGCTATTAAAAGCGCCGGTGATTGGCAATATCCTGAATAAAGCGGCGGTGGCCCGCTTTGCCCGCACCTTATCGACCACCTTTGCTGCCGGTGTGCCGCTAATTGATGGCCTGGAATCAGCAGCAGGGGCAGCAGGTAACGAGATTTACCGCAACGCCATTATGGAAGTGCGGGAAGAAGTGACCGCTGGTAATCAGATGCAACATGCGATGAAAAATACCAAGCAGTTCCCGGAAATGGTGGTGCAAATGGTCGCCATTGGCGAAGAATCCGGCGCGCTGGATGGCATGCTAAGCAAAGTGGCCAATATCTACGAACAGGAGGTCGACGACGCCGTCGATGGCCTGACTGCCTTATTGGAGCCGATGATTATGGCGGTGTTGGGCGTCGTCATTGGTGGTTTGATTATCGCCATGTATTTGCCAATCTTCCAGATGGGCAGTGTTGTATAATGATTCAAACAATTGAGCTATTGCAGCAAGCACCCTGGTTTTTTTATGCACTGGTGCTGGTACTGAGCCTGCTGATCGGCAGTTTTTTAAATGTGGTGATTTACCGCTTACCTAAAATGATGGAGCTGGGCTGGCAGCAAGAGTACCAGGCCTATTTTCATGAAGGGCAAGCCACTACCACTAATGCGACTACCGCGCCAGCAGCCTTTAACCTGGCGGTACCACGGTCTTGCTGCCCCAGTTGTCAAACGCCCATTGCCGCCAGAGACAATGTGCCTATCCTTAGTTGGTTGTGGTTGCGTGGCCGCTGTCGCCACTGTGGTACGAAAATATCGGCTCGCTACCCACTGGTCGAAGGGCTGACTGCGTTATTATCTGTCGTTGTGGCCTGGCATTTTGGCCCGACGTTCACCACAGTAGTTTATCTGCTGGTATTGTGGGCCTTAATCGCCCTGACCTTTATTGATCTGGATAAAATGCTGCTACCGGATCAAATTACCCTGCCGCTATTGTGGCTGGCCTTGCTATATAGTCTGTCGGATTACAGCCCTGGCCCTGCCGATGCTATTATTGGCGCGGCGGCTGGTTATTTGAGTCTCTGGACGGTGTACTGGGGCTTTAAACTACTCACCGGCAAAGAAGGCATGGGCTATGGTGATTTTAAATTACTGGCGGTGTTTGGTGCCTTGCTCGGCTGGCAGCAATTGCCGCTGATTATTCTGCTTTCATCCGCAGTTGGTGCTGTGGTTGGCATCAGCATGATTCTGCTGCAAGGCCGGGATAAAAGCAGCCCCATTCCATTTGGCCCTTACATTGCCGCCGCCGGTTTTATTGCCATGCTGTATGGTGAGCAACTGACCCAGTGGTACTTGCGGGTACTGGCGCCCTAACTCAGTGGTATATAGCTCAGTGTTCTAGAGCTCAGTATCATAGTAAAGCGCCATACTATGTGAGTATTCAGAGGATATTCAGCAACAGGTGGTTAGAGTGCAACGCAACAACCAAAGTGCTAACGCAACAACATTGTGGAGAACCCCATTAAGCCATTGATTATTGGCCTGACCGGTGGCATAGGTTCAGGCAAAACCACTGTGGCCAATGCTTTTGCTGCCAAAGGCATTGAGCTTGTGGATGCCGATGTTGTGGCCCGTCAGGTGGTGGCACCCGGCAGCGCGGCCTTGCAGCAAATTGTCGATCATTTTGGCCCGAATATGTTGTTAGCCGATGGCAGTTTGGATCGTGCCGCACTGCGACAACGGGTATTTAGCCATGCTGCCGACAAAGACTGGCTTAATGCTTTGCTGCACCCGCTGATCCGCCAAAAAATGCAAGACGAGTTGGCCGCCGCCAGCTCACCTTACGTGCTGTTTATTGCCCCATTACTGTTAGAAAATCAGCTGCAATCCTATATTGACCGCTTAGTGGTGGTGGATGTGACGGAACAAACCCAATTAGCACGAACTTTATTACGTGATGGAGGGTCTGAACAACAAGTGGCTGCCATTATGGCGGCTCAAGTCGATCGCACACAACGATTAGCTGCGGCCGATGACGTCATAGATAACAGCGCCGGGCCAGAGCAATTGGCGCCACAAATAGATGCGTTGCATCAGCGTTACCTGAAGTTAGCCGCACAACGCCGCTAGCTGCATGCACAACCAATCAGATGAGACCCATGACCGACGTAATTTACGAACACCCATTGAACGAAAAGATCCGCACCTATCTGCGTATTGAGCACCTGATGAATCAGGTGCAGGCCCATGCCGCACTGGATAATCAGGCGCAACAACATGCCTTTTTTACCACCCTGTTCGCCTTACTGGATATCATGGAGCGCAATGATGTACGGCCTGATCTGATGAAAGATGTCGAGCGCTGTGAGCAAGCGCTGGTGAATTGGTCGCGTCATCCCTCTGTTTCTGACGATGCGTTACAGCATATGCTGCAAAAAGCAGTGCGTCTGCAAAGTGAATTGAATCGTTCTGGCAAGCTATGCTCCAGTTTTAAAGACGATGCCTTTTTGATCCCTATCCGCCAGCGTTACGCCATTCCTGGTGGCGCTTGTTTTTTTGATGTACCCCAACTGCAATACTGGTTCAGCCAATCGCCGTTAGTACGCCAGCAAGCCTGCGCTAAGTGGTTGGAACAACTGGCGCTTGCCGCTCAAAGTATCGAGTTTGTACTGACCTTTGTTCGCGAGCGGGGCCAGTTTGAAGCCTTGCATGCCGAGAATGGCTTTTACCAAAGCACCACCGACAAATACGAATTGCTGCGACTGAAGTACTCGATGGACTTAGCGGTCTACCCAACGGTGAGTGGCAACAAGTACCGCTTTGCCGTTCGTTTTATGCAGCTTAGCGAAGCCGATGGCCGCTTTGCGGCAGAAAAACCCATCCCATTTGCTCTGGCTTGCTGTTAAACTTAGCAGCCTGAAATTCGTTAATCTGCGGGATCCTTTATGAGCGCACCGGTAGTCAACTGTCCAACCTGTGACACCAAAGTAGTTTGGAGCGAAGCTTCACCCTTTCGGCCTTTCTGTAGTGAGCGCTGTAAGCTGATTGATTTAGGCGACTGGGCCGCAGAAAATCACCGCATTGCTGGTAAACCTGATTTGAATGCTGAGTTGGGTGAGGAATATCTGGCAGAATTAGAAGAAGAGTTGATGGGTAAAGATAATCAATTCTTTAAGTAAGTGCTTTACACCAATTGCATCACCCGCTCGACAATAGGCTGATTGGCATCAGGAAATGACAGGGTATCTAATTCGCTGGCAGCAAACCATTGCACGGCCTGCCCTTCAACGCCGTGTGGCTCGCCGCTAAAGGCATCGACCAGCCAGATATCCAGTAATACCTCACGCTCAGGATAACGGTGACGAACTTCCATCAAAGGCTGGGCATTTTGCACGGTAATTGCCAGCTCTTCAGTCAGCTCGCGCTGCAAAGCCTCTAGTACGGTTTCACCCGCTTCCAGCTTACCACCGGGAAACTCCCACTTATCGCCCTGATGCTGGTGGCTAGCACGACGACTGAGCAATACCTTGCCCTGCTGCCAAATCACCCCCACTGCGACGTGTAAAAAAGGGGCGCCTGGCCCCTTTTTATCCACAGTGCCCGACATTAGCTGAGCTTACCGTGGCAATGTTTGTATTTTTTACCGGAACCACAAGGGCATGGGTCGTTGCGGCCCACCTTGGCACCATCACGTACCATGGGGCCACCAGCTTGTGCTGGCGCTGGCTCATCACCACCGACCTGCTCAGCTTCGGCGTGCTGATACTCATGTGGCACTGCATCGGCTTTACGGCGCTGTGCTTCAACGGCATCGACATCTTCCGCCGCCCGAACCTGCACGCGGCTTAGTACGCTGACCACATCCAGTTTCAGATTATCGAGCATCTGCGAAAACAACTCGAACGATTCACGCTTGTACTCTTGCTTCGGATTCTTCTGGGCATAACCACGCAAATTGATCGCTTGACGCAGGTGATCCATCGCCGCCAGGTGCTCTTTCCAATGGGTATCCAGACTCTGCATCATGATGGCTTTTTCAAACTGACGCAGCACCTGCGCACCCACCATTTCTTCTTTAGCAATGTACGCTTGCTCGACGCTCTCTTGAATGCGCTCACGCAACTTTTCTTCGTACAACTTGTTATCGTCTGCCAGCCATTGTGCCACTGGCAATTCGACGGTGAAGTCGGCTTTTAACCGTTGCTCAAGACCTGGCACATCCCATAACTCGTCCAACGACTGTGGAGGGATATACTCGCTGATCACAGAATCCAGCACATCGCCACGAATGGCATGGATGGTCTCTGAGATATCGTTGGTGTCCATCAGCTCGTTACGCTGCTCATACACCACTTTACGTTGGTCATTGGCGACGTCATCAAACTCGAGCAATTGCTTACGAATATCAAAGTTACGGGCTTCTACTTTGCGTTGTGCGTTCTCAATAGCACGGCTAACCCAGGGGTGCTCTATCGCCTCACCTTCTTTCATACCCAGCTTACGCATCATGCCCGCCATGCGGTCAGACGCAAAAATACGCATTAATGGATCTTCCAGCGATAAGTAAAAACGCGAGGAACCCGGATCGCCCTGACGACCAGAACGGCCACGTAACTGGTTATCAATACGGCGTGATTCATGCCGCTCGGTGGCCAGGATATGCAAGCCACCCGATTCAATAACAGCGTCATGACGTTTCTGCCAGTCGGCGGTCAGTTGCTCTAGTTGCTGCTCGGTTGGATTCTCCAGTGCCGCAATTTCAGCCTGTAAGTTACCACCCAACACAATATCGGTACCACGACCGGCCATATTGGTGGCGATAGTCACGGTACTGGGTTGGCCCGCCTGCGCAATAATCTGTGCTTCGTTGGCGTGAAACTTGGCGTTTAACACCTGATGCTTAATTTTAGCTTTGTTCAATAAGTCAGAAAGATACTCTGAGCTTTCAATCGACGCCGTACCCACCAGCACCGGACGGCCAGCATCACGGTTGGCAATAATGTCTTCAATGATGGCGGCGTATTTATCCACCGAGTTCAGATAGACCAAATCGGCCATGTCTTCGCGCACCATTGGTTTATTGGTGGGAATAACAATGGTTTCCAGACCATAAATTTGTTGAAACTCGAACGCTTCCGTATCGGCAGTACCGGTCATGCCAGCCAGTTTGTCGTACAAACGGAAATAGTTCTGGAAGGTAATTGATGCCAGTGTCTGGTTTTCATTTTGGATCTTGACGCCTTCTTTGGCTTCGACTGCCTGGTGCAAGCCCTCTGACCAACGGCGCCCTTCCATGGTGCGGCCGGTGTGTTCATCAACAATGATGATTTCACCATTTTTTACCACATAATCGACATCTTTCTTAAACAGATTGTGCGCACGAAGGGCGGCGTAGACGTGGTGCAACAAGGTAATGTTGGCGGCAGAGAATAAGTGATCTTCTTGCTGAATTAAGCCCTGCTCTTTCAGCATCTCTTCAACCTGAACCTGTCCCAGCTCCGTCAGATAGACTTGCTTGGCTTTTTCGTCGATGGTGAAATGACCATCGCCTTCGACACCTTCTTCGTCTTCTTTTTCTTGCTTCACCAGTTGTGGCACCAGCGTATTGATTTGCTTGTACAGCTCAGAGCTGTCTTCGGCCGGGCCAGAAATGATCAGCGGAGTACGGGCTTCATCGATCAGGATCGAATCGACTTCATCGATGATGGCAAAAGCCAATTTGCGCTGAACCCGCTCTTGCGCAGAAAACGCCATGTTGTCACGCAGGTAATCGAAGCCAAACTCATTGTTGGTGCCGTAGGTGATATCAGCAGCGTAGGCTTGCTGCTTTTCTTGTGGTGCCATGCCGGGTACGTTAACGCCAACTGACAAACCAAGAAACTCAAATAAAGGAGCATTGGTTGCGGCATCCCGACGTGCGAGATAGTCGTTCACGGTAATGACATGCACCGCTTCGCCACTTAACGCATTGAGGTAGGCTGGCAAGGTTGCGGTCAGGGTTTTACCTTCACCGGTGCGCATCTCAGCAATTTTGCCCTGATGCAAAACAATACCACCAATCAGCTGCACATCGAAGTGGCGCATTTTAAACACCCGCTTACTGGCCTCGCGAACGGTTGCAAACGCCTGTGGCAATACATCATCTAAAGTAGCACCAGCAGTGACTTGTTGCTTTAATTCGGCGGTTTTAGCTTGCAACTGCTCATCGGTCAATGCTTCAAAGTCAGCTTCCAGTGCATTGATTTCAGTGACTCTTTTTTGCAGTTTTTTTAAGAAGCGATCATTGCGACTGCCAATAAACTTGGTGAACAATTTTCCAAACATGTTTTGGTTACCATTTAATTCGAATTTATTTCTACATCAGGAGGGTGACATTACCCATCTCTTTGACCGATGTCCAATCAACTTTTATCCTGATCGCTCTGGCCCTGCTAGCTGATATGGTGTTGCTTTAGCCAACTTTCAAGTGAGTACGATAGCATACAAAATAATGCTACACTCATACCATGGTCCACAAGGGCACTGCTATGGCTCGTTACTCGCAAAAACCAACCCAATTGACGCATTTACTGACGGACTTGCCTTTATTGCAACGCCAGCAGACGCCCGATCAACTGCAACGTTGTAACCAGCTGTTGACCGAGCTGTTGCAGCACGCCGATCACGGTTGCCAGGTCGGCCGTATTAAACAAGGCCGGGCGGTTATTTTATGTCAGTCAGCGGCTTGGGCCACCCGGGTCAAAATGCAACGCGACGCCATTTTAGACAATTTTCGCCAAAAGATCTTGCCTGATTTAGCAGGTTTGGACATTGAAATCACGCCAAACAGCCGAATTCGACGGCCAGAGCCGGAAAAACCGTCCCCAATACCGACTTTAAGTCACGATGCTGCCGAGCGACTGGAGCAACTTGCCGCCTCAAGTTCAGGCCAATTGCGGGAGTCATTACTCAAACTAGCGGCCAAACGACGCGCCAAAGGATGAGCTGTTGAACGAACCACAAGCTCGCCAAGCAGAGTGGCTGGTGTACTTACGCAACAGCAGCATGGATGCTGCGGAGGCTGAACGGGCACAGGGATGTGATCCTTGAAGCCGGTGGAGTAAGTAGCTCCAGCCATTCTGCTGTTACACCTAGCCTATGGAGGCTACGAAACATTACAGGCATAAAAAAACCAGCCGAAGCTGGTTTTTCTACAAATAAAGACACACTAGGCAAGCTGTGGTGCCAAAAAGGAGATCGGCATATCGGCCGGATCTTCAAAGGTGACAAACTCCCAGCTTTCTTGATCAGCCAGCATGGCGCACAACAATTTGTTGTTGATGGCATGGCCTGTTTTGTAGGCGCTGAATTCGCCCAAAATACTGTAACCGGCCATGTACAAATCGCCGATGGCATCCAACACCTTGTGTTTAATGAACTCATCGTCGTAACGCAGGCCATCCTGGTTCAACACCCGGAACTCGTCCAGCACCACGGCATTATCAAAACTACCACCCAACGCTAAATTATTCGCACGTAAATACTCAATATCGTGCATAAAGCCAAAGGTGCGGGCACGGCTGATGTCTTTAATAAAACTGGCAGCAGAAAAGTCCATTTTCAGTCGTTGCTGAGTACCGGCAATCACCGGATGCTCAAAGTCAATCGCTACATCCAACTTGAAGCCATGATAGGGCTTAAACTCAGCCCATTTATCACCATCTTCAACGCGGACAGGCCGTTTGATACGAATGAATTTTTTGGCATGCTTTTGCTCGCTGACACCAGCTTCCAGCAATAAGTAGACAAATGGGTTGGCGCTGCCGTCCATGATCGGCACTTCAGCAGCATCGACTTCCACAATCAGGTTGTCGATACCCAAGCCTGCTACTGCCGCCATTAAATGCTCAGTAGTCGACAAGCGAACGCCATCTTCATTGATCAAACAAGTACAAAGCACAGTATCCCCAACCATTTCCGGGTTGAGTTTAAAGTCCACGATCGGGTCCAGGTCGACTCGCCGAAATAAAATTCCGGTGTGATCAGGCGCAGGCCGGAGAGTTAGCGTGACCTTTTCACCTTTGTGCAGGCCAACCCCGACCGACTGGACGGTTTGTGCAATGGTACGTTGTTTGATCATGATCGTATCCAGCTCAAAAAATGAACAATATAAAATTGGGCGCGAAGCATAGCATATGTTAACAATTATGCCAAACGAAACTGAATAAGCGCTTAACTAAATCGCTTATCGCAACCAATCTGCCTTGTTTTAACCGATTTTATTAATCGGCTTGCTTACGCAAAAATGCCGGGATATCAAAAATATCCTGAGCAGGTTTGTGCTCGCTGCGCTGCTCTGCGTGCATTTTAGGTGCAGAAACCGTCTCAGTGGCCGGAGCCATTTGCTGAGCGGTATTACCACCTGCAGTACGATACACCGGAGCAGATACTTCCTGACGCTGAGTCACTAAGCTAATATCTGGTCTGCGTGATGCTCCTATACCTGTGGCAACAACAGTGACGCGAAGTTCATCCGACATATTAGGATCAATCACCGCACCAACAACAACGGTCGCATTTTCAGAAGCAAAGGCTTTCACGGCATTACCCACCGTTTCAAACTCTTCGATGCTGATATCCAGGCCAGCCGTGATGTTGACCAGAATGCCTTTGGCACCTGACAAGTCGATATCTTCCAATAGCGGGCTTGAAATCGCCTGCTCTGCTGCTTCTTCAGCACGATCGGCACCGGATGCTGTACCTGTTCCCATCATGGCAGTTCCCATTTCTGACATCACGGTACGCACATCGGCAAAGTCGACGTTAATCAGACCAGGACGGGTGATTAGTTCGGCAATGCCCTGCACCGCACCTAGCAGCACATTGTTTGCTGCTTTAAATGCATCCAACAAGCTGGTGCCTTTACCCAATACTTTGAGTAATTTGTCATTCGGAATGGTAATTAGTGAGTCAACATACTTACTCAGCTCTAAGATCCCTTCCTCGGCATAAGCCGTGCGCTTTTTGCCTTCGAATGGGAACGGCTTGGTCACCACCGCAACGGTCAAAATACCCAGCTCTCTGGCCACTTCAGCAACCACCGGGGCCGCACCGGTTCCGGTACCACCACCCATACCAGCGGCAATAAAGACCATATCAGCACCCTGAATGGTTTTTTTGATGGTTTCGCGGTCTTCTTCAGCCGAACGACGACCAATATCAGGGTTGGCACCAGCGCCCAAACCTTTGGTCACCGCTGCACCCAGTTGTAAGGTGACATTAGCGGAAGAATTACGTAATGCCTGCGCATCGGTATTGGCGGCAATAAATTCCACCCCTTCGATGTTACTGGCAACCATGTACTCGACGGCATTACCACCACCGCCGCCAACACCCACTACTTTGATAACAGCTTCTTCGCTGTGACTATCCATTAATTCAAACATAGCTCTCTCTCCGTTTTTTGCTTTTTCGTTCAGTGCAGTCATTCCTTCGAATGCTTGCACCGGCGGATCTGTGTTCAAGCTGTACTATCACAGCTTGCTGGGCAGTGACCTGCCCGTTAAAATTCACCTTTAAACCAGCTACTTAGCTTTCTTAGCAAGCCACTGACGGTATCTTTTGGGCTGATGCCCGCTTTGTTTTGGTCCTGACTTTCCTGGCCATACAACAGTAAACCCACCACACTGGCATACGCCGGGTCCTGCACATAATCTTTCAGGCCAGTCACCTGCATCGGATGCCCCAGCCGCACTGGCATTTGGAACACATCTTCAGCAAACTCAGCAGCCCCTTCGATTTTGGCAGCGCCGCCGGTCAGAACCACACCAGCCGCAATTTGCTCTTCCAGGCCACTGCTGTTTATCTCTTCCAGCACCAGCTCAAATAACTCCTGATAACGCGGTTCAATCACTTCAGCCAACGTTTGACGTGACATGCTGCGGGCAGGTCGTCCGCCCACGCTTGGCACTTCAATATTTTCTTCCTGCCCAACCATGCTGCGTAGCGCGCAGCCATACTGCACCTTGATGTCTTCGGCATGACTCAGTGGCGTACGGAAAATTTTAGCGATATCACTGGTCACCTGATTCCCCGCGACGGGCACCACGGCGGTATGGCGCACAGCACCATTGGTGTATATGGAAATATCAATGGTGCCACCTCCCATATCGACCACGCAGACGCCCAGCTCTTTTTCATCGTCGGTCAGCACCGCGTAGCTGGAAGCCAGTGCCGAAAAGATCAGTTGGTCAACTCGTAACCCGCAACGTTCGGCACATTTTTCAATATTTTTCGCCATGTCATTGGCACAGGTAATGATGTGCGCCTTGGCTTCCATCCGCACGCCTGACATGCCAACCGGGCTTTTGATGCCTTCTTGCATATCGACGGAGAACTCTTGCGGTAGCACATGCAGCATCCGTCGCTCGGCTGAAATCGGCACCGACTTAGCCGCATGGATCACACTAGCGACATCATCGGCGGTCACTTCGGTATCACCAATCGGCACCATGCCACTTTCATTCTGGCAGCGAATATGTTTGCCACTGATGCCCAGGTAGACCGATGAGACCTGACAATCGGCCATCAGCTCGGCCTCGTTAATGGCCCGCTGTACCGATTGCATAACCAGATTCAAATCATTGACACCGCCACGGTCCATGCCCCGGGTGGTATGGGTTCCCACGCCGATAATACTCAATTGGTTCGAAGGCGTAATCTCCCCGACCACGGCTTTGCATTGGGCTGTGCCGATATCCAGGGCTACGATCATTTCTCGATCTACTGACTTCGTCATGCTTCTCTCTTCTGTTCTAAATGGCTATACCCACTGGATAAGGCAACGGGTATATAGCGTACCGCTACACCGGTGTCATACCGTAAATCAACTTCGGCGATTGCCTGCTCACTATGCTGCTGCAATACCGGATACAAATCTAAAAAACGCTGCACGCGTGGCACCGTGTGTTGCCGTCCCAGCTGCAACCGAATATCGTTATCCAGCTGTACTTGCCAGGCAAAGCGCTCACTTAACTCCAAGCGCTCAGCGCTTAACTGATGCAAGCTCAGCAATTGCTCCACATAACGAAACATAGTCAGGGCATCCTGTTCACTCCCGGCAGGGCCTGTCAGCACCGGCAAATCTGCAATGAGCTGGTCCAGTGGTGCGCTGAACAGCTCACCTTTCTGGTTGATTAATTGTTGCTCATTCCAGATTGCCACGGGGTGCTGCTCAGTCACCACGACCACCAGCGTATCAGGCCATTGTTTGCGCACGGCTGCCTGATACACCCAGGGTTGTTGCAACAGGAACTGCTGCACCTGATCTACGTCCACCCGAAAAATATTGCCAACATACTGTTGTTGCAACAACCGCTGTAACTGTGTTGGCTCAATATGTCGAAAATCACCAAATAAACGCACCTGCTCGATGGGCGCAGTTTGCTGATCACCAACATACTGCTTCAGTGTCCAACCGCCCCAGCTAAGTAGTACCAACGCACAAACAAAGAAGGCTAAACCAGCATAAAATGCCCGCTTGGCTGTACTTTGCTGTGGTTGTGGCTGCGTTGTCATGGTTTTACGCTTGCTCCTTCTCTGCGATGGTCTGATCCAGTACGGCCAGCACCAGTTCATTAAAGGTATAACCGGCGGCCTTGGCCGCCATAGGTACCAATGACTTTTCCGTCATGCCAGGTACCGTATTCACTTCCAATACATAAGGCTGATTGTGCGCATCCAGCATAAAATCGACCCGCCCCCAACCTGAGGCAGCCACCGCAGTAAAGGCTTGCCAGGCAATCTGCTGTACTTGCTGCGTCAGCGCTTCATTCAGTGGTGCCGGGCACAGGTACTCGGTGGTATCCACCTGATACTTGGCCTCATAATCGTAAAAATCCCGCGGAGTACGCATTTCTATAATGGGCAGTACCTGCTCACCCAACACCGACACGGTCAATTCACGGCCATCTATCCAGCGCTCTACCAATACATCGCGATCGAACACCAGTGCTGCTGCCACCGCTGTTTTTAAGGTGGCTTCATCAGCAGCAACACTCATGCCGATACTGGAACCTTCATTGGCTGGCTTGACCATCACCTTGCCACCAAGACTCTGTAACAGTTCATGGGTCGCTTGCTCAACCTGTTGCAGCACCTGAAAATCAGCTGTCGGAATACCCAGCGCTCGAAACAACCCTTTGCAACGACTTTTATCCATCGCCAGGGCCGAGCCCAGCACCTTACTGCCGGTATAGGGCAGGTTCAGTTGCTCTAAAGCACCTTGCATGCTGCCATCTTCGCCGCCCCTGCCGTGCAAGACGATAAAGACCCTATCGGGTTTGCTGGCAGCCAATTCGGCCAGCGATTGATGCTTCGGATCGACCGCATAGGCATCAACACCGCTGTGTTGCAGTGCACTCAGCACCGCTTGCCCTGAGCGAAGCGAGACATCCCGCTCAGCGGAGTTCCCGCCAAATAACACCGCCACACGGCCAAAGCGACTCATGCCTGACCCCCACTTTGCTTTAATTGCGCACAATCTAATTTGGCTTCGGCCAGTGATTTTGCCAAAGCACCAATATTGCCAGCACCTTGCGTTAACAGCACATCGCCATCTTTCAGCACATCTGCCAACACCACGCCAAGCTCCTGCGGTGGTGCGACATAAATAGGATCAACCTGTCCACGCGCCCTAATAGAGCGACACAGGCTTTTGCTATCAGCGCCTGGAATTGCCGCTTCACCGGCAGCATACACATCCAGCAATAGCAGTTGATCGACCCCGGAGAGCACCTGAGTAAACTCTTCGTACAAATCTCGGGTCCGGCTGTAACGGTGAGGCTGATACGCCATCACCAAGCGGCGATCCGGCCAGGCGCTGCGTGCTGCCGCAATAGTGGCCGCGACTTCAGTCGGATGATGGCCATAATCATCAATCATCAATACTTTGCCCTGGCCAGTATCAAATTCACCATACTGCTGAAAACGACGGCCAATGCCTTCAAATTTATGCAAAGCAGCCAGGATGGCGGTTTCGGCAATGCCTTCATCTTGCGCAATAGCAAAGGCAGCCGTGGCATTCAGCACATTGTGCCGCCCCGGCAAATTCAGCGAAATGGTCCATTGCTGCTGCTTCACATCGGTCAGCGTAAAGTGGCTTTGAGCACCGGTTTGATGAAACTCGCTGATGCGATAATCAGCATCATCACAAAAACCATAGGTCAGCACTTTACGACCAATGGCTGGCAGTAACTCGCGGATCACGTCGTCATCAAGGCAGGCCACCACCACGCCATAAAATGGCTGGTTATGACAAAACTCGACATAGGTGGCTTTTAACTTTTCAAAATCGCCACCATAGGTGTCCATGTGGTCTGGTTCTATATTGGTGATCACCGCCGCCATGGGTTGCAGATGCAAGAAGGAAGCATCGCTTTCATCCGCTTCGGCAATCAGGTAGGGCCCAGTGCCCAAACGGGCATTGCTGCCTGCTGAGTTTAATAAGCCCCCAATCACAAAGGTAGGGTCAGTGCCAGCTTCGCCAAAAATCGAAGCCAGCAAACTTGTAGTCGTGGTTTTACCATGCGTACCAGCGATGGCAATGCCGTGGCGAAAACGCATCAGTTCTGCCAGCATTTCTGCCCGACGGATCACAGGGATACGCTGCGCCATGGCGGCTTGCACTTCCGGGTTATCAGCAGCTATTGCACTGGATACCACCACGACACTCACACCCTCGATATGCTCTGCGCTATGGCCAAAGCGTACGTCAGCACCTAACGAGATCAATCGCTCCAGCACCGTGTTCGGCGCAATATCAGAACCACTGATGCTGTAGCCTTCGTTCAGTAATACTTCGGCAATACCACCCATACCAGCACCACCGATACCCACAAAGTGAATACGCCCAATCCGGCGCATAGCATGGCTATGTTGTGGTAAGTGTTGAGGTAAATGCTTAGGTAATACTGCTTTATTCATACCGCTCTTCCAAGTTGCTGTTCACAGCGCTGCGCCAACTGCTCAGCCGCGTCATCCATGGCACAGCGTCGAGCTTTCTGTGCCAGTTGTTGTAAAGTTGTTTTATTTTGCAGCCAAGGGGCCACTAATGAAGCCAGCTGCCCTTGCTCCAAATCGCTTTGCTTTAGTAATAATGCCGCCCCCTGTTCGACCAACCAATTGGCATTGGCCGTTTGGTGATCGTCAATAGCTTGTGGCAAAGGCACAAAAATAGCCGCAACCCCGGCACAGGCCACTTCACTGACAGTGAGAGCACCAGCACGACATATCACTAAGTCCGCCCAATGGTAAGCAGCGGCCATATCATTGATAAATGCCATTACTTCAGCCTGAAGCTGCGGTTGGCTTAGTTGCTGATAACTCTGTTGGACTATCGTCTCCATCGCAGATCCGGTTTGATGCCGTACTGCGATAGCACCCGTTTCAGCTAATGCCGAAAGCTGTGCTGGCAACTGTTCATTAAATACCTTGGCGCCTAAACTGCCGCCAATCACCAGAATGCGTAACTCTGTGTGCTCATGCATCTGTTCCGGTTGGCCAGCAGCAATGACTTCGTGGCGCACCGGGTTGCCAACCAGCTCGCGCTTGGCAAGCCCGGGGAATGCTTGAGGAAAAGCCACCAGTACCTGTTTAGCCAATCGCGCCAACCAACGATTAGTGGTTCCTGCAACCGCATTTTGCTCATGAATTAAAAGCGGAATGCGTTGCAGCCAAGCCGCCACCCCACCAGGGCCACTGGCATAGCCACCAAAGCCAACCACCAGATCAGGTTGCACCTGTTGCACCACAGACCGCGCTTGCCAGACTGATTGCAACAGCATCCAGGGTGCTAGCAAAAGTTTCTGCCAGCCCTTGCCACGTAACCCCTGCACTGCAATGCTGTGAAAAGGCCAACCAAATTCAGGCACCAGACGTGCTTCCATCCGATCGGCGGTACCCAGCCAATGAATGCTCCAGCCACGTGTGGCCAACTGCTGCGCCAAAGCCTGCGCCGGGAAAATATGACCACCAGTGCCACCCGCCATCAGCAACACGGTCGGTGTTGCCATGGTGGTTGTGGCGGCATGAGGTGTTGCTGAGACTGTTGTCATTTGCTACGCCCTCCGGTGATTGCTTGCTTGCCATCCATCCGTACTTCAAAATCGATTCTCATCACCAGCGCAGCAGCAATCAGCATGATGATCAAACTACTGCCACCATAACTGACAAAGGGTAAGGTGAGCCCTTTGGTTGGCAACACACCGCTGGCGACGCCGACATTGACTGCGGTTTGAAAGCCAAACCATATCGCCATACCTAAGGCTAAGAACCCGTGGAAATGCATGTGTTTTAGCATGGCCTGACGACCTATCCATAAAATCCGCGCTACCATTAAAAACAACAGCGCAATCACGCCAAGCACACCCAAAAAGCCCACTTCCTCAGCGATGATGGCAAAAATAAAATCAGTATGGGCTTCTGGCAGATACTCCAGCTTTTGAATGCTGTTGCCCAAGCCCTGACCACTAAAGCCGCCACGGCCAAAGGCCATCAGAGATTGCGTTAATTGGTAACCGCTGCCAAACGGATCAGCCCAGGGGTCAAGAAATGCTGTAACCCGACGCCAGCGGTATTCGCTATAGACAATCAGTACTGCCACCGACAGCAAACCTGTCGCCATCAGCACAATAAATTGCCATAGTTTGGCACCAGCCAAAAACAGCAACACCACAGCCGTGGCAAACATCACAATGACGGTACCCAGATCAGGCTGCAACAACAGCAACACCGCAAATAAGAACAGCACCAACATGGGCTTCAGGAAGCCTTTCATATTATCCCGTACTTCGTCGTGACGTCGTACCAAATAACTGGCCAGGTAAACAAAGAAAAATAGTTTTGCCGGTTCGGCCGCTTGTATATTGATAGGCCCAACCGATAACCAGCGTTTAGCACCATTAACGCTATGACCAAAAAGCAGCACCGCCAGCAACGCCGCAACAGCCAATGCCAGCAACAAAATATTGCTCTGATGCCACCAGTGCACCGGAATATTAAGCACGGCAATAGCGCAAGCAAAGCCCAACCCCATATAGATCAAATGGCGCATGGTAAAGTAGATCGGGTTGCCAAACATGCGATCGGCTACGGGAATGGAAGCGCTGGTCACCATCACCAAACCAATCGCCAGCAATGCCAACAACAACACCAGAAACACACTGTCGTAATCGCGCTGCTGGTCACGCTCCAGCAAGGACCATTGTTGCCAACGTGGCCAGTGCAGCAAGGTGAACGCTTTCATCGCACCACCTCCCGCACTGCTTCGGCAAAACGTTCGCCACGTTCCATGTAATTTTTAAACATGTCCAAACTGGCACAGGCAGGAGACAGCAATACCATGTCCCCCGCTTTCGCAAAACGAGCCGCCTGCTTGACCGCAGCCTGCAGATCAGCGACTTGCTTACTGCCGTTTTTCATCACAGCAATAGCGGTACCGTCCTGACCATAAGTAATGAGCTGATCAACATCCTTTTGTAAGGTGCTGGCCAGCTCAGTCATATCCTGGCCTTTGCCGTCACCACCTGCCAGCAAAATCAATTTCCCTGACACCTCAGAGCGTAATCCATCAATCGCGGCCAATGTGGCACCGATATTGGTGGCTTTGGAGTCGTTCACCCAGCGAATGCCCTGATGCTCCAGCACCAACTCACAGCGGTGAGGCAACCCTTTAAAGTGGCTTAACACATGACGCATGCTGGCAAAGTCGGCTCCTGCTGCCAGACTCAGAGCGGCCGCTGCCAGTGCATTGTACTGATTGTGTCGTCCCACCAATGATAGGGCCGACACTGGCATCAACTCCGAACCGGCCAGATAGAGATAATAATGACCGGCACGCTCGACTACACCATAGCCATCGGAGCTTTGTGGTGCATCCAGCCCCAGGCTGTGTTGGTTTAGCCCCTGCGGCTGAGGCATCGTATGCGCATCGGCCCGATTGTAGAATGCTAATTTTGTTTGCTGAAAGACCCGCTGCTTGGATTGGCTATAGGCTTGCAATGATGAGTAGCGGTCCAAGTGATCGGCGGATAGGTTTAAAATGGTACTAGCAACCGAACTAAGGCTGGTCGTGGTATCCAACTGAAAGCTTGATAACTCCAGCACAAACAGCTCGGCATCGTCTTGCTGCATGGCCGTGAGTACCGGTAAACCGATGTTGCCAGCAGCCACGGCTTTAATACCACTGTGCTGCAAGATGGCTTCAACCATCGCCGTTACCGTCGATTTCCCATTCGAACCGGTAATGGCCACCACAGGTTTATGGTTGTAACGGGCAAACAACTCCACATCACCTATGACTTCAACACCTTGCGCCATGGCAAAGCGGATAGCCGGATGACGAAGATCCAGACCAGGGCTGACCACTAAGACATCCATCTGCGCCAATCGATTCGCATCCAGTTCGCCCAAGTAAAGCCCATCGGTTTTATCCAGTGCCAGATCATTCACGCCCTGTGGCTTTTTGCGCGTATCCATTAGCACCGGGCGAATGCCATGTTGCAGCAAAAAACGCACCGTCGCCTGGCCTGATAGGCCAAGTCCGACGACTGCAATGCGTTTTTGTTGCCACGATGACATCATTATTTCATTACCTTAGTTTTAAAGTAGCCAACCCAATCAACACAAACATCACTGACAAGATCCAGAAACGCACAATCACGCGCGGCTCTGGCCAGCCTTTCAGTTCGTAATGATGATGGATTGGCGCCATGCGAAAAATCCGCTGACCACGTAACTTGTAAGAGCCCACTTGCAAAATGACAGATAACGTCTCCATCACAAAGACACCGCCCATAATGAACAGAATCAGCTCTTGTCGAACTAAAATTGCAATCACGCCAAGTACAGCACCCAATGCCAGTGAACCGACATCGCCCATAAACACTTGAGCCGGGTAGGTGTTAAACCACAAAAAGCCAAGACCAGCACCAATCAAGGCAGAACAAAGCACCACCAGTTCGCTGGTATGGGGTAGATAAGGAATATTCAGATAACTGGAGAACACCACATTACCGCTTGCATAGGCAATAATGGCAAAAGCGCCTGACACCATGATGACTGGTACAATAGCCAGACCATCGAGGCCATCGGTCAGGTTGACGGCGTTGCTGGTACCGACAATAACGAAGTAGCTCAATGCCAAAAACAGCAGGCCCAATTGCGGCATAACATCTTTGAAAAAAGGCACCAATAATGCGGTTTCCGCCGATTGCTCGGCGGTCATGTAAATAAATAAAGCGGTGATGATGGCAAAGACCGATTGCCAGAAGTATTTCCAGCGGGCAATGAGGCCTTGCGGGTCTTTGCGAATGACTTTGCGGTAATCATCGACAAAACCAATCGCACCAAAACTGACCAGGACAAACAGCACCACCCACACATATTTGTTGCTCAGGTTCGCCCACAGTAAAGTACTGACCAGCACAGAACCCAGAATCAACAAACCACCCATGGTTGGGGTGCCTTGCTTGGAAAAGTGACTTTCCGGCCCGTCGTTGCGCACCATCTGACCTATTTGCATACGCTGCAAACGGGCAATCAAGCGGGGGCCTAAATACACACTCAGTATTAACGCCGTTAATACACCTAAGATTGAACGGAACGTCAGATAACTAAAGACGTTAAAAAATGTCATGTACTGAGTGAGGTATTCGGCAAGCCACACTAACATGGGGTTTTCTCCTGCTGACAACTAGCTAGCAAGTCTTGCACCACCAACTCCATGTTTGCACTACGAGAGCCTTTAACCAGAATGGTGATGTCTTGTTGCTGGGCGATAAAAGGTTCCAGTTGCGTCACCAGCGTCTGGCGCGAACTGAAGTGATGCCCTTGACCGTTGAAACAATCACTGGCGCTCTGTGATAACACCCCCAGCGTGAACAAAAGATTAATCCCTTGTTCCTTTGCATACTTTCCAACCTGTTCGTGGTACAAACGTGCATCTGTACCCAATTCAGCCATGTCGCCTAACACCAAGACCCGATAGCCATGATAACTGGCCAACAAGTCGATTGCCGCCCGGACCGCGCCTAAGCTGGCGTTGTAACTATCGTCAATAATTCGCACGCCCGGGCGCGCATCAATGACCTGAGTCCGACCTTTCACTGTGCTCATCTCGGCCAGGCCGAGCTGAACATCATTCAAGCTGGCACCAAGTGCCATCGCACCAGCAGCAGCCACCAAGGCATTCGCCACATGATGAACACCAGGCAAGTTTAGCTGCACAAAGCCATGCCCTTGTGTGCACTTCAACTCAAAACCAGCACAGCCCTGCGTATTCAGGACAATATCTGCAGCCTGATAATCGGCATCGTGTTGTAGGCTAAAGGTCAGTACCTGCTGTTTTTGCAAACGGCTTTGCCAATAACCAGTAAACTCACTGTCGGCAGGGATCACCGCAACCTGACCCGGTTGCAAGGCACTAAAAATCTCGCCTTTAGCGCGAGCCACGCCTGCTAAATCGCCAAAACCTTCTAAATGAGCTTCTGCGACATTGGTGATCATCGCCACATCGGGTTGCACTAAGGAACTGGTGTACGCAATTTCACCCTGATGATTGGCACCCAGTTCAACCACAGCATAATCATGTTCTGGCTCTAACCGTAACAGTGTCAACGGAACACCAATGGCATTATTAAAATTACCAGCCGTGGCCAGCACCCGCCCTTTGCGCTTTAGAATCGCCGCCAACATTTCTTTGACCGTTGTTTTGCCCGCACTGCCGGTGACAGCAACCGTTGGAGTCCCTAACTGCTGTTTGACATAAGCAGCTAGTTGTCCCAGGGCTAAGGTGGTATCCGCCACGATAATTTGTGGGATACTTACGTCTTGTGGGCTATGGACCAATACGGCTGCCGCGCCCTTTCGCTCGACCTCAGCGACAAAAGCCTGGCCATCAAAGGTCGCCCCTTTTAAGGCAACAAAGAGTTCGCCCTGCCTAATTGCCCGGCTATCAGTGCTGACGTGACGAATAGGAGTATTGTCACCAACCAAGACGCCAGCGGTAACCGTTGCAATGGTGGCTGTATCTAAGGTGATCATCGGCTCATCTCCCGTTGTAGCTGACGGATAAAGGCTCGTTCATCGTAATCCCGAAACACATCGCCTATCTGTTGATACGTTTCGTGCCCTTTGCCTGCCACCAGAATGACATCGTTCGGTTGCGCTTCGCTCAGGGCTAATTTAATGGCGTGCTCACGGTTGGGTTCAATTTGGTAGCAGGCCGTCTCGGACATCCCTGCCGCAATTTGTTGGCAGATCTGATTGGCATCCTCGTGGCGAGGGTTGTCAGAAGTAATCACAATGCGATCGGCATAACCTTCGGCGGCGCTAGCCATCAAAGGACGCTTACCCTGATCGCGATCACCACCGCAACCAAACACACACCATAGGTGACCACGACAGTGTGGGCGCAAGGCTTCTAACGCCAATTGCAGCGCATCTGGAGTGTGGGCAAAATCCACCACCAGAGTCAGCGGATGAGGAAACTGGAATTGCTCCATCCGACCTGGGATCGCTCTTAACACAGCTGCCGCCTGACACAAGGCTGCGACTGGATAACCACACAGCGACAATGCAGCGATAGCCGCTAGCGCATTTTCAATATTAAACAGGCCTATCAAGGGCAAGGTCAGTTCAAAATCGCCTTCCGGGCTATGAACTTTACAGCTGAAACCACCTGGAATTGGTTGCACGGCGCTGTAAGCAAGGTAGCGCTCGAACGGCCGACATGCCTCCAGTGTACCAATAGCGCAGAAAGGCAATTCGCATTGCGCAGCCAGCCCGGCACCAAAAGCATCAGACACATTAATGACCGCTTGCTGACAATAATGCCTGGTAAATAGGCGCGCTTTGGCAGCGCCGTAAGCCTCCATACTACCGTGGTAATCTAAATGGTCTCTACTCAGGTTGGTAAAAACCCCCACCTGAAACATCAGCCCCTCTATACGCTGCTGAACGATGGCATGCGACGACACCTCCATCGCAACCAACTGGTGATTTTGCTCTAGCAAGTGGGCTAAAATTTTCTGGATCTCAACCGCATGCGGTGTGGTATTCGGCAATGGCGTTAGTTTATCTGGGTGGCCATAGCCCAGAGTACCTATCACTGCTGCATTATGGTGTAGCTGTTGCGCCAACTGCTGTACAAAGCAACTGGTACTGGATTTACCATTGGTGCCGGTGACAGCAATCAGCTTCATCTGGCTGGCAGGGTGCTGATAAAATTGAGCAGCCAGACCTTGCAGCTGATTGATCAGGTCTACCATTACGATCACCTGTGGATGCTCGACAAAAGCTGCTGGTGCTTCATCGGTGATCACCAGCGCAGCGCCTTGTGCTAAAGCCTGCTCGATAAAAGCATTGCCATGTTGCTGATGACCAGGCAAAGCGAAAAAGACATCGCCCTCGCTTACCTGACGGCTATCAATTTGTAAATTCTTTAGCGCTTGTGCTGGTATCTGTTCGGCCAAGGCACCCAGCCATTGCGCAGCGGTATTAACCTGCATGGGAACCTCCAGTGCGCTTGGTGATGCGGACTCGTTCAGCATCCGGAGTAATATTATTCAAGCGCAACACAGCGTCCATGATATTTGAGAACACCGGTGCTGCAATTTCGCCGCCATGGTAATAGTCACTGGCGGGTTCATTCAGTACCACTACGGTAGCAAAGCGAGGATTTGAAATAGGCGCTATGCCAGCAAAGGAAGCCACATAATCATCACCGTAGCCTCCAGCAATAGCTTTACGCGTGGTGCCGGTTTTTCCGCCCACCCGATAGCCATCGACCCGGCCACGGGTAGCAGTACCACCAGGCTCTACCACCGCTTCCATCATGTCCAGCATTGCATCGGCATAAGCTTCGGTTAGCACCCGCTCACCCGGCAGACCTTGTTCTGATTTTAAAATGGTCAATGGTCGTAAGATGCCGCCATTGCCGATAGCAGCATACAGACGTGCTAGTTGCACTGCAGTAACTGACAGGTTGTAACCAAAGGATAAGCTAGCCAATTCATGATCAGACCAACGGTTACGATGACTGAGCATGCCGGAGCTTTCCCCCGTTAAACCAAGCCCGGTATCCATACCCAGACCCATATTAAAATACAGATCCAATAAATGTTGATGCGGCATGGATAACGCCAACTTAGTCACACCAATATTGCTCGACTTCTGCATGATGCCGGTCAGATCCAATTTGCCGTTGTTGCTGCCAACATCCCGCACCCAGCTGCCACCAATACGCAGCATGCCCGGTGAGGTATCAATGACGGTATCCAGATCCGCCGAACCAAATTCCAACGCGCTTAAAATAGGCAATGGCTTGATGGTGGAGCCAGGCTCAAACATATCGGTAATGGCACGATTGCGAAAATGATGTACCGGCGTATTCCGTCGGTTATTGGGGTTGTAAGAAGGGCTATTGACCATGGCCAACACTTCGCCGGTATGTACATCTACAATCACCACTGAGCCTGAGCTGGCGCCATAGGTCAGCACTGCTTTTTTTAATTCACGATAGGCGATGCTCTGCATGCGCTGATCAATACTCAATTGCAGACTCTTTGGCTCCAATGCATCTTCGCGTTCCAGCACTTCAATCTCGCGTCCTTTGGCATCACGTCGCACTAAAGAGCGTCCAGCCGTGCCGGTCAGTACTGCGTTAAAACGACGCTCTATGCCCTCGACCCCAACATCATCGATATCGGTAAAACCAATCAGATGGGCCGTCACTTCGCCCGCAGGATAAAAGCGACGCGACTCTTGACGAAAATAAATGCCGGGTACCGCCAGACGACGCACATAGTCGACAGCCGCAGGGTTTACCTGACGCTGCAAATAGACGAAGCGCCGACGGCTATCACTGCCAATCCGTGCACTCAACTGCTGTGGTGTCATATTTAAGGTGTCGGCCAATGCCTGCCAACGACGCTCATCTTGCTCCGAACCGCGCTCCAGTACCACTTTAGGATCGGCCCAGATTGCCTGCACCGGCACACTAACGGCTAATTCTTCACCATGACGATCCAAAATCATGCCGCGCAATACAGTATCCGACTTCACCCGCAGACTACGCAGATCACCTTGGTTGATCAGCATGTCAGGCTCAAGCACTTGCAAGTAGGCGGCTCGGGCAACCAACACAACAAAGACCGAGCCCAACGCCAATAGCACAAAAATAAAACGCCAACCCACTATACCTGGAGTCTGGTTGCGTTTTGCATGCGTTTTTTGCTTGGTCCGGCTCATGGCAAAGTCACCATGACGTCACGGTCGCCACTGGGACGACGCATTTGTAAACGACTGTTGGCAATCGCTTCAACCCGGCTGTGTTCAGACAGGGCACGCTGTTCCAACAGCAAGTTACGCCATTCGATATCGAGATTATCGCGCTGCTGATCCAACTGATTGTGTGAGCTGATTAGTTGACGATTTACATGTGACGAATGCACCACAGCAAGCGCAGTTAATAAGCAGGCAAACATCAGCAACAAGGCCAACCGATAGCGGCGCCAATCGCGTAAAATCACCTGAGTTAAGCGGATTTGGCTCATGGCTGCCCTCCCGCCATTGGCGCGGTTTTTTCGGCAATTCGCAGCACCGCACTTCGAGCTCGTGGGTTGGCTGCTAATTCAGCCTCAGAAGGCATGATGGCTTTGCCAATCAGCTTTAATGGCAAGTGCTGATACAACTCAGCATCGGTTAATGGTAAGCCTCGCGGAATAGGCGTTGCCTTGCTGTGTTGGCGCATAAACTGTTTGACCAACCGATCTTCCAGCGAATGAAAACTAATTACCACCAAGCGACCACCAGGTGCCAGCGCATCCAACGCCGCTTCAAGGGCTAACTTGACTTGTTCCAGTTCGCTGTTGATGTATATACGAATGCCTTGAAAGCTACGGGTAGCTTGATGCTTCTTCTCTTTCGGGCTCTTTTTCACCACGCCGGCAATCAGTTCAGCCAATTGCCGGGTCCGGGTCAAGGGTGCCTCTTCGCGTGCTGCAACGATGGCATTAGCAATACGCCAAGCTGATTTTTCTTCGCCATAGGCTCTCAGCACAAAGCTGATGTCTTCAACATCGGCGCTAGCCAGCCACTCAGCGGCAGATAACCCGGTATCCGGGTCCATACGCATATCAAGGGGACCATCACGCATAAAGCTAAAACCACGTTCAGCATCGTCCAATTGTGGGGAGGACACGCCGAGATCCAGCAAGATGCCGTTCAACTGGCCATGAATCTGTTGTTGCTGGCACAGGGTGGCCAGCTCCGCGAAGGGGCTGCGGTTGATGTGGAAGCGAGGGTCAGACTGCAGTGGGGCTGCAGCGGCTATCGCCGCAGGATCGCGGTCTATAGCATAAAGGCGGCCATCGGCTGATAACCGGGAAAGAATTTCACGACTGTGCCCGCCACGGCCAAAGGTCCCGTCAAGATAAATCCCATCGGGTTGAATGGCGAGTCCGTCGAGTGCTTCCTGCAACAAGACAGATGTATGAGAGCTGACAGTCATTTACAGTGCAAAGTCCTGTAGTCGTTCAGATAATTCAGTATCGGCTGGCATGTCACGTTCCAGCGCCATATCGTCTTCTACCCGGTCTAACCAGGCAGTTTCATCCCATATTTCAAACTTATTTAACTGGCCGACCAAGCGGATATTTTTGTCTAAACCGGCGTGGCTACGCAGTGGGCCGGGTAACAAAATGCGGCCATTTTTATCCATGTCGCATTCAGAGGCATGTCCCAGTAGCAAGCGCTTCAAGCGAAGCTCCTGCGCATTAAAGCTGGATAAACGTTTGAGTTTTTCTTCGATATCTTCCCACTCGGCCAGTGGGTATAGCATCAGGCAAGGGTCTTTGTGATCGATGGTGCAGATCATTTGGCCACTGCATTCAGACAACAAGAATTCGCGGTAGCGCGCTGGTAGCGCGATCCGGCCTTTGGTGTCCATTGTCAGCGTAAATGAGCCACGAAGCATAATTTAGTCCACGGAGCGAGCGGTTGATCCCACACGATCCACAATATTCCACAAATCCCCACAATGCTACAGTTTAGGGTCGGGATCCGACCATTGTCAAGGTAAAAGCCATGCATAATGATCGTTTAAGATCCAGTAAAAATGCAGTCTGGAGCAAAACACATGATTTTGTGGGAGAAAGTGGAATAAATAACCAGAGACCTGCAGTTGATGACACATCGTGCAGAGGTGATAAAAGACAAATAGAATAATAAATTGATGGATTTACGGAGGGGAAAAGTGAGTTGGCCAATAAGCCGGGTTCTGTCCCTTGTTTCCAAGGTGGCAACCATTCCTCTAGGATGCATGTCGCCATACACCTCAAGCAACCTACCCGCCTCCAACGCGGGCCGCGCCATAGGAGGCCTATTTGGTCTTGCTCCGAGTGGAGTTTACCGTGCCACGAACTGTTGCCAGCCGCGCGGTGCGCTCTTACCGCACCCTTTCACCCTTACCTGATCCCGCAAGCGGGCCATCGGCGGTTTGCTCTCTGTTGCACTAGTCGTCGGCTTGCGCCGCCCAGGCGTTACCTGGCACTCTGCCCTGTGGAGCCCGGACTTTCCTCCCCTTGCAGATGCAAGCAGCGATTGCCTTGGCCAACTCGGGGCGCAGTATACGTGAAAAGCAGGTGCAAAACAGCCTTTATTTCTGCTGCAAACTCAGGCCGTGCTGGTAGAGTGCATTTTTCTTCAGGCTATGGATATCAGCGGTTAATGCAGCTGCTTTTTTTAGTGGCAACTCCTGCATCAGTAACTGCAAGGTATGAAGCACAGCGGGGGCGATATCATTGTCGCTGTCTGGTTTTGCCGCTGGTGCAATCATCAGCACCATCTCACCCTGACAACGCTTTGGATCTTCCTGCAACCAGTGCAGGATCTCGCTGGCGGTGCCCCGGGCGAAGTGCTCAAAGGTTTTGGTCAACTCTTTCGCCAACACCAACTCTCGCTCAGCGCCAAACACTTCAACCAGATCATGCAAGGTCGCCTGCACTCTGCGCGCCGTTTCATAACAGACTACAGTGCCAACACCAGCAGGAATACGGTTCAGCTGGTTGATACGCTGTTGCTGTTTGGCCGCTAAAAAACCAATGAATAAAAACTGATCGGTCGGCAAACCCGCTGCGCACAGGGCACTGATCAAAGCACAAGGCCCCGGGATCGGTACCACCTGCACGCCCGCTTGCTGACAATGGCGCACCAGGCTGTAACCTGGATCGCTGATCAATGGAGTCCCTGCATCGGAAATGAGGGCAATGCTTTGCCCTTGCTGCAAGGTCTCGATTAACGATGCAGCCCGTTGCTTTTCATTGTGATCATGCAAAGCCAACATTCGGGTGCTAATGCCAAAGTGCTGCAGCAGCCGGGCCGAGTGTCTTGTATCTTCGGCGGCTATCCAGTCGACTTGTTGCAGTATATCCAAGGCTCGCTGACTGATATCATTCAGGTTGCCGATTGGGGTTGCCACGATATAAAGTTGTCCGGTTTCTGTCGTCATGGGGTCGCTTTTGTTTGAGCTTCTGAGTCGGACTCAGTAAGATAGAGCCATCATTCAGCTATGGTACTGCGCATTGTGAATTCCAGCAAACAAAAGCCATTCCTTCTTTTAAGCCTGCTTGCCTTGTTTTTGATAGGTTGTGCCCAGCAAGCACCTCAGGTCTCTGCTCCCGTTGCTACCCCAGAGCCTGATATCGAACTGATTCCGGATGACAGCGGCAAAACCGCTCGAGAATGGATGCAGGAGGCACGCCAGCAGCAAGGTCAATCACAACAAGAAACATTATTGAACGCCATAACGGCGGCATTGAATGAACAAAACCCCCGGTTAGCACTAGCCATTAGCGATGAACTAAATCGTTTGGATGAAGTGTGGCTGCAAGCCACGCTACCGGCATGGCAACTTCACGCTTTGGTCGATTTACGCCAGTACAGTCCTGCACAAAAACTGATTGAACAAACGCGACTGAGTGCATTAGAGCCTTCGACTCAAGCCCATTATGCTATGCAAGCATCCCGCTTGTTTCGCCAGCTACAGCAGCCAGAAAAAGCAGCGCAGTGGTTATTGCAGTGGGATGAACTCAGCACCAAGATGACCGCCGATGCCCAGCCTCAATGGCAGCTGTTGTGGCAACTACTGAACCAACTGGATGAATCACAGTTGCAAACGCTTATGGTCAATGCTGGTCCACGCACGGGAGCCTGGCTGCAATTGGCGTCGAACCTTCGCCCTGTGATTGGACAACCTGAGCAGGTGCAGCGACAACTGCAGCAATGGCAACAACGTTACGGCCAGATGCCTGCACTGGATGTGTTACCGGATGATATTTTGCAACTCGGCGAGCTGACGCCGTTTCAACCCAAACGGGTCGCCGTTTTACTGCCCATCCATGGCAATCTTCGGCCTCATGCCCAAGCCATTCAAAATGGCATGCTGGCGGCAGTGGCATCACAACCTGAGGTCGAGCTATTTTTCTTAGATAGTCAACTTGAGACTCAGCAGCTGCATAATGAGCTAACTGCACTCACTATCGATTTTGTCCTAGGCCCGTTACAGCGGAGCCGGGTCGATGCGATCCGGCAGCACGATGACTGGCATTGGCCCACTTTGTATTTAAACCAGCCTAGCCAACCAGGCTCGGCAGACTCAGAGAGCCCGGCGTTCTTTTTTAGCCTGAGTATGGATGATGAAGCCAGCCAAATGGCTGCCATGTTTCAACGACGGGACTACCAGCGCCCGGTGTTAATTCATGCGCAAAACCCCACAGCTGAACGCATGGCTCAGCATTTTAGCCGGCAATGGCAAGGTTATGGCCATGATGCTCCTGAGTTATATAGTTTTCAGGCCAGAGATGAGTTGGAAGCTATGGTTGCCCGTTTGCTTGAACTGGAACAAAGCCGACAACGACTCCGTCAGATCAGCCAGCTGATCCCGGGGGAGGTTGAATCTGATGTGCATAGCCGACTCGATATTGATGCCGTGTATTTACTGGCGGATCCTACACAAACCAGACTGTTAAAACCTTTTTTGGATGTATCGGTGAGCCAAACTGCACCCAGTTTACCAGTTTATGCCAGCTCTCGAAGCCATAGCATTCAAGCCGATCGAACCGATCACCGGGATTTAGCGGGCCTGACCTTTACTGAAATGCCATGGATGCTCACTGTGCAACAAAGTGCTGAGTTACGGCGGCAATTTGATGTGCTTTATCCCGACCAGGATGAAGCATTGCAGCGTTTATTCGCTATGGGTTTTGATGCCGTGCAGCTGATCCCACAGTTGCGACAGCTGCAACATATTCCAGCGCTTCGCCATGCTGGTTTAACGGGTGAGCTCAGTGTCACACCAGAGGGACAGATCCAACGACAACTTAGTTGGGCACGCTACAGCCAGCAAGCTCTACAAGCTGTTCAGGAGCCCTAATATGGCGAATACGCTGGGCATTCGCTATGAGCAATTGGCAGAGCAGTTCTTGCAGCAACAGGGCTTGCAAAGCCAGGAGCAGAACTTTAGCTGCAAACTTGGTGAAATTGATTTAATCATGCGAGATGGGCCCTGCTTAATTTTTGTTGAGGTAAAGTACCGCGCTTCAAATGCTTTTGGTGGCGCGATAGCAGCGGTCAGTCAACGGCAACAACAAAAGCTGCTACGGACAGCACAATTGTATTTACAGCGCAGCAAACATCAGGGACCATGCCGTTTTGATGTGGTAGCGATATCTGGCCAGGAGCCTTATGATTTTAACTGGATCCAAAGCGCCATTCAGGCAAGATAACATACCGAACACTTACAGGACTTGCGATGCAGGATAAAATCCGCCAGCTCTTTAGCGAAAATATTCAAACCATGATTGCCACCAGTGAAGTCATGGCAGGCCCCATTGAGCAAGCCGCATTTCGTATTGTTAGCAGCCTGATTGAAGGCGGAAAAGTGATTTGTTGTGGCGATGGTGCCACGGCTGGCCTGGCCCAACACTTTGCTCAACTGCTACTGGACCAGTATGAAACCGAGCGCCCTTGCCTACCAGCTTTTGCCTTGCATCAAGATCAGTCTAGTTTGAGCCCCAGCCCGACTACCAATACCGATTATTTTGCCCGTCAGGTGAAAGCACTTGGACAAAAAGGCGATATTTTGTTGGTTATTTCACTGCGTGGTGAAGAACAAAGCCTGATTAAAGCGGTCGAAGCAGCACTGACCTGTGATATGAGTATTGTTGCTTTAACGGTAGAAGGCAGTGATGAACTCTCTGGTTTGCTCAATGCTCAGGATACTGAATTACGAGTCCCCGCGCATCGCAATGCCCGGGTTTACGAGTGCTATGCGTTTTTATTGCATTGCTTATGCGAACTCATTGAAATGAGTCTTTTCCCACAACAGGGTGAGTTATGAAACAACAACGTTTACTGATCGTTTTGGTTAGCATGGCTTTACTGCAAGGCTGTGCTGCAGCAGTGGTGGCAGGTGGCGCCACCGCGGTAGTTGCCGCTCAGGATCGCCGTACCATCGGCTATCAAATTGATGATAAAGGCATTAGCCTGCGAGCAAACCAGCAGTTTGCCGAGGCAGGTTTAAATGAGCAGGGACGGATCAATGTAGTCAGCTACAATGGTGTTGTGTTGTTAACAGGTCAAGTTGAATCAGAACAAGTACGTCAGCAAGCAGGTCGTATTGCCAGAGATTTGCAAAGTGTGCGCGATCTGCATAATCAAATCCGTGTGGGATCCCCCATCTCATTATCGACCCGAAGTCGCGATAGCTGGATCACCACCCGGGTGAAGTCTACCTTGCTGGCCGACGGCGACATCAGTGGCCTCAATATTAAAGTTGTGACCGAAAACGGCGAAGTCTTCTTAATGGGATTAGCCACCGCAGCTGAAGCCGATAAAGCGGTTGAAATTGCCCGACATGTAGATGGCGTACAGCGCGTAGTCAGAGCCTTCGAGCTGCAGTAAAGCGCAAAGTTGCACTCAACAATCCCTAAGTGCATGCAACACTTTGGAATGAAACTCACGTTGTTTCATCACCAGCATCACGATCACAGTAGCTGCCATAAAAAGTAATGGGTCAATAAACCAGGCCAAAGCCGCCAGTGAAAAGTACATACTGCGCAGGCCATAGTTAAATGAGTGGCCGGCCTGGTCAATCACTTTGGCTGCGCGGATGGCATAAGCCTCGCGATCAGCATCCTCCATCTTCCGGCCATCAGGAGCCGCCCCTATCAGTACCCCACCAAAACCGTACTGTCGCAGAGACCAGGTAAACTGAAAGAAAGCAAACACATAAATCAGCGCAATACATAGTAATTTAAGCTGTAAAGACACCTCAGCGTCACGGCTCCACGGTAATACATTGCTCAGCACCACACTGATTTTATCCGCTGATGCCAAAGCTGTTAATAAGCCCGCCAGCACCAATAGGCTGCTGGAGGCAAAAAAGCTGACGTTGCGCTCTAAGGTCGACAGCAAGCCGACATCGGCCATTTTATTTTCCCGACAGAGCATTTGCTGCATCCAGTCATTACGCTTGCGGCGCAGTTCAAACGACAAGCAACTCACCGTCTTGGCACGGCGCTTGGCAACCAATGTATATCCCACCCAGATGGTCAGAAACCACAGCACTGCAATCACATCAAACCAGCCCGTCATCATCGCTAATCCTTTTTTACTCCGCCCACATCCTTATAGCATAACGGCTGACTTAACAGCCAGCCGTTATGCTTTGTTTTGAAGGAGATATCCTCGCCGAAGTGACTGGTAAGGTCGCGTTTTAAAAAGTAACGCGAACGCCCAAGGTCAGATTACGTCCCGGCAAAGGTGCATCTTCTTTAATAAAGGAGCTATGTACAAAGGCCAGTTGATTGGTGACATTTTGCGCTTTGGCAAACGCCATCATATCCAATTGCTGCCAGTGAAAATGGTAATTCAAGTTGGCTTCAAACAAGGTATAACCCGGTGTTTCTGTTTCATTGTCGCCTACTTTGTCCTGCTTGCCATGATGGGTCATACCGAGTTGCGCCGTCCAATCATCTGCGCTGAACTGGTATTCAGCACCGACCCGATAGGCCGGAATCCGAGGTAAGTTGCTGCCATCTGCTAAACGAGCCCTTACCGTATCGGCCAAGACACTGATTTGATGATCCGGTGCAAAACGCCAGGTGATGCTGCCTTCAGCACCATGAATTTTTGCGTCTTGCTGGGTGTATTGGTAAGCATCAAAGCCTGAAAACTCAACGCCGAGGTTACGTAAATAGGCGAAATCATCGACCCGGTTGTAAAACAGATTCAACTGATAACTGATATCGGTCCACTGGCCGCGCAAACCTAAATCCACATTATTGGCCCGCTCGGCTTTTGATAAGCTGGCATCGCTGATGATCTGCAAGTCATTGCCCTGTTGAGTCACCTGATAAGCGGTACCTATTTCATACGAGCGGGTACCAACATGAATGCCATTGGCATACAGCTCGTTGGCAGCAGGTGCCCGTTCTGCCTGGCTAAAGGCTGCTGTCAGCTGATGCTGGTCATCCAATTGATAGACGGCCCCCACCGACCAACTGAATAAATTAAACGGGTCGCGAATGGCCTGGCTACCCAGACTGTCGGTAACGTCATCAGCTTGCTGCACCAATCGCTCCAACCGAGCACCAAACTCAGCTGTGAAGCGGCCAAAGTTACGCTCCTGCAACACGAAAACAGCATGGCTGTCGGTATCGGTGCTGGGCGTAAAGGCTTCTTCCCCCTCGGCACTATAATCACGCACATAGCCATGATAACCGACGATGCCGCGCCAGCCGCCATCCAGAACATAGGTCGCTGTTAAGCGCGCTTCCAGCACCTTACTGGTGAACTCTGTTTCTACCTCGCCATCGTCAATTTCGGCATGATCGTAATCGGTAAAGGCCAGATCAGCAGTAAAACGTTCCCACAATGGATGCTGAGGATTGTATTCCATCGCCACAGCAACCCGTTGCTGGTTCAGCTGAATAAATTCGCCGTCTTCATCGCCATCACCCGGTGCAGCAGGCCCTTCTGGCAAGCCATACTCGCTGCTGATGTAACCATAACTGACCCCGACAAAGCCCCAGTCCTGTACCTTACTTAACCCCAGATTCAGGGCCTGATGATCAGACCAGGAGTTGGCCAGCCGCTTGCTGCTGTCACCGTCTTCGTTGCTGTATTCAGGCACCCTGTATTCGTTGCTTTTACGGGCATAACCATCGGCATGAAACGCCAGTGCATCAGAGCCGCTGTCGTGGGCAAAGGCCAGCGAGCGTTCGGCTCCGGCACTGTTTAACCGGCCCTGTAATACCGTTTCAGCCTGCTCAACCCGTTGCTGTGGAATACGGTTATCCACCACATTGATCACACCACCAATAGCGCCACTGCCATACAACAAGGTCGCCGGGCCACGCAGTACTTCAATTTGCTGTGCGGTAATAGCATCGGCCGTAATGGCATGATCCGGTCCTTCCCGCGACACATCGCCGGTACCTATGCCATTGTGGATCACTTGCACCCGGGCGCCGTCCAAACCACGGATCACCGGGCTGGATGCCACCGGGCCAAAATAATTGCCGTGCACGCCGGGTTCATGCTTCAACGTTTCACCAATACTGACTTCAGAGCGGCGTACCAGCTCATCGCCACTTAACACCGACACCGGACCAGCCATTTCCACCACATCCCGGCGCAAACCGGACGCCCGCACCTCTATGCGCTCGACCTGTCGGGCCTCATCTTGCAATGTCGTATCTGTGACCTCATCGGCCAGTACCTGGGTACTCAAAGCAGCCAGAATCGCTGCATGGATGGTCGTCAATCGAAACATGGTTGTTCCCTGTAACTGAACTTTAAAAATTGCGCACATGCTAGGTAGTTCTTCTTTTTGATGCAAGGCATGGTAGAAATTTTCGCGGTGAAAGGAGAATTAAATGTGATAGTATCACATTTTGACGCTCACTGACTATACACCAAGGAGTCCACTATGCTGCAGGCAACTCTGCCTGATATCACTACCGAAACCCAACCGGAGAGCACCACAGCGCTTAATGGTGTCGGCATGCATCAGATCGACTTGATGCTGTCTTTAGCCGATGACGGCGAGAATCTGCGGCTTCCCGCCAAGGCCAACATTGCCATCAACTTACCGGCAACTAGTATTCGCGGCATACATATGTCTCGGCTGTATCGACTGCTGAATGATTTCAGCGAACAGCAATTGTGTACCCCGGTCAACCTGCAATGCCTCCTGCAACAGCTGTTGCACAGCCATCAGGATTGCCAAAGCGATCACATCAGCTTGTCACTGAGCTTTGAGCGTATGCGGAAACGACCAGCACTCATCACCACCGACTTGGCTGGCTGGCGCAGTTATCCGGTGCAGCTGAAGGCCAGCATACAGCCCGGCGGCTTCCTGCTTGTGATGACGGCAAAAGTGCAGTATTCCTCCACCTGCCCCTGCTCAGCTGCACTCAGTCGTCAATTGCTGCAACAAAAGTTTTTGGCCGACTTTTCCAGTAGCGAGCAATTGAGCAAAGGCGATGTGGCGAGCTGGTTGCAGCAGCATGGCAGCTATGCCACGCCTCATAGCCAACGCAGCGAGGCCAGTATTGAGGTGCAACTGGCTGCTGATTCGGACCATTTCCCCATTAGCCACTTGATTGATCTGGCTGAGCAAACACTGGCCACACCGGTACAAACGGCTGTGAAACGGGCCGATGAGCAAGCATTCGCCAAACTTAATGGCCAGAACCTGATGTTTGTTGAAGATGCGGTCAGGCGCCTTCATACCAAGCTACAGCAAGAATTTCCGGCCTTTGCCATAGACGTCGCCCACCTTGAAAGCTTGCATCCACACGATGCCATCGCCCGGGTACGATACCCTGAGCAGGAATCATTATGACTGCACAACAATGGCTGAAACGTCTGACACATCAAGACGCCGATCTGATCATTCATGGCGCTGAGTTGGTGACTCCATCTGGTATCGTGCGCGAAAACATCGCCGTCATCGATGATCGTATTGCCGCCATTGGCACTGAGGGCTGGAGCTGCCAGTACAGGCTGGACGCCACCGGCTTGCACTTGCTGCCGGGGGTGATTGATACGCAGGTGCATTTTCGCGAGCCCGGTTTAACCCACAAGGAAGACATTGCCCTCGGCAGCAAAGGAGCGGTGCTAGGCGGTGTGACCGGATTTTTTGAAATGCCGAATACCAATCCGCTGACCTTATCGGCCGATTGCCTGCAAGCAAAGCTCGATAGTGCGGCCGAAAATAGCTATTGCAACTACGCATTTTACATAGGTGGCAGCGCGGCCAATCTGGGTCAGCTGGCTGAACTGGAGCAACTGCCGGGCTGCGCTGGCATCAAAGTCTTTATGGGCAGCTCCTTCGGTGACTTATTAACCGAACAAGATGAGCTGCTACTAAAAATTTTGCACGATGGTCGCCGTCGGGTGGCGATTCATGCCGAAGATGAAGCCCGCCTTCGGGAGCGTAAAGCACTCACTGCGGGTAAAGTAGAGAATCATCCTCTGTGGCGCGATGCCGAAAGCGCCCTGCTGGCTACCAAGCGCATCGTGGCTTTGGCTGAGCAAGCCAACCGCCCATTGCATATCCTGCATATATCCACCGCGGATGAAATGGCCTATCTGGCGGCTTTTAAACACCGGGTGACGGTCGAAACGACTCCACATCATTTAACTCTGGTGGCGCCGGATTGCTATCAGCAACTGGGTAGCCTGGCGCAAATGAATCCGCCGGTGCGGGATCAGGCTCACCAGCAAGGATTATGGCAGGGCATCGCCGATGGCACCGTCGATGTGCTTGGCAGTGATCATGCACCCCATACGCTGGATGAAAAATCCCGCCCCTATCCTGACTCACCCAGCGGCATGACCGGCGTACAAACGCTGTTGCCAGTGATGCTGAACCATGTTGCCAAAGGCCGCCTCAGCTTGCAGCGACTGGTGGATCTCACCAGCAGCAACCCGGCACGGGTTTTCGGTCTGGTCGGTAAAGGCCGGATTGCCGCCGGGTATGATGCCGATTTTACCCTAGTGGATATAAAGGCCAAGCGAACCATCGACAACAGCTGGATTGCCAGCAAAGCAGGCTGGACGCCATATCATGGCGATACGGTCACAGGTTGGCCTATTGCCACCATCATTGCTGGCCGGCTGGTCATGCATAGCGATGAATTACTCGGCCCACCACGCGGCAAGCCCTTTGTTTTTTCCGATATCCATAACAACAAGGAACCACGATAAAAAAAATCTCTGTTTTACCATCGACGCTGCTTGGCTTGAGTTTGGTGCTAAGCGCTGGCAATAAACAGCCAGCCGTCATCGAAACACGGTGAAAACTGCGGTAGACAGCCTTCTACCGCATGCTACAATTGATACGTTATACCATTACAAATACTGGAGTGTTGTATGCTTGGTTCCGCTGTTTCTCGCCCGCTACCGGTGACGGTTTTGTCCGGTTTTTTAGGCGCTGGTAAAACCACGCTGCTTAATCATATCTTGCATAACCGCGACGGACTGCGCATTGCCGTGATCGTCAACGATATGAGTGAAATCAATATCGATGCCGCGCAAATCAATAAAGAAGTCACGCTGAACCGGGCCGAAGAAAAGCTGGTGGAAATGAGCAATGGCTGCATTTGCTGCACCCTGCGTGAAGATTTACTGCTGGAAATCGGCAAGCTGGCACAAGCCAATCGCTTTGATTATCTGGTGATTGAATCGACTGGTATTTCCGAGCCACTGCCGATTGCCGAAACCTTTACCTTTGAGCACGAAGACGGCAGCCGATTATCGGATGTCGCACGGCTTGATACCATGGTGACGGTGGTGGATGCAGTGAATTTTCTGCACGATTACCAGCAAGCCAACGATCTGACGAGCACAGGCGAAAGTCTGGGCGAAGAGGATGAACGCAGTGTCGCTGATTTATTGATTGAGCAGGTCGAGTTTTGCGATTTACTGGTACTAAGCAAAACCGATTTAGTCAGCCCAGAGCAATTGGCGACCTTGCAAGCTATTTTGAAGAGCTTAAACCCACGAGCACAGCAAGTGCTGGCCGAGCATGGTCAGGTGCCGCTTGCACGCATCATCAATACGGGTTTATTTGATTTTGAGCAAGCAGCACAGGCTCCTGGGTGGCTACAAGAGTTGCGGGGCGAGCATCAGCCAGAAACAGAAGAGTATGGCATTAGTAGCTTTAGTTTTACCGCGCATCGGCCTTTTCATCCGGCCCGCTTTCATGCATTTTTGCATCAAGACTGGCCGACTGGCCGTTTAATCCGCTCGAAAGGCTACTTCTGGTTGGCAGCTACCCCTGCCCATGCCTGGCAGTGGCATCAGGCGGGTGGCATTGCCCGCTATGGTATGGCGGGTCTGTTCTGGCAAGCCGTGCCGCGGGACGAGAGGCCTGATGACAAAGAGACCCAAGCGGCAATCTTATCTCAATTTCAGCAACCGTATGGCGATCGACGGCAAGAGCTGGTGTTTATTGGTCAACAGCTGGATAAAACCAGCATGCTTGCACAACTGAATGCGGCACTGCTGACCGATGCAGAGCTGGCCATGGGTGAAACCAGCTGGCCACAGCTGGAGAACCCGTTTCAGCTAACAGCAATGGACGAATTAGTATGAGCACCTTCAGCACGTTCAGGCCAGAGCCCATCAACTCTGCCCATTTGACCAGCCCATATCACTCCGAAGTGCAGCCTCTGGCCCGACAATGCTTGAGCCAAGAGCCAGACGGATTGACAACGATCTTTCAACCAGATGTCAACTTAGCCGTCTGGCAACGCCATGTATCGAGCCACCTGCACAGCTATGCTCACCAGTTGCAAACACAGCTGACATTGCCACTGCAGTGCATGCTGTCGCTTAGCGATATCCCCCATGAGTTAAGCAACGCTTTGCCGGAAGGCGAAGGCCGCGACCTCTTTATTGCGGATATCAGCCAACTGACAGAGATGTTTGCTTGCCTGATGGATTGCAACGAGATAGGCCTGCGCCTGCGCGTTTTGGATAAACCGATGTGTCCTAAATTTCATACCGATCATCTGGTATGTCGTCTGGTCAGTAGTTACACAGGCCCTGCGACCGAGTGGCATGCAGGCCCGGTAGATGCGCCCATGCCCACTCAGCAACTGCAATGCGGTGATGTTGCTTTGCTCAAGGGTAGTGGCTGGGAAAACAGCGGCTGTTACGCCATCAGCCATCGCTCACCGGCTGCAACAAATAAACGATTACTGCTGACCATGGATCCGGTCTGGTCCTAAGCTAAAGGCGAAAACATCACCACAGCAAAGTTAACCCAATTTTCATGATCCTCAGCCAGAAAGCTCATATACTGAGCATTACTATTGTCGCTGGGCTCTGCTGATGTACCTTCGCAAATTGATAGTATCGCTTTGTATTTTGGTAGGAATTATTCTGCTGCTATCCAGTATTGGCTTTTGGGCTCAGCAGAACTCTGAGTTTCACACCAAGCGCAACCGCATCGCCAATCAAATGCTGTCAGAATTTATCTCACTGCGCGCAGATAAACAGCGTTTGAAGGTCTGGCTGGCAGAGTATTTACTCACCGATGACGCCAATACCGGATTTCGTGATACTTTGTTCGCCCGCATGCAGCAACAGTTGCACACTTTAGATCAATTGGCCGTTCGCGATCAGCTCTACAGCACCAGCGAGCCGGATCTGCAACTCATTATGCAACAGGTCAAAGTCATTTCTCTGCTGCAATCCAACTTACATACTCTGGAACAAGCACTAAGAACCCGCGAAATAGCCGCCTACCAAGATGATATCGAGCGCTGGCGCACCCTGATTAGCTTATTTGATAAATTTCAGGATACCGATCTCTCTGAGCTGCTGCAGCAGGCCATTGCCGAACAAAAGCTTCGAGCAAATAGCACCGAAACTGATGCGTTGTCTGCAGTTCAACAAGTACAGCACACCATGCTGCTGATCAGTCTGGGTGGGCTGTTTTTTGCCATTTATATTGGCTGGCATCTATCGCGAGCATTGAGCCGGCCGCTCCAACGTCTGCTCGATGGCACCAAGCAATTGCAGCAGGGCAACTTTGATCATCGTATCGACGAACAAGGTCCAGCAGAATTTGCCGAGCTGGCCCGCCAGTTTAATCTGATGTCTGGTTACATTGCTGACTTTGCCCGCCAGGAAAAACAAAGCCAGCAAGCTACCGAACAAAGAGTTCAGGCGCGGACTGCAGAGTTGCAACAAGCGCTGGCCCAGTTGCATGAAGCCGAGCATCGGCAAAAGCAATTATTAACGGATATCAGCCATGAATTACGTACTCCGGCCACCAGCATTCAGGGTGAAGCCGAAATTAGCCTGCGCGGTAAAGATAAAGACAGCACCGAATACAAAGAGGCTTTCGGTCGTATTTTGGCGGCAAGCCAACAGCTGAGCCGGCGGATTGAAGACTTGCTGCTCTTAGCTCGCGGCGAAGAGCGTTTACTGCAGGTAAACTTAAAACAACTGACCTTATCGGCATTCAGCCAACTGGCGACAAATACCATTCAACAGCAACTGAACAGCCCCTTTCAGTTAGAACCGGTGATATTGCCTGAGCTAGCTGCCAACCACTGGCTGCTCCTTGATAGCGAAAAGTTTGCCAGTGTGCTGCGTATTATTACCGACAATGCACAGCATTATGCCGGCAACAATCCTTCGTTGCAGCTGGCGCTCACACTGAACGACAACGAACTGAAACTGGAGCTCAGTGATCAGGGAATAGGCCTGAACCCAAACGATCGATCGCAGCTATTTCAGCGACATTTTCGAGGGACCAATGCCCGTCATGCCCGCCCCGATGGACTGGGGATCGGGCTTTGTATTGCCAAAGCCATTATGGAAGCGCACGATGGCACCATAGAGCTATTGCCCAATCACCCTAAAGGCACCACAGTGTGCCTGTGCCTGCCCTTGTTTAGCGGAACTCAGCATGAAAATACTGATTATTGAAGATGATGAAAAAGTAGGTAGTTTTCTATCTCGCGGTTTAAAAGCTGAAGGTTACCGCACTCAGCTGTTACAAGATGGCTTGAATGCATTGGAAATCGTGCGTCAATTCGAGCCAGATGTCATTGTGCTGGACCGCATGCTGCCACAATTGGATGGTCTGACGTTATGCCAGCAAATTCGTAGCTTACAAATCCCTGCTCGTATTCTCATTTTGTCCGCCTTGTCGGAAGTCGATGAGCGAGTGAAAGGGCTGCGCGCTGGAGCCGATGACTATTTAGGCAAGCCATTCCATTTTGAAGAGCTGCTGGCCCGAATTGAAGCTCTGGCTAAACGCGATGTCAGCAGCTTGCACCAACGTCAGTTGCAGGTTGCCGATCTGGTGCTCGATTTGGATAGCATGCAAGTCAATCGTGCCGGTAAAACGCTGACCTTAACTGCCAAAGAGCTGGGTATCCTTGAGTTATTGATGAGCAACAGCGGCAAGGTATACAGCCGTGAGCGCATTCTCACCAATGTCTGGGGGTTAAACGAAGACCCATTAACCAATATTGTTGATGTCTATGTTGCCCGGCTTAGAAAAAAAATTGACGACCCACACTCAGTGAAGTTATTGCATACCCGACGGGGTTTGGGTTACTGCTTGCAAGCGGAATAAAAAAGGCTGACCTCAGAGGAGATGGCCAGCCAAAAGGGTTGGGATGAGCAACCGGTTAGTTGGCGCTATAGGGCAGCGACGAGTGGTGCAATACGATACGTAGATCGCCTTGCTCGTCCTTTTTAAAACCCCAGGTTTTGTCGACTGTGGTGACCGCTCCACTTTTATCGGTCAGCATCACATGTCCCATGGTCAATGCGAGGTCGCCATTAATATAAACGCCGGCATTATTAAATTCATACCCTTGCCAACCTTTCAAAGCAAAGCCACTATCATCGGCATAGGTCGCATTGCCACCGACAAAATAGGCTAAGGCGCCATCGTAACTGGTACGAAAGGTTTGCTCGCCACTGGCTAATGTGGGTTTAAACAACACGGCACCATGGCCATAGCCATAAGCAGCATCCAGCACCTGACGGGCTTTCTGCTCAGCTTGCTCATGTCCGCCTGCGCTGTATGCGGCACTGATAGCAATTAAGGCTTTGCCCCAAGCTTGTTGTGCTTGCTCTACTTCAGCCTCTGTGATGTTGTTATTCACCACAGACGCAGCCATAACCTGACTAGTGCCCATGGTGAATACGGCGATGGAAATCATTGAAGCAACTCGAATACGCATAGGTTGGTCCTTATTTAGTATAGGTAAGTATCATCTCTAACTTGCTTTACCTGACCACTGTATCAGCACCATATGAACTGCAGCCGCTCCCAAAGATGAACAAGAACCATCACTTAGATTAAAAGCAGATGAACATAAGCAAGGGCAGCAGGCTCAAGGTTTTTTGAAAGCGAAATTCATGCTGGTAAAGAGTCACTTACCTGACTAGACTCTAAAATCCCCCATCCATAGAGAGTGATGCCATGCGCTTTGCACTTAAAAAAATCAGCTGCTTATTGGCAGCAGCCACCCTCACGCTAGCTGCAACCACAGAACTAGCCGAAGCTTGCACTCGGGTCATGTACAAGGGTCCGGAGCAAACCGTAATGACAGGGCGTAGTATGGATTTTTCCCTGCCAATCCCCGCCAACTTATGGACATTCCCACGCGGTATGCAGCGCCATGGAGAAGTCGGCGACAATAGCATTCAGTGGACTTCGAAATACGGCAGCTTGGTGGTGAGCTCCTGGGACATTGCCACTTCGGATGGCATGAACGAAAAGGGGTTGGTCGCCAATATGCTCTGGCTAGTCGAGTCCGAGTACCCAACTTTTAACCCTCAAGGAGATCAACCTGGCCTGGCTATTTCATTGTGGGCGCAGTATGTACTGGATAATTTCGCCAGTGTAGCCGAAACCGTGGCGGCTTTAAGTAAAGAAGACTTTGTGGTGGTGACCGATGTGATCCCAGGCACCGATAAAATGACCACCATTCACTTATCAGTATCCGATGCCAGTGGTGACAATGCGATATTTGAGTACATCGATGGCTCACTGGTGGTGCATCATGACCCTTCCTATGTGGTGATGACCAACGACCCACCGTACGAGCAACAACTGGCGATCCAAAAATACTGGGATAGTATTCCAGGTAATCAGTTTTTACCCGGTACTGTCAAAGCCCCTGATCGCTTTGTCCGGGCTCATTATTACATCAACAGCATTCCACAGACGGCAGATCCAGCCATCGCCGCAGCCAGTGTGTTTAGCGTGATTCGCAATACCTCAGTGCCGTATGGCTACCAGATCGATGGCTACCCCAACTTATCGACCACCCAATGGAGGGTGGTGGCCGATCACAAGCATTTACGCTATTTCTTTGAAACAGCACTAACGCCCAATACCTTTTGGGTCGACTTAAAAAATCTGGATTTCAGTGAGCAAGCGCAAGTCAAAGTATTACGAGCCAATCAAGGGCAAGTGTATGCAGGTGAAACCTCTGCTCAATTCATAGTTTCTGAGCCCTTTCAGTTTCAGGGAATGGATTTTTAATTCCATTGTACAGGGCCTGCTGGCAGGCCCTGTAGTTAACGTTTGCTTAATGCCCTTCGAGCAAGAGGAAGCTCAGCATCAGGCCAAGGCCGCAAAACAAAGCCGCTTGCTGTAACCAGGAGGTTCGCTTCACATCGGATTTCAATAGTGGATAAAGATCAATCAAAGCAATGTAGCTAAAACCACCCGCGGTAATCGCCAGTAAGGCGGATAATGGCAATACCAGCCATTGCCCAAGTGCATACAACAACAAAGCCCCGGCAAACACCGGCAGACTGCATAGCGTGTTAAGCACAATGGCACGCTTTAAACTGGCACCACCATGCATTAACACCGCCACATCGGAAATCTCTTTTGGTAACTCATGCCACACCACGGCCAGAGTCGTAGCCCAACCCAGTGCAGGATCAACCATAAAACTTGCAGCGATCAATACCCCATCGACAGCATTGTGCAGCCCATCCCCAACCAGGTTCATCTTTGCATACTGAGCCAGGCGCGCATCGCCATCAGGGACATGATGGTGGTGCCAATGCAGCCCCTGTTCCAGCAAATGAAACAACAGGAAACCCAACAGTACCATCAACATAATAAACACTGACGACGACGCGCTTTCCAGTGCTTCAGGGATCAAGTGCAGCCAGGCACTACCAAGCAACACCCCGATGGCTAACCCAATCAACACAGGGACCATCCAGCTCAGCCACGGCCGTGCAAGCATCAGTAAGAAACCGCCCAATAAAGCAACCAGTAACACCGTTGAGCTGGCCAGTAACAATTGAATGAGCATGCCAAAACCTTCCATAGAAATGTGATAATATCACAATAGCATAATTTCGCCTTGCTGTGCTTTAAATCTAGCTTTGGTTTTGCTTATCCTAGCGCGGTATCCAGCACCAGCATCAGCACAAACCCCAGCATCAGGCCATTGGTAGCCGCCATTTCATGGCCCTGCCTATGCGACTCTGGGATCATCTCATGGCTGATGACAAACAGCATCGCCCCTGCTGCCATCGCCAAACCCCAAGGCAACAAGAGCGCGTTACTCAGCACGATGGCCCCGATCACAGCCATCAGTGGCTCCACCAGACCGGATAACATACCAACCATTAGGGCAAGAAGGCGGCTGTAGCCTACCGCCAGCAAAGCCATCGCCACGACAAAACCTTCAGGAACATTCTGCAGAGAAATACCGGTGGCCAAAGCTGAAGCACCCACCGCATCACCACTGGCATAAGCCACGCCAATCGCTAAGCCCTCAGGAATATTGTGTAAAATAATAGCAATCACAAACAACCAGCTACGTTTTAACGCCAGTGACTGATGACCTTCGGCCCCTTTGATAAAATGCTCATGCGGAACACTGCGCTCCAATGCCAGCATCAGAACGGCACCCAGCAGAATCGCAGCAGCCACTTGCAACGGCCCCTGCCAGCTCGTTTGCGCTGAGCTTTCAAATAAACCCAGCGCTGGCACGATCAACGAGAAAATACTGGCCGCCAGCATTACGCCGCCACCAAAGCCCAGTATGGCCGCGTGTAATCGATTGGATAAACCACGAGAAAACAAAGCTGGCAAGGCGCCAAGTGCTGTAGCAGCAGCTGCCGCCATACCCGCATAAAACGCATAGCGCACATGCTCTTGCTGCTGCATCAGTAGGGCTAATTGCTGCAAACCATAGCCAGCACCAAGCACCAGGATGAACCAACCCAGCAGCTTTCGCACGGTAAGTTTACTGAGCTTACTTGCACTCGCGGTATTCATTCACATCTCCAGATAGTTCTATGTTCTATTATAGGCACTGACTACCGGTAGTGATCAAGAACTAAATGAGAATTATTCTCAATTTAAATGGATGGTGTCGTTCGTAAAAAAAGATTAGAAATTTAACTCCTAAACGATTTATGCTGACTGGCTGTGCAAAAGAAACCCCGCTTAGCGGGGTTTCATGTTAGCTCTACGATGACAGAGAATGTTAACTCTGCGATTGCAAATAGTTTGGTAAGCCCAGCATCTTAATCAAACGAAGCTGCTGTTCCAGCCAGTAAGCGTGATCTTGTTCAGTATCATCAAGCAGTTGCTGCAGAATAGTACGGGTCACGTAATCCTGTTCTTGCTCACACAATGCCATGCTATCTTTCAACAAAGCCTGCACCCGATACTCAACGTCTAAATCGTTTTGCAGCATTTCAGACACATCCTTGCCCACCTTGATACCATCACGAGTGCTGAGATCAGGCACTCCTTCCAGAAATAAAATACGTTCAATCAGGGCTGCCGCATGGCCTTTTTCATCATCAAACTCATGGTCGATGCGCTCATACAGCTTCTGTAACCCCCAATCCTGATACATGCGTGAATGGATAAAATACTGATCCATGGCACTTAATTCGTTGGCGAGTAAAGTATTCAATGCCTTGATAATGGTTGGCTTGCCTTTCATTGGTCAGCTCCTGTTTGCAGTTGCAGGTAGTTCTCCAGCCCCATGGTGCTGATTTGGTGCTGTTGTGTTTCTAACCAGTCCAGATGTTCTTCTTCATCATCCAGTAACTTGGTCAGCAAATCGCGGCTGACATAATCTTGCAGCTGCTCACACAAGGCTATTGCTGCTCGTAATGGTGGCAACTGTTGTTGTTGAAAGCCCAGATCGCACTGCAGCATCTCTTCAGTCTGCTCACCAATATTAAGCTTGCCAAGCGCTTGTAGATTGGGCAGTCCTTCCAAAAACAAAATACGTTCGATCAGGGCATCCGCTTGCTTCATATCCAGAATGGATTTTTTGTAACAGACATCATTCAATCCTTTTAAGCCCCAGTTTTTGTACATACGGGCATGCAGGAAGTATTGATTGATTGAGGTGAGTTCTGCCGTAAGCACCTGATTCAGTTGTGCAATAATTTTAGGATCACCTTGCATCATGGGCTCCGAGTCATTTGATGATACCTCAGTATAGCCTAGTTGCACCTCAACATCAAAAAACCTTTTTAAATCAAAAGATTGAAAAATGAGAACGATTCGTTTTTCTGATTCTATTTTAATCTGTGACCTCGACGACAACGCCTGGTTGCACGATTCAACAAGTCACTCTATCGCGACCAGCCGTTATTGACCGCAGCTTGATAGCAGGCTGGTCATTTTTGCGCTTAAATACAACTACTCTTCATCAACAAAGAACAATCTAGAATGCGACTGCTTACTTTAGCTTTTATGCTGGTGCTGACAAGTACCAGCCATGCCACAACCCGCCAGATCGAGATCGATCATTCGGTGGAAACCAATCATCAGACTCGGATCAATGGTCAACGAATCTCATATACGGCTACCATTGGCACTCAGCCGGTATGGGATGAAGAAGGGGAACCCGTTGCCACTCTGCACTATACCTACTACCAACGTTCCGGCGTATCCAATATAGGCAAGCGTCCGCTGCTGATCTCCTTCAATGGCGGTCCGGGCTCCGCGTCCGTTTGGATGCATGTTGCCTATACCGGCCCTAAAGTGCTCGACATCGATGATGAAGGCTATCCTATCCAGCCTTATGGCGTAAAAACCAACCCCTACTCCGTGCTGGATGTAGCGGATATTGTGTTTGTAAACCCGGTGAATACCGGCTACTCCCGCGTGGTACCAAACAGTCAGGGCGAGACACTATCCCGCGAGCAGCAGCAAAAGATGTTCTTTGGCGTCAATGCTGATGTCAGCTATCTGGCCGAATGGCTGAATACCTTTGTAACCCGCCACAACCGTTGGACCTCACCGAAGTTTTTAATTGGCGAAAGCTATGGCACCACACGCGTTGCTGGTCTGGCTTTGGCGCTGCAAAATCAGCAGTGGATGTATTTAAATGGGGTTATTCTGGTCTCGCCAACAGATATGGGCATTGAGCGCAATGGCCCGGTGAAAGCCGCCAATCGTCTGCCTTACTTCGCAGCTACCGCCTGGTACCATGGCGTGCTGTCTGACGATTTGCAGCAACGCGACCTATATGAGTTACTGCCAGAAGTGGAAGACTTTACCCTGAATCAGTACCTACCGGCGCTGGCGAAAGGTGCTTTTATTGATGAGGCAGAAAAACAACGCATCGCAGAACAAGTAGCTCGTTACTCTGGCTTATCGTTGCAATCGGTACTGGGCAGCAACCTCGATATTGATAACGCCTTTTTCTGGAAAGACTTGCTGCGCGATCAGGGCAAAACCCTTGGTCGTCTCGACTCGCGTTATCTGGGGATTGATAAAAAAGAAGTAGGTGATCGACCTGATTATTGGGCGGAGCTGACCTCATGGTTGCATTCGTTCACCCCTGCCATCAACCATTACCTGCGCAACGAGCTGAATTATGTTACCGACATCAAATACAATATGTTTGGTCCGGTGCATCCGTGGGATCGCAGTGGCAATAATACTGGTGAAAACCTGCGTCAGGCCATGGCACAAAACCCCTACCTCAATGTATTGTTCCAAGCTGGTTATTACGATGGCGCGACCAATTACTTTGATGCTAAGTACAGCATGTGGCAAATGGACCCGAGCGGAAAGATGCGTGATCGCTTAAGCTTCGCCGGCTATCGCAGTGGTCATATGATGTACCTGCGCTACGAAGATTTGAAAAAATCGAATGACGATTTACGTGAGTTTATTCGCGCTTCCTTACCTGCTGAAGGCCAGGCCGCAAAATACTAATCATCAATGGCTACCAAGGAAGAGCAAGTGAGGCTTGCTCTTCCTTCTTTAACCACTGAAAACAGCAGCACCAATTCCCAGCAAGACCGCATAGCGTAACCCTTTGCCAAGCGCTACCAATAAGAAAAATAACCCAAAACGAACCCGCAATACCCCAGCGATTAACGTCAGTGGATCGCCGACAATAGGTAGCCAGCTCAGCAGTAAACTCCAGCTGCCATAGCGCTGAAAGCGCTCACTTCCTTTAGCCATTTGCTTGCTGGTAAAAGGAAACCAGCGCTGGTGTTGAAAACGGTTGAGTTCCCGGCCTAGCCACCAATTGACACAAGAACCTAGTGTATTGCCCGAAGTAGCCGCCAGCCAGAGCCATAACCATGCATAACCTTGATGCTGCAAGGCCAGCAACAGCATCTCAGAGGAGCCAGGTAACAAGGTGGCCGCAGTGAAAGCGCTGATAAACAGCGACAGATAAGCCAGCATCAGTGAGGGTTCGCTGCTTTAATGCCGCTGCGCTAACAAGGTTTCTTCATCCATTTGCTTGATCATAAAGGCAACCCTTTCGAAAAAGGCGTCACGGCCTTCATCGGGTATCGGCTGCGCCAGCGGAATATTGGCCGTCATTGGATTAACCGGACGGTTGTTGACATGCAGTTCGTAGTGCAGATGAGGCCCGGTGACGCGGCCGGTTGCTCCAGAGAGCGCAATGCGTTGACCACGTTCAACTCGCTGACCATTTCGAACCAACGACCGATCGAGGTGTAAATAACGTGTCTTGTAATTACCATGGTGCTGAATTTCAACGTAACGTCCGGCAAACGGATGGTTTTCCACTCGCACCACCCTGCCATCTGCCGCTGCTAGTACTGGTGTGCCCGTAGGTGTCGCGAAGTCGGTGCCATTGTGGGGCGACACCCGACGAGTCACAGGATGCCGACGCTGCGGATTAAAAGCAGAGCTGATGCGAAATTCACGTTGCAATGGAATACGCATAAAAGCCCGCTGCAAGCTATTACCCTCAGCATCGAAATACTGACCATTATCGTGTAAAAAGGCAGTTAGCTGCTGACGACGGTTAAAAATCCGGATGCCTTCTATCCGGCTTTGCCCTGTGGCGTCATCGCCAACATAGTTATCGCTTCGTACGACCTGAAAACGTGCGCCAGCCTGAATATCGCGTGAAAAGTTAACCCGGTCACGAAATAATTGATGCACTGTGGCAATCTCAGCATCGTTTAATCCGGCATTTTTCGCCGAAACGTAAAAACTGCCATGAATTTCACCGACCAGAGTTTCACTGTGCCATTCACCTGGATTCAGTAACTCCTGATAACTGAACTCGCCATCGTCTTCACGTTGATACAGCACCCGGTTGCCCGCATGCACAAAAAGCTCCATCGAGAGCAGTTGATCATTGTCATCCAGCTGAAAGGTCAACGTATGGCCGGGACGTAACACATCTAATGCCAATAACGATTGGTCGGCAGCCATCACCTGATGCATTTGCTGCTGACTGAAGCCTTGCTTAGAAAAGATACGACTTAAGCTATCCCCAGACTCAATGGCATAGTGACGTCTGCGGTCATCCAGCGGTTGCGGTTCCACCTCTGGCGCCATCGTGCTCTGAAGCTGCTGTACCTGATGTTTTACTTTTTCTTCCATCTGCCAATAGTGCCAGCCTTCTTTCAACAACGTCGGCATCACACCCGTTGATGCTGGCACTGAAGTTTTAGGCGGGCTTGGCCATAGAATAATAGCAGCAGACAACGCTACAAGCGACATCAGGACTCGTCGGTGAACTGGAGGAAGGTTTATAGCAATCTGAGACAAGGATCTTGGCATTCGTTAGCGCTTCATGGTTATTTGATAGTACTATGTTTTCGATACTAACATAAAAATAATAGGCTTCGCTTCGATGCCTCTGTAAAAAAATAGTTCCTAACCTCAGGAAACAAAAAACCCAGCGATTGACAGATTAGTTGTCCAATGCAGGCTAGCCTTAAATAACTAGCATCAATTCATTAGGGAGAAAAGCATGACGACTCGAACCGAACGTGACAGCATGGGCGAACTGCAAGTACCAACCGACGCCTTGTATCAAGCACAGACGCAACGAGCGGTGCAAAACTTTCAATTAAGCGGTTTAGCAATGCCAACTCGCTTTATTCAGGCGGTACTGGCCATCAAAGCAGCCGCTGCAGCTGCAAATCAACAGCTAGGGCTGCTGCCTGCTCATAAAGCAGAAGCCATTATTGCTGCGGCACAACAACAACGGCAACAGACCGATATGCGGCAGTACCCGGTCGATGTATTTCAAACGGGTTCGGGTACCAGCAGCAATATGAATGTCAATGAAGTGCTGGCGACCTTGGCCAGCCAACAGTTAAATGAGGCCGTAAGTCCGAATGATGATATTAATTTAGGCCAAAGCAGCAACGATGTGATCCCAACCGCCATTCAGCTGAGCAGTGTGCTGGCGCTGGAGCAGCAATTATTGCCAGCATTGGATCATCTGATCAATAGCTTACAACAAAAAACGCAACAGATAGGTCAGATGGTAAAAACCGGCCGAACGCATCTGATGGATGCCATGCCCGTCACCTTTGGTCAGGTACTTTCAGGTTGGCAAGCTCAGCTGCAACATAGCCAGCAGCAACTATTGCAACTGCAAGATAGCTTACGACAACTTCCACAAGGGGGCACTGCCGTGGGTACCGGTATCAATGCTCACCCAGCTTTCGCCAGTAGCTTTTGCCAGCAACTAAGTCATGATACCGGCATCACCTTCACCCCTGCCACAAATTTTTTCTTTGGCATCAGCAGCCAGGATCTTAGTGTCAGTTTGTCAGGTCAACTAAAAACTCTGGCAGTATCGCTGATGAAAATCAGCAATGATTTGCGCTGGATGAATTCCGGGCCTTTAGCCGGTTTAGCCGATATAGAATTACCCGCTTTGCAACCGGGCTCTTCCATTATGCCGGGTAAGGTCAACCCAGTGATGCCGGAAGCGGTTGCCATGCTGTGTGCTCAGGTCATTGGCAATGACAGTACTATCACCATTGCAGGCCAATCCGGTAATTTTGAACTGAATGTTATGCTACCTGTTATCGCACACAATTTGCTGCAAAGCATCGAGCTGCTGGCCAATGGTTGTACCGCCTTAGCCGATAAAGCCATTGCTGGATTTACGGTCAATGAAGCACACATTCAGCAAGCTTTGCACCGAAACCCGATGTTGGTCACTGCATTAAACCCAGTGATTGGCTACATGAAAGCCGCTGATATTGCCAAAAAATCCTATCAGCAGCAACGGCCTGTGCTGGAGGTCGCGCTGGAAGAAACCGAGCTAAGCCGTGAAGAGCTGGAATCGCTGCTTGATCCGGCCCGACTTTGTCGGGGTGGTTTGGTGGAATAATTCAAACAGCCTACCCTGCATTAGCTGCCGCTATCAGTTTGTCATATACTGCTGGCCTCTATATACGATCATGATCGGAGAACGCTATGTTTTATCGTCTTATCAACATTGTAGTTCCGCTGCTTATTGCTCTGCCTTTATGTGGTCAATCATTGTTAGCGAACGAGCCCACTGTTGAAGAACAACGACTGGAACAAGCATGGCAAGCCATGCCTAGAGTACTTAGCCGTTTTGAGCCACTGGTGAATGATTTCAGGATCAGCTTACAGCATGTCACCACAGAGCAACAATTGCTCCCCAAGCTCCAGCAGCATGGAGAAGCTTTGTGGCACAAGGCCACTTTGGATGCCAAACAACACAACCATCATGATGATCGGTCTTTGTACTGGGCGCGGCTCATGATGACAAAGGCACTTCGGGACTGGTGTACCGGGCAGCACTGCGATGATCTGTCTGCTTTGGAGCAGCAACTGGAGCTCAGTAGCCGTGGTCAGCTCAATCTGACTTTTTCAGAGCAAAGCGATATCCGTATTCTACTGACTGGCTTTGACCCTTTTTTGCTCGATCGCAATCTGGACCAATCCAACCCATCAGGCGTCACCGCGCTCATGCTAAACGGCTGGGTCTTTCAGTATCAGGGCAAGCAAGTGGAAGTTCAAAGTGCCATGATCCCGGTGCGTTTTGCTGACTTTGATCAAGGCATGATTGAGCAGCTGCTCACTCCTTTGCTGCAACAAAACCGTATTGATATGCTACTGACCGTCAGCATGGGGAGAGAACACTTCGATTTAGAGCACTTCCCCGGTCGCCGCCGCAGCGCTGAAGCACCGGATAACCTGAACGTCTACACGGGTGGCAGCGGCACTAATCCGGTACTGCCGCGGTTGCATGGTGAGCCACTGCAAGGGCCGGAGTTTGTAGTATACAGCCTGCCTTACTCTGCCATGATGCAGGCCGAAGGCCGCTTTCAGATCAATGACAACCGCAACATCACCACACTGGAACGCGGTGAGTTTGCAGCGCAGTCATTGGCAGAATTGACTGAGCAAACCGCAGTGCAAGGCGGTGGCGGCGGTTACTTATCCAATGAAATTTCGTATCGCAGTATTTTACTGCGAGATAGCTATGCTCCAGAGCTGCCGGTCGGCCATATTCATACCCCACGTATTGCAGCATTTGAGCCAGAAACCACCGCTGCTATCGTGCAACAAATTCAACAGATGATCCGCTTAGCCATCGCCAGTAAAGCCAAAGATGCTACCACTATAAGCGACGACGAACAGCTGTTATAGTTTGCTGGTAAATGTGGAAAAAATAAAAACAAAAACGACAATAACAACCTCAGGAACCTATCATGCGATCTTTATCTATTATCACTGCTGCGCTGCTGATTAGCGCTAGCGCTCTCGCCCAGCAAGTCGGCTGGAACAACATTCATGGCTATGGCTTTGACTCACAAGGCCAGCTGGTTCAGTTTCAACAGTTGCTGGTGGATACAGAGACAGGCAAAGTGCTGGCTCGTGGCAATGCCATCCAAAGCGATTATCCCGATGCCAACTGGCAGGATGGCCAGGGAAAAACCATTATACCCGGCTTGATCGATGGCCACGGACATATCCTTGGCCTTGGCCAAAACCTGATGCGGGTTGAGCTACGTGGCAGCCAAAGTGAGCAAGAGGCGGTCGAGCGTGTAGCTGAGTTTGCAGCCAAACACCCAGAGCAACAATGGATACAGGGGCGTGGCTGGAATCAGGTATTATGGGACAACAACGAATTCCCAAGCACAGCCTTACTGGATGAAGTGGTGTCTGATCGGCCGGTGTGGTTAAGCCGCATTGATGGCCACGCTGGCTGGGCCAACAGCAAAGCGCTCGAGCTGGCAGGCATAACCAAAGACTCGCTGGACCCACCGGGCGGCCGTATTCTGCGCGATGAGCAGGGCAACCCTACCGGCGTCTTACTCAATAATGCACGTCAATATATCAGTGCCATACTGCCCGAGCCGAATGAAGCAGAAACGATTCAGGCATTAGAAGCCGCATTTACCGAACTGCTCTCACTCGGCATTACCAGTGTACATGATGCCGGTATTGATAGTGAGCTGGCCCGGTTGTATCAGCGCCTCCGTGCCGAAAACGCCATACCACTGCGTATTTATGCCATGCTATCTGCCCGCAACCCGGATCTGCAGAGCTGGCTGGATCAAGGCATTATTGACGATGAACACGACTTACTGCTAATCCGGGCGGTCAAACTCTATGGCGACGGTGCACTTGGCAGCCGGGGCGCCGCCTTGTTGTCTGATTACAGCGACCAGCCTGAGCATCGTGGCTTGCTGGTGACAGAGCCAGATCGATTGACTGCACAAATGCAGGCCACCATCGAGGCTGGTTTTCAGGCCAATGTGCATGCCATTGGTGACAGAGCCAACCGCATGGTCTTGGATCGATTTGAGCAACTTGCTAGCCCGGAACAATTGCAGCAAGGCCGTCACCGCATGGAGCATGCACAAATTGTCTCTCCAGACGATATTCCTCGCTTTAAAGCCTTGCATGTAGTGCCATCGATGCAAGCCGTCCATGCTACCTCCGATAAGAATATGGCTGGCGATAGGCTGGGTATGGCGCGGCTGCGGGGCGCTTATGCCTGGCGGACCTTTGTTGATCAAGGCAGTCCTATTGTAGGTGGCTCAGATTTTCCAGTCGAGTTGGCGAACCCCTTTCATGGCTTGCATGCCTCTGTGACCCGGCAAGATCAACAAAACCAACCGGTTGGTGGTTGGCTACCAGAGCAGCGCCTGAGCTTAACAGAAGCGTTACGTAGCTTTACCCGCGATGCCGCTTACGGTGCCTTTCAGGAAGAGCGTTTAGGATCATTAGCACCGGGGATGTGGGCCGACTTTATTGTGCTGGAGCAGAATCCTTTTGCCATCGAGGCTGAACAGTTGTGGCAACTTGAAGTGCTGCAAACCTGGTTGGCCGGTCAGCAAGTATTTAGCCGATAGCTGTTACAAAAACACCCCGACGCTGCAGGCGTCGGGGTGTTTTTTGATAAGCAGTCGTGTTGTTATGAAGAAACCAAGCTTACTCCTGAGCAGCTTCAGCTGACTCAGCAGCCACCTGCTCTGGCGATGCAAAAACCGGGCTGGCCGAACGGGTTTGTTTGTCGCGTAATTTCCCTATGACCGAGCTTAACTTACGTTGTAATTTATCGGCAGCACCAGTCACAGCCGGCCCTACATCAGCGGCGTGTTCTGAAACCGTTACCGGATCTAACCCTTCGAATCTGGCTTCCAGCAGACAACGCTTGTCATTGCCATCGTGCTTGCTGTGGCTATTTTCATCACTTAAATGCACTTCAATTCGGGTAATATGGTCGGCAAAACGATGTAACTTATTTTTAAGCGTATCACTGACAAACTCTGCCAAGCGCTCGTCAGCCTGAATATTACGATCACTATTTACTTGAATTTGCATAGAGTACTCCTGTTGTTCGCACTGTAGTGCTTTAATCTGTCTTAGTTGACCGTGCTTAGAGAGAAAGGTTTCCGTCCATATCAAAGATCTGGAGACGAACCTCGTCACAGTCAAGGGCCTATCTCATAATTTATCGCCGATAAAATCAGACAGCACGGCAAAGTCTGGTTAAAATACCCCTATGAATACTCAACCACAGCCAGTCGCATGATCAGTAGCAAATGGGCCAAGCGTATTAAATCACTTCAGCTGAAAAAACACCGTAAGAACGAACGGCAGTTTTTTGTCGAAGGCGAAAAGTCGGTGCTGGAGGTGCTTGCCTCAGGCTGGCACATCACTGCCTTGTTTGCCACCGACCGCTTTATGCAGCAGCATCAGGCTGCCATTCAAGCCAGCCAGCAACAGGCTATGCTCGTTCAGTCATGCAGCAGTGATGAGCTGACCAAAGTCGGTACCTTTAACAGCAATGATGCAGCTTTGGCCATCGTCGAAATGCCACAGTGGCCCCCCTTCAGTGTCCGCGAGGGGGAATGGACCCTGGTGCTGGATAACATCAACGATCCGGGAAATCTGGGCACTATTATCCGCGTCGCCGACTGGTATGGTATCCAACATATTCTGTGCTCACCCGATACCGCCGATTGTTTCAACCCAAAAGTGATTGCAGCAGCAAAAGGCTCATTCTTGCGGGTCCAGTTGCATTATCTGGCGCTGCCAGAGCTGTTAGCCAGTAGCACCATGCCAATTTATGGCGCTTATCTGGGTGGCGACAATGTCCACCAACTGCCATTTACTCAAGCGGGTGGCTATATCGTGCTTGGCAATGAGGCCAATGGCATTGGTGATAGTGTTGGCCAGTTCATTAGCCGTAAAATCACCATTCCCGCCTTTGGCGGTGCCGAGTCGCTGAATGTCGGCATTGCTGCAGCCGTGATCTGCGACAACCTAAAGCGACTGTCTGCTACGCAATAGACGCTTAACTTTCGCTTAAACGCTTCAGCGATTCAGCCAACTGCCGTACCCGCTCACTGGTTTCCATCACCAGCCGGTCAATTTCTTGCGAAGATTTCGCCGATTGGCCTGCCAGGGTTCTTACCTCGTCAGCGACTACGGCAAAACCGCGGCCGGCTTCACCCGCCCGAGCGGCTTCAATCGCCGCATTCAAGGCCAATAAGTTGGTTTGTGCGGCGATGGAGTTGATGGTAGTGATAATGCTGGCGACTTGCTGGCTCGACTCCACGACTTTTGCCATTTCTCTGTCCGTCACCCTTGCCGCCTCGTACTTACTGCTGACATCACTGCCATAGCTGACATACATGCGAATTTCACCTTCTGAATTTTGTATCGGGCACACCGTACCGTGAAAATATACCGGCTCATTGTGTTTATTTAAAATCTGGAACTCACCCACCACTTGTTCACCTGCTTTTAGTTTAGTGAATTGTGTCTCCGTCACAATTTGCCGAAGATTGCGTGCTTTTGCCAGTAACTCTGCCTCTGAAGCATGCCCAAGATGCGATACAATGTATTCATTGGCCGATTGCAATGCACCATCCAAGCCCCACTCACCGACCCCATTGTTTCGGCCTATCGCCTCAAAACGCCTCGCCGACTCTAACGAGGCCTCTTTGGTGGCGGTAATATTGGCTTGGATAGAAATAAAATTCACCAGTTTGGCCTGCTCATCAAATACCGGATTAATAGCCAGTGAAATCCAGTACGGCTCCCCTTTGCTGTTGTAGTTGAGTATTTCGTCATAAAAAGGCTCTTTCGCATGCAATTGCTGACGAATCTTGTCAATAGTTGCTTTATTGGTGTGAGGGCCTTGCAAAAAAGCACCAGGCTTTTTGCCTTGCACTTCATCCTCGCTATAACCCGTCATACTGCAAAAGCCTTGATTGACATAAATAATACGGCCTTCAGCGTCACTGATAATAATGGCATTGTCCGTTTCATTTGCCACCAAAGACAACAAGCGCATGTGCTCGCGCTGTTCCACCTCATGGGTCACATCTTTAACAAAGGCGGTGTACACGATCTTGCCTTCCAGCTCGACTTTCGATAACGATAAGTTACCCCAGCGCCGGCTCCCATCGGCACACTCAATGCTGACTTCCCGACTGGTACCAACAATTTTGTCTTTACCCGTACTGCGGTTGGCATTGACGTAGCCATCATGGGCAGCCTGAATGACTTGAGGCACCAACATCTTGACATTTTTGCCCAGTACCTGATCGGATGAATAGCCCCACAGTTTTTCAGCCGCCCGATTAAAAAATGTAATGCAATTGTGTTCATTGATCACCACCACCGCATCCAGCGCCTGTGCCAAGGTCTGATCCATCATTTGTCGGGCCTCTCGCTCGGCACTGACATCACGAACAAAAGCGGTGTAGCCCACTTTGCTACCAGATTTCACCTGCGAGAGTGCCAAATTGACCCAGAGTTGCTTGCCATCTTTTCGGGTTAGCAATACCTCTCTGCTGGTTCCTACAATGCGATTAGTTCCCGTGGTGCGATGGCGCTCGACATAGCTGTCATGATCGCGTTGGTGATCAACAGGCACCAGCATTTTGACATTCTTCCCCAACACCTCATTGGCCTGGTATCCCCAAAGCTGTTCAGCCGCTTTATTAAAGAATGTGACGTGGTTGCTGGCATCAATACTGACCACTGCATCAATGCACTGCTCTAAGATTTGGCGGGTGTCGTTATTACCACTTAACCAGCTCAACAGTTGACTTATAGAAACCATACAATCCCTTAATGAAAATAGCCTGTGCTCACTACCTTGTGCAGCATGGCCGGCTGACCGCACAATAAATCAATCAATAGATACAAGTAAAACAATAACTAAGGTATAGATGCAATTGGTTGGAATGGCAATACGGTTTGATTGGGCTGATACCCTGTTCTGGCTATCCACCGCTGAGATACGATACAATCAATCATGTTTTTTTCGGAGTCGCCGCCTTATGTACCCCACCATTGAGTCCTATGTTGGACAGACACCTTTAGTTCGTTTACAGCGCATGGCCAGCCATACCAACAGCGTGGTGCTGTGTAAACTGGAGGGCAATAATCCAGCTGGCTCGGTCAAAGACAGGCCTGCTCTTAATATGATTGTGCAAGCTGAGTTGCGTGGTGACATCAAACCCAGTGATCGAATCATTGAAGCCACCAGTGGCAATACCGGCATTGCGCTGGCCATGGCAGCGGCGATTAAAGGCTATGCCATGACTTTAATTATGCCCGCCAATGCCACCGAAGAACGCAAAGCCAGTATGCGTGCTTACGGTGCCGAGTTAATTGAAGTCAGTAAAGAGCAAGGCATGGAGGGCGCCCGCGATCTGGCACTACAGATGCAAGCCGAGGGCAAAGGCATCGTGCTGGATCAGTTTAATAATCCGGATAACCCAGCCGCACACTATGCCAGTACCGGACCAGAGCTGTGGCAGCAAACCGAGGGCAACATCAGCCACTTTATCTCCAGCATGGGCACGACTGGCACCATTATGGGCGTATCGCGCTACCTGAAAGAGCAAAACCCAGCGATTCAAATCATTGGTTTGCAACCAGCCGAAGGTGCCAGCATTCCGGGCATTCGCCGCTGGCCAGAAGCTTACCTACCCGGCTTTTTTCAAAAAGACCGGGTTGATCAGATCATCGACATCAGTCAGGACGATGCCCTTCATGCCATGCGCCAACTGGCACAGCACGAAGGCATCTTTGCCGGTGTCAGCTCTGGTGGCGCAGTCCACGCGGCCATAAAGCTGGCTGAGCAACTGGACAATGCCGTGATTGTGGCCATTATTTGTGATCGAGGCGATCGTTACCTGTCGTCAGGTATTTACTAACGTTAATACTTAAACCGACTGATCTGGGCATCGATATCCTGTGCAATGGTCGCAATCAATTGGCTTTGTTCAGCTGCATCGGTAGCAGCCTGACTGCGCATGGTGTGAAAGGAGAAACTGATCATGCAATGCGGCCTTACAAAGTTAGATGAATCTGAAGTAATTATGCTCTAAATTTGGGTTCCTGCCAGATTTACGCTATGATCTTTTTATAAATTCATGTTTTCATTCAATTAGGTATCACCATGCACTTAAAAAGTCGCTTGGCACTTTTTGTCGCCCTCAGTTTAACCTCTGTTACCCTGCAAGCTTCTGAAGTTGATGAGTTGCGCCAACAATTGCAACAGCTAAAAGCGCAGTTAGCGGCATTGGAACAAAAAATTAATGCACAAGAGGCTGAGCTGGTAGAAGTGAAACAAGAGACCAGTGAGGTAAAAACCACAGTCGCCTCCATTGAACCTTCAGAACAAGATGCTGATGGTATCAAGCTTGGCGGCGCCATTCGCACCAATTACAGCCATACCTCATACAGCGATGGCAATAAAAATCGAGGTGGTGATTTTGCCTTTGATATTTTCCGGCTTAACCTAAACGGTAGTATTGGTGATGTACTGCTCAATGCTGAGATTCGATTTTTCGATTACATGACCGCCGTAAAATATGCGTATGTTGGCTATCAACTGAACGAAGACTGGCAAGTGCAAGCTGGTATTACTCAGGTGCCTTTTGGCAATTGGCCATACAACTCACATAATTATTTTTTCAGCACCAATTACTACATTGGCTTAGAGGATGATCACGACTTAGGCATTTTGTTTAAGCGCAGCATCAAAGACAACTGGCAGCTGGATTTGGCCTTCTTTAAAAATGATGAACTCGGTGGTGTTGATGGCTTTGTCAGTAGCCGGGCGGATCGGTACTCCTATGATGTCGTTGGTTTCCGCGCACCAGGTGATGGTATCTATGATGATCCTAACCAACCATTAGGTGAGTACAACACACTATCTGGCCGCTTTGCCTACCACTTTGAGCACCGTGAAGGCTTTACCACCGAAGTAGGTGTTTCTGCTCTGCATGGGGGCCTGCACGATGGCTTAGATCGGGCCGGCGACTACAATGCATGGGCGGTGCATCTCAATAGTCATTTCGACCGCTGGAACCTGCAATTGCAGCATGGCGAATATCGCTACAATGTGGATGATATCGATCGCATGGCAGTTGGTGCCTACGCTTTTTATGACAGCATTGCCGCCAAGGCCAAAACCAGTACCGTGAATCTGGCTTACAGCCTACCCGTTGAATTTGGGCCAGTGACCTGGATGCAGTTTTACAACAACTATGGTCTGGTCTACGACAAATCGGACAATACCGCCGACACCTGGATGAATGTCACCGGTGTGTCGGTAGCTGCTGGAGGCTTCTTTACTTACTTTGACTTGGTGCATGCCCGCAATCAGCCCTTTGTTGGTGGCTCAGCTTCCGGCGACAGCAATGAGACCGAGCGCCGCTTTAACATCAATATTGGTTACTACTTCTAACCATCTTCAGGCGGTGCTGATGGCACCGCCCTTTCATCACACTTCGTTAGTGTGTCGCACTACAATACTATGGATAAGAGGAACTGAAAATGTCCGATAAAAAAGATCCGATGATCCCCGATGGCGAGGTGAACCCCATCGATACTGACTATCAAGTTGGTCAGGATAATATCGTCGTGAAAGTAGGGCCTTTTGGCCTGGATATCCATAACCGTGTATTTTTAATTTCTGGTCTTGCTGTCATCGCCTTTGTGGTATTAACCATGGCCTTTCAAAGTCAGGTTGAGCCTATTTTCGCCAGCATGCGCGGCTGGTTAACCTCCAATCTGGCGTGGTTCTTTATCTCTGCTGCCAATGTTTTTGTTATTCTTTGTCTGGTGCTGATTGTGTCGCCCCTCGGTAAAGTGCGGCTAGGCGGTACTGAAGCCACCCCCGACTTCAGTTACCTGGGTTGGTTTTCTATGTTGTTTGCCGCTGGCATGGGTATCGGCTTAATGTTTTATGGCGTCTCTGAACCGCTCTCGCATTTTAGTAGCGCCTATGCCGGTACCAGTTTTGAAGAAGGAGTGCGAACCGATTGGGCGCCGCTTGGCGCAGCCGCTGGTGATGCAGCCGCAGCGGAGCGCCTTGGTATGGCCGCTACCATTTACCACTGGGCACTTCACCCTTGGGCAATTTACGCCATTCTGGCTTTAGGCTTGGCCTTATTCTCATTCAACAAAGGTTTGCCGCTAACCATCCGCTCGGTGTTTTATCCATTGCTGGGTGAGCGCGTTTGGGGCTGGCCTGGTCATGTCATCGATATTTTAGCCGTCTTTGCCACCTTGTTTGGTTTAGCCACCTCGCTCGGTTTAGGAGCTTCACAAGCCAGCGCTGGCCTCAATTACCTGTTTGATATGCCAGAAGGTACCGCCATGCAGGTGCTACTGGTTATTGGTATCACCTTAATTGCATTGGTCTCGGTGTTGGCAGGTTTAGAGGCAGGGGTGAAACGATTGTCCGAAATCAACATGACCCTGGCAGCCCTCCTGATGCTGTTTGTCATTATTGTTGGCCCAACCGTGGCTATTCTCACCGGTTTTTTTAGTAATCTAGCAGCTTACCTACAGCATTTACCTGCGCTGGCGAACCCCGTTGGGCGAGAGGATGCCAACTTCTCCCAAGGCTGGACTGCCTTCTACTGGGCTTGGTGGATTTCCTGGTCACCTTTTGTAGGCATGTTTATTGCGCGCGTTTCACGCGGCCGCAGCGTGCGAGAATTCTTAACCTCCGTGTTGTTGATCCCATCGCTGGCTTGCGTGTTGTGGATGACCGTATTTGGCAGCACTGCCATACGTCAGGTGGTTGATAAAGGCTATGATACGGCCGCCAATGCAGATCTACCATTGCAATTGTTCAGCATGCTGGATTTTATGCCTTGGGCGCAAATCACCTCCTTTATTGCGATTATTCTGGTGGTGGTATTCTTTATTACTTCATCTGATTCAGGCTCATTGGTGATTGATACCATTGCGGCTGGCGGTAAAGTGGATGCACCCACGCCACAACGGGTATTCTGGTGTACCTTTGAAGGTCTGGTCGCCATTGCGCTTATACTGGGCGGTGGCTTGGTTGCATTGCAAGCCATGGCCGTATCGACGGGCTTGCCGTTTACCATCGTGCTTTTGGTTGCCTGTATCTCGGTGGTCAAGGGGCTAATGAGTGAGCCCAGACCAGGCAAAGCCTGATGATGTAGGGGCGCATGATTGCGCCCAAGGCAATGATAAACGGATATCGTAGGGGCGCATGATTGCGCCCAAGCAATGATAAACGGATATCGTAGGGGCGCATGATTGCGCCCAAGGCAATGATAAACGGATATCGTAGGGGCTGCCCAAGGCAATGATAAACGGATATCGTAGGGGCTCATGATTGCGCCCAAGGCAATGATAAACGGATATCGTAGGGGCGCATGATTGCGCCCAAGCAATGATAACCGGGTATCGTAGGGGCGCATGATTGCGCCCAAGGCAATGATAAACGGATATCGTAGGGGCGCATGATTGCGCCCTGACATGATCAATAGCGTCAGGCATTTCCAACTATGCAAATTGAGCAGATTGAAATTCTGGAGTTTTTAAAAAGGCACTCACCTTTTCAAGAGCTGCCCGAAGAAACTCAGGTCCAAGTCGCAAGTCAAATTGAAATCAGCTATTTCAAAGCGGGTACCCCCATTTTAAGCTTCGGTCAATCGCTGGATGCTCTCTACTTGATCCGCAGTGGCGCGGTAGAAACTTATCGGCGCAATGGTGATTTATACAACCGCTTAAGTGAAGGCGGTATTTTTGCCGAACAAGGGTTGCTGCGCAGTAAAACCGTTCGTTTTCCGGCTTCAGCCTTAGAAGATACCCTGTTGTATCTAATCCCCGCAACCTTGTTTGATGAGCTGTTTGAAAACCATGACCTGTTCGCTGACTATGTCATGGTGAGTGACGAAGAAAGACGCAAAGCCGTTCCGCAGCGACAAACCGATGCCAACGAACTGATGACGTCGAAAGTCAATACGCTGATTGGCCGTGAACCTGTTACCCTAACCACCGATGCCTCAGTGCGCGATGCAGCTATTACCATGCAGCACGAGTCAGTATCTTCGCTCTTGGTGCTACAACCGGAAACACAAGCTGAAGCGAACCGAGACGGCAAAATAAATTTGATTGCTGGCATTATTACCGATCGCGATATTCGTAATCGCCTGGTCGCACCCGGTTTACCCTTTGATACCGCCATCGGCGATATCATGACTCGTGAATTGGTCACCATTCAGCATCATCAGTTTGTGTTTGAGGCCATGCTGATCATGCTGCGCCATAACGTGCATCATCTGCCCGTTATGAAGCAAGGCCGCCCTATTGGGGTGATTGCGATTTCCGATATTGTGCGCTACGAATCAAAAAATAGTCTCTTTGTAGTCAGCAGTATTTTCCGCCAACAGAGTGTCACCGAGTTGCAGGCCCTCAGCCAGGATGTAAAAGCCTGTTTTGTTCGGATGGTGAATGAAGACGCCAACTCCCATATGATTGGTAGTGCCATGGCCGTCATTGGTCGTAGTTTTAAACAACGTCTGCTGGAACTGGCAGAAGAACAGCTTGGCCCTCCGCCAGTGCCCTACTGTTTTTTGGCACTTGGCTCAATGGCGCGCGAAGAACAATTGATTGTCACCGATCAGGACAATGCACTGATTTTACACAATGACTTTGATGCAAGGCAGCACGATGTCTATTTCAAACAACTAGCCGATTTTGTCTGCGATGGTTTGGCCGCCTGTGGCTATACCTACTGTACCGGTGGCATTATGGCCACCAATCCCAAGTGGCGGCAACCGCTGCAAGTATGGCAGAAGTACTTTCGGGACTGGATCGACAACCCCAGCCCTGAACGCCTTTTGCACAGCTCTATTTTCTTTGATATCGCAGGCGTCTGGGGCAAGGTGGAATGGGCAGAGCAGCTCAACAAAGACATGGTACGGCATGCCAGTCGCAGCAAACGCTTTTTAGCCTCGATGGCTCGCAATGCTTTATTGCGAACGCCACCGCTTGGCTTTTTCAAAGATTTTGTGATGGAGAATGATGGCCGTCAAAATAACTCCCTGAATATTAAACGCCGCGGCACGGCCCCTCTGGCCGACTTGATCCGGGTGCATGCGCTCGCATCAGGCTGCGAGCAACAAAATTCATTTCAGCGCTTAAAACACATCATCAACGCCAAACTGATCCCGCCTGGTCGGGCAGAAGACATTCGGGATGCACTGGAAGTCATCGCCATGGCACGTATTCGTCATCAAGCCATCGCGCTGCAAGCAGGTGAAGAGCCTGATAATAATGTAGCGCCTGAGCATTTATCTGATTTCGAGCGCCGCAATCTGAAAGAAGCTTTTCAGGTGCTCAGCAATGCGCAAAAGTATCTAAAATTCAGATATCAGGGCGGCTAGCAACGATGCTGTATCTCGGGCCAAAGCGACACAAAGCAAACACGCTGACTGGTGATCAGCCCGGTATCGACTGGGCACAGCACTTTGCCGAGCGAGCCAACCAAGCGCGTGATGCCAGACTAGTCCAGTATTATCAAGCGGGCATGGTCACAGTGGATACCCCTATCAAAGATGTGCCCTTACTGGCGATAGACTTTGAGACGACCGGCTTTGAGCCCGAAAAGGATGGTATTCTCAGCATAGGTGTGGTGCCAATGACCTTGCAGCGCATTTCCAGCAACAAGGCTCGGCACTGGCTGCTCAAACCCAAGTTTCATTTAACCGAATCCTCCGTGGTGATCCATGGCATTACCCACAACGATATTGCTGCCGCCCCTGACATCACCAGTATGCTGGATGAGTTGCTCAGCTACATGGCCGGTAGCGTGGCTGTGGTTCACTTTCGCGGCATCGAGCGGCCTTTTTTACAAGCCACCTTGCTAGACAGGCTGGGCGAAGGCATTGATTTTCCAGTGATTGATACCATGGAGCTGGAGGCTCGCCTGCATCGAAGCAAGCCACCTGGCTTATTGGATAAATTACTGGGCAGGCAGCCGGTGTCGATTCGACTCGCCGATAGTCGGCGCCGTTATGGCTTGCCCGATTATCGCCCTCATCATGCGGTCACGGATGCACTGGCTTCAGCCGAACTACTACAAGCCCAGATCGCGGATCGTTTTAGCCCGGACACCCCCATCGCAGAGCTATGGAAATAACCCTCACAGTATGTGTTGCTCTCGCCTAGTCGCGGTATTATCTGATATAGTGCGGATTGAAACCACTAAGCAATGGAGCCTGACTGCATGCAATGGCAGGTGCTGACTTTTGAACAAATAGATACCTACACCCTCTATGCACTATTGCAATTACGGGTAGACGTCTTCGTCGTCGAACAAAATTGTCCTTATCCAGAGCTGGATGACCGTGACCTTCACCCACAAACTCAGCATGTGCTGCTGAAGAAAGGCGATAAAGTGATCGCCTATTCCAGAGTGCTCGCCCCGGGTGTGGTATTTGATCACTACCCCGGTGTTGGTCGGGTCTGCGTTTCCCAGACCGCCCGTCGTCTGGGTCTTGGCCGGGTGCTGGTTGAAAAAACCATCGCGGTAGCCAAAGAGCATTGGCCGCGGATGGATATTCATATCTCTGCCCAATGCTACTTGCAGCAGTTTTATGAGCAGCATGGCTTCCAGGCAGCGAGTGAATCCTACCTGGAAGACGATATCCCTCATTTGAAAATGATTTTACCATTTCGCAGCTAGCTAACAGCATGAAACAGTGGTTTTAAGGCAAGGCAGCTTCGAAAGTCAACGTTAACGACTCACGAACCCGATCAGCCAACGCAGAGGTACTTTCCTGCTGCAGGCTGGCTTCCAACACATAACGACCAGGCTCCGGGGGAGTAAAGCGGATCCGTCCTTCTGCATCACTGGTCAATACCTCGCGACCAGCCGTATCGCGGTACAGCTCGCCCTCTCGTGATAGCTCGATCTGCACATCCGCGGCAGGTTGACCATCCAGCATAAATTGCCATTGCACCGGCTCCGTCGCCACCACATCTGCCGGATGCGTTAACAACTTGAGCTCTAAACCTTCATTGTGCAGTGCCAGCGCCGTTTTATTCGGTGCATTGACACTGACATAGCTCAGGGCACGACCACGGCTACGGGTGGTTACCACATTGGTGGCATTGGCTGGAATTTTCTCCGCTCGTTCTTGCTTATTGACCATCAGGCGACGGCGCTCACCATCCTCTTCGAAAAACGTAAAATAACGTGCGGGCCCGGCCAACTCGATCCGGTAGGTACCATCCATGGTCAATTGATGGTCGGCCTGTGATTTACGTTTGCCCTGATAGCTTTGACTGAACGCATGGCGCTCACCATCGGGGAAGACAATGGATAAATTAGCAGGACTGACGCCTTTATCCGCTACGAATGTCATATTGGCTGCCGACACATCCACTGAAATCCAGCTGTCTTCGGAAGACAACACAAAGTGGCTGGGTAATACCCATAGGGTATGGGCAGAAACGGAAACACTGCATAGTACCAATAACGCACTGATCATTAATTTTTTCATACTCGACTCTCTTTTAGTTTAAGGTAATTTTCAGCTCGCCCAATTCCGACATAGCTTCCTGCGTATACTGCTGAGGGCCGCCCCCCCATTGAATAGTCTGACGCTGCAAGCTGCGTCCCCCTTGCTCACGCGAGGCTTCGACCAAAATGGTGTATTGGCCATCGGGAACGGGTTGTCCGGCATCATCCAGCCCGTTCCAACTCAGCTGGTAGCGACCTGGTGTGCGGGTAGCCCCGGTGCGGCCGTCCACCAACTCAGCTTCACTGCGGCCTATTTTTCGCCAAAAGCGGCGAATATCTTTCAACCAGTCGGGTTCCTTGCGCCAAATCTCAAGCAACCGCACCGACTGCTGATCTTCATCCTCCACCCAAACAGCAACATAAGGCCGGTAGTACTGCGCTGTTTCCACCACCGGCAACTCTAGCGATATCTCAACCTGCTGGGACTGCACAGGCGATACAGCCAGCACCAGTCCTGCCAATGATGAACTTATGTATCGATACATTTTCATGTCTCCTTCAGTAACGAACCATTAATGCAGTGACGCCATGTAAATCAATAGAGCACTGATCCCGCCTAGCAAAGCGAGGCTATTGCCCAGTGATTTTTGGCTTTTATTTTTCAGTAACAGATAAAATCCGGTCAGGCTAAATAGCAGGCAACTGACTGCTGTGGCATCAATCAGCCATGACCAGAGCACGCCAGCATCGCGGCCTTTGTGTAAATCGTTGGCCAGCGCTAAGTAACCGGCGAACGACTGCTCTATCTCAACCTCTTCCACCGTAAAGTCCACCAACACCATGGCGTAACCAGCGGCTCGCTTAAACTCCAGCTCCAGTAGCTCATCCTCCTCGTCGAACTGATAGCTCCAATCTGTGGCCTTCAGCTGAAAGTTTTGTTGCACCCAACGATAAACCTCATTGGCATACAGCGACTGCTGCAGCGGCTGCTCTGGCCATTCCGCTAGCTGCAAGGATACAGGCAAGGCTACCAGCTCCATCCGTTGGTAACTTCCCCACTGACTGTGCCAATTGGGATGATTCAGCGTGATCCCTGTGATCGAGAAAAACAGCAGTAGCAATAACACCCACATGGCACTGTAGGTATGCAGCGCCCGCATCAGACGCTGCAGATTGAATGAACTTGCTTTCATCCTCAGGCCTTAAAACTGAATGTTGGCAGACAACCACAAACGCCGGCCTTCTTGATTGATCGGATACAGATTGCTGTAACTAACATTATCCGGGTTAGCCGCGGTAGGATTCGCGTAAGGTGTGTATTGCAGATAATCTTTATCCAGCAGGTTGTAAATGACAGCACTCAACGTTACCGTCTCAGTGACCTGATAATTCGCTCCCAAATGGCTCAGGGTATAGGCTTTAAAGTCACCTAAAGCATCATAAGCAGCCCCTGCTCCACGGTAGCGCTTTGAACGGTACTCGTTCGATAGCCAAACGCTGGCTTGTTCCGTAAACTGCCAACGCAGGTTTGAGTTCAGCATATGTTTCGGAGTATTGGTCAGCGGCAAGCCTTGCTGAGCACCGCTCTTTTGCTCACTTTCGGTGTAGGTATAGTTAATCAGCCAGGACCACTGCTCTACCAGCGGTATGCGCAGTGATAGTTCAGCCCCCCGGGTTTCAGCTTTATCAACATTGGTCGTTTGGCTGAATTCCACAATGGTTGGCCAATTCCCGACATCAACACAGCCAGCAACCCCCTCATTGCCGGGGAAGGTGCAATTGGGTCGGGCGGTTCCACGCGCCAGCTTATCGCTAAAGCGGTTGATAAAAGCCCCTGCACTGGCGCTCAAGCCACTGTCGGCTACATAAAAAACATTCAACTCTGAGGTCGTGCTGGTTTCTGGCTTTAAGTCCGGGTTGCCGACAAAAGGCAAGGTACCCTGCGCACCAAAGCCATAGATCCCATCGGTTAGCATCTCAATGCTGGGTGTTTTATAGCCCTGACTGACACCCCCCTTGATGGTCCAACGTTCAACTGGGTTCCATACGCCATACAGCCGTGGGCTCAACTGGCTTCCAAACGCATCATGATGATCGTAACGAGCTCCCATAGTCAGTGAAAAATCATCATGCAAACGCCAATTGTCTTCGATAAATACCGATTTCATGGTTTGTGTAAACGGAGCCGGAGCCACTGCATCGGTCATTTCCGCTCGCCACCACTGACCACCGACAGATAACTGATGATCGCCAAAGGCTGTTACCCACTTCAGATCTGCGATGGTATTATCCGACTCCAAAGTCCGGGGCTCACCCGCCCCGGCAATACCCGGAGGAATAATCCGACCCAAGGTTTCCGTTGAATTGTGCATCAAGCTTGCATCGATAAAGCCAATGTCAAAACGGCCTTGATAGGCCAACGTACTTTGTTGACGGTTGTATTTTTGCTTCGGCTCATACCCACCTGAACCCAGAGTTCCCATCTGTCCAAGACTGTTGTCATAGGTTTGCCAAACATGGTCCTGATCAAAGCTCACCAACTGATTAGTGCTTATTTGCCAATTCAGCTTAGTGCCCAGATTGTATATCTCAGCCTTAACTGGGTTTGCCCCCATCCAAGGTACAATTTCTTCTCCTTCCTGATCGGTGTAACGAATATCTGCGGCTGCGCGATTCAGCGCACTTCCTCGCAACACCAGCCCCAGCCGCTCATGAAGCAAAGGGCCATTCAGATAGAAGTTCATGCCATTGCTATTACCAAATTCGCTGTGTTGCTGCAGAGTGTTATTAAACGACACGGCCCCAGCCCATTGCTGGCCGACTTTACGGGTAATGATATTCACCACCCCCCCCATCGCATCTGAGCCGTATAAAGTGGACATGGGGCCGCGGATCACTTCAATTCGCTCGATAGCAGCCAACGGAGGCATAAAACTGCTAGCAGTACCGCCAAAGCCATTCGGTGTGACATTGCCCGCCGGGTTCTGGCGGCGGCCATCAATCAGAATTAAGGTATAACTGCTCGGCATCCCACGAATGCTGATACTCAGGCCACCGGTTTTATCTACCTCTTGGCCGATATCAATACCTTCCACATCAGCTAAGGCTTCTGCAATGCTGGCAAAGCGCTTGCGCTCTAGCTCTTGCCGCGTAATCACACTGATGCTCGCTGGTGCTTCAATCAGCATTTGCTCATAACCTGTAGCCGTAACGACGATGGTTTCAACATCAGCCTCTAAATCAATCACCTCAGAAGCATTAGCAGCCGGCATAATAGTGGTGACAATAGCAGCAGCCAAAGCACAGCGATGGAAGGTTTTCATTCGTTTCTCCTGTTGTTATGTAAGTTCGGTGCAGACCAAACACCAAAACGTAGGTGCGAATGATAATGATTATCACTATTAAGATCAACCGTGTTTGAATATTGTATTGAAATTAATTATGAAATTTATTTTATTAGTTCATTGAATTGACATAAAAAAACCTGCCCGAAGGCAGGTTTTCAACACGACTCACGCGTCAATAGCATTAGAAGCGATAGCGGAAGCCCACTTCAAACGAGCGCTCTGGGCCCACATAGATCCCTTGACGAAGGCCAGAAATATACTGCTTATCTGTCAGGTTTTTCACAGCACCAAACACAGTGAACCCATCCACCACACGATACTGGGCCGTTAAATCAAGCACAGTATAGGCCGGCAATAAGCCACCCCAGATACCGCCACCGGCACCCGCGGGAAGTTCAACCTGATTGCTCGGGTCACCGTATTGCTCACCACGATGGTGGGCAGTCAGGGCAGCGGTAAGCTTATCGGCACTGTAGTTCAGACCAATATTAGCCATAAACTTCGGTGCATAAGGCAGACGATTGCCCTGGTGATCACCCGTTTTAAACTTAGACGTCGGGATCCAGGTGGCATTGGTATCCATGCTAAAACCAGCACCAAAATCATAGGCCAGGGCAAACTCCATGCCTCGGTGCTCAGTCTTGCCCGCATTCGACTGCGACAAGTTTGGGTCACTGTTACCGGTTACCACCTGATTACTGAAATCCATCACGAAAGCAGCCACTTCATAACTAAGCTGGCCCTCACTGCCACGGATCCCCACCTCGTAATTGGTGGCCCGCTCACCATCAAGCTTTTGATCAGTCAAACCATCCAGTGCCACGCCATTCGACGCCGGTGAAAAGGCACGATAAACCCCGCCATATAATTGTGCCGCTGGCGTCAGCTCGAAGGTAGCACCTACTCCGGGTAAGAACTCCGTATTGCTGGTTTTTGCTGAATCATTATTCTGAGTCAGCACGACCCGATCTTGCTCGTAGCTTTCGACCCGTAAACCAGGCGTCACTGCTAAACGCTCCGTCAGCTCAATACGGCTTTGAACATAAGCTGCATAGCTGTCGGCCGAATCGACAATATGACGATCATTAACACCGGTTCTATCCGACTGCCGGGTTGCCCGAATACGCATATCATTCGACTCTTCCCGCATCAGGCGCAAACCAAACTCAGTGTCCGCAGCCATATCGCCTAGCTGATACGCTACGCTCAAACGAGTTTCCACCCCAAAGCGTTCAAAGCTGCGGTTGTTACCCGTTAAATCGTCGGTATACACCCAGCGTCCCGCTGCATTAGAAGCCGCAGTATCGACATTGTAACGCCAGTAATCACGGCTGACATCGCTCCAATACACCAGCGTTTTTAACGTCATGTTGTCACTGATGGTCAGTTCATGGTTCAGATCAAATGACGTTCTATCCTGCAAGTACCAGTCATCTGGCGCAGGATTGTAGCGCTCACCGGCCAGGTAATCGTTTACAAACAGGCCACGATACGAAATATTGGCATCATTCTCATGGTAGGAGAACTTCACGCCAACGCGCTGGTTGTCGCCAATAGCGGTGCCAGCTTTCACCATCACATCGCTCATCTCATAGCCTTTGTCCATAAAGCCATCGCTTGTCGCATGCGTCGCTACGACCCCAGCATAACCATCACCGGAGGCGTTACGGCCACCAGCTTCAATGCTGGCTTCACGCATATTGAACGAGCCAACGCGGCCAGACAGCTTTACGCCATCATCCGGTGTTTTGGTGATGTAATTCACCACGCCACCAATGGTGGATGGGCCATAGCGCAATGAGGCGGAGCCTTTTAAAATTTCGACTTGATCTACGCGTTGAATACGCGGGTTGAAGTAACGGTCGTTACCGATAAACAGCCCTGGTGCTACCGGCACGCCATCTTCCAGCAGTAAAGATTTAGACTCACTGGCAGATAAACCACGCAAACCAAAGTTGGCGACAATAGAAGTCTCATCTTCACCTTTGATGTTAATACCCGGTACCCGGCGCAACACATCTTCGGTCGATAACGGCTGAATGGCATCAATTTGCTGACGGCTAATCAGCGTCACAGTACCGGTTTCCAAATAAGCATGGCTCAGCTGATCCCCTTTGATGCGGATCACTTCAATGGTAGGACTGGCAGATTTGCTGTTTTCCGCACGTTGTTCTGCATCCTGTGCTTGCTCAGCAATCACAGCCAATGGCGCGGTTGCAAGTGCTAACGCGAGTGCCAGTTTGGTTGGTGTAAATGATGGTATAGCCGACATAAATAAACCCCTTAAACGCTGTCAGTACAGCTGATTCGTAGTCCAAGCCGATGGTTCAAGCCATCTTATGGTTTTGATTGCAGCAATTGGGGCGAGATCTTAATTACAAATGATAATGATTGTCAATTGAATTATTATGTTGTTTTGTACTTCTATACAAACACAGATTACCAAACCGATAATCTGTGTTTGTCGATGCAAAGAAAGGAAAGAAAAGAGAGAAAGTTTAGGTAGCCGATCCGTACAACTGTTCAGCACGTTGAAATAAAATCCAGCTGGTCAGAATGTACTTATCGTTGGAAACAGGAATACAACCACGGTGGGTATGGGTGAAGTAAGCTGGGGCAATCACCATGCGGCCTGCTTTCGGCTGAATGCTTTTATCCTGATAGTAAAACTCCGTCTGGCCCCCCTCTTCCACATCATTCAGGTAAAACATAAACAACAAAGCCCGGTGTAGGGCTTCATTGTGCGGTGGTTGTGGGTAAACCTCGGAGTGCCAATAATTATAATTGCCTTTGCCGGCATCGTACTTCTGCATTTGCACCGCACCAATACGAAACAAGGTTCGCATGTAATCGGATACTTTATCGCTGCCAAGCTCGGCAAAATTTTCGTGTGTTAATGCCACTGGCTGTCCGGTTTCCGGGTGGCGAATAGTCAAAGCGATGGGGCCAATTAAAGCAAAGTGGTGTTTTCGAAAGTACTGCTCAGCACAGGCGGCTGTAGCCTCTACGATGGTAGATAGTTGCTTTTGGTAGTCAGCATGATCGTTTAAATACAAATCGGTACTTATTTTTTTACTGGTATCCACCCCACCACCAGTTCGGCCCGGGTGGGTATGCGCACTTTGCTCAAAGTCGGCGATCAGCTGTTGGCAAAAGTCGCGGCTTAGCGCATCATCGTACACCTCAATAAAATCAGTCATTGGACACTCTTGTTATGTTCACAGAAATCATACATCCACGCTTTTCAGAAACGGATGCGTTAGGTCATATTAACAATACCGTGGTCGCGGTCTGGTTTGAAGCCTGCCGTACGCCTATTTTTAAAGTTTTCACCCCAGAGCTGGATCTACAGCGGTGGCCATTGATTGTGGCCAGCATAGCAGTCGACTTCAAAGCACAGCTACATTATGGCGCTGAGGTCGAGGTACGTAGCTGGATCAGCCGTATCGGCAATAGTTCTTTTGAAGTGACACAGCAGGCTTGGCAACAAGGGGTATGCTGCGCCGAAGGCCGGGCCGCGCTGGTACGTTTTGACTACCAGAGCCAGAAAGCCATGCCGCTAAGCCCGGAGCAACGCGCCATACTGGAGTTACATAGTCTGTAAAGGCTAATCAGTATGTTGTGCGCTTGAAGCCTTAGCCGGGGCAACGCCCTTCAAAACGTACGTCCATGCTGTCTTCACGAATAGGTGGGAACACCGCGACCGTACCCGATGCAGCAAGCACGCCATCATCAAGCCAGGATTTTAGTGCAGGCGCATCCTCACTGTCTTCTGGTCCGCGATGCACCCATTGGGCGTTGTCGTAGGTGACCGACAATGCGTGCAGTCCCGGCCAGCGTTGTAGCATCAGCGTTACGTTTTGCCCATCAGCTAATGTGCCTCGTGCGCCAACCGTATTGGTATCACGGTCGCAACGGGTCACCTCAACCGAGTGGGCTTCGCCATCCAGCCAGAGGGTGCCGGTTCCGGCAGAAAAGGTCGATGTGCTCATCAGCAGAGCAAACAAAGCGAAATGCATAACAGCTCCTTGTTGGTTCATACATATGTAGCATTAAAAATAGCACAAGAATCATTGCTTTTGCGGTGAAGAAGCTCGAAGGCATTCGGTAGATCAACGACGAGTGCTTAGCCACCGAATACGGTGAAACTCAGACCAACATATACTCCATACCCAAGCAGAAGTAACCCACCCTCAACTCTGCTAAGCTTGCGGCCGGTGAATAGAAAAAGCAGCAATATCAAAGAGGTTGCTAACATCACCCACTGGTCAAACTGTAAAATCCGCTCATGAACCGGTAACGGTTGCAGCAGTGCGGATACTCCGAGTATTCCCAAAAGATTAAAAATATTACTGCCCAATATATTTCCAATAGCCACATCAGCATGACGACGAAAGGCGGCAATGACCGAAATAGACAACTCGGGCAAAGAGGTGCCAACCGCGACAAGCGTCAGACCGATAACGGCTTCAGACAGCCCAAATGACTCAGCGATTCCCACAGCTCCTTTCAATAGTACTTGGGAGCCCACCATCAGACATACCAAACCCAGCAAAACCGCAGTCACTATCCACAGCATAGTTTTCGGCAGAGCAGTTACTTCCTCACCTTCAGCGATATGCAATGTTGCCGAGGGCACGGTACCTGCACGTTCAGTCCGGTAGGCCCAAATGAGGTAAGCCATCAACGCCAATAGAAAAATAGCGGCATCCGAGCGAGCGAGTGCGCTGCCGCCGACAAGAACAAGAAAAAGAATACTGGCAGCGACAACGGTCACCGCATCACGTCTTAATACCAGAGGCTTGACAGCAAGTGGTGTTATTAAGGCGCACAATCCTAATATCAGCAAGATATTGCTGATATTACTTCCCACGACGTTGCCAATTGCGATATCGGGACGACCGTTCACAGCCGCATCAATCGAGACAACCAACTCTGGTGCCGACGTACCAAACCCTACAATTAATAAGCCACTGAGCAAAGGTGAAACCTTCATACGCTTCGCTGCGGCCAGCGAACCTCTGATCAGTGCCTCACCACCACTTGTCAAAAGCAACACACCAATAACAACCAACAGTAGGTTTAACATATTGCCTCAAGAATCGCTTTTGTCAGTAACTGGCCTGAAGTACAGGATGAATGGCCAGTTGCTCTCTGTAAAATCATAGTGTATCTCGAAAACTTATTTAAATATATTCGATACAGGTATTGAACCGATTTACGCTTCAATTGGTCGAGCGGTACTGGTAGTGTTGCTCAAACTGGGTTAGTTTTTAAGCACCATAATAATAACGAGAGTTTCGCTTATGAAAGGTTCCACCCTTGCCGTCTCAGCCCTTAGTTTACTGTGCTGTACCGCCTTCGCATACGACCGCATCACCGGCCATGACTTTGCCAGCCGCTCCGAAGTCATTGCTCAGCATGCCATGGCGGCCACCAGCCACCCGCTTGCTACCCAGATTGCCCTTGATGTGATGAAACAAGGCGGTAATGCCATTGATGCCGCTATCGCTGCCAATGCAGCCTTGGGCTTAATGGAGCCGACCGGCAACGGCATCGGCGGTGATTTATACGCTATCGTCTGGGATGCCAAAACCGAGCAATTGTATGGCTTAAATGCCTCTGGTCGTTCCCCGCTTGGCTTAAGTTATGAGCATGTCGCTGGCGAACTGGAACGCATGGGCCGTACCGATTTACCACCCCACGGCATGCTGCCTATCAGTGTACCGGGTGCTATTGATGGTTGGTTTGAACTGCATGAAAAGTTTGGCGCCTTGCCGATGCAGCAAATTTTACAGCCTAGTATCGATTACGCCGAACAGGGCTTTCCGGTCACCGAGCTGATTGCTTATTACTGGAACCGCAGTGTACCCATTTTAAGCCCGCAACCGGGTGACTTTGTCGGTACCTTTACCATCGATGGCAAAGCACCACAAAAAGGCCAGATTTTTAAAAACCCGGCGCTTGGTGCCACCTACCGGGCTTTAGCCACCGATGGCCGGGATGCTTTTTACCGTGGCGAGCTGACCAAAGCCATGGATGCTTTTATGCGTGAAAATGGCGGCTACCTGCGCTATCAGGATTTTGATCAACACAGTTCCAGCTGGGTCGAGCCGGTATCAGCCGAATACAAAGGCTACGAACTGTGGGAGTTGCCACCCAATGGCCAAGGCATTGCTGCCTTGCAAATGCTGCAGATCCTGAAAAATTTTGATTTAGCTGCAATGGGTTTTAATTCCGCCGATAGTATTCACACCATGGTCGAGGCCAAAAAGCTGGCCTTTGAAGACCGGGCTAAGTTTTATGCCGACAGCGACTTCAGCAAGCAGCCGATTGCAGGCCTTATTTCTGAAGCCTATGGCCGTGAGCGCGCCAAGCTGATTGGTGAACGTGCAGCGCAGCGGGTCGATGCCGGTAACCCGCACCTGTATGAAGGCGATACCATCTATTTAACCACCGCCGATAAAGACGGCAACATGGTGTCCTTGATCCAGAGCAACTACCGGGGCATGGGTTCTGGTGTGGTGGTCCCCGGCCTTGGCTTTGTGTTTCAGGATCGCGGCCAGTTGTTCTCAATGGATAAAGATCACGCCAACGTCTATGAGCCGGGCAAACGCCCCTTCAACACCATTATCCCTGCTTTTATTACCAAAGGTGGTAAGCCGTTGGTGAGTTATGGTGTCATGGGCGGCGCCATGCAACCACAAGGGCATGTGCAGATCCTCGTCAATATGGTCGATTACGGCATGAACCTGCAAGAAGCAGGTGATGCTGCCCGCTGGCAGCATTTAGGCAGTACCGAGCCAACCGATGGCCAGAGCATGTATCTGGAAAATGGTGGCTATGTCGAGGTCGAGCGTGGTGTGCCCTACCATACCGTGCGCGAGCTGATGCAACGCGGTCATCAGGTGCGTTATGGCATGGGAGGCTATGGCGGTTATCAGGCCATAATGCGCGATCACGTTAATGGCGTTTACATCGGTGCGTCTGAATCCCGTAAAGACGGGCAAGCGGCTGGGTATTAATTGCCGATTGTTATCGGTTATCCTCTTTCTGCTCCGCCAGTACCCTCGTTGCTGGCGGGTCGTTACTACTTCACACAGGCTGATAACGCTTTATGAAAGTCATTTATTCAAACAAACATCAAGCCCATCAGGGCGGCATGGAACTGCATCGCGGTGAGCTGGTGCCTTGTTATGAAATGCCAGAACGAGCCCAGTATATGCTGGATGCCGTCACTGCAGCCGGTTTTGAAATCTTACCGCCGCGCCACTTTGCTGATGACGTTTTAGAACGCGTGCATGCCGCCGATTATGTGCACTTCTTACGCACCGCTTACAGCCAGTGGCAAGCCGATGGCAAAAGTGGCTTTATGCTGCCTAGTGCCTTCCCGGCACGCGGTCAGCGTCAGGATAAAATCCCAAGCGGCATCCATGCCAAACTGGGCTACTACAGCTACGATGCCAGCACCCCGATGGTCGAAGGCACCTGGCAAGCGGTCGAAGCCGGAGCTCATAGTGCGTTAACCGCTGCCGCTTTGGTGGCAGAGGGCGAGCGCAGCGCTTATGCCTTATGTCGCCCACCGGGCCATCATGCCGGCCATGCGACTTTTGGTGGTTATTGTTTTCTGAATAATGCCGCTTTAGCGGCGCAATACCTGCGTGATCAGGGCAAAGAAAAAGTGGTGGTGCTGGATGTCGATTACCATCATGGCAATGGCACTCAGGATATTTTCTGGCAACGGGATGATGTGCTTACCATCTCGATCCATGGCGACCCGGCTACTGAGTATCCGTTTTTCTTAGGTTACGCTGATGAGCAAGGCGAAGGTGCCGGGCTTGGTTATTGCCATAACTTTCCATTACCAGCAGGAACCGATTGGCCGACTTACCAGCAGGTGCTGCTAAAAGCGCTGCAACTGATTAAGGACTTTAGCCCGGATGCCATGGTGGTATCCTTGGGTGTGGATACTTTTGAAGATGACCCAATCAGCGCTTTTAAACTAAAAGCCGAACACTACCCGCTACTAGGCCAGCATATTGCCAGTCTGGATTTGCCCACCGTCTTTATTCAGGAAGGGGGTTATGCAGTGGCAGAAGTAGGCTTGAATGTAGCGTCGGTATTGCAAGGGTTTGAGCAGGCAGCACAGCTTTAGCTGTGTTGCCAAGCTTCTAATCATGACGCCATGCCAAGAGCGAAATGAGGTGGCTGCAGGCCATGATAATCCTGCCCCATCTTTGCTTTGATAGCATGAGCAAGTGATAACTCTGATAAAATAATTCGCTTAGTATGCTTTTGAGATAACTTCATGCTTAGTGCCTAATGCAGGACATTAAAGATTTAAAAAGAATATCCAAACACCCAGCTCAAAAGTACCAACAGCAACGAGCAACTCATTGCACACATTAACCAGAGGCTTAACCACCAGTGTGAGGCAGAAGATAGCTGCCGTACTTTATCCATTCCATCAATGAAGTGATGGTTATTCCCTTTTGCTAACCACGATCCGCCCTTAACACGTTCGAGCCTCCAGCGAGCAAACGGAAATAGAATAGCCAGTGCATACCAAAAGCTCTTAAACGGCCAAACTACCATGTCACTAATCATATCTTGCTGATTCGACCTCAATAAACGCTGTAATGGCCTGGTTACAAACCATGCTACTAGTGGATATGAGATAATCAATGACATAATTACAATAAAACCAAACACCTCAAACCACACAGAAAAGGTTTTATCCATAACTAGCTACCTGTCTCATGCATATAAATACGATCAGCTTGGTTGAATATCGTCTCACCTACCCCTTGCCCAATACTGTCCGCTCTACTCGCAGCAACAACAGCTAACACAACTGCGGCTCCAATTAATACAACCCAGCCTGCAGGTGTAAGACTTAACGCAATACCAATCGCTTTTGCAGCACCTACTGCCAAATAACCAGCACCCAGGCTTAAAGAAAATCCACCAACTTGCCTGAGTCCCTCTCTTACCCCAGAACGCCTGCCACCTGACTGAAAGGCTGTATTGACTCTAGCGCTTCGTAATCCCAGGTCTAACCCAATGACCCAGCGGTTCAGTATCGTCGTTCTTTTCATAAACCGCTGCAATGTTCTGGCTTGCTCGCCATTGGCAACGTTCAACGTTCGCCCGGTGCGGCGGCCTCCGGCGGTATTGCTGTGCAATGAGCGGCCACTGCGGGCGACATTGACGCCTCGATCTACATTGGCCAGCGCGGAGCGGTTGGCTTGTGTGCCCAGATTGGCTTTGTAGCGCGCCAACTGCGACTGAAAGCGCTGCTGCATGTCAGCATGCAAACGTCGGACCTGAGCTTCTTTCGCCGCTATCTGTGGGTTGTAAGCACCCCGGCCGCGAGCTCCACGTGCCTGTGTTTTGGCCTGGCTCACCTCGTGTAAATCTACCAGTGCTTGCTGATACCGCACAATGGACTGCTGGAACGCATTGTATTGATGTTTGCTGGCCCCAATCAAGGCGCTGGCGGCATTGGCACCATGCTCCTCCACCATAGACATCACCGGGGTAATCAATTCTTCCGTAATAGCGGCGATTGCCAACAGATGCTCGTCATAAAGCTCCGACGCTTGTTGCAAGCGCTGCATTTCAGTGGAAGAAAACTGATTCATCACCGAAAGCACACGCTCATCGCCAGGCTGGCAACTCATCAGATAAGGCGTATTGGGTAACAAAAGATCACTGCGCTGACGATTCAGCTGCCGGAATTGGTTTAATAACTCAGGTTGGGATGCAAATACCTGCTCTGCACGCTCCGCAGAGCGGGGGAAATAAAGTTCGGCCATAGCGATGTCCTTATTGCTGCCAAAGAAAACGCTATTTTATGGCAATAAGGACGAGTAAATCAACATAAAAATTAACATTAAAATTACCATCCGCTAATTTACCGCGTAAACAGTCAGCCTGGATTTATCGACGGTTTTTATTCAGGAGGGTGGTTATGAAGTGGCAGAAGTAGGCCAGAATGTTGCGGTTGTGCTACAAGGTTTTGAGGACGCCATTCAAGCCTCGGACTAACTGAGCTCCGAGGCGGCTTACAGATGCTTGTTGCCCTTACCCAAAACCAGCGCTAACATTTGTACACAAAGCTGTGGAGGATACTATGGATACCCGAATTCAATTTCGCATGGACGAAGACACAAAATGCCTGGCGCAACAATGTCAGGCACTGTCTCACGATGCCTTGTTAACTAAACAAGTCACTCAAGCATTTGAAAAGGTCGACTCAGGAAAAGCGATCTTTGTTGAGCATAACGTCGCCAAAACCCGGATGGCTGAGCGTAAAGCCACAATTCGAAATCGAAGCTTGGCATGACTTTCAGGGAAGTGACCGCCCTCAATGATTGTTTTATATTGTCTAGATGACTCACATATTCGCATAATGCGTGTACTGCACCAAAAGCAGAAATTCCCGAGCGATTAATTATTTATCGGCAACGCTTTGCTAATGTGCGCCGCTTGTGGTGTCACTTTTGAGCTTGTTAGCAGCTTCAGCTCGCAAACGCTCCACAAGCCAAACTTTAATAATGGATTGTCGAGTAACACCAACTCGAGCAGCTTCGCGGTCAAGTGACTCAACGACCCAAGCAGGGAAATCTACGTTAATGCGCTTCGCTTCCTGATTTACCCGCCGTGCGCTCTTAACGTCCAGATCATCAATGATGTCATCTGCATCTTCGTCAAACTTGGCGTCAAAATCTTTAGCTTTCATACAACTCTACCTCTCTCTTGCGCGAGCGTCGTACCGAAATAAGACGAATCTTCTCACCCCGATACGTGATAACAGCAGACCAGTGCTTCATCCCTATAAGACCAATAACCAGGTAACGAGGTTCATCAGATGATTTTGCCCGAACTTCCAGTAGGTCTTGGTCTTCCCATAGCGCTTGAGCATCATGGAAGTCAATTCCATGCTTATGGCGATTCGTCTGACTTTTATCGTCATCAAACTCGAAAACATTCATGAGTATAAATTATTCCTTTTTTACTCATTTGGCAAGATAAATGGAGAGACCTGCCAACGTCTCAATCACTCGCTTGGCGCTTGCGTTGCATTGTTAAACTATTCGTTGGGGTGCAGGCTATCGCCTGGCACCCATGATGACAGACGAAGCAGTCTATCTTGCTAATGGAAAAACTGACTGGCCGCTAGCGTGGCCAGCAGAGCGGTTTTACCTATTGACTTCGAATATGCTCATATGTGTTAGCCACCAAACGGGTTAACATGGCCATCCCAAAACTTAACGTCTGCTTGCTCCTCCCGGAATAGTGGACGCGCGTACTCCTGCAATTTGCCGATCTCTGTGATTCCAGCCGGAGTATTCTCTGGCACGGGATGGCATTGGAGGCTTGCCATAGCGAATGCGTCGCACGATCTCCTGAAGTGTCGGTGTATCTGGGAATGCTCAAACGAATCAAAGATTCCGTAGTGGTGACTGAAATAGAAGTCTGACCATGTTTCCTCGATAACAGCTCTCTCTCGTATATCAATGATCTCAACCTCCGCCATTTCTCGAAATTTATTACTGGAAAAAGTATCGATGAGAATCTTTCGAGCGGCGACGTCTGTAACCGGTGCACTGTAACCAAATATAGTCACGAAATATGCGTCGTCTAGAGCGTTTCGCAGGGCGTTCCACTCACCCAAAATAACTGGATCAGAGTCGTAATCCTTGTCCGTAACGGGAAAGAGAAGTTGACTCGGCTCCATCGCCTTCCCGCAGCGAGGACACGGCAAGCCAGCGTTCGATCTCACCTTGCACTCGCCACATAATGCCACAGCAACACAACCATGGAGGAAATGAACGCTTGGGGGCTTGGCCACGCCAGAGCAGCGACGCAGCGCCTGAAGCAAGAATGGATCCCAGTTGAATGTGAAGATCGCATCCTTCTCTCTCAACCCAAGAATCATTTGGTCGTATGGGGTTACATGATCAGGCAATTCAAGTCGCGCAAAATAACCCCGAACCGCAGTATTAATCTGCTCAACCTCGTCTGGGTATCGCTCAAGCCCCACTAGACGAGAATACTTCGCCTCAAAGCCATCACCCAACGATCCCTCCAGTGCTTCTATTCGATAAAAGAGTTCATCAAGGCCAGTAGCCACTTGCACGTCTTGGAGTGAAGGTAACCTCAGCCCATTACGGTCACCATCAGGGCATGCAGCGATACTTGCCCCGGCGCCCAGAATCACAACATGGGGATTCTGAACTCGGTTCTTCTTAACGTCGAATCTAGGTAGCGATGACATTGGCGACTAACACCATGCGCATGTGCGCGAAATTGTTAGCGTGACAGGGACCGCAGGCCCCGAATACCGCACCTTGTTATAAGGTGGCACTACAAAGCCCCGAAAAATGAGATAGTTAGAGCGAATATCGATATCAGCAACGGTGCGTAAAATTGGAACCAGTTGTAATTTTGCTCGGCCAACACCGCTGATAAAAGAGGAAAGTGGACTGCATGCTGATCTTTTCCTACTCGCATAGCAAACAAATGAACTTGTGAGCCATTTGGTTGCTGATAACCATATTTTTTATCTAAATGATAATAAAGGCGACCAAATACAATATCCTGATCAACTCTCAGTTTATTGGCTAAGTATTCACAGTCTATTGGAACGTAAATTTTGGATTCTCTGCTTTCATCAGAAATACCGTATGATATAAAAGTTTTGTAATAATGGTCGTGGATAACTTTAAGGATTTCTCTATCTGTTGTTGGTTTTCTCATACGAATTCCTTATACACTTATTCTGCGGAAGAATCCGTGTTTAAACACAGATCTATCCGCCTTTGTACAATTTACGTACTCAACCTACCCGCTTTTTTGCCTGCTGACAATCACTTATGAGATCAAACACATACAGATGCTACCGCCTAAGCGCTTGCAGCCTTAGCTAAGCTCCGAATCGGCCAGTTCGATTTTGGCATCGAAGTGCTGGCGTATTTCAGCCACTGCGGCACTGAGTTTGCCATCGAACGGCAAAGCCATGGCGTGGCGGGCTTTGCGCTGGCGGATACGCTCGGCGCTTTGCAGGTAGCGCATCACTTCCAGCTCGCTGGTTAAAATGAGCCGTGGCACGGCCACACTCTGGCCTTGGTCGTCTTTGGCGATCATGGTGAAGTAAGAAGAATTGCAGTGCTTAATGGCGTCAGTCTGAATGTTTTGCGCATCGACCCGGATGCCGATGACCATGGAACTGCTGCCGACGAAGTTGACCGAGGCTTGTAAGGTGACCAGCTCGCCGACTTCTATCGGGTTAAGAAAATCGACTCGATCGACCGAAGCCGTGACACAGTAGCGGCCACTGAACTTGGAGCCACAGGCAAAGGCAATCTGATCCATCAAAGACAACAGGTAGCCGCCATGGATTTTACCGCTGAAATTGGAGTGCGATGGCAGCATCAGCTGTGATAAGGTGACTTTGGAACTGGCAACAGTTTTGTACTCGGCGACCATAAAAGCTCCGGCATGATGTTTTAAACACTGTAGCCGAAGCCTGGTTGCCGGTAAAGCGAACTAATTTAGCTGCGCTGAGGTTGGTTTATCCTGAACCAATACCCAGGGCGAAATCACTACTGCCCACAGCTCTTGTTTGGCATCAAACCATTGTTGTGCCTGTGGTTCGGATACGCGAGCTACGCTGCCCTGCTCTAACCAGCTTTGCACCTGAGCGCTGTCGTCCTGGCTAAAAGCAAAGGCAACGTCGACTAAATCCAATGCTACATCCACAGCGACTACACTGCCAGCGGCATAAAACTTCTGCAGTTCCAGCCAGTTTATTCGGGCGGTTTCGCTGGTGATTTTAGCTTTAATAAGTTCTGGGGTTTCTACCTCAGGGGGCGTTACTGCAGTCATCGGCCATCCTTTGTTGCAAGCGGTTAGGCTGAATTATACGTGATTCAGCCGCATCCTCAACATGGCTAATCAGCGTCATCAGTCACCTGCTGCGCACTCAGTTGATGCTTTTTCAGCAATTTATAAAAATCGGTCCGGTTGCGACCAGCCAGTTCTGCCGCCCGGGTGACATGGCCATCGGTCATTTGCAGTACCCGAACAAGGTACTGTCGTTCAAATTGATCACGGGCTTCGGTTAAGCTGGGCCAGTAACTACTGTCTTGTGTTAGCGCTTGTTCTACCAAGGCGGCATTGATCACCGGGCCATGCGTCAGTGCCACGCATTGTTCTACCACATTCATCAACTGGCGCACATTGCCGGGCCATTTGGCAGTAGTCAGTAGTTGCATGGCATCGTCGGTAAAACGAGTCACCTTGACCTGATGGCGTTCCGCGCTTTGCTGCAGCGCGTGGCGCGCCAACAGCGGAATATCTTCTGGCCGCTGCTCTAATGACGGCAGCTGCAGGTTCACCACATTCAAGCGATAGTATAAATCTTCCCGAAAACTACCCTCTTCCATCGCCTGCTGCACATCGCGGTGTGTTGCTGAAAGCACACGAACATTAATGGCGATGGTTTTGCTGCTGCCCACCGGTCGAATTTGTCGCTCTTGCAAGGCGCGCAGCAGTTTCACCTGCAGAGGCAGTGGCATATCGCCTATCTCATCCAAAAATAAGGTGCCACCATCCGCTTCGCGGAATAAACCATTGTGTTCGGTTACGGCGCCGGTAAAAGCCCCTTTGGTGTGACCAAACAGCTCCGACTCCAAAAGATGCTCTGGTAAAGCACCACAGTTGATGGCGACAAAGGGCTGTTTGGCGCGTGGGCTGGCCTGATGAATGGCTCTGGCCAGCAGCTCTTTACCGGTGCCGCTGGCGCCAGTGATCAGAATACTGACATCACGTGGGGCCACTCGTAACGCTTGTTGCAATACTTCTTCCATCTGCTCGCTGCGGCTGATAATGCCCGCTCGCCAGTCCGATTGTTCCGGCACACTTTGGTGCAGGGCTTTTTGTAGAATATCACGCAGCTCGCTGTTGTTCAGTGGTTTGGTTAAAAAGCCAAACACACCTCGCTGGGTAGCCGCTACGGCTTCAGGGATCGAGCCGTGTGCTGTCATCAGGATCACCGGCAACGCTGGGTTACGCTTGGCGATTTCATCAAATAAGCTCATGCCATCCAAGCCCGGCATGCGCAAATCGCTGAGCACCACATCGACATCTTGTTTTTGCAGCAGTTCCAGCGCCGCTTCGGCGCAATCGGCATTGAGGACCTGAAAGCCTTCACCTTCCAACCGAAGCGTCAATAAACGCAATAAGCTGGGATCATCATCAACCAGTAAGATCCGACCCTCGGCTTTACTCATGTGGTTCCCCATTCTCCGGTTGATTTAAGCGAGCCTCAATTTGTGTCAGAGCTTCAATTTGTTGCTCCAGTTCACGATTTCTGGCTTGATTCTGCTCCAGTTCCTGTTGCAATTCAGCATTGATCCGAGTGAGTGCGCTGACCGCAGATTCAGCTTCTAGTAGCTTTTGATTAAAGGCCAACTCCCAGCTAAATAATGTTGTCAATTCAGGTGGCGCCACCATTAATCGCTCAGCCAGCTGCATTTGTGCTCGAAACCGAGTTAAGTAGTTATTGTCAGGATGCAGCTGCGCTAAGCTCGACTGAATGGCAGCTACCTGCTCATCGTCATGCAACGGCAATGCTTCTCGCTGCAAGATACTGCTATTGAGCACCCAGTCTTTAAACTGCAGCCAAGCCAGCATGGACACACCGTCATCGGCCAGTATTAATTCAGCCTCCTGTTCAGGCTCGGCGATCAGCTCTGGCGATGACTCAGGCATCACTATGTCGTCTTCTGTCGAAGTGCGTACCGACTCGGTTTGCAGCAATTGGCAGCCGGCAAGGCTCAGCAACAACAACAGGTTAAACAAGATCTTCATTCGATGTCCTCTGGCAATGGCAAACGAATACGGACGCATACATCCGCCTCTGTGGTATCAATAATTTCAGCTTTCCCAGCCAGTAAACGCGCACAATCAGCCACAATAGATAAACCAAGACCTGAACCTTGCACCCGATCACGGCGCGGGCTTTGGCCGCGCTGGAAGGGTTCAAATAGACGCTCCCGTTGGTCAGCTGCAATAGGGTGACCTTGATTCATCACCTCCAGCCACCATTGTTGCTCTTGCTGGCTCAACCGGATACACACCTCACTATCTGCCGCGCCATAGGCTTGAGCATTGTTGATGAGGTTATCCAGTATGCGTCGGAATAACATGGCATCAGTGTATAACTGTTCGACCTGACACTCCAGACGTACCCTTTGCCCTTGCTGCTGTAAGGATAAAGCATGATCTTGAATGCACTCGGTTATCATCGGCTCAGCTACATGCCACTTGAGCACCGGTTTGGCTTGCTGTAACAGGCGGTTGTAATCCAATAATTGCTCGGTCAATTGGCTGAGCCGCTCGGTACTACCATTCAGTAAGCTCACCACCTCCTGCTGCTGGGCATTTAACGGCCCCACCAGTTGCTCGCTTAATAAGGAGCAGCCCTCACGAATGCTCGACAGCGGTGTCTTTAATTCGTGCGAGGCATGGCGCAATAAGATCAACCGCAATGCCTCCAACTGTTGCAAACGAGCGGCTAAGGTTCGAAGCTGTTCACCCAATTCGGTCAATTCTTTCGGTCCACGCACACGTTGATCAGGAAACGCCTGCTGACGTCCTATCGCTCGGATCATGCGTTCCAGCATCGCCACCGGGCGGGTAATTCGCCGCGAGCCCCAAATCACCAATAACAAGGTTAAAATAACCAGCACTACCGTTTGCCAAGTCAACTGTTGTTGAGCACTGGCGACATCACGTTGTTGCGCCGCCAATTGTAACTCCAATTGCTGCCAGATCTGCTGAGACAAACGGCCTTGCTGCTGGCGTAATTGCTGCAATAACGGCTCAATGTGTTCAGACTGTTGCTGTGGAAAGGATTGGGCCAACTGTTGCAAGGTGATGGTTTGCTGCTGACAAAGGCTGGCATCGCGCATGGTTTGACAGACCTGTGGTAACAGCTGTTGATAACTAGATACGTGATTTTGCGCGACTGTTGCGAGCGAGCTGGTTTTCAATACCGCATACTGACGAATGGCCCGCTCAATATCCACCACCTGATTCTGCATTTGCTCCATACGACGAACGCTAGAGGCGGAGGTATTGGCTTGCTCAACAGCTTGTTGGCTGATACGGGTTAACGCACTATGGCTTTGCCACATCAGTACCGCTACCGGGATCAGTGCCAGCACAAAGCTGGACAATACAAGTTGCCGTAAGGAAGCTGTTTTTAAAGGGCTAAATTTCATCGCTGGGTGCTTAATTGCTTTTGCAGCAGCTGGATTCAGTATGATTGCAGCATACCGTGTTTTGTAGAGAAGCAACAGCCTGCTGGTAGAGTGACTCCGATCTCGTCAGCAGGCTGTCGTTGGCTTCATTCGTTAGTGAGGGGTTGGCTTACGAAATCGTTCCGGATCCCATCACGGGCTTTGCTGTCACAGGCTGTTGCAGCGCCTGCTCACGCTCCCACTCCAACACACTGGAGCTATTGACATCAATACGACGCACCATGGCAGTCACTACCATCAAATTCATAATCAAAAAAGTCACTAATACAGCAATAATAGGGTCCATGATTATACTCCTGATGCGCTGAAGATAAATAAAGGCGTTTGCCGGAAACAGATGCGCAACTGGCATAGTTAATACAACTGTCGTGCCAACATTTATTTCATATTAAATTCAATAGCTTAAAATAAAATCGCGTCAGGGGAACGCTAAAAGTGTCTGCTTTTGGCGACACATTGTGGGGCCTCTTCTTTTTTACTAGTAAAAACATAAGGATAACCTGTCTCCATATGGCGACAGTGATGCTCTGGCTAGGGTCAGAGCTCGGTTTGCTGCACTGAACCGACCAGCCTATAATTATTGCCGTTTAGCCATCTATACTGTTGCCTCTGCAGAAAAATGATGCTATTAATAGTCTCATAAATAAAAAGGTGATCCATCACATGCCAATAATGACTTATGTTGCAAGCATTCTGACCAACCTCCTCGTGCTCTTACGTATAGCGCGCGGGGCGAATTATTGCTGTTCATAAGTTAAGCAAAATTCCAAAAACCCCGTGCCACAGGCCGGGGTTTTTTATTGCTTGCGAGTTCGCAATCAACCCAGGCTTCAGGCCAACAAGACTGAAAGGAAAGGAACCATGAGTGCTGATGATAAAATCTGGATCTTCGACACCACCTTGCGAGATGGTGAGCAGGCACTGCGCGCCAGCCTGAGCCAGAAACAAAAAATCCAACTGGCTCATGCTATTGCCAGGCTGAACGTCGATGTGATGGAGGTTGGCTTCCCAGTCTCTTCGCCCGGCGATTTCGAATCGGTGCAACGCATTGCCCGTGAAGTAAAAGGCCCGATTATTTGCGGCTTAGCCCGGGCGGTCAGTGCCGATATCGAAGCCTGCGGTGAAGCTTTAAAAGCTGCTGAACAACGTCGCATTCATACCTTTATTGCAACCTCGCCGCTGCATTTACAGTACAAGCTGCGTAAAAGTTTGCAGCAGGCCTCTGAGCAAGCAGAAGCAGCGATTCGCTTGGCCAGCCGCTATACCGACGATATTGAGTTTTCTTGCGAAGATGCCGGTCGCACGCCGATTGATGATCTGTGCTGGATTGTTGAGCGCGCCATCAAGGCCGGTGCTACCACCATCAATATTCCGGATACTGTCGGCTATACCATCCCGACCGAGTTTGCTGCCATCATCAGCGCTTTGCGCAATCGGGTACCGAATATCGATCAAGCCCGCTTGAGTGTGCATTGTCATAACGACCTTGGTTTGGCGGTTGCCAATAGCATCAGTGCCGTGCAAGCTGGAGCTCGCCAGATTGAATGCACCGTCAATGGCATTGGCGAACGAGCCGGTAATTGCTCGCTGGAAGAAGTGGCGATGATCGTCCGTACCCGACAAGATGTGTTCGCGCCGCTGCACACCGACATTAAAACCACCGAGATTTACCGCAGTTCGCATCTGGTTAGTCAGATTTGCCATATGCCTATCCAGCCCAATAAAGCGGTGGTAGGTGAAAATGCCTTTGCCCACTCGTCCGGCATTCATCAGGATGGCGTGTTAAAAGCCCAAAACACTTATGAAATTATGTCACCAGAGCAGGTCGGTATTCGCCAGAATGAGCTGAACCTCACCTCCCGCAGTGGCCGTCATGTGATTCAGCATCGCTTGCAAGATTTGGGCTACACCAAAGATGATTACGAACTGGAGGATGTGTACCAAAGCTTTCTGACGCTGGCCGATCAAAAGGGCCGGGTATTCGATTATGATCTGGAAGCACTGGTGTTTTTCCAGAATCTGCAAGAGCAGGACGAGTTTTACCAACTGGAGTTTTTAAGCTCCTCCACCCATACCGGCCATGTCGCCAGCGCCACCGTCGGTATCAAATGTGGCGATGAGGTCTTTACCGAAGCGGCTACTGGCAATGGCCCGGTTGAAGCGGCCTTTCAAGCCATTCAGCGCATCAGCAAACTGACCATCAAGATGGTCGATTTCAACCTAAGCGCCAAAGGCAGCGGCGAAGAAGCGCTGGGTCAGGTCGATATTATCGCCGAATTTGAAGGTCGCCGCTTTCATGGTGCTGGCCTTGCCACCGACATTGTCCGGGCCTCGGTACTGGCTTATGTGCACGTATTAAATATGATCCAACGCGCTCAGCAGGTCGATGCCTGTAAACAAGCGCGCCAACGAACGGCAGGTGTCTAATGAAGCAATCCAATTATAAAGTAGCCATTTTGTCCGGTGATGGTATTGGCCCGGAGGTGATGGCAGAAGCCATCAAAGTATTACGCGCTGTTGAGCAGCGTTTTGCCATCAAATTTACCATGCAAGAAGCACTGATCGGTGGCGCAGCTATTGATGGTGCTGGCCAGCCCTTACCACCGCAAACTTTATCGCTGTGTCAGCAAAGCGATGCCATTTTATTTGGTTCGGTCGGTGGCCCGAAATGGACCGGTTTGGCACCAGATCAACAGCCAGAACGTGGCTCTTTGCTGCCCTTGCGCAAAACCTTTGATTTATTCTGCAACTTGCGCCCTGGCCAGATCTATCCAGCCTTTGCTGAGTTATCGCCACTGCACCCACGCGTTAGCAGCTTGGGCATGGATGTGTTGTGCGTTCGTGAACTGACTGGCGGTATTTATTTTGGCGAGAAAGGCCGCGGCGACGATAGCGCCTTTGATACCCAAACATACAGCAAAGCGGAAATCAGCCGTATCGCCAAAGTTGCTTTTGAAGCCGCGATGAAACGCAATCGCAAAGTTACCTCCATCGATAAAGCCAATGTGTTGCAAACCAGTATCTTGTGGCGTGAGGTCGTGACCGAGATAGCCAAAGACTACCCAGAGGTTGAGCTGGAACATATGTACATCGACAATGCGGCGATGCAGTTGATCCGCAGCCCACAGCAGTTTGATGTACTGCTGTGCGATAACCTGTTCGGCGATATTTTATCCGATGAAATTGCCGCCATTGCCGGCTCCTTAGGTTTGTTGCCTTCGGCCAGCCTGAATGGCAGCGGCTTTGGCTTGTACGAGCCAGCCGGTGGCAGTGCGCCGGATATTGCCGGACAAGGCATTGCCAACCCCATCGCGCAAATTTTAAGTGCAGCCTTGATGCTGCGCTACAGTTTTGGCCAAGAAGCTGCCGCCGTCGCCATCGAGCAAGCGGTTCAGCAGTGCTTGGAGCAAGGCATCGTCACCCGCGATATTCAACCCGACTCACGCTACGGCACTGCCGATGTTGGCGACGCCGTCGCTGCTGCAATTGCCGCTGCTGCGCACAACACAACGACTAACCAGGGAAGCCAATCATGAGCCAAACGCTGTATCAAAAAATTTATCAGAGCCATGTGGTCGGCCAGTTAAACGCCAGTACTGATTTGTTGTATGTCGATCGCCACTTGATCCACGAAGTGACCTCACCACAGGCCTTTGCTGGTTTAAAGCAAGCCAACCGCCCAGTACGCCGGCCGGACTTAACCTACGCCACCATGGATCACAATGTCTCGACCCAGCGGCGCAGTATGGATGCCGCCGGCGAAACCTCACGCAAACAGCTGGAGGCATTAGCCGAGAATTGCGATGAGCATCGCATTCCGCTGCTGGATTTAACCCACCCGGATCAGGGCATTGTGCATGTAATAGGTCCGGAGCTAGGCCTTACTCAACCGGGCATGATCATTGTATGCGGCGATTCACATACCTCGACCCATGGTGCTTTTGGGGCGCTGTCGTTTGGCATTGGTACCTCGGAGGTCGAACACGTGTTGGCGACCCAAACCCTGCCTCAGCAAGCGGCGAAAACACTGAGTATCGTGATTGATGGTGAGCTATCGGCCCACGTCACGCCAAAAGACATCATTATGGCGGTGATTGGCCAACTGGGCACCGCTGGCGGCAATGGCTATGTGGCTGAGTTTTCTGGTTCCGCCATTCGCGGCATGAGCATGGAAGGCCGCATGACACTATGCAACATGAGCATCGAAATGGGTGCCAAGGCTGGTTTAATTGCACCGGACGACACCACCATTGCCTACCTGAAAGGCAAGCCGCATGCGCCAACGGCCGAGCATTGGGATGCCGCTGTCGTCTACTGGCGTAGCCTGCACAGCGATGCGGACGCTACCTTTGATCAGGTGGTGCATATTGATGCCAGCCACATCAAGCCTCAGGTCAGTTGGGGCACCAGCCCGGAGCAAGTAATTGCGGTAGACCAACCGATCCCAGCCGCTGACGACTTTACCGAAAGCAGCAAGCAGGATGCCGCGCGGCGGGCTTACGAGTACATGGGCGTACAGGCAGGACAAAAGCTGACCGATTTAACCGTCGACGTGGTCTTTATTGGCTCCTGTACCAATAGCCGCATCGAAGATTTACGGGCTGCTGCCAAAGTTGTACAAGGCAAGCAGGTCGCCAGCGGAGTGCGGGCATTAATTGTACCCGGCTCTGGCCAGGTGAAACGCCAGGCCGAAGCCGAAGGTTTGGCAGATATTTTCAAAGCCGCTGGTTTTGAATGGCGGGAGCCAGGCTGCTCCATGTGTTTGGGTATGAATGATGATCGGGTCGAATCGGGCCAGCGCTGTGCCTCTACCAGCAACCGCAACTTTGAGGGCCGTCAAGGCCGTGGCAGTCGCACCCACTTAGTCAGCCCCAGCATGGCTGCAGCGGCGGCCATCGCTGGCCGTTTTGTTGACATCACCACAGGAGAATGGGCATGAACCCTAGCATCCACACGATCTTTGCCGGTGGTTTAGTCTGCCCGCTGGATAAAAACAACGTCGATACCGATCAAATCATCCCAAAACAGTTTCTGACCTCGGTCAGTCGCGATGGCTTTGCCGATGCTTTATTTTTTGATTGGCGCTACCTGAGCGATGGAAGCCCAAACCCTGAGTTTGTGCTAAATGCTCCGCAGTATCAGGGCGCATCTATTTTACTCAGCCGCGCCAACTTTGGCTGTGGTTCCAGCCGGGAGCACGCGCCTTGGGCGCTGCAACAGTATGGCTTTCAGGTCATTATTGCTGAAAGCTTTGCTGATATTTTTTACAACAACAGTGCCAACAACGGCATGCTATTGATTGCGTTAAGTAAGGGCAATATCGACAGTCTGTTTAACCGCTGCAGTGAAGGCCCACAGCAATGGCAGATCGACCTGAAAAATCAGGAGATCCGCTTTGGCAACAACGCAGCTCTGGGTTTTGATATCGATCAGGACGTCAAGCAGCGGTTATTAAGCGGACTCGATTTTATCGGTAGCAGCGAGCAATTGGCGCCAAAAATCAGTGACTTCGAGCAGAGTCGTAAAAACAACCTACCCTGGCTGGGTTAAGCCTATAAGGGCATGATTGCTCTGAACATCCAACCGTAGGGGCGCATGATTGCGCCCCCCCTCCATCAGGTAAGCGCGTATCAAAACAGGGCGTCATGCCCAGATACCAAACATAAAGGGCGCCATCAGGCGCCCCTGCATTAGAGGCTGCAGTATTCTCTGCGCCATTAGATCACAATAATAATACATTAGATATTTACTTAGTCCCTGATTGTGATAATTTAATATTCTATTTTTTTACATAACGAAATGGAAGTCAGGCTGTATTACGGCTTGCATGATCACTCTGTTGATATCAACTCAGGGACATATACCACGATGAAAAAGTACTTCACTGCATTGGTTGCCAGTCTTCTTTTAATCGGATGCAGCAGCACCCAACCACCAGAACAGTTTCCCGACCTGCCTCTGACTGAAGCAGAGCTGCTTACCCCAAAGTGGCAAGGACTTCAGCGCTATGAAGCGCGCTACCCGATTGAAGACGCCAGAGCGGGAAATGATGGCTGCGCCACCATTGAGTATGTCATCACACCGGATTATCAAATCACCGCCATCCAAACCATTGACTCCACCGGCAGGCACTTCGCACGGCAGGCCCGCGAGGCTATCCAACGAATGGATTTAACCCAAATTGCGCCAGCCACATTAACTGAACCAGTCAAAACCAGAACCCGTTTCGAATTTTGTATCGAAAACAATGAAGGTGATTGCGATGAAAGCCGCTTGCAACAAGAGCGACAGTGTCGCGGCACGGACGCTCTCTTTTCAGTAGGTTTTATGGTTAAAAGACTAGGACCTTAGGAGCGTCTCACAGGATGAAAAAATATTTAATGGCTTTGGTTGGTTGTATTATGGTCGCTGGATGCAGCAGCACCCAACCACCAGAACAGTTTACCGACTTGCCTCTGAGCGAAACAGAGCTGCTTGCTCCAAAGTGGCAAAACCTGCAACGCATTACAGCTCTTTACCCTGTTGAACATGCAAGGGCGGGACATGATGGCTGCGCTACCATTGAGTATGTCATCACACCAGATTATCAAGTCACCACTATCAAAACCATCGATGCCGACAGCAGGTTCTTTGCAGAAGAGGCGACACGAGCGATCACTCGGTGGAATTGGAGTGATTTGACCCCGGGTAAATTGACAGAACCGGTAAAAACCAGAACTCGTTTTGAGTTTTGCCTCGAAAGCAGTGAGGGACGCTGCGTCGAAAGCCAGCTACAACAAGAGCGGCAGTGCCGTGGTGCCGATGTTCTATTTGCGGTAGGCCATCTTCGAGTTAGAACACGGTGAATAGACAAGACAAGTTGCTTATGAAAAGCTCATTGATCATGTTGATGATACTCAGTCTGGTCAGTTGTGCCCAGATGGTGGTCAAAAAAATAAATCACCACAACGAAAGACCTGCTGCAGCGTTTCAAAACGCTGAAAAGGTGTTGCTGCCACACCGCTACCGACATTGCATCGAATCAGAGCTTTGCATGAGCTACTGGCATATTGCGCCTTCTGACAAGCCAAACACCCTCAATATGAACATTAAGGCCTATTCCTCAAGATACACAGCAGATTCCAAGCTCACACTGTCTAACGACCACCAGAATTTATTTCAGGGCACCATGGTTATTCTGCCTTGCTACACCTGCACGAAAGAAAGCATGAGCTTTCATGCTATGTATTTTCAGCATCTCGGATTTGACGTGCTGATACCTGATTTATTGGGCCACGGCGAATCTAGCCGGGGCCTCGGCTTTGGTGTGAAAGATGCTCACCTACTGGAGCACGTGCTAAAATCTCACCCTGAATTACCACAACCCCTGCTGCTGACGGCTTTATCCATGGGCGCCTACACAGCAGCTCATTTGCAAAGCCTGATATCGGTTGATGGCATGATTTGGATCGCGCCGAGTATCCAGTTTGATGATGCAGTGGCAGTATTTCCTCAGCTTAGTGGCTCTGGCTGGCACCAGCTGGTTCCAGAAGCATCGCTCAGGCAAGGAGCGCTTCAAGCTTTAGCGGAAGCAAATGTTGAGTTGCACCAAACGAATATACAACATTTCCAACCACGTATGCGCTCGCTCATCATCGCATCAGACATAGACCCTGTTGCGCCATACCAGCACTATGCCCACTGGCAGCAGCAAGCACATATAGATGTGATCAATCTGGCTGGCCGGCCGCATCCTTTGATGCTACTAATCGGTACAGAGGAGCATGAGATCATTTTTAACTGGCTTGATAGCTTTGATGGAGCTACCGAAGCGAATAGCCAAGAGTCACTCAATGAAATAACACCATAAGTGTTGGCTTTGGTGCATTATTTGTTGCTGGCAAGTACAAACTGCTCGTTTGCAACGCGAGCAGCTTGTTGCGAGACGAGCGCCAGCGCTTAACTGCGGTTATTCATTGCTATTTCATCCAATTGTAAAGCAGCTTCTTTCAATTGGACTATCTCAACTTGTTCACCATGATAAGAGCTTATCGCTTTAGTGAAATAAGAGTCAGCCGTGGACTGGTTTCCTGACTTTTCATGCAACAATCCGATTCTTAGGTACGTGAATGCAAGATTATTAGACCCAACGTCTGAGTGCAGAGTAGTAGAATCATCAGATTCCAGGATTCTGGCTAACGCTTCAAGCGCATAGATTCCACTTTCGAACGAACCGTTTAGGTATTCAGTGTGTGCGATCTCTATTTCTTTTTTAAGGAAATCCGGGGAAGTTTCATTGCCAATAGAAACACCCGGAACAAGCATTCCAAGCGAAAATAAACTTAATATTACTGCATTTTTCATCTTAATTTCCTTTGCATACCCGCCACTTTAACAAGTGACAACTATCCTGCCAGAGGAGGCTCGTTTGGCGGTCTGCCTTTGCTATTCTTGATCAATAAAACAATGCCCGTAATTGGCGCAAAGAACCAAGTTAGTCTATTACCCTCTTTGAATCAATGAATTTTTAACATTTTTATATATTTCAGCACACGAGTGTGCTCTGCCTTTACATCCACAGCACGCTCAATAGGATGAGAATGAAAAATAATGCGACAAACAATAGATTATACAGCGAACTGGTGAGCCAGAATTTGAACAGTGTCCTCCCCCAGCCTTGCTGGTAGTAGAACTTCTGGCAAAGCAGTAAGTACAGTGGGATCCAATACGCAAATGCCACTTTCAACCAGCCCACACTGCTGGCTAGCCACGGCCAGGGAATGCTGTTTTGCAGTACACCAAGCAGAATGCAAAACACGCCCACTTGCAAAATAAAGCTGTGGCTATGCAAGGCAACAATCAGATGCTCCATGTAAAAGCGATTGCAGCGGATGTACATCAGCTTCAGCAGTAAGGCAAATACCGGCAGTAGCAGAAACATCATTTGCGGTGCCAGTGAGAAGAACTTATTGATGGCTAGCCTCGGGTTCGCAATAAAGGCATTAAAACGCTCGTCGACACGCTGCTGAGCGGCACTGGAAAGAAATGGTAATGGCAATTCGTATTGATTTTTTTCCACGTTCACGGCTACTTGCTCCCAGCTTTCTGCCTCGACCGTATTGCCTTCCCGCACGTCAGCTTCGATTTGCCGCAGCAACTGCCCAAGCGTCATTTGCTTGCCATCATTGGTTTCAATCATGATCATGCCTGGATCACTGTTCGAGCTGTCTTCAATTGCCTGATGCGGCACCAGCTGCGCCAGAATTAAAAAAACTACGACCGAGGTGAAAAAATACAAGCGCAGTGGCGGCACATAAGGCACTCTATGACCATTTACATAACGAGTACTCAAAAAGCTGGGCCGAAACCATAGCGGCAAAAGGGTGCGCCATAGCCGGGTGTCCCAATTGCTGAACTCGCCGAAAAACTCCGTCACAACCCCGCTAACATTGCGAATATAGCTCTTTTTTTCCTGACCACAATGGTGGCAAAAATCACCCTGTAAAAAACTGTTGCAGTTATCACACTGTTGTACTGCAGTATCCATTTTGTGCTCTAATGTTATTTAGTCCCCGACTTTCATTCTACGTTAAGAAATTATTTTGGCAATTACGTTATACAGAGTAGAGCACCCGACCATAGTCGGCTTTTTTTCCTTGTAAATTCAGGCTATTGTTATACACAGTTTATTCTTAGCTTCCGGGAGCCAGACGTGGCGACAACTTCGAAAAAAAAAGCTCCATCGTACGATTTTGATAGCATTATAATTGGCACCGGGCCGGGTGGCGAAGGCGCGGCGATGAATCTGGCCAAGAGCGGCCAGAAAGTGGCGGTGGTGGAGCGTTATCAATCGGTTGGTGGCGGCTGTACGCATTGGGGAACTATTCCTTCCAAAGCCTTGCGCCATTCTGTGAGTCGCTACATTGAATACAAAGAAAACCCGCTGTTTCAGCTGGATGAAAACAGAACCCACCTGACTTTTGATGAAATATTAAAGCATGCAGCTGGTGTGATTCGCAAACAGGTTCGGCTGCGCAGTAGCTTTTACGATCGCAACCGGGTCACTATTTTTCACGGCGATGCGGCCTTTGTTGGCCCCCATCAATTAGAAATCACTGAACCCGATGGTTCGAAACAGTTGATCAGTGCAAAAACCATTGTGATTGCGAGTGGCTCTCGCCCCTACCGACCCGCCAATGTCGACTTTAACCACCCTCGCATTTACGACAGCGATACCATTTTATCGCTACGCGATGATCCGCGCCATGTCATTATTTATGGTGCCGGGGTTATTGGTTGTGAGTACGCCTCCATTTTTCGTGGCCTTGGTGTGCGGGTTGATCTGGTGAATAACCGCGACCGTTTGTTGTCGTTTATGGATAGCGAAATATCCGATTCGCTGAGCTACCACTTCTGGAATTCGGGGATCAGTATTCGCCACGGCGAAGAGTTCGATGCCATTGAGGGTCGCGACGATGGGGTTATTTTGCACCTGCAGTCTGGCAAGAAAATGAAAGCCGATTGCATTCTGTTTGCCAACGGCCGCACCGGCAATACCGATGTGTTAAATCTTGATGCTGTCGGCCTGAAAGCCGATAGTCGTGGCCAGTTGAGAGTGAATGACAACTACCAGACTGAAGTGCCCCACATTTATGCGGTTGGCGATGTTATTGGTTACCCCAGCCTGGCCAGTGCAGCTTATGATCAGGGCCGGATTGTTGGCGATGCCATTATCAAAGGCAGCTGTGAAACCCGTTTGATTGAAGATATTCCGGTGGGCATTTATACCATCCCGGAAATCAGCTCGGTGGGCAAAAGCGAGCAAGAGCTGACCGCGGCCCGCATTCCTTACGAGGTTGGCCGGGCCCAATTTAAGCACTTGGCCAGAGCACAAATAGCCAATACCAATGTCGGTAGTTTAAAGCTGTTGTTCCATCGTGAAACCAAGGAAATTCTTGGTATTCATTGCTTTGGAGAGCGGGCGGCGGAAATTGTGCATATCGGTCAGGCGATTATGATGCAAAAGGATGGTGGCAATACCATTGAATACTTCGTGCATACTACGTTCAATTATCCAACCATGGCGGAAGCCTACCGGGTGGCGGCATTGAATGGCTTGAATCGGTTATTTTAAACTGAGATAGGGGGAGGCGTGTGATTGCCAGTCTCACGCCAACGCGCCGCAAGTATGTCCCTATAGGCTCTGTACAGGCATCCATGCCTGTAAAGGTTGGCTTAGAGGCTGCCAACCACCCGCTTACAGCTCAGCGAGTCGTCAGAACAGAGTTTAACCATCGGTATTCATATGATAGGTCGGGCTGAACGCCTGCACGGCTTCGATAAAGACCTTCACCCGCTCCGGATCGACATCCGGCGTAATGCCGTGACCCAGGTTAAAGACATGGCCGCTGCCCTGGCCGTAACCATCCAAAATGGTTTGTACTTCCTGACGGATCCGCTCTGGTGAACCGAGCAGAATGCCTGGGTCCATGTTGCCCTGCAGCGCGACTTTATCACCAATGCGTTTACGTGCCTGATTGATATCCATGGTCCAATCCAGACCTACGGCATCGCAGCCCGTGGCGGCGATGCTTTCCAGCCATAAGCCGCCGTTTTTGGTGAACAAGGTCACTGGCACTTTACGGCCATCCGCTTCGCGGGTTAAGCCATCCAGAATTTGCTGCATGTAACTTAATGAGAACTCTTTGTAATCACGCGGCGTCAGCACGCCTCCCCAGGTATCAAAGATCATCACCGATTGAGCACCAGCGGCGATTTGTGCATTCAGGTACAAGGTGACACTTTGTGCCAGCTTATCCAACAACATATGCAGTACTTCTGGCTCGCTGTACATCATTTTTTTGATGGTGCTAAACGTTTTGCTACTACCGCCTTCGACCATGTAGGTCGCCAGTGTCCAGGGACTGCCAGAAAAGCCGATCAAAGGCACTTCACCGTTGAGCTCGCGACGGATCATACGCACGGCATCCATCACATAACGCAGCTCTTGCTCTGGGTCGGGAATAGGAAGATTAACCACTTCCATAAAATCACGGATCGGCCGCTCAAACTTCGGTCCTTCGCCTTCACCAAAGTACAAACCTAAACCCATTGCATCCGGGATGGTTAAAATATCGCTGAATAAAATAGCGGCATCCATCGGGTAGCGACGCAAGGGTTGCAAGGTGACTTCACAGGCTAGTTCGGTATTGCGGCACAACGACATAAAATCGCCAGCCTGAGCCCGGGTCGCTTTGTATTCTGGCAAGTACCGGCCTGCCTGGCGCATCATCCAAACAGGGGTTCTATCGACGGGTTCTTTACACAAAGCACGAAGGTAACGATCATTTTTTAATTGCATGATGAGCACTGTCCTAATTGAGATGAGCTATCTTACCATTGCTAGGGCCTTGGCTCTAGCATTCCAGGGAGCAACATGTTCACAGTAAAACTGAGCGCAGACTGAATAAAACGAAAAAAGTTCAAAAAGTGACTTGTATGGCTGAAAAACATCTGTTATAAAATAGAAGCGCTAGTGAAGAATAAGAATAAAGAAGCCCATTTAAGGGACCTAATAATCACTTCGTGATTTAAGCCACTTTTAGTGGCTTTTTTATTGCCTGAAACCCATCCTTCCCATTTGGTCTGTGCTTATATATCAGCTACTTCGATAAAGTATTCACCACCTGTGCAATCATCTGGCCAGATAAGGTTTGCACTGGCGGGATCTCGGGTAAATTGGCGACATCAAACCAATAAGCTTCTTCAATCTCATTCGGCTGGCACTTAATATCGCCACTTTGATAGCGTGCAATAAAACCTGTCATTAAAGAATGCGGGAACGGCCAGGGCTGACTACCGACATACTGCAAATCGGTGATATCGATACCCACTTCTTCTTTGACTTCGCGTACTGCCGCTTGCTCCAGCGTTTCCGCTGACTCGACAAAACCAGCCAGTATTGAGAAGAATCCGGTTTTATGACGAGTAGAGCGCGCCAGCAGTAATTGATCATCTTTCACCACTGCAATCAATACGCAGGGGGCTATTCGCGGGTAACAGCGATGGCCGCAACGCGAGCAAAGCGCCGCTAATTCCCAGCTCACCAAATGCATGGCACTACCGCATTGGCCACAATAACGATGCGTTTGTATAAACAACGCGACCTGTACCGCCCGGGCGGCCAATTGAAAAATACCGTCGCCAAACGCCAATAGTGCCCGTGGAGATTGCCAATTGTGTTCATCATCCCGCTGATCATTCACTACCCAGTAAAAAACCGGCTGCCCATTGAGCTGGCCTAAATCGCCGCTTTGTTCCGGTTCGCCAAACATTCGGGCCAACTCTCCTGCAGTGGTCAACCACAGCTCAGTTTGCTCTGCAGGCCAATACAAACGTTGGCGGTTCACCACCAACCAGTAACCGCGGCGCTCGGGTTGCAATACAAAGCTGTGTGAAATCATGGCTCTCTCCTATTTCAGGGAAACGGTTGGCCTAATCGTTGGCTCAGGGTATGATAAGGGCTTATTGAGCTCAGACCAATGAAAAAAGTATTGCTTTTAGGGCTAAGATTCTTTTAAGTTGAGTACTAAGAACATCTAAATTATTCAAGGAGCAGGCCATGTACAGGCGCGTTAAAGCAGCACAGCAACAGTGGGGCGGCGCATTAACCGCAATCGATCACTGGCTGGAAGAACGTCAGCAGCTGATCATTAGTTATTGTAAATTGGCAGGCCTGCCGCCTTTTGATGACAAACAACGCAGTAAACCAGCGCAAGAAGCGGTACAGGAATTTTGTCAGTTGTTGATGGATTACTTGTCTGCTGGCCATTTTGAAGTATACGAACACATCGTCTCTGAATGCGCGGTCAATGGTACCGACAGTCGTCAGTTGGCCAATCAACTGTACCCCAAAATTGCAGCTTCCACGGATCTAGCCCTGAACTTTAATGACAAGTATGCGGATCATTTCAGTACCCGCCAAAGTGCTGCTTTTGATAATGAGTTATCCGATTTAGGCCAAGCCCTCGAAGAGCGCTTCGAACTGGAAGATGAGTTGATCCATACGCTGCACGATAAACACAGCGATCAGGAAACACCAGCCTGAACCCTTGGTAGTCAACCATACAGATACGAAAAGAGGCAGCCATTGGCTGCCTCTTTTGTTTTATCTTGCGCTGAAATTATTCAGCCGCTTTTTGCACATCCAGTAGCTCGACTTCAAACACCAGCACGCTATGCGGTGGGATCACACCCATATCACGTTCGCCATAAGCCAGTTCGGAAGGAATGGTAAAGCGGAACTTCGAGCCAACGCTCATCAGCTGCACACCTTCAGTCCAACCGGTAATCACCCGGTTAAGCGGGAACTGAGCAGGTTCATTGCGCTCGTACGAGCTATCAAACGTCGTGCCATCCAGTAAGGTGCCTTTGTAATGCACCGTTACAGTATCTTCTGCTTTTGGTTTCGCACCTTCACCTTCGGTCAGCACTTCATACTGCAGCCCCGATTCTGTCACAACAACACCATCTTTAGTGGCATTCTCTGCCAGATAAGCCTGACCAGCAGCAACCGTTTCAGCAGCGACCAGCTCGGCTTGCTCTTCTTGCTTGGCACGGAAGCTTTCATCAAGGCTGGTTAGATGCGCTTGAATTTCTTCTTCAGATACCAGGGCTTTATCTGCCAGTGCATCTTGCATACCACGAACGATTAAATCAGAATCCAGCTCTAACCCCATCGCTCTGTGCTCTGCAACGGCACTATCAATGTAATACCCGGCAGACACACCAAAGCTATACGATTGCTTGGCAATTTCAGAGTCCAGCTCGACCGGACCTTGCTTATCTGCAGCAGGCTGACAAGCAGATAAGGTGAATAAAGAAACAGCCACCAGGCTAAGTTTGGTTGATACGCGCATTATTTTCTCCAAATCGGGCAACTTTCGCTGCACACTAGTGTGTTATGATTCTTACCGTGAGTCTATACTAACGGTTTGTGGGGATGACGTTAAGCCATAGCATGAAATATCTATCAATTTTACTGTTTATTTTTCTCTGCAGCTGCAGCCGGGTAGAGACGACTCCGGTCCAACAGTGGAAACATGCGGCTCAAGCCACCTATGCCGCAACGTTATCCAGTGATGGCCGTTATGCGGTGCAATCAACGTTACAGCATGGCATTACCATCTGGGATACCGAACAACAAGGGTTGCTGTACCAATGGAATCATCAAGATGTCGATGAGAACGTGGTCTTTGTGCTGGCGATCAGCCCCAACAACAGCCATGTGTTGTCAGCAGACCGCGATAATTTCGCGCTGTGGCGCATTGAAGATGGCGAAAATGTTGGCTACTGGCAGCTGGATGAAGCATCGGTCCGCGATGTGGCTGTCTCCAATAATGCCGACCATCTGCTGATTGGCAAAAGTAATGGTGGTGTGCAGCACATTACGTTTTCATCGGGGCGGCGCCTGGAGTTTCTTGGCCACAGCGAGCGTATCAACAGTGTCGATTTATCGCCCAATGGCCGCTATGCCCTTACCGGCGGTAACGATTACATGGCCTATTTGTGGGATACTGAAAGCGCACAAATCATCCATAGCTTTCCCCACCCAAGCCGGGTCACCAAAGTGAAGTTGGATCCACAAGGTCGCTATGCCTTTACCGCAGATAGTCAGAGCATGGCTCAAATATGGGATATTCAGACTGGCCAGCCGGTGAGTCGGTTGCAATTTACCGCCCGCCAGCAAATTTTTAGTGCAGTACGCTTTAGTGATGATGGTCGCTGGCTCGCCACCGGTGCGCCCAGCCGCAAACTGGCGCTGTGGGATGTGCAAAGTGGCGAAGAACTGCAACGTTGGCGCGTATCGCCCCGAGTCGGTAGCCGACCGCCCAGTGCTGCCGTGCATGCAGTGGCCTTTTTTGGCCCCCACCAGATCATCAGTGAAAGCTCTAGTGGCTTAGCAGAAGTATGGGAGATCAACCGTGACTAGTCGCGATACCAATGAAGTAGAACTGCATATTATTGAACTGGAGAGCAAACTGGCTTTTCAGGATGATGCGATGCAGCATCTGAGTAATGAATTGCTGGAGCACCAAAAGCGAATTGATTTACTGCAGCGGCAGGTCGTTATGCTGGCAAAACAATTAAGCAACCGGGATGACGGTGACATGGTTTCCGCCGATCAGGAACCACCGCCACCGCATTATTAATCATCATGAACGGCTAATCATCACAAGCGCCAATGTAGCCAACTTACCAATTACTCGGGTTTAAACACCCCAATCAATTGATCGCTGCCATGGCCAGACTTGCTGACTGCAGCATCTGGCTGCGTCATCTGATAACCGCACTGCACACACTCTACTTTTTCGACATTGTGTTCCAGATACAGCATCAGGCTATCCATCGCCTTGCATTTCGGGCAAACGGCGCCAGCGATAAAGCGTTTTTTCTTGCGTGTGGTCATAAGGTTCTCAATTGGTGCAGCAATGGCATGAGTGCCTGCTTAAGCTCAGTTCATGCTCATGAATAATACGTATTGTACATGACTGCCATTAAAAATGATCAGTCTTCACTTAAAGAACCCGCCAACTGCCCTGCCCTTATCCTGCTCAGAACTGATATACTACAGCTCACTTTTCGAGTCGCCCCAGTAACCAGCAGAGAGTGCTTGATGATCCAACTGCAACAACTTGAATTACGCCGTGGCAGCAAAGCCTTGTTTAGCAATGCCAATCTGACCATTTTCCCGGGTCAGAAAATTGGTATTATTGGTGCTAATGGCTGCGGCAAGTCATCATTGTTTGCTTGCTTTCAAGGCGAGTTAGCTCCGGATGCGGGTGAACTGAGTATTCCCTCCGCCTGGCCCATTGCCACGGTCGCGCAAGAAACCCCGGCGCTGGACTGCAGTGCGATGGATTTTGTATTGCAAGGTGATGAGCTGTTGTATCCTGTGCTATTGCAACTGCGTCAGGGCGACGACGGCGAACAAATGGCCGCTGCTCATTTGCAAATGGAGCAGCTGAGTGGGTACACCGCCGAAGCACGGGCCGGTACTTTACTGGCTGGCCTTGGCTTTAATGGTGAGATGCAACAGCAGCAGGTTAAATCCTTCTCCGGTGGCTGGCGTATGCGGCTTAATCTGGCCCGGGCGCTAATGAAGCCCTCGCAACTACTGCTGCTGGATGAGCCAACCAACCACTTGGATTTAGATGCAGTGCTATGGCTGGAGAAGTATCTGGCCAGCTACGATGGCACCTTGTTGCTGATCAGTCATGATCGCGATTTTCTCGATGCCGTCACCGATAGCATTGTGCATATTGAGCGACAAGAACTACAACTGTACAAAGGCAATTACAGCCAGTTTGAACGCCAACGCGCTGAGCGGCTGGCACAGCAACAATCGATGTACGAAAAGCAGCAGTTGCAAGTGGCGCATTTGCAGCAATTTATCGACCGCTTTAAAGCTCAAGCCACCAAAGCCCGGCAGGCACAAAGCCGTATTAAAGCATTGGAGCGCATGACCAAGCTGGCACCAGCGCATGTCGACTCACCCTTTAGTTTTTCCTTTCGCCCCCCAAAAGCACTACCGAACCCACTGTTAAAACTGGATCAGGTGCAAATTGGTTATGGCAATACGCCGATTTTAAAGCAGATCAATTTTCAATTGCTGCCCGGCAGCCGCATTGGTTTACTGGGCCGTAATGGCGCCGGTAAATCAACCTTAATCAAGCTGCTTTCTGGTAGTCTGGCGCCACAATCAGGGGAAATTTGGACCGCCAGCGGCATTAGCTTAGGCTATTTTGCTCAGCATCAGCTGGAAACCTTGCGACCACAAGACTCGCCTTTGCAGCAACTACTGCGATTGGATCCCGCGGCCAGTGAACAAAGCCTGCGTGATTTCCTCGGTGGCTTTGGTTTTCATGGCGATAAAGCTTTGGAGGCCTGTGGCCCATTTTCTGGCGGCGAAAAGGCCCGCTTGGTGTTGGCTTTACTGGTGTATCAGCGGCCGAACCTGCTGCTACTCGATGAGCCGACCAACCATTTGGATCTGGATATGCGCGAAGCCATTGTTATGGCGTTGCAGGAGTTCGAGGGTGCTATTGTGGTGGTGTCGCACGACCGACACTTGCTGACCAGCAGCACTGACGAGTTTTATCTGGTGGCCGATGGCAAAGTAGCTCCTTTCGATGGTGACTTATCGGATTACTACCAGTGGTTGCAAAACGATAGTCGCCAACGGCAACCAGCGGCCGAGCCCAAGCAAGACAGCGCCACCCAGCGTAAAGACCAAAAACGGCTGGAAGCTGAGCTTCGCAATCAACTACGGCCCTTGAAAAAACAACTGGAGCAAGTAGAGTCGAAACAAACACAGCTGGCAACCCGCTTGAATGAACTGGAACAGCAGCTGGCCGATCCCAGCCTGTACCAAGCGGAGCGAAAAGCAGAGTTGGCCGAATTACTGGCCGAACAAGCCAGCGCCAGCAAAGCTATGGCACAAGTCGAGGAGAGCTGGTTTGAACTGCAAGAGCAGTTGGAGCAGACCGAGCACCAGTTTTGGCAGCAGCATGCTTCGATATAGCAGGCGCAAAGCGTAATGTCCAAGCTGCCCACCCCTGAACAACTCTGGCAATTTTGCCTGCAAGTCTACCCCGCTATTCAGCAGCCCTTACTGAAGCTGCAAGATGAGCCAGGTGCCAATGTGAATTTGATGCTGTTGCTGCTGTATGCCGAGCAACAGCACTGGCGCTGGTCGACTGCTGAGATTGAGCAGTTGCACCAAGCCGTCAGACCCGTCAATCAGCAATGCACCCAACCCATTCGCCAACTGCGACGTCAACTCAGTAATCAAGCGACCTTAAAGCAGGCCTTGCTGCTGGCCGAACTGGAAGCCGAAAAGCTGGAGCAGCAGGCACTACTGGCTGCTTGCCCCAACCCGGCGAAAGGTAGCGATGACGATTTACTAACCCGCTACCTGCAACAACTGGATCCAGACATAGACAACTGGCAGCATCTTTTATTTGATCTGCGTCAAAGCCTTGCTCGCTAGCCACATAACCACCCCCAAAGCTTGATCCAGGTCAGTTTATAGCCAAAACAACCCTTCTATACTGAGTGCATTCAATAGAGAGGAGGGTGATCCCATGAACCTATGGCAAGAGTTTATTTCTGATCCGGTTATTTTTATTTCCTTTACTGGCCTCGCCACTGTGATTGGCCTCTGCATCTTTTACGCCGTGTATTTTTTGTACAAAATTGACCACGACGAGCACGAAGCCAAGTAAATTAAAATAATGACAAAACCCGATAGCCACTCATGAGCCAGCGTTTTGCTGGCTCATTGCGCTATGGTCGCAGCCCATTGTTTATTTAACGCTACCCCATTGCCTTTTTGGGTAAAAGGCACCATCTTAGAAACATTGGTGGTATCTGGTAAGTGGTGTAGATGCGTTTTAATCATGCATTATGGTTGTTACTGGTACTGGCTTCATTCAGCCAGTCATCAACCTATGCCAGTTACCAACCATCGGTACTGCCTAGCAGCGATGGTGCTTCCGCGCTCTTGCATCACAGTATTGAGCTGTTACACAGCAAAGAGCAACACGACGATACCGACACCGATTGTCAACTTATTCCTACCACGCACTGCCTACCCTCGGTTCAACTTGACCTTGGTATTCATACTGGTAGCCAACAAACCAATGCCAATGCCAACCCGGCCCGCGCCCCACCGCGCTGATTCTCATTGCATGAAAGCCTTAGCCTGATCCCCTGACAGGGCATCGGCAACACACTTTTTATTGCATCAGCCGTATGAGCTGATACTGAGGATTTGCCATGAAACCATTAACGCTATACCCATTAGATGCGCAGGATCATTTGGTCCAGCCGGACGACTTTATCAGTACAGAGATCAGCTCTGAGCTGAAAACCCCTGCACTATCCTGGTTGACCGACTTTAAACAACATCGTCCAACCATGCTGGAAGCCGATACATTGGCCACCGACGCCTTGATGATGCTAGAGCGAGAGCACAGCCACCTGAAGCTGGTGGTGGATGAAAAAGAAGCACTACTCGGGTTGATCAGCTCGCGGCAGCTATCGGCACAAAGTATTATGCGACGAGTGGTGCTAGGCGAGGCTCGTTCGGAAATCACGGTGCGCGATCTGATGTTAACACGTCAGCAGCTAAAGGCATTTGCGTATCAGGATTTGGCTCGCAGCACTATTGGCGAGGTATTGAAGACCCTGCAACGTGAAGGAGAAGCCTATTGCTTGGTGCTCGATAGAGACAACCACCAGATCCGAGGGGTGCTGAGCAGTGAAGATATTGCAGCTCGGTTGCAATTGCCGAAACAACTGTCACCGGCACCAACTTTTTTGCAGCTATGCGATTCGGTATTTGCCTGAAATTAAAGGCCCGCTTTTGACGAAGCGGGCCTTGCTCAACCAGGGCAGCCTTAATGATTAGTTGCCGGCAACTTGCATCGAGCTGATCAAAACAGAACCGGTATGCACGCCACCGCGGCGATCGACATCCTGCCCGATGGCAGCGATATTCTGGAAGATATCTTTCAGATTGCCGGCAATGGTCACTTCGGCTACCGGGAATTGGATTTCACCGTTTTCTACCCAGAAACCAGCGGCACCACGAGAGTAATCACCGGTCACGGTATTCACCCCTTGCCCCATCAACTCGGTCACCAATAGACCACGCCCCATCTCCCGGCACAACGCCGCTAAATCTTTATCACCATGCTGCACCAGCCAGTTATGAATGCCACCGGCATGGCCCGTGCTGCTTAACCCCAGCTTTCTGGCGGAGTAGCTGGTCAGTAGCCAACTGGTCAAAACGCCCTGCTCAATGATGGCCAGATCACGGGTTTTCACCCCTTCGGCATCGAATGGGCTGGATGCCAGTGCCATCGGTAAGTGGGGCTGCTCAACAATACTGACATGGTCAGGGAAAATTTTCTGACCCAACTTGTCCAATAAAAAGCTCGACTCACGATAAATACTGCCGCCACTAATGGCGCTGACCAAGTGGCCAAACAAGCTGCTGGCGATATCAGCACGAAAAATAACCGGCACCTTTTGCGTTGGTACCTGACGGGCATCCAGCCTGGCAACCGTTTCTTGCGCTGCTTCACGGCCAATCTGTTCCGGGCTTAGCAGTTGGCTGAAATCCCGGTGCACACTGTAGCTATAATCACGCTGCATATCCTGCTCGGTTTTACCAATCATCACACAGCTTAAGCTATGTCGGCTGCTCGGATACCCCACCAACTGGCCATGGCTGTTGCCATAAACTTTTAAGCCCTGATGAGAGGAAAACGACGCTCCTTCAGAGTTCACGATCCGTGGGTCAGTGTCATAAGCTGCTTGCTCCGCCCGGGCGCAACTGGCAATGGCTTCGGCCGTATCCACTTCATGCGGGTGAAACAAATTCAAATCAGGTGGAGAGAACTCGAGCCAACCAGCCTCGGCGACACCCGTGCATGGATCCTCTGAGGTATAGCGCGCAATATCAGTGGCCGCTTCTACCGCACGCTGCAAAGCTTGTGGGCTTAAATCTGCCGTTGAAGCCGAGCCTTTGTGCTGACCAAAATACAAACTAATGCCAAGACCACCGTCTTGGTTAAACTCCAGCGTTTCCACCTCGCCATTGCGCGTTTCAACGCTCAAGCCACGGGTGCGGCTCATCGACGCCTCAGCACTACTGGCTCCCAGCCGCTTGGCATGAGCCAATACCTGACTGACGGCGGCTTTCACCTCATCGATTTCCTGCTGAATATCTTGCTGCACTGCTTGCATAGTACCTCTGTCTGTTCATCTTTTGGGGCAGGGTCTTTGCATCTTCCCCTGCTCTTTCCCGACGCAATACGTTATAATCACCTTATAGTGTACTCAGATAAGCGATAAGATGACAGAATTTCTCCATGGCGATTGGGATGAAGACGAAGAGCTGAAAAGTAAAACTCAGGTCAAGCGTGAAATGGAAGCCCTGCAAAAACTCGGCGAAGAGCTGATTTCGTTGCCGCCCACCTTACGGGCAAAAATCCCTCTGGATGAAGAGCTGCAAGATGCCATCATTCTGGCGGATAAATTATCGAAAAAACGGGAAGCCTTACGCCGCCATATTCAGTTTATTGGCCGCTTGATGCGCTCACGCGATATTGAACCGATTGAACAAGCGCTGGCGGTGATCCGCAACACCAATCAAGCCGCCACTCGTAAATTTCATTTGGTTGAAACCTGGCGTGATCGCTTGTTGGCAGAACCAGATTCGCTGACTGAGTTTGTCGCTGACTACCCTGAAGTAGATGTGCAACAGCTGCGTCAACTACTGCGTCAGGCAAAGAAAGAGCAGGAAAAAGAACAACCGCCAAAAGCCTACCGTGAGCTGTTTCAACTGTTGAAACCACTGGTTACAAAAATCGATGCAGGCTAATGCCTGCATTGAGTGCAACTGACGACTATCTTCGTTAGAATGCCATTCATCTCTCTAGTGAATGAATGGTTATGGATACCTCCACCTTTAGCAATCTCAGCATCGATGAAGCCAAGCTGCCTGATATAGAGCAACTTGATTGGCAATCGCTTTCTCCGAAATACATGCCGGTGAATCTGCGCATTAACCTGATCAGCACCTTGCTACTGACGGTCATTTGGTCAGCCTTGCTGTTTCAACCATTCTGGCCCATCAACCAAGCCATTGAGTCTATCCTGCTGTGGATAGGTGGCGGCTTGACCGCCTTGGGTTTATTGTTCTCAGTACATGGCCGTTTTGCCGACCCATGTAAGGCCTACGCACTGCGTGAGCATGATCTCAGTTACCGTAGCGGTTTATTTTTCCGTAAAAGTATCACCCAGCCCATTTTGCGTATTCAGCATATTGAATTAAAGCGCGGTCCGATCGAGCGCAGAGTCGGCCTTGCTACCTTGCAGGTATTCAGTGCTGGTGGCGTCATGCATACCTTTGAAATTCCCGGCTTACCGCTATCGACTGCAAAATCATTGCGTCAGTTTATTCTGCAGCATAAGGATACACGCAACCATGGCTGAATCAGAGTCCAGCCTGCCCGCAACTGCCGCCCCATCTTTAACATCCCTACGGCAATGGCAGCGTTTATCGCCGATTGCTCTGCTGTTCTTTACCGTCAATCTGTTTCGGGTCATCTTTGGCAATGTCGCTTATTTAGCGCCAACTCTGATCTTGTTGTATCAGGGCATGAAGAATAGCCCTTTGCTTTCCATGGCGATACTGCTCGGTATTGCTACCGTGTTATTGATTGGCGCTGTGCTTAGCTATTATATGTACAAATTCAGAGTGGTAGGCGATACCGTTGAAATTCGCTCTGGCGTATTGAAGAAAAAACAACTGAACCTACCCTTTTCCCGCATTCAGAATGTGCGACTGCAGCAGCCTTTGTATTACCGACTGACCAACCATGTCTGTTTGCAGTTGGATACGGCTGGCTCGAACCAGCAGGAAGCCAAGCTGGTCGCACTGCCTCAGCATTTGGCGCAGCAGTTGCAGCAGGAAATCCATGCACTGCATCAAACGGTGGCGCCAGTAGAGAAAGCAGAGGTTAGTGCGGATCCCGTTCCTGCCACAGCAACCGATGAGCAGCTGTTGAATACACGCAGCATCGGTGACCTTGTGTTGCACGGTATCAGCAACAACCGGGTGTGGTTAATGCTGGGTCTGGCGGCGCCGTTTTTCAATTTAATTATCGAGCTGGTGACCGATCAGCTGGAAAAAATCGGTCTGGATCTGATGCAATGGTTTGATCCCGAGCACCAATCGTGGATTTGGATAGGTGTGGCGGCACTGGCTTTAACATTGATGGTGATGTTCTTGCTGACACTACTCTCCATTGCCGCTTCGGTCATCAATTATTATGGCTTTACCCTGGTCCGCAGTGGCGAGCGCTACATTCGACGTTGTGGTTTGCTCACTAAGCATGAAGTCAGTATGAAGCTGGCTCGCTTACAATGGGTGGCTTTAAAGCAAGACTGGTTGGATCGCTTACTGGGCCGGTGCAATGTGCGGTTTGAGCAAATTAATGCCCCAATGCACTCAATGCAAGCCGGTGCGGAGCAAGGGAAAATTATGGTGCCCTCCGTGCGTCAGCATGAAGCCTTGTTGCTACTGGCCGATGCTCAGCCCAACCAACAACTGGCCACCACTCACTTTCAACGCATCAACTGGCGTTTTCTGGCTCGCCAACTGCTGTTGCTATGGTTACCCTTGGCCATCGCCAGCCAATGGTTGTTGCGTATCGATGCTCCCGAACTGGCTAATCTGTCACTGCTGCCATTGGGATGGCTAGCCATCATGATGGTGGTACGCTGGCGGCGCTGGGGCTATGCCATGGATAACAACTACCTATACATCCGCAAAGGCTTGATTGGAGTCGATCACTTCAGCGCGCCAGTGTTTAAAGTGCAGCAAGTCAAACTTAAACAGAATTGGTTTTTGCGCCGGGCCGGCCTCTGTCATATTCAGCTGGTGTTTGCCTCAGGCGCCTTGGATGTGCCCTTTATGCCGAAAGCACATGGGCATCTGATCTTAAACTACTGCCTGCAACAGGCGCAAAGTAGCGGCAAAAGCTGGATGTAATTCCCGTATACTGAATAAAAAAGGCCCAAATTGG
>NZ_JAUZVZ010000013.1 GCF_030717845.1 Alkalimonas collagenimarina
GCCAGCTGGCGGGTTTTTTAGTACTGTACTTTAGCGGAAAAAGTAGCTTATAGGTTTACACCTTTCTGCTGTGCTTTCTCACGAATATAGTTTTCCCAGCTGCGAGCTTGACGAGACAATGACGAATCTCTCCGGGCTTGCGTTACTGCAGCCAATGCCTGCGGATACTGCTCCTGGTAAAAATGTGCGCTTACCAAGCTCATATGGACCCGACCAGCATTATCTACATTCAGCTCCAACGCTTTGTTAAATGCAGTTACTGCATCACGATAACGTTGAATGCTTAAATAAGCCTCACCCTGACGACGATAGGCTTCAGCATCATTCTCTTTCTGGCCTAATTTACCATAGAACTCTGCTGCTTTGGCGTATTCACGAGCGGCCTGGTAGTTACTAGCGGTTGCCAATAACAATTGACGACTGTCATTGATTACACCTGCTTTGATCTGCTTATCGAAGATATCAGCTGCTTTAAATTGCATCTCATTGTTAGCATACATCTGACCTAACATCTGATAATGCGATTGCGTTTCTATGAAACCTAATAGATTAGCTACCCGCAATGCCGACAATGCCTTTTCATACTGCTCTTGCAACTGATACGTATTCCCAAGATAGAACCACCACTGGGCGCTTTCAGGGAATATTTGTACCATCTCTTCAAGCACAGCAACAGCTTGTGGGATCTGCTGTCCTTCATACAAAGAAGCAAACTTCAATGTGTAGTAAGGCTCTCGCGGCTCACTCGACAAAGCAATCGCTCTGTTAACAGGGTCAAGTACTCGATCATACTGATTCAACTGCTGATAGGCTGCTGCTATGCGATAGTAAACATCATGCTTTTCTTCACCGGTAAAGTGCATCCAAACCTGATACGCATCAATTGACTGCTGATACTGTTCAGCATTTAAATGCAATTGCGCAATGAGTTCCAGCAATTGAGACTGATCCGCAAAGCTCAGAATATCTGGTGCCGCAGCACGTTTCAGATAGTCCAACGCTTTGGCATCATCCAGACCGATGTTCATTTGGCCAATGTAGCGATCGACAAAGGCACGATCAAAGTCTGAGCTGGTGCGGGCACCCTCAAGAATCACCAGCGCTTCTCGCACTTGATCTTCCTGATACAACTCAAAAGCCTGAGTGACTGCACGACCCGTTCGCTCGCTAACTGCCTGACTCCGTCTGTCTTTACGTTCCTGGATCCGCTGCTGCTTCTGCGCGGCTGTTTCAGCAAAACTAACCGGGCTATAAAAACCAGCACCTGCAACAGCAATCATCAAAGCCAGCGCTGAAGTCAGTTTAGTAAACTGTTTCATCATTAACCTCCGGCCATATCAAGATTGAAGTCCAGCTGAACTTGCAAACCTGTTTGCACTTGTGGACGACCATCAACAATTTTCGGTTGATACTTCCAGCGGCGCAAAGCTCGTACAGCTTCACGGTCGAACACGCGGCGTGGTTCAGCTTCAATGACTTCCACATCACCCACACTGCCATCTTCCAATATGCTAAAACTCAACCGTACCCAGCCTTGCAAACCATCACGCGCGGCTTGCACCGGATAACGAGGTTCAATCCGTACGATAGGCTGAGCATCGCCATCACGCATTAGGGCACCTGACGGGTCTCCAATGCCAGTACCAGCACCACCTAGATCCAAACCTGGCATATTAAAACCAACCGCTCCTGAAACATCCGTCGTATCTGGCGGTGTTTCCGGGGTTTGCGGCGGCTGTGCCGGTGGTGGTGGCGGCGGCGGCGGTGGTGGACGACGCACTTGCGTGTCCATATCTGGCGGTGTTGTGTTCACTTCTATAACAATCCGCTCTTGCTCATCGACCCGACGTTCCCCGGTCCCTTTGACCAGGGTCGCCATTAACAAGAACAATAGAAACGTTACCACAGCACCTAGAATAAGCGATGTTATGAAACGTGCCATAGTATCACTGCTCCCCGGCGATCGTGATAATGTAATCACCTGCCGCTTTGATTTGGTCCATGACTTCCATCACCCGACCATGTTGGGTTTCTTTGTCAGCCTGAACGATAATAGTATCAGTCGGTGACTCTGCAACCAGTCGCTCAATGTTTGCCGCAACCCGCTCAACATCGACCATACGACGGTCCATCCAGATCTCGCCATTCGGACGAATTGCGATAAAGATGGTTGCGCTTGGTTTTTGCTGTGCCTGTGTAGATTCAGGTTTGTTGACATCGATACCGGCTTCCTTAACGAAAGAGGTCGTCACAATAAAGAATATCAACATAATGAAAACGATATCCATCATCGGCGTAATGTCGATTTGGGCCTCGTCGTCTTCACGAATACGTTTACGTGCCATAAAAATCTCTCTTTAATGATGCGGTAAGCTGTCAACCAAGCTGGCTTTTTCGCGCTTCGCTTTGATTTCCAACCGTGAACTGAAGAAGAGTCCGGATAACGCTGCAACCATACCTGACATTGTCGGGATCGTTGCCATCGAAATACCCGATGCCATGGTTCTTGGATTACCTGTTCCCTGGGTTGCCATCACATCAAATACGGCAATCATCCCGGTTACTGTTCCCAGCAGTCCGATTAACGGACACATGGCGACCAAGGTTTTGATCAAAAGCATGTTCTGATCGATTCTACTTCCTGCTTCAGAAATCCAGGTATCACGAATTTTATGAGCATACCAAGAGGTGGTGTCCTCTCTGGCATCCCAGCGGGCAATAATTGCCTTTTTCTCTTTCGGGAAAACCGCTCTCAGATACCAGTAGCGCTCTAACATCAAAAACCACATGATGAGGAGCACCAGGGCGACAACGTACAATACGTTGCCCCCGGTATGAATAAAATCCTGTACCGATTCCCACAGCTCAATTAGCTGGAGCATCATTAGGCCTTCTCCTTCTCCGCATGAGCAGCAACGATACCTGCGCTTTGCTCATCCAGTACATGCATTACACTTTTGGCTTTTGACGCCACGATGCTATGAGCGAAGATCAGTGGCAATGCCGCGATCAGACCCAGAGCCGTAGTTACCAAGGCCAGAGAGATATCACCTGCCATCAGTTTCGGGTCACCGGTACCGTACAGCGTGATGGTTTGGAAGGTCATGATCATACCGATAACAGTACCTAACAGACCCATCAATGGTGCGACCGCTGCGAACAGCTTGATCATCGGAATACCACGTTCGATTTTTGGCGTCTCACGTAAAATGGCTTCGTCCAATTTCAACTCAAGGTTTTCCACATCAGCAGATTTGTTGTTGTGGTAGACCTTCAGGATACGACCCAGTGGGTTGCCATCGGATGGATTCGACAGATTTTTCAGCTGAGACTTAATTTTGCCGCCAACCATGCTCAGTACCACAAAGCGCTCAATGGCAATCAGTAAACCTAATACCAACAAGAAGGTGATTAAGTAACCGACTTCTTTACCCTGATGATAGTATTCAGACAAGGTTGCGCGCTGCTGGTTCAAACGCAGGATGCTGTTGCCTTTGGTTGGGTCAACAAACAAGCTAGTCAGTGAACCTGCACTGGCGTTGTGGAAATCAGATACAGTGCTATGTACACGGCTAACCGGTGCACGGCCTAAAGGCTGCAACTGGTTGGTATCTGCGTTGAAATAAAGGTAGTCACGATCAGTGGTGACATGGAAAGCACCGAAACGCGTCACACGTTGGGTACTGGTACCACCATCCAGATTAACCACTTCAGCATCAAAACGAGTGATTTTGCCAGACTCAGTCATCTCAGTCAGCAAAGCAACCCACAGATCTTCCATTTCTGGAATAGTCGGTAATTCCGTTGCTGCTGCCAAACCACGTAGCGGCTGCTCACGATTAGGATATTGTGAACTGACGATTGAAGTACCGACGACACCAATGGCATCAGAGGCACTACCACGAACCATACCAAACAACTCACCTAAGGTGCCTTGTGCAGAGTCTAGCTCTTGTTCTTTTTGCGCAATCAAAATGTCGTTATCAGCGTAATTTTTTTGTAGACGCTCACCACGAGACTCTTCTGCTGCCAGAGTACGTCTTGCTTCGGTCAAAATACGTTGCTGATCGGCACGGGCATTGATAAATGCTTGCTCACGTTGCTGATTAACACGGCCTTCAAGTTGACGCTCGCGCTTCACTTGTTCCAGAATTTCATCCAGCTTCGCTGTGCTGGCTGATACGTTGAATGCCATGCTAGCAGTAGCAGTGACCGCAGCGGCAACAATGATCGATTTAAATAGGTTTCTCATTTATTCTTACTCCGCTGCGATTAGTGGTACGCGTGCCATTTCAAAGTTAATCTCACGACGGGCCATTTTGATGAAATCGCTGACACCGCTCAAGTAGCTGGCTGGCAGTGAATCCCAATTATTGGTCTGATTGTTCCAAACCCACGCAGAGTTGCCATCTAATGACATCGCCATCAATGCCAAACGGCCCAGATGCACGTAATCAACCGTTAATTCGTTGCCACCAAGAACCAAAGTGCCCTGGAACGATTCTAATGCAGAACCATAACCAGCTTCGATGCTGTAGGCTTCCATGATTTGACGGTATTGCTCAGACAACTGAACATCTGAACGGCCCATCACATCACGCAAACGCTCAACACGTTCCATACGACGCTCGGTGCGCAGTGGAATGTCGTTCTTCACGAACTCTTCCAGAGCATCAATCATTTTAAACATGAGCGGAACGGTGCCACGACGCGTATCTTCCAACGTGTCGATTTGACGCTGAATTGAGTCGATTTGACGCTGCTGATCGGTTACCAATGTCTGCAAGAAGTCGTTGTAGACTTTCAGGCTGTCTGTTTGGTCTACCACAGTGCGATACTCACCCAGAAGCTCCTGAGTTTGCTCATAAATCGTGTTGATTCGCTCTTGTGAACGAACGGCTTCACGAACGATTTGGCTGTTTTCCTGATGCAGTTGCTCTAATCCGGAATTCGCTATTGCTCCGCCTGAAAAGGCGAAGGCACCAGCCAAAGCTGATGCAATAAGACTTTTACTCATTTTATTGTTAAACATAGTTCCCAACCAATAATTGCTGATTAACGTAACCTGGAGTTATTTAGGGCTTACTCACACTACCCTTTGGTCAATCACATTAAGCACTTCAACATAGCGCGTTGACCACGAATAGAGAGCCCTGGTTAGAGGGTAAACCAACCGCATCATTGCAGCTAAAAAGCCCATTGTCAATACGACAACAGGCTTTGGCAATAATTCACTCGATGCTTATTTATGCAGTTTTTGCCAATTAATATGCACCTTTAAAGCTATGGTTTTTTTATTGTCAAACTTTATTAAAGTTCGCGTACAAAAAAGCAGCAGCAGCCAGTGGCTTACTTATAAAAATCAACCATTTTTTCTAAGCTAACTGGCTTAATTTTGCTGGCATGACCAGCAGTACCAAAGGCTTCATAGCGAGCCAGACAAATGTCTGTCATGGCTTTAGTCGATGCTTGCAAAAATTTTCTCGGATCAAACTCAGCCGGATTTTGCGCTAAAAACTGACGTACAGCCCCTGTGGATGCCAAACGCAGGTCAGTATCAATATTCACTTTACGAACACCGTGCTTAATCCCCTCCAAAATTTGCTCCACAGGCACACCATAAGTCTCTGGGATCGCCCCGCCAAATTCATTGATTACTTTTAACCATTCTTGAGGTACCGAAGACGAGCCGTGCATGACTAAATGAGTATTGGGGATTTTGGCATGAATGGCTTTTATGCGATCAATCGCCAGAATATCGCCCGTTGGTGGACGGCTGAATTTGTATGCGCCGTGCGAGGTACCGCAAGCAATAGCTAATGCATCCACGCCTGTGGCTTTAACAAAGTCGAGCGCTTCATCCGGGTCGGTCAGCATTTGATCGTGCGTTAAAATACCTTCAGCCCCGATACCATCTTCTTCACCAGCCGTACCAGTTTCTAACGAGCCCAAACAGCCAAGCTCCCCTTCGACCGATACGCCACAGGCATGTGCAATATCCACTACACTTTTGGTCACTGCCACGTTGTAATCATAATCCATCGGTGTTTTGCCATCTTCACCTAAGGAACCATCCATCATCACGGAGGAGAAACCCAGTTGAATGGAACGCTGACACACCGGCATCGAGGTACCATGATCCTGATGCATCACCACAGGAATATGTGGGAACTCTTCAATGGCTGCCAGAATTAAGTGACGCAAAAAAGGAGCACCTGCATACTTTCGTGCACCTGCCGACGCCTGAACAATCACAGGGCTGTCGGTTTGTTCTGCCGCCAGCATGATAGCGCGCATTTGTTCTAAGTTGTTCACATTGTACGCCGGTACGCCGTAGTCATGCTCTGCGGCATGATCAAGCAGCTGACGTAATGAAATAAGTGCCATGAGATCCTCTCTTCACTTTAGTTAGGGTACAGGTTTAAATAAGTATGCTCTTTGAGCTTATGTTTTAATCGTCGTGTTCTAAGCTTTGTATTAATGGTGCCGCTGACTTGGAAGGCTACGCTTGTTGAGCACGTTGTTCTAGTATAGCGACTGCTGGCAAAGTTTTACCCTCCAAAAACTCTAAAAATGCTCCACCACCGGTTGAAATATACGAAATCTTATCGGCAACCTTGTATTGATCGATGGCGGCTAGTGTATCGCCGCCTCCGGCGATAGAAAAAGCAGAACTTTCGGCGATTGCATGAGCGATGGCCTCAGTACCCGCGGAAAACTGGGCGAACTCAAATACGCCAACAGGCCCGTTCCATACGATAGTTCCTGCACTTTTTAGTACCTTAACAAGGGCCGCAACTGACACCGGCCCGATGTCAAAAATCATGTCATCGGCAGCTACATCATTTACTGGTTTTAGGCTCGCTGGGGTACTTTCACTAAAAGCCTTACCGACCACCACATCCGAAGGCACCGGAATACTGGCACCACGCGCATTGGCGGCTGCAATCAAGCGCTTAGCTTCAGGAATTAAATCATCCTCACACAGTGATTTCCCGACGCTGTGGCCATCGGCAGCAATAAAAGTATTAGCAATGCCACCGCCAACGATTAATTGATCGACAATGCCAGACAAGGATTCCAACACAGTGAGTTTGGTGGATACTTTAGAGCCACCAACAATAGCAACCAATGGACGCTTAGGTGATTTTAATGCCATCGTTAAGGCTTCAAGCTCACCAGATAGCAAAGGCCCGGCACAAGCGATGGGGGCAAATTTAGCCACGCCATGGGTCGATGCCTGCGCCCGGTGTGCAGTGCCAAAGGCATCCATCACAAACACATCACACAATGCAGCCAGCTTTTTAGCTAAACCATCATCATTCTTCTTTTCACCCGAGTTAAAGCGGACATTTTCAAACACCACCACTTCGCCTGGTGTGGCCGTCACGCCATCCAAATAATCTTTTTCCAATCGTACGGGTACAGATAAGGCCTGCTGCAAATAAGCGACAACGGGCTGTAAGGATGCCTCTTCACTGTAGACACCTTCTTCTGGCCGACCTAAATGCGACATCACCATCACGGCTGCACCTTTTTCCAGTGCCAGCTCAATAGAGGGGATGGCAGCTTTAATTCGGGCATCAGAGGTGACCTGACCGTTTTTAACCGGTACATTTAAGTCTTCACGGATCAGGACTCGTTTACCCGCCAAGTCCAGGTCGGCCATTTTTAATACCGTCATGAGTTTCTCCATTAATTTAGTTTAGATCCTGAAAAGGCCATCATAGCTCTGGCTGTATCCAGCATTCGATGAGCAAAGCCCCACTCGTTGTCGCACCAAAGCAAACATTTAACTAACCGCTTGTGACTAACCCGGGTCAGGGAGCCATCGACGATACAGGAGTGTGGGTTGTGATTAAAATCGACAGAGACCAAAGGCTCTTCGGTGTAATCCAAAATACCCGTTAAGCGTTGTTGGCCTGCTTGCTGCAATACCTGATTGATTGAGGCGGGACTGACGTCTTGATGCAACGTCAGGCTGACATCCATCGCAGTAACATTGACCGTGGGTACCCGTACAGCAATGGCTTCAAAACGACCGGCTAATTGCGGCAATATGCGCTCAATACCCAGCGCCAACTTGGTATCGACCGGAATAATGGATTGGCTGGCCGCCCGGGTACGACGTAAATCGCTGTGATAGGCATCAATCACTTGTTGATCATGCATCGACGCATGGATAGTAGTAATAGTGCCACTTTCAATGCCATAGGCCTGATCCAGCAGCTGCAACACCGGCACCACGCAGTTGGTAGTGCAGGATCCGTTGGAAATAATGGACATGGCTGGGGTTAATAACTGTTGGTTAATGCCATAAATCACGGTGGCATCCACATCGGCATCGGCCGGATGGGAAAACAGTACTTTTTTTGCACCAGCTGCCAGATGCCAGCCGGCATGCTCTCGACTATGAAACACACCGGTGCATTCCAGCACCACATCAATATCAAGCTCAGACCAAGGCAACTCAGTGGGGTCGGCTTCTGCGAATAAGCGAATCAAATCGCCATTCACTTCAATGCCCTGCTCTACCCGCTTTACATCGGCCGCAAAGCGACCGTGTGAGGTATCGTATTTTAGTAGATGGGCAACCCCTTTGGCATCGGCCAATTCGTTGATAGCCACCACTTGCATATCTCGCAGGCCAGATTCGTACAAGGCCCGCACAATGTTACGGCCAATACGACCAAAACCATTAATTGCCAAACGTACTGTCATAGCTTCCTTCAAAAGGCTCGCTTTAAGCGAGCCTTGTTTCGCTTTGCTTGCTACGATTAACCGCGCAGTAATTCACGTGCAGCACTCAACACGCGCTCACTAGTGATACCAAAGTGTTCAAATAGCTGCTCTGCAGGCGCTGACTCGCCGAAAGACGTCATGCCAATCACGGCGCCATTCAAACCAACGTACTTGTACCAACCATCGGTTATCCCTGCTTCGACCGCAATGCGCCGACTAACTGCTGCAGGCAAAACCTGCTCACGGTAGCTGGCATCCTGCGCCTCGAACACGTCCGTCGATGGCATGGATACTACCCGTACTTTATGGCCATCTGCCTGCAATGTTTCAGCCGCTTGCATTGCCAGCTGAACCTCCGAACCGGTGCCAATCAGAATAAGCTCTGGTGTGCCTTCACAATCTAACAATACATAGCCACCACGGCGAATCGCCGCTACTTGCTCGGGGTTGCGCTGCTGCTGCGGCAAACCCTGGCGGGTAAAGATTAAGCTGCTTGGGCCATTTTTACGTTCAATCGCTGCCTGCCATGCCACGGCCGACTCTACTTGATCGCAAGGACGCCAGTTCATTAGGTTAGGCGTAGCGCGTAATGCGACCAATTGCTCAACCGGTTGGTGCGTTGGGCCATCTTCACCCAAACCGATGGAGTCGTGCGTGTACACAAAGATCACGCGTTGCTTCATCAAGGCAGCCATGCGAACCGCATTGCGGGCATACTCCATAAACATCAGGAAGGTCGCACCGTAAGGTACAAAACCACCATGCAGGGCGATGCCGTTCATAATGGCCGACATGCCAAATTCGCGCACACCGTAATAAATGTAGTTACCGCTGGCATCAGTCTGAGTTAATGGCTGAGAGCCAGACCAGATGGTTAAGTTGGAACCAGCTAAATCGGCCGAACCGCCCATAAACTCTGGCAACATAGGGCCAAAAGCGTTCAACGTATTTTGCGATGCTTTACGGGTGGCTATGTTTTGAGGATTGGCCTGTAAATCAGCGATGTAAGCGGCACTTTGCTCCGCCCAATCTGCCGGTAAGTCGCCATCCATTCGACGTTCAAACTCAGCCGCTAACTCAGGGTGGGCAGCACGATAGGCTGTTAACTTCTGTTGCCAGTCTTGCTCCGCAGCCGCTCCTTTGCTCTTGGCATCCCATTCGGCATAGATATCAGCTGGAATGTCAAAGGGTGCATGTGGCCATTGCAAAAACTCACGACTAGCGGCAATTTCAGCATCACCCAAAGGCGCACCATGACAATCATGGCTGCCCGCTTTGTTAGGAGCACCATAACCAATTACTGTTTTACAGCAAATAAGCGTAGGTTGGTCGGTTGCACGTGCGGCTTCGATGGCTGCTTTCACTGCTGCAGAGTCATGGCCATCGACGGCTTCAATGACATGCCAGCCATAGGCTTTAAAACGTGCCGGGGTATCATCGGTAAACCAGCCTTCGACTTCACCATCGATGGAGATACCATTGTCATCCCAAAACGCAATCAGCTTACCAAGGCCCAGGGTGCCCGCAAGAGAGCAGGCTTCATGCGAAATCCCTTCCATTAAGCAACCATCACCCAAAAACACGTAGGTAAAATGATCGACCACCTCATGATCTGGCCGATTAAACTGTGCTGCCATGGATTTTTCGGCAATCGCCATACCGACCGCATTGGTGATACCTTGTCCTAATGGCCCTGTGGTGGTTTCTACCCCAGGGGCATAACCATACTCCGGGTGGCCCGGTGTTTTTGAATGCAGCTGACGAAACTGTTTCAGATCATCGATGCTCAGTTCATAGCCAGCAAGATGCAACAGCGAATACAGCAGCATGGAACCATGGCCATTGGATAGCACAAAGCGATCGCGATCGGCCCAGTTCGGGTTGGTCGGGTTGTGCTTTAAAAAATCACGCCATAATACTTCAGCAATATCAGCCATACCCATTGGGGCGCCTGGGTGACCTGATTTGGCTTTTTGAACGGCATCCATGCTTAGGGCACGAATCGCATTGGCGAGTTGTTTACGAGAAGGCATGCTTACTCCTGGGCAGTCTGTATGTGTTCGATTCTGTGATGAAGTACGCTCGGCTGTGATGCCAAACCATGATCACCTGAGATTTGCTGTTATACCGTGGCTGTTTTACCGACATTTGTTTTTATGCCGCATATTTTCACTCAGGCAACTGCTAATGGCAAATTTAAATCATCGCGTCTGGCTTTTACCCGGAATTGTCCCGAATTGAATTCCAGAGGTGACACAGCCAATCTGGCGTCACAGACGTCTGGAAGTCAACTTTTTCTAGCCAAGGCTGATCTAATTCTTTAAAATAGCCGTTAACACGGTCCGACGACCACGAACTCGTACTGGGTAAAACCTTCGTCACGAGTTGTACCTATTTAATTTTATGGATGGACATAACGCCCATGGCTCAACATATTTTTACGTCTGAATCTGTTTCTGAAGGGCATCCGGATAAAATTGCTGATCAAATTTCTGATGCAGTATTGGATGCTATTTTATCGCAAGACCCCAAAGCCCGCGTGGCTTGTGAGACCTTCGTCAAAACTGGCATGGTGCTGGTTGGCGGTGAAATCACCACTTCTGCCTGGGTTGATATAGAAGAATTAACCCGTAAAACAGTGCGTGATATCGGCTATGTTCATTCCGACATGGGCTTTGATGCCGATTCTTGTGCGGTATTAAATGCCATTGGTAAGCAATCACCTGATATCAATCAGGGCGTTGATCGCGCATCACCTTCAGAGCAGGGTGCTGGTGATCAAGGTTTGATGTTTGGTTATGCCAGCAACGAAACCGATGTGCTGATGCCTGCTCCTATCACGTATTCTCATCGTTTAGTGCAACGTCAGGCGCAAGTTCGTAAAGATGGCACCCTGCCGTGGTTGCGTCCCGATGCCAAATCACAGTTGAGCTTTATCTATGAAGATGGCAAGCCGGTGGGTATTGATGCCGTAGTATTGTCGACCCAACATTGCGATACCATCAGTACCGAAGACCTGCGCGAAGCAGTGATGGAAGAAATTATCAAGCCTGTATTGCCTGCGGAATGGCTGACCAGTGCGACCAAGTTCTTTATCAACCCAACTGGTCGCTTTGTTATTGGTGGTCCAATGGGCGACTGTGGTTTAACCGGTCGTAAAATCATCGTCGATACCTATGGTGGTATGGCCCGTCATGGTGGTGGTGCCTTCTCTGGTAAAGATCCATCCAAGGTGGATCGCTCTGCGGCCTATGCTGCTCGTTATGTGGCAAAAAACATCGTCGCAGCTGGTTTAGCTGAACGCTGTGAAATTCAGGTGTCTTACGCAATAGGTGTGGCTGAGCCGACCTCAATCAGCGTAGAAACCTTTGGCACCAGCAAGCTGGGCGAAGATCAATTGATTGGATTAATTCGTGAGCATTTCGACCTGCGTCCACATGGCCTGATTGAAATGCTGCAACTGGAGCGGCCTATTTACTTACCTACTGCGGCCTACGGACACTTTGGTCGACCAGAGTTCCCTTGGGAGCAAACCGACAAAGCCGACGTCTTGCGTCAGTACGCCAAGTAATCACTGCCCACGATCTTGAAAGGAGAGCTTAAGCTCTCCTTTTCTGTATTTATTGGGGCCTCACCTTATTTTGTCCTTATCAATTACGCCTTTTTGTGTATGATAAAGACGTTTAGCTTCCAGGGTTCAGCTGTTCGTTAGTTCAGCTAACAAAATAAAAATATAAAAAGATAAATAGGTCAAAGGAAATACTATGTCTGATCAAACTGCCGCCGTAGAAAATAACGGCTGGATGAATCGTGCGCTCAATACCATCGAAGTAGTTGGTAATAAACTACCTGATCCAGCAGTGCTTTTTGCGCTATTAATGGTGCTGGTCTGGATCCTGTCTTGGTTATTTTCTGGTGTCACCTTTAACGAGTTAGATCCTCGCACTGGTGAAGGTATTCAGATTGTCAACTTGCTGTCTGGTAGTGCCATGACCGAGTTCAGCGCCAATATTGTCACTACTTTTGTTAACTTTCCGCCCCTTGGTGTGGTTCTGGTTGCCATGTTGGGTCTTGGCGTGGCCGAATACACTGGCTTTATTAATGCTAGCTTACGCTCTATTCTTTCCATCACGCCAAAAATGCTATTAACGCCGGTATTGATTGCTGTAGGTATTTTAAGCCATGTCGCGGTCGATGCAGGCTATGTTCTGGTTATTCCACTTGGCGCTGTCATTTTTTATGCTGCTGGTCGACATCCACTTGCCGGTATTGCTGCTGCATTTGCAGGTGTATCCGGCGGCTTTTCTGCCACCTTTTTCGTTCCATCAAGCCTAGACCCACTTCTGGCTGGTATGACTGAGATTTCAGCTCAGATCATGGATCCTAGTGTTACTGTTAACTCGCTTAATAACTACTTCTTCACGACCGCTTCAACATTTTTAATTGTGCTGATAGGTTGGTTTTTAACGGATAAAGTGATCGAGCCTCGTTTAAAAGCTACTAAGGTTGATGGTGACACATCGCAAATGGTCTCGATGGATGCCTTAACGGATCAAGAGCGTAAAGGCTTGCGTGCAGCATCATTCTCTATGTTGGTGATGATCGTCTTACTCGTGTTAAGTGTGCTCCCAGAAAATACGCCTTGGGCTGCTTCGCCAGAAAATGTCGCAGAAGGCTTGAACCCGTTATTGGTCAATACAGCACCGCTAATGCAGTCTATCGTTACACTGATATTTATATTTTTCCTGGTGCCGGGTGTTGTTTACGGGTATGTCTCAGGCTCGGTGCAAAATCACCGTGATGTGATAAAAGGTATGAGCCATGCAATGAGTGGTATGGGTTACTACATCGTCATGGCTTTTTTCTGTGCATTATTTATTTACTCCTTCACGCAATCTAATTTGGGTGTGTTATTAGCACTTAAAGGTGCTAATGCGTTAAAAGCTATGGGTATGCCGCTGGCGTTAACGTTGGTTGGAATTGTATTTTTATCTGGCTTTGTCAACCTTGTTGTCGGTTCGGCCTCGGCAAAATGGGCGTTGATTGGCGCCATTATGGTGCCAATGCTGATGGAACTGGGTATTTCCCCCGATTTAACTCAAGCCGCTTATCGCGTTGGTGATTCATCCACCAATATTATCACCCCATTATTGCCCTATTTCCCGTTAATTGTGGTGTTCTGTCAGAAGTACGTGAAAAACAGCGGCATCGGTACTCTGGTTGCATTAATGCTTCCTTTCTCCATTGCTATGATAGTGCTCTGGACAGCCTTCTTACTTGGTTTCTGGGCGCTAAATATACCTCTTGGGTTTGGCGCAAGTTATACCTACCCAGCGGGCTAACCCACTTATGACTGCCCTAAAGCCCTCTCATAACTGAGAGGGCTTTTTCTTTTGCAGCATGCACTTATGTCAGTTTTGTTTACAATTGATATAGTTGAATGAAGCCACTAAATTACAATAGCCTGATATAGTTAGGTAAATAATACTGGCCTGAAATTTGCTTCTAGTAAAATAATAAAAAACAATACTAAAGTTTTTGCTGTAAAGGATTCATGCAAAAAATTGTTTTAGGAGAAAATTTATGTCTAAGCACCTAATAGCTGGTTTAGCATTCGTCGGTTTTGTGGCTTTAACCACAGGTAAAGCTGAAGCAGGCTTAGTAACGCCAACCTTCAATAATGAAAATTGTTCAGCCGTAACTCTGACCTCGGTAAGTAATTTGGGGGCTCCTGGTACCAACTTATTAAGTCAAAGCTATAACGCTAATCAGTGTATTGGCTTTATCGGGCCAAACCCATCACACAATGACGATCCTTTTAACAATATCAATAATCCCACTACCAACATTGGTTACCTGGGTGATGGTTTGCTAAATGGGGGTGTCCATAACGGAAACCAGTACTTCATTGGTACTGAGTTTATCGATCAGAGCGATTTGCAGGATCTGCAAACTAGCGGCAACTTTATCGATCCGGGCTGGATCCATCTTGGTCACTTTAACGGTGATAACAGCAATTGGACCTATTCGTCACTGGGTACAGGGCTGGTGAAAGATGATGAACCGGTTACGCCATTAAATATCGCTGATTTATTAGAGCTATCTTTGGACTGTACCTCGGGCAATGCCAATGACTGCAAAGCCGGTACCTGGACAATATCGACCAAACTGGACATTATTGAACAAGTTCAAGCCTTACTTGGCCCAGCCACCTTCGATCACCTGGCATTTTCCATCAAAGCTGGTCCAAGCTTTGTGGTCTATGATTTTAATTTTAAGAATATCTTTGCAAATGAAAACGACCCTTTGCTAAATTTTAATACCCCCTATATTTTGAGTGGTACTTTCAACACGTCGGATCTGGGCAATAAGGGAGTATCCCATCTGAATATAATGGCTCGGGATCCAATAGATACCACAACGGTTGACGTCCCTGCTCCTGCTACTCTTGCTATTCTGGGATTAGGCTTATTGGTACTTCGCTTGTTCCGCCGATAGTGTCTGATTTCTTTACATATTGATAAAACCCGCTTCGGCGGGTTTTTCTTTGGAAAACGCCCCTCTCTTGCTACCATATCTTCATTGATCATCACAATGATGCCCTATGCGAATTCCAAGAATTTATGTCGACCACCCTCTTTCGCTAACCACACATGAACTACCAGCCGAGGCTGCTGCTCATGTTGGCCGGGTTCTGCGAATGCAGGCTGGAGATGCCCTGCAGCTTTTTAATGGCGACGGTAACAATTATGCCGCAACCATTGAGCAAGCAAGCAAGAAGCAAGTGCTGGTTGTAGTTTCCCACTGCGAACCTAACCCAACGGAATCCCGTCTTCACTTACATTTAGGCCAAGTAATTTCACGTGGAGATCGGATGGATTTTGCCATCCAAAAAGCGGTTGAGCTTGGTGTGACCTGCATTACTCCACTGTTTTCTGAGCGTTGTGGTGTCAAATTGGATGGTGAGCGACTGGAGAAAAAGCAACTGCAATGGCAAAAAATCGTGATCTCTGCCTGTGAACAGTCCGGCCGAAGTGTGGTACCTCAAGTATTGCCAGCACAAAATTTGGCTCACTGGCTGGCAGAGGCAACAAAAGATCTGAAGTTAACCTTGCATCCGTGGGCAACTAACACCATAAAGACCATAGAGCCTATTGAGCATATTCGTTTGATGATTGGCCCTGAAGGGGGCTTTAGCGATCAGGAAATGGCCGCCGCTGAACAAGCGGGTTATCTTGGCGTTCAACTAGGTCCTCGTGTACTACGCACAGAAACCGCAGCACTGACGGCCATCAGTGCGTTGCAGCTGCAATTTGGCGATCTTGCCTAAGGGCAGTGAGTTCCGACTGAATTGTGCATCATTTAACTGAAAAGAGCGCTACTATGACCACTCGTTCTATGGGTATCGTGATGGATCCGATTGCGGATATCACCATCAAAAAAGACACCAGCTTCGCTATGTTGCTGCAAGCGCAATTGCGTGGCTATACCATCCACTACATGGAAATGGCCGATCTTTATCTGTTGGAAGGCGAAGCCAGAGCCCACACCAAGCTGCTGGTGGTCGAGGAAAATGAACAAAACTGGTATCAGTTTGGTCAGCAGCAAGACATCGCACTGGCTGATCTTGATGTTATCTTAATGCGCAAAGATCCGCCCTTTGATACCGAATACATCTATGCCACTTACATGCTTGAGCTGGCTGAGCAACGCGGTACGCTCATCGTCAACAAACCACAAAGCTTACGCGATGCCAATGAAAAGCTGTATACCAGCTGGTTTAGTGAACATACGCCGAAAACCATGGTTAGCCGCGACAGCAAGCGGCTGCGCGAATTCTGGCAACAGCATCAGGATGTGATCCTGAAACCCTTGGATGGCATGGGTGGCGCCTCTATTTTTCGTTTAAAAGCGGATGACCCCAATGTCGCTGTGGTTCTGGAAACCTTAACTGCGCACAATACTCGTTTCGCCATGGCGCAGCAGTTTATCCCTGCTATCAGTGATGGCGATAAACGCATCTTGATGATCAATGGCGAACCCGTGCCTTATTGTTTGGCTCGAATTCCCGCTCAGGGTGAAACGCGGGGTAATTTAGCAGCGGGTGGCCGCGGTGAAGTAAGGCCGATTAGTGAATCTGATCGCACGATTGCCAAAGCCGTTGGTCCAACTCTGAAAGCCAAAGGGCTTATTTTTGTCGGCCTGGATATTATTGGTGATAAACTCACTGAGATAAATGTCACCAGCCCCACTTGCGTGCGCGAAATTGAAGCAGCAGCTCCGGTGGATATCATGGGGCAGTTGTTTGATACCATAGAACAACTTCTTAGCGAAACGTCAGGCACTTAACGCCCATTAAAACGAGGTGAGTATGCAGACATTACAGCACCATTTTTTAATTGCAATGCCATCACTAGAAGACCCTTTTTTTCAACGCAGCGTCACCTACATCTGCGAGCACAATGCTGAAGGTGCCATGGGTATTGTTATTAACCATCCACTGAAAGCCACTGTGGGCGAACTGCTTGAACAACTGGATATCACCTTTGACAGCACAAGTAGCATTGCTGAACAGGCCGTTTGTGCCGGGGGTCCGGTGCAGGTAGATCGTGGTTTTGTTCTTCATAGTGCCAGACCGGGTTACCAAAGCAGTTTGGAGTTAAATGACGAGCTGATGATCACCACATCAAAAGATATTTTGCAGCAGCTGACCTCCGAAGAAGCACCTCGTAAATTTTTATTAGCCTTAGGTTATGCGGGCTGGACACCTGGCCAATTGGAGCAAGAAATTGCCGATAACTCCTGGCTGGTGATCCCGGCTGACCCCAGTATTATCTTTGATCTTGCTCATGCCCAGAAATGGGAGGCGGCCACCAGAACCATGGGCATTGAGTCATGGCAGTTGACGGGCGAAACCGGACACGCCTGATGACAACAAGCTCCCATATCAGCAATAAACATCGATCGGTCCTGACTTTTGATTACGGTACCAAAAGTATTGGCGTAGCCATTGGTCAGGAGCTAACCGGCAGTGCTAGCCTATTGCCCGCTTTAAAAGCCCGCGACGGCATTCCAGACTGGACACAGATTGAGAAGCTACTCAAAGAATGGCAGCCAGATTTACTACTGGTCGGCTTGCCGCTCAATATGGATGGCAGTGAACAAGACTTTACTGTACGAACCCGCAAATTCGCCAACCGCCTGCATGGCCGTTTTGGTTTGCCTGTTGAACTGCACGATGAGCGCCTGACAACCGCCGATGCCCGCCAGCAACTGTTCGACGAAGGCGGCTTTCGTAACCTGAGCAAAGACAAGGTCGATAGCCTATCTGCTCGTATCATTTTTGAGAGTTGGTATGAGCGCTAACAGCCCCACCCGACGCATTGAGCCCGGCTATTATCAGCACTACAAGGGCTCATACTATCAGGTACTTGATGTCGCCCGGCATAGCGAAACTGAAGAGTGGCTGGTGATTTACCGGCCCATGTATGGTGAGCAAGCGCTATGGGCCAGGCCGCTCAGCATGTTCACTGAACACGTTTCCGTACACCAGCAACGGCTACCTCGCTTTCGTTATATAGGCTCACAACTACCGACAAGTTAACACTATGCTTGCCACTGTCTACCGAAAATCACCGCAAACAACCGCTTATCACTTTTTTAGCTACCACGCATCTATTGCCATGTAGTATCCATGCTGTACTTGATGCCAAGCGATAGCAAAATATCGTTACATTTTACTTTTATAGTCATACACCGGAGCATGGTATGTTTGAATCGTCTGAGTGGGTCTATTTAATTGAACAAAGTAGCGTTGGATTTTTCATCTGGTTTATCCCGCTTTTTTTGTTTATTTACTTTGTCCCGACACTGATTGCTGTATTTTTTAATCGTAACCATTTGGGAAAGATCGCCTTGGCGAACATACCAGCAGGATTTTCTGTCATTGCTTGGTGTGCACTAATAGGCGTTGCGTTTAGTGGCAAGTTGTTGACGAAAAAATCATTGGAAAAAACGGAGTGAAACCATGAGTAAAAATGTGACGCAGGCACTGCTTGATATTTATGTAGCGCCCAAACAAGTATTTGATACCTTACCAGAGAAAAAAGGCTGGAGCTGGCTGCCCTTTGCTCTGATTATCGCCATCAGCGCTATCACTATGTTGTGGTTTTATGCTGGCATGACCCCAGAGTGGATTGTCGAGCAACAAATTGCTCAAACAGCCCATAGCATGACACCAGCTGAAATTGAACAAAGCCGTGCCGTCATGGGCCAAATGGCCGATAAAAGCGGCATATTCGCGGTCGGTGGTGTGGTGGTCATGACCCCGATCATGCTGGCGCTGATGGCAGTCTACCTGATGCTGGTCGGTAACTCTGGCCAAAAACGCAGCTATGGTGACTGGTACGCCCTGACAGTATGGAGCAATATGCCTGGCATCATCAATATGCTCGGCCTAATGGTATTGATATTGATCAGTAGCGATCCGAACATGCCTTTAAATACAGTCAATTATCTTTCAGTCAACCAATTGCTCCTGGGGCTGGAACCTGGTCAAGCCTGGCACACCTGGGCTGAAAGCCTGAACCTGATCTATATCTGGGTGACCGCATTATTTGCTGTTGGCCTGCATAGCTGGAGCAAGTACAGCCCGGCAAAAAGTGCAGTGCTTGCTGCTTTACCGATGATAGTTATTTTTGGCCTTTGGGCTGTATTCATCTGAATCGAATAAACGGAATCAACCGATGAAAAAAGCGCTGATCATTGTTGTTATTGCCGCAGTACTGATTGGAATGATCAGTCTGAGTCAGTACCGTAAGCAACAACAAACCACGACGGTTACTACGGCCTTAGTGACCGAAGGCAGTCTGGCCGATAGCATTTTGGCATCGGGTAATCTGGAATTTAATACCCAAATTCAGATCCGCTCAGAAGTTACGGGGCGGGTATTGGATGTATTGGTAGAAGAAGGTGATATGGTGGAAAAAGGCCAAATTTTGATGCGCCTCGACTCCACCGCCTTCGAAGCAGACGTCAGCCGTACCCGTGCCCTGGTCCGCAGTCAAAAAATTGATATTGAGCGTGCCAGGGCGCAGCTGGCCGATTTACAACGTCAGTTTGCTCGTCAGCAACAAATGCACCAAAGCGGGCTTATACAGCAAGAGACCATCGATAGTTTGCAAAGCCAACTGGATATTGCCCATATCAATATCGAAGCCGCAAAAGCAGCTTTGCAACAAGGCGAAGCCAGCTTAGCCATGGCAGAAGATAACCTCAGTAAAACCATTTACCGGGCGCCGATCGCCGGGTTGCTCTCTACTGTGGATATTAAACCCGGTGAAACCGTCATTGCCGGCAGCACCAATATTATTGGTAGCCCCCTGATGACACTGGCTGATCCCAGTGCCATTTTGGCAGAGCTTCGGGTCGATGAAGCCGATATTGCTAATGTGCATATTGGCCAGCATGCTGAAATTTTTGCCGCCGCCTACCCGCATCAGGCGATCCACGGCGAAGTGATTCAAATCGCTACCTCAGCCCGTTACATGAACCAGAGCCAAAGCTTATCGTTTCGGGTGAAAGTACTGCTGCAGCCAGAAGATATAGCGTTGTATCCGGGCATGAGCTGCCGGGCTGAAATTATTATGTCAAAGCAAGAGAATAGTTTGCAGGTGCCGATTGCCGCAGTGCAACGCAACCAGAATGAATACTTTGTCTGGGCGGTTCAAGACGAGCGCTCAGTTAAAAAGCCGGTCACACTCGGCATGGCAACCGATATCGCACAAGAAGTACTTTCTGGTCTGCAGCTGGGGGATGAAGTGATTGTCGGCCCTGCTCGCACCATGCTTGGCTTAAGTGAAGGCCGGCGGTTGACCGCTGAACAACAGGACCGCTGAAATGAGTCAGGCAGTGATCCAACTCCGGCAAGTGAGTAAAAGTTACCTGATGGCCGATGAGACTTTTTTTGCACTCAAGCAGGTTGATTTGTCGATTACCGAAAACGACTATGTCGCCATTATAGGCCCTTCCGGCTCTGGAAAGTCGACCTTAATGAATATACTCGGCTGTCTGGATACACCAAGTTCAGGCCACTACCAATTGGCCAACCGGGATGTATCGACCATGGATGAGACCGAGCTGGCTGAGCTCCGTAATGAAGCCGTCGGTTTTATCTTTCAGAGTTTTAATTTGCTGCCACGCGCTAGTGTGCTGGCCAATGTCATGCAGCCACTGGTGTACCGGGTGATGCCGAACAGCACTCGTAAAGCTCTGGCGCTTGAAGCGTTACAACGCGTTGGTCTGGCCGATAAAACCAGTCATCTTCCCAACCAGTTGTCTGGCGGTCAGCGCCAACGCGTTGCCATTGCCCGGGCCTTAGTCACCAAGCCTCGCATTCTGCTGGGTGATGAGCCAACGGGTAACCTCGATAGTAAAACGACCAAGGATATTATGGCGCTGTTTGATCAACTGCATCAGGAAGGCCACACCATTATTCTGGTGACTCACGAGCAGGATATTGCCGATCATTGCCAACGGGTGATCCGGCTGGTTGATGGACAGGTTGAACAAGACTTTCGTAACCAGCATGGAGTCGCAGCCCATGTTTAAATGGTTTCATGCCAGTTTTGAGGGCAGCAAAGCTGCTTTTGCATCGATACGAGCTCATGCCCTTCGCAGCGCCCTGACCACGCTCGGTATTATTATTGGTGTGGCCGCGGTGATTACCGTGGTCGCTATTATGCAGGGGCTGAGCCACAGCATCACCAGCCAGCTGGATGATCTTGGCAGCGATATGATTACCCTTCGGGCCTATACGCCCACCAATCAACAACTGCTCGGCATTCACAATCAACTGCATTACAACGACTTTCTGCTGCTGAAAAGCCGGGTGCAAAATGTCGAAGATATGACCGCCAGTATGCAGGCATTCAGTATGGGATCGCAGGTGCAATATGGTCGTAACACTGCACAATCACAAATTATTGGCACCGATAGCAGCTACCAAAATGTTGTTCGGGTATATCCCGAGTTAGGTCGATTCTTATCCAGCAGCGATGATGATCGCCGACGCCGGGTCGCTTTTGTCGGCTCATCGTTGATTAAAGAGCTGGATTTGCCCGTGAACCCGGTCGGTGAGTTTATTAACCTGTCTGGCGACTGGTTTCGCATTATCGGTGTGGCAGAAACCAGAGGCAGTTTGTTTGGCTTTGACCAGGACAACTATATTATTGCGCCCTTTAGCACCATTCGGTCGCTCAGTGGAGAGCGTGCTGCCAGAAATATTGAAGTGATGTTTCGCCCGGCAGCAGGTGCCGATGCAGAGCAAATCCAGCAGCAAATGCGGGCTATTTTGCGCCAACACCATAAATTAGCGGCCGAAGACCCTGACCCTTTTGAGTTTGTCAGCGCTGAGCGCATGATAGAGCAGTTTAATACCATTACCCGCAGCATCACTCTGGTTGCCGGTGGCGTGGTCAGCATCAGCTTGCTGGTCGGTGGCATCGGTGTGATGAATATTATGCTGGTCTCGGTGACCGAGCGCACCCGGGAAATAGGCATTGTGAAAGCACTCGGTGCCACTCCGCAGTTTATTCTGATCCAATTTCTGGTCGAGGCCTTAGTACTTTCATTGTTTGGTGGCATTATTGGCTTGGCACTTGGCGCCGGTATTGCCAGTTTTATTGGCTTACTCTTGCCTGCCATGCCCGATGCGCTGGTGCCTTTATGGGCTATTCTACTGGCGATTGGTTTTACCACGCTGATCGGTGTGGTATTTGGCTTAGCCCCTGCAGTGAAAGCCTCACGCTTAAACCCGATTGATGCGCTACGTTATGAATAGTGCAAACTCTATCTGGCGTCAGCACTGGCAGCTGTGCTGGCAAACCAACCGGGCATATCGCATCGGTCTGGCACTTACTTTTTTGCTATTTGTCAGCTTTTATTTGTTGTACACCTTGCCCTTTATTCAAGATGATAAACCCGGATTGCTGAGTACTTTCCTCGTACGTTATATAGTGGAAGCCCTTTGCTTTGTGCTTGTCAGCCATTTTTTTCTCCGGCCACCACTCAACATTCATTACCACCGGGGAATAACTTTTAGCGCGGTGCTACAAATAGCCTGCTGGCTGCTAATCGCTGCCATGTTATTGGCGCTGGTGAGTACCTTTATTTCTTTTCTACCGGCGCTGAAGCAAACGGATATGCAACAAATAGCCATGATTGACAGAGAAGATGCGCAAGGCTTGCAGATGCACTTTACCTTAACCAGCTTGGTTATCATGATGGGGTTGATGCATCTCAGCTTATTTATAGTCTGGAGTCTGATCTACCTCGGTTGGCAAATGCGGCAAAGCCGTAAGGCGCTGCAAGAGGAAATGCAGCAAGCCCGTTTGCAACAGCTGACCAACCAGCTTAGCCCGCACTTTTTATTTAATTCGCTGAACAGTATCCGGGCACTTATTTTTGAAGATCAGCACAAAGCAGCAGATACCGTAACGCAACTATCAGAGCTGTTTCGCGTGCATTTGCAAGCGCACTTGAGGCCCACAGCCAGCCTGCAAGAAGAATGGTTACTGTGTCAGCATTACCTGAAAATAGAACAAGTCCGGCTGGAAGATCGGCTACAAATCGAAGTCGATATAGCGGATGTGTTACTTCAGCAACCATTGCCTACCCTGACCTTACTGACCCTGCTGGAAAATGCCGTGAAACATGGCATTAGCCCCAATACAGCGGCAGGCACTATTCGTATTCGTGCCAGCCAGCAAGGCAAGCGGTGGCAACTGGCAATAGCAAACTCTGTTGGCGCTGCCTCAACCAGCCAATCGACCGGTACTGGCCTGAAAAACTGCCGCAAACGACTGCAATTGATGCATGGTGACCAAGCAACAATGACCACTGAACGTGATGAAACGCACTTTATGGTGAGGATAGAGCTGCCTTATGCAAACTAGCTATAAAACGTTAATTGTTGATGATGAGCGACTGGCGCGCAACGAGCTGAAACGGCTGCTGAAAGCCCACCCGGAATGTGAAGTGGTCGCCGAAGCGGCAAGTGCCAAAGAAGCGCTGAAGGTACTGGCGCAGCAGTCGATAGATCTGGTATTTCTGGATATTCAGATGCCCGAAGTCAGTGGCATCGAGCTGGCTCAGGATATCCCCGCCTGTACCCGCTTTGTTTTTTGTACCGCTTTTAACAGTTATGCACTGGATGCATTCTCGCTCAACGCCATTGATTACCTGCTCAAACCCGTCGCGCCAGAGCGTCTGGCTAAAACCATAGCTCGTTTACCAGCAGTAGGATCTACAGAACATGCGCCTGATCCTGCTACGCAGCTCCCTGCTGCACACTACCTGCCAGAACACCATGGCATTTTACTCAAGTTCGGCGATATTAATCGCATTGTGCGTTTGCACGAAATTTATCGCTTTGAAAGTGTTGGCAACCATGCCGCTGTTTACAGCTCGCATGGCAAAAGCTTTCTGCACAGTTCTCTGGCTCGTATCGAGCAAAAGCTGGACCCATCGTTTTATTTCAAAGCCAGTCGGGCGGACATTATTCGGTTGGATGCGATAGAGCATATCGAAGCAGGTATCAGTGCTGGTTCGATGCTGGCGGTATTGCACGATGGCCAACAAATTGATGTCAGCCGGCGTCAGGCACAGCAATTGCGGCTGTTATTCAGTAGCTTATAAATTGCTCTTTTATCACCACATCAGCCTGTACATTTTTTCACCAAATTTATTGATGCAGAACAAAGCAAAATCCCCACAGTTTGCTATAACTAGGATCCCTTTATTGGCAACTCAGAGGATCGCGAACATGGCTCGTTCAGCACAATTGTTGCCATGAACAGTAACGAAGCAACCAGATTGCTTTCCATCGTGCTTGCCGGTGGCAAAGGCAATCGTTTGCGTCCTTTAACCAGCCATTGTGCCAAACCAGCCGTGCCTTTTGCCGGCCATTATCGCATTATTGATTTCGTGCTAAGCAACTGCATTAACTCCGGCTGCCATGACGTCTTGTTACTCAGTCAGTATGAAGCTTCGGGGTTACACCACTACGTGCAGCAGCACTGGCAAGCAAGCCCTTATGCTAAAACGATCCAATTAGTCGCAGCCCCTGCTGATGCCAATACCGGGACGGCTGGTGCGGTTTATCAACAACTGGATCGCATTACTAAAAGTTCAGCGACCCATTTATGTGTGTTAAGTGCCGATCACATCTATAAAATGGATTTTCGGCAAATGCTGGATTTTCATGAACGCAAGCAAGCCTGTTTAACCGTGGCCGCTATCCCCGTTCCCGTCGCTATAGCTCATCACTTTGGCGTCATAGCATTAAATAGTGCGGGTCGGATGACAGGTTTTATTGAAAAACCATCTGCAGAACAAGCACAACAGTTAGCCAACGCTGACGGTATGGTACTCGCCTCAATGGGAAACTATATTTTTAATCGTCATTGCTTGCTTAAAGTGCTGCAACAAGATGCCGCTGAACCAAACTCACAGCACGATTTTGGGCATGACATCATTCCACGGATGTATCCGGATGAGCCGGTTTATGTGTACGAATTTTTAGCCAATACCATTCTCGGAGAAGAGGGCAACCAAGCACATTACTGGCGTGACGTCGGTACTTTAGATGCATTTTATCAAGCCCATATGGACTTGCTGGGCCCCTGCCCAAAAGTGCGATTACGCAATCGTTTCTGGCCCATTTCGGGCCCAATCGATGCTCTTCCGCCCAGTTATATTGCTGGCTCCGAGCAATCAGGGGTTCAAATCCAAGACAGTTTAATTTCTGCCGGATGTGAGCTATCACACGCCCATATCCGACATAGTGTACTCGGCCCCAATTGTCGGGTTCATCAACAGGCGCAGCTGGATCACTGCGTGCTATTAGGCAATGTAGAGGTCGGTGCAAATGCGCGACTACAACGCTGTATTGTTGCAGAAAACAGTAGTATTGCGCCCTACAGCTTAATTGGCCATGAGTCCGGTTTAGATCAACAGCGCTTTGAATGCACTGAGTCAGGAGTCATAGTGGTACCGGCTAACAGTCGTGTCGGTTATCATTAATGGTTACTCAGCGTGATGCTGCCGAAACCACTCCCCCACAATCAGAGCGGCAGCAACCCCAACATTTAACGACTCGACCTTACCTGTTCCAGGGATTTTTAGCAGTACATCGGCTTTTTGCGCCACTTGCTTCGACACGCCAAACATCTCTTCGCCAAAGACCATCACCGCTTTGGCTGGCAAGGCGAGTTGATATAATGATTCACCCTTATGGCTTGATGTACTCAGCAACTGATAACCCGCTTTTTGGCATTGCAACAAGGCTGCTGGTAACTGCGTACAACGTACCCCTTCAACAAACTCAGCTCCCCCTGCCGCCGTTCGAACCGCAGCACCAGAATGCAGTAGCTGTGCATCGGCCATTAACAGCGCTTTGACACCAAAATGAGCGCAGGTGCGGGCAATGGCGCCCAAATTATGTGGATTACTGACGCCATCGAGCGCTAGAATCAGATCTTGTTTGCTGCGTTTAGTCGCTCGCAGATAGGTGTCGATGGAACGGCTTTCAGGTTGCTTCACCAGCAACACTACACCACCATGATGTTGACTGCCTGCAACCTTCTCCAGCTCAGCATCAGCGACGATATGATAGGCTTTTTTCTGCTTAGCCAGGTACTTCATCATGGCTGCACATTTTGGCGCCATCGCCTCATTGACATACAAACGAATAATCGCCTCCGGCCGCTCGGCAAACAACACCAGGCAGGCTTTTTCGCCATAGACTTTTTGCTCATGCTCACGGCCTGATGCTGCTCGTTTGGGCTCTCCGCGCTTAGGCTCAGCGCGGCTAAACTCTCCCCGGCTTGCATCGGCTCGAGCTGGCCCTTTACGCCCGTGGTTCGATGGTTTTTTGCTGGTTTTCGTAGCAGGTTTGCTTCGAGGTGGAACACGTGACATAAGAGCAACCTTGGCAGATAGTGGATACAAGCTGCATTGTACTGTATCCCCGTTGCCTTTCAAAATACACGGCGATAGCCGCGGAAAAACCGATAGCCAGCATGACAAAATAACCAGAAACCGCTATGCTATCAGGCCATTTTCTCTGAAGAGATCTGCCTTCATGCTCAGTTATCGTCACAGTTTTCATGCGGGCAACTTTGCCGATGTGTTAAAGCACTTGGTTCAAGTCGCCATCATTGACTATCTGAAAAAGAAGGATAAGCCTTTTTGCTATCATGACACCCATTCAGGGGCTGGTCTTTACAGCCTTGAAAGTGAGCATGCGACCAAAACCGGCGAGTTTCATTCGGGCATTGGTCAGCTATTCCAACAGCCAGTGCCAACTGCATTAGAACACAGCCCGGCTGCTCGCTATCTGAGCGTGATCCACCAGCTGAACCCAGAGCAAGAGCTATTATTCTACCCGGGCTCCCCCTCCATCGCCGCACAAATGCTGCGACCACAAGACCAGTTGCAACTGACCGAGCTGCACCCAACCGACTTCGCATTGTTGCAACAGCATCTGGCTGGCCGCAAACATTGTCGTGTTGAAAAAATGGATGCATGGGCTGGCATCAAAGCTATGCTGCCTCCACTCAGTAAGCGCGGTCTGGTCTTAATTGATCCGCCTTATGAGCTCAAACATGAATACGATGATGTAGTGCAGGGGCTACAGCACGCTCTAAAACGCTTTGCCAATGGCACCTATGCCATTTGGTACCCGGTGATCGAACGCGAAGCCATTGAGCGCTTTGTCAGCCAAATTGCGGCATTGCCTGTAACAGACTTACTGAGGGTAGAATGGTGTCCGAAAGCCGACAGCGACGGATACGGCATGACTGGCAGTGGCATGCTGGTAATTAACCCCCCCTATATTCTGGCGGAACAGTGCCGGCAACTACTGCCTTGGTTGCAACAGCAACTCGGCGATGCCGGCCCTGCTCAGGTCACTCAATTGATTGCAGAGGCGTAATAGTATGCAACTAACGATGATTCGCACGCTGTGTTTATCTTTCCTGCTGTTCAGCGGTAGCAGCCTCGCCTTTGGCCAAATCGGTCATCGCATGATTTGTGAACTGGCTTATGAAATGTTATCGCCCAACCAACAAACTCGCGTAGATGCCTTGCTAGAACATACCGAGTTTGACCAGTTCCCACCCGCCTGTGTTTGGGCAGACCGCCTACGGGGTCAGGAGGCTTATGATTTTGCCCGTCCGCATCATTACGTTAATATTAGCCGCGGCGATACCGAAATCACCATGGAGCATTGCCCGGACTATGGCTGTGTGCTCTCTGCAATTAAGCAGCATGTTGCCACGCTAGAGCGAGATAGCTACTCGGCTGATGCGGCCAAATCATTGAAGTTTCTTAGCCATTTTGTTGGTGATTTACATCAACCGCTGCATGTCGGTTACGATTTTGACCGTGGTGGCAATGACACAGGCGTGATTTTTATGGGCGAAGTTCGAAATCTGCATGGTATCTGGGATACCGGTATGCTGTTGCAACTGGGCTTTCAAGATTATCAAGCCAGCATCGACCGTCTACGGCCTCGTTTGACCGAAGCTGCGCTAAACCAATGGCAGCAGGGCGAGGTCTTGGATTGGGCCAATGAATCAGTGAAAATTGTCCAGCAGATTTATGCTGAGCATGAGCCGGGAAAACCGTTAGATCAGAGTTATGCATTGCGACATCAAGAGACCCTTGAAACTCGATTGCTACAGGCTTCAGCACGATTAGCCTGGCTGCTGCAACAACTGTGGCCAGACGAAAATTAGCGGATCCAGCCCTGATGAATTTGCCGGAAAGTATCGGTACCGGCACATTCCAGCCATTCAAAAGCTAGCATTTCACGGTTAATGATGACAGCGCCAGCTTGTTGCAAGCGGGCTAGCGCTTGTTCTTTGTGCCTTGCATCGCGAGAACCAACCGCATCTTCAACCAAAAACACCTGATAACCGGCTGCTAATAGATCCATCGCGGTCTGCAGTACACAAACATGGGTTTCTGTGCCGAGCAGGATCAGCTGCTTGCGTTGCAACTGCGCGACTTTGCGGCGAAAGGCTTCTTCTTTAAAGGCACTGAAGTGTATTTTTTCTATCACGGCGTGTTCAGGCAATAACTCAGCCAACACTGGAACCGTGGTACCTAACCCCTCCGGGTATTGTTCCGTAGCAATGATAGGCACGTCGAGTTGCAAAGCCACCTGCAACACCCAGGCGGCAGAGTTTTCTACATCGCGACCATGATCGATGGCAGGTGCCAGCCGACTTTGGATATCAATCAGTACCACTACACTTTGATCCCGTTCCAGCAATAGCATAACCTGCACACCTATATTGGATTTTTATCTATTCAAGCTAGCAGAAAGCAGTCTGCTTGCCTAGTTGCACCATGGTCGTAGATGCTCTTGCTCCTTGTTATATGGAGGCGATGGTTCTCACCGTTATTGCCCCCGCCGCTCTTTTTCTCTCGGCTACTGCCCTCGCCATTGTGCGAAACACTCGGTTTCGTCTTTATCGCGATTCAGTAGCAAACGAGCCAGAACTTTATCCGGCTCACCTTCAGTACCCGTCAGGCCAATCCATGCTTCTACGTGCATCGCTTGATCCAGCTCTATTGGATAGAGATCTTCCCAACTATCATCTGGCTTTTTTAAATCAACAAAACCATTGGCCAGATGCTGTTGCTGATAGGCGGTATAATCCTCAGCAGTTAAGTTATCTGAGGCCAGTTCTTCAAAAATATCAAAGGCGTGATCGCAAAGCTCATCCAGCGACCACTGCAAGCTATCTGTCATGGTGGTTATCTCAAAAAAAAATCTGCCAATATAATAGCAAGTTTCCTGCCAAGGCACAGCCTGATACTATAGGCACATTGTTGCTGCTTTGAAAAACCCGATGACCAGTCTCTTGCCACAAACCAGTACTCCGTTCCGCTGTCCAATCTGCCACGCTCTATTGCAGCGGGCTGATCGGCATTACTATTGCGAGAATCATCATCATTTTGATGTCGCCAAAGAAGGCTATGTCAACTTACTACCGGTACAGCACAAAAACTCCAAACAACCGGGTGACAGCAAAGCCATGTTGCAGCAGCGCCGCCTGTTTCTGCAATCTGGCGCTTATCAACCCTTGGTCGATGACCTGCTCAACGTCATTGATGCATTACAACCCACTTGTTTACTGGATTCAGGCTGCGGCGAAGGGTACTACAGCAGGCAACTGCGAAAACGACTGCCCACCACAACCGAACTGCATGCGATGGATATTTCCAAAGCTGCCATTCAGTTAGCGGCTAAGCATGGTTCAGGGATTCACTTCTGTGTTGCCAGCGCGAAAGAGCTGCCCTACCCGGCAGCCAGTTTTGATGCCATCTTACTGTTGTGCGCGCCATTTCAAACCAGTGAGTTGCAGCGCGTGCTGCAAGATCAGGCTGCACTGGTGTTGGTATCAGCCGCACCGCAGCATTTACTTGAGTTTAAGCAAGGGATCTATCAAGACGTTAAGCTGCATAGCGATGCCATCCGAGCCATTGATGGCTTTGTCCATCAGCAGCGCCAACGCTGCTCATTTGAGCTGAACTCACTATCTCCTGAGAGCTATCTGAGTTTATTGAACATGATGCCACTAGGTTGGAAACTGACGGAAGCACAAAAGCAGGTGCTATGTGCTCGCTTGACAACATTACAGGCAGATTTTTATATTGATGTGTATTGCAAGGGATCGTAAAGCTCGTACTTTGCGTATCATAGGGCGTGTAACTTACAGAAGGAGTCCGAAGTGACTTACCCTCGCCTTTTAGGTTTTGCTGGCATTGCGCCATTTTATCTTAGTTTGGCTGCTGTGTTGCTGTGGCCACAAAGTCAGCTGGCACTGGTGGCATTGGTGGGTTATGCCGCCGTCATATTAAGCTTTCTTGGCGCCGTTCACTGGGGCTTGGCTATGCAGATGGATGACGCCGCTCAGGCCAGACGCAGCTATGTATTTAGCGTCGTACCCGCCCTGCTGGGCTGGTTGGCATTGATTGCCCCTTTCCAACCAGCCTTGATCATGTTGGCAGCCGGTTTTGGCTGGGTCTGGCTACGTGAATACCAGAATCCACCTGTTGCTATGCCAGCCTGGTATCGCCAGCTTAGAGGTATGCTGACAGCTTTGGTGTTACCCGCTTTAGTTCTTGGCGCTATTTTTAGTGGCTAAGCGAGGAAGCCATTATTCTTCTTCGCTTAACAACTGATCGGCTAAAGCTTGTTCAGCTTCTGCGATATGAATGGCATCAAACACCTGTGACCAGAAAAAAGTGCTTAACTCGCTGACAATATTGCTTTCTGCATTGAGCAAAATCACCAAACCGACCTGACGATCTTTGGAATAGGCTACATCGGCACGAAAACCGCGTACCCAACCACCATGATAGACCAGTTCTTCGTCTCCAAACTGATAGACCCGCCACCCTAAAGCATAATGTGCATCCTGAATAAATTGCCGCCAATGACCACGGCGCAAGTCCCGGCTGGTACGTACCCGTTTATCGGTGATATGTGCCAGGATATGCTCTGGCATCACATCAGGATAATGCCCCAGTTGTGCCATCACCCAGTGACTCAGATCCATCGCACTGGCGTTAACACCGGCGGCAGGTGCAAACCGATAATAACTCGGTACCACCGTACTCTGATACCAACCACCACGTGCACGCACGTGAGGCAAGGCTTTATTTTCTGTCGCCATAAAAGGATCCATCCCTACCGAGGCCGTTGGCATTTGCAGCGGGGTAAAAATAAGCTCCTGCATCAAGGTCGTATAATCTTTTTGTGTAGTTTGCTGAACGATGGGTTCGATCAAGCTAAACAGTACATTCTGATAGCCATAGCAATCACCAGGATTACACATAGGGTCAATTTTTTTAAAATGTGGAATGATGCGATCAGGCAATACATTGGCTTCAATCAGATTATCGTAAGCATTGGGCATCACGCCGGTACTTTGTGATAACAGATGCTCAACCTGCAAGCCTTGATTAAAACGAGGGCTTCGGAATGAAAAATCTGGCACATAATTAATAACCGGATCATCCCAGCGAAAATGCCCTTGATCGGCCAAAACTGCAGCTAAGCCAGCTGCAAAGGTTTTTGAGACGGAAGCGATCCTAAATACGGTATAAGGGTCGACTGTATCTTCACTCCCCCTTGCCCGGACGCCAATACCTCGTACGCGTACAATTTGATCGCCTTCAATGATGGCATACACGCCACCCGGGATCAGATGTTCAGCCAACTGTTGCTCAAAATAACGATCAAACTCGACCGCCACCTGAGTGACGGGTGCAGTTGTTGCTGTGGTACTTAAGCTCGTGAGCACTCCAAGCATGCTCAGTGCAACCAACAGGTGTGATTTCATAAATAATTACTTAAAATCAGCAGTGTGGCGAAACAAAGGTTGATCATTCATAAAAGGAACCTCTTCTGCAACATGGCAAGCTAAGCAGGCGCTGCGGGCTTGTTGAAAACGCTGTTGAATCGCTTGGCGATCGTCGCTGGTTAGTTGCTCTTTCAATTCTGGCCACGCGGTCTCCAGAAAGAGCCCTTTTGCATTGGCGGCCCGCCCCGGCCGGCGCAAGTAGCCTAATTCAATCGCTCCTCTCAACTTATCCCAATGATAACTCGCCAAGGCATAGTTGCCATCCTTTATGGCATCATAAGTATGCTGATATCGATCACCTACCTCAGCCATTGCGCCTGAAAAGCCAGCAAACATTTGCTCTACGCGTTTAAACCGCTCTTCATCGTTTTCTGCATCCAGCAGCCAATGGTTAGTTGCTTTGGGCTCTGCGCCAGCTATTCCACTAACGAATAACGCAACCAAGGCGCTGCTGGTAATCATTGAAAAGTTCATCTGAACCTCCTGCTGTGGCGACGGATACGTTGATTAAAAGCTGACTCGTTTAAACTCACGATACTCTGGTCGCCAGAAATTAGCTTCTATTTGATCCTGCAGTTGATTGTCACTAATTTCAAGTGCTAATCCTTGTTGCTGTGCAACTTTACCCACCGCAAAAGCAATTCGCTTGCTTAATTGAGCCAGCGAGGTCAGCGAGGGCAGCAACTCACCTTCGCCGGTGTTAGCCAATGGCGACGCCGCTGCCAGTGTTTCACTTGCCGCCATCAACATTTCATCGCTAATACGCTTCGCTTTCACGGCAATTACGCCAAGGCCGATGCCGGGGAAAATATAACTGTTGTTGCACTGCGCTACCGGAAAGCTCTTGCCATGATACTGAACCGGAGCAAAGGGGCTGCCGGTCGCTAAAATCACCTGACCTTCGGTCCATGCAATCACTTGCTCAGGAGTGGCTTCGACCTGCCTCGATGGGTTGCTGAGCGGGAAAATAATCGGTAAATCACAGCCTTTATGCATTGCACGCACGACTTGCTCACTGAATAAACCCGGCTGGCCTGAAACACCAATCAACACCGTGGGTTTAGCACAGTTCATCACATCCAACAACGAAGCGTAATCGCCACTGTAGTTCCAATCGGCCAGAGCATCGTTGCTTTGCACTAATTTCTCTTGAAAGTCACGCAACCCTGTCATGCCTTCGCTCAGTAAGCCAAAGCGATCCACCATAAATACCTGAGAACGTGCCTGTTGCTCTGATAACCCCTCGGCCTGCATTTGCGTAATAACTTGCTCAGCAATGCCACAACCAGCCGAGCCGGCGCCTACAAAAACCACACGCTGCTCCGATAGCTTTTGCTTTTTCACCCGACTGGCCGCCAGCAACGAACCAACCGTTACGGCAGCTGTGCCTTGCACATCGTCGTTAAAGCAGCAGTACTTGTCACGGTAACGCTGCAGAATCGGCATAGCATTAGGCTGAGCAAAGTCTTCAAACTGGATCATTGCCTCCGGCCAGCGCTTGTGGACGGCATGCATAAATTGATCAACAAAGGCATCGTACTCGGCTTGCTCAATACGTTTATGCCGCGCTCCCATGTACATGGGGTCGTTCAATAGTTTTTCATTGTTGGTACCGACATCCAACACCACTGGTAAGGTATAAGCTGGGCTAATGCCGCCACAGGCGGTATACAAAGATAGTTTACCAATCGAGATCCCCATACCACCGATACCCTGGTCACCTAAGCCCAGTACACGTTCCCCATCAGTCACCACAATCACTTTTACTTTTGGCTTGGTGGCATTACGTAAGATAGCATCCAATTGATCGCGCTCTGCATAGGATACAAACAAGCCACGCTTGCTGCGGTAAATATCGGAAAATCGCTCGCAGGCATCGCCGACAGTTGGCGTATAAATAATAGGCAGCATTTCAGGTAAATGTTCTTGCACCAGGCGGAAGAACAAGGTTTCATTTTTATCCTGAATGGCACGCAAATAAATGTGTTTATTGATGGTGTTTTCAAAGCTGGAGTACTGCATGTAGGCACGTTTTACCTGCTCTTCAATACTCTCGTAGCGCGGAGGTAATAAACCTGTCAGGTTAAAAGCTTCCCGCTCTTCTTTGCTGAAGGCACTGCCTTTATTCAACAGAGGTGTTTCCAATAACGCCGGTCCGGCATAGGGAATATAGAGTGGACCTTTTACACGGGTCGTCATAACAGCGTTTCCTTATCCAGTATGACCCTGTGACTTGAAGATGCAGCAATATCGGCTACATTTTCAATGTCACAGGTACATCATGTTTAAATTTGGTGGGCGAGTATACCCGATCAGCTAAGACCCGGCCAATCAAGATCAGCAGACAAACCAACCACAACCAAAGAGCAGCTCCGCCTGACGATGCATCTGGCGGAGGTACGGCTTGCACGGTAATACTGACGGTATCTTCACTACTGCTGCGCAAATCACTGGCACGAACACGAAAGCTTAGGGTCACCGTTTGCGAGGGTGATGGGCTGGTAAAACTCGGTTGCAAGGTATCGGCAGCAGTTAAAGCGACCGTGGGGCCTGAGAACTGGAGCCACTGGAAGCTCAAACGCTCACCATCTGCATCGGATGCCGTGCCTTGCAAAGTGACCTGGCTGCCCGCAGCTACAGTTCTCGCTGACCCCGCACTCACCTGCGGAGCTTGATTTGGACAGTCATCATTAACCCATAGGTTAGGGATAGCTTGCAGCCATTGGTAATACTCAGCGTTTCTGGGCTCGCATAAATCAGTGTCGCGATAATCAAAGTAATTCAATGACGATAAATCGGTCAGACGACTGGGTAGCTCACCTTGCAAAAAGTTATCCGACAGATCCAGCCATTGCAATGCAGTCAACTCACTGACCGCAGCAGGCAAGGAGCCACTAAGCGCATTCGAAGCGAGATCCAATCGCTGCAAACTTTGCAGCTGATGAATATCAGATGGCAGTGAGCCAGTCAGACCATTGCCACTTAAATCCAGCCGCTGCAAAGCTGATAACTGAACGAAGCTAGCCGGAATAGAGCCAGTTAAGTTGTTGTCCGCTAACTCAATTGCCGTGACTTGACTGCCTTGGCACTGCACGCCAAACCAACTGCATGGCATATTATTTTGCAGCCAACCACTGCGCTCAAACCAGCCAGGTCCAGTCGTTTGGTAGTAAAGTTCAACCAGAGCATCGCATTGCTGTTCAGAGACTTCGGTAACATTCATCTCACTGCAGTACTCGGGTCGACGCACTTCAACCTGAACCGCTCCATCCGGAAAATTCAACTCAGCTGCCGTGCCAGAAAAAAACCAACGCCCAGTGTAAATGCCATCGCCCGCATGCGCATCTTCAGCCTGACCATCATCATTGAGTTGCAGAATCTCCATACTGTCACTGACCGTGATGGCAGGCAACGCAATGGCACCATCGCAGTTGATTGCCATCGCCTTGACATCGATCCAACTGCCTGCCTCGGCATAGACAATATCGGTCTCTGGTGCCAGGCGCCGCAGTAACTGCTGATCCTGACAATTCATAGCTCCGCCGCTATCACCATCGGCGGCAAGTGTCAGGTTGCCGCTCATGGTGTAATCACGCACTAACGGATCGGTTGCGGCCGATGCTCCGACCAAAATACTCGATTTAATGCGCTGCATATCAGCGGCTGGCTGAGCCGCTTTAATCAGTGCAGCCAAGCCAGCTACGACTGGCCCAGCCATAGAGGTACCAGAAGAAGTCGCGTATTGATTACCCAAAAAAGTGCTGAGCATTTGCACGCCGGGGGCAGATATAGCCACATGCTGGCGGCCATAATTAGCAAAACCTGCACGCTGACCTTGCTGATCGTGCGCCGTTACACTGATCACATTGGGTAGATCGAAAGCCGCGGGGTAAAAGGGAATCGCATTGCCGCTATTACCGGCACTGGCAACAAACAAGATGCCAGCATCATAATGCGCTTGCACAGCTTGATACAGGCTTTGTGAAAACTGTGCACTGCCCCATGAATTATTGCTCGCCACAATGGGTATGGCATGATTCACTTTTAAATCGAGTACATAGTCTAAACACTCAATGGCATCGCTGGTGAAACCGTCGCCTTCATCATCCAGAAACTTGCAAGGCAGCAGCTGCAGTTGCCAATTGACCCCAGCCACTCCCTGACTGTTATTGCCTGCTGCGGCAATAAGGCCCGCAATCAGGGTACCATGCCCATCGTCATCCATGGGGTCCGAGGTATTGTTGGCCGTATCAATACCACGAATATCATCAATGTAACCATTGCCGCTATCATCCTGACCATTGTCTTGCTCCAGCGGATTACGCCAGATGTTATCTTGTAAATCAGGATGATTGTAATCAATACCAGTATCAATCACGGCCACCACGACATTCGGATCCCCTGTGGTTTGCTGCCAGGCCTGCTCAGCCTGAATGCCCGGCAAGGCTTGCAGGTGCCACTGCTCATCGTACAGTGGATCATTGGGTTGCTGTGTTTTTCGTACCCGGTAATCACGCTCAACCTGAAGCACTTCAGGTAAATCCATTAAGGCTTGCATGGTTTGTTCGAGGCTTTGCCCATTGGGGCGATGGACAATGACCTGTCTTGGTAGATGTTCGAAGTGCTCTGCCTGCTGCAACAAGCTGCGCTGTGATGGCTCGGTGGCTGCCTGAGCAGTACTGACTCTGTCGCTTTGCTTATCGTGTCGCAAAATTACCAGCAGTCGATCGGGGTGATAAGCAGCACTTGCTTTTGCATGAGTATCGACAACAGCATACACAGGCTCAGCAGCACGAAGCTGAGTTGTCAGCATCATGCTCATGGCCAGAAAAAAAGTACCATAACGGCTAAAAGTCATCATAAAACGGCTCACATCTAAAGAACTTTATTAAGGATAGTACCAAAGCTTGAGACGAACCGATCATTTTTCGGGCTAAAACACGTTAATGGGCCGACCTTTACACAACCTTTACGCTGTATGGTATTGGCGGCTTGTTAAAAGCTTCATATAGTTGATTTTATTATCTACGGTACGATTTTTTGGAGAGTTTTGTGCGTTATAGCATCATTGCAGCAGTTATTGTCGCCATAGTGGCTTTTTTGTGGTGGCCAACCTCAACCACTGAGCGGTTGCTTTACCAAACTCAAGGCGTCACTCACGGTGATATTGAAAGCCTGGTCAATACCGCTGGTACTACACGAGCAGTAGTCACGGTGGAAGTAGGTTCAGAAGTGTCTGGGCTTATCACCGACATCTACGCCGATTTTAACGCCGATGTAGAACAAGGCCAGTTGATTGCTCAGCTGGATAACCGTAGCTTTTTAGCCCGCGTGCGCCAGGCAGAAGCCGATATCCTGATGAGCGACGCCAATGTTAGCCAGCAAGCGGCCAATGTCACCAAAGCTGAAGCCGAGTTATCCCGACTAGAGCGTGCCTATCAGCGCCAATTGCAACTGATGCAACAAAACCTGACCAACCAAACTGAGGTAGACAATGCTTTAGCCAATTTTGAAGTTGCTAAAGCGCAGATCTTGGTCAGCCAGGCACAGTTGCAAAGTGCCAAAGCACAACTCACTCAGCGTGAGGCACAGTTAGAGCAGCACCAGCTCGATCTGGATCGCACCCAAATCCGTTCCCCCGTCAATGGCACTGTGATTGATCGCCAAGTCGATGTTGGTCAAACGGTCGCGGCCAGCCTGTCAGCCCCCACCCTGTTTACCATTGCGCAAGACTTATCCGAAATGCAAATTGAAGCCGATGTTGATGAAGCGGATATCGGCAAAATAGCAGCTGGACAGCAAGTGCGCTTTCAAGTGGATGCCCACCCGGATCGCCAATTTCGTGGTGTTGTATCGCAAGTTCGAAAAGCAGCCACCAATGTTGCCAATGTGGTCACCTACAAAGTCATTATTGAAGCACCCAATCGGCAGCAGTTGCTCTTACCCGGCATGACCGCCAATCTGAACTTTGTGATTGGCCAGCAGCAAGATGTACTGCGTGTACCGAATGCTGCGCTGCGCTTTCGCCCGGCAGGGGCTCAGCAAAGTGCAGCACAAACACCTGATCGCACGACTGAGTTGGTGCAACAACTCGATTTACCCAACGACAAACAGCGAAAAGTGCAAACCCTTTTACGCGACTTTAATCAGAACCTGCAGAGCGTACGTAGCCAGCAAAGCAATAACCCTATGGCCAATCCCCGGCAGCAGTTTCAACAACTGCGCCAAGCGCTCAACAATGAACTTCGTATGGTGTTATCGGAAGAGGAGTTCAATCGCTACCAGCAGCTGATGTCAGCTCAACGAGAACAACGCCAGGGCCGCGAACAGCAGGGTCGCTCTGCTGAAGTTTGGGTACTGAATGCACAGCAGCAACCAGAGCTGCGTCGTATTCAGGTCGGTTTGGCCAACGACGAGTATGCCGAGGTATTGTCTGGTGAGCTGCAAACAGGTGATGCTGTCATTGTACGAGCAGTAAGGGCTGGCTCATGATTCAGGCCGTCATCGAAAGCATTGCCATTACCAAAAGTTATCAAATGGGTTCGCAGCAGGTTCAGGCGTTAGCCGGGGTCGATGTGCATATTCAGGCTGGAGAATTTATTGCCGTGATGGGGCCATCCGGCTCAGGTAAATCAACCTTTATGAATATGTTGGGTTGTCTTGACTCGCCAAGCTCTGGCGAGATCCGTATTCAAGGCGAAAATGTCACCCACCTATCAGCAGCACAATTGGCAAGGATCCGTAATCGTTACATTGGCTTTGTTTTCCAGCAGTTTAATTTGCTGCCACGTACCAGTGCATTGGACAATGTGATGCTACCGTTGCTGTATCGCCCCGATCACAGCGATGCGGAATCGTTTGCCATTGAGTGCTTAAAACGCGTTGGTCTGGCCGAACGGATGGATCACCATCCTTCGCAACTTTCCGGCGGCCAACAACAACGGGTCGCCATCGCCCGGGCATTGGTCAATCAACCCGCGGTACTGCTGGCCGATGAACCAACCGGTGCGCTTGATACCGAAACCGGACTTGAAATTATGCAGTTGTTTCAACAACTGCATAGTGAAGGTAAAACCATTGTATTGGTGACGCATGAACCAGAAATTGCCGCTTTCGCCAGTCGACAACTTATTTTCCGCGATGGCCGCTTGCAAAGTGATAAAAGGGTGCAACCTGCTTCGGCGACCGAACATTTACAGCGCTATCGCCAGCAAAAATCACAAGAGGGGCTGGCATGAAGTGGCTGTTGTTATTTAAAGTTGCCTGGGTTGCGCTGCAAGTGAACCTGATGCGCAGTATTTTAACCATGCTCGGTATTATCATTGGCGTGGCGGCGGTGATTATCATGTTAGCACTGGGCGCTGGTGCGCAATACGAAGTCGACCAGCAAATTAAAAGTCTGGGTGGCAACGTGTTTATTGTCTTTGCCCGGGGTCGTGCCACCTCTGGCGCTCGTGGTGCTGCGGGTTCAGTGCAGACCTTAACTGAGATGGATGCCGAAGCCATTGAGCAGCAGATTCCGCAAGTCACCGTGGCGGCCCCAACCATGTGGGCCAATGCGCAGGTGATTTATGGCAACCTGAACTGGGCGCCAAGTATTCAGGGCGTCGATAACCGTATTTTTAGTGCCCAAAACTGGCAATTGAACCAAGGTCGTGAATTCTCGGCTGCCGAGCTAAGTAGCTCCGGCCGGGTCGCCATTATTGGTGCCACGGTGCAACGTGAGTTATTTGGAGCCTCCGATCCGATTGGTCAATCCATTCGGGTCGATCGGGTGCCGGTCACTGTGATTGGCGTGCTGGATGCCAAAGGTCAGAATACCCAAGGCAATGATCAGGACGATTTAATTTTTATGCCACTGGATACGGTGCGTAAACGTATTTCAGGCCGCACCCTGGCCAGCCCCAGAGCGGTTCGCTCCATTATCGTGCAGGTGGCAGACGAGCGTGATATGGCACTGGTGGAACAAGAGCTGGAATCACTGCTGCGTCAACGATTGCGTACCACCGGCAGCGATGATCCTTTTCGCATCCGCAACTTATCCGAGATGGTCGAAACCCGGGCTCGCACCATGCAAATATTTAATGGCTTGCTGGCGGCAGTTGCCTCGGTTTCGTTGCTGGTAGGCGGCATTGGCATCATGAATATCATGCTGGTGTCAGTAACCGAGCGTACCCGTGAAATTGGCTTGCGGATGGCGGTGGGTGCAGAACCCGGCGATATCATGAAACAATTTTTGATCGAAGCCATGCTGATGTGCAGTTTGGGTGGTTTTCTTGGCCTTAGTATTGCGCTGCTGGTCACCAAAGGCTTGGAGAAATTTGCCGGCTTTACCGCCATTATTCAACCAGAAGTGGTGCTGCTGAGCATCGGGTTTTCAGCACTGATCGGTATATTCTTTGGCTATTACCCTGCCCGAAAAGCGTCGCGACTACAACCGATTGATGCCCTGCGGCATGAGTAAAAAATAGGCTGTTCTATTTTTGAAGAACAATGATGCTTTTTTCAGTTCTTGCATTACATGCTGGAAAAGCATCTTTCTTTTCTGGCGGGCAATAATCGCCAAAACCACCACATTAATCCCATTTCTGCTTGCCTCTGCTTACCCTGCTGCTGGTTTTATGGCATGGTGAGCCTGATAAAACTATAAATAGAATACAACCAACTCAGGAACCTCGTATGAAAGCTATTCCAACTTTACTGGCTTTGGCAGTCAGTGCCGCCCTTAGTACAGCACTGATCGCTGATGAGACAACCAACAACGACAGCAAACCCGAAAGCTGGCAAGTAAACCAGCCGCAGGGCGAATTTGAAACAGTGCAGATCACGACCCAGCAAGGCACCTGGATGAATGTCGATGTCAGCCCGGATGGCACTCAGCTGGTGTTTGATTTGCTCGGTGATATTTACATCATGCCCATTAGCGGTGGCAGTGCCACGGCCTTAACCAATGATATCGGCTGGCAAATGCAGCCACGATTTAGCCCCGATGGCAACAGTATTGCCTTTACCAGCGATGAAGGTGGCGGTGATAACCTCTGGATCATGGATCTGGATGGCAGCAATAAACAGCAAGTCACCAATGAAAGCTTTCGTTTGTTGAACAGCCCAGACTGGAGCCCGGACGGTAACTTTTTGGTTGGCCGGAAACACTTTACCGGCACGCGTTCATTAGGCGCTGGTGAAATTTGGCTGTACCACAAAACCGGTGGTAGCGGCGTGATGCTGACGGCCCGGCCGAATGAGCAAAAAGATTTAGGTGAACCGGCATTTTCCCCTGATGGCAAATACGTCTATTTTTCACAAGATGATACGCCCGGCCAAACCTTTCACTACAGCAAAGACTCCGAATCAGGCATCTACAGCATCAAGCGATTTGAGCTAGAAACAGGTGAGATAGATACCATCATCAGTGGTCGTGGTGGTGCCATTCGCCCGACGCCTTCGCGCGATGGGCGTTATCTGGCGTATATTTCACGACGTGATTTTCAAAGCACGCTGTTTTTGTACGATGTGAAGACTGGCGAGCACATTGAAATTTACGATGGGCTTGAGCGCGATATGCAAGAAACCTGGGCCATTCATGGTGTCTACCCCACCCTAAGCTGGACCCCGGATAATCAGCACATCGTCTTTTGGGCCGGTGGTGAACTGCGTAAAGTGAGCATTGCCAACAAATCAGCTCAGAGCATCCCCTTTGAAGTGCAGGCAGAAAAGCAAATTCAAACGGCTGTTCGTTTGCAGCAAGATCTGGATAAAGACGATGTCGATGTCAAAATGCTGCGTTTTGTGCAGGTCTCACCCGATGGCAAGCGCGCCGTATTCTCTGCGCTGGGGCATTTGTACATTACCGACTTAAACGACAACAAGCCCCGACGCTTAACCAGGGCTACCAATGAGTTTGAATTTTACCCATCCTTCAGCCGCGATGGCCGCCAACTGGTGTACACCAGCTGGAATGATCAGGAACAAGGCCGGGTGAAGCTGCTAAACCTTCGCAACAACCGGGTCACTGAGCTGGTCAGCGAGCCGGGTAAATACGTTGAGCCAACCTTCAGCCCTGATGGCAAAACGGTGGTGTATCGTAAAACTGGCGCTGGCAGCCTGATGCCTCGTCAGTGGTCACTGAATACCGGCCTCTATCAAGTCAGCAGCGCTGGAGGCGAGCCTGAACTGCTGAGCCGCCAGGGCAGCAGCCCAATGTTTGGCAAGCACAACGATCGGGTCTATGCCATGGCCAACCGGGGTGGCCCAGCGTTGCTTTCCATTGATTTGTCCACCCGACAAGAACAGGTATTGTACACCGCAGCTCATGGTACAGAATTTAAGGTATCGCCCGATGGCCGTTCCCTCGCCTTTACCGATCGCTTTAAGGTGTTTGTGACACCATTCGTCGAGCGTGGTTCGGTGATCAATATCAGTGGCAGCGACAAGCAATTCCCGGTACGACAGTTGTCGGTACGAGCGGGTGAGCACATCAGCTGGACGGCGGATAGTCAGCATCTGTATTGGACTTTAGGCCCAGAGCTCTACCATGCATCTGTTGCCGGGTTATTTGATAAAAAAGATCCAACCGACTTTGCCGCTGAAAATGGTCAGTCGATTGGCTTTAGTGTCCCAGCTGATATTCCACAAGGCGTCGTAGCCTTTGTCGGTGGTCAAGTGATCACCATGCAAGACGATGTGGTATTGCAAGATGCGGTGGTGCTGGTCGAAAACAACAAAATCCGTGCCGTCGGTAGCCGGGATGACGTCTCAATCCCCCGTGGAGCTACCGTGTTTGATATCAGCGGTAAAACCATTATGCCTGGCTTGTTTGATGCTCATGCCCATGGACCGCATGGTGTCAATCAACTGATCCCACAACAGAACTGGAGCCTGTACGCTGGCTTGACCTTAGGCGTCACCAGCATCCACGATCCATCCAACAATACGCGTGAAATCTTTACTTCGAGTGAAATGCAGCGTACTGGCCAGATCGTTGGACCGCGTATTTTCTCGACGGGTACCATCATCTATGGCGCTGAAGTGCCTGGTTTCACCTCGCATATTGACAGTCTGGATGATGCGAAATTCCATCTGGAGCGCTTGCAAAAAGTTGGTGCTTTTAGCGTGAAGAGCTACAACCAACCACGCCGTGATCAGCGCCAGCAAGTGATTCAGGCCGCTCGTGAGTTAGGCATGATGGTGGTGCCGGAAGGTGGCTCCTTATTGCAACACAACCTGACTATGGTCGTCGATGGCCACACCACACTCGAGCATGCTCTGCCTGCGGCTTACGTCTATGAAGATGTGTTGCAACTGTGGGAAGCCAGCGGTACCGCCTACACGCCAACACTAAATGTAGCTTATGGCGGCATTTGGGGTGAAAACTACTGGTACGATAAAACTGAAGTATGGAAACATCCACGCTTAAGTCGCTATGTACCTATGGATCGCCTGGCTCCCCGCAGCATGCGACGAGAAAAAGCACCCGAACATCACTACAATCATTTCGCTGTTGTCGAAACCGCTAAAAAAATGTCGGACCGCGGTATCATCGCCAATATCGGCGCGCACGGCCAGCGCGAAGGCTTAGGCGCACACTGGGAGATCTGGATGTTTGCTCAAGGTGGTATGTCGCCGCTTGAAGCATTGAAAACGGCCACCATCAACCCTGCCATTACCTTTGGTATGGACCATCAGCTCGGCAGCATTGAAGCGGGTAAGCTGGCCGATTTAATTGTCATTGATGGCAATCCTCTGGACGATATACGCGTCAGTGATCGGGTGCAGTACACCATGGTCAATGGCCGTTTATTTGATGCTGAAAGTATGAATGAGATCGGCCTGCGGGAACGCAAACGCCAACCGTTTGAATTTGAGCCACGCGATTAAGTCTCAATAATGGTTCCATCGGTTAAACCGTTGCTGACTATTTATACAAAGGTTCGTGACCAGGTTAAATTAGCCATCATCAGAGGCAGCCCCTCTGATGATGGCATCTCTCCCGATCCATCACTCATAAGGTGTCACGAGTTGCACCTTATGCTTGACTATTCCTGGTCACTTATTCGAGCTCATGGATGAGCTGCTTTTTGATAAGCCCCATTTTAGAAACAAAAAATATACTATAGCTTCAAGCTATGGTTACTATTTTCGCCCATTTAGACGGCCGCTTTATAGTCGTGGCTGACAACTCAGTATTTTGTCAATCGCTGAAAGCGACGGACCCTTTCGCAGTGCACTCCAGGACAAGAATAAATCATACCGGAGATAACCAATGCGTTTGAACACACTATTACTACTCTGTGTGCTAGGGTTCTCGTCTGCAGCTTTTGCCGCATGCCCTGATAACACAGAATTCGACCATCAGCTAAGCTTTTGCGCCGATGATGACAACCTCTATGGCCCCTTTACAAAAGCGATGGTAGATAACTGCGTCGCCTTTGGTGGTGGCAATGCTTGCACGACTCCAGAGCCTTATCAGGTTGATGGCAACACTATTAATATATTGCGCTGGGCAAAACCCTTTGCCATGGCCATTCGGGGCAGCAACGATTGCCCACTGGGTTCAGTGCGATCACCAAGCTATGGTGGTCACTGTTTTGAAAGCCTCAGCGACGCGCCAAACAATGTTTATGGTGATTTCACTGTCGCCGAAGTGGCCAGCTGTGAAAATTTAAATGGCGGAACCGCCTGTTACACCACGCGCTGGTCAGCCAGCTTCTACAACTGGGTGAAAGGGAACATCGAACCCAGCGACCCAACACCTTTAACGAATAAGTTTGGTGCTTGGCTTTGGTACATTGATGAAGCAGGATTAAATAAAAGTCATCAGCAATTGGCCAATGAATTATCAGCGCTTGGCATAAAGCGCGTCTTTATTAAAATCGCTGACAATACTGCGTCCTGTTCTTTATTTCCCGATGCTTGCTCCAGTCAGACCACGCAAATATACAAAGACAAAGGCATCGAGCCTTGGGCGTGGGCCTACAACTACCCCGGCAATTATGCTGCCCAAGCCAATGCATTGTACCAAGCTGCTCAATATGGTTATGTCGGCTTTATTTCCGATGTGGAAGTTGAGTTCAATAACACCACCACCGAATTGCATTTGATGTTTCAGGCTTTTCAGACTGCCCGAAATCAAGCCATTGCAGATGGCCATGCCGAGGCTAACTTTCCTCTGGCGGCAACCACCTGGGGCAACCCACTGGATCAAGGCATGCGGGTCGATATTATTGACCAATATGTTGATGCTCATATGCCACAAACCTACCTTGAAGTCTGGGGTAGCAGCTACATGGCCAATGCGAAATATTGGATTGAAGAAGGCAATTGTGAGTATCGTGCCATGGGAGCAAACAAACCCATCTGGCATATTGTCTCGACTGAATATGGCAACATCACCCCCGCGCAATTAAATACCTTTTTAGATGTTGCAGGGCCAAATGCATCCATATGGCGAGTTCCCGGCGGCTCCATTCCACAGAGTGTCTGGCAGGATTGGGATCAGCTGAATTGGCAACGTGACAACTTTGATTCTCAGGTCGACTGTTCAAGTGGCAATAATAACCTGACCAGTTACATTGATGAGGTAGCACCACCGCCAGCCGACCCAACACCGGCACAGGTTCCTTACTGGGATCAGAAGTTGAATCAGTTTCAGCCGTATAGTGCCTGCAGTGTGACATCACTAGCCATGCTGACCGACTACTTTGGCTTGACCGATCCAGCCGCATTGGGCCAACGCACACCAGACTACCTGTACAATCGGTTTGGTTTACTGCAAACCGTACCTGATTTAGCCTGGGGGTTTAATACCATTGCGCAGGAACAAGGCAGCGCCATCCGCGATATTGGCAAAACCAATGGTACCCTGGCTGAGTTGCGTCAGTTAGCCAGTGCTGGCATCCCGACCATAGTGCACGGCTGGTTTACCTCACCTGGCCATATCCTCGTGGTCACGGGTTACGAAGGTACTCACTACACCGTCAACGATCCCTTTGGTGTTTGGAACTTACAGAAATGGGGTAGTTACAACACCAGCCAATCAGGCAAAGGAGTAAAGTATCCAAAAGCCGCCTTTGAGCATGCCATTAACGACAATGGAACCGGCGATGATCTTTGGTTGCATACCTTTCAGTAACTCGTTTTGACATAAAAAAGCCGGGGGTCCTGATGAAGTGCCCCCAGCTTTTCTATAGTGTATGACCGTCTACTTGCTCGAGCTACTTTCGCGCTGTAACAAACGGTTTGATGCCATCAAACACACCACACTGATTACAATCGCCACTGCACCAAGCCATAACACTTCATTCAAGCTGGCAATACCAATAGTAAAAGCAGCCGCCGGTGGACCGAGTACCAAACCAATTTTAAAGGCCGTAACGCAAAAAACAATCAAGCGCCCGCTTTTATCCACATCATTAAAAATTGCCATCATGATCGGCACGATAAAGCTCCAGAAAATTTGATACACAATGGTAGCGATGGCATACACCAGCCAAGCGTGGCTGTTACTGAGCCAGTACAAAGCAGCCAGACAGGGCAGTTGCACAGCAGCAGTAATCATTAACGAGCGATTGCGGCCAATGTGCGAAACAAACCAGCTTGATAGCATGGAGCCAATCGCGCTGATGGCAAAACCAACGCCAAGAATGGCGCCTACTTCCGCTACCGACAAACCGGCATTCACACCAATTCGTTCCAGATACGCCCAGACGGTTCCTTGCGCAAAGTAATAGGCAATGGTGCCGGCAAATACCAAGCCCGCAGCCAACCAGCGCCCATGTAAGTCAATCCGGAATGTTTTTTGCGGCTTCTGATTGGTCGGAAAGCTGATAAAGCTCAGTACAAAGGCCAGCACTAAAAACAAATTAAAACATTGATAAATACCCGCGTAGCCAAAGCGAATAATGACGTAAGGCAGCAGAGCGAATCCGGCAGTACCAAAAATGACCTGAATGGTTACCATCACGCCGAAGGCTTTATCGACCCGGCTTTGGTCACCAAGAGCAGCCAAAGCAATGGCATAGGAGACGCCGCAGGCCAAGCCTGCCACAAAACGAAGTAACACCACCAACTCATACGTCACAATCCAGCTGGTCGCCAGATTGCAGGCAATAAAAGCCAGTAAACTCAGCTGAGTCCAGCTGCGCCATGGAATACGCCGTACCCAAAGATAAGCCGAAGCACTGGATATCAGGATACCTGCAATTTCTGCCGAAGCCAGATACCCCACCTGAGTGGTGCTGAATAAACCACTATCGGTAAATGCGCCTACCAGCAACGGCATTAAAATGGTGACCGATGCCCCCATCATCGCAATCAGTAAGATGCAACTGTACTGCGGCAAGTCAAAATCGGTTGCAACCGCCCGACGAAACGTCAGAGAGATCATTTTAAGCTCCTGTTTATTAAAAAAGTGAGGCCAAAGCCTCACTTTTTTTGTCGCTTTATTGCTTATCACTTACTCATTAAAAGTAACTGTATGAGAAGCTTAAACCAATGGTCCTTGGCGTCAACGCAATGGTTCTTCGGCCCAGAATACCAGAGTTCTGATTCGATACGATAGCATCGCTATCGGTCAGGTTGGTCGCCCAAAGACGCACATCCCAGTTATCCTTACCTAAGCCAAGGTTGGCACTGACCGTGGTGTAAGATGGATACTCAAAGATAGCCGCATCTGGGTTATCCTGACGTTCATTTTGTACTTTACCGACGTAACGGGCATTGATACCACCCCACAACGACATACCATTATCCAGATCCGCTGTGTACCGTAGCCCCAGATTATGCCGCCATTTCGGATTGCCTCCCAATAAGCCACCTTTAGTCCAGGTACGACACTCATTGTTATCGACCGAGTCTTCATAAACACACTTGGTCAAGGTTTCATCCCAGGTGCCTTTGGTGGTTGCTGTGGCATAGCTTAGTACCAGGTTGTCAGTCAGATAGTAACGTGTACTTAGCTCAAAACCACGTGTTTTGGCATCCGGCCCGTTGGTAGTGCCATTCACCGGGAAGATGCCATCTATGGTTTGCGAGAAGTAAGTTTGCACGTTGTTCCACTGGATCTGATAGGCATTAGCCTGCACAAACCAACCATCGGCCACAAAACCTTTCACACCCAGTTCGAAGTTATCGGTAGAATCCGGCTCATAGACCTGAGCATCTTCGGCAACCGGACGACCTGCATCTTCTCGGAACGCATTACTGCCCCCACGTCGGAAGCCCTGTGAATAAGTAAAGTACGAAAGAATATTGTCACTGAAATAATAGGCGGTATTAAACTTAAAGAAGCTTTCACCACTGGCACTGCCTTTAAAGTCACGATCCGAGTCTGTTGGGCCCAAATAATCACGTATGAAGCCAGAACCAATATCGGTGTAGTTAAAAATACGCGCACCAACGGTTACATTCCATTTCTCAGTAATATCGTAACCGACCTCACCAAAAATAGCGGTTTCTTTGTATTTGCTGCCCAAGTCTTCCCGATAGCCTTCGTTTGGATTGCCCCCGGCAGTGGCACGGTCAAAGCCTAACCATGGTACTGGAGTGGCAATTTCATCCAGACGGGCAAACCATTCGGAAAACTTATAATTGCGACGTTGATTGGTATGATAAATTCCTGCAATCCAACTCCAGTCACTTTCAATATTGGAGGTTAATCGGGTTTCATGGCTCAGCCCACGGTAGCTATTGTCAAAGGTCATGTACGCTGAGTCATTGCCATCAGCCAACGCTAAACCAGGCACCCAACCATAAAAACTGTTACCCGCGCCGGCATAATCGGCCTGCCCCACGCTACTATCACGATAATTCGCCGTGCTGGAACTTAAAATGGCAAACCCTAAATCCCAGTCGATATCAATGGAATCCATTTTCAGATCACGATCAGCAAACTCCTCGTAACGCGAGACCACCGTCTGATCATCGTACTGAAATGGCGTATCAAAAGAGGTAAAGGTGCAATCGTCAATCCCCTCACAAGCGCGATCCACTGGTAACCGGCTGGCTCCCCGGGTGCCATGTGCCGTTTGGTCTTGCTGAGTACGACTGTACTTAATACGCAAATCATCACTGACTTGCCACAACAAAGTTAAGCGACCACCTAACACATCTTGCCAATCATCATTTTTGTACAAGGTTTGATCTGGGTTTGGGTCACCGGGAAAGCCTTCCCCCGGAGCCAACCAACTAGGGTTAACTTGCCTATCGGTAAAGCCTTTCTCATCCAACCGGGCTAAGGATAAACGTGCAGCAAAGCGTTCGGTCAATGGAATATTAAACACCACATCGGTATCATTGCTGATGCCACCACCACGGGTTTGGTAAACATTGGTGTTGAAATCAAATTGAAACTCATCCAGTACCGGTTCATTAGTAATGTACCGAATAGTCCCCCCTAAGCTACCCGCACCATACAAGGTACCTTGAGGGCCAATTAAACGTTCAACCCGAGCCACATCTTTAATGCGATACCCAATATTAGGCAATGGCGTACTATCCAGATAATAGGCCATGGTGGTGCGAATAAACTGCTGCAGGTTATTTGCATTAACACCAGCCACATTTAAGCCACGCACCGATACCGAGTCGGCAAAACGTGCGCTATTATCCGGTGCATGGATCTCCACACTATCGGCAATTAAAGCTTTTAAATCGCCGATATTGTTTTCGCGTAATTCAGCTTCAGTCATCGCGGTAATATTCATCGGTATTTCCGATGCCATCTTTGGCCGACCAGAGCCAGTGACGGTAATTCGTTCAATTTGCTCTGCTTTGCTTTTCGCGTCATCGTCTTGCTCAGCTTCGGCTGCCAGCACAGCGCCTGACACTAGCATGGCTGAAATCAACACGCTAAGCTCGCGTTTTTTAAATGGTATCATGCTGCATTTCCTTCCTGTTGCCCGGTTATATTTTTAATTTACAAGCGCCGTAATCCTGTTAAATTGGTGATTCAACGCTCGTCCGGTGTTCAGGATTAAACATTTTTTCATGGTGTGTACAGTTAATATCCATAGGTTTAGGCGATAGGTTAAGGTAGCAACAATGCAACTTTCATTCGAACAACTACAAGCATTTTTAACCACAGTCGAGACAGGCAGCTTCTCTGCCGCTGCCCGTAAACTTGGCAAGGCGCAATCATCCATTAGTGGTCTGATCAGCAATTTAGAAATCGATGTCGGCTTTGATGTGTTTGACCGCAGTAAACGGACGCCCCCTCTGACCGAAGAAGGCTTGGCGCTTCTGAATGACATTAAGTCGGTACTAAAAAGTTACAACAACCTGATGCATCGTATTAATAACCTCAATCAGGATGTAGAAACCGAAATTCGGCTGGCCTTTGATGATATGGCACTACCTGTTGACATGATTCTGGCTGTGACGAATGATTTTAAAGAGCACTTTCCGACCACTTCATTGCTCTTACTGAAAGCCAGCCATCAGCAGGGCTACCAGCTATTACAAAATGATCAGGTGGATGTAGCCATTGCCATTAGCCAGGACGATTACCCGGAGGAATGTGCCTTTCGGGGGATCTCGCATGTTCACTACGGCACTGTCGTCAGCAAAAACCATCCTCTGGCCGAATTGGAACGCGTCACTCCGTATGATTTATCGCAATACCGTCACTTGCGCATTACCGATCCAACCAGTGGTTTCCGTCGCTTTGATGCAGATTTATCTACCAATATCTGGTTTACCAACAGTTCAACCTTATTGATTCAGGCGGTGCAGCAAGACTTTGGCTGGGCCGAGCTCCCTCTTAACCTGATCCAACACCAACTGAATAGCGGTGAATTAATCAAACTGCCTACGACCCATCAGGCGGTCTCGTTTCCACACTGTGTTGATATGATATGGAAGAATGAAGGGCCAGTTGGTCAAGGCTTGCAGTGGCTGCTCGATCAACTGACAGAGCGAGGTATTGCCTTCACCAAACAATAACCCCCAAACGAGGGTGCACTGACAGCATCCCGGACCGGTTAGGGAATGGTAGCTCAACTTCATCATGGTTATAACTGAACACATTGCCCACATGGGCGTGTTTGATTTCAGGATATAGCGATGAACAACACTACACTAACCACCAGCGCTTTAGTTGAGCTGGATAAACAACATTTCACCCACCCCTGGACTGTATTTGATGTCTATCAGCAGCAAGGTGCCTTGCCCATCGCAGAAGCCAAAGGCTGCTACATCACCGATAGCAACGGCAAACGCTACCTCGATGCAGTAGGCGGCTTGTGGTGTACCAACATCGGCTTGGGCCGAACAGAAATGGCCGATGCTATTGCTGAACAGTGCCGACAGATGGCTTTTGCTAATCCCTTTGTCGATATGACCAATATTCCTGCCACGCAATTGGCCGCCAAACTGGCTGAACTGGCGCCGGGCGATTTAAACCACACTATTTTTACCTGCGGTGGCTCCACCGCTGTGGATAGCTCGTACCGGTTGATCCAGTATTATCAGAACTGCCGCGGTAAGCATGATAAAAAACACATTATTTCCCGCAATAATTCGTATCATGGCTCAACTTACTTATCGATGTCGATCGGCGGTAAAGCCGGTGATCACCCGGTTGAGTTTGATTTTATCAGTGACTTTATCCACCATATTTCCTGTCCGAATTTTTATCGGGCTGCGGCAGGTATGAGTGAAGCTGAGTACCTGCAGCAATTACTGGATGAACTGGAACAGAAAATCCTGACTATTGGCCCGGACAAAGTCGCCGCATTTTATGCCGAGCCCATATTTGGGGCTGGAGGCGTGATCGTACCGCCTGCGGGTTACCATCAAGCTACCTGGGCCATCTGCAAAAAATACGATGTGTTGTATGTATCCGACGAGGTCGTTACGTCCTTTGGCCGCTTAGGGCATTGGTTTGCGTCCTGGGATGTGTTTGGCATCAAACCAGACATCATCACAACAGCTAAAGGCATTACCTCTGGCTATCAGCCACTGGGCGCCTGTATTTATTCCGACCGCATTCATCAGGTGATCAGCGAGCCTGGCCATGGTCGCTGTTTTGCTCATGGTTTTACCTACTCCGGCCACCCGGTGGCTTGTGCCGCTGCCTTGAAAAATATTGAAATTATCGAACGCGAGCAACTGCTGCAACGGGTACTGGATATTGGCCCCTACTTTCAGCAGCAAATGAAGACGCTGCAAGATCTGCCTATCGTCGGTCAGGTCCGTGGGCAGCAATTAATGGTTTGTGTGGAAAATGTGCGTGATAAAGTCAGCAAATCTTTATTTGATGAAGAGCTGGATATTGGCAAACGCATTGCCGATCATGCCGAAGACTTAGGGCTGATTGTCCGGCCGATTGTGCATCTGAACGTGATGTCGCCGCCACTAACCATCACCAAAGATGAAGTGGATTTTATTGTACGGACGCTTCGACAGGCGATCGAACGCACCATCAATGACTTGCAGCAGCAAGGGCATTTACCAACGCCAGCGCAGCAGAAAACAGCCTGAGACAACAAGAGCTAGCCAATAGAGAGAAACGCTCTACTTTTATCGGCCTGACCGATGGAAGCTCATTTGCTATTGAGAGCCGGCCTTGCCTAAGCTGGCTCTGATTATTAAGAGGATACCATCATGCTGTTAGTCCGCATTACTGCACTGCTCTGCTGCTTGCTATTGCTGAACGCCTGCCAGTCAAAAACGGCAGACACCTTTTCATCAAATTCTGAGATAGAGTCATCAAGCTCGAATAGTGTTTCATCTGATACCACGAGCACAGTGCCCTATTTCAGCCAACTGGATAACCAGCACCGGCCACACGCCAGCTGCAGTCTTACCTCACTGGCTATGGTCAGCAGCTACTTTGGTATCACTGAAGCAACAGCCACCAGCACGGTGTCCGATCAATTGTTTGAACGCTTTGGCTTACTGCAAACTGTGCCTGCGCTGCAACAGGGTTTTAATACCCTGGCTCTGGAAGCTGACAGCCCGATGCGGGCACACAGCCTGCAAAACGGTACCATCACCCAACTGCAAGCAGAACTTGATGCGGGGCGCCCGGTGATCGTGCATGGCTGGTTTACCCAGCCGGGTCATATCGTGGTGGTGACTGGTTTTGAAGACGGTCATTACATCGTGCACGACCCATACGGCCAGTGGAATCTGGAAAAATGGGGCAGCTATGACAGCGCGGTCTCTGGTGCCGGTATTCGTTACCCGCAAGCCGCCTTTGAATACGCTATCAACGACAATGGCACGGGCGATGATTTATGGTTGCATCTGTTTCGTAATAAACAAGACTTGCCGGCTATCGGCGAGCAAATCAGCCAGACGGCCATGCTCTGGCAACAGCAAGATTTCCGGGTAGGTCTAGCCGAGCAATGCATGAACTGGACCCGAACCGTGCTGCAAGCCGCCTGCGGTGCCCACTTTGCCGAACTGCAAACGCAGACACCCTGGGATCTGCACTTGCTAGGCCCAGACGATCAACTGCATCCCACCCATGCCGATTCCCTCGCCAGCGAGGAGTTTGGCGAACGTATCGAGCAAATAGATCAGCTACAAGCCGGCGATCTGGTGTTTTTACAAAACACCTATGGCAACTGGGCTGAAGGCGTCATCACCCATGTGGGTATCGCCACCGGCAACGGCCAGTACATCCACCGGGTTACCTCCAATGAAGGCGTGGTAAAAACTGAAGCGATTCCGGCTGAAGATTTTCAGGCAGGCTTACGGCTAAAGCCGGAGTTGTGCCAGTTATAGAACAGTGCTCTTTTCATGTCATATGACTCAGGTATACTGTTGGTCTTTGCCAGCAATAGGTTAAGACTAATCGATGCCTGATATTTCCTTTCGTGAAGCCCTCGCCGTCTGGTGGCGCATTGGCCTGCTGAGCTTTGGTGGCCCGGCAGGGCAAATTGCACTGATGCACCGCATACTGGTGGAAGAAAAAGGCTGGGTTGATGAAAGTCGTTTTTTGCATGCACTTAATTACTGCATGCTGCTGCCAGGGCCTGAAGCGCAGCAACTGGCGACCTACATCGGCTGGCTATTGCATGGCGTGAAAGGCGGCTTAGTCGCTGGCATCTTATTTATCATTCCCGGCGCTCTGCTGATTTTAGTGTTGTCATTGTTTTATGTACTGCTTGGCGATGTGCCACTGGTTGAAGGTTTGTTCTTTGGCCTAAAAGCCGCGGTGCTCGCTATCGTGCTGCAAGCCTTGTTTCGTATCAGCCAGAAAGCACTGAAAAACCGGTTGGCCTGGGGCTTAGCCATTGCTGGTTTTATTGCCTTGTTTGCTTTTAACCTGCCTTTTCCACTGGTGGTGCTGGGCGCTGGCCTGATTGGCTATCTGCTGGCCCGAATAAACACCACCCCCAGCGACGCTAAGCCGGTCACCGCTGATGTGCTGGTTCGCCCTGGCACCAAAACCGCTGCGGTGGCCTGCACCCTACTCTGGTTTGCCACCTTGCTGGCGTTGCTGTTTCTTGTTGGCGGCGATCAGGTGTTTAGCCAAATCGCACTGTTTTTTTCCAAAATGGCCGTCGTCACGTTCGGTGGTGCTTACGCCGTACTTGGCTACGTAGCACAGCAAGGGGTTGAACACTATGGCTGGCTGCAACCCGGTGAGATGCTCGATGGCCTTGGCCTGGCTGAAACCACCCCCGGGCCACTGATTCTGGTGACCCAGTTCGTTGGATTTCTGGCGGCATTTCGTGAGTACGGTATCTGGGGCGGGATCCTCGGTGCCCTGCTGACCACCTGGGTCACCTTTTTACCCTGCTTTGTCTGGATCTTCGCCGGCGCGCCCTATGTGGAAAAATTACGCAGCAATCAGGCGTTATCGGCTGCCCTGGCCGCCATCACAGCGGCTGTGGTTGGCGTGATTGCCAACCTGGCGCTGTGGTTTGGTTTAAACGTATTATTTGCAGAGCGCTTTGTCCTGAAGCAACTGGGACTGGAACTACTGCTGCCTGACCTTAGTAGCGTAAACCTGGCCATGTTGGCTTTAACCCTGCTGGCCTGCCTGTTGCTGTTTGTCTTTAAACGCGGGCTTTTTGTCGTGCTTGGCAGCTGCGCCCTGCTCGGCATCGGCTGGCAACTGCTGGTATAACAGCAACTTTGTGACCATACTGACAGCTATCGACTTGGCTGAACTGCACCGCCAGTATATTGCCTGCGAGACCCGGGATTCACGCTTAATGGATCATTGGCAGCAATTCGGATTTAACCCGGAGCGCCATATGGCGCTTACCGTCCGAAAAGCGCAATGCATCGAATTGCTGCTGCAACAACGCATCGATCTGCTTATCTGGAACGAATACTATGAGGATCAACTGCAGCAGGAGCTGACCAAACAAAGCACCGAACTGGTAAGGCTGGCAGCCATTGAAGATGTGCGATTGTACCTGGCGTTTTCATTGGATCATTCAGAAGCCTACATTCAGCGTTGGCAGCACGCGCTGGAGCAAAGCTACCGCGATGGCCGCATGCGCGCTCTGTACCAAGGGACTTATCCGGAAGAACTGATTGAGCGCCTTGAAACCTTTGCCCAACAGCCTGTTCAGCGCGATTAACTGGCGGGGGGTCACAGTGCGGAGTCGATTATGACCAATCCATCTTATCTATAACTAAACGTACTAGCATTTTCTCTTGTCTAAACAATAACGCATATTAAACTAGCTATCACTAACTTAGATTGGAGTTGTTATGCGTCGCTTATGGATCCCCTTGGCCCTGGTCGTGGCTCAATTAACATCAACCGTGCAGGCCAAAGAATTGCTCAATAGCAGTTACGATATTGCCCGTGAACTCTTTGCCGATATCAATCCGTTGTTTGTCGAACACTGGCAGCAACAAAGCGGGGAAACTCTGACAATCAACCAGTCGCATGGCGGCTCTTCCCGTCAGGCACAGGCCATAATTCAGGGCCTGCGCGCCGATGTGGTAACCTTTAACCAAAGCACCGACATCGACATTCTGCACCAGCGTGGCAATTTGCTGCCTGAGAACTGGCGTGAGCGCTTACCGAACAATGCATCGCCTTATTATTCCACCATGGCGTTTCTGGTTCGTAAGGGCAATCCAAAAGGCATTGAAACCTGGGAAGATTTAACCAAAGAAGGCGTTACGTTGGTATTCCCAAATCCGAAAACCTCTGGCAATGCCCGTTACACCTATCTGGCCGCCTATGGCGATGCACTGCAGCGTTTTGGTGATGATAGAGCTGGAGTAAGGGCTTGGGTAGCTGAGTTTTTATCACGTGTAGCCGTATTTGATACTGGCGGCCGTGGTGCCACCACGTCATTTATCGATCGAAATCTTGGCGATGTGCTGATCACCTTTGAATCCGAAGTAAACAACATCATCAAGCAATACCCGGATCTTGGCCTGGAGCGGGTCGTACCCCCCACCAATGTGCTGGCAGAATTCCCTGTAGCCTGGATTGATCGCAATGTGGCACGCAATGGTACTGAACAACAAGCCAAGGCTTATCTGGAGTTTTTATACAGTGAGCAAGCACAGCGCCGTTTAGCTAGCTTTTATTACCGGGTGCATCACGAGGCAGTCAAAGCAGACGTTGCCGACCAGTTTCCTGCTACCGAGCTGTTTCATGTTGAAGACGTATTTGGCAGCTGGGAACAAGTAAACATCGAACACTTTGCCAATAATGCTGAATTGGATAAACTGCTGTCTGAAGGACGCCGTCGGCGTTAAGCAGGTTTATAACAGTCTATGAATTGGTTTTCTGCCACTCAAGGCAAACGCGTGCTGCCAGGCTTTACCATCAGCCTTGGCAGCAGTTTATTTTTTATAAGCCTGGTGATTTTATTGCCAATCACCGGCCTGGTGGTGCAAACGGCTGAGCTGAGTTGGGCCGAGTACTGGGCCATTATCAGCGATCCGCGCGTGGTGGCTTCTTACAAAGTCACCACCTCTGCCGCCTTGGTGGCCAGCCTCTTTAACCTATTTTTTGGCTTGCTGATGGCATGGATCCTCACCCGCTATCGTTTTCCCGGCCGGGTGCTGCTGGATGGCCTGATGGACTTGCCCTTTGCCCTGCCGACCGCCGTAGCCGGCCTGACCTTAGCTGCAATCTTCTCCACCCAAGGCTGGCTAGGCCAATACCTGGCCGTGTGGGATATTAAAGTGTCTTACACCTGGCTTGGCATCGTAGTAGCCATGGTGTTTACCAGCGTGCCTTTTGTGGTGCGAACCGTGCAGCCGGTACTGGAAGAGTTTGGCCCCGAGTACGAAGAAGCCGCAGCTACCTTGGGTTCAAACCCATGGCAGACTTTTTTTCGCATTATTCTACCGGAAATAAAACCGGCTCTGCTCACCGGCACCGCCCTGGCTTTTACCCGTAGCCTGGGCGAGTTTGGTGCCGTCATTTTTATTGCCGGCAACCTGCCCTGGCAAACCGAAGTCACCTCTTTGATGATTTTCATTCGCTTGCAGGAATTTGATTACGCCGCCGCAGCGGCCATTGCGAGTGTGGTCTTGCTGGCCTCTCTGGTATTATTGTTTATTATCAACGGCATTCAACAACGTTACCAGCACATCACTGGAGGCTTAAAATGAAGCCATCCAGCACCCTGAATAGCCAGCAACGCTGGCTACGGCCACTGTTGATTGGCACCGGTGTTACCCTAACGGTGGTATTGCTGGTGATCCCACTAGTGTTTATCTTTTATGCCGCTATGTCGGCTGGGTTGGGTGGCCTTTGGCACAATCTGAAAGATCCGGATATGTTGCATGCCATCTGCCTGACCTTGTTTGTCGCTGGCCTGACAGTGCCAATCAACCTGGTATTTGGTACCCTGATTGCCTGGTGCGTGACCCGCTTTACCTTTCCGGGCCGCCGCTTGCTGCTCACGATGATAGACATCCCCTTTGCCGTTTCGCCGGTAGTTGCTGGCTTACTGTACTTACTGCTGTATGGCGCCAACGGGCCTTTTGCCAACCTGCTGGATCACTACGACATGCAGCTAATGTTCGCCTGGCCCGGCTTGGTCATGGTAACCGTATTTGTCTCCTGCCCCTTTGTGGTGCGGGAGTTGGTGCCTTTGATGTCCACGCTTGGCACCGAGCAAGAAGAAGCCGCGGTGCTGTTAGGGGCCAGTGGCTGGAAAGTGTTCTGGGATATTACCTTGCCTAATATCCGCTGGGCCTTGTTGTACGGCGTCATTTTAACCAACGCCCGGGCTGTCGGTGAATTTGGCGCTGTGTCGGTGGTCTCTGGCACCATTCGCGGCCAGACCAACACCCTGCCGCTGCACATTGAGTTGCTGCAACAAGACTACAACACCGCCGGCGCCTTTATCGCGGCAGCTTTATTGACACTGATTGCCATTGCTACTCTGGTGGTGAAAGCCTTTTTGCAGTGGAAGCTGGCCAAGGACTAAAAGCAGTTACTACATATATCAAAATGTAATTTAAAAACACTTCAACGAAACTAATTTGCATATTAAATTAATAACTCCACAGCAGCATTGCCCCCCAAAAAACACCAAAACTTCTTAGCACACACAGGACAAATTTATGAAACAGATCGTTCGTAGCCCACTTGCTGCGGCCATTTTACTGGGCCTTATTGCCCCACTGCAGGCTGCCGATTTAACCATTTACGGCAGAGCCAATCTTTCCGTCGATCAACTGGACAATGGCGTGGATAGTGCTACCAATGCCTCCAGCAACTCCAGTCGATTGGGCTTTCGAGGTGCTACTAGCCTGGAAGGCGGTTTGGAAGCCTTTTTCCAGATTGAGCAAACCATTTTTCTTGATGAGGGTCGCGGTAACTTTGCTGATCGTGACACTTTTTTAGGCCTGCGCGGTGACTTTGGCAGCCTGCGTATTGGCCAGTTCGATACCCCGCTAAAAGTGATCCGCGCCCGGGTAGATTTATTTGGCAACCGCATTGGTGATATTCGGAATGTAAGCCGGGTGAATACCGGCGGCGATCTGATTGGCAATGTGTTTGATGAGCGCTTTAAAAACGGCATCGCCTACCGCAGCCCTACCGTCAATAACGTCTCTGTTGATGTGCATTACAGCCCACATCATGCCACAGGCGCGACCACTGACAATAAGCGGGAAGCGCTGAGCACAGCCATCACCTATGCGGCCAAGGGGAGTTATGTATCTCTGGCCTATGAACGCTCTGAGGGAAATGAAGAGTTTAACCCCAGCGCCTGGCGCCTGGGTGCTTTTTATGATGTGACAGAACAACTGCGCCTGACTACTTTTGCTCAACTGGATAAAGATCTGCCAATTGGCGATCGCACCCTGTTTGGCGCTGGTGCTGCTTACAAACTGGAGCAATACACCCTCAAGGGCCAGCTCTATCGGGTGAACAACCGGGATGCCGATGATGCGGACGCAACCTTGCTGGTCCTGGGGGTTGATCGCCAGTTTGGCCGCGCTCTGGTGGGCTATCTGGCCTATGCCATCAGCAGCAACGAGGACAATGCTGCTTATCGGGTGTCTGGTGGTGGCCGCAGCACTCAGCAAGCGACCGTGGTAGGAGAAAATGCCAGCGGTCTGTCGCTTGGCCTGGAATACCGCTTTTAACGATTTGGATCCTTGCAGGGATGCCATGGATGGTGTCGGTTTACTTGGTGCTTCACCTGTTGTTTTGCCCCTGCTTGCAGGGGCTTTTTTTAGCTGATACTTAGCGACAAAAAAACCGGCCGCATTGGGCCGGTTCATTGGTATCTTCGGGTTAAATCCCTTCGCCCAAAAACACCTGGCTATACTTAGGCTTGATCCAGGCGGCATCGCCTGATTTTAAATTTAGAGCTTTGAATTGCTCTTTAGGTAATTCAATATGTACCAGCTTACCATCCTGTTGGTTTAAAACCTCCAGCCGGGCAGTTGGGCCGACCATGGTGATCAAGTCCAAAGTGACTGGCAGTGCATCTGGCTCAGCAGAAGTCAGTACTTCAATTTCATGAGCGCGGACATAAGCCAGTCCATCCTGTTCATCAGCCTGTTGTGCAGTATCATCACTGGCAGAAGTAAACTTTGTTTCACCACTGGCCTTCACTCTGGCGTGAAACAAGTTCACGTTGCCCAGAAACTCATAGACAAAGGGGTTCGCTGGGTTGTCGTATACTTGCTCTGGGGTACCATCCTGCTCAATGCGGCCTTTGTTCATCACCACGATACGATCCGCTACCTCCAGCGCTTCTTCCTGATCGTGCGTGACAAACACACTGGTGACGTGAATTTCATCGTGCAGGCGACGCAACCAGCGGCGTAGCTCGGCCCTAACTTTAGCATCCAGCGCGCCGAAGGGTTCATCCAGCAGCAAGACTTTGGGCTCAACGGCCAGCGCACGTGCCAGCGCGATTCGTTGCCGCTGGCCACCAGAGAGTTGCGACGGGTAACGATCGGCCGTCCAGTCCAATTGCACCAGCTCCAGCAATTTATTCACTTTTTTGGCGATCTCGGCCTTACTTGGCCGCAGCTTTTTCGGTTTTACTGTCAGGCCATAGGCCACATTTTCAAATACCGTCATGTGCTTAAACAGCGCATAATGCTGAAACACAAAGCCAACGCCACGCTCACTGACATGCTGGCCGGTAATGTCTTCGCTGTTAAAGCGGATCACACCGCTATCCGGGTGCTCCAGACCAGCGATAATCCGCAGCAAGGTGGTTTTACCGGAACCCGAAGGGCCCAGCAAGGCGGTCAATTCGCCGGTTTTAATGTCCAGGTTCACATTGTCAACCGCGACAAAATCACCAAAGCGCTTATTTACGCCTTCAATATGGATACTCATAACGACCTCTTCACTCTTTAACGCGCTGTTGACGATGTTTTTTTGCGTTCATCTTTCCACTCAATCCAGCTTTTTACCACGATGGTAACCAGGGCCAACCCGGTCAATAAGGATGAAACGGCAAAAGCAGCAGTGAACATGTATTCGTTGTACAACACTTCTATGTGTAGCGGCATGGTATTGGTTTCGCCACGAATACGGCCAGAGACAATGGCGACAGCGCCAAACTCTCCCATAGCCCTGGCATTACACAGCACCACGCCATAAATCAGCCCCCATTTGATGTTGGGCAGGGTGACATACCAGAAGGTTTTCCAACCACTGGCACCCAGCGTCAGGGATGCTTCTTCTTCCTCTTTGCCTTGCTGCTGCATCAACGGGATCAGCTCGCGGGCAACGAAGGGCAAGGTACCAAACAAAATAACGATGACGATGCCGGGTACGGCGAAAATAATCCGCAAATCGTGCTCAGCCAGCCAGGGGCCAAACCAGCCTTGCGAGCCGAGCAAAATAACAAAGATAAGCCCGACCACCACTGGCGAAATAGCAAAAGGCATATCGATAATCGATATTAAAATGGTTTTGCCACGAAACTCAAACTTGGCAATGGCCCAGGCTATGGCCACGCCAAAAACGGCATTTAGTGGCACCACAATCAGCAGCACAAACAGCGTCAACCGGATGGCCGCCAGCGCATCGGGCTCTGTGACCGCTTGCCACCATACCTGCATGCCTGCTTCAAAAGCACCATACAATACCACCATCAACGGCAGTATTAAAAACAAGGTTAAAAACGTCAGGGCGGTACCGACCAGTGTCCATTTAACCCAGCGCGGCTCGGCTGTTGCTTTAGGTGTATCCTGTACAGCTGCAGCACTAGTCAGTGGTAAAGTGTTCGTTGTTGTCATTAGCTTATCCTCGGCGACTCGCCCACCACTGCAGGCCATTAATCAGCAGCAGCAAAATAAAGGCTGCACCCAACATCACCACACCTATGGCAGCAGCACCGTGATAATCGTACTGCTCGGCTTTGGCGACAATCAGCAACGGGGTGATCTCAGTGCGGTATGGCAGGTTACCGGAAATAAATATAACCGAACCGTATTCGCCAACAGCACGGGCAAAGGCCAGTGCATAGCCAGTAAGCAGTGCTGGTAAAATAGCTGGGAAAATCACCCGCCGTATGGTGGTCAGCCGGTTAGCGCCTAATGCTGCCGAGGCTTCTTCCAGTTCTTTTTCAAAATCTGCTAACACCGGCTGCACAGTTCGAACCACAAAGGGCAAGCCAATGTAGGTTAGTGCAATCACCACGCCAATCTGACTATAAGCGATACGGATGCCAAAGGGCTCAAAGTACTGCCCTACCCAACCAGTACCGGCATAGAGCGTCACCAATGCGATACCAGCCACAGCTGTTGGCAAGGCAAAAGGCAAGTCCACCAGGCCATCAATAATACGTTTACCGGGGAAGCGGTAACGCACAAGAACCCAGGCAACCAGGGTGCCAAATACTGCATTAATGCTGGCGCCAATAAAGGACGCCAGAAACGATAATTTATACGAAGCCACTACTTGCGGATGGCTGACTGCACGCCAGAAATCTTCCCAGCTCATTTGCAGGGTAAACAGAATTAGCCCGGCTACAGGGATGATCAATAACAAACTTAAGTACAGTACCGAAAAGCCCATGGTCAGTCCAAACCCTGGGATCACCGGTTTTAAGGCTGCAGTACGCATCTTGCTCTCTCTTATCACGATGGACGGCCTGACTGTCAGTACACTATTGGCAAAGTACAGTTCAGGCCGGCTTCACACTTAACTGTGACTCATTACTTTATAACGACGGCTAGTGGCTTTTTAACGGCGGCTAATGGCTTCTAAAATCCGGTCAAAGTGGCCACCATCATTAAAATGGTCATTTTGTGCTTTGTCCCAACCACCAAATACATCGTCGATACCGAACAGATTCACTTTTGGAAACTTCTCCAGATACTGTTCTGCAATTTCCGGCCGACCAGGTCGGTAAAAATGCTTTGCTGCCAGATGCTGTGCTTCATCGCTATACAGATAGTTCAGATAGGCTTCGGCCACAGCGCGGGTCCCTTTGCGATCAACATTGCGATCCACCACAGTGACTGGTGGTTCAGCCAGAATGCTGACACTGGGTACCACAATTTCATACTCGCCACGGCCCAGTTGCTCGACCGACAAAAAGGCTTCGTTTTCCCAGGCAATAAATACATCACCAATCCGACGCTGGACAAAGGTGTTGGTGGCACCGCGGGCTGCAGGATCCAGTACTGGTACGTTTTTGAAAATTTTCTCTACAAAATCATAGGCTTTTTCTTCAGAGCCGTATTTTTTCAGGGCATAACCCCAGGCCGCCAGATAATTCCAACGGGCGCCACCGGAGGTTTTCGGGTTCGGCGTAATCACCTGTACATCATCACGTGCTAAATCATCCCAATCCTGAATGTTCTTCGGGTTGCCTTTACGCACCAGCAACACGATGGTCGAGGTATAGGGCGAGCTATTCAGTGGTAAACGGCTTTGCCAGTCTTGTGGGATCAGATCGGCTCGTACCCGCAGGGCATCCACATCATAAGCCAATGCTAAAGTAACAACATCGGCATCCAGCCCATCAATGACTGAACGGGCCTGAGAGCCTGAGCCGCCATGCGACTGTCGTACTCTGGGTGCGGTATGCCCCTGTGCACTCCAGTGATCGCTAAATAACTGGTTGTATTCACGATAAAATTCGCGGGTTGGATCGTAAGAAACATTTAAAATGGTGTTGCTGGCTGTAGCAAGGCTAGATACCACTAATGCGGCACTGGCCAGAATTGTTTTAAACTTCATGCTGAGGTCCTTTATAGTTTGCTAATAAAGAGCCAGGCTTCCGGTGGTCCGGTCAGCATGGGGTGTTATTCAAAGTGCTGGTTTATCCAGTCGAATTTTTTCAATTTTCTCCAGTTGAACCAGCTTGCCGTGGTGAAACACCAGTTCAATAGAGCCGTACTCAATTCGACCAACCAGCTGTTCAATACGGCTGGCTAATTCCACCAGTTGTTCCGCTGTTTGCTGAGTGTTGGTCATACTTTCTCCATGCAGGCAATCAATTACCTGCATGCAGCATAATTCGGAGTTTTAATAATTAAAAATAATAAATTTAGATATATTAATTCCAAAAAGGAATATAGAGATATCGACTTATAAGGCAAGTAACGGCTAACCGGAAAAATGCGCCAGGCAGTGTTGATAAAACTTGGCTACCAACCTGGGCATCGGGGCGTAAGCAGAGTAAATAAAACCGTACTGATGCTGGATCTTCGGCCGAAGATGAATAAGTTTCATCTGTGTGTCCAGGTATTGCTCAGCCAATACCTCGTTCAAAATGGCAATACCCAGCCCTTTTTTCACATAAGCGCAAGCAGTTGCCACGGTATGAGTTTCCAGCCGGACATTCATCCGAACTCCGGCTTTTTTAAACTCATTCTCTAACCTGATCCGGCTTGGTCTGCCCTGCCCCAGCATGATTAATGGCTCGGATCCCAATTCACTGATAGCCACTGAATCTCGGACTGATAGCTCATGATGCTCTGGCACAGCGCACACCAAATCACTGCTAAGCAAATGTTCACAGATCAGACCCGGGTGATTTTCTGGTAACTGAATAAAGCCACAATCCACTGAGCGATGCGCCACTAAATCACGTGCAATTTGCGGGCTATGGGCATCAATACTGACAGAAACCGACGGATATTGTTTAATAAAACTAGTCACTACATCGGCTAAGGGACCGGCACTAAAGCTGGCTGGTGCCACAATTTTCAACGAGCCCATTTCCGACTTTGCAATGGAGTCTGCCAGTGCTTTAAAACGATCCACACTGCTAAGCAATAGCGCGATTTCCTGCTCTAAGTAACGAGCTTCATCCGTGGCAATTAACCGGCTATGCTCACGATAAAACAAGGCAAAACCCAGCTGCTGTTCAAGCACGCTGATCAAGCGACTAACAGCGGGTTGTGTCACACTTAATTGCTTAGCTGCCGCAGTAGCTGAACCGGTTAGCATGATGGCCTGGAAGCACTCCAGACTTTTTAAATTCAGTGAGCTCATAACAAAATGTTATCGGTTAATGATGGTTTCTAATAATATTGCATGGATTATATGCCTTTGCTAGCTTGAATTTCGAACAGGCACTCAGATCAGTGCTTTGAGTTCAAAGGCACAAGGGGAAAACAATGACAACAGGACATTATAAAAAATCACTACTGGCATTGGCCGTTATGAGTGCATGCTCGATTGGCACACAGGTTTATGCAGACACAGATACCAACGACGGCGAAAACGCCAGCAACCGCTCTATGGAAGTAATTGCCGTGACAGGGACTCGTATCATGCGTCGCGGTGAAACCGAAGCGAGCCCGATACAAACCATTGATCGCAGCGAGCTCGACTTAAAAGGTGCTTTATCTCTTGGTGAAGTGCTGCAGGAAATGCCATCGGTAGGTGCCAGTCTGAACGACAATGGCTCGGCCGGCATCAGCCATGGTACCTCCAGCATTAACTTACGAAATTTAGGCGACAACCGCTCTCTTGTGCTGGTGAATGGCAACCGCTGGGTTAATGGAGCTGGTACCCGTGGTTTCCGTGATTTTGTTGATTTAAATACCATTCCATTTGCCATGATTGATCGGGTAGAGGTATTGCAAGACGGTGCAACTGCCATTTATGGTGCTGATGCCATCGCTGGTGTAGTGAATATTCATACCTTTAAAGATTTCACCGGTGTGCATACCAGAGCCTATTATGGCCAGACTTCAGAAAGTGATCGTGAAACTGTTAATCTTGATTTACGATTAGGTCATGACCTTGGTAACCATAATTTGATGTTCGTTGCCAGCTATTCCGATCAAAAACCTATTTTGACCCAAGACCGTGAATTAACGGCGATACCACTGAATGGGTTATCCCTTGGTACTGGTGAAGGGTTATTTCGTAGCAATGCACTTAGCTCTGTCTTTGGCTTTGATATTCCCGCACAAGGCATCACCCGTGAACCCGGCACCGATGGCAATCAACTGGCCAGCTGGCGCCCTGCATCGACCAACGATCGATTTAATCGTTACCACGACAACTATGTTGTAGGGCCGAGCAAACGGTTAAGTTTGTATGGCCAGGGCGTGTTTGAGCTGGGTCAGTTGGGCTTTTTACAAGATACCAGCTTTCGGGTTGAAGCGGTGTACAACAAACGTGAATCTGACCAGCAATTCTCTGCTGTTATCCCTACGGTAAATGGTAGTCGTGGTTTTGTCGTCCCCAACAACCCACTGGTGAACCCTTTTGGTGTTGAGTTATCAGGCAGCGACTTTGTGGCCACCAACTTTTTTGTCAATAACGGCTTACGGGTAAATGCCCAGAAAGTTGAAACCACGCGGCTTGGTTTTGGTTTTGAAGGCTATACCGCAGGGGATTGGCACTGGGATCTATTTGCTTCATTTGCCCGTAACAAAGGGGAGTTCACCTCAAATAATCAGCTGCATCTGGACAAGCTGGCTTTAGGCATGCGTGCCTGTGATAGTACGGGCATCACAGCAGATATAAGCGATTTAATAGCTGGCTGCGTTCCAGTCAATCTGTTTAATACACTGACTCCGGATATGGTGAATTACATCAACTTTACCGGTTACGATAGCAATGAGGCCAAGCAACAACATGTTCGTTTCAACGTAACCAACAGTATTTTTGATTTACCGGCAGGTGATGTGATGATGGCTGCAGGCATGGAATACCGGAAAGAAACCGGAACCGATGTACCAGATAGTATCATTAACTCTGACGCCAGAGTGAACACCTTCAGAACCACCTCTTCAGCCCCACGCACCGGCACCGAAGGCAGCTACGATTTATACGAAGCCTATGCTGAACTCAGCATCCCTTTGCTGGCAAATCATCAGTTGGCAAGGTACCTGGAAGTGAACCTGGCCAGTCGTTTTTCTGATTACAGTACCTTTGGCAGCACCGTCAACAGTAAAGCTGGCATTTTGTACCGCCCAGTCGACGATCTGATGATACGTGCCACCTGGGCCGAAGGGTTCAGAGCCCCTTCTCTGCTGGAGTTATATGAGGGTGAGCGCGAATCCTTCGCTCCGGTGAATGATCCTTGTTCCGGCGGTGCCAGCCTGCCAGGATGTAGCGGTGTTCCAGCAGATTATTCACAAAATGAGGCAGCAGTGCCCATTAGGGTAGGTGGTAATATTTTGCTTGAGCCTGAAACCTCAGAGAATATTTCCATGGGTGTGGTGTATACACCATCTCAACTTGATGGTTTTAGCCTGACGCTGGATTGGTACAATATTCAAATAGACAATACCATTAGCTCTTTCGGCAGTCAGAACCTGTTGGATTTATGTGCCACCACCAACCGCAACTGCGGCGTGATCCAACGTAGCGCCAGCGGTCAAATTACCAATATCATTGATGGCCCTGTCAACCTGAACAAAACCGAAGTATCTGGCATGGATGCAGTGGTACGCTATGCCTTCAACACAGATCATGGCCGCTGGAACTTATCAGCCAATTTGTCACGGCTTGGTAAATTTGTTGAATCCTCCACCTTACCGGATGGCACCTTTGTCGAGGTTGATAAAAAAGGTACCGCAGCCTCACGGGAAGCCTTTCCTGAATGGCGTGGCTTCTTATCTGCTCAGTGGAACCAGGATGCATGGAATGCTGGCTACACGCTTCGTTACATTGGTGATACCACAGAAACCTTTGCCGGAGAACCGCTTAGTATAGGCTCTATGGTGTACCACTCGGTGTCAGCAGGATATAACTTCGACAATGGCATTGGTATTAAATTAGGCGTGAACAATCTACTGGACAAGCAACCGCCAACCTCACGGACTAATTTGAACATTAACTTTGATCAGCAGACCTATAATGCCATAGGCCGCTTCATGTATGTTCAGGTTAGTTACGACTTTTAATTGAGGCATGCAGACACAGCAATGCTGTGTCTGCATGAGTGTTGCTACCCAGGAGTAAATACATGACGACGAACCCATCCAAAGCCAGCTATGCGCTGTTAAATCCTGAAACCCCAGAAAAAATTCCACTGGTATTCGATTCACCGCACAGTGGGCTTGAGCTGCCGGCTGACTTTCAGTATGCCGTTACTATCGATGAATTAAAAACTGGCTGGGACGCCTTTATTGATGAACTCTGGTCCCCTGCCACCACATTTGGCGCTTATTTACTCAGCGCAAAAACTTCACGGATGTACATTGATTTAAACCGGGCACCTACCGATATTGATCCAGCGTTACTTAATGAGCCCTGGCCTGAACCACTTCAGCCAACCAAATACACAGAACGAGGTATGGGGCTTATAAGACGGTTCGCCTTGCCGGGCTTGGCTATCAATAAAAAGCCTCTTAGCGTTGCAGAAATTCAACACCGAATAAAGCACTACTATCAACCCTATCATCAGCAACTGGCTCAGTTGCTATCCAGCTTGCATCAAGCTTATGGCGGTGTCTGGCATATCGATTGTCATTCGATGAAATCACGAGGTAATGCTATGAACATCGATCAAAACCAGACCCGGCCTGACATTATTCTGGGCAACCTTGATGGCACCTCGGCCAGCCCTGAATTTACCGAGGTCATCCAGCAAGCCTTTGCTGATCTTGGCTATAGCGTGGTACTGAATACCCCATATAAAGGGGGGTATCTAACCCAATGCTTCGCCAACCCAGCAGAGAATAAACACAGTATTCAGATCGAAATAAACCGCGAGCTCTATATGGACGAAAAAGAATTTAGCAAGAACGAAAAATTCAGTGCTTTTCAATCTGATTTAACCAAGGTTAGCGCTTGTATTGCCAACTTCGTTAAGAGCAAGCTATAACTTAGCCGTTGCTGCGTCAGTACACTCTTGGGATAACAATTTCGTTGGGATAACTATGTCGAACAACAAACAGGATAAAATCGCTGCTCACCTGACGGGACAAACTACCTCTGCAAGCAAGGTATTGGCCAATCACGAGCACAAAGGCAATAACCCGATCATTATTTTACTTGGTATTTTGTTGTTTGCAGCAGCTCTGACCTACTTAGTGGACGCCGGAGAATTTGCCCGCGATGGCAACCTGGTGGTACCTGGCTCCTTTCAAAAAATAGAAAAAAGCAACAGTCTGACCAATGTATGGCGCTTAAGTGATGACCCGGATATCGCCCAACCAGCCAGCCTTGCTCAGGTTGCCATGGCGATCCCTCAAGGCCTGGAACGCGGCGCCAATTTGATTTTTATGGTGCTGATTATTGGAGGTATGTTCGGCATTCTTACCAAGGCAGGCGCCATCACAGCAGGTTTGGAGCGCTTATTGGGCGCGGTTCGGGGCAATGTCTATCTGCTGGTTCCTTCGCTTATGATCGTGTTTGCCGCAGGCAGTACTTTCCTTGGGCTTGCATCCGAGTATTTACTCATTATTCCATTGATGGTTGAAATGGCTCGTCGACTCGGCCTTTCAAACCTGATGGGGTTGGCAATTTTAACCGTCCCCGTTAAAGCAGGTTTTCTGGCATCAGTCACCAATCCGGTGGCATTAACAGTCGCCCAACCACTGGTGGACGTTCCCATCTTCAGTGGCATTAGTATGCGTTTGTTTGCCTTCGTGGTGTTCACACTGGTCGGTATCATCTTTATTATGCTGATGATCAAGCGAGAGGGTTTTGATCCGACGGCGAAGATAGAATTTGACAGCTCTCGTTTAAGTGGCCGCCACACGCTGATGCTCAGTATTTTATGTGTTGGTATTGCCATGCTGGTGTATGGCTCGACCACCTTTGAATGGCACAATCAGCAGTTAACCGCATTTTATATTGCCTTAGCCGTGGTCATCGCCTGTATAAGTGGCTTAGGAGCGAATGGAGCAGCTGATGCATTTGTAGAAGGCATGCGGAAAATACTGCTGGCAGCTATTCTGATCGGGGTAGCCTTTGCCATCGCTGTCACCCTGCAAAATGGCCAGATTTTAGATACTGTGATTTATCAGCTCACCAGCATTGTTGGTGAAGACAACCCAATCCTGGCGGTGCAAGGCATGTTTATCTCACAGTTGCTATTGGATTTTTTAATTCCATCCACCTCCGGCCAGGCCGCTGTTAGTATGCCTATTCTAGGCCCAATCGGTCAGTTGGTTGGTGTAAGCCCACATACAACGGTGTTGGCTTTCCTGTTTGGTAATGGCATTACTACCATCTTCACCCCAACTTCAGGCACATTGCTCGCTTATTTAGCTACTGCCCAGGTCGCCTGGACCACCTGGGCACGATTTGTGTTACCCCTGGTTGGCATTTATATCGTGCTTGCTGTAGCTATGCTGGCCATGGCAGTGCTGATTGGTTATTAAAATAAACATCGCCACCGCAAGGTGGCGAAATTACCATTTAGTGACATATAAAAAATATTTGTATCAAAAATGTTCTTACGATACAATTTCGCAGCTTCAACCCAGCTGATAAAGACATGCAAATGGCAGATATTTACTTTCCAAGGACCACTGAGCGGGCACAGGAGTTTTTTTCCGCAGAGCCTGATTTACTTGCTCAGTACCAGCGCCAAAACCCCAGCCGACATGGCTTACTGTTCCCTAACCAACCGTATTTGCTGAGCTGCCAACCAGGGGATGAAGGTGTACTGTCTGCCTTTGATCGCTATTCTGCCCGTGAGCTGCAGCGCCTGCAGCAAATTGCTGATGCATACGACAACTTCACCATAGCGCTTGCTTACGTCACTGAGGAATTGATCAAGCCGGTTATCCACCTGATCGATGAACATGGACTAACCGCAGCTGGCGCCATGGTTGGCGCTACCAACAGCAAATACACCGCATTTCAACGCTCCATTGTGCGCTATCAGCAAGCTCTGCTGGATTTGCACGAAGCCAGTCAGGCCAAGTCACAGGTGCGCGGAGCCAGAGCCAGAGGAGCCCATAACCCGTTGCTGGCAGCAAAAGAGGCCCATGCCCGGCGCATGCATGCTGATATGACTGCTCGCTTTCAGGCTCAGCTGCAACGCTATCATGCAACCTTAGGAGCAAATGCCAACCGCTCTGCCTTGCTGAACCCCGATCGCGCTGTGAATGTAGCTCGCTATGGCCGCAACAATCAACGAACCGGTCAAACCCTGCGCTTTGCCAATAGCCAGCAGGTAAACACAGTGCAGCGTTTTGCCAGAGGCACCCAAGTAGCTAGCCGAGGGCTGCTTTTTATTGATGCCGGAGTACGTGCTAATAGTGTCTACCGTTCAGATAATCGTCTACGGGAGTTTATCACCCAGTATTTAGGTTTGGGTGCTGGAGCAGCAGCCGGCTGGATGGTTGGAAAAGGTGCTATCATCGCAATCAGTGCTCTAAGCTTATCTATGGCACTAACCCCGGTAGGCTGGGTCTTAATGGTAGGGACTGCAGCTGCTGTTGGTTTTGGGGCAGCCTATCATACAGACAAGGGCATGCAAAGAATAGCAGGGTATGGTTATGACACAGCCTCAGATTATATTCGGAGCCGCCGTTGATGGAATACACAGTACCGCTGTGGTATACGTTTCTGACCATTGCGTTCGCGCTTTCAACTTTCATTGCCTATCCAATAGTTGCATTGTTTGTTACACGTCCTATTCAACGCTTCTTGCGTCAGAAGAATCAGGATCACATCAGTGACTGGATAGTTTGGCCTTTTAAAAGTGGTTGGTATGCCATGGCCATCGTAGTGCCATTTGAGCGCTGGCGACATGAACGTAATCAAGGCTTTATGGACACAGTGTTGCCGATTAGACAAGCCGCAAACCGGTTGCAGTGTTGGTTATCCCTTTGGCTGGAAGTTAGCATGTTTGGCATGGTTTTCTTAATGTTTTGCGGTCTTTTACTTGAGTTCATGGGTGTATGGTCACTTGGTAGTGGTTAGCGCGGGCCGCTTGTATGATAGGCACTTGCAAGGACTATTTAATGGATGACCCCATTCCTTTTTGGTACGACGCCTTTTTCTTTGGGTCGCTTATTTCAACTATTATTGCTTACCCAATAGTTGCGCTGCTCGTAACACGTCCTATTCAGCGCATCTTGCGACACAAGAATCAGGATCACATCAGTGACTGGGTAGTTTGGCCATTTAAAAGCGGTTGGTATGCCATGGCCATCGTAGTACCATTTGAGCGAATCAATCGTGGACGTAACCCGGAGTTTATGAATACTGTCCAGCCTATTCGACAAGCTGCGAACCAGTTGCAGTGATGGTTATCGCTTTGGCTGGAAGTTAGCATGTTTGGAATGGTTTTGATTGGCTTCGCCGGTATGTTATTCCAGTCTTATATCGTTTAATCAGCCTTATAAACCAAGGCAATATTCGCTCTGTGGCAACATCGGTCGCTGAGCGCATGCTATCGTGTGGAATGGAATTCCTGTGGAAAAATTTCAGGTTAAAATAAAACGAATTTTTCTCCCCTTTCTGATCACCTCAACGGTCGCTATCGTTATTTTTTATGCCATAGTTTGGGTTTTCCTAATAAAAGCCCGGCTGCCCATAGCGCCTTACAAAGATTATTTTTTTATGACTTCGATGGCACTTCCTGTGCTGTTTAGTGCATGCCTATTTCGCCCACGCTTGCAGCTATTGAAGAAATCATACGGCGGCTACATTAGTAACTACAGCTTATACAATCTGTTTATTGCATTAGCCATGATGCATCCTATGATGTGTGCGCTTGGCTATATTGGGTACAGCTATTTCGGGCTAATAGAAGTAGAGCATGCCAAAGAGGTAACCGAATATCCTAACGAACAGTTTTTCCACATCAATCACCTTAAAATCGACACAGCTAAATGCAAACAGCATGCAACTTTAACTCCACCGACCAAACCAAAAGGCTATACGTATGACTTTGGGCTGTTTTATAGCTGCCCTATTGAAGGAGCATCCGGTGTTATGCTGGCTGCGCGTTACACAAAAGGTCACAAAACTTCCACCAGAACCCCCTTTCATCACCTTAGCGAGCAAAGTGTATACAATGCCTTTTATGACTTTGCGCTGGAATCACATCAAAAGTTCCAGCGATTGGATGTCAACAGCATAACTTACTTAGAACAAGTAAAAGGCACATACAGCAAGATTGGTTTTTGCGAAGCCGCTTCAAAAGCAGGCGCTGATTGCGGCCAACAAAGCCTGCTATTTTTGACGCCACAAACCAAAGCTTTCGAAGTCAGAGGGCACTACCTCATTGTACTGTCGATACTTTCTTACGGGGTGTACTCCTGCATCGTATTGCTGATGCTTCTATTCAGTAAATTGCATGATGATTATGACAGCATCGAAAACACCACCTTTACAGAAATCCTTGCTGCTCTTTTTCAGCGCTTTCAAGACTACCGAAAGCCAGCATCAGCCTCTAACAAGGGCAGAACTGTCGGTTGGCAACATCCTAAGAGCCGAAGAAACAGAAAACGCCGCGGATTTTAGCTTCGTTTCAGGTGCGCAGCCTATGGCTGCGCACCTAGACCCACTATTAATTATTCAAACTGCCACACCTTATTCGCCCAACGGCTACTGCCGTGCAGCAGCCGGCTGGTCGCTTCGCGCAGCCGCACCAGACCATAGTAAGTGAGCGGCACCAGCAGCAAACTGGTTAGGGTGGAGAACAGAAGGCCTCCGATAATGGCAATCGCCATCGGAGCATAACTTGGGCCATCACCTGCCAACTGGGTACCACCAAGTGCCAGTGGCAATAAGCCCAATACTGTGGTCGAAACTGTCATTAAAATCGGCCGCAACCTGGCTTCACAGGCACTGATGATTAATGGCCGTAAATCAGCCTCTGGCGCAGCAGCGCGATCCTGATTGATGCGGTCGACCAATACAATGCCGTTATTGACCACAATACCCATCAGGACCAGCATACCAATCATGCCCATCACACCCATCGGCGTGCCGGTGAGGAAAAAAGTCCAGAACACGCCGACCATGGAGAACAATAGCGAACCAATCACCGCATTCGGCAGCAATAGAGATTCAAACAAGGCAGCCATCACGATGTAGATCATCGCCACGGCCAGCAACATATTCACCATCATCACCTGCTGCTCTTCATTCTGGCGCTGAAAACTGCCCTGAAAAGACCAATTGTAACCATCTGGCAAAGCAACTTGCTCCATCAGCTGGCGGATCTGGGTTCTGGCTTGATCCATATCCGCATCGCTGGCCAACTCCATCCTAAGCGCCAGACCGGTTTGTCGATCAAAGCGACGAATTTGATTTAACCTCGGCGCTACCTGTAGCTCAGCCAGCTGAGCCAACTGAATACTAACGTTGTCCCGCACAGCAATGGGCAAATCAGCCAGTTCTGACATTGAGTGACTAATACGTTCATCGTAGATCAACCGCATCTGCAATTCGCCTTGGTCCTGACTGCGAAAGGTTCGCAGATTCACACCGCGAAGTGCCAGTGCCACACTTTGTGCCACCTGCTCTGCCGAGATGTTGTAGCGAGCCAGTTGGTCGCTATGCAGCAAGATCTGTACTTCCTGCTGCCCTCGTGCCAAATCGCTGTTCACTTCAGCGATAGCCGCCAGGCTTTGCAATGATGGCTGTAACTCATCGGCCAGTTGCATCAACACTTCAGTCGACTGCCCATTTAGATGCAGCTGCAAACCACCGCTACCTCCAGAAAAACCGTAGGCAGGCCGTGATCGCACCAGCGCTGGCCAATCGTGTCGAATGGTCTCTTTTAAGGTATCGATTGGCATCGGCAATCCCTCGTGCAGCATTACCATGGTAAAGGCATAACCAGAGCGGTAATAACTGTAGACCGACTCAATATGAAATTCCTCTTTACGGCTATACAAGAAAGCTTCCATGGTGCGAACCTCGTTGCGTACCTCGTCCAGACTGTAATTGCCTTGAATATGATAATTAATCACCAAGCGGGTATCGTCTTCACCGCTGTAGTTATCGCTCCCTATTCCGCCCATGGGCACAACAATACTGGCCAGTGTTAATAAGGCCAGCAAGGCGGATACTTTTGGAAACCGCATCACCCGGCTTAAGGTGCTGCGATACCAACGCTCGCAGCGACTGCCGTTGGCATTGTCGCGGACAGTGACATTCAGCCGCGTTGTCAGCAACGGAATAATACTCAGCGCCATCACCAGTGATATGGCCAAACACAGGCAAATGGCAATCGCCACATGCTCCAGAAAAATGGTCAGTTCCATTTTCTGGCCAATGATATTGGGTAAAAATACGATGGCCGTAGTAGCAGTACCGGCCAACACCGCCAGGCTGACCCGCTTAACACCTCGTTCAGTCGCTGCCCGTACATCGCCACCCTGCGCACGTTCGCGGAAAATACTTTCTGTTACCACTACAGCATTGTCCACCAGCATACCAATGGCTAGCATCAACCCCATCATGCTAAGAATATTCAGGCTGTAACCCAAGGTATGCATGGCACCAAGCGCAATGATAATTGCCGCTGGCACCGAGAGTACCACTACCAAGGTGGTGGTAAGATGGCGCAAAAATAAAAACAGCACGGCGAAGGATAATAAGGCCCCGATCCCCCCTGCCATCAGTAAGTCCTTCAGCGAGGAGGTCACGCCTTTGGCCATATCATCCATCACATAGAGACTAATGCCCTGAAAGGCCGGATTCTGATCGGCGGCCTGCACCACCGCCAAAGCGGCTTGTGCCACATCGACTAAGTTTGCCCCCGATTCGCGGTAGACATTCATGCCAACAGCATAGGTCTGATTCAGATGGCGGCCGTCTTCCAGTTTTGGCAATTCCAGCGCCACGTTCGCGACATCACCCAGTTGCAAGCCAGGCCGAATAGGCAAAGCAGCAATCTCAGCGATCTCTTTGTACTCGCCAATTGGTTTCACCAGTATGCTTTGGTGATCATTGCGTAACTCACCGGCTGTCAAGGCAAAATTACTTTGCCGTAGCTGGCTCAGCAGCTGCTGGGCATCGACCTGCAGAGCACGCATTTTTTCCGGATCGAGCCGGATAATGACCTGCCGTTTGGCTACGCCATACAGCTCGACTTTCGATACACCTGGCACCCGCTCCAACGGCCGTTTAATCTGCTGCTCCAGCAAGTCATACGACATCGCCAAATCGCGTTCACTGGAAATCCGTAACTGAAAAATAGGCATATCGTCAGTATTGAACTGAAACACCAATACCCGCTCCACATCGCTGGGTAACAGCGCGCGAATACTATCCAACCGTTCCCGTACTTCTAGCCCTTTCGCGCTGATCGATTCATCCCATTTGAAGTCGAGCGAGATATCAGCACTGTTTTCATTAGAGCTTGAGCGGATGGCCTGAATGCCGGGGATCGTTGCCAGCGCTTCCTCGATGGGCCTGGTGATCAAGCGTTCGACCTCGGCTGGGGTAGCATTGCGATAAGGCACATTAATGTAGATTTGTGGAATATCAATGCCGGGGAATTTCTCCAGCGGCAGCATCCGGCTAGCCAGCACACCAAACAGCAGCAAGGAAATAAACAGCATGCTGATGGTCACTGGCCGCTTCAATGCCAGCCGGGTCAGCCATAAAGGTTGCTCGGTCATAGGGCCTCCTGCACGCTGTTATCAGTCTGTGTCAACTGAGCTGGCGCTGCGTGATCACGTGTAACCAGCCGGTACAGCACAGGAATAAAGACCAGCGTCAGTAAGGTCGACAGGAGTAAACCAAAAATAACAGTAATGGCCATTGGCGCCCTGATTTCACTGCCATCACCGCTGCCAAGCGCCAGCGGCATTAACCCCAGTACCGTCGTTAAGGTGGTCATCAACACCGGGCGCAAACGACTGCGTCCTGCTTCGATGATGGCATCATGCACAGAAGTACCATTTTGCCGCAGCTGATTAATACGATCGATCAGCACGATGGCATTGTTCACCACGATACCGGCCAGCATGATCAAGCCGATAAAAACAATAACCGATAAGCGAGTACCCGTCAGCCATAAACCCAGCACGGCACCAGCGCCAGCCAATGGGACGGTAAACAGGATCAGCAAGGGTTGCAGCAAGTTTTCAAACTGCGATGCCATCACCAGATACACCAGAAAAACGGCCAGTAGTAATGCCATTAACAACGAGTGGTAAGCACGGCTCATTTCTTCGCTCTGGCCTACTACTTCGGCACTGACACCAAAGGGCATCACCTGCGCTGCCAGTAACTGACGAGCAGTCTGAGTGGCTTGCTCCAGATCGCCATAGGCCAGATTGGCACTAATGACCGCCACCCGCTGCTGGCCAATACGGGTAATTTCACTGGGACCAAGTTCACGGCGGATCTCCGCCACGGCTGATAACGGCAATGGCGTGGCACTGCCAGGGTTGATAATCAGTTCAGCCAGCTGTTGTTCGTTCTGCCGAAACGGTTCGTCCAGCCGCACACGAATATCAACTTTGCGATCCAAAATGGAATACTGCCCGGCCACATCACCACCGACATAAACAGCCACCCGCCGTGCCACCTGCTGTGCGGTCATGCCAAGCTGTGCCAGCCGGCCATGATCAAAATACAGCGTCAACTCTGGCTGGCCCGGCCGCAAACTGGTTTTTACATCAGTAAAGCGTGACTCGGCCGCCAGCGTTTCAACCAGACGATCAGCTGCATTTTTTAATTCAACCAGATCATAGCCTGCTAATTCAATTTCCAGGGGAGTGCTGAAGCTCAGCAATTGCGGCCGGTCAAAGCGGGCACGAACATCCGCCATTTGCTGCAGCTGCTGCCGGATTGCAGCAATCACTTTGGCTTCCTGCTCGGCGCCACTACCCGGTTGCAACACCACATTTAACCGCGCCCAGTGACTGCCCCCAATGCTGGGGTCAACGGTCATCTGGCTGCCAGTACCAGCCTGACCATAACTACGATTCACCTCTGCCATAGCGCCAATCTGTTCTGCCAGTTGCTTGACCACTTGATCAGTTTGTTCAATAGCTGTGCCTACCGGCAACTGCAACTCAACATAGAACTCACCCTGCTGCAGTTCAGGCAGCACATCAGCCCCTAAACGCGGCAACAGGCTATAGCACAAACCAGCAATTACTAAGGTGGTGACAATGGCCTGCCCTTTAGCGGCGAGCGCCCTGGCCAGCAGCCATAAATAGCCTCGCTCCAGTAACTTCAGGCCACCTTGAACCAGCCACAATAACGGGCTGAACAACCAAGCCGTTAACCAGCTTAGAGCCCGCCACAGTAAGGTCAGCAAGCCAAGCAGACCCATCAATATGGCCCGACAGCTAATTGCCAGCCAGCTGAATGGTAAAGCTGCGTAATATTTGATCTGACTAAAGCGGCTATTTTTAGTGTGGGTAGTCTCAGAGGAGACTGCTGCAGGGCCTGTTTGCTCAGAGCTTGCTTGCTCAGCTTCTGCCGCTACTTTCCTGGCGCCGCGGGCAGCCATGGTTGGGATCAGGGTTAACGCCACCACCAGGGAGACCAGCAAGGCAAAGGTCACTGTCAGAGCCTGATCTTTAAACAGCTGACCGGCAATGCCTTCGACGAAAACCAATGGAAAGAAAACAGCGACGGTCGTCAGGGTTGAAGCCGTAATCGCCATGGCCACTTCGCCGGTACCCCGGCGAGCCGCTGTTTTAGCATCGGCGCCTTCTTCTTTATGGCGGGCAATATTTTCCAGTACCACGATGGCGTTATCCACCAGCAAACCAACAGCCAGGGCAATGCCACCCAGACTCATCATATTCAGGGTAATGCCCTGGCCGTACATCAGATTGAATGTAGCAATCACTGATACCGGGATCGACACGGAGATAATCACCGTCGCCCAGGCGTTGCGTAAGAACAGATACAGCACCAGCATCGCCAGCACACCACCGATCACGGCTGCCGACTTCACATCGGCAATGGCTTGTTTAATAAAGGCTGATTGATCGTACACCAGTGTCAGGTTATAGCCGGCAGGTAAGCTTTGCTGCAATGCAGGCAACCGGGCCAGTAAACTTTCGGCGACTTGCACAGTATTGGCATCACCCTCTTTGTAAATCGCAACCTCAATGGCTTCCGTACCATTGATATAACTAATGCTGCGCCGGTCAGCATAACCATCACGCACTTCAGCAACATCACTTAACAGTATCCGGCTCTGGCCAACCGTGGTCAGGTACAATTGCTCAATGTCCTGCAACGAATCAAACTGATTGATGGTGCGTACCAGATAATCGTAGCCAGGCGTTTCCAGCCGGCCACCAGACAGGTTGATGTTCTCTTCTTTCAGCCGCTGACTGATCAGGTGAATATCCAGCTGCAGCTGACTGAGCTTTTGCGGATCAACCAGGATCTGAATTTCCTGCATCAAGCCACCATCAGGCCGAACCGCGGCTATGCCTGGTAATGCTTCGACACGGCGCCGTAAATCTTCTTCAGCATAAGTGCGCAGCTCGGTAAGTTCCCGCTCGTTGCGGATACCTTCATCCTTACTCAAGGCCAACCGCACCACCGGCTCTAAATTTGGATTAAAACGCAGCAACAATGGTTTTTCGCTATCCAGCGGCAAGAACAACACATCCAGCTTCTCGCGTACTTCCATACTGGCCAGATCCATATCCGAACCCCAGCCGAACTCCAGCACCACATCAGAACGTCCAGCCCTGGAGACAGACTCGACCCGCCGCACGCCTTTGACAATACCAAGTGCTTCTTCAATGGGTTTGCTGATTAACTGCTCGACCTCCGCCGGAGCGGCGCCAGCGAACTCAGTTCGCACCGTCAGTGTCGGATAAGACAGGTCAGGTAACAGGTTGACCGCCAGGCGGCCCATCGAGACCAGACCAAACAACAGGATCCCTAAGGTAAACATCCAAATCGTCACCGGCCGGGCTACAGCTACATCCACCAGTTTCATCCAAATTTCCTCTTATTATTGTTTGTGCCAACAGCATGGTCAGATGGTGGCACCTGGGCCTGCCATACAAACCATGCTTTGCATTTCATGTTTTTGAATTAAAACTGACGGGTCGATACCACCTGGACCAGACTTTGCTCTTTCAGTGCTGCATGGCCTGCTACCACCACCTGAGCACCAGCTTCCAAGCCAGACAAAACTTCTACCGTGGTTTCAGATTGATAACCCAGATGCAGCGTTTGACGGCTCACCTGACCTTTAGCATCGACCACGAAGACACTGGCTGTGTTATCAGCCATCATCAATGCCCGCTTTGGCAGCAGTAACGCATCTGGTTTTACATCAAAGTGCAGTTCAACCTGAGCAAACATGCCCGGACGTAACTGACCAGCAGGATTATCCAGTAATAAGGTAGCGCGAACCGTGCCTGAACTGGCATCAACCACCGGTGCAACCCGGCTCAGTTGAGCCTGCACCGGTGCCAGACCGGCCATGGTCAGCACACCGGCCTGGCCAGCTTTGGCCTGGGCAATTTGTTGTTCAGGCAAATGCACAACGGCTTCCAGTTCGGCATTCGACACCAGATGAAATAAAGATTGCGATGCATACTGATTGATCAGCTGACCAGTTTTGGCGTAGCGGCGTGATACCACCCCGGCAATGGGCGCGCGGATCTCGGTTTCGCGAACTGCCAGCTCTGCCAGATCGACGGCAGCTTTGGTGGCATCCATTTGCCAGCGGAGCTTTTCGTACACTTCGGTGCTAACCAGTTGACGCTGATACATTTCCTGCATCCGTTGCCACTCGCCAGCCATACGGCTTAGTTCAGCCTGCTCTCTGGCCAGTAAAAACTGCTGCCGCTCATTATCCAGTACGGCCAGCAGCTGACCAGCTTCAACCTGATCACCTTCTTCTACCAGAATGCGCTGTACTATACCGGTGGTTTTACTGATGACTTCGGTTTCCGCCCGTGCTGTTAACGTGGTGGTGGTGCGGTAGCTGCTGCTGATTTCACCATGACGTGCCAGCGCTATTTCAACTGGAATAGCGATCGTTTCTGCAGACGTCGTGTTAGGGCTGCTTTGCGCCTGATTGCAGCCGGTCAGAACCAGTGCAGAGCTTAGGGTTGCAGCGAGTAAAAGTAATTTGTTCATCCTGGTATTCCTTGCCTGAGTCAAATTTAAGGTTATAAACCGTTATTGCAGCAGGTGTGCCAAGATGAATTTAAAAATTAAATAATTGATTATATTGAATTTAATTTAATTCGCTTGTTTGACTTTACCAAACAAGCGACTTAAGGCTAGTGAAAATTACTCTTTTTTAGTCAAATTCGTCACTTATCAAGTGAGTTAAATCATAAGCTTATTTTATTCAGCTCAGCCAGCAAGTTCTTATCCTGACTATTGGCTTTCAATGAGGCTATTAACTGACTGGCTTGCTCTTGCTCATCCTGCAACAGATAAAGTTGTGCCAGACGAAGATCAGCCCATTCGTTATAATCGTCCTGGCTACGGTAATGCTGTAAAGCCGCGATTCCTTTTTCCAATTGAGTCTTGCCCAGCAAGGCACTTCGACCTATCTGATACCAGGCAGTAAAAACTTGCTCCATCGCCTCGGAGTCATCGGCATCAATGGGTAATTGAATGGCTTGTTCAAACTCAGCAATGGCCTGATCATGCGCATTCTGTTGCTGATGGTAAAAACCACGAAATACATAAGGCTCAGGACGCTTGCTTAAATCATCTGACCTGGCAACCAGGGCTTCAAATGCTGCTAAATCCTCATTGGCAGCATGCACCTGTAGCGCCAGCAACTGACCTTGCAACGAGTCAAAGCTTTCAATCCGCTCAGCAACTGCCAGTGCCTGCTTAATATCGCCACCGGCAATGGATGGCGCCTGCATCAAAAACTGTGCCAGCGCATGTTGATACATCAGCATCTCAGGTTCTAAATCAGCTGCAGCCTGAAACGCATCGCGACACCGAATAGCAAAACCACGTGCCCGCAACATATTGACGCTTTGCGCACGATTGCAGCTACTTTGGCCATACCAGAACTGGTAGTGTGCATGATCACTCGCCAGTTCAGCGGCCTTTTTTAAATGCTTCTCTGCTGTAGCACTGTCATCCAGTCCCATGGCTGCCCGGCCATACAGATACCAAAATTCAGCATCTTTTGCATGGCTGCGCTGAAGTGGTTCCAGCAATGCCTGCAACTCCTGGTGTTGTTTTTGTTCCAGCAATTGCTTAGCCTGCTCCAATGCTGACTGTTCAGCAATCACGCTGCTAGCGCATAAAAGCCCCGCTAAAGCACTGTATCGTAACCATGTCATAAATCGTCTCCTGGCGATAATTTCATCTGGCAGATTACATGGTTGTGGACTACTGTTCACGCTTAAACTTCGATCTATATGCAACAAATTGTAACGATGCGTTAATGCTAGCCAGACCCAAGCAACGAATCGCTGTGCGTAGAAATAAATAATAAGAATCAGCTATTAACCTATCGTTAAAACCGATAGTAAGTCATTTTCAAATCATTGATCCCTTACTTAGAGTGATGGTTTTACGGCCTGTTTAAACCAAGTGGTGGTATTGTGGATTGTGCTCTGCGCTACGTTTTACTTTTAACACTTCCTTGCCTTCTGGCAGCCTGTGGAGGCGACTCTGACCATGCATCAGGCACGCCTTCGTCCCCCGTCAGTTCTGACATTATCTGGCAGCAACAAGATAACCTAAACCTGCCTGCCGGGGTCACATTTCATCGTGGACAAAAAGAGGGGCATACTCAATTTTCAGCCTGGTACCTGAAGCTTGATCCCAGCGTTGCTGAGCTGGCTTTAAACCCAATCAGACTTTCACCGGTAAAAACACTGGATCAACTGACTGAACCACACCTTGTTGCAGCCATGAACGGTGGCTTTTTTGGCGGCGATCAATCGTACTCTGCCGCAATAAAGGGTAATGAGGTGTTGAGCAAAAATATTGCCGCTCTCAGTCGTTTTAATAAAACTTATCCAGTTATGCGCGCCCTGTTTTTAACGGATACAGCAGGCAAAAGCGAAGTAACCTGGATCTATCACTTTGGTGATTCGGTTGCAGACATCCGACAATATGACCAGCCACTAGCCTATCAACGAAACTCTGATACGCCACAGCCGGCTCCTCAAGCTGAAGATGGAAGGCTCCTGCCCTCACTGGGTATGGCCATTGGTGGTGGACCTATGTTGGTTCAGGATGGCGCAACAGTATTAAGCTACGATGAGGAGATTTTTTGGGGGTCTGGTGTTGAGTTAACAGATACCCGGCCACGAAGTGCTATCGGATATACCGCCCAGGGCTATATTATCCTGTTCGTCACCAATGCATTAACTTTAACCGAACTGCCCGGGCACTTACTGAAGTTAGGTGTTGAAGGGGCTATTAACCTGGATGGTGGTGGTTCCAGTGCGCTGCGTGTCCTTGACGACACCGTGTTTAATCAGCACCGGCCCGTGCCCATTGCTCTGACCATCAGTCAGGAGCCATAGTATGTACGCCTGGCTTATCCGAACCCTCCTTGCACTATGTTGTGCACTGGCTACTTTCAGCAATCTGGCTAAAGATAGTTCAACGGATGAGATGACTTCGTCCGTTCGAATTGCCATCGTTGGCGATATCAATGGCGCTTATGGCAGCACTGACTACCCGGCTCTCAGTTATCAATTACTTGATGCTGTGATTCAGCAACAACCTGACATTATTCTCTCGGTCGGTGATGTGGTTGCCGGACAAAAACGCAGCCTGACTCCCGGGCAACTAGCCAGCATGTGGCAAGCGTTCGATGAAAAAATGCTGCAGCCTATGATCAATCAGCAAAGTGTCTGGATCCCGGTGATTGGTAATCATGATGGGTCTAAAGCTTTTAACCGGCTGGGCAAACGACTATTTGCTCAGGAACGGCAGCTGGCAGAACGCTTCTGGCAATCAAAACGCCCTTCCAGCCCGAATCTGACATGGCTTGATGACGCACACTATCCGTATTATTTCAGCCTGCTCTGGCAGGATATCGCCATTATAGTGATCGATGCATCTGGCGCAGAGCTTAGCGAGACTGAGATTCAATGGTTAACGACCACATTGCAATCACCTGCGGTGCAGCAGGCCAGACACCGCTTGGTCAGTGGTCACTTGCCCCTTATTTCAATCGCTGAAGGTCGCATGGCCCCTGGCGAACGTTTGCAGGACACGGAATCGCTGATTGCACTGTTTAATCGATACCAGGTCGATTGGTATATTAGTGGTCACCAACATGCCTTCTATCAGGCAAAGATAGGTAAGCTTGGCTTGCTGATGGCAGCGGGGATCCCGGCACGCCCGATCCTGACCGAGGCAAACAGCTACCACGTTTTCAGCATGATCCAAATTGACAGCGGTGTCACCCTTGAGCACTGGGATATTCAGCGGCAAGAGTCATTTTTACTCGATAAGCTGCCAGCTACCATTGATTCTGAACCTATACCACTGCGTCGCTGGCCGCAGCAATCAGAATTTTCAACTCCGACATACACTAAGGAAAACCCATGAAAAAACTGGCTATTATCCCCCTGAGCATTGTGTTAGCTGCCTGTGGCGGAGGCTCGGACTCAACATCAGATCCTGTGGCTACACCACCACCGCCACCTACCCAGCCTGATCCACAGCAAATCACCGTGGCGGAAAATAAACTATCTGCCTGGATCTGGTACATCGATCAACCCGGCTTAGTCAGGAACAACCATGCTGACATGGCAGAGTACCTGGCCGATCTTGGTGTTAAACGGGTCTTTATAAAAATAAGCGATATCAACTATCGATGGCAGGATAACAAAATTCGCTTCGAAGAAAGTGGTGTCTTCTGTGGTGAATGGCAGGATGCCTGCGAACCTGACAACATACAGCACTACATAGATGCCGGGATCGAACCCTGGGCCTGGACCTACAATGACACCCACTCTTACGCGGAACAGGCGGATATGTTGTACGCCGCAGCCAAAGTTGGCTACCAGGGGTTTGTACTGGATATTGAAGAAGAGTTTAATCGTGTCGATCAACCCTTGCATGACTTACTGCAGGCTCATCATGTGCGCTTACGGCAGGCTCGGGCAGAGGGGATTATTGATAACCGTTTTCTGCTGGCGGCCACTAGCTGGGGCAACCCGGAAGATCAGGGCATGAATATCGGCATCATTGACCAGTATGTCGATGCCCATATGCCACAAACCTATATTGAAAAATGGGGCGGTAGTTACCTCAGTGACATTGCAGCGACCATTGAGGCAGGTGATTGTGAGTATCAGCGTTTAGGCGCCACCAAGCCGGTGTGGCATATTGTTTCTCATGAAGATAATATCCTGACCGCGGAACAACTGGACACCTTTATCGCTCATGCCGGCCCCAATGCATCGGTGTGGCGTATCTCGGATGCTACCCTTGCCAACGCCATCGAAGGCATCAACTGGCAACAATTAGACTATACAGTGAATGATTGCAGCAACAGCAATATGGAGTTACTGCAACACTCCAGCTTGCCGCTGGTCCCTTATTACCACCAGCTTGAAAACCTTTACCAGCCGACAGCAACCTGCAGTGTGACCTCGCTGGCGATGGTGACTGACTTTTTTGCTATCACCACAGCATCCGATGATGAACGAGTCCCCGACCAACTGTACCAACGCTTCGGCTTGCTACAAACCGTTCCTGAACTGACCGCCGCGTTTAACGAGTTAGCGACAGAAGCGGGTATTCATGCCGAATCAACGGGCCTGATTGATGGAACCTTTGCTCAACTGCAGCAGCATGTTAGTTCGGGCTTACCTGCTATCGTGCATGGCTGGTTTACTCCACCCGGTCATATACTGGTGGTCACAGGTTATGACGGCGACTACTACACAGTGAATGATCCCTATGGAGAATGGAATCTGGAACGAAATGGTAGTTACGACACTGAGGCCTCTGGTTTTAACATCCGCTACCCTAAAGCTGCGTTTGAGCAGGCCATCAATGATAATGGCACGGACGGGGATTTATGGCTGCACTTGTTTCAACCAGTGTCCGACTAGAGGCTGGGATCTAACGGCAATCAAACAATCAACCACTGTCATTCAGTGGTTGATTGTTGACAGACAGTCGCCAGCTCGATAGTCACTCAGAAACCAGTACTATCGGTAACGGGCCATTCAGGCGTTGATTGGCTGGATTCACATCACCAGATAGTCGTTCCGGGTCCAGCTGAATTCGAACGATAGTTTCCGTGCTATCCAGCCATAGATCTAACACCCGTTCCTGCTGTGCCGCCCGCCAGATATCCACGGGCAACTGTAGTCGATACTGCTTATCATCGGCCGTAATGACCTGTACAGTGACCGGCATTGGAATGCCGCCCTGATTACGCAGTTGCAAACGCAACCACTGCCCTTCGATGGGCTCTGGCTGCCAGTTGTTTTCATCCAGAGGCCCAAAGTCATCCTGTGTTGAATACCGATCCTGCAGTGACAGTCGTTGCTCCACCTCAGCAGCAACAGTCGACGGCAATGGCACTAAAGCTCCTTCCTCACGCCCGGCCTGACGCCGCTGCCAACTGGCCAGCAGGGCAGGATCAGCGGGTGCAGCCATCACAATACTGGCTTGTTCCAGCGCGATATCCACATGGCGGTTAGAGAAAAACCAACCACGCCAGAACCAATCCAGCTCCAGCCCGCTTTGCGCTGATACAAAACGAATAAAATCGGCGAAGTACGGTCGCTTACCGGCCCATGCTGCCGTAAAGTCTTGCAAGATAGCGTCAAAACGCTCAGCACAAAGTGATCTGCTCGTGTGACCGGTGCGGAGTAGTCTGAACGTTGCATAGCAGCCGCTACCCCCGCCGGATCGCCATAAAAACTCTGGAACGAACGACTCCAGCTTTGCTCCAGCAGGAATGCAAGATAACTGGCAATACCTTCATCAAAGAAGCCTTCCCGTCGCTCATCGGTATTCACCAGCATCGGGTAATAGGCATGGGCTACTTCATGCATAATGCCGCCCAGCACATCGTGCTTTTCGGTGCGGCTATAAGCCGGAGCTGGTCCGTCGATGGCCGCATCCGGCCCGCGAAAACCAAGCAATTTTAAGCCAGGAAACTCCATGCCAATGCCTGCGATGTTGGCAATGGTTAAGGTGCTGCCCGGATAAGGGCCAACCAGCTGCTGCAGCTGACGAACACTGTGTTCAGCCGCAGCCAGTGCATAGCGCTGCCACAACCAGCGACCATTATCCGGAAAGGCGACTTGTAACCGAACCGGCTGCCCGGCTACATCGATCTGCTTCGTTTGCCAGCGCCAGGCATTGCCAGCGACCAAGGCAAAATCACGTTGCTGACTGGTGCTAAAATGCCATTCCCGCCATTCACTGGCCGCCCCTGCCTGAGTGACCCGGCTTTCACCACTGGCTTGCTGCCAGTGCTGACGCTCATCATCAGTCAGTATCTCCGGGTTATTTAGTTCAGCACCGGCAAACAACAGATAGTCGGCAGGTGCTGTCACCCGGACCTGATAATTGCCCAGCTCCAGACTAAATTCAGCATCACCAAGAAATGGCGATAAGTCCCAGCCGCGCCGATCAGTAAAAGCCACTGCCCTTGGATACCATTGCGTTAAAGCCAGCAGCTTACGCCCATCAGACAACCTTTCCACCCCGGCTCTGGGACGACGGGGATCAGCCCGATCCGGTAAATGCAAGCTCCAGTCAAAGTGCAGAGCCACCTGTTCCCCGCTGGCTACCGGTTCTGGCAAGACCACCCCATAAAAACTACCTTGCTGCCGCACTTCAAGTAACTGCTCATCAAGAAACACCTGTAACCTATCCAGGCCAGAGTGGTTTAAAGCAGGACGTGATGGTGGCTTTACCCCCTTAGGTACTGCACTCAGGCTGCTCTGATCTGTGACCAGACGTTGCAAAGGAAACTCAAACCAGAGAATAGGCAGTGACTGGGGTGACCGGTTGTGATACTGCACCTGTGCACGCCCTTCAACTAACCCAGCGGCCGGGTCCAATGTCGCTTCCAGTTGATAATCGACCTGCTGCTGCCAGTAGCCCGGACCGGGCTCACCGGTGGCAGTTCGAACCGCACTGGCTGGTGGCAGATCCAATGGCGCGAACCAGTCCGCCTTGACTGGCAGTCCGAGCAATAACAGGACACAACAACAGCGGTATAAATTCATACTAAGAGGCTTCCGGTAAGGCTGAGTTGTACTGCAGACGCGGGTTTTGCAGCAGTGGATCGCTACGCACCGGCGGCTCCGTCACCGTCAGCAAATCAATAAATAAAGCCAGCAACTCAGGATGCGAGCCGATATTTAGTTTCGCATACAAATTCTTCCGATGCATCTTGATGGTTTCCAGCCCAAGTTGCATCTGATGCGCAATGGTCTTCACACAATAGCCCTGCAGCATATAACACAACACCTCATGCTCGCGCGGTGTACAGACTTCGCTGCCAAAACGACGATAGAATGCTTCAATGTAATCATGCTCGATGCAGCCACTACCCTCGTGCAGCGGCAACTGTTGCTGATGCTGGATCACCAGGCTGGCAATCACATCAAACAATTGACTGGCTTGTTGCAGCTCGGCGGTCGGAAATAATTCCCGCCCGGCAAAACGTGCCAACTCGATATGCACAAAGCGCCGTTCAGCTGGTAAAGGGATCAGATAACCCACTTCATCAGCAATTTTCAGGTGGCGAAAATAACTGTTGTAGTACTGATCGTAATCATGGAAATCAGCGGGCACTATATCGCGTAATCGGAACACGCCCTGTTGTCCCTGTTGCAGCCCTTTGCGGTAAAACGGGTCCAGTACATAGGCCGACTTCAGGTAACGATCAAAATCATCACTTTGCAGCGGATGGCGCTGATGAAGTAACTCGGGTGGACGCTTGGGATCAAACATCAGCACCAGATACTCATCGGCAGGCAGCAGTTGCTGCAGCAGCTGGCCAAGCTCGGTGTAAAAACGGGTTTTACCACAAGCCTGCTGACAGCTTAATAACGCCTGGCTCCAGCCGGCCAAATTCAGGGTTTCATCAGAGTGTTGCATGGTATCTCCTCCTTATCAGCGCCGCTGCACGCCAGGCAATACGCAGAGCATCTCAAACAATAAATTAGCTGCCAGCAAGGCTGTATTGCCAGACGGATCGTAGGGTGGTGACACTTCGACTAAATCAGCTCCTACCAGATCCAGACCATGGCAACCCCGGATAATTTCCAGTGCTTGTGGCACCGTTAATCCGGCAATTTCTACCGTACCGGTACCGGGCGCATAAGCCGGGTCAATGCCGTCAATATCAAAAGATATATAGGTCGGATGATCACCAATTTTTTGCCTGACTTGCTTCATTAATGATTGCAACGAGCGCCCCCAGCACTCTTCTGCGGTAACCACCTGAAAGCCCTGTTGCCGGGGCCAGTCAAAGTCATCCGCCGCATAACCACTGCCGCGTAAACCAATCTGCACCACTTTATCGCACTGCAATAAGCCTTCTTCTACAGCGCGGCGAAACGGCGTACCATGCGCGATGCGCTCGCCAAACATGTGCTCATTGATATCGGCATGAGCATCCACATGCACCATGGCAACCGGACCATACTTTTCTTTCAGAGCCCGTAAAATAGGCAACGCGATGGTGTGATCACCACCGATCGTCAGTGGGGTTACATCGGCAGCCAGCACGTCACGGTAATGCTGCTGAATAATGTCGATGCTTTTGCTCAGATTGAAGGTATTAATCGGCACATCGCCAATATCGGCAATTTGCAGCGAATCAAAAGGTGCCGCCCGGGTTGCCATGTTATAGGGGCGAAGCATACGGGACTCATCACGAATTTGGCGTGGCGCCAGCCTTGCTCCTGGCCGGTTCGACGTACCGATATCAAATGGAACCCCAATAAAGCCAACATCGACATCGGTCAGGTCCTGCGCCTGTGGCAGCCGCATAAAACTGGCCGGGCCACCAAATCGCGGCATCTCGTTACCACTTAACGGTTGATTCAGGATGCGCTCAGTCATGCGCTGCCTCCTCATGGACAATGGATTTCAACTCCAGAAACTCTTCAACCCCGGCCAGCCCTAACTCGCGGCCATAGCCCGATTGCTTAAAACCACCAAAAGGTGCGGCATTGTGCCATTCGGCTGCATTGGTAAAGATTAATCCAGCTCGGATCCCAACGGCCAGCCGCTGGCGTTCGTCCGCATCGTCAGCCCACACCCGACCACTTAAACCGTAAGGTGAATCATTGGCCAGGCGCAGTGCTTCGTCTTCGTCGCTGTAGGGGATCATGCATAGGACCGGACCAAAAATCTCTTCCCGGGCGATACGCATGTCATTGTGCACATCGGCAAAAATAGTCGGGGCAATGTAATAGCCCTGACTCAAGCCAGCCGGACGCTCGCCCCCACCTGCAATCAACCGCGCTCCGTCTTCGATACCAGATTCAATGTACTGCAGTATGGACTGATATTGCTGCTGATTGACCACTGGCCCCAGAAAGGTATCCTCTGCTTTGGGGTCACCAACCACCAACTGCTTGGCCACATCAGCTGCCAGGTCGCATGCCTCCTGATACCGATCGGCAGGTACCAGCATGCGTGTCAGCGCGACGCAGGTCTGGCCGGAATTCATCATCACATCCTCGACCCCCAGTTTCACTGCGTCGGCCAGGCGCTCAGTCTGACCAATGATAAAGGCAGACTTGCCACCCAGTTCCAGACAAACCCGCTTTACCGTATCGGCGCAATTGCGCTGGATCAGTCGTCCAACCCGGGTCGAACCGGTAAAGGAAATACAATCAACATCAGGGTGCTGACAAAGGATATCGCCAATCTCAGCACCACAACCCAGCACCAGATTGAAGACGCCAGCAGGCACACCAGCCGCTTCTGCTGCCATAGCCAGCAATAAAGCACTGCGTGGCGTTTGTTCAGCGGGTTTGACAATCAGGGTACAACCCGCCAGTAAAGCAGGCGCAACCTTGGCTATCAATTGATGCAGCGGATAATTCCACGGCGTGATCAAACCGCACACACCGACCGGTTCTTTGCGTACTTTCAGCCGGGCATCCCATTGCTGCTCACGTTCAAGCGCTCTGGCATAACCAACATGCTTTGCCAGCGCGTCGATAGGGTCATCCACCTGCACCATTTTGCTGAACCAGAGCGGGCAACCCAGTTCATCAGTAATGGCCTGGGTTAGCTCCTCAGCATGCGCCTGCAGATAATCGGCCATGCTCTGCAAATACTCTGCCCGCTCGGTAAACTCCAGCCGGCCCCAGCTATCCTGTGCATGGTAGGCTGCAGCAACGGCTTCGTTCACCATGGCAGCATCGGCTCTGGCGACGCAGCTAACCGCCTCTTCAGTCGTGGGATTAATCAGCGTAAACCACTCTGGCGCCGCAACCGTCCGCCAGCTACCGTTGATATAGTGGGCATTAATGCGTTGTAACATGGTCAAGCTCCTTACAAATAGTCAGGTCAAACCCTTGCTGACAGGCATAATCGGCCAGTGCCAGTGCCACGGCATCAAATAAAGGTGCAGCCCACTGCCGGCCAGCTTCGATAGAGCCAACCTGATCGATAATATCGATGGCACGACTGACTTCCATAATGGTCACGGTGGGGCCATATTCAGCCGCCCGTTCAATCAATGGGTGCCAGGCAGCTGAAGAACCTTCCTCATCGGAATGACCACCACGAACACGAGGACCTTGATTACCCAGGCCTACCTGCTGGTAAAAAGGAGCTATGTAACGCTGGATCAATTGCTCCCACTCCTGGTTACGCGGGTTGGTGCCGGTCACCAGCATCTGGGCACCAGGCAAAGGATTTTGTGCATTCGGGTCGTGCGCATCAGCCGTCAGCAACACAGTTTGTACATGGGCATTGCCCTTATGGACACCAGCGATAAAATGCTCAAACCCCTGGTAGCCATCCAAATCTTCACTGTACTGCTGAATACTTGGTGTCAGCACGAAGAAGCCCAACGATTCCAGACGTTTTGCTAATTCCTGCTGGGTAATTTCATTCCATTGCCGGCCGATATTTTCGCCCTGCACACTGGCGCCTGGCATCATCTTGCCCGGCGAGGTGTATTGCTGCGGTACAATGGCAATAGGTTGTTCGGTTTGCACCTGGATCGCTGCAACATCGGCGTGGGTCCAGTTGTCACCGGTGTAATTAAAGCGAACCCGGTAATCGCCATCACCTCGCTCAAAGGTATAGTCACGGCCATCATCAAGGATCACCAGCCCGGTTGATGCCTCATGGTTTTGGTCTATATCTGGCGCATTGGATGGTGAACAGCCAATGATGAGTAAGCTACTGAAAAAATAAAATAAAGAACGTCCTGCGTGCATAACGAACCTACCTATTCAGGGGAAGTGTTCAGATGATGCTAGCAGGGGCTTGCAGAGGTGGCATGTTGGCTTCTATCGGTTTGGCCGATAAAAGCCGGAAAGTCGTTTATAACAAGGCTGATGCCGCAATCAGCTCAGTCTGTACAGGAGATTGAATCGCATAATTAAAGCCTGACTGCAGGCAGAAACTGCCATGCTCACCCATTTTGTTGATGGCAATAAAACCGATTTGCGTATCGGCAATCGCGGCCTTTCGTTGCACCAATTTCTGATGAATACGCCGGACAGCCTCCTCACAGGCCGCTTGAGGTGATAGCCCCTGGCGCATCAGCTCCACCACCAAAAAAGAGCCAGTGACTCGGATCACTTCTTCACCATGTCCGGTCGCAGTGGCGGCTCCGACGTCATTATCGACATAAAGCCCGGCACCAATGATGGGCGAATCACCGATCCGGCCGTGCATTTTATACGCCATACCACTGGTGGTGCAGGCTCCGGATAAATTACCCTCGTTATCCAATGCCAGCATACCAATGGTATCGTGGTTTTCAATATTGACGACAGGCCGGTAATTGCCATCGTTTAGCCATTGCTGCCATTCTCGCTCGGATTGCTCGGTCAGCAGGTTTTCCAGCACAAATCCTTGCTCAAGAGCAAATTGCTGAGCTCCCTGACCTACCAGCATGACATGGGGTGTCTGCTCCATTACAGCACGGGCCACAGCCACCGGATGTTTAATCTGCTCCAATGCCGCGACCGAGCCAATATTGGCCTGGTGATCCATAATGCAGGCATCCAGGGTCACCTTGCCATCCCTGTCTGGCCGGCCACCATAACCGACACTGCGTTCAGCAGGATCGGCCTCGACCAGCATCACCCCCTGTTGCACCGCATCCAGAGCGTTGCCACCTTGTTCAAGTACCTGCCAGGCCACTTTATTGGCCTGCATACCAAAATCCCAGGTGCTGATCACCACTGGCTTGGCCGCAGTAGCTGGCGTAGCTACCGATGCTCGTAGCATGCCATGTGCCTGCCAACTCGTTGCCAGACCAAGGGCTGAGGCCAACTTTACAAAATTGCGCCGGGTCATCATAAAGGTGTATCTCCTGTGTGTCCGAGTAACTGCAGAGCCTGTGCCAGGCGATCTGGTAGCAGCCGGTGTTGCTGTAATAAATCACGATGAAAGTGCCAGTAAGCTGGCTGTAGCTGTTGTTGTAGCTTCGGCAATAACCCTAGCGTGACACCACCACCAAACACCCATTGCCCGCCGAATGAGGACTGCTGCAAACGCCGGAGCTGACTGATACCTGCTTCAATGCCAAGGCCTGATTGCCAATGGGTACCATTGGTTAAAATGCGCTGTAATGGGTAATCCTGAAGTTCGTACAGCACCTCTTCAGGGGACTGACTGGCATCAAAAGCGCGGTGAAAAGTACTGACTAACTGGTAATCGACGCAGCGTTGCATCAACAGTTCCATTGCCTGGTGATCAACCGCACCATCTGCAGTCAGGCAACCGAACACCACGCCATCAGCTCCCAGATCGGCTGCTTGTTTCATTTGCCGGGCCATCAGCTGCAATTCATCAGCTTGATAATGAAAACCGCCGGCTCTGGGTCTGATCATGACCATTAAGCGAGTCGTATCAGTACAATGCCGACGAGCCTGCGCAATAACGTCACTCGCTGGCGTCAAGCCGCCTTGATGCATGCTTGCGCACAACTCAATACTGCCAACCCCAACAGCACTGGCCAGCTGAATATTCTCGGTCAGCGGCCCTTGATCACTGGCTAAACAGACTTCTAATTCTGCGCGCATACCATCACTCAATCGCCAGTTGACCCAGCCAGGCTTTATAATCTGAGATCCCTTCGGGTAAGTAAATGCCAATACGCTGAATTGTCTGGCCTACATAATCAGCCAATGGAAAGCGCTGTTGCTGCCAATGCTCATGACCAGTTGGCAATTCGTAATGAAGGGTGCTGCCATCATCCAGCTCAAGCCACAGCTGCAAGCCGATAGCACCTGCTGGTTGCCGGCTTACTGCAGTTAATTGTGGCTCACCAGTCAGCAGTAACTCAGTCAGATACAGTGGCACCACTACACTGCCTTGACGGGTATCAGCCTGTAATTGCAATGAACTGCCTCCCTGCCAAGCATGCTCAAAATCATAGTGGATTTCTGCTTCACCTGCACCAAGCACCGCAAATTGCCAGCTCGGTAACCGATCTTGCTGACGAATATCATGCCAGCCTCCCGCCAGGCGCTCGCCCTGATCAAACAGATAGTTGCCATGCCCGGTGTTGAAGCTGGTATAAAAAGGCAACGAATGGCTTACTGTCCGGGCCGGAATATAACGCTGCAAGCCTGCCCAACCTACCTCATTGCCCTCACCAGCGGCATTCAGGCTATCACCGGCAAACAGGCGTTGCTCGGTCTGATAAAACTGCTGAACCTCTGCCGGGTTCTGACTGAACTGATGAAAAGCAGCCTGACGCTCATCGCCATCAAACCGGTACGTGAAATTAACCCCAAACAACGCCAGTGATGTCCAGGCCTGAGTGCTATCAGGCTGGAATAAAGCCGATAGCCAGCGAGTATCACGAAAAGCAGGCTGATCGTTTCGACCGGGCCAGAGATCAGCTCCGGTAAAAATCCTAAACGGGTCAACACCATGCTGTCGGGCCAGTTGATGACTGCGCTGTGGCTGGCCTGCCTTCCAAAAATAATTTAAAAACACCGCATCAGCCAGTAAGTCTTGCTCGGGCCGGAGAAAGTCGGCCAGTCGGTTGTTGTATTCATTTTGCCAGCGAACCGCTCCCGAGGTTAGCATGGCATCGTACCAGTGAATTTCCATGCCCTCAGGGCGCTGTTGCATTAGGTACGCCATAAATTGCTGCATCTGACTGGCTATGTGCCGGGCTTCCTGCTCAGGCAAAGCCGATAAATCGGTCTCTTGATTCATCAACCAACCATCAAAGCCATAAAAAGTGGCCATCGCCAGCAGTTTATCAGCCAATGGAAAACCACCTTGCTCGTCTTGCTGCAGGGCTGCGGCCAAGCGCTCAGGCTGCCCTCCCCACGCGGTTGGCGCAAAAAACACCGAACCAATCACTTTTACGCCATTGCGATGCGCCACATCAACCCAGGACGCGGCGGGCAGATTCACTGTGTTATCCGCCGTGCCAGCAAACCAATTGAGTACGTCAATACTGCTCCAATGACGAAACAGATAGTAATTCATCTCTGACTGTGGCTGTTCAAATGCCAGGTTATCCATACCATCTGGTGCGATCAATACTTGCAGCCTCGGGTCTAGCTCAGGCCACAGCTGTCCCTGCTCCGGGATACTGCGCGGGGCCAGAGGTTCACTGGCTCTGACATGTAATTCAGAGACCGCTTGTTTTTCTGACCAATCCAGTGCTTGTTGTAGTGTAAAAGACAATGAACTTGCCTGCACAGATTGGCATGAATAAAACCACACCAGTATAGCTAAGTACCATCTCATCCCATTCTCTCCATACGGTGCTGCGGGTATTCTCGACGAGCCAGCCAGATAGCCCCTTGCTGCGCTGAAGCTGCTGGTGACACCAGAGCCTGACGAGTCTGAGCAGACAACCAGGGAGTGATAGACCCGGCAACTCCGCCCAATAAGCACAGCGGCAATGAGCCATCTTGCAGTAAGCGAGTGACAACCAGCTCAATAAACGCAGCGCCTTGCCTCAAAATAGCGCAGGCGACTTCATCTTGTTCATCGGCGGCGGCAAAGACCAACGGCGCCAAACGAGCGTATAGTTCTGGTGTGGCACTCAACAGCTTCTCTGCCAGCAAATAACCAGAACACCCCAAATCATCATGCAACCGTTCACTTAACTGGGTTGCAGGCCCCACCTCATCCAGAGCCAGCAAGACTGCTTTCACGGCTTCCAGCCCCAAGCCAGCACCACTACAGGTGGCATTGACCGGAAAGCCATAGCCTCCAATCAAATGCTCCTGACCTTGCCGAAGTGCGATAGCACTAAAGCCGGTGCCAAGAATAATCACAGCGCCATCTTGGCCTGCATGTGCTCCCAGGCAAGCGGTATGTAAATCCGTGGTCAATTGCCAACTGGCAAAAGGAAGCGACCAGTTCAGCGCTTGCTGCCTTAACTCTGGTAAATGTGCGCCAGCCATACCGGCTGCCACATGCAGCCGGTTTATATCGTCAGGTTGCAAACCGGCCAGCTGTATTGCCGTTTGCAAAGCCAGCATGATTTCTTGCTGCACTCGCTGCGGCCCCAACCCCAGGTTGGACGGACCACTTTTCGCGGTTGCCAATTCATCGCCGACCGCATTTTCCAGCCGCACCCGACAATGACTACCACCAGCATCGATTCCTGCAAATAGTGGCGGGTTATCAGCAAGCCTCATGCAGACCTCCTGTAGATGCCTGACGAAAACTATCCATCAGTCAGCTCCTCGATTGCTGACTGAAAAAAGCAGCCAGATCCGCGATGTCTTCATCCGTTAACTCTTGCGCCATCGGTGTCATCAAAGCAGCCATCCCTCCTTGCCGGCTTCCCTCCCGATAGGCAAATAGTGCCTGCTTTAAATCATCTAGCGGCTGACCAGCCAGTGACGGGTACATAGTAGGAACAGGGCTGTTGCCATCCGCACCATGGCAGGCACTACAGACTGCCGACTTTTGCTGGCCTGCTTCAGGGTTCCCAGCAGCCTGTACCGGTAAAGAGCCCAATAAAGCAATAGCAGCCACACAAACGAAGTACTTCAAACAAAAATAGTGTATGTGCATTTTTTGTCTCCAACGGCGGGGGCAAAGCACCGGCTTGCCCCGCCCGTTAACAGTTATGCCTAGAGGCCTATCAGCTCAAAGTTTGCCACCTGCATCAGACTGTCATCGCCTTTATTCTTGCTGATTTCAATCCGATAATGACTAAAACTGCGGCCATTTAACAATGGGAACTCCCGACGCTGAAAGCGCTGGTCAAATGATTCACCCGCCCAGTCACCTAATAGGGTCCATTGGCTGCCATCCTGTGAGCCTAACAAGCGGAAATTTTCAGGATCCCTGCTCGGTGCATCATTGGCACTGGTCACCGCCAGGCTGCTTACCACCACAGGTTCAGGCAGAACCACTTCCACCCAGGCAGGTTCTTCCGCAGTCGGCACGCCCGCATTATCGAGCCACTTGGTTGCTGCATTATTATCAAACGCCATAGCCCCTGCCTCTGAATCACTGATACGAGCCCGCTCTGTGATGCTAATACCAGGCATCAGGCTGTGATTAACCGCTTGATACTGCGGCCCGATTAGCTCTACTTCCGCCACTTGCATTAAGCTGGTATCGCCTTTATTCTTGGTGATATTCAGTCGGTAATGCTGAAAACCGAGCAAGTTAGAGAGTGGAAAGACTTGCCTTTCAAAGCGTTGCTCAAAAGAGACGCCTGCCCAGTGACCCAAGGTGAACCACTCTGAACCATCATGTGAGGCCTGAAGGCTAAAGTTTTCTGGATCGCGATCCGGTGCATCGTTAGCACTGAGCAAGCCTAGCATGGTCACTGCCTGAGGCTCTGGCAGTTCAATTTCTACCCAGGATGGCTCCTCCGCCGTTGGAATGGCGGTATTATCCAACCACTTGGATTGAGGGTCACCATCAAAAGAAAAAGCACCCGCTTCGCCAGCACTAATGGCTCCCCGTTCTCGGATCTCACTATAGGCAAGACCATGATTTAACGCTGGGACCTCAGGACCAAGCAGCTCGATTTCAGCCACTTGCATCAAGCTGGTATCCCCCTTGTTTTTACTGATATTCAGCCGGTATGAGCTAAACGCCAACCCATTGCCAACCGGAAAAATCCGTCGCTGAAAGCGATCATCAAAAGACTCTCCGGCCCATTCGGCTAACAGAGTCCAGCTAGCTCCTCCATCATTTGACGCTAATAAACTAAAGTTTTCCGGATCACGATCCGGGGCATCATTTGCACTGGTCAAAGCCAAGTTAGCAACCGCTACAGGCTCAGCGTAATCCACCTGGACCCATGAAGGCTCATCCACCGTTGGGATCGCCGTGTTATCCAACCACTTGGTATTGATGTCACCATCAAATGCCATATCGGCCGCTTCTGCATCACCGATAGCGCCACGGGCACTGATTTGAGCAGGCACATGGCGAGTATCCGGGTAAACCGGACCAAAAAACTCAATTTCAGCCAATTGCAGCAAACTGCTATCACCACGGTTTTTACTGATGTTAAGACGGTAGTACTGAAATGGCAGGCTATTCATAACACTGAAGTTTTTCGTTTCAAACCGCTCATCAAAAGCAGCACCTGCCCAGTCTCCGAGCGTAAACCAGTGCTCACCATCATGAGATGCTAAGAGGCTAAAGTTCTCTGGGTCACGGTCCGGCGCATCATTCGCACTGGTTATTGCCAGCACACTGACCGCGACAGGATCTTGAAACTGCACCTGGATCCAACTTGGCTCTTCCTCGGATGGAATCCCAGTGTCATCCAGCCACTTGGTATCCTGTGAGCCATCAAAGGCACTTTGCTCACTCTCAGCTTCGCTAATAGCACCCCGGCCAGTAATAACGGCCCCTTGCATCGAGTCGGTTCCAGTATATGCCCTAATGGGGCCTGTACTACCTGCCGATTGCTCCAAAGATAAGTCAACATCAATAATAGCTTCAGCTGTCAGACCCAGCTCATCCAATACCGGATGGGCCTGTAAAGCGCCTACTAATTGCTGACGCAACGAGCTAGCCGCTTCAACGTCACCAGTTGACGCAGCCTGAATCCACTCTTTTGCTTGTAGCATAGTGTCCGCCAGGGTGCTATCAGCAGCAAAGCCAGCAAAAGCCGCATTGACCAAAGTCAGTCGCTGTTGCAGTGGTGATAGCTCTGATAACGCATGCAGTGACTCAGCACTGACCAGTGGTAACTCAAATAAATTGACACCACTGACATCAACCCCCAGGATCCGCAGCAACAAAGTAGAAAACTCTTGCTGAGCAGGCTCAAATGTTGCCAGCGCGGAGATATTGCGACCTTCAGCCATAGCCGCCTCAACCAGTACCGTCGCCAAGTGGGTCAGAGCATTGATTTGAAACGATGTATCCCCACTCCCGGTACTGCCAAGCGGTGCCCGTAACCACATTAAGCTATGCAGTTCAACCGCCCCCAACAGTGCAGCGTCAACATCTCCACTAAGAGGAATATCGCCACAGATCACAGCATCACAAATCATCTGGCTGTCATCGGTGACACGGGCACTAGCACGATATAAACCATTAAATGCATAACCTGGCGCACTGTTGAGTGTTGCTGACACCATCCCGTGCTGATCAGAGATCAAACTGCCCGAAATCTGATGTGTGGTTCCACTCAACGACTGGATACTCAGCTCGGCCCCGCTTAAAGTGCCTTTGATAAATTGACCCGATAAGGCCACTGAAGTGGATACCGGTGTTGGAGCGTCCTGAACATCCGGGTCATCTCCAGCATCACAACCGGTTAATGCTCCGAGGATGACAGCAATGGAAAGTGCTAACTTTGTTTGTTGTATTGTTTTCATAATAATGTCTGCCTTCTAAGCTTGTCAGTTCACAACTTGCCTGCCCTATCAGCAGGCTTGATGGATTAAAAGTTGTAGGTAAATCCTGCGTAAAAACGTCGCCCGCTGTAACTGGTATTGAGTAACCTTGCCTGGGTATCACTCCCCAAGCGGGAGGTCGACTCAGAGCGGGTCAGGTTGATCACTGACGCATTTAGAATAAAGTTTTCCGACAAGCTATAGGAGCCATTCACATCAATCTGAGCATAAGGATCCTGGTACACATTCAAGCCACTATTGATGCCAAGAACGGTCTGCCCGCGCTTGTTATAAGATGCACGCACACTGTAATCATCGGTTTCATAATAAGCAGACAGGTTGTATTGATATTTGGCGCTACCAACCAGAGGTGACTCACCAAACTTTTCACCTTCCACATTGACATCTGCTTTATTGGTGCTGTTGTAAGTGTAATTGGCATACACACCAAAGCCGCTGTCAAAACTGTGCTGCATGAAGAGCTCAACACCTCTGGATTTAGCGTTACTGCCATTACCGACAGTGCTGTAGGGGCTGATGGTAATTTGTCCCTCTTCGACGATGCCTGGCATACCGGCGAAGTCTCGTGTTGAGTCGATGATCAGAGGCACAACAAAGTTATCGACATCTTTATAAAACAGCGCCATCCCCAGAGCCGAACCGGTGTCGTAGTAGTACTCAATCGATAAATCAGCCTGGGTGGATAAAAAGGGCTTTAAGTTTTTATTGCCGCCACTGCCCCGAAAGCCCGGTAATTCATTAAATTCAGCACGATCCTTGGCCCATTCATCGGAGATAAATGTAATCCGCTCCTGACTGCCCATAGAATTGTAACCCGGACGGGACATCACTCGCGCCAAAGCCCCACGCACCACCAGATCATCCGATGCATCCCACACCAGGTTCAGGCTGGGCAGAGCATAGGTATCGGTATTCACCTGCGTGATTAAATCCCATTGTTCTATAAAACGATCATCACCCGTGACTGGCTCACCGGTTTCATCATCAGTATGATCAAGAAAGTAGGTGTACAAATCCGTAGAGGAGCCTACGGTCTTGGTACGAACTAGGCGCAACCCCATATTGCCGCGAAAGGCACTAAACTCAAAATCACCCTGTAGGTAAGCCGCTGTTGTTTTTTCTTCAATATCGTAGACAAAGTTATCTTCAATCCGGGTGTAAAGTTGGTAGTTAGCCAGAATAATATCGCGATACTTATCCCAATCAATGACCGGCATCAGATTGATATTGAACCCACCAGCAATATTTCCTTCCCCTTGAGTTTTAAATACATCTTTTGCCAGAGGCATGCCATCATTCCATTGATAACTATCGAACACATCAATGCCTCGGCCACTAGCCAATGCTCCCTCGATATCAAAATCAGGATCTAGAAAGAAATTATTGCCTGTCTCTCGGTGTAGTTCAGCATCGCGTAGCTTCAGACCGGTTCGTACCGTATGAAATATCCCCCAATCAACATCAACATCGAGATCTACCTGAGCGTAGCGCTCTTGCAAGGTACTGCGCACAAAACTGGAGCTGGATGAACCGGGGTCTCGTCCACCTCCCATGCCATTTAGCATATTCGTTAATGTATTTGGGTCCATGTACATACTAACCCGATCACCGAGTGACCAACCGGCATATTGAGCAGCATTCACAATACTATCTTCGCCCTCACCCCAGTTGGAGCTTTTATAAGCGGCCTCCCAACTTTCGGTCGGTCCACCTTTGGCTTTGGTATTACCAGCCACAAAACGAAGGGTGAAACGATCACCGTAATAGTTGTAATTAAAATCAAAGGTGTCGGAGGTCGACTTTTCCCGAACATAGGTGCCACGCATCCACGGGAATTGCATATCATTCTGAACACCGCCAGCCCCAACGGTGTAATCCATGCCGGTGATAATGGTACCAGAGTCATCCACAGTCACATTGGTCAAAAAGTTAGGGTTAAGTGACCACTCCGGAATATCGACCACGGATAAAGTGCGATCTTGCCCTAGCCGAAAACCAAAGTAATTAAAACCAAACTCAGTGCGCTCGGTCGGGCGCCATTGGCTCGATAACTGAAAGCCGTCTCGTTCGCGACTCTCATTAGTCACAGCTGTGCGTGCAACCTGAGGAAACCAATAGCCTTGATAACGGTTGCCGAATGCATCGTTGACAGCTCCCCAGCCATTGTCGTTATCAACCGGATTCCCATCCACATCAATTGCGTCTTCTTCACCATTCCAGCGCCAGATATTCGAGTTGGTACCACCGGATAAGGTGCGGTTGGTTCGATGCTGCCGGGTAAAGCCAACCAGCACCCCAAAAGATTCAGCCTCATTTTTCCAGGAATACACACCGGTAAACTGCGGCTCATGCTTGTCAGTCACATCAGCATAGGTACTCTCCAGATTAAGCACTCCGGAACCTGCAGCCATTTCCAGAGGCTTACGGCTATGCAGCAGCACGGTCCCGCCCACCCCTCCGGCGTCAAGGCGTGCTTCAGGTGACTTGAAGACCTCAACCCGCTGGATCATTGCCGATGGCAATAAACCATAGTCAAAGGAACGCGATGGCTCGCCCGGCGACGATGCAATGAAATTACCGTTTAACTGAGTAAAAGTTAAATCGGATGACAAACCACGAATACTAACGGTGGAGCCCTCACCACCACTTCGCTGGATCACCACACCCGGCACTCGTTGCAACGAGTCCGCGACGTTTTTATCAGGAAACTTACCGATATCCTCAGCCGTGATCACATCGACAACAGCACTGGAGTATCTCTTGAGCAGCATGTTTTCCGCCATACTAGCCCGAATCCCCCGCACTTCAATGACTTCCACGTCGTCGTGATTCGCTTCTTTATCTGGAGACCCGGTATCCGCAAACACTGCCATAGATGCCGAAGCACTGAACCAAAGTATCGATGAAACCAGAGTCGCCACCCGGGTTTTACGACTATACAATTTACTACTGTTTTTCCTCGTCTTGTTGCACATAATTTGCTCTCTTTTTATAGTTTGTTAAGTTCTGAGCAATAGTTCCTCTAACCGCCTAAACGCAGCCCGAACCCTGTTGTCGTATGATGAGCAGAGCTTCTTTACAGAAGCTCATAATGTTGCGCCGGCAGGCGCTTTATGATTTGAGTTTCAGCATTCGCAGTACCTCATCTGATGGGCCCTCGAAAGTCTGCATAGGGCGGTTTCCGATGTAGCCAATATCAGCCATACCTTCAGTGGTGGTATAAAAAGCGGTGGCAGCCAAATCCCGCACTTTGGCAAAGAAACGAGCACCATAACGATGCTCAGGTTTGGCTCTGGATTCCAGGCAAATATCATCGCAAATCTGTTCGCGCTGCATTGCATTTAGCTGTCGAAATGACTGATTGAAACGTTTCCTGGCTTCCGCGTTCAACCACACAATGCCGCCACGCACCAGCACCAAATCACGTTCTTGCTGCGGATACGGTGCACTGACCCACTCATTGATAAAACCAGGAGCCCCAAGGCTACTGGCAGCTGGAGATTGATCGTCAGCAGGAATAATCACATCCACAAGGACCGCCAGCTCTTCCAGCTCTTGTTGGGTTAATTTCATTGACCAGTGCACCACCGGATTTAACAAATCCGGATCGGTCGGACTAAAGATAACCTCCGCACCTTTGGTTTTTGCCTGCACCGCAGCAGAGCTGGCAGAAAAGCCAAGTAATGGTGCCGAAGCGGCCGCAGCTCCCAGCAGTTTCAAGGTCTGACGACGGTGCAGATTAGTCGTTGAATTACTCATGTTAAATAGCCCTCTGCTTGAACTGTTCCACGATGTAATCGCTGGTACGCCAAGCCAGCGCCATAATGGTCAAAGTTGGATTTTTATCAGCTTTTGAAGGAAAAGGTGCACCATCAGTTACAAAAAGATTCGGTACATCCCAACTTTGGCAGTATTGATTTAGAACTGACTTACCACGATCAGCCCCCATAATGGTGCCACCAATTTCATGAATGATGGAGCCACCGTTACTGATCGCTTTGCTGCCATCCGAGTGAATTGTGCTGGTTACCTTACCGCCCATTTGCTCAATGATTTCAGCAAAGGTTTTGTGCATGTGTGCCACCATATTGGTTTCATGATCAGACCACTTCCAATGAAACTTCAGGATAGGGATCCCCCATTGGTCAACCCGATCTGAATCAATTTCGCAAAAGCTATCCTCATTTGGGATCATCGATCCCCGGCCAGCAAAGTGAACAAAAGTGCCATAGTATCGCCGGCAAGCGTCTTTATAGTCTTTGCCATAAGCCCCATCAGTGAATGATTCCAAGCCACCAAATACGCCGGCTCCAGGCATGGTTCGACCACCACTCATTTCAATATGATACCCCTTAGCAAAATTCAGCTTGCCCGCTTTTTGCTCCTTATACAGCCACCAGGGCTGATACAAGTGATGGCCGGAGGAGCCATCTTCATTCATCGGAGGCAAGCCTTCCAGCGCCGGGATCTGACCAGTGACACCACCTCCCACTGAATCCATCAAATATTTGCCCACCAACCCGGAACTATTGGCAATGCCATCAGGAAACAAGCTGCTGCGAGAGTTCAGGAAAATCCGTGAAGTTTCTGCCGCGCTGGCGGCAACCACCACAGCACGCCCTTTCACTTTTCGTTCCTGCCGGCTGGTTTTATCAATGTAAATCACTCCATCTGCTTTCCCTGCAGCATTAAGAGTGACTTCACGTACCATGGCATTGCTAATAATATTCAGATTGCCGGTGGCCAATGCAGGCGGGATCAGAACGGTGGTTGACTGGAACGCCGCTTTGATCGAGCACCCCCGACCACAATGGGTTGCCCAAAAGCAGGCTGCTCTGGCTTGCATAGAATCTGCAGTCACTTTCTGGCCTAGTGGATTATTTGGAAAAAGCTTTTTTGGTAAGACTTTATGGTCCTGTCGCTTCGTCAAAATCGCCAGATGGCCGGGGATCACCGGAATATCCATTTCGTTGCAGGCTTTTTTTGCCAGCAACTCGTAAGCTCTAGGCTTTGGCGGCGGCTGTAAAATCCCAGCTGGCGAGTCCGGCGTATTTTCTAAGTTATGCCCGGTCTCGCCATACACTCCCACCAGCATTTCTGTTTTATCGTAGTAAGGGGCTATATCTTCATAACTAACCGGCCAATCAAAGCCCAAACCATCCCGACTGTATGGTTTAAAGTCATAGGGGCCATTTCGTAATGAAATACGCCCCCAGTGGTTGGTCCGGCCCCCCATCATCCGTGCACGCCACCAACTAAATTGTTGTTTTGGATCAGAGCTGGCCTGACTATAGGGCTCACCTGGTACCTGCCAGCCACCATCCACAGTGGCATTATAAAAGCCAAAGGGTCTATCCGGTGTACCAGCATCACGCAAGGGCGCATCTTTGGGCCAGTTAAACATTGGTGTTTCTTTTACCGGGTCGTAATCGCGACCTGCTTCCAACATCAGGACTTTAAGTCCTGCAATAGTAAGCACATAAGCTGACATTCCACCACCAGCCCCTGAACCGACAATAATAACGTCGTATTCTTGTGTATCCGCCTGCATTACTGACATGGCACTCCTCCTGTATCATTGTCTTTTTTATTATTCGGGTATTGCTCCAGCACTGTAACCGGTTACAGTCAAAGGTAAAATAATGACCGGCTAGCTTGTTACCCATACCTGCTTAATCATGTTTTCTAATAAATGCTGACTGCGTCTGATCCCGGTCACTTCATCCGGATCGTCCCCTTCATACTCGATCCCGATGTAGCCTTGATAGCCGGATTTATGAATAATTTCCAGCAAACGACGATAATTCATGCTAGTTTCCCGGCCATTGGCATCAAAATCAAAGGTTTTTGCACTAATACCTTTGGCAAATGGCATCAGCAACTCAGTCCCTTGATATAAATCCCCGGAAAAATTACCAAAATCAGGCAAACTGCCTACATCTGTACGACCACTCTGCTTTAAAACAGCCGCTAGCCACTCAGCATCCATTGAGTGGCCCATATGATTTTCAACAATAATTTGAATGTTGAAATCGTGTGCAAATTCAGCCAGTTTATTTAAACCAATCACAGCAGCTTGTTTTGCAGCGTTTTTTTCGGTTCCTGAATCACCAATACTCACCCTGATTGAGTGGCAACCTAACGCATTAGCAGCCTCAACCCAAGGATAATGATTTTCTATCGCTTGTTGTTGTAACTTTGTATCAGTAGCGGCAAGATCGCCCTCGCCATCGATCATAATTAATAAATTACGCACCCCAACATCATCGGCTCTGAGCTTTAACTGGGCGAAGAAATGCGAGTCACCAGCTTTATCGGCAAAAAACTGGTTCACATACTCAACAGCCTGGATACCAAACCAATCTTTCGTAGCTGCAGGAAAGTTCAACGTACTTAATTGCCCCGAGCGCAAGGTGCGATGCAATGACCACTGCGCCAATGAAATAGATGGTCTACCAGATGCCTGGCCTGCCAATACCCAGCCACTTTTGCAGCTTAATGCCGTTGCACCAGCCAAGGCTGCGCTTAACTCCAAAAATTGACGTCGGTTCATACTTCGTCCTTAACCTTTTGCTCTGCTTCTGTCGGCAATTCGCTAGACTGCTGCAAGCTGTGACGAAGATCTTGCAATGCTCCACCGGCATCGCGCCCAAAGCTACGTAACTTTTTCGTGCCGAAAAGCAGCATAACAATCACCAGAACAATCAACAATTGCCAAATACCAATGCCAGAAAATCCCATGCTGCCTCCTTCAGTTAGCGCTAAAAGTCACCTTACAGCGGGCGAATACGAATAGCACGAAATTTCACCACATCATCATGATCCTGCAGCGCGATCCGGCCTTCAGGCAAACGACCAAATAACTCAAGATCGCTAAATTTACTGTTGGCGACACGTTGATTCCAATCATCGGATCCCAGGGTAAAACTCACCACTTTAATCCCATTTAACCAGTGCTCTACCTGTTGATTTTTAATACGAATACGGGTTTGGTTCCATTCACCCGCCGGCTTGGCTACACTTTGTTGTGGTGGATATAGATCAAAAACTGAGGCACTTTGTTGAATTGGATCAGGGTGCGCCGGGTAATTGGCATCATCGAGCAGTTGATACTCGGGCCCACTAAACCAAACTGGACGAATATCACTATGCACTCGATAGAAAATTCCGCTGTTGCCACCATGAGAGATCTGCCACTCCAGCTCCAGCTCAAAGTCTCCAAAGCTGTCACGGGTCAAAATATCCCCGCCGCCGCCAGCCGTAAGGACTAAGGCACCATCAACAATCTCCCATGGTGCCCGAAGCGCACTGCCATCGGCTTGCATCCAGGCATCCATTGAACTGCCATCAAACAACCACTGCCACTCATTGGCTGAATGATTCGCAGTATCCGAATCTGTGTAATTACACCCCTGCAGTAGTAAAGCCAGGCAACATAGCACGGCAGACCCTGTACTTTTAAAAAACATATATTCTCCTAAGCTTTTATTGTCATTTGTTGTTTAAATAAACACTGTAACCGGTTACATAAACCTTAGTGACTCCATTATTAAATGTCAAGCCCTGATGCAGTTGATCGGACCAGACTACGAGTGAACTTTCTGCTGGGTGCTATCACGAATGATTAACTCATACGGTAACACCAGATGTGACTGAGGCAATGGCAGCTGGTGCATCAATTGATATAATGCTCGCATAGCCTGCCGGCCAATCGCCTCGGCCGGTTGATCAATGGTCGTTAGGGCCGGATTGGTGTAAGCAGAAAATTCAATATTATCAAAACCAGCGACTGAGATATCATCAGGAATACGCACATCTTGAGCTTTCAAGGCTGCCATTGCCCCTATCGCCATTTCATCATTCATCGAGAAAATCGCATCAGGCAAACTATTCTGCTGCAATAGTTGCTCTGCTGCAGCAAAACCAGACCTCATTGAAAAGTCACCTTGTACAATACGCTCTGCTGTCAACCCCAGCCCGGCAGCAAGCAACGCATCCTGCATACCAGACAAACGATCCCGAACTATTGGACTGTCTGGGGGGCCGGTAATCACTGCTATGTCTTTATGGCCACAGTGGAGTAAATACTGACCCATTGCTCTGGCTGCACCACGGTTATCCAACTCGACCACTGGATAGGTTGCATCCGAACTGATCCGTTCACACGCATTGACGAAAGGCACCGCTGCCGCTAAAGCTTTATCATCATCAGAAAAAGGAAAACGCCGATCCAATTGAATAAGCCCATCAGCCTGGCTCGTCAGCCCCATGCGAGCATACTCTTGCTCTCGCTCAATGCAGCCTTGCGTGTCACCTAGCAAAATAGCATAGCCTTTCGTTTGTGCTTCTTGCTCAATACCTCGTATCACTCGGGAAAAAAAAGGGTTCGCTACATTGGGTACTAACACCACCACATTGTATGAGCGACCAGAGCTGAAATTTTTTGCTAACTGATTGGGCCGATAACCAGATTGCCGCACCGCTTCCATCACTTTCTGTCGTGTTTCAGTTGCAACCAGCTCTGGGTTTTTCAAAGCCCGGGAAACCGTTGCCGTAGACACTCCAGCCAGTTTCGAAACCATTCGTATGGTGCTCATAACAACTCTTTTCCTTCGATTTTCTTTCTGCTAGCTTACACCAATTCAGCAAGAACAGTATCAAGTAAAATGGTCATAGCAACAGCTAATCACATTAACTCAAACCCAGAATTTTTCTATTTCGTTCAGTATCCGCACCTGAGCCAGCAAAATCATCAAACGCATGTTCAGCCTGCTTAATCAAATGACGGCGAATAAAAGGTGCTCCTTCAGCAGCCCCTTGCTCGGGATGTTTTAAACAACATTCCCATTCAAGAACAGCCCAGCCATTAAAACCATATTGCGTTAACTTACTAAACACGGCTTTGAAGTCAATTTGGCCATCACCAAGGGAGCGAAAACGGCCAGGTCGCTCTTGCCAGGAAGCAAAACCGCCGTATACACCGGCTTTACCTGAAGGGCGAAACTCCGCATCTTTGACATGAAATGCTCTGATCCGCTGATGATAAAAGTCAATAAACTGCAGATAGTCCAGCTGTTGCAAGACAAAGTGACTGGGATCATACAAGATGCAAGCACGTGGATGTTGCTGAACCGCCTGTAAAAAACGTTCAAAACTCAAGCCGTCATGCAAATCTTCACCGGGGTGCAGTTCATAACATAGATCGACACCCGCAGTGTCAAAAGCATCCAGAATCGGCAACCAACGCTTCGCCAGCTCAGCAAAACCTTGCTCAACTAAGCCTTCAGGCCGTTGCGGCCATGGATAGACCGTATGCCAGAGTAAAGCGCCAGAAAAGGTGGCATGTGCTGTCAAACCAAGTCGCTGTGAAGCCTGGGCTGCTAAAAATAGCTGCTCTGTAGCCCATTGTTGCTTTTGTTCAACGGTGTCTACACCTACCGGAGCAAAGCCCTGATACATCGCATTGTATGCAGGATGCACGGCAATGAGCTGTCCTTGTAAGTGAGTGGATAATTCAGTGATTTCCAAACCATAGCGAGCACACATGGCGCGAACTTCATCACAATATGCTTGGCTTGCTGCCGCCTGCTGTAAATCAAACAGTCGCTTGTCCCAGGTTGGGATCTGTACGCCAGCATAACCGTGACCAGCCGCCCACTTTAACATCTGTTCAAGGTTAACTGAGTTATCTGACGGGATAAACTGTGCCAGAAAGACAGCTGGCCCCTTTATTTCAGTAGATGACATGTAAGCTCCAAAATACGTAATACAAAATCAATCAATTTGCTTCTGCAAGGCCAAGGGGTCCACACTGACCCAGCTGGCATTGTTTTGACTACTCAGTAAAGCAGCCCGAATAAATGCCATGCCACGCACAGCGGCATCAATAGATAAGCCATCATCCAGTTGCTCACCATTTCTTACTAGCAGTGCAAAATCACGGTATAAGTTAGCAAAGGCTTCAATATAGCCCTCCGGATGACCAGCCGGCGTGCGGCATAGATCTCGTACAGCGACGTCCAGATAGTCGCAATCGGCGCCCGCAGTCCATAACTGTTGCGGCTCTCCTCGACGTTGCAACCATAATTGATTCGGCTGTTCCTGTTGCCAATAGAGTGAAGCCCGATCGCCATAGATGCTAATTTGTAAGTTATTGCCAAGGCCGGTACAAGCCTGACTCGCCATCAATGTTGCACGGGCACCATTCGTTAAACGCAACATGGCAGCACCATCATCATCCAGTAATCGGTCTTTAACCTGAGTCACCAGATCAGCGGCAATCTCCATCACCTGCAAACCTGATACGTACTCCAATAAATGGAATGCGTGGGTGCCAATATCAGCAAAACAGCCACTCTCCCCCGAACGCTCCGGATCTGTCCGCCAGGATGCTTGCGCACTAGCCTGAGTATCTGCTGAGTCTGCCAACCACCCTTGAGGATAGCTGACACTGATACGTCGAACGGTACCTAGCTTCCCTTGAGCAATCATCTGTCGGGCCTGTCGAACCAGCGGATAGGCTGCGTAGGTATGTGTTAACCCATAATGTAATTGCTGCTGTTGCACCAGTTGTTGAAGTGCAATCGCCTGCTCAAGTGAAGTGGTAGCAGGCTTATCACTTAACACATTAAAGCCAGCAAGTAATGCCGCTTTAGCCACTGGGAAATGCATATGGTTCGGAGTCACGATACTGACAAATTCAATCCGCTTATCGGCTGGTAATGCGGCTTCAGCTTCAAACATTTGCTCATAGCTGGCGTAACAGCGTGCACTTTCCAGCCCCAACTGTTGCCCCATTTGAATAGATTTCGGATGCTGTCGGCTAAAACAACCGGCGACCAATTCAATGCTGTCATCCAGCCGTGCTGCCATGCGGTGAATACTGGCAATAAAGGATCCCTCCCCTCCACCGACCATCCCCATCCTGATTTTTCTTGCCATTCTCAGCTCCTTACCCATCGCAAACCCACCCAAATGTAACCGGTTACAAAATACATATACTGCAAATAGTTCTACAACGCTGCCAACTACTCACTGGCAGTCGCTTGCTTCTCACGAAACAAAACAATAAAAAGTAGCAAAACCACCACCGCAAAGCCGGCAGGGATCAGCCAAATCTGCTCCCACTGATAGCTTCCTGCCGAGGTATAGGTATCCGTGATCCAGCCAGCCAGCCTGAAGCCAATCAACATGCCAACACCATAGGTCGCTAAGGTAATCAAGCCTTGAGCAGCCGCTTTATTTTTCAAGCCGGCTTTTTTCTCAGTATAAATTTGCCCGGTTACAAAGAAAAAGTCATAGCAAATACCATGCAACAGAATACCGACAAATAACATCCAGATTTGATCGCCTGTATCCCCATAGGCAAACAACACATAACGGATAACCCATGCCAAAATGCCGATCAGTAAGGTAATTTTGATACCAAATCGTTTCAAAAAAAGCGGCAGCATAAGCATAAACAGAATTTCAGATACTTGCCCTAAGGACATCGTTGCGGCAGCACCCGCCATACCAATATCATTTAAAAACAAGTTGGTATTCTGATAATAAAATGCAAGTGGAATACAAATCAGCACTGAGGTGATAAAAAATACCAAATAGGTTTTATCACGCAGCATGCCTAACGCATCCAGTCCAATCATATGTCGTAAACCAGCGCCATCTTGTTTGGCTGAAGGTGGCGTGTTTGGCAGAAAGAAGCTTAAAACACCAAGCAAAGCAGATGCGAATGAGGCCAGTAAAAATGTATTCTGCAACTGCCGACTTGATTCCCAACCGAAGTAACCAATCAGTACCCCAGCAATAATCCAACCGACAGTCCCGAATACACGGATTTGGGCAAACTTCTCCGGGTTATCTTTCAATTGCTTAAAGGCGATAGTATTCACCAGCGCCAAGGTTGGCATATACAACAGCATGTATATAAGTACCAATGGATAAAATGCTGCAAAGCTATTGGTCGTTGCTACAAAAAATAATAAAGCGGCTCCAGTCAAATGCATAAAACCAAGAATTTTTTGCGCCGAAAAGTATCTGTCCGCTATCAGGCCAATAATAAAAGGAGCAATAATGGCACCAATAGATTGCGTTTCAAAAGCAAGCCCCATCTGAGAGCCTGAAGCGGAAAAATGCTGCGCTAAAAATGTCCCTAAAGTAACAAACCAGGCTCCCCAGATAAAAAACTCGAGGAACATCATGCTGGATAATTGGATCCGAGTCGTTGCTTTCATCGAATGTCCTTTAATTTTAATTATTTAATGACGCATGCCACAGTGGGTATGCTTCGATAAAATTAACTGTAACCGGTTACACTGATAAATTCAAGCGTCTCTATAAAAATACAGTCTCGCTTTATCTTGGGTAGAGCAAGGTGGTAAATAACTATGCAGGGAGGTCCTCCACCGGCCCTGGCTGGCCTAACAGATAGCCCTGAAACTGCCGGCAGCCCATATGGTATAAGGTTCGATATTGCTCGTGGGTTTCTACCCCTTCAGCAATCACATCCAGTTCAAGGCTATCGCCCAGAGCCAGAATGGTTTTTATGATGGCTTTATCGCTGCTATCATCCAAAATATCACGCACAAATGAAGCATCTATTTTTAATTGCTGTAACGGCAGGTTTTTCAAATATTGCAGTGAGGAGTAACCGGTACCAAAGTCATCCAGAGCAAAGGAAATCCCCATCGCAGCCAAACGAGTGATCTGGCTCACTGCCTCGTCAATATCTTCCAGCAATTGGCTTTCCGTGATTTCAAGCATCAACTGGCTGGCTGGTGCGCCGGTTTGCTGCAAGATGTCCTGTACTTCATCAACAAAATGACCATCATGCAGTTGTCTTGGGCTAATATTCACCGCTAGCTGCCAATGTTGCTTCTCAGGATCGTGTGCCCACTCGGCCAGTTGTTGACAGCTTTTTTCCAGCACCCAACGCCCTAAAGGTAAGATTAACCCTGTGGTTTCAGCGACAGGAATAAACTCAGCCGGCGGGTAATTTCCATGCTCTGGATGGTGCCAGCGAAGGAGTACTTCGGCGCCTAGCACTTGATCGCGTTCATCAAATTGTGGCTGAAAATGCAGAAAGAACTCTTTCCGTTCCAGGCCTTGTCGCAGACGATTGGTCAGGGTGGTTCGCTGGGTCACTTCCACCTGCATGCTTTGATTAAAAAACCTTAAACGATTGCGCCCCCGGCTTTTCGCGTCATACATCGCCATATCAGCCCGTTTCATCAGCTCATCACAATCGTCCCCATCCGACAACATTGCAATGCCAATACTGGCAGAAATCTGATGGACATGCTGCTGCAGGAGAAAAGGCTCATGCAGGCACTGCAGTACTTTTTCAGCAATGACTTGTACACGTTGACAGGCCCGCTCCACACTACCCGGCAACTCTTGCAGCAGCAATACAAACTCATCACCCCCCAAGCGCGCCAGTGTGTCACACTTTCTGACACAACCTTGTAAACGCTGCGCCACCTCAATCAGCAACTCATCGCCAACGGCGTGACCCAGCGTATCATTCAAATCTTTAAAATGATCGAGATCCATAAACAACAAAGCACCTTGTTGTTGCTGCCGCTGAAACAAATCGAACGCATGCTGCAAACGATCCAACAACAAACGCCGGTTGGGTAGCTGAGTCAAGGCATCATAAAAAGCCAGCTGATGAATCGCTTCCTGCTGTTGTTTGTGCTCGGTAATATCGGTAGAAATACCACAGAGCGCATAAATCTCACCATTTGGCTTGCGTAGTGGCAACTTCACACTCAAAAAAGTACGAGTTACTCCGCCATCACTGATGGTGTTTTCCTCTTCCCGAACCTCGCGGATGCCTTGCTCCAGAATTTGACGATCGTGGTACTGTAGCTTTTTAGCCGTAGCGTGGTCGAAGTAGGCATAATCGTTGTGGCCGGTCACATCCGGGATCTGGCTTTTAAATAGTTCTGCTACCTTCTTATTCACATAGCGATAGCAAAGCTGCATATCCTTGATATAAATATAAGCATCTACACTGTTTAGAATGGTGTTAAGCCGATCTTCGCTGGCTTGCAAGTGTCGGGTTTTTTCTGCCACCTGCCAGCGAAACACTAAAGCTCCTCCCCCAAAGATAAGCAGTAACACGCCGCTAATCGCGAGCAGCGTCCAATAGGATCGAGCCAAACGATTTGTCTCAACTTGAGTCCCACTCCAGCGTTGAAGAATTTGGTAGTAGGGTGAGTCTGGCTGCTGTTGCCATTCAACAAGATAAGCATCGATGCGCTGCAGTATTTGTTGGTGCTGATTGGGTAAGGTGGCATAAAAAAGCTGAGTTGGTTGAAACAAAAACTGACTTTGCTGCAACTGATATTGCTTGGCTTGTTGTTGACCAAAATAATGGTTCGCAGCCACCAGTTGAGCACTGCCGGCATACACCAGAGCAAAGCCTTCAGCAATGGAGTCCGTCAGCAGTAACTCGACTTCAACCTGATGTTGATGAAATTGTTGTTGCAAAAACTCGTACTGCACCGAGTCGGCTAACACCGCAATACGCATGCCAGCCAGATCTGCAAGCTCATGCACTGGCACACCAGAGCGACTGTAGAATTGCGACCAACTGTATAACGCAGGTGTTTGATGAAAGGCTAAATCACGTGAGCGTTGCTCCGTAAATGCAACATCGGGCAGTAAGTCAATGATACCGGCCTGCAGGAAATCTAAGCAATAAGCCCAGTCGCACGATACCGCCTGCAACACCCATCCTTCCCGTCTGGCGATTTCAACCAATAAATCACCCAACATGCCTGAAGGAGAACCATCGTCAGCCGCGCGGAGCTTTGGTGGGTTATGATAAACGCCCACCACCAGCTTGACAGGCTCAACCGTTTCACCCGATGCTATCGGCCAAGAAGCAGACCATAGCAATAAGGTTAAGCACATCACCAGTCGGCGCATAGCGTTCCATCTGATAGCATTTGATGGTTCAAGCTTATGTCATTACTACAAAAAAGCAAAAAATAGTATTAGACTTTGAAAACCCAGCGCTTTTTACTGTAAGCCTATTTGCTCTATCCCTTACCAGCATCTAGGCTTAAAGCACTGAGGCTAAAAAGAGAGCAGTCATGACGATACAAGTACTAGGATTATGCGGCAGCTTACGATCAAAATCGACCAATCGGGGCTTGTTGCTGCATGCGCAAGCTCACGCGCCCGATGAAATGAAAATTCACATCGCCGATTTATTGGATGTGCCGTTCTACAATGCAGATATTGCAGAAAAACCAGCTGCAGTGGAGCATTTACTGCGCGAATTTGCTCAGGCTGATGCCTTATTGCTGGCTTGTACAGAATACAATTACTCCATAGCCCCGGCGTTAAAAAACGCGCTTGACTGGGCCTCTCGTGAACCGGATAACTACTTGCTGGCAGGCAAACCCGTTGCCATCATGGGAGCTGGCGGAGGCATGGGTACATCGCGTGCGCAATACCACTTGCGACAAGTCTGTGTATTTCTCGATTTGCAGGTAATGACTAAGCCCGAGCTATTTGCCAGTGCCTTTAATGACAACTTTGATACCGATGGCAACCTGCAGGATCCGAAGTTGCAAGAAAAGGTTGTGCAGTTGCTAGCGGCTTTAAAAACGTGGCACCAGCGGTTGCAGTGCATTAAGTGAAACTGACGCTTCACTCCGTCACACTTTCACAGCAAACTACATCTTGTGGGCTTATAAAGCCATCAAGCCATTGACCGAAAGCGGCCATCGCCATTTCGTAACTGGAATAATTTCCTTTTACTGTCAGCCATTGGTTGCTGACATAATCAGGTAAGGTGATCACCAGAGTACCACGAGTACCTTTTTGAACCCGAAACAATGGAAGCAAAGAATGCCCCTGATTTTGCCAATGTTTCAACAAAGCTATTGCTTCTTTTTTACTGATTACCGCTGCCAACGTACATACACCTTTTAAAAAAAGCCCCCATCATTTGAGGGCACATCTCATACATCCGGAAAAATGCGCACAGATTAAAGTTTTCAGCTTTACCTACCGCCCGCATACCTATTAATTCAGCATGTCTACAGCGCGGCGGGCCGTACTGTACATCGCTTCCAACGTGACCTTAAATACCCAGCGAATAAAGCGTGCACTCAGCTCGGTTACAGTGACGGCAAGCTTACCGGCAAATACCAACATATGGCCAAGTAAGCCCATTACCTGCGCTTCAAGTTGTGGTGACATTAGAACAACTTTCTCAACGGTGGCGGCCAGATGATCATAAAATGTCATGATACCGCTGCTAAAAACTTGCGCCGATACGCCAGCTAACACACCAGCATCCCGCAGCAGGGTGATCAATGCATGCATCAGTTTTTCCTGCCAATGGTTGCTAAAACTGCATTCAAAACGCCGTTCGTAGGTTAAGCGCACGGCTTTAATGGTATCACCACGGCGCTGCAAGTCTTCCCATTGGCCGCGAGCAGTGGTGACATAGCCAGGGTTAGTCATCATGGAGTGAGAAAAAGGATTAATACCGGTTGCCGAGGTAAGCAACACACTACTGCCATTTAGCGGGGCATGAAAAAACGGCCAGACCGGCACCATAGGTACAGGGTCATCTCCATGCACACAACGATAAATTTTATCGATGCTGCCGGTTGATTTAAGGGCAAAGTCATTCAGACCAACCCGTGGCGCACCAAAGGTATACAGCGCCACCCGATTGCCAAAATGCTGTTTAATCCAAATAGCAGCCAGATGTGCAAGCCCACCACCCAGACTATGGCCAGCGCAGTGCACAAGCCCTTTGCTATTGTTGCGTAATAAGGGAGCCAGCTGCCGCTCCAACGCAGGCCGCATGCTGTTAAACACCTTCTGAAAACCAGAGTGCACCCGGCTTTGGTTATCGGCGATGCCGATACCCGCATTCAGATTACTAAACCAATCCCGGCCACTGAGCATTTTGGTGCCACGAATACCCAAAGCGACATCACCGGTAAAACGGCCTTTGCCTTTGCCAACAACAACAAAGCCAGAGGTGCGGTTAAATAATGTGGAAATTATGCTGCCAGACACAGCATGGATTACCCCTGAGCCAGTGAAGTCAAAATTATCCGACAAAACATCAGATTTAACGGTATAGCCTCGCCCTGAAGCGATCTTCCTTGCTTCATATGGCTCTTGTGCAAGCCTGACTGCAATTGTTGGAGTTAGTGTCAACATAAATTACTTTCCTTGTTCATTTCGGATTCGCGCTTGCTCAAGCCGTTCTTGTTCGTCTAATTCATGTTCACGCTCTTGTCGCTGCAACTCAAGCTCATCATCTGAATACAGCGCTGTGCTGGCATGTGTAAAGGTACACCTGGCACTAAGCCAAGGTGCTACTCCCTCAGGTGTTTCGAGATTTTTCAGGCTGAAATTTTTCTCTTCGGCTGTCAGTTCGCAATGCATATCCGACATGATTAGGTCTAAAGCTTGTCCATTCAGATCATTTAATGAACGAATATCAAAGAAATACAATTCCTGACCTGGTGTAGGATAATCTGCAACCGATAGGAATAAACCAATGGTGGAATCAAAAAGCACTCTGTGTATTTTTTTGGTTTTTCGTGCAAACGAAAAGCGCCCTTCGTGATCAGTGACTACATGGTCATTAACAACTTTGTTATCGTAATCAAGCGTGCGGGTCACTTTTAAACCAGCAACCGGCTTGCCATGCTCAGTAATCACACCTCTAATCTCCGGTGACCACTGAACTTCTGTTCTTTTTAACCAACCAAACACACCTGCCTCCACATTGGTTGCGACCATCAACAATAGCAGCCCTAAGCTAACGGCTATGGCCTTACGGTTGATTAACTGCCATCCCAGCATTACAACCACCCTGTTAATAAAATTACGCGAGCATTATAAATAGTTAAAACTATATATCAACATTAAAGACAACATCAACTGCGCACTAATTAACAATGTTGAAGATTGGGGAAATGATACTTAGCAGTTTTGTCCGATACGCCATGGTGATCCGTTTTAAAAGTTGTGTCAGCGCTGTTAAACACCTTCTGAAAACCAGCATGCACCCGGCTTTGATTATCGGCTATGCCGATACCGGTATTCAGATTACTAAACCAATCCCGGCTACTGAGCATTTTGGTGCCACGAATACCCAAAGCGACATCGCCGCTAAAGCGGCCTTTGCCCTTGCCTACAACAGCAAAGCCAGTGGTGCGGTTAAATAATGTGGAAATTATGCTGCCAGAGGCGCCATGTACTACGCCACCGGTTTGGCTGAAATCGAAATGGTCTGTTACAGATTTGTTTTTCGGTATAAAAGCCTGCCCTGCTCTTACCTTTTCAGCATCATATGGGGCATAAGCAAGCCAGGCGGCAGCTTTGGGTGGGAGTGTCTTCTGCATGTTAAAATCCTTCTTGATTATCTATGATCCGTTCAAGCTCTAACCGTTGTTGCTCAATTTCTTCATCTGAGTACAGGGCTATATTCGCGTGAGCAAAAGTGCACTTAGAACGAATATTTGGTGCAGAGTCACCAGGAATTTCAAGGTTCTTTAGTTCATCTACTTTTGCTTCAGCAGTCAGTTCACAACGGATATCAGACGCCACTAAATCAAGACTTTGGTAGTTCAGATCATTCAGGAAGCTAACGTCAAAAATTATATCCTCGTCACCAGCATTCGGAGAGTCAACAACATAAAGTTCCAGTGCTACGCTTACATCAAATAAGACACGACGAACCTTAAGTGTTTTACGGGGAAAGTAAAAATGACCGTTTGCATCGGTGGTCACGCTATCGTAGCGCTCTTTACCTTCATAATATAACCTGCGCTTAACTTCTCTATTAGTAACAGGCTCCCCATGATTGAAGAGAACGCCACGTATCTCTGGCGACCACTGAATTTCTGTTCTTTTTAACCAACCAAACACACCTGCCTCCACATTGGTTGCGACCATCAACATTAGCAGCCCTAAGCTAACGGCTATGGCCTTACGGTTGATTAACTGCCATCCCAGCATTACAACCATCCTGTTAATAAAATTATGCGAACATTATAAATACCCACCCCCTCACGTCAACAATATTTATAACAATAGGTGCATGTTGATTAACACGCTTATCAGGGTGATTGGGAGATAGGCTCAGTGTGGTTGAGTGATATTGATCCGTGCTGATTTCCACGAAAACGACGGTTCTCTGTTATTGAAAACCATTGGTAAAAAATCGAACAGCATATCGAATGAATAAACCGGCTTCGCCTAAAACTGTATTTCTACACGGTCAAATCTTGACTTCTCTTACATCTGAGTAAAAAAGCAGCTCACTTTGCACACATTGCAACTTGCTATCTATTAAAAAGTCTTTTAGTTTAGTGGCTTAGTTAGGTAGAAATCGACAAAGTAAGAATCACATCCCGACAAAACAAGCCAGCTCGTTTTGTCGGCACCACAATCGGAACTTGTTTTCACAAAGCAAGGTTAAATAATAACTTACCAAGTTATGTTCCGAATATGTGAAAATGAGTTTTCGAGCTGGCGCATGAATATAATGTTAGTTTTTTTGAGGATGTCATGAATATTTTTTTACGCTCATTTATTACAAATAAGGATTTAGTAAAAGATACTTTTCAGGCTTTTGCATACTTCGTATTTATTGCAGGTATAGTTAAGTTATCGTTGCCTTATGTGTCTATTCAGCCGCTTTATTACAAGATTTTATATGTCACACTGTTTTTTATAATGACTTCTTTGGCGATGTTTTTTGCTATTTTTCACGTTTGTGTACCTATAACTAAGATTAAATTTCCTTCCTTTGACGCATTCTCTAACCAGCAACAGAATATATCCTTCAAGACTTTTATTACTAAAAAGGAGTCTTGGTTTTGGATGTTGTCAGGATTTCCGTTTTATTTGATAGGCATAGAAATTATTAAGCTTGGTTTTTATAGTTGAAAACTAACAATACGCATCATTCGCGGCCTGCGGCCGCTGGGACGCCAAACCCGCTGGCGCGTTTTTGTCGCCCGTGT
>NZ_JAUZVZ010000014.1 GCF_030717845.1 Alkalimonas collagenimarina
AGCAGCCTGACGGCTGCTTTTTTGTGTCCGCAATTTATCAGCATCAAAACACTCCTGCCCGTAGCCGTGTTTAACCGCAATCAAGCCTCTATACCCTGTAGTCATCCACAGTTATATCTGCCACTTTTTGAAAGTAAGCACGAATGCTAGCGCTTTATCAACAAAATGCAGCTTGCCAGTTGATAAAAAGTGTTCTAGTTTAACTGCTTAGCTGTATAAAAAACGACAAAACAAGAATAGCTCCCCGACAAAACAAGCCAGCTCGTTTTGCCGGTTTGATATCTGGAACTCATTTTACACAAAGTTATAAGTAACAATTGCTTATATAGATTTGTACCGAATATATAAAATGAGCTTTCGAGCTGGCGCATGAATATAATGTTAGGTGCTGCTCATGGCTCAGTGGATACCCGTTGCAGGCATCGCGTGCCTATCGGCACTGCTCGCTGGTTGCCCCAGCCCTGACTATCCAACTTGTAAGGCATCGCCAGTCAGTTATGCCGGCGGCAAGTGCAGCGCCTACTACTACCAAACGGACTATGGATCTGGTGGCGTGACTACTCAAGCCATGACGGACTGCTTAGTTGACTCGCAGCGCTTGGGCGGGAACGTCGTTGCATTTCATACTGTAGAACATGGCATTGGGCTCCGTTGGCTGGATGCGAACACTCTGGAGGTTGCGGTGCCAGATGGCATTACGCTTGAAAGCCAGCGGACCAAAGCCATTTATCTCGGCTATCCGCTGACCTACAAGTATCGTAGTCTGCAGCCAGGGGAGCCCGAGTTCTCGGGGTGCAGTCCCCGGCGTTCCAAGGGCAGCACCTAACAATTCATTCAAGCCGACGCCGCTTCGCGGCGCGGCTTAATTCAGGCGTTAGCTAACCTAAAAATGAGAAATGTATGAATACTGAAAAATTACTAAAAACAATGCTTGTATCAAATATTGTTATCGCCATCATTGCTCTTAGCTCTGCCTATTTTGCGTATCAAGCTATGGAAAATGCTGATTGGGCATACTCTGAAGCATCGCGCGCATCATCATATGCATCTGACGCAGCAGATACAGCTTCAGACATCAAACGTTGGGGAGTTGAATGCAACTGACTTCGTTAGGCCAATTTGACATACCATCAATGTTTGAACAATCTCGCTCACTCATCTCAGGAGCAAAGATAATTATTGATAGTGAAGGTATCAATGATTCCGGGGAGACTAAGTGGCCGACGACTCCGGTCATACTGAGTTGCTCTCTCGCTATTGAGATCTGTATAAAAATTCTACTGATAAACGAAACCAGAAAGGCCGTTGTAGGACATAATATTCACGACTTATTCCAGAAAATAGGAATGGCAACCAAGGAATCTGTAACGTCACATTTTTTGACTCAAAATCCGGCCTATAGGGAGAGTGAGCTACTCCACCAATTGAGTGAGCACGAGAGTATTTTTGTTAACTGGCGCTATGCCTATGAAAGCCAGTCTGATATTTCTTGCTCCCCATCATTTTTGTTTGCTTTTGCGTATTGTTTGAACACCTATATTGAGAGTAAATTTAAATTTGAAAGGAATCAGAATGGCTGGCTTAAGTCGCCGATTAGCTAACAAGGCCATTAAATTCGCTCCCTACGTTCGCCGGACGCTCGAAAACTCGCGCCGTTTATGGCGGCGTTATCTCCGATTTGGCGTTGTGCTCTTTCTAGGATAATCTTTAAGCATGCCAACAGTATTAAGAATAGGGCCTTATCGTTTCTTTTTTTACAGTAATGAGAACGCGGAGCCCGCCCACATACATATTCAACGTGAGAAGATGCTTGCTAAGTTCTGGTTACAACCAGTAGCCCTGGCAAGCTCTACAAGGTTTGCGTCTAAAGAGTTGAGAAAACTCGAGCAACTCGTTGTCGAAAATAGAGATACGTTTTTGGAGGCTTGGAATGGCTACTTTAGCAGTTGAACATCATCCCCTTGCACAGTCAGTCAGTTTCGACTTGGACTCGCTTATTATAGAGCTCGTAGACGGACGTACCATTTCAGTTCCACTGACGTGGTTCCCTTCATTATCCCGCGCCACTGAATCTCAGCTAAAAGACTGGGAAATACTTGGTGACGGAGAGGGAATTCATTGGCCGCAGTTGGATGAGGACCTGAGCGTAAACGGTATTCTTCTCGGTAATCATGGAAGAAGATAACACATATCGGTGCTCTCTTATCTCATGCTCAATGAGGGCCTGCTGCTTTCAGCATCCTTGCTGACGGCAGGGGCACCAGATATTTATCGGTTAACCTGCAGCCTTTGGCATTGTGCTTCATCTGCACCAGCTGTCTGCTGAGCGGCTTGGATGGTTTGCTGGCTGCTCAACAAAATGCTATCAGTAGGTGCTATCTGCAATGCTTGCTCAATCAAGCTGCTTGCTTGATTGTGACAGCCAAGCTCGCTCAGTAGCACCGCATAATTGTTCAGATAGGGCACTTGTTGCTGCGCAAACGCCAAACCTTGCTCAAACCAGTTGGCAGCTTGTAAAGGCTGACTTGAAAAGTAATGATTGCCCAGTAAAAAATAGGGCAGCCAGTAATCTGGCCATTGCTTCGTTGCGCTGACAAGCGCGGCTATACCTGCCTCGGTTTGCCCGGTGTTCATTAAATCCTGACACGCTTTGGTATAAATAAATGGGTCAAGCTGCTCGCTGGTTTTGTCGGCAGGAAGCATGGCCAATAACCAATAGTTAGCGCGCCGCCAGGTGCGCTCGAAGGTCGAAAAATTAAGGTGATGCGATTCAGTGACTCCGGTATGGAGGATCACTTGTTTGGCATTCATGTCATACCCCACCACCACGGCATAATGCCACTGCGGCAGCCAGCCGATGGAGTTATTCTGTAGCACGATCACCGGAATATCCTCGGCGACCAGACTTAATAGCTGGCTCATATCAGCACGATGCTGGGTATAAGCCACCATGCCAAGCTGCCGCGTCGCCGCTGCCATTTCAATTTGTAGCGTACCTTCCAACGCTGGCGTAAAAGTGGCCGGGGCAATATCGTCCGGGCTTTTGCTCAGGCCGTGAAAGCCAGCAACTTCAGCTAAAGTTGTAGGACCACAGAAAAATTCCTGTTGCGGATAAAAGGGCACCTGGTCAATTTGGTAAGCACTGGCAATGGCTGGGGGCGTTGCCAATAATTGTTTGGTTTGAGGTGGGGTCTGGCAGGCAGTCAGAGCCAGCAGTATAAAAGCGAACAGACCAGCATACTGGCTGGTCTGTTGTAATTCTGGCTTCAAGAATTAAGAGCCGATTGGCCGGATAAAAGGATAAACGTTGGTAATACCCATCAGGTCAAGCACTGCCACAACCACCAGCACTGTGATGATGGTACCGACAACGCCACCAGCAGGCATTTCGTTAAGCTGGCTGTTAAAAGCTTCCAGCTCGGCATTGGTCATGTTGGCGATACGCAATTTGGCATCAGCCGGGCTGACACCCAGCGCAATCAGTTGAGTCTGCACCTGAGCATCGTCGACAAACGCCAGCACCTGCTGCTTGTTGAATTGATGTTGTTGGTCGGCGATAACCTGATCAGAGGTGTATATCCCTGCGGTTGCCTGACTTGCAGTAAAAATTAGCGTACCAAAAACTAGTATTGCACCGACGACACTGGACTTTATTAATTTATTCATCATGTATAGATCCTTGAACTTATTGTTTTTCGGACAAACTTTGCTTTTTGTTGAAATACCTTTGCATCATGCACGATTTACCAGGTGAACACTATCAAGAGTAGTTGGTTTAGCTGTGCTATGCAACCAAGGGTATAGAGTCACCACTTTAGTTTGCAGCAAAGCTATAGGCTACTGACTTAAAAACCAAAGATTTTCTCCACCAACAGGTAACAAAAGGCGCTGATCACCACAATTGACATTATATTGAGCGCAAAGCCTGCTTTAACCATATCAATGATCTTTAGCTTACCGGAGGCAAACACAATGGCATTGGGCGGTGTGGCGACGGGCATCATAAAGGCGCAGCTGGCGGCGAGGGCGGCTGGTACGACTAACATAGCAACACTGGTGTCGAGCGCCAATGCCACCGGGCCAAGCAAGGGTAGGAAACCTGCTGCTGTAGCTGTGTTGCTGGTGACCTCGGTTAAAAAGATAATAATGCTGGTCACCAGCACGACCAATAAAATCACCGACAAACCATCCAGACCACCGACTTGCAAAGCGATAAAATCGGCCAGCCCTGATTTTTGAATTTGGCCGGCTAAGGCCAAACCACCACCGAACAGCAATAAAATGCCCCAGGGTAACTTTTTGGTATCCTCCCAGTTCAGAATGCGCTGACCACTTTTCCAGTTAATCGGTACAATAAACAGCAGGCTGGCGGCCATTAAAGCAATGATGGTATCGTCCAACGGCCAGCCAGTTAGTTGTTGCACGGTGGAGCGGCTGATCCAACCGATGGCGGCAAACAAAAAAATCGCCAGTACGCGCTTTTCCGCTGCAGTGATCGGCCCCAGTTGCTGCAACTCGCCTTGAAACAGGCCCCGGGTATCCTGCAGGCTGACTTGATCCAGCTGAAAGGCCCAGCGTGTTAGCCAAAACCAACACAATACTAATAAAGTCATGGCGATAGGCACTCCAAGCAGCATCCACTGAGCAAAGCCAATCTGAATATCATAATTGCTTTGCAGGTAAGCGGCTAACAGGGCATTGGGTGGCGTGCCAATTAAAGTGGCAACACCGCCGATGCTGGCTGAGTAGGCGATAGCAAGCATCATCGGCTTAGCAATAGTATTCTGTTCGCTCTGATGCGACTCCTGCAAAGCGATGATGGAAAGAGCAATCGGCAGCATCATCACCGAAGTAGCGGTATTAGACATCCACATGGATAGAAAGGCGGTCACCGCCATTAAACCAGCGATTTGCTGAGCTGGCTTACTGCCGACAATCAGCATGACATGCAAGGCAATACGACGGTGCAGCTCCCAGCGCTCCATGGCAATGGACAATAAGAACCCACCGAGAAATAAGAAAATTAACGGATGGGCATAAGGGGCTGTGACGGCACCTAACGAATCCAGGCCAAGCAATGGGATGAGAATAATCGGCAGGAGTGAGGTCACCGGGATAGGCACGGCTTCACTGATCCACCATATGGCCATCCATAGGGTTAATGCTGCAATCAGCCAGGCATGGTGACTCATGCCAGCAAAGGGCACTTCTATACTGCTGAGCAGAAGAAAACTAAGGGGCCCTGCCAGCAAGGGCAGCAGATAGGATTTTAAGGCAGAAGAGGGCATAGTACTTCCAGCTGGCTTGCATACGAATGCTAAAGATTGTTCAAGTGTATGTGTATGTCGGGGTGCAAGCAATAATGTTATAGTCGAACTACATCTATGTTGATTAGGATCATTCTGCTTTATGACTTTTCCACTTCGTCAATCATTGCCTACGGTGAGTCGTCTGGTTTATGGCTGCATGCATTTAGGCGGGAGCTGGGATCAGAGCCCAATCAGTTCAGTAGCCAGGCATAAAGCCTTTGCTGCACTTGAAACTGCGCTAGAGCAAGGCATCAACTGTTTTGATCATGCCGATATCTATACCCATGGAAAGTCGGAGCAGGTGTTTGGTGATTTTTTGCGCCAGCACCAACTGGATCGGCAGCAGTTGGTGCTCCAAAGCAAATGCGGTATTCGCTTTGCAGATGGGCAGCATGTTGGGCGCTATGACTTTTCGGCTGATTATATTCGCTCCAGCGTCGAGGCATCGCTGCGCCGCTTGCAGACCGACTATCTGGATCTGCTGTTGCTGCACCGGCCGGACCCACTGATGCAACCAGAGATGGTGGCGGATGTGTTCCACCGGTTGCAGCAGGAAGGTAAAGTCAGAGCCTTTGGCGTATCCAACATGGCTTGGCCACAGTTGCAGTTATTGCAGCGTTCTGTCGCCGAACCATTGCAAGTCAATCAATTGCAAATGAGTCTGGCCGATCATCATTGGGTTGAGGAAGGCGTGTTAACTGGTATGCCAAGTGGAGCCAATGTTCACTTTGCCGCAGGTACGGTGGAGTTTTGCCAACTGCATGCGATTCAGCTGCAAGCCTGGGGGAGCCTGGCTCAGGGCTTATACAGTGGTGGTCGTGCACCAGAAACAGCAGCAGAGCAAGCAACTGCAGAGGTGGTTCAGCAGTTGGCTGCAGACTACCAGATATCGGCTGAAGCTATCGTGTTGGCATGGCTACTGCGTCATCCCGCGGCGATCCAGCCAGTGATTGGGACCTTATCGCCAGAGCGGATTAAGGCTTGTCCGCAGGCGCTCGCTGTTGAGTTAAGCCGGGAGCATTGGTATCAGTTGTATGTAGCAGCACGGGGTCAGGCGTTGCCATAAGAGCAACTCGCCTCAGCAGCTGTTGCTGCTGAGGCTGTTTCGGTTAGTCCGTGGTTTTGCTTTTACTGCTTTTGGCAGGGGGAGTGGTTTCATTATTCAATGAAATAACACGGGTTTTGCTGATTTTGTGACGGTAAATTTCTCGCAGGTATTTAATCGCTTTTTTGACATTGTCCCGGGTTAAGCGAATGTCATTGATCGAGATAAACTTATCTTTATTGTTGATCAACTCACGGTATTTTTTCTCGTACATGGGTTTAATGGCATACCAGTTGGTATCCAGAATTTTGGCTGGATTTTCAAACTCATGCAGCATGCTATCCACTAAGTCCTCATCAAAGTCTTCGTTACGGATGAAATCGAGCATGGCTTCATCCAACTGCTCATCGAAACGGTAGCCGTCTTTGGCAAAGCAGCGTTTGATGTAAGCGACAATCAACGTCAAAAAGTCATCGCTTAAACAGGGGCTTTTTACGATCAAAGTGGTGAGCGAGATATTGGCTGAAGCACCAATGACCAGCGCATAGCGTTTCAGAGTGGTATTCGGGAATAAGCTATTCAGGTGAGATTTCAGCTTATTCAGATCCATGTAGGATAACTTGTAATCTTTTGGCAGCGAAACAATCGACACCACCGATGAGCAATTCTTAAAGAAATGCAGATCTTTTAATTCTGAAGCGTTGTAGCCGTTTTTCTTGTAGTCAGCCAGAGTTTGCCGATAACGCTCTGATTCAATCGGCAACAAGCTAATGCCTTCAATTGCTTGTGTGACCTTATTAAAATGTGGCAGGTCAATAGAGCGGAAAAATAAATCATCAATGTCCAGACCGGATTGCTGCTTATCGAACAATTTCACCTTTTCTGCATTGGCTGCGCCCGCTGGGATCACGGATTCGGCATAGGCGACTGCAACAGGGCCTGCCAGACTCATAAAGAGATCGTTGGCGTCTAAACGTATGGTTTCACCAATATCAATGCCTGCCCGGCGGAAGTAGTTCTCATCATAATCAGTAGTGACAGCCTGCGCCGTTAAAATGTTGAAAATCTGCTGCGAAATGTATTGATTGGCATACTTCTCCATGGCATTGACGTCGATGTGCTGAATATCACCATCGTCGGTTTCTTCGGCATAGCGCATAATGTCATTGGAAATAAGCATCATTGCATTCCAGGGGCGGATGCGATGCATGACACTGGATTCGCTGCTGTCTTCGTTGTCAAAGTTGTAGGAAAAATCCCATTCTTCGGCTAAGTATTTGCACAGCAGCCGGCCTGCGTTGATATGCAGTGCCTCTGACATCTCAACGCCATGGTCGGAAATATTCGGCAAAATACAGATACCACTGGTGAAAATAGGCTCAAAGACAAAGGAGTGACCACGATTTTCTTCATTTTCCGGCAGGGTGCGGGTATCGAAGGTTTTGCTCATGTAGGCATATTGTTGTGCCAGGCCAAACTCAGAAGCCATGCCTGAGCCGGTACCACCGCCTGCACTGAAAATGTAAAAATACAAACGTGATTGGTTGGCTTTAATACCGCAAGAATCAATCAGGTAGGAGTGAATAAACTTCCAATCAGCATTTGAGAAACGTTGAGTATCTTTATTTAAGATGATTTTCGCCAGATACTGGCCCAAAATTGGCGCATTACCGGCACCACCGGCATGTACCTCGGATAAATCCATGATTTTCATTTTAGTGTAGTCATGCAGAAAACCACTGGTTTCGCCTTTATTGGAAAAGCGAATGCGTCCTTCAATGTCTTTATCCAGATCGCCCAGCATCACCAGCGGCTCGATCAAAAATACTGGTTTCAATGCATTGGATGGCTTTAGATGCAAGCTGCGCTTAATCCAGCGCATCGGGCGGTATTCCTGCTCCCGATTTTGCTTTTCTTCGTTATTAAATTCATTGAGATAAAAATTACGAGCGTTGTACACCAGTGATGCAACATCGAGGGCGATATTGGAGCCGCAGCGGCCGAGGCCTATTAAGCAAACCGACGGGAAGTGCTGTCGTTTAGGTGCACTGATCTCATGTTCTAAGCCACTATTCGGGAAAACCGTTTCTCGAAGTGCATCCAGATTGGCCAGAATCCGGTTTAAATCCCGCTCGGTGAAATACATGTAGCGTTCACCAGCAAAAGACGGTGATTCAGTATCAGATTGCTTATGAGCAGGAACAGAGCGAACCGCAATAACCTCATCAGTCACTGTTTCATTCGTCTCTGTTGGTTCAATGGTTGGTGTTTTCGTTGCCATACTTCATTTATCCCGCTCTGAGTGATTTTTTCGGACTATCGGTTAAAAATAGACGTATTTTCACGTGAATACAATACAAAACAGCGGCTGATTTTGTCAGTCTCACTTTGATTACACACAAAAAAAGGAGCCCGGAGGCTCCTTCATGATTTACATATTCGGGTAGTTAGGGCCTCCCGGGCCTTCTGGGGTCACCCAGGTAATATTTTGCGCCGGATCTTTAATGTCGCAGGTTTTGCAATGAATGCAATTTTGCGCATTAATTTGAAATTGTGCTTCACCTGCATCGTTCTCGATGATTTCATATACACCCGCCGGGCAGTAGCGCTGTGCAGGCTCGGCAAACTGAGGCAAGTTGTCACGGATCGGGATGCTGGCATCTTTCAGTTTCAAATGACAAGGCTGTTTTTCTTCGTGGTTGGTGTTGGACAAATAGACAGAGGATAAGCGATCAAAGCTCAGTTGATTGTCTGGTTTTGGATAGTGAATAGCAGGTGCAGCACTGGCGCTTTGCAACTGGGCATGATCCAAACTGTTGTCTTTTAATGTCCATGGCAGTTTGCCACCAAACCAGTTTTGCTCGATGGTATTGTACGCACCACCCCAGAAGGTACCAAACTTGTGCATGGCGGGGCCAAAGTTGCGCGAACAATACAATTCATTGTATAGCCAACTTTGCTCAAAGCGTTGTTGATGATCGGTCAGATCTTTGCCGCCAGCATCCTCCGCTGACAAGGCAGCAAAAATAGTCTCTGCCGCCAGCATGCCGGATTTCATGGCAGTATGGTTGCCTTTAATTTTGGCAAAGTTCAGTGTGCCTGCTTCACAGCCTGCCAGTAAGCCACCAGGGAAGCTCATTTTAGGTAAGCTGTTTAGCCCGCCTTTGGTAATGGCTCTTGCACCATAGCTGACCCGTTTGCCGCCAGCCAGGTATTGTTTGATAACCGGGTGTTGTTTGTAGCGTTGGAATTCCTCAAACGGGCTCAGGTGCGGGTTGGAATAGTTTAAATCGATAATCAACCCGACTAAGATTTGCTGGTTTTCTGCATGATACAAATAGCCACCACCCGAGGTATCTTTTGCCAGTGGCCAGCCCGCACTGTGAACGACTAAACCCGGATGATGGTGGCTGGCATCGACGTCCCAGATTTCTTTGAATCCAATGGCATAATGTTGTGGGGAACAGGCTTTATCCAGTTGGTACTGTTGCAGTAATTGCTTACCGAGGTGACCACGGCAGCCTTCTGCAAAAATAGTGTATTTGGCTCTTAACTCCATACCTGGTTCAAAGCTGCTTTTGGGGCTACCATCAACATCGAGCCCCATATCGCCGGTAATCACACCTTTAACGACATTGTCTTCAACAATCAACCCGGCCGCCGGGAAGCCCGGAAAGATCTCAACACCGAGTTGTTCGGCCTGCTCAGCCAACCAGCGACAGACATTGCCCATCGAGACAATGTAATTGCCGCTATTGTGCATGGTTTTTGGCACGGCCATCGCAGGTAGCTTTTTGGCATTTTGTTCGGACTGAAACAGATAAATATCGTCATGGACAACAGGCGTATTCAGCGGTGCGCCCATACTTTTCCAGTCGGGGAATAGCTCTTGCAACGCTCGGGGTTCAAATACGGCACCAGATAGAATGTGGGCACCGACTTCGGAGCCTTTCTCCACCACACAGACCATCAGCTCCTTGTCGGCTGCTTTTGCCTGTTGCATCAGCTTAATCGCGGCTGAAAGGCCCGCCGGTCCTGCACCGACAATAACTACGTCAAATTCCATTGCTTCTCTTTGTACGTCCACGTTTGACCTCGTTCGTTGTGGTTATGGTTCTGCAGGGAAACTAAAGAAATACCGTATTGCACGCATTGCTACCCTGATTTTTATCAAATTAACGCTGTCTCTGAAGTGCTTGCTACTCGTCTGCACGGCTAGTGGATGTTATTATTTACAGCGAATTCAGTCCAGAACTGCCTGTTAAGCCTATTGTAGGTTGACGTTAACGTCAACAGTAAGTAGATTGTCAGCATGCTTATCAAGTGAGTTTACCTTCACGTCAACCTTGCTGTAAATAGCAATGAGTTGTCTCCCTACCAATGTGAGGATGTTATGAAAATACTAGTGCCGGTAAAACGGGTCATCGACTACAACGTTAAAGTCCGGGTTAAAGCTGATCAAAGCGGTGTGGATTTAGCCAACGTTAAGATGGCACTGAACCCCTTCTGCGAAATTGCAGTGGAAGAAGCTGTGCGTTTAAAAGAAGCCGGTAAAGCCACTGAAGTAGTGGTGGTGTCTATTGGCCCCAAAGCGGTGCAGGAGCAGCTGCGTACAGCTTTAGCACTGGGCGCTGATCGCGCGATTCAGATTGATACCGAAGCTCAGCTTGACTCATTGCAGGTGGCAAAACTATTGCACAAGCTGGTTGAGCAAGAGCAGCCTCAGTTGGTGATTATTGGCAAGCAAGCGATTGATTCAGATAATAACCAAACCGGCCAGATGCTGGCTGCACTCGCCAACATGGGGCAGGGTACTTTTGCCTCCAAAGTGGAGCTGACTGACGACAATAAAGTTCAGGTCACGCGTGAAATTGATGGTGGCTTGCAAACCGTCGAGTTGTCGCTGCCGGCAGTCGTGAGTACTGATTTACGTTTAAATGAACCGCGCTATGCCTCATTACCTAATATTATGAAAGCCAAGCGGAAGCCATTGGATGTCATGGCAGCGACTGATTTTGGTGTGGCACTGGAGTCGAAAGTCACTTACTTGAACGTCGCGGCACCTGCAGGCAGAACTGGCGGTGTGGTGGTTGAGTCGGTTGAAGAACTGGTGGATAAATTAAAGAATGAAGCGAAGGTGATCCAATGACAACTTTGGTAATTGCAGAACATGCGAATCAGCAGTTAAAGCCTGAAACACACAAAACCGTGCTTGCAGCCAGCCAAATGGGCGGCGATATTCATGTGCTGGTAGCCGGTGAAGGATGCAAGGCGGTGGCGGAACAAGCAGCCAAGCTGACTGGAGTAAGCAAAGTTTTAGTGGCTGATCACGCAGCCTATGGCCATCAGTTGGCAGAGAATGTAGCTGCTCTGGTGACGGAGCTGGCGACTGATTACAGCCATGTGGTGGCCTCGGCAACCACAACGGGTAAAAACTTTTTACCACGTGTTGCTGCTTTGCTGGATGTAGCACAGATTTCCGATATTATCGCAGTACAATCGGCAGATACTTTTGTTCGCCCGATCTATGCCGGTAATGCGATTGCCACGGTGCAGTCTGCTGACACTATCAAGGTGATTACCGTGCGAAGCTCAGCCTTTGATGCCGTTACTGAAGAAGGGCAAGCCAGTATTGAATCCATCGATATTGTTAAAGATACCGGTTTATCTGCTTTTGTGCATGAAGAGCTGACGGTATCTGAACGCCCAGAGTTGACGGCTGCTAAGGTGGTTATTTCAGGTGGTCGCGGCATGCAAAATGGTGAGAACTTTAGTTTGCTGGAGGGTATCGCAGATAAGCTTGGTGCAGCGATAGGAGCATCACGTGCTGCGGTTGATGCCGGCTTTGTTCCGAATGATATGCAGGTAGGCCAAACAGGTAAAATAGTCGCTCCTGATCTGTACATAGCTGTGGGTATTTCCGGAGCTATTCAGCATCTGGCGGGGATGAAAGATTCTAAAATCATCGTGGCCATCAATAAAGATGCAGAAGCACCTATCTTCCAGGTGGCTGATTATGGCTTGGTAGCTGACCTCTTTACTGTCCTTCCTGAGCTCGAAGCTCAACTCTGATCGTCTCAGTGAACAGGTACAAGCTGCTTGTGCCTGTTCACTAAATCTGCTTCACTGCTTTTATACCCAAGTGCTACTTGGATAGATACATCCCAACTTGTTTTGGCACTTTTTTATGTCTGAATGTGCTTGAAATAGCAGGTAAATAAATTGATACATTTCTTTACAGAAGGATCGATCCATGTCGGTTATAATCCGTCACGCTGAGCTGTCAGATGCGGCAGCATTGCAAATGATTTATCAGCAACCCAGTATTTTTGCCAACACCTTGCAATTGCCTTATCAGTCGGTGAGCCACTGGCAAGCGCTGTGTCAGCCAACAGCTGGCTTTTATAACCTGATTGCGGAACTGGATGGCGAGCTAGTGGGGCAGCTGGGCTTGCAGCAGTTTCAGAATCAGCGCCGGCGCCATGTTGCTGATATTGGTATGGCGGTGTCTGAACCCTATCAAGGGCAGGGGATTGGTTCGGCTTTGTTGCGATCGGCGTTAGAAATGGCTGATAACTGGCTGAATATTCATCGATTGGAGTTGCAAGTTTATAGCAGTAATGAAGCAGCGGTGGCGTTGTATGAGCGTTTTGGCTTTGAAGTTGAAGCTGAACTGACCGATTTCGCCTTTCAGTATGGCCGGTACGTCAATGTACTGCAAATGGCACGAATTATGTCCAGCAGATGACAACGTTGAAAACGGGCTGTCTCGGTTAGGCGTCGTGCCAGGGAGAGGAATATCATGGGAATAGCGTGGCAAAAAGCAGCTGTGCTGCTTTGTTTTATCAGCCTGGCCAGTTGCGTGCAGCTGGATGAGGAACAACAACGAGCCGCTTTACTCACTGAACTGGATGGCTCTTTGGCTCAACTTCAGGTGAATTTGCGTCAGCTGGAACGTCGGATGGAACAACTGACTGAAGACAAGCAGTGTCAGCAACACAGCGAGTGCAAAGTGCTGGCTAAAGGTGTCCGCCCTTGTGGTGGTGCTGAACAATTCATTGCCTACTCGACTCTGGCTACGGATGAAGAGGTGTTATTGGATACCAGTGATAAATTTAGCCAACTTCGTCAACGCCAGCATCAGCGCCTGGGAACGGTCGGCACCTGTGAGGCGTTGATTGAGCCAGAAGCAAGCTGCCAGCAAAATAGCTGTACTGTGCTGCCACTGGAGTATGCCAGGCGTTGAGCAGGGCGTGCTCTAGAGCCGTGGATCATCTTTGAGCCGGGGGATTTTTAACCCCAGCTCCTGACCGCGTAACCGGGCATAATAGGTGCAGCCAATAAACATCGCCAGCGAGAGCAATAACTCCAGTACCGAGAGCCACAGATACAGCCCGGATGCGAGCCACAGATTGGTGAGGCTGTGGATGAAATAGATCATGACAATAAAGTTGGCCCAGGCAAAGGTGTAAGCATCTGCTTTGAGTATTCCTGCCAATGGAAACCATAACGGTAGCCACAGCATAAAAGTCAGCAAATACGGGTTGCCGAGTGTTGGCGGCGCCAACCAAAGGAACCAAGCTGGGATCAGCAGCAATAACCCAAAATAACCAATACGGCCTAACAGTAAAAACTGCCTGGTGGCGCTAGCCATCTTGATCGGTGCGGTTGCTAGCTGCTCAGGTTTGCCTGCATTCATATCACTGTTTTCCTGAAATAAGTTGTAAAGTCAGCGTGGCGATGCGTTGGCCAAAAGCCAGACAAAGTTGATGCTCATCCCGACTGATAGGCTTGTTGCCACTCATGCCACTGACATGGCTGGGCCCATAGGGTGTGCCGCCTTGCTCAGTGCTGTTTAAAGCTGATTCGCTGTAGGGGATACCGCACAACAACATGCCATGATGCAGCAAGGGCAGCATCATTCCGAGCAAGGTACTTTCATTGCCACCATGCATACTGCCCGATGAGGTAAAGACACCTGCTGGTTTATCAATTAAATCGCCCCGGATCCATTCAAAGCTGGTTTGATCCCAAAAGGCTTTTAATGGCGCGGCCATCACACCAAAACGAACCGGGCTGCCAACGATCAGTGCATCACAGCGCTTTAGATCAGCGGCTTGCACAATGGCGTGTTCAGGCTCTTCATCTTGAGATAGCGGCTGAACGCTTCGGATAATGGCTTCCGCGCCTGCCTGGCCAACCCCGATAGCTATTTTTTCTGCTAACCGGGCAACTGAACCATGTTTGGAGTAATACAGAATAAGCACGCTGGCACTCATGCCAGCAGCTCCAATACGCGCTCTGGTGGGCGGCCTACAACCGCTTTATCGCCACGGACTACGATAGGCCGTTCCATCAGTTTAGGGTATTGACTCATGGCGGCAATGAGCTGTTGGTCGCTCTTAGTTGTTTGGCTCAACTGCAAATCTTTATAGTCTTGTTCACCGGTTCTGAGAAGCTGTCGTGGGGTCATGCCCAATTTGGCCAGCAATGCTTCCAACTCAGCCGGGCTAAGTGGCTGTTTCAGGTACTCTACCACGGTGATGTCAAGTGAATGCTGCTGTAAGATTTCAAGCGCCTGACGGCTTTTTGAACAGCGTGGGTTATGATAAATGGTCAGCATGGGCGGCTCCAGACAACAAATGCGGCTATTGTAGAGAAACTTAGTTAGCAGTGCAAAATGTTAGCTGAAATACGCCCCGAGCTAGTGATTGGATTACATCCGTCTTAAACGATCAAACTCTGCCTGCAAAGAGCGACGTTTTGATTCCAGACGACGATTCTCTAGTTTTTCACTGCTACTCAGATGATTTAAAGCTTCTTGCAAGTCATCAATGGCGCGAGGGTAGTTTGCCAGTTGATAATAGAAATCTGAACGTGCTTCGTAAAAGCGTGAAAAATCTTCAAGGTTCTCATAGGCTTTAGCGATTAAATCGTAGGCCAGAATATTGTCCGGCTTGAAGTGCAGCATATCTCGCAGCAGATGAATGGCAAGCCGGTTGCCTCCTGCTTTAATGGCGGCATTGGCATAATTTAACGTGACGACCTGATTGTTTGGTCGTAAGCGATAGTGATATTCAAGCATGTCGAGCGCTTCAGAGGCACGATTCAAACCCAGTAAAATATCTGTATAAACATCAATATAATACAGGTTGTATTCATCTTTTTCGAGCAAGTCGACAATGATGGTTTCAGCCTCGCTGTATTTATTGCTGTCGAGTAAAGCAATGGCCAAGCCATACTGGTTGGCGCGGGTATTGCCACCGGTCTGACGCAAGCGGCTTTGAAAGATGCTGACTACATCCTCGTTTTTATGATGATAACGAGCCAGTACACGGGCTTTGCTTAGCGTGTAATCCTGGCTGTCAGGTACATGGCGGGTTGGATAGCGCTCAGCTCTAATGCGGGTATCACTCACACGCGCTGCCGATAAGGGGTGCGTTTGCAAAAAGGCCAGTTGTTGATTCATAAAGCGGGTACGCTCAGCCAATTTATTGAAAAAGGCAGGCACAGCATTGGGGTCAAAACCCGAATCCACCAGTATTTGCATACCGATGCGATCCGCCTCTTGCTCATTACTACGGGTAAAGTTAATCGATGCCTGCGCTTGAGCCCCCTGAGTCGCCATCATCGCGGCCATCCCTGCTTCCGGGTTGACCGTTGCCAGCACGATAGCACCCAATAAACCGGCTATGGTCAATGGAGCACGCTGGCTTTGCGCTTCGACAAAGCGAGCAATATGGCGTTGCGTGACGTGAGCAACCTCATGCGCCATCACCGATGCAAACTCGCTTTCCGAGTCAGAAATGGCGAGTGTGCCGGTATGGGATGCAATGTGGCCACCAAGTGTGGCAAAGGCGTTGATATTTCGATCGTCAACCCAGTAAAAGCGAAAGGGGAAGCGGACATCATTAGCATTGGCAACCAGTTTATTGCCCAGCGCATTAATGTACTCATCCAGTAAAGGGTCATACACCATCGGCAGGCTACCTCTGGCCTGACGCATTAATACGTCACCAATGGCTTTTTCTTTATCGGGTGTCAGTGTGGAGAAGCCGCTACCGCCAAGATCAGGCAAGTTGTTTGCCTGGCTGGCAGCACTGCCAACTAAGCAGAGCATGCATACCATCAGACGAGACAAAAACCCACTGGAGAAAAAGTTCGGTGTTGAACACTGTGCTAAACGATGCATCATTGGCTACTTCTTTATGTCCTGTTCAATGCTATGTAAACTTCAAAACGTGAACGAGCTTGATTCGATTAGGCTATCGAAACGAATTGAAGTTCAACATGAAATTAGCAATTATCTTGTCAACGATATCTGATAATCTACCATAAAATAGAAAGGGTGCTTAGCCCGATTAATAATTTTACAAAGGAGCCGGTGTCATGCTGTCTTGGCTAAAAAAGTGGTACACCCATAAATTCTCTGATCCTCAGGTGGTCGTTCTCTTTCTAATGCTGTTAATTGGCTTTCTGGCTATTTATTGGCTCGGCGGCATCCTGGCGCCTTTATTGGTTGCGATTGCATTCGCGTATCTACTGGAATGGCCAGTAGCAAGGTTGTCTCGAATGGGACTGTCACGCAGTATTAGTACCACCTTGGTGGTCATGACTTTTTTAACACTCAGTACCCTGATACTGATGTGGATTATGCCATTATTCTGGCATCAGGGAAGGACCTTACTGCGTGATATGCCTATTATGATAGAGCAGGGGCGGCAATACTTGCTGGAGCTGCCTGATGCATTCCCCGGCATGATCAGTACTGAGCAGGTCAACATTTTTATGCAATCGGTGGATGAACGTTTAATGGCGTTTGGCCGGGATATGCTATCTCTGTCTCTGGCTTCCATTGTGGACTTAGTGGCATTAATGATTTATCTGATTTTGGTGCCTTTGCTGGTCTTCTTTATGCTAAAAGATAAAAAGCTGCTGCAAGAGCGGTTTACGGCTCTTTTGCCCTCAGAGCGGAAACTGATCAGTCAAGTCTGGCATGAAATGAACCTGCAAATTATGAATTACATTCGCGGTAAAATTCTCGAAATCATTATTGTGGGTGCAGTCAGCTATGCGGTGTTTGCGATGTTTGGTTTGAACTACCCATTGCTGCTAGGCGTTTTGGTTGGCTTCTCTGTATTAATTCCTTATATAGGTGCCGCAGTAGTTACACTACCCATTGCCTTAGTGGCCTTATTTCAGTGGGGGTTTAGCGCTCAGTTTGGTTATCTGATGCTGGCTTATGGCTTGATTCAGGCACTTGATGGTAACTTGCTTGTACCACTGCTGTTTGCTGAAGCGATCGATTTACACCCGGTCTTTATCATTGTTGCGGTGTTGTTCTTTGGCGGGTTATTTGGCTTTTGGGGCATTTTCTTTGCGATTCCGTTGGCCTCACTGGTTAAAGCAACCATTACAGCCTGGTCTACACGGGTTCATCCGGCGACAGAAGTCCCTGAATAGTATCGTACCAGCTACGCATACAATGCAGCCAGCACACGGCTGGCTGCATTGAATAAACTATTCGCTGGCAGGTGTTAGCTTTAGAACTTTACCGTTGGGTTCATCCGTTATCAGATACACGGCACCATCTGGTCCCTGGCGAACATCACGGATACGCATGCCTATATCTATGCGCTCTTCATGCGTAACGGTATCACCGTCTAACACTAAACGTGCCACTAACTGATAACGCAGCGCACCAACCAGTAAGTTGCCTTGCCAGTCTGAAAACAAATCGCCGGTATAGAAGGCCATACCACTAGGCGCAATGGAAGGGGTCCACTGATGCAGTGGCTGCTCCATGCCTTCTTTATGAGTTTTACCAATCACTCCGCCACCGTACTCTTCGCCATAAGTGATGACTGGCCAGCCATAGTTTTTGCCAGCTTCAGTGATATTGACTTCGTCACCACCTTGCGGACCATGCTCATGGGTCCATAGCTGCTGCGTGACGGGGTGCAATGCGGCACCTTGTATGTTGCGGTGGCCGTAGGACCAAATCTCATCTAAGGCATCGTCGTTGCCAACATAAGGGTTGGATGCAGGGATGCGGCCATCCGGGTACAAACGGACAACCTTGCCATGATGTGTATCCAGGGTTTGTGCATCGTCACGGCGTGAGCCACGATCGCCCAACGCGATATACAGATAGCCATCGTCCGTAAACACCAGACGACTGCCAAAGTGATGGCGGCTTTCAATTTTAGGTTGAGCACTAAAAATAACCTCCAGCTGCTCCAGCTGCTGACCATTCAAGACAGCTCGAGCTACGGCAGTGCTACTGCCTCCACTGGCCGCAGGCTCATTGTAACTGAAATAGATGTGCTTACTGTCAGCAAAATCAGGTGCCAATACGACATCCAGTAAACCGCCTTGACCACTTACCAGAATATCTGGTAAGCCTTGGATAGGCTCGCTCTTTTCTCCATCGGCAGTGACATAACGCAACTGTGCTGTTCGCTCCGTCACCAGCATGCGCCCATCGGGCAAAAATGCCAGCCCCCAAGGGTGCTGCAAACCCTCAGTGATGGTGGTGACCTGAATAGCACCTTGTTCCGTTTCTATGGTCGTTGCCTGAGTATTTAGGCTAAAAATAAGAGCTGCCGTGGTGAGTACAGATTGGGTAGTACGTTGCATAATAAGTCTCCGCGTTCGATGGTTCGAATAAGTAGGGCATGCGTGCACTGTATTGACGTTAATTCGCTTGTACATAATCAAGCACGACCTCATGATGGTCTTTAGTTTTGAATTTGTCGAAGACATGGGCAATCTTACCTTGCTCATCGATCAAAAAAGAGGTGCGGTGAATGCCATCGCTGACCCGACCCATAAATTTTTTCGGTCCCCACACACCAAAGGCGTCGGCGACTGCATGATCCTCATCAGCCAGTAGGGTAAAGTTTAAATCTTGTTTGCTGGCAAAGTTTAACAGCTTTTTAGGCGTATCCGGGCTTAAACCCAACACCACCACGCCAAGCTTTTCCAGTTCGGCTTTGCTGTCACGTAAACCACAGGCTTGCACGGTACAGCCTGGTGTCGATGCACGTGGGTAAAAATAGACCAGCACTTTTTTACCCGTGAAATCGCTCAAAGCCACTTGATTGCCATGCTGATCGGCGAGAGAAAATTGAGGAGCATCTTGTCCGGCAGTGAGAGTCTTCATTGCAGTATCCTTATCAAATCATTGAAAATACAAAGTCTAATAGAGTAACGAGTGTAAACAGGCTGGGCAATGGGTACAAGCTGACCAGACAATAAAATCTGTTATCATACTGAAAAAGCCATGTGCTGGATCAGGTTGGCGCGGTCAAAGAGGAAGGGTAGATGCAAAAAGTTGCGGTGGTCACCGGTGGGTCAAACGGCATTGGCTATGCCATTGTTAAGCGGCTTGAGGCTGAAAATTATCAGGTTGTGAATCTGGATATTCAGCCATCAGATGCTGGGCATTATATTGAATGTGATGTCAGCCAGGTGTCGGCTGTGAAAGCTGCGATTGAGCAAGTGATCGCTAAGTATGGCCGTGTTGATGTATTGATATCCAATGCGGGTAAGCATCTATCGGCGACCATTGAAGACACCAGTGAAGCTATGCTTGATGAATTGCTTGCCTTGAATGTTAAAGGGGCGTTTGCCGCTGTGCAGGCCGTTTTGCCGCAAATGAAGCAACAGCAACAGGGCGCTATCGTGTTGATGGCCTCCGATCAGGCGCTGATTGCCAAGCGAAGCTCTTTCGCTTACAACCTGACCAAAGCAGCACTGGCGTCAATGGCAAAAACGACAGCACTGGATTATGCCGAATACGGTATTCGTTGCAACGCCGTATGCCCGGGTACTATCGAAACGCCACTGTATCACGCTGCTATTGAACGTTATTGCCAAAAAAGCGGCCGCAACCCAACTGAAGTGCATGCGGAAGAAGCCGCTGAACAGCCGCTTGGGCGTTTGGGGCAACCGGAGGAAGTGGCAGCGCTCGTGAGTTTTTTAGTCAGTGCTGAAGCGGCGTTTATTACCGGCAGTTTGCAACTGATCGACGGCGGTTACACGGCGCAATGAGTGAACCGATGATCGACATTATCGATCCACATCTGCATGTCTGGCAATTAACGGCTGGCCATTATCATTGGTTGCGCTCCGGTCACCCCCCCATCTGGCCAGATAAAGACTTGTTACAGCAGGATTACTTGCCTGGCGCGATACAACTACAAGAGCCGTTTCGTGTGGTTGGTGCTGTCGCCATCGAAGCAGGTTTTGATAACGCGCAGCCAGAGCGCGAGTTGGCATGGCTAAAGGCGCAGCATTGGCCTTGTGCCTGGCGTGGCGTGGCTTTTTTGGACTGTAGTGCATCTCTTGCTGAGGTTGAGCATAAGTTGGCAGCCTTGCAGCCATTTCAACCTGCCGGGGTACGGCATATTTTCGAAGGTGCTGATGAAGCTTTGCTGCATAGCCCACAGTTGGATACCATAGCGGGCTGGCTTGAGCAGCAACAATTGCTGCTCGAAATCCAGTGCGATCTGAGTAACCCTGTCAATGCCAGCCGGATCTGGCAACTGGCTGAGCGTCATCCAGGCCTGCGGCTGGTGCTGAATCACGCAGGCCTGGTTCAACCGTCCAATATTCAACGATGGCAACAGCAGCTTGGTCCACTGGCTAAGCGACCCAACATTGCGATGAAGTTATCGGGTTGGGAAATGGCGCATGCCGGGCAGCAAAGCTTTTTCGATGCCAACTGGTTACAGCAAGTGCTGGAGGTCGCGTTGCAACACCTACCTACCAAGCAACTGATGCTGGCCAGTAATTTTCCGCTGTGCTTATGGCAGGGCAGTTATCAACAACTTTGGCAGCATTACTTCGACACCTGCCAACAGCTCGGATTAAACCACCGCGATTGGCAGCAATTAAGCCAGTTCAGTGCCAGAGACTGGTATGCATTGGCATAACGTCCAGACTAGTCGCCCTCTGTATTGCCTGAACGGAGCGATTCCGCTATGGTTCCGGCACATGGTTTATGATTGAGGTTCGTATGCATTATTCCGACTTAGGCAGTAGTCAGCTCAAAGTGTCTCGCCTGTGTTTAGGCTCGATGACCTGGGGTTGCCAGAATACCCAGGCCGATGCTGATGCGCAGCTTGACTATGCATTGGAACAGGGCGTGAATTTTGTAGATACGGCAGAAATGTACGCTATTCCGCCAACCGCAGAGACTTATGGAGCGACCGAACGTATTATTGGTGATTGGCTCAGCCGAAGTGGCAAACGTCAAGATATGATCTTGGCAACGAAGATGGCGGGTAATGGTTTATCGTATATCCGTGATGGCGGTGATATGACACCAGCAACGCTGATACAAGCTGTGGATGCTTCACTGCAGCGCTTGCAAACCGATTACATCGACTTATATCAACTGCACTGGCCAAACCGGGTGTCACCACACTTCGGCAAGCACCGGGTTGGCCGTATTAGTTTTGCTGATGCCGCTGAGCAAACCGAGCAAATGCTGGCATTGTTACAAGCGCTGGATAGCTGCGTAAAAGCCGGCAAGATCCGTTTTTGTGGTTTATCCAATGAAACGCCATGGGGTATTAGCCAGTATCTCCAGCTAAGTGCTGAGTACGATTTACCCCGGATGGTGTCGATACAAAATGAGTTCAGTGTGCTGCATACCAAAGACTGGCCATATGTAATCGAGCAGTGTGTGCAGGAGCAAATAGCCTACCTGCCATGGTCACCCATAGCCGGTGGGGCGCTAAGTGGTAAATACCTGAATGGCGCACGACCGGAGGGTACCCGCTGGAGCATGCTGCAACGCAATGGTCTGTTCCGTGATACGCCTGAATCGAATAAAGCCATCGCTGCTTTTAACGAGTTAGCGAGTAGCCATGGTATATCCGCTACTGCACTGGCGCTGGCCTGGGTCAATCAGGTCGAGGGCGTGACATCAACCATTATCGGTGCCACCAGCATGGCGCAGTTAAGGCAAAACATGGAAGCATTTTCCATCAGCTTAACCCAACCGATGCAGGATGATATCGCGCAATTTTTACAGCAACATCCAGCACCGTTTTAGGCTGGATAAAACACGTTTGCTTTTAATGGAGCCGTACGTTTGGTTTTGTGAACAAAGGCGCCGAAGCGCCTTTTGGGGAGGGGAGAGTCGATTTCGTTTATTTGATGACGACACGTTGTGAGCGCATCACGACTTCGTCATTGAGCTCGATGCCAATGCCTGGCGCTTCAGAAACCTGAAAGAAACCGTTGACGGGTTGTGGATCTTGCAAGCATAACTCCCGGTTCCACGATTTTATAGCGTAGGTGTGGTGTTCGTGAATAAGGAAATTTGGAATAGCCGTTTCCAGATGCAGCGACGCTGCTGTGGCAACAGGGCCACCACAGACATGAGCCTGAATCCGAACATCAAAAATATCAGCGTAATCGCAAACTTTCTTGGTTTCGGTAAAACCACCGCACAGGCCGATATCGGGTTGCAGCACATCAATGCTTTGATCTTCCAGGTAAGGCCGTACACCCCAGCGGTTGTATAACCGCTCGCCACCAGCCAATGGTACTTTGACTTTGGCGGCAACTTTTTTATGCAGCGAATGATTTAAATAATTGACCGGTTCTTCGTAATACATGCAGTCGAATTCTTCGGCGATTTCGCCAATCTGGATAGCGCTGGTCGCGCCCGGCAGGCTGTGGCACTCAAAAATAATATCGACTTCATCACCAACGGCTTCACGAATGGCTTGCATGCGGGCACGGTACAGCTTCATCTCGGCACGGGAGATGATATTGGTACGGTCGTAATAGGTGTTGCCATCTTTATCGTACTGGATGGGATCCACTTTTACCGCATCGTAGCCTTCGGCGATGGCTTTTAACGCCGCTTCACCATATTCTTCTGGCCGGATCAGCGCTTTAAACTCTGGTCCCCAATCAAACTGAAGCTGCGAGGCATAGGTGCGCAGTTTGTCGTTCACCTTGCCGCCAAGCAGTTGATATACCGGTACTCCCAAGGCTTTGCCTTTAATGTCCCACAAGGCCGTATCGATGGCCGACATGGCGGCATACACCACCGGGCCGCCACCTAAGCCCCAGAAGCTTTCGCGTAGCATGCGCGACCACAGTTTTTCGGTTTGAAACGGATCATGGCCAATTAAAAAGGCTTCGGCCATTTCTTTGATCATTGCAGCCGCAGCGCTGTGGCCTAAATCGTAAGCCAGACCAGCTTCGCCAACGCCATGAATGCCTTCATCGGTATGAATGCGGACAAATACCGGTGTCCAGGCTGGGCGCTCTGGGCAATGAATATCAAATACTTCGACATGGGTGACTTTCATCTTACTGTCCTTTTTTCGCGCGAATCAGCTATTGATTGTGATCAGAGAGTGGCCTCAAGGCTGCTTTACTCAGCAAAGCCCGGATCAAGCCGCCAGGCTTTGCGGAGCATTGCTGGCCAAGCCTTCTGGCCGCCTGTACTGCCACTATGCACTACCTTGGCTTGCTGGTAAATACCATCTTGTACCGGTTGAGCGACTTCGATGGCCTTTTGACCACTGCCTTGGATCAAAAGCTGAATTTCACAAGCGCGTTGCAAATCAAACATGCGCATAAAGGCATCACCGACGGTTTCACCAACAGTTAAACCACCATGATTCACCAGCAGTAGATGGTTGTTCTGGCCAAGGTCGCTTTGCAGTCGAGCTTTCTCTTCATCGTTCACCGCTAATCCTTCGTACTGGTGGTACGATAATGAGGGCAGGGAAAACATCGAATACTGGCTTAAGGGCCTTAGCCCTCCGGCCAGACTAGCCACGGCAATAGTTGCAGGAGTATGCAGGTGGATCACGCAGTGTGCATCGTCGCGTACTTCATGGATGGCACTGTGAATGGTAAAACCTGCAGGGTTGATTTGAAAAGGACTGTTATCCAGGATGGTGCCTTTAAGATCAACTTTCACTAAGTTGGATGCGGTGACTTCATCAAATGTCAGGCCAAAGGCATTCACCAGGTAATGATCAGTCCCTGGCAAGCGGGCGGATAAATGGGTATAAATGGTATCGTCCCAGCCATAATGGGCCACCAGACGATAACAAGCGGCTAGATCTACTCGCAATTGCCACTCACTATCCGAAACACGGCCTTTCAACGACACTGCAGGCAAAGGGGGTATCATAGCGTAATGCTCCATCGTTAGATTTGAGCTGCGAAGTCGCCGGTCAGTTCCAGCTCTTGCAACAATAATGTCACGGCTGTTTTCACGTCCGCTACCGACTGGTCTTGCTGAAATTGCAGCGTCATACTAGCTTGCATATAGCTCTCACCGCTGGCTTTGTCTGTTTTTGTTTCTGAGCGAAGGGCGGAAATAGACACCTGATGTTTGGCCAGCAAGCTGGTGATGGCACGTAAAGTGCCGACTTTATCTGCGCCGCGATAACTCAACACATAGTGGCCCGCAACAGGGGGCAGCTCTTGCACTGAGGTGCGCTTCATCATGGTGAGCAAGTCTAACTCCAACCCTAAGGCTGGAAGCGTATGCTCGACCCGGCTAATGGCAACGGGGTCACCAGCTAACAACATGATTAAGGTGAGTTCATGGCCAAAAATAGCCATGCGGCTGTCTAAAATATTGCAATGACAATCGGTGACCAAACGAGCCAATTGACTGACTAAACCGGTACGGTCGGTGCCAATGGCGGTCACCACCAGATGTTGTGTCATGAAGAACCCTGCCAGATACGAATGATCCGCATTGTAGCATAAAGTTTTTACCTGTCATGATAGCCGTATAAGCAAAGTAACGGCTTTCTACAAGACCGAACTTGTGTTTAGCCGGTTCTGTCTTTAACATAGGCGCCCGATACAGAATAAGGGGTTGTTCGCGCATGTTGAAAGGCAGTTATGTCGCATTGATCACGCCAATGCTGGCCAACGGGGACGTCGATTATCAAAGTTTGACTCGCTTGGTTGATTACCATTTGGCAGAGGGTACCGATGGTCTGGTGGTGCTTGGTACCACCGCAGAAGCTGCGACTCTGGAATGGGTGGAACAAATAGCGGTTGTTCAGGCCGTATGTGATCAGGTGGCTGGCAAGATAACCATCATTGTTGGCAATGGCGCGAATTCAACAGCTTTGGCTGTGGAAAAAACCAAGCAACTGACTGAGTTGCCTATTGATGGTTTCTTAACCGTGACTCCTTATTACAATAAACCGATGCAAAAAGGCATGCGTTTGCATTTTGAAGCCATCGCAGCTGTCACTGATAAACCAATTCTGCTTTACAATGTACCGGGTCGTACTGGTGTTGATTTGTTGCCAGAAACGGTAGCTGAGTTGGCAGTCAGCCCAAATATTGTTGGTATTAAAGATGCGACTGGCTCGCTGGAACGTTTGCACGAGTTGCAGCAATGCTGCCCGGCAGGTTTCTCGTTGTTCAGCGGGGATGATATCAGCAGTGCTGACTTTATGCTGGCAGGAGGCCATGGTGTCATTTCCGTAACGGCGAATGTCGCTGCTGGTGCTGTGGCAGGAATGGTCCGAGCCGCATTGGCTGATGATGAAACAGGGTGCCGTCAGTATGACCAGCAGTTACAACCATTGCACCATCAATTATTTGTAGAAGCTAATCCTATTCCGGTGAAGTGGGCAGCAGCCCGAACCGGTTTGATCCAATCCGATTTTGTTCGCTTACCTTTAACGACGCTGGAACCAATTCACCAGACCGGTATCGAAGAAGCATTACGCCACGCCAAGATAGAATTTTAGGGAGTTAATCAGGTGCATTATTCGGCAACCAGTTGTATTCTTGCCAGTCTGCTGCTTAGCGGCTGTTCATTGTTTTCATCACCGGAAGTAGAAGCGCCGGTTCAATCAACCGACCGCACATTAAAAGTGCCAGCGCATCTGACGGCTCCACCTCAGCCTGCGCAGTATGATATTCCTGCTTTGGACCAAAGCAGAGTTGAACAAATTGACACCAGAGCTCCTGGCTTGGTACTGACCTTGTCGTCAAGCAGCCGGGTGGATGAGGAAGAAACCCGTGCCAGAGTCTGGTTTGATCGTAACGATTTCAGCGGTGATTTAGTGCCGTTCTTGCAGCAAACCTTGACCACCCACTTGCAAGATAACGGCATTGGCTTCACCGTCGAAGAAGGGGAAGACCAGTTGGTCTGGCTAACCGATTGGGTCTCGCGTTACCAGGAGAAAGGGTACTGGTTTTGGAAGTCGAATGAACTTCGCGAGCAAGCGCGTTACCGTATTACTATCGAACCGCGCCCACATGGTCGTAGCGCAGCGGTACTGGTAGAGATGGTAGAGCATCAGTACTTTCAGAGTGATGCAACACTGGTAGCGACCGCAGTAAAGCGTGAGGAAGCGTCTTTTTTAAATGATTTTATCGCAGCCGTCGGTGCCGATGAGTTCAGACAAGCCCAAGCATTGCGTAATCGCACTATAGAGTCGAACTTGCAGAGTGGAGTCGATGCTGAAGGCCAGCCTGCTTTGTTGTCTGATCAGAGTCTTGAAGTGGTATGGACGCAATTGGAAGATCTGTTTACTGCAGTAAATTTATCTGTATTGGACCTTAATCGAAGCGTCTCTACTTACTATGTTCGTTTTGATACGCCAAGCCGGGGCTTTTTCTCTCGCCTTTTTGGACGAAATAAAATGCCAGTGTTGCCTTTACAAAATGATGAGTATCAAGTGGTGCTTGGTCGGGTAGAACAAATGACCTCTATTAGTTTCCGCGATAAAGCAGGCAATCCACTAGCGGCAGATGTTGTTGCTGCTCTGGAGGCTCCTTTACTGGATGCTATCGAGCAAGCTCGTCTGGAACTGTAAAGCTAAGCAAATCACGAAAAATTGATTTGCGAATGGCGCAAAGGACTTTATACTTTGCGCCCTGATTTTTTTTGTTCATGCCGGAGTCGTCCATGGTCCAACAAGCAACGGTTCAGAAAACAACTGAATTATATCGTGGTAAAGCCAAAACCGTTTACCATACCTCTGATGCTGATAAATTGATTTTGCACTTTCGTAATGATACCTCGGCATTTGATGGTGAGCGTATCGAGCAATTGGCTCGCAAAGGCATGGTCAATAATAAATTTAACTTCTTTATCATGCAGGCTCTTGAGCAAGCAGGCATTCCAACACAAGTCGAAGCACTTCTGAGTGATGATGAAGTGCTGGTTAAAAAGCTGGATATGATCCCAGTTGAGTGTGTGGTCCGTAATTTTGCTGCTGGCTCGCTGGTTAAGCGGCTTGGCGTTGAGGAAGGCCAAGCGTTAACGCCGCCGACTTTTGAATTGTTTTTGAAAAATGATGCGTTGCATGATCCGATGATCAATGAGTCACATGCCGTGTCCTTTGGCTGGGCTAGCAGCGAACAACTGCAACAAATGAAAGCATTGACCTTGCGAGTGAATGAGGTGCTAAGTGCTATGTTTGATGATGCGGGCATGCTGCTGGTTGATTTTAAACTGGAGTTTGGTGTGTTTCAGGGTAACATCGTTTTGGGTGATGAGTTTTCTCCTGATGGTTGCCGTTTGTGGGATAAAGCCACGCGCAAAAAACTGGATAAAGATCGTTTTCGTCAAGGGTTAGGTGGCGTGGTCGAGGCATACGAGGAGGTCGCACAGCGGCTTGGAGTCATACTCGATTAATTGCAATGCAATCATGAAAGCCACTTCAGAGTGGCTTTATTAGTACAGAGACGGACAAACAATGACAGCATTTTACCACGTGTACAGACGATTATGGCGTAGGCTTGTAACTGCTAGCTCTGTGCTGCTTGCTGTATTCTGTGTGTCGACGGTATGGGCAACTCAGATGCCGGATCTGTATACTGCTGAAGTACCAGCTGATCAGTCACGTCAAGCCTGGCAGCGTCAAGCGTTGATGCAGGTGGTGGAGCGAATTGCTGGCGATCCTGAAGTGATGGCGCATCCGGCATTGCAGCAAGAGTTACAACGCGCGAATACCTATATTAAGCAATTTGAAGCAATCCGTAATGAGCAAGGCTCTGCGCTTCGGGTCATGGTCGATCAACAAAAACTGGAACAGTTCTTTCGACAACACCAGCTGCCCGTATGGGGAAGTAGACGACCTCAGGTTTTGGTATGGTTAGTTGAGCAGACCCCGGATGGGCGTCAGTTTATTAGCCAGTCCGATCATGAAGTGATCCGTCATATCCGCACCTTGGCAAATCAACGGGGAGTGCCGCTGATCTGGCCATTGTACGACATGGATGACTTGGTCAACCTAAGCGAAACCGATGTTTGGGCGGGGTTTTGGCAGCAAATCCGGCAAGCCAGCGCTCGCTATCAACCTGACCTTATCGCAGCTGTTATGTTGTCGTCCAGTACCGAGGCAGAGACTGAAATTCAGCAGCTGTACTGGCAGTTGGATCAACAACAACGTGTGTTGCGATTTGAGCATAGCCAGCCAGAGCAAAGTGCGGTGTTACGTGATTTTGTCTCGCAACTGGCTGATCAGTTAGCAGCCAATTACAGCGTGAGTTATGTCGACGAGAGTGTTCCGGTACAGCTGCGTATCGGTGGCGTGCAGCAGTGGTCGGACTGGGTTGTATTGCAGCGCTTACTGGAGAGCTTCCCCGGGGTGACTCAGGTTGATCTGATGCACCGTAGCGCTGAATATGTCGATACCCAACTTGTCTTATCCATTACACAGACTGGCTTTTTGCAGTTACTCGCGCTTGAGCCACAACTTCGTTTAGCAGACTCTGTGGCGCCGATGCAGTCATACAGTTTAATTGAGCAGCAACCCGATGTAGCTGAGCGATTTTATGTTCAGTTTGAACCGCGGTAAATAATGCATCCGACTCAATTCACGTTGCCTGTTACATTACCTGACGATGAGACACTGCACAGCTTTTACAGCCCGTCGTCACACCCAGCAGTAGCTCATATTGAGCAGTATTTAGTTCAACCAGCAGGGCAGTCACCCTTGTATTTGTTTGGTGCCAGTGGCTCAGGTAAGTCGCATCTACTGTATGCAGCTTGTGTGCATGCTCAAGAAATGGGATTAACCAGCCAGTTATTGGCATTGGAACATCTTCAGCAGTTAGATGCCCGGGTATTGGACGATTTAGAGCAGCTTGATTTAGTCTGCCTGGACAATATTCAATCGATTGCCGATGATGTAAACTGGCAAACAGCAGTATTCGATTTATACAACCGTATGACAGAGCAGGGGAAATGTCTGATCATTGTCGCCAATCAGGCGCCGACTCAACTTGGCTTTCAATTGGCTGATTTGGTGTCCAGATTACAAGCCTGTACCAGTTACCAACTGCGGTTACTTACGGATACGGAAAAGCAATTTTTATTGCAACAAAAAGCCCATGTTCGTGGCATGGAGTTACCAAGTGAAGTTGCTCGTTATTTGCTTAACCGGCAGCAGCGTGATATTCGAAGTTTGGTGGCGATCCTTGATCAACTCGATCAGGCATCCATTGTCCATCAACGTAAAATTACCATTCCTTTTGTCAAAACCGTATTGGCGGATGACGAGGAATGATGACTATTTGATAAGGTTTAGCTGAGGAAACCATGGATCTGAGCGCATTATTAACAGAAGCAACCCAAGCCATCCAAGCGGCAGATGATATCCCTCGTCTGGAGCAGGTACGTGTTGACTTTATGGGCAAAAAAGGCCGGATTACCGAGTTGCTCAAATCATTGGGTGGCATGGAGCCAGAGCAGCGTAAAATCGCTGGGCAACAAATTAACGAACTAAAGCAACAGGTTCAGACTGCTTTGAATGCGCAACGTGATCAACTGCAGCAAGCTCAACTGGCTGAAAAGTTGGCCGGTGAATGCATCGATGTGACCTTACCGGGCCGTCGGCTGGATGCCGGTGGCCTGCACCCGGTGACCCGGACCATTCAGCGTATCGAAAGTTTTTTTGCAGAATTAGGCTTTAGTGTTAAGCATGGGCCGGAAATTGAAGATGATTTCCATAACTTTGATGCGTTGAATATTCCTGAACATCACCCAGCCCGGGCTGATCATGATACGTTTTACTTCAACCCCAAATTGATGCTGCGCACTCAGACATCTGGGGTACAAATCCGTACCATGGAAGTGGAACCACCACCATTACGTATTATTTCGCCGGGACGAGTGTATCGCAATGATTACGATCAAACGCATACCCCGATGTTTCATCAGGTGGAAGGTTTGATGGTTGATACCGATGTTAGTTTTACAGAGCTCAAAGGCATTTTACACGACTTCCTTCAGAACTTTTTTGAACAAGAATTGCAGGTGCGCTTTCGTCCTTCTTTTTTCCCGTTTACAGAACCGTCTGCAGAAGTGGATGTCATGGGTAAAAATGGCAAATGGTTAGAAGTGCTGGGCTGCGGTATGGTGCATCCGAATGTACTGCGTTCTGTTGGTATCGACCCGGGCAAGTACAGTGGTTTTGCTTTCGGTATGGGCGTTGAGCGCCTGACTATGTTGCGTTATGGCGTGACTGATTTACGTGCATTCTTCGAGAATGATGTTCGTTTTCTAAAACAGTTCAGATAAGCAGGGTCGATTGACATGAAGTTTAGTGAAAGTTGGTTACGTGAATGGATCAATCCAGCCATCGGTTCTGAAGAGTTAGCCGATCAATTATCCATGGCGGGCTTGGAAGTTGATGGTATCACACCAGTCGCTGGCAGTTTCCATGGCGTGGTGGTGGGTGAAGTGGTTGAGTGTGGTCAACACCCCGATGCCGATAAATTGCAGGTGACCAAGGTCAATGTCGGTGACGATGAGTTACTTGATATTGTCTGTGGTGCCAAAAATTGTCGACTTGGTTTAAAAGTTGCGGTAGCCAAAGTTGGAGCCGTTCTACCGGGCGACTTTAAGATTAAGAAAGCCAAGTTACGTGGTCAGCCCTCGATGGGGATGCTGTGTTCATTATCTGAGCTGGGTATGGCTGAAGACTCTGACGGCATTTTAGAGCTGCCAGAGGCTGCTCCGGTCGGGCAAGACATTCGCCAGTTGCTGCAGCTTGACGATCGGACCATTGAAGTTGATTTAACACCGAACCGTGCCGATTGCTTGGGAATTCTGGGTTTAGCGCGTGAAGTTGCCGTATTGAACGCGATGGATTTTCAGTCAGCTGATTATCCTGCTGTGGCAGCTAGCCATCAAGAGCAAAGACAGATCACATTGGTAGCGCCTGAAGCATGTCCTCGTTATTTAGGTCGTGTGATCCGCAATATCAACCCAGATGTCAGCAGCCCGCTGTGGCTGGTCGAAAAACTGCGCCGTTGTGGGGTGCGATCGATTGATCCGGTGGTTGATGTCACCAACTTTGTCTTGTTAGAGCTGGGCCACCCGATGCATGCCTTTGATTTGGCTAAGTTGGAAGGCGATATTCAGGTTCGTTATGCTGCCGAAGCAGAGAAACTCGTGTTGTTGGATGGCGAAGAAGTGACGCTGCAAACAAATACACTGGTGATCGCTGATGCGGAAAAAGCCTTGGCCATGGCTGGAATATTTGGTGGCCTGCATAGCGGAGTCACTGAGCACAGCCGTGATATTTTCCTCGAAAGTGCCTTCTTTTCGCCTGATATTATGGCGGGTAAAGCTCGTCAGTACGGTTTACATACCGATGCGTCGCACCGCTATGAGCGTGGTGTTGATGCAAAGCTGCAACGCACAGCGATGGAGCGCGCCACGGCATTGTTGCTTGATATTGTCGGTGGTGAAGCTGGACCGGTAGTCGAGGCTGTTAGTGAGGCGCATGTACCTTCGGCACAAACCATTGAGTTAAAAGCAGCGCATTTACATCGTTTGTTGGGCATTGAGATCGATGGCGAGACTGTGCAGCGGATCCTGCAACAGTTAGGTTTGCAAGTGAGCTCTCTCCCGGATGGTTGGTCGGTAAGCACGCCATCATGGCGTTTTGATTTAGCCATTGCAGAGGATCTGATTGAAGAAGTCGCTCGCGTGTATGGCTACAATAATATTCCAAATGAGGCACCACAGGCCTCGCTGACGATGCGCCAGTTTGATGAGTCTGAGATTGCAGTCAACCGGTTGCGTCAGCTGCTGGTTGACCGGGGTTATCAGGAAGCCATTACTTACAGCTTTGTCGATCCCAAAGTGCAGGGTATTTTGCACCCGGATACCGAAGCCTTGTTGTTACCGAACCCAATTTCCAGTGATATGTCAGCGATGCGGCTAAGCACCTGGCCTGGTTTGTTGCAGACCGTGCTATACAACCAAAACCGGCAACAGTTGCAACTGCGCTTGTTTGAGTATGGTCTTAAGTTTATTCCTGATCAGCACGCTGAAAATGGCGTGCGTCAGGTACCTGTCGTGGGTGGTATTCTGGTGGGGGGCTTAGGACAAGGCCAATGGAATCAGGATGAACGACCATACGATTTCTTTGATGCAAAGGGTGATGTTGAAGCCTTGCTGACGATGACCTCTGAGGCGAGTCGTTTTGATTTTGTACCCGATGAACACGTGGCGTTGCACCCGGGACAAAGTGCTGCCATTCGCTTGGGTGAGCAGCATGTCGGTTGGCTGGGTGCCTTGCATCCAGAGGCAGAACGCAAGCTTGGTGTGAAAGGCAAATCATTTTTATTTGAACTGGAATTGGATGCCTTGGGTGGCCGACAAATTGCCCAGGCGACTGAGCTGTCGCGCTATCCAGCCAATCGCCGCGATTTAGCTTTGGTGGTTAAATCGAATGTGCGTTTTGCCGATATTCTTGCTATCATAAAAAAAGTTGGCGGAAATCAACTGGTTGACCTAAAATTATTTGACGTGTATAGCGGGCAGGGTGTTGCTGACGGATTTAAGTCGCTGGCTATCGCTCTGACCTTACAAGATAGTGCTCGAACCCTTGAAGACAAGGACATCCAGTTGGTTGTTGATCAGGTGGTATCTGCACTGAAAGATGAGTTCAACGCAACGCTGAGGGAATAATCATGGCACTGACCAAAGCTGATATAGCGGAACGTCTGTTTACCAAGTTTGGAGTGAGCAAGCGCGATGCCAAACTGATTGTGGAAGCTTTTTTTGAAGAAATCAGAGGGGCATTGGAAGCCGGTGAGCAAGTGAAGCTATCTGGTTTTGGTAATTTTGACCTTCGGGTAAAAAATCAACGACCTGGACGCAACCCCAAAACCGGGGAAGATATTCCAATTTCGGCGCGTTGTGTGGTGACTTTTCGGCCAGGACAAAAGCTCAAGTCCAGAGTTGAAGAAGGGACCAGTAAGAACCCGTAACTCATTTGCGTTGCTAAAACGCTGTTTTAAAGGAACCCACTTAGCTGTGGGTTTTTTTGTGAAAAAACACCTCTCTGTCTACTATCTGAGCAAATAAACGGATCTTTTACCACTGCACTGATCTGACTAAAGCGTTAGACTGTAAAGTATTCTATTCACGACCGTAAGAGAGTATCCATGCAGTTAGCCGTTGGCATTAGTGCTTGTTTGTTAGGGCAAAAAGTCCGCTATGATGGTGGCCATAAGGCATCTGAGTTTTGCTTAACCCAGTTGCAGCCTCATGTTCGTTACATCGCTGTTTGTCCGGAAAATGCCATTGGTATGGGTACGCCTCGTCCACCCATTCGCCTGCAAAAAAATAAACAAGATGAAATCCGTTTGGTGCAGGTGAAAGACTCAAGCCTTGATTACACTGATGCCATGCAGCAATACAGTGAGCAGGTGCTGCCGGGCATGGAGCAATTGGCTGGTTTTGTCGTCTGTGCTAAATCCCCCAGCTGTGGCATGGAGCGGGTACGTTTGTACAATGAACAAGGCCACCAATTGGGCAAAGCAGGCGTTGGTTTATTTACCCGGCAATTGATGCAGCGCTACCCATGGCTACCAGTGGAAGAGGATGGCCGCCTGCATGATGAAGCTTTACGCGAAAACTTTATTACTCGCCTTTTTGCTTGTCACGACTATCAGCAGCTACGCGGCGAAGGCTTTAGTGTAGGGAAACTGGTGGAGTTTCACAGTCGCTACAAATTTTTGGTGATGGCGCATAGCCCGATTGCCTATCGCGAACTGGGTCGTTTGGTCGCACAGGCTAAGTTATTTGATAAAGCAGAGCTGGAGATGCGCTACCTGCATGATTTTATGCAGGCATTGCAGCAATTAAGTAGCCGAAAAACGCATGCCAATGTTTTGCAGCACCTTCAAGGGTTCTTTAAGCAACAATTAAGCTCCAAAGAACGGCAAGAGCTTGCTAGCTTAATTGATCGCTATCGGCAAGGGCATTTGCCGCTGATGGCACCTTTGACCATGTTGCAACACCATCTGTCTCGTTTTGACAACAAGTATCTGGCAGCACAGACTTATTTGCAGCCATACCCTGAATCACTCGGGCTTAGAGGTTAATACAATGACTGCTTTACAAGTGGTGTGGTTACGATCTGATTTACGTTGTTATGATAATGCTGCTTTGTTTGAGGCGATGCAGCAAGGTCCTACCATAGCGCTTTTCATCGCGACCCCAAAGAGCTGGCAACAACACGATATGGCACCGGTAAAGCAACAGTTGATCCGTGGTCGTATTGAGCAGATGACTCAAGAGCTTACAACCATTGGCGTGCCATTACTTGCTGTTGAAGGTTCCGATTACGATAGTGTTCTAACGGTATTTACTCAGCTGTTATCGTTCAATATTGCTGCTGTGCATTGCGAAGTCGAATACGAGCAGCGGGAGCAACAGCGTGATGCCAAGGTGCAACAACTGCTTGGTGAGCATGGGGTGAAGTGGTGTCGTTACGACAGGCTCTGTGGCTTTGCACCAGGCAGTATATGCACCGGCGATGGCGGTATGTACAAGGTTTTTACGCCGTTTAAACGCAATTGGTTGCAGCGCTACTATCAACAGGGGATGACGGTCCTTGCCAAGCCAAAAGCACAGGCTGAGTTGATTTTACCATCGCTTGACTTACCGGTAATGCAACCCGCTGCCGAATTATCAAGCGACTGGCCAGTTGCCGAAGCGACGGTGTTAGAGCGAATGCGTGATTTCTGCCAGCACAAAGTACGGCATTACAAAGCGGAGCGTGACTTTCCTGCCATTGATGCGACGTCAATGATTTCTCCTTACCTTGCCATAGGGCTGTTATCAGTACGTCAATGCATTAAACGGCTTGAACTTGAAGCAGCCGGGCAGTTACAACAAGCTGATTCTGGTGCTGCGACCTGGCTATCTGAGCTGATTTGGCGCGATTTTTATAAACATGTGTTGGTTGCATGGCCTGATTTAATTAAACACCAACCTTTTCAGCCATACACATCGGCCATTCGCTGGTCGAGCGATGAAGCGCTTTTTTCGGCCTGGTGTGAAGGACGTACCGGTTACCCTTTGGTGGATGCAGCCATGCGGCAACTTAACCAAACAGGCTGGATGCATAATCGCCTTCGCATGGTGGTGGCCAGCTTTTTAGTGAAAGATCTGCATCTGGATTGGCGCTGGGGGGAGCGCTATTTTATGTCCCGTCTGATAGATGGCGACTTCGCCGCCAACAATGGTGGCTGGCAGTGGGCGGCTTCTACCGGCACCGATGCAGTACCTTATTTTCGAATTTTTAATCCAGTCACCCAAAGCAAACGATTTGATCCTGACGGTGATTTTATTCGTAAATTTGTGCCTGAATTGGCTAATGTCCCGGCTAAGCAGATCCACTGGCCTCATCCGGTTGCAGCAGGTTGTCATTACCCAGCCGCGATTGTTGATCACGCTATTGCTCGTCAACGTACTTTGGAGCTCTATCAGGATGCAAAATCATAAGATGGATCAATCGATGCCACCCTTGTTGCAGTTTCTGCAGTTTTACAACGGTTTGTCCAACAACAACCTGTCTGTTATTCATGAGCTTTATCATCCCGATGTGGTCTTTGTTGACCCGGTACATAAAATCGAAGGAAGTGCCGCGCTTGAACAGTATTTATCGCATGCTTATGCCAGACTGAGTCATTGCCATTTTACTGCTAAAACACATTGTCAACAGGGCGACTGTGGATTTATCAGTTGGCAGATGGAGTTTTCGCATCAGGCGATTGGTAAGGGTAAGCACATAAAAATAGATGGCTGTACTGAGCTTGCCTGGCACGCGGATGGGCGAATTGTATTTCATCGGGATTATTATGATTTGACGGACTTGGTCTACCAGCACTTACCGGTGCTGGGGTGGGCTACAGCCCAGGTCAAAAGACGGATGGCAAACGCATGATGTATTTAGTGAAGGGAAAGGTATGAAAATAGCCGTAATCGGTGGTGGAATTTCTGGCATGATGTCGTTGTATTTGTTGCAACGTCAGCACGAAGTGACTTTGTTTGAAGCTAATGATTATTTGGGGGGGCACACCGCCACGGTCGATGTGGAGGTGTCAGGCCAGCACTATGCAATTGACACCGGTTTTATCGTCTTTAATAACTGGACCTATCCATTATTTAACCGCTTTTTGGCCGAGCTTGCGGTTCCATTTCAACCTACTGAAATGAGCTTTTCGGTCAAAAACGAGCAGACAGGGCTTGAATACAATGGCAACAGCTTGCGGACCTTATTTGCTCAAAAAAGGAACCTGTTTAAACCGTCATTCTGGAAAATGTTGCTCGATATTGTTCGGTTTAATAAGGTAGCGAAGCAATTACTGGCTCAAGATCATGCAGATTTGGATTTAACAGTCGGTGATTTTTTAAACCAATACCGCTTCGGGGATGCCATTCGTGAACAGTATCTGCTTCCCATGGGCGCTGCCATTTGGTCGGCTGGCTTGAGCGATATGCCATCGTTTCCACTTCGTTTCTTTTTGCGTTTCTTTGATAACCACGGTTTGCTGAGTGTGAACCATCGGCCTCAATGGTCAGTTATTTGTGGTGGTTCACGCGAGTATGTTCGCCGCTTGCAGCAGAGAATACCTGAAGATTCTGTCCAGCTGAGCCGGGCTGTCAGCTCTGTGACCCGGCATGATGATCATGTCATTGTTACGCTGTCTGATGGCCAGAAGCAGCAGTTTGATCGTGTGGTTTTTGCTTGTCATAGTGATCAAGCGCTGGCGATGCTTGCTGATCCAACCGCTGCCGAGCAGGCAGTGCTTGGTGGTATTGCTTACCAGAATAATGAGGTAGTGCTGCACACGGATAGTCGCTTATTGCCAGTACGCCCTATTGCTTGGGCGGCCTGGAACTATAACCTGACGTCCAGCACTGCTGAAAAAGCAACCTTAACTTACAACATGAATATTTTGCAGCAGTTAACCTCAGACACCACTTTTTGTGTCACACTTAACAATACGTCAGCTATTTCTAAAGATAAAATTTTGCGCAAATTTCAGTACGCTCATCCGGTGTTTAATCGTTACACCATGCAGGCTCAACAGCGCCGGGCCGAAATCAATGGGCAGAGCAATAGTTACTTTTGTGGTGCCTACTGGTACAACGGCTTTCACGAGGATGGTGTGCGAAGTGCCGTTGATGTTGCAGCAATGCTTGGAGTTGACTTTGCAGACGCTTGATTTTACCGATCATGCCTTGTATCGAGGCCAGCTTGGTCATCAGCGTTTTCGGCCCAAGCCTCATGGCTTTGGGTACCCTCTGCATTATTTCTGGCTAAATGCGAATACGCTGACAAAGCTAGACGATACAAAATTTATGGCTTACGAGCGTTTTTCTGCTTTTAGTTATCGCAGACGCGACTACTTGAAAGGTGACGCTAACTTGCAGACCGCCGTGCAAGCTAAACTTCAGGAGCTAGGGGCTAAAGAGCCTGTTAGTTATGTATTTGTACTGACACCTATGGCCAATTGGGGCTATTACTTTAGCCCTATTACCTTGTACTATGGTTACGATCATTTGCAGCAACTACGTTATGTTTTGGCTGAGGTGAGTAATACACCGTGGAATGAGCGTCATTATTATTTGCATACTATCAAGCCTGATAGCGCCACTTATCAACACGATAAGGCCTTTCATGTGTCGCCTTTTAACCCTCTTGATATGCAATACCATTGGCAGCTGCCGCCGCCTGATGAGCAGTTGCATTGTCAGATCACTAATTACCGGCAACAGCAGCCGGTGTTTTCTGCTTGGATGAAGCTCACAAAGCAGCCACTTACTACGGCAAATTTAAAACAGATATTGATCCGGGCCCCCTGGCCCAACGTACTGGTTATGATACGAATTTACTGGCATGCGTTGAAGCTGTGGGCGAAAGGAAACCCGGTATATGCGCATTCGAAAAAAGGACCCTCTTGATGACTATGTCATTAACTGAAACATCTACCCTAGGCAACCTAAGTTGGTTTGATAAAGTTTGTCGTCGATTTGCGCTGAATTTCATAGCCCGGCTTCAGCATGGTTGTATTCGTGTGGAAGAAGGCCAGCAGAGCCTGATATTCGGTGATAGTGAGGCTGAGCTTCAAGTCACGATCCATGTCCATGACGCCCAGTTTTATCGGAAAATAGTGACTGCAGGATCGGTAGGAGGGGCTGAAGCCTATGTTGCCAATGCATGGAGTTGCGATCATTTGACACAGCTGGTACGTATTTTTGCCCGAAATTTAACCCTGCTTGATCAAATGGACTCCACCTGGGCACGTGTCAGTCGTCCATGGTTAAAGCTACTCAATTGGCGGAATAGCAACAATAAAGATCAGGCTCGTAAGAACATTTCGGCACATTATGATTTAGGCAACGATATGTATCGCTTGTTTTTAGATCAGAGCATGATGTATTCAAGTGCTGTGTATTCAGCAGAAGCCAGAACACTAGAGTTAGCACAGCAGCATAAGCTGGCTTTGCTGTGCCAGCGTCTGCAGTTATCTGCGGATGATCATCTATTGGAAATTGGGACCGGTTGGGGAGGCATGGCTATCTACGCAGCCCGGAACTATGGTTGTAGAGTCACCACCACAACTATATCTCAAGAGCAATACGATTATGCTAAAGAACAGGTTGAAGCTGCTGGCTTGCAGGACAAGATAACATTACTACTAGAGGACTATCGTGATTTAACCGGCCAATACGATAAGCTGGTATCGATAGAAATGATTGAGGCGGTAGGTGACGATTATCTGGATCGCTATTTTCAGGTTTGCTCGTCGTTGTTAAAACCTGATGGCATCATGGTATTGCAGGCTATCACCATGGTCGATCAGCGCTATAAGCAATATGTCAAAGAAGTGGATTTCATTAAACGTTATATTTTTCCGGGAGGTTGTTTACCTTCTATCCATCGTATGTCAGAAGCCATTACCGGTAAAACCGATTTGGTATTGCGGCAATTGCAGGACATCGGTTTAGATTATGCGACCACCTTGCGCGATTGGTGTGAACGTTTTTTAGATCAAAAAGAGCAGGTCTTGCAGTTGGGCTATGATCGTGAGTTCATCCGGCTGTGGCATTATTACCTGTGTTATTGCGAAGGCGGGTTTTTAGAGCGAGCGACCAGCGCCGTACATATGGTGTTAACTAAGCCTGATTTTAAAGGCCATTTATCATTAACTGATACGTTGAGAAATTAAGCATTTACCTTTTTCTTTACCGTTTTTAAGGTGTTGAACTGGTGCTAAGTGTTGTTCTTGTGTTATAAGCATAGACCTACGTCAACGAATGGCAGTTTATGGTCCAAGTTAGCATGAGTAAGCCAAGCAGCGATGAAATTTCAGAGTTAGCTAAACTAAAACAACAGCTTGCAAAGCTTGAAGATGAAAATCATGAACTGCAGATCATCAATCAGCTGGCGGTAGAGCTCCATCAGCTGAATGACCTCAAAGAAATTACTGATTATGTCGCGAACACCTTGGCGCAAGCGCTAGGCTTCGAAGATTGCGCGATCTACCTCTATGACAGTCAATTGGATAAGCTCAGACGTTTTTCTGCGGCGGGCTCCCGAAACGTGGCTGATGATCAAGGGTATAGCCAGATCAGTATGCAGCAAGGGATCGTCGGCTACTGTGCCAGTAAGCGTCAAACGGTAATGGTGAACGACACGCGTGAGCAACCGCTTTATATACTTGATATCACTTTAAGTTTGTCGGAATTGGCTGTGCCTGTGGTTGATGAGGGTGAGCTGTTAGCCGTGATTGATTCTGAACATCAGCAAGCCAATTATTTTACAGAGCGTCATCGTACTATTTTAGAGGCCATCGCGCCGATTTTGGCGGCTAAACTAAGGCGAATGCAAACACTGACTTATTTGGAAGAATCAGTCGATAAGTTAGAGTACGCAGAAAAGCTACAAAAGTCTCTGTATGAAATTGCTGCTTTTGCGTATTTTGCCGATGAATTGAATGAGTTTTATACCCATGTGCATCAGATTGTCAGCTCATTGATTTACGCGCCTAATTTTTATATTGCTCTGTATGATATTGAGAAAGAGCACCTGAATTTTCCCTACTTTGTTGATACTCGCGGCGATGAACAGCCTAATACTATCTACCCCATAGAAATTCTCAATAACAGTTTAACTGGTCTGGTGTTCCGAACGGACCGGCCCTTATTGCTTGATCGTAAAAGCTTGTTAAAAATGTATGAGGAAGGGCAATTAAAAGCCTATGGCGACCTAGCTGCATGTTGGCTTGGCGTGCCATTCCACTCGGGTGACTCTGTGCATGGTGTCGTGGTAGTGCAGAGCTATATCGAAGACATTCATTATGATCAAAGTGATTTAGAGCTATTAACCTTTGTGGCTCAGCATATTTCCAATGCCCTGGAGCGGGTATTTTCAGAACGAAAGCTGCAGCATTTAGCACTGCATGATAACTTAACCGGTTTACCTAATCGTGGGCTGTTTTTAGACAGGGTCAATCATGCATTTCAACGAATGCAGCGGTTTCCTGAACAAAAACTGGCTGTGATGTACCTTGATCTCGATAAATTTAAAGCAGTGAATGATACGCATGGCCATGCTATTGGTGATGCGTTTCTCATTGCTGTAGGTCGATTGCTTAAACTGTGCATGCGGCAAAGTGATACCCTGGCAAGGCTGGGAGGCGACGAGTTTGCTATCTTGCTGGAAGATGTGGATAAGATGGCAACCATTGAAGAAGTGGCTCGTCGTATTCTCAGTTCTTTACAAAAACCGGTGGTTGTTGGGGATTTTGCTATCTTAGCATCCACTAGCATAGGGATTAGCTTCTGTGAGCTGGATACACCTGGCTTGGTGCCTGATGAATTAATACGACGCGCTGACATTGCCATGTATCAAGCGAAAAAAGACGGCCGGGGTATTTATCGTATTTACAACGAGAGTATGCAGGCTGACGATTTACCGCAGTGGAATCTGGAACAAGATCTTAAAATAGCACTAGCAGGAGAGCAATTGCTATTAAAGTACCAACCCATCGTCAGTTTGACGGACCAGTCGATACAAGGGTTTGAAGCACTACTGCGCTGGGAGCATGAAGAGCATGGCAGCATTAGCCCCGATCAGTTTATTCCTATAGCAGAACAAAGTCGGTTGATTGTTCGTATAGACCACTACGTATTACGACAAGCGATGGCACAAGCGGCTCGCTGGTATTCCATAAATAAACACTGCTATATCAGTGTCAATGTCTGCAGTATGACGATTTCGGATCCCGACTTTGTCAGTTGGCTGCAAGTCTTGATGCAACAGTATCAGCTGCCCGCATCTTGTGTAGCTTTGGAAATCACTGAGCGTGCGCTGATTGAGAATATTGCTCAGGCCAAGAAATGCATTCAACAACTGCGTGCAATTGGCATCCGGGTGTTCCTGGATGATTTTGGTACTGGTTACTCCAGTTTAAGCTATTTAAGTGAGTTTAAACTGGACGTGTTGAAAATTGATCGCAGCTTTATCGGTCATATGCAAGATGGCATGACCGATCATCCTATTGTGAACACCATTATTGCGTTGGCGAAAACCATGCAGCTGCGAGTGGTGGCAGAAGGCATTGAGACTGAGTTGCAGCAGCAGATCCTGCAACAACTCGGCTGTGATTATGGACAGGGTTATCTTTTTGCCCGGCCGCTGATGGCCGAGGAAGCCGAAGCCTGGTTGCGCTAGCGGCTTAGATCAAGCGAATGCCATCGGCTTCAATACTAATTTTGTTGGCTTTATACAAACTGCCAATGGCTTGTTTAAATGCCTTTTTACTGGCAGCAAATTGTTGATAAATGGCTTCAGGCGAGCTTTTATCGTGCAGTGGTAGAAAACCGCCAGCTTGCTGCAGCTGAGAGAGGATCTCCGGCTCCAGGGCTTTCATTTTCTCAACCCCGGGCGGGGTTAGACTCAAATCGATTTTACCATCCGGCCGTTGCTGTAAAATATAGGCGCGCATAGATTGGCCGGGGTACAAGGTTTTAAAGACTTGATCCTTAAATATGAGCCCCCAATGCTGTTGATTAATAATGGCTTTATAACCTAAATCAGTGCGACCGGCGATGATCACATCTACCGCTTGTTTTGCTTGATACGCTGGCTCCGATTTATGCACGTATTTATCCAGTTTACTGGAGGCGATAATACGGTTGCTGTTATCAACCATACAATAGACCAAATAGCGCTTGCCTTCTTGCATCGGGATTTGCTGTTCGCTGTAGGGAACTAATAAGTCTTTGCTTAATCCCCAATCCAAAAATGCACCGACCCGATTGACGGCGACAACACGTAACGACGCAATATGACCAACCATAATGTTGGGCTTTTCTGTGGTTGCAATCAGTTGATCTTCGGAGTCCAAATACAGGAACACATCAAGCTCCATGCCGATTTCAGCGATATCTGGTGCATAGCGCTTAGGCAGTAGAATCTCCCCCCATTCCATACCATCCAGAAAGTAGCCAAAGTCGACTTTTTTCTTGATAGTAAGCCGGTTCATTTTTCCTAATGCGAGCATGATAGCGATCCTGTGTCGTTCGAATTTATGATGGAGCCAAAAGTCTATTGAAGTTACTTAGACATTGAATTGTTTAACGATTCTGTTTAGTCATTAGGCAAAGGTGTGGATGATGCCTTTGGTAAACGTTGCAAAGCGTCAACCAACATTGGCATATCGAAAGGCTCATTCAGTGGCAGCAAGGTGCCCGCTGACCAGACGCCAAAACTGTGATCTTCCCGGATGATGACCAGCTTGTCTTTATAAAAACTATAAATCTCATGCTGGCTAATGGCTATCTTAGGGATATTTCGAGGCTGCAGCAAAGAATCACCAACAAGGCTTGGTGAAGCCTGACAGCCAGCTGCTGCCAAAATAGTGGGCAGGATATCCAAATGCATGCTTGCTGAGAACTGCTGCTGTTGCCGTAATGCTGGCCAACGATACCATGCTGCAGCAGGTGCCAGAGTAAACTGGCGGTGTTGACTGGTTAATTCAAACACAATCAATGGGCTTTGATTGGCATACTGCTGCCAGTTTTGTTGGATCGCATGCTCAAAAATAATTTGGATCGGCGCTGATGGTAAATCAAAATCTGCCAGCCATGGCAATTGAATGTCTGTTAATGATTGAGCTTGTTGCAGCCCGATGCGTTGCTGACTTTGCTGCAGCCACAAAGGCGGTGTTTGCAACAAACTGTTATAGGAGTCGCTATCGGTAAATTGGCCATGCAGCAGATGAAACAAAGCTTCAGCGGGCTCTGTAGGGGCGAAATGAGGAGTTAATGTCCTTAACCCTTGCTGCGCTACCCACTGCTGCTGGCTTGCCGTGAGTGGTGAGGTAATCAGGATGGTTAAGGGCTGTATATTTTGTTCCGCATCGCAATAGGCGCTGGTTTGGACCGGCGTTAGTCGATCCAATGAATCAAGAGGCTCTAGTTGGCTGCTTTGTCGTTGCTGTCGGTCAAGCAGTTGATAGCGGGCTAAAAAGCTTTTGGCGGTGGCTGGGTAGGTCAGCGGTAACACATTATCTTGCCGAACCACATCCAGCTTTAACTGGGCGTCCGCCCAGATATGCACCACATGGCTTAAGACAAAGCAGACTACAAAAAACACCCAGATTGGCCGGCCAGCTGTGATCGCTTGCAATCGGGCCATTTTCTTCCAGCAATAGTTGCTTATGGTGAGTTGCAGTGCCAACAGTACAGCCGATGTTACGATGACAATCAAAATAAAGTTTCGGGTATTGGTGACCACCTGCAACTTCATTAATTCGATGGTCTGTAACCAAGATGTATTCCCAATATGGTAGCCAAGACTGCGGTAAACATAAGCATCAAAAATGAGCACCACCAAGGCCAATGTTGCCAACACAGCACCGAGCCCACGCACATGCTTTTGTGACGGAAACAACAAGCTGATTGGAAAAATCGTCAGGGTAAAAAATAAAAAGCAGAGAAAGGCGGTATGACCGAACCAGTTGAGCAATAAGTAGCTCCAGCCAAGTCCTGTTTGGGGCAGTGGCTCTGCTAACCAATAACTCGCAGTGATGGCTAAAGCCAATAAAATATTGAAAAAGGTAAACCAATGCCCCCAGCGTAAGAGCCGGTTGACTTTGTTTACCAGGGAAAGATTATGCTCAAGCACCATAACCGAATTATGTCGTGCTATCAGAAATGCTGTCGCTGAGCGCCAGGCAAAATTGTTGGACCAACGCTGCCCGATGCTGCACCGGAACTTGTTGATTGACAATGTGGCTGACGGTATTGCCAAGACACATCAAACTTAACTCTGTGGTGGCATTTTGCGCACGTAACTCATCCAGTAAGGTATTAACCAGATTTTCAATTTGTGTTGAGGAATACTTTGATACAATAGGCATTGAGATACCGGGGCTAGTCAGCTTATCTGGTATGAATTGTAACAGAAATCTACAAAAGTAGGAAAATATATGTCGGTCGATGTCTACCAGTTAACCATTCATTACCTCGAGCAGGACGCAGAGGGGCAGCCAAGAGCGCACCAGCGTGAAGCATTGATATCCACCAATGCACAGGTTTGTCATCTGCTGGAACAATTGCATCTGGCTTACAACGGCAAACCGGCAAAAGGGTACGCTCGCTTCAGTGATGAAAAAGAAACGACGATGCAAGCCAGTGTACAATCATGGTTAGCGCAGGAGACGGACTTTCTCAAGCTAGCGAATCTGGCGACTGATGAGTTGATCAAACAGTTGGTTCAGCATCAATTAACGGAGAGCGGTTATTTGTTGATCGCGCACTACCGCTATCTGGCGACCGATTATTTGTTATTTGCCTTACTGGGCAGTAAAGAACATTTTAGCGTCACGCCGGAGCTTGAGTTGGCTTCAGCCCGCCATTTAGATATCGCCAGAATGCAGTTAGCTGCTCGAATTGATTTAACCGAGTATCAAGCAAACCCTCAGCACCCGCATGCGATTTCGTTTATTCGTGGCCGCGCGGGCCGCAAAGTGGCTGACTTTTTTCTGGATTTTCTTGGTTGTGAAGCAGGCTCAGATGCTAAAGAGAATAGCCAGCAGGTGTTGTCATCGGTTGAGGAATACTTAACAGCAGGTGAGTTCGAGCCCGTTGAAAAGCATCAAGTGCGCCAGCAAGTGTATCAATACTGCGAAGAACAAAGTAAGCAAGGTCAAGACGTGGTGCTCAAGGAGTTATCAGAAGCCTTGGATCCGAGTGATCAAGATGGCTTTATGCGCTACTGCGCAGAGCAACAGTTGACGGTTGCAGAGCAATTTCCTGTCGATGTAAAAAGCTTAAAGCCTTTGGTCAAGTTTAGTGGTGCCGGGGCAGGGGTAAGTCTTAGTTTTGAGCAAAAGCATCTTGGTGAGCGGGTGTTGTATAATCCAGAGCAGGATACACTGACCATTCGGGGTATTCCGCCTAATCTAAAAGACCAGCTACAACGCTTTTTACGGGGCGAGTAAAATGCTTTTGTTGTGCTCTATGAACCGGAGTTAATCCTTCGGTTCTGATTTCTCTTCTGTGTCACCTGTTGGTTTCTCTGGTTGTTGCGTCGCCGGTACTTTATTTTTTAGCTCATCTGGCAGTTTGAGCTTACCCATATGCTTAATGAGCATCAGGTTGCCAATGATGAGGCCAAAGCAGATCACCAAGGCACAGAACAAGGTCCAGTTCATAACCGCATTTCATTCATTGCTGTGGCTCGCAAATGGTTAAGCTATACCGTTGGAAGATATCTGGCAAATAGTGCAGTACGATGGCTTGCTCGGCAATGGGGTGTTGTCTGATGGTGGCATCTAAATCGGCCAGTTTAAAAGTAGCCAGACATTGTTCAGCTAAAGGCCGGTAACTTAAGTGCCATGGTTCTGCAGCTACTCCGCCTCGATAATGCTGATAGGGCAGAAAAAAATCAAAGCGGCCGGCTTCTGTACGAAGCCACTCACCTGCCAGCGCAAAGACACCACCTGGCTGATACTCAGTGGGATCCAGGGTGGGTTGGTAGTTGTTGATGCGGGCGCTGGCTGCATCAAATAGATCGAGCTCGGTTCCCCAATGGTGTCTGCTGCAGCCGGGTAGGGCGCTGTACAACAGAATAGCCTCCAGCTTTTGCCAGCCCGTTAGTTGCTGTACATCGACAAGCTGTTGTTGCTGGTCATACACCGGGCGGGCGCCGGTGCACTTTTGTTGCCAGATGTGGGCTTGTTGCTGGTACGAGCGAAAAGTGGATACCGGTTGTAATTCGATGCCATCTTCAGCTGCAGCCTCAACCATGGCTTGCCAGGCGGGTACCACCGATGCGTGAAGCCTGAAACCAGACTCTAGTTCTACCAGGTGCGATGTGCTGCAGCCTGTTAACTGCTCAGTACCGAGCGGTGGCAATATCATGTCAGCGTTTGTTCCAGAATGGACTCGTACATCAATGCAAGTAAATCAAGATCAGCCACAGAAACGCACTCGTTCACTTTGTGAATGGTGGCATTGCAGGGGCCTAACTCAATAACCTGGGCTCCGGTTGGAGCAATAAAGCGCCCGTCAGAGGTCCCCCCGGTGGTTTCGAGGCGGGGGGCAAAACCCTGCACTTGCTGCACTGCATTGACGGCCGATTGCACTAAGGTCCCTTCAGCGGTCAGGAAGGGCTCACCGTTGAGGATCCAATCCAATTGATAATTGAGGGCATGCTTGTCCAAAATAGCATAGACCCGCTGTTTTAACGCATCGGCGGTTACCTCTGTACTAAAGCGAAAATTAAAGGCAACCGTCATTTCGCCGGGGATGACATTGGTGGCTCCAGTGCCAGCATGCAGATTGGATATTTGAAAGCTGGTCGCAGGAAAAAAGGCATTGCCGTTATCCCAATGCTGGGCGGCTAACTCTGTCAGTGCAGCGGCCGCTTTATGCACAGGGTTATCTGCCAGATGCGGGTAAGCCACATGGCCCTGAACACCTTTCACGGTCAGGCTGCCACTTAATGAACCGCGACGACCATTCTTTATGACATCACCGACCTGTTTGGTACTGGAGGGCTCGCCCACTATACACCAGCGAATTTTCTCGTCTCTGGCTTCCAGTGTTTCAATGACGCGCTTGGTGCCGTTAATAAAAGGGCCTTCCTCATCGCTGGTAATCAAAAAAGCGATATCCCCGGTTAATTGTGGTTTACGTGATAAAAAACGCTCTGTAGCAACAATCATAGCAGCCAGGCTGCCTTTCATATCTGCTGCACCTCGGCCAAAAAGGGTACCGTCTAGCACCGTTGGTGTAAAAGGCGGTGTATGCCATTGAGACTCAGGACCTGGCGGCACAACATCGGTATGGCCGGCAAAACAAAACAGCGGTCGACCGCTGCCTTTTCTGGCCCATAAATTTAAAGTGTCTTCAAAAAACATCGATTCAATAGTAAAGCCATACGGAGCAAGCCGTTCAGCCATTAATTGCTGACAGCCCGCATCTTCAGGAGTAATGGATGGACGTTCGATCAATTCCATCGCCAGTTTTACCACTGGGCTTAGCTCACTCATGCTAGTTGCTCCTGCAGGTGTTGGTAACTGCTTTCAGAGAAGCCGACCATGTAACCAAGGCTGGAATGAAGCAAAGGGCGCTTGATAAGCGTAGGGTACTGCATCAGCAGTTGCAGTGTTTTTGCATCATCCAGATTGGATTTCTCGCTCTCTGACAATTGGCGAAAAGTAGTACTGCGGTTATTCAGTAACTTGGTAGCACTCAGCTCTTGCAACGCGTCGTGCAATTGTGTTTCAGACAAGGGCTGTTGCCGATAATCAATAAATTCATAAGGCAAGTGTTGGTTGTCGAGCCAGCGGCGGGCTTTTTTTACGGTATCGCAGTTTGGGATGCCATAGAGTTTGATCATAATGAAGTTCCGTGAAGTTGAAAAGTAAAGCAAGGTTGACGCGAGCTGACCATCTTAGCCGGAATAACGGCCTCAGCTTGGATTGCTTTCGCCGGAAGTAGTAACAGCGTCAACGTTAAAGGAGGTGTTTGGCTTAAAAATAGGGGATCAAAGCGCAGCAGTTGTTGGCCGGCTTTGAGATCCGCACCATCACGACAAGACCAGACCAGCCCTTTGCTGTGTTGGCTAAGCAGTGCTGCTGGCAATTCGAGTATCGTCTGCAAACCAGTTGGATGTTTAAAACGTATTGAGAACGAGGGTGTATAGTGGATCGATAGGGTACCATCACAAGGGGCATATAGCGTATCTGATTGAATATGAAACCAAAACCCGGGACCTGCAAGCTGGTAGGCGTGGATGGCTTCTGTATGCTGATTCAAGGACATAACTCGTCCATCTGCCGGAGCTAGCAGCTGCATGACTATAGCTCGTTTTTCTGTCCGTGGCTTGATGTCGTCAGAATGCATTATAGGTTCGATCGAATGGTAACCATGTCTGATGCACTAGCATAGCGAAAAGTGAGACTGCTTGCATCTGTTATCACGCAAGATCCTATACCACTGGCTGTTTGTTCCATTTTTATGTGTTGTTTTTATGAACTCGAGATGAATTTTCAATGAAATGGCTTTTTTTGCTGTTTAAAATGCTGACACTCAGATAGCGAGCCTTGTAAAACAGGCATATTCTTGTCCACAGATTCTGTGGATAACCCTGTGCAGAAAAGTGTTTAAATATGCTTATTTATTGATTTTTAGTTGTATTTTCTATTGGCACAAATTTTGATAGTTTGTTTATAAGGCAATTTTCGTTTTGGTGGATGATAAATGAACATTGGGTTGTGATGATTTACTTTAGAACAACAAAGAAAGTCATTTTGTAGATAAACAATTTTTTTGCGCTGGAAACATGGGGCTGGTGCTTGATAGGCACTTTTTTATGACTGAATCGCAATCAAGTGTATTTTTACTGCTGTCGCTGAGTTTATGCTAAAGTAAAGTATTGGCAGAACGTGCTGGCCTGGAGGTAAGTATGAACCAATCGATGTATTCCACTATTCGTGCAGGGGTCAGTTATAGCCAGAATTGGCCGCTTCAGCCTGAGCTCAATAGCATGCTGCCTGAAAACCGCATGATTCGGATGACGACTTGGTCACAAAAGATACTGCCCGCCATTGCCGTTTTAAATGGTTGGATGCAGTTGCAATGGTTTGGTGTGACTCAATTACCACTCTTGGTTGCTATGACCTTATTACTGGTATCGATGCCGGTTCAAGGGTGGTATTGGTTGGGCATCCGCTCAGCAACAAAACTACCACCCAACCTGGTACATTGGTACCAGCACTTGGTTGAAAAACTACAGCAAAATGGCATCACTGTGGTCGAGCGTGAGGACAATCATAGCTTGCGGTATCGTGATTTGGGGCTGGTTTTGCAACAAGCTTACCGTCAATTGGATAAGGCCTTTATTCGCAATAGCTGGTAATGGCTCAAAGCATGGTTGCTTGAGCCATTGCAAGTTAGCACACGAACCTAAGTTGTCGCTACTTAAACCGTTGCTAGTTTGAAGCAAGACCAAACCGGTGCATGGTCCGATGGTTTTTCAATTCCGCGTAACTCATAATCAATACCTGATTCAGTCAGCTCAGCCGTCAGGGGAGGCGTGGCCATAACCACATCAATGCGCAGACCCCGGTTATCCAGAAAGCCTTTAGAGCGGTAATCAAACCAGCTAAATTGATCCGAAATATCAGGGTGTAGATGGCGGTAAGTATCTATCAGCCCCCAATCCTTTAATCGTTGCAACCAAGCTCGCTCTTCTGGCAAAAAGGAGGTTTTTCCTTCACGTAACCAGCGTTTCGCGTTGGCTTCACCAATGCCTATATCTTGATCTAGCGGGGAAATATTAATATCGCCAATAACGGCAATGAGGTCTTCGGACGTATGATTTTGTTCTAAGTATACTTGTAAGTCGTTATAAAACTTGGTTTTGGCAGGAAATTTCAGCGGGTGACTACGATTCTCTCCTTGAGGAAAGTAGCCATTAAGTAAAGTCAACTGCTTGCCATTTTCAAGGGCAAAGGTACCAATCAGCATTCGACGTTGTGCATCGGCTTCATCGCCAGGAAAGCCATACTGCATGTGAACGGCTGGTATTTTGCTTAAAATCGCCACACCATAATGGCCTTTTTGACCAAAGTAGTATGCTTTGTAGCCCATAGCTTCAACCGCTTCCAGTGGAAACTGGTCATCATGTACCTTGATTTCCTGTAAGCCGATAAAATCGGGTTGATGCTTCTGGATAAGTGCTTCGAGCTGATGCAGTCTGGCTCTTAGCCCATTAATATTAAATGATATTATTTTCATTCTGCTATGGTCTCATCTGGCTGAATACAAGTTGTAGTGATCTTACCATCGACGCCGCTTTGGGTGAATCAATACCTAATGAATCGACATCTTAAACTTAGCTAAGTGCAGGCTTGAGTCAAAAGGGAAAAATCCTTATGCTAGGCCGGATTACCTATGGATGATAGAGCTTTTGGTGCCTGACGAATTTGAAATCAATACAGGGGTTGATACCCATTCGTACCGTTTGATCCGTAGCAAGCGGCGTCGGCAGCTGGCGCTGCAAGTAAAGGCTGGTGAGTTGGTCGTTAGGGCTTCGTCTGCATGCACCTTGTTGCAAATTGAAAGCTTTATTACACAAAAATCAGATTGGATTGCTCGGCACCTGCATCAGCAACAGCAGCAGTTGCAACGCTCCAGGCGGTGCGTCTTGCAAGATGGTGTGTTGTTATTTGATCAGGCTTTTCCTATCCAGCTCCAGCGTGCATCTCGTTCTGCAGTTCAGTTTGATGGCAAGCAAGTGCTGATAGAATACAGCCGACGTATCAGCGATGAGCAATTGCCACACCGTGTGCATGCATTGGTGGATAGCTGGTACTGTCAGCAAGCGGCTGAGTGGTTTCCGAAACGTGTTGCTGAGTGGCAGCATCAGATGCAGTTATATAGTACCTCAGTCGGAGTGAAGAAATGGCGCCGTCGCTGGGGCAGTTGCTCAAACCGGGGGGCGCTGCTGTTTAATTGGCGATTGATGATGGCTCCACAGTGGGTGATTGATTATGTCATTGTCCATGAGCTGGCACATTTGCAATGGATGGATCACTCTGCATTATTCTGGCAGTTGGTTCGACAGCACTATAATCGAATTGATGAAGCAAGACAGTGGTTGCAGCAACATCAGTATGTTCTCATAACATAAACGACGGTCTTCGTTGAATTAATGTTTCATTATTCAGTCTTTCATTGGCATTGACTTACTTTGTTAGCGTATAAAAATAGAGATTAAAAATAAAAAGGTTCACCTATGACTACTGCTCAACGCCTTACCCAATTAGCGCAATTGCTTGATGTAACACGTTTGCAAGATCAGGATAATTCAGAGCAGATGGAGCTGTGGTTAGATTCTGTGCAGCAAGCTAAGCTATCACCGGCGGCGCTTTGCATTTACCCCATTTATTTGCCTTTGCTGCAGGCAAAGAAGGAGTGGCTGAATGCTCAAGCCATTGCCAAAGCTACGGTTGTTAATTTCCCTGGCGGACAGCTTGGTTCTGATGAGGTCTGCCAACAGATTGCAAAGGCACGTCAGCAAGGCGCAGATGAAATTGATTGCGTGTTGCCATATCAGGATCTGATGGCGGGCAAAATTGGCTCGGTAAAAAGTTTTTTGATTGATGTACGCCAGGCATGTGGTACGGCAGTGTTAAAAGTCATTATAGAAAGTGGCGAGTTAATTACGGCTCAGCAAGTAGCCAGAGCCACTGAGTTGACCATCGACAATGGTGCTGATTTTGTTAAATCATCAACGGGAAAAGTACCGGTAGGTTTAACTGATGAAGCTGCGCAGATTATATTAACTGTGATTGCCGGAGCTGACCGGGATGTAGGTTTTAAAGCATCGGGTGGTGTCCGCACCATTGAGCAGGGACTGTCGCTGATAGAGATGTTTCAAAGGATCACTGGACGTGAAGCCGATGCACAGCGGATGCGGATCGGTGCCAGTGGCTTGTTTCAAGAGTTAGTCCGCATGCAACAGAGCGCAGATTAACGTCTGCGCTCTGTCCGTATTTTTTCATAGCGCGACAACAGCTCTTGATAACGGACGCGATGGTGTTCAGGCAAGGGCATATTGTCTACAACACGAAACGCCTTGCGGCAGCGCTCAAAAGCATCACCAACCTTGAAATGCTGCGGTTGACTCAATAATTGCAGCAGGCTTTGAATGTAATTTAAAGCGGCGCCGGTATTCATGGGGGCTAGCTCAAGCGCTTGTTCAAATTGCTTGGCTGCTTCACTAAAAAGGCCAGCTTTGTATAAGCGGATCCCTTCTTTGTTGTACTGAGCAAAGTATTCTTTTCGGCTGACGGTGATGTCTGTTTGCCGTTGTATAATGGCGTCCAGAACCGGGTTATCCAGCGTCTCTTTGGATATTTTTTGCTTGAGGCTATCTGCCTCTTCATATTCACCAATTTGATTGAGTAACAAAACGGCATCAGCCAGGCTATGCTCTTGTCCGTGCAATAAGTCGGCGACAGTTGCAAAGGTTCGTTTTGCTTGAAACTGTTGGCCACTGAGCGACTCAAGGCGGGCCTGGCACAGTACTTCGAATAAGTCGAAGTCAATGTCTTTGATCATGGACTCATCGAGCCGGGCTCGCTGCAATGCAATCATAGTTTCCTGCTGATAGCGGTTTTTTTGCTGCGGCTCCTCTGACTCCATTGCTGCTTCAATAACGGTACGTATGTAATTTTGCAGATGAATGACATCTTGTTTCAGTGAGCGGCGAGTAATTTCATACAACTGCTTGCTGGCTTGAACTTGCCTTGGCATATCATGCACTTTGCGGGCAATTTCCATCATTAAGTATTGCCGCTTGATCGAGTGAGGGGCAATTTCAGATGCATTGAGGATGCATTGCAGGGCTTCATCTGGCTGAGCCATTGCCATGTACGCTTTCGCCTTTAAATCGAAGGCCTCGGCAAAGTAGCGATTGCTTTCCAGTGCCTCTTCACAGAGCTCCAGACAGCGCTGAAATTCACCTTGATCAAAGTAGATTTGCGCCTGCAGTACCAAGGCCCAACCGCTGCGGTGTTGCTCCAGATTCTGTGACAACACCTGTTGTGCTGCATCAAGCTTGCGATGCTTGATAAAGGTTTCAGCCAGTACGCGTTTACAAAACTGCTGATAACGACCTTCGGTACTGATTTCTTGTTGACACAACTCGATGATGGTGTCGCCTTGTTCATCATACAAGGCTTGATACAAGGCGTTCAGCTTTACTTTTTTGTGTTGGATCTTCTGAATACGACTGCGCAATACTCGTTGTGAAAAGGGTTTGATCAGGTAATCATCCGGCTCCAGTTCGACCGCACTCATCACCATAGGGACGGTATTTTCACCAGTCACAATCATAAAAATACTGCTCGGCTTCAGCAGTTTTTTCTCTCGCAAGTCTTCCAGCAATTGCTTGCCGTTTTTTCCGGTACCTAAGTGGTAATCGACAAACAGCACGTCGTAATCCATGTTGATGCACTTTGCCAGTGCTTGCTCGCCAGTGGGAGCAAAGGCAACATTAGTGGCTCCCATTGAATACAATATGCCCTTAAACATCAACTGGAAGGAGCGTTGATCGTCAACAATTAAGACGCGAAGGTTTTCAAGCGTTTTGCTTTCCATGGATACAACTGTGTTCGTTAAAACTTCATAAGGTAAGTGTCAGTAAAATGTGGGATTTTAGCAAGGAAAAACTGCAGGAAAATGGTGGAGGGGGAAGGATTCGAACCTTCGAAGGCTGAGCCGGCAGATTTACAGTCTGATCCCTTTGACCACTCGGGAACCCCTCCACTTGAGGGCTGCATAATAACAAAATTTTGTCTGATGTAAAGCAAGCACCTTTATTTATTTAGTCAGCTGCCGATAAAGCAAGCAGATGCAGTTAAATGGGTGATGTTTTGTGCTGATCCACGAATGGCAATTAGGTACTAAGTTAAGTTCAGCCTTGCAGCAGCAACAGCCAGCTGACTTTCGGATATGGTGCGCTATGCTATCAACTGCGGTAGAAGAGCAAGCTGCTTTTGTACTGCAACAACAACACAAAGTGGAACAAAAAACACCACTACGACAGTTATTCGGTTTGGCTGAAAGCCGTCCATTAGACTACCAGTCAGACGATGAAATGCATTTCAAGCAGTTAAATGAAGCGTTGCAATCGGATGGCTTTGCGCAGGCAAGACTACTGCAGCAGCTGCATCAATACCCTTGGGTCCTGCATGATAAAGCGAAGAAGCTGGATGCACGAGTTGAAGATAATTTAGATGCGCATGCCAGACGTCGATACTTGCACCAATCGATGGAAGCAGTTGATGCGGATGCGACTCAACTTTACGATGTATTGCAGCAACTGCATGGCCATAATCAAGATGCTGCTTGACCAGATGCCCGGTGCAATTGGCAGGATTTAAACTTTTTGCCGCTGCCACAGGGGCACGAATCATTGCGGCCTATCTTTTGGCCGGGAAAGTCAGTCAGACGGCCACTGGCGTAATACCACTGGCCTTGAATGAACTCGAATACAGAATACTCTTGAAAGCTGTGTAGTTGATGTCCCTGAATGAAATAGACTTTAAATTCAACAAAGCCATGCGCTGCGGTAGAGTCAAGTGGACTGGAGCTCAGGATTTGTAGCTGGGTAAAGTGAGTTTCTTTAATAAAAGGCTGCAATGCAGCTGGCGACTGTGCTTCACGCAGCGAAGGGACGCAGCTTCGTTGTAAATACTCAGCGTGCCCATAGCAAAAGGCACTGTAGCGTGAACGCATCAACTGCTCGCAGCTTTTTGCCTCCTGCAAGCCATTCAGCAAGGGTTGGCAACAATCTGCAAAAGATTGCCCCGAACCACAATAACACCGCATAGTTTCATCCTGCTCAATCCAACTGACCACAGGCTATGGTAGCGTATCGCCAGTTGATTGTCAGTGATGTGGCTGCATGCTGGCATGGCTGAACCAATAAACTGTGCAGCCATAATGCTTCGCCAGCGAAGTTAACTCATAGTGCTCTGCCGTACTAAGCAGCTCGCCAAAGCTAATAATGGTGCTGCAGGTGCCTGCCAGAATAGCTTTTTTCAGCGTATCAGCCAGGTGATGGATCTGTTTCCGGTGAATAAGTAGGGTTCGATTTTGTTGTGCCGCCTCAGCTTCAGCCAGTACCTTCAATGATTCACTTTCAGGAGCCAGAATTAAGGTCCAGCCCCGATCAGCCTGGTGGCGCTCAAACAGGGCAGTAAGTTGTTGGCTGGTGGTGGTCGCGGCCTGTTGTTGGCAATAATGAAACCCGGGACCTTGCTGATAGAACCCCTGATGACTTGACGCTGAAGGGATCATGCTATTCGTTGAACGACTCATAGAAACTCCTGACTGTTGTTTTGTACAGTGTATGGATATACAGTAGTTGTTGCCCGAGTAAAAATCAAGCATTTTTTTACAATACAGCCATGCGTCTGTCTTCGATGTATTCATACCGTTCAGCAGCAAGCTCTGTGGCTTGCTGAACCAGAGTTTCTGAGAGTTGTTGTTGCAACGATTTGACAAGTTTTAGTGCGGCATCCTCACGCTGTTTGGCCGCTAATAGTAGCCAGCAGTAGGCATGCTTCGCTGAAGCGGGTAGCCCTTGACCTTTTAAAAACATCAAACCTAAATAATACTGCGCCTTACTATGACCAAGCAGGGCAGTCTGACGAAATAAACGAGCGGCATGGTGATAGTCTTTTTCGGCGTAACTTTTTAAGGCTTGAGTTAAAATCGTCTTGCATTGTTCGGATAAGGCAGGGGCTTGCAGCATCCTCGGCAACAACATGCCGCTGTCTTTAACAATGGCGTTTAACAGTTGTTGGTGCTCCAACAGCTTATCTTCCAGCTCAGCAAGACTGAGCTTTTTCATGGCGGCCAAATGTTGTCGGCTTGTTTTCAAGGTCATTGCATGGTCTCTTCATACCTATTATGGGATCACGACGATGAAAGGAGATCAATCATGGACGTATGTTTGCTGTTTTGACCAGATGCATAACTCCTGCCAAAAATAAAAATTAGTACTGGCAAGACCAATATACTGGAAAATTGAGGTAGACTAAGTTAGATTTTTTGCCATCTAACACGGAACTTTCATGTTTTTGACGCCATACATTACCCGGCAGGGTGAAGAGTTTTCTTTCAGTCGCGCTCAGGCGAGTAATTTTGCAAAGAAAATTGCCAGTGACTTTAATCCATTGCATGATGAAGATGCGAAGCGCTTTTGTGTCCCCGGTGACTTGATGTTTGCCTGGTTTGCTAGCCAGTACGGTATTAGTGAGCAGTTATGCTGCACATTTTCGGGTATGGTTGCATCGGATATCTGGTTGCATTTTAGCCAGCAGGGCGATGAGATTCATATTTGTGATCGACAAGATAAAGTCTATTTATCTCTTCGTCAGCAGGGTAAGGTCATTCGGGATGAAGCCCTGATCGAATCGATTGTGACCGATTATGTCCGTTTTTCTGGTCAGAATTTTCCGCATATCTTGCAACCATTAATGCAACAGCATGACGTGATGATCCATACCCAACGGCCCATGGTGATTTATGAAAGTATGGCCCTGCATTTGGATCAGTTGCCAACGGAGTTGCCAGACCTGGCCTTGACACAAAGCAGCTTAGAAGTCACAGGTCGGCGTGGCAATGTTGCTCTGGACTTTAGCTTAAGCAGCCATGGCAAGAGCATTGGTCATGGCCGTAAACATATGATCTTGAGTAATTTATCGCCCTATGATGGGGATGCGATGCAAGCTATGATCAATGAGTACGATCGTCGTAAGGCTTTGTTTTTCTCAGCTTAGACTAGCTTGAACTTCTGTCATGCCTTCTACGTTTTCGTAACGCCGACAATAAGCGCCAGATATGGGCTATCAGGTAGTAGTAGAAGGCTGCTAACGCGAGAAACAACAATAATACCAGCCCTTCAGGTAATAGCAGGTATTCAGCCAAAGCGCCTATGCTGGCACAAATACCAGCCAAACCTGCGATCAGCATCAAAGCCTGACGCGAGTTAAGTCCCATCCGCAATGAAATATGATGCAGATGTTCTCGGTCGGCTTTAAAAGGAGACTGTCCTTTACGAAGCCGCCGGATCATGATTACGGCCATGTCTAACAGTGGAATGGCAATGATCCACAGTGCTGTCACTGGGCGGAAGCTACTCGCCGGACTTTGGCTGCCTTGCAACAATAGCCAGATGACTGTCAAACCAATGAGCATGCTACCAGCATCGCCGAGAAAGACTTTTCGTAGACCAAACCATTGCAGATTAGCAGCCAGATAAGGGATTAATGCCATCATCATCAACAGAGGTATGATCGCCAGTTCTTGTTGCCCCCACATCAGCATAAAAAAGCTGAGCATGGCCATGCAGATAAAACTAAGAGTTCCGGCCAGACCATCAATACCATCGGTCATATTAAATGCATTGATGGCGGCGATGACTGCAATCACCGTTAAAGGCGGTCCAAACCAGCCTAAATCGATGGACCCCGCACCAAATAGGTTGCCCAGATGCGCCAGATGCAAGTCGAGACTCAGCATCATGGCAATGGCCACTATGGATTGAACCAGCAAACGAATACTGACGGATAAATCCAGTGCATCGTCAAAAGCACCTAATACCACAATGACGGCAGCACAGCCAATAAACTGCCAGTGAGCGATTGAGCTGATGTCATGACTTAGCAAGCCTGCAGCTAAGCCTGTAAAAAGGGCAAGGCCACCAATCAAAGGAATTTTGCCTTGATGCTGCTTTCTGCCTTTGGGAATATCGATCAATTGCAAACGGCTCGCGACGGGGCGGAGTATCCACAGCATTATGGATGTGATCAGCAGAGTCGTTAAAAAAGGCCAAAGAGGCAGGTACATAGGATCCCTTTTTTTGGTAAGCTGTTGTCATGGTTCAGCTTACAGTCATTAGCCTGTCGCTACGCTGAACAAACCTAGCCAACTTTAGATGAAGAATGAGCGAACCATTTTGATGCAAATCTTGCTGATCAGCAATATGGGGCCCAAACCATCGGCCCCAGTACAAGGGCAGTTTATTGAACAGCAGCGTCGTGCCTTGCCCATGAAAACGGATTATCATTTCATGCGCTGGCATCAGGATACGTTATTAAATCGTTGTTTTAAATACCCGGTATGGGCACTGTCTTTTTTCTGGCGTTACCTGTGCCGACGAAAAACCTATCAATTGCTGCATGTTCATTTTTATTACCCAACCATTTGGCTGGCCATCCTTTATAAAGTACTGCGCAATCGCAAGGCGATTATTGTGGTGACGTGCCATGGCAGCGATATTTACCATTATCAGCCAGCAAGCTTCGCTTATCGCTGGTGCACGCGCTGGGTGGACCACTGGATCTTTACAAGTTCAGCCTTGCAGCAGCGGTTTAGCCAACCCGTTCGTTCTGCTTGTGTCCTCTCTGCCGGTATTGCTGCCGACTTTGCCGATGTTGAGCCACTCTCTTGGAGGGAAAAAGACATTGATCTGTTGTTTGTGGGGAGTCTGGATCACAATAAAGGGCTGGACCGATTAAAACGATTGCTGCCGCAACTGGCTCAGCGTCAAGTGGTGATTATCGGACAGGGCGCGATGCAGCACGAAGTGGAAGGCTGGACCAAGCAGTACCCAACCATACGCTGGCTGCCGATGCAGTCGCAAACCCAGCTGATCAGTTGGTACCGACGAAGTAAGGTACTGCTGAGTTTATCAAGGCAGGAATCCTTTGGTTTGGTGATGACCGAGGCGCTGGCTTGTTCAACCCCCGTTATAGCAACGGTTACGGATGGCTCAACAGCTCAATTGCAGGCTGAATATGGTGTGCTTATTCCTCAATATGAGCAGGAAGACGAGCTTATAGTTCGCTTAGAACAGACATTGCAGCAGTTTTGGCAGTTGCCGGAGCCAAGCTATCAAGCCATGCAACAGCATGGTCGTTGTTACGCAGAGGGGCAGCTGTTATCGGTCATAGCTCAAAAAGTAGCCCAGCTGTATCAACAGCTGGCAGTCATCAAGGATACCGCGGTATGACAAAGGATAATGTAGATTCGGTGCTTATTGGTCCGTTGCAGATCGGTGCTTATCAGGACCAGCAGCAACTGCTCGAAACCATCGTCGATCAGCAAGGTTTTGTGTTTGCGGGTTCAGCCATTGCTATTAATCCGGAAAAAATCATGACGGCACGCCAAGATAGTTCGGTTGCCAGCATGTTGCAGCAGGCTGAAATCCGCTATGCTGATGGTATCGGTGTGGTGGCCGTGATGCGGCAACGTTTGAAGCGGCCGATCCAACGGATCCCCGGCTGTGAGCTATGGCAAGCCTTAATGCTTCGTTGCGCTGAATTTAAGGTGCCGGTGTATCTGGTGGGCGCTAAGCCTGAAGTTTTGGCGCAAACCAAAGCGAAGTTACAGCAGCAGCATGTGCATGTGGTGGGAGCAACCGATGGGTACTTCGGCGATGAACAGCAGGTCATTGAGTCCATAAAGCAAAGTGGGGCTCAAGTGATATCCGTAGCGATGGGATCTCCGAAGCAGGAGCAATTTATTGATCGCTGCAAACAGCAATTGCCTGCTTGCTTTTTTATGGGAGTAGGGGGCAGCTACGATGTGTTTACGGGCAATGTAAAACGAGCCCCGGCTATCTGGTGCAAACTCCACCTTGAGTGGGCCTATCGTTTGCTAAGTCAGCCCAGCCGTGTTGGTCGGCAGGGTAAGTTATTTCATTATCTATGGCTGGTACTTCGAGGACGCTTATGAATAGCGACAGTAACATGGCTGAGCAACCCCCTTTCATCACGGTATACATGCCAACCCACAATCGCTGGCGTATGGCGGTCAGTGCCATTGAGTCGGTATTGGCACAAGACTACCCTCACTTTGAGTTGATTGTGGTGGATGATGGCTCCACCGATCAGAGCTGGCAGGAGCTGAATCAGCGCTACGGCAGCGAGGAAAAAATATCGCTGCTCCGCCATGAACAAAGTCGCGGCGCCTGTGCTGCCCGTAATACCGCGATAGCGATAGCAAAAGGTGAATTTGTCACTGGTTTGGATGACGATGATGTTTTCTATCCGCATCGGTTATCCAGCCTGTTAGCGGCCTATCAACCAGAAGATTCGATGGTATGCTCAGGTTACTTGTGGCATTACGGCAAAGTGAGTAAGACATGCTATGCCAGCGATGAGATGGTTGATCTTCAAACCTTACTCGATGTTCACAATTTATCGAATCAAGCCTTGGTACCAACCCGCTTTATGCAGGAGTTAGGTGGCTTTGATGAACAACTGGCTGCATTTCAAGATTACGATATGTGGGTGCGGGTTGTTGCCCGGTTTGGGCCTGCCCGACGCATTGCCGAGATCAGTTATCAGGTGAATGCCGGACACGAAGCCGGGCGAATTACTGGCTCACCGAAACGATTGCAGGCTCATGATGACTTTGTAAAGAAACATCAACCGCAGATGACGGAGCGCAATAGACAAAATCAGCGTTTTTACCGGCATAGTATGCAGCAGTTACCAATGTCACTTCCACAATTAGTGGCTACCTGCCGCTTTGGCTTGATCCGGCTTAAAATCCGCTATTATCTCAAAATGAAGTTGAGTTGGTTAAGCCAGTTGCGACTGCGGCTGCTGCAAAAGGGCTGGCGAGGTTTCTTTGGCTGATTACTCCGTAGCTTGCCGAATGCCTGCTTGGTGCAAAGTCATTTTTCTTTGTGCCTCTTGTTATTTGCTGCTTGATATTACCCAAGGCGCCTTGTCTGCCGCAGACTGGCTGCACTGGCCGTTATCGGTGGTGTATAAGGCGATACTGTTGTTGTGCATGCTCGGCGTGATCTGGCAGGTTGAATCTCGCCGTTGGCTCTCACTATGCCTACTGCTAGTCCCTGTCATCATGCTTGTGGGGCCGGCCTTGAGCCAGCATCTGTATCAGCCTGTCTTGCCTTTTAGTCAAGATGCTATTTTAGCAGGCAAGCTGATGGCTCCAGCCATCGTTTTATTGTGCTTTTGGCATTATGCCCGGCAACAACCGGAGGATGCGCAGGCTATGTTGCAGTTGATCATGCATATTAGCTCGGTAGCCTTATTGTTTAGTTTTGTATTTGGCTTTATGGGGTTTGGCTATGCGGCTTATAGTCCAATGGATCAGATAGAGCTGGCGGCACTGGGTAGCAGCGGGTTTTTGCGAGCTGCTAATGAGGTATCTGCTTTGCTACTGGTACTGACTGCCTTTCAATTGCACCAAAGCTGGCAACGCTATCGTGGGCTTTATGTGCTGTTAAGTACGGTGGCATTATTTTGTGCGCTGCAGTTACTGACTAAGACGGCCCTGCTCGGTGTGGTGAGCATCATCCTTTTCGTTCCTTTATTGCATCTGAGAGCTGCAACGCGCAAAAAAGGGCTCTGGTGGATGGGGATTAGCGTGCTGCTGTTGCTTGTTTTAAGCCCCTGGTGGCTTCAACCAGTGCTGACAGGATTGGGGTTGTATGACAAGCTAAGCTGGGTGTATCAGGAAAAAGGCATGATCGGTCTGATCTTATCATCGCGTGATCTTTATATGCAGCACATTTGGCAAGCTTTTCGTGAACAGTTTGCCATCTGGCATCAGTGGCTTGGAGTTGGTCAGGCTGGTATTCAATTGCATGTCAGAAAATACTTTGCTGAATCCGATGCATTTGATGTGATGGTATTTTTTGGTGTGGTAGGTATGAGCTGGCTGCTTTGCTTGGTAGCATTTCTACTGTGGCTCGGTTGGCGTTGCCGTGGGGCGGCAGAGGGGCGTATTGTCCTGATGTTAAATCTGATGCTCGTGTTACTTGCTCTGGTTGCTGGCCATGTGCTGACATCTGGCATGCTCTGGTTGCCATGGATGATGTGGAATGCCTGGTTGTTAAGTGTTGCCAAACGCTCATTTACACCATCTGAAAAGGAGCTGGCACATGACTGACTTTATTCAACTGGCATTGTACCCACAGAATTTATTTTTGTACGGTTTGCTGCTAGCGGCTATCGCCTACCGTAAAAAGGGTTTATGGCTGTTATTTTTGTGGTTTTATCTTCTCGGCAACAGCTTTCTCGCCAATCAAGTTCGCAGCTGGCAACAACAGCAGATACAACCAGCCACGACGTTAAACCAAGACCGTTCTCGTGAGCCTGGCACTCTGGTGGTGATGGGGTGCGGTGGTTCCCCCAGTTCTTTACCTGCCTGCGCCCGTAACCGGTTAGATCATGTCGTAACCTTGCTAGCAGATAAGCCTCAACCCTCAGGCATTGTTATTACAACCAGACACTGTACGCCTTATACCGACTACTTGTTACAGCAGGGGATCAGTGGTGTGATCGATTGCTTTGATGGTGGCGACAATACCTACCAGGAGTTTTATCAATTGGCTGAGCGCTTTACTCAAGTGCAGCCATTGTTATTTGTCAGTAGCGATTATCATGGCTGGCGGATACAACGTTTGATTGAGCAACATCAATTGAATGGTGAGTTTTTAGCAGCGAGTACAGCGACCTTTAGGCCGCTGAATTGTCCATGGCATTGCTGGTTGACAGTTAATTTGAGCAATTACGACTTTTATGCCAAGCTGACGACTGAATGGTTTAGTTACGCCAGCTACCGGCTTAGTAAGCGTTGGCTCGATTGGCAGGAGTGACCCGACGGCCAACGGCGTTTTCTGGCAGGCTTGTATTTAATTGTCTGTATTGTGCGGGCAGCTATTTTTTTGCTCGCATTCGCCATACAAGTACAAACTATGGTTGGTGAGCTTCAAGCCATTGCGGTTCGCAATTTCCAGCTGTTTGCGTTCAATGGTATCGTCTTCAAACTCAATCACACGACCACAATTTAAGCAGACAAGATGGTCATGGTGGCTGGAGCCTGTCAATTCAAATACCGACTTACCGCCTTCAAAGTGATGGCGTGTTAAGATACCAGCATCATCAAACTGGTTCAGTACCCGATACACGGTCGCCAAACCAATATCCTCGCCAAGATCGAGCAATAATTTATAAACATCCTCTGCACTGATATGCTGGTTATTCGGATCCTGCAAAATCTCCAGAATTTTAACTCGGGGCAGGGTGACTTTCAGGCCAGCTTTGCGAAGTTCAGTATTATTATCAGTCATAAGATGCTTCTGTTGCTACTAGATACCATCGATTATAAAGCCATTGCAGCTTTTATCAAATGCTAAATGGATTGACTGCTCAGGCTCTATGCAATCGCTTTTGCATGCTTGGTGTTTTATTGTCATTATCGTACAATACCTTATCAGGTCATACCAGTGGGCGCGAGTTATGCAATGGGCAATGAAACCAAGGTTCTTACAGTTTGTACTAAACTGTTGGCCGCCTTTTTTATTCAGTGGCATTAAGGTTGAACGGATCAGGGATGATTTTTGTTATGTGCGCGTCAAGCTGAAATCGCGGCCATGGACCAAAAACATCAATCGAACTCAATTTGGCGGCTCGATGTTTGCGATGACCGATCCAATCTACCCATTGATGGTGATGGGCGCGCTGGGGCCGGATTACCATGTTTGGGATAAAAAAGCAGATATCGATTTTATTGCACCGGGTCGCGGAGTGCTAACGGCCGAATTCTGGCTATCGGATAGTGTGTTACAGGCTATTAAAGCCGCGACGGACGACGGAGATAAACACTTTCCTGAGTTTCTGGTACATATCAAAGACAAGCAGGGCAATATAGTGTGTGAAGTAAACCGGACGATTTATGTGCGCAAGAAAAAGAGTTGTCGTTAGGGCAGTTGTTGCTAAACAGGGCATGCATGGCATGCCCTTGTTCTTATAGCTTATAGACCTTCCAGCTCTTTTAAACACATTTCTTCGTAGACTTGTTTGCACCAGTCTTTCACCCGCTGCTCGGTCAGCTCGGGTTGACGATCTTCATCAATACCCAGCCCGACAAAATGGTCATCATCTGCCATGGCTTTTGATGCAACAAAGTCATAGCCTGCAATCGGCCAGTTGCCAACCAAAATAGCACCTTTTGGCTCAATGATGTCACGCAGGGTACCCATTGCATCCAAAAAGTATTCTGCATAATCTTCTTGATCGCCGCAGCCAAAAATAGCAACCAGTTTGTTATTGAAGTCGATGGCTTCAAGATCGGGAAAGAAATCATCCCAATCGCACTGTGCCTCACCGTAATACCAGGTTGGAATCCCCAGCAGCAGCAAATCAAACTCAGCAATATCTTCTTTACTGCTTTTGGCGATATCTCGTACTTCTACCAGATGCTTGCCCAGCTCTTTCTGGATCATTTTGGCGATGTGCTCCGTGTTACCGGTATCACTGCCGAAAAAAATACCTACTGTTGCCATGAATGTTGCCTTTTACTTAACTAAAACGGTGGTTAAAATATGCTCTAAATAAGCGCTGCGCGTCATTTTCTGCTGATTGGCTGCGCCCGATAAACGGTCGTACAGCTCAGCTGACAATTTAAACTCTATACGCTTCAAGCCCTTTTCCCGATCGCGTTTAATCTGATTGCGCTTATTAAACTTTAACTGCTCTTGCCGGGGCAGCGGATTGGTACGCGGCCGGCCTGGACGTTTTTCCAGTGCGAATAGATCGGGCGTAGTGCGGTCGTTATTGCTTTTTGCCATTACCCCAAGCCTTGGGTTTCATAAAAAAACTGGATCACGCCTTTAGCAATAAAACCAGCACAGCCAGCAAACAAGACGATCCAGACGAAGACCCTGCCGAATAGTGGCACCTGGCCTTTTTTTAGTACATCCTGAATAGCCATGCCAATAAAGAAGAATAGCACCGCTAATCCAACCCACAGCGCTAACGACTCGTACAGCTCAATATCATGACCCATAATGCTCACACTGGTGAAAAAAAATCGCGCGCACTATAGCATAAATTTGGCTGACTTTTATTGTTTTATCACAAAATCACGCTTGGTTCTTCTGCAAAAAATCCAATACCAGCTTGTTAAAGGCTGCCGGTTTCTCGGCATGCAGCCAATGGCCGGCACCGTGAATGATTTTTGCCCCGGCTTTTGGAAACAACTGCCGAATAGGTTCTTGATGCTCAGGCAGGATGTAATCGGAGTTGGCGCCTTTAATAAACAACACTGGTTTTTCATAGCTGCTCGTGCTTTCAGGGGCTTTTAAAACCTCTGGGTAACAAGCTGCAATCGCTGGTAAATGGCAGCGCCAGACAAAGCGATCATCGTGCTTTTGTAGATTCTTCAGTAAAAACTGCCGAACCCCTTTTTCCGTAATGGTGCGCGCTAGTTGCTGGTCCGCGTCACTGCGTTGTGTGATTTGATCGATGTCTACACTTTGCATCGCCTTGATGATGCTATCGTGGCGTGAATCATAGACCACTGGCGCAATATCAGCCACGACCAGTGCTTGCACACGCTCAGGCTGCTCCAACGCCAGTTGCATGGCAACTTTTCCTCCCATGGAGTGACCAAGCAGGAAAAATGCCTCGATATCAGCAGGCAGGGTGTCGAGTACATCGGCAGCCATTTGCGAGTACGTCATGCTATCGCTATGTGGCGATTGACCGTGATTACGTAAATCCATACTAATGACGGTAAAATCGGCCTCTGCTGCTCTGGCAATTCCCGCCAAATTATCTTGGCTACCGAACAAACCATGCAGTAATACCAAGCAAGGCCCAGAGCCTCGTTGTTCGTAGTGAAGTTTCATGAAGGATCCGTTTTATCTTACTGTGCTTGTACTTTAAACTGTGTCAGGTATATATGGTAACAGAACTCCAATTGAGGATGATACCAAGCTGGTATCTGGCAGGCGGGATTTGTATACTACTCTGAATTATTGAAACAGGCTTAACGCATGAAAACTATCGAAATTGATGATGATTTATACCAATACATAGCCAGCCAAACCCAGCAAATTGGCGAAGGTGCTTCAGAGATTTTACGGCGTTTATTGCTTGGTTCCGCCACTGCGGAGGTGCCACCACCAGAAGAAACTGCTGAGCAGCCGTCATCTCCTGCACCGTCGCCAAAGGCAGCAAGCACACCAGTAACCGGACGTATTTTTGATCGTATCAGCCGGCAAGACTTGCAAGCTGAGTCGAGTATTGTCGGGCGGTTTTTACTTATTCTATCGGCCTTGGCTAAAACGCATCCGACGCAGTTCAGTGCGGTTTTGGATATTAAAGGTCGCGATCGTCAGTACTTTGGACGTAGCGAAAGTGAGTTGCTGCAATCGGGTAGTAGCACCAACCCCAAGGCCATACCCGATACTGATTTTTGGGTGATGACCAACTCCAACACCACCCGTAAAAAGATGATGCTGACAGAAGTGGCGCTTACACTTGGCTACACGGAAGCAGAAGCGGAACAAATTCGCGATATGGTATAAGGAAACCGCAATGTCAATTCATCCCCAAGCAGGACAAGTCGCCACAGCCGAGCAGTTGGTCAATGTTTGTCAGTTGCTGACAAGCTACTACGAACTAAAGCCAGATGTGCAGCAAGCCAGTCATCAAGTCAGCTTTGGTACATCAGGCCATCGGGGCAGTGCTCTGGCGCATTCCTTTAATGAAGCACATATTCTGGCTATTACTCAGGCTATGGTCGAGTATCGTCAGCAAGCGGGTATTACAGGCCCTGTCTTTGTGGGAAAAGACACCCACGCCTTATCTGAGCCTGCCTTTGCCTCTGTGGTTCAAGTGTTGGTGGCCAACGGCGTTGAGATATACATTCAGCAAGATGCTGGTTTTACGCCGACTCCAGTGATTTCACATGCTATTTTATGCTTTAACAAAGCCAACAGTGTGCAAGCCGACGGTTTGGTGATTACGCCTTCGCATAACCCACCGCAAGATGGTGGCATTAAATACAATCCGCCGCATGGTGGCCCGGCCGATACTGATGTGACCAATGCAATTCAGCAACGTGCTAATGCGCTTATGGCCAAAGGCTTAACCGATGTCAAACGCATTGATTTTGAACAAGCCTTGGCATCGCCACTTTGCCATCAATACGATTACATCGGCCCTTATGTCGATGATCTTGCCAATGTGGTGGATATGGCAGCTATCGCTAAAGCTGGCATCCGCATTGCGGTTGATCCTTTAGGTGGCTCAGGTATTGCGTATTGGCCGGTGATCGCTGAGCGCTATGGCTTAGATTTAACGGTCGTCAATACCAAGTTGGACCCAACTTTTGGCTTTATGCCATTGGACAAAGACGGGGTCATCCGCATGGACTGCTCCTCTGCTTATTCGATGAGCAGCCTGATCCAGTTAAAAGATCAGTACGACATCGCTATAGGCAATGATCCGGATTTTGATCGCCACGGCATTGTGACCCGAAGTGGCGGCCTGATGAACCCGAACCATTACCTGGCTGTGGCCATAAACTATTTATTGAGCAATCGCCCGGATTGGTCCACTGACCTGAAAATTGGCAAAACGCTGGTATCAAGCGCCTTGATCGACCGGGTAGTCGCGGCCCGTGGCCGCAACTTGTTCGAAGTGCCGGTTGGCTTTAAATGGTTTGTCGATGGCATGCATCAAGGCACAGTGGCCTTTGGTGGTGAAGAGAGCGCGGGAGCCAGCTTCCTGCGCTTTGATGGCACGGTCTGGAGTACCGATAAAGATGGCTTTATTCTGGGCCTTTTGGCAGCAGAGATTCTGGCCACTACCGGAGTCGACCCATACCAACAATATCAGGCATTAACCAAAGAACTGGGCAACCCACTGTACCGACGGTTGGATGCCGCCGCTACGCCGGAGCAAAAGCAGGCGTTAAAGCAATTGGATGTTAACAGCGTCACACAAACGACGCTGGCCGGGGATGCCATTCAGGCGGTGATGACCGAAGCACCGGGCAATCAGGCTGGTATTGGCGGAGTAAAAGTGGTGACTGCCAACGGTTGGTTTGCGGCCCGGCCATCTGGTACGGAAAATACCTACAAGATTTATCTGGAAAGTTTTGTCGATGGCAAGCATTTGGCACTGCTGGAAGCCGATGCCAAGGCTTTTGTTGAGCAGGTTTTTGCCGCCAGTACCGCTTGAACGGTCATTAACCTGTAATAATATTACGATATTTCATTGTCAATGGCACTGCAAACGTATTCCCTCCTTGTTTTTTGTAATATTTTTACATCTAATAGGAGGAAATATTTCACTTGTCTGCATCTGGCGAATGACTAAGCTTAGATGGGCAGGTGATTCACTAACCAACAGGATTGGCAATGACTAAGAAACAGACCAAATCGCTTGTGGCCGCTATTGAGTCACAGCCTACCGCTGAGCAATTAAAAGAGCGCATCATCCGTCATCTGCATGCCAGTTTAGGCACCGACGTCAACAAAGCCAGTGCACAAGCCTGGTGGCGCGCTACCTGTGCCGCTGTTAACGAAGTGGTTTATGATGGCCTTCGAACCACTCAGCGTGCCCATTATGAGCAAGATACCCGCGCCGTACACTATTTTAGCCTTGAATACCTGATGGGCCGCCTGTTCAGCAACAATTTACATAACTTAGGATTGTATGCGCAGGCTAAACAGGCGTTGTCGGAGCTGGGACACGATATCGCTGAGCTGGAAGATCAAGAAGAAGATATGGCGCTCGGCAATGGTGGCTTAGGTCGTTTGGCTGCGTGTTTTATCGACTCACTTGCCACGATGAACTTGCCAGCTATCGGCTATGGCATTCATTACGAGCATGGTTTGTTTCAACAAGCTTTTCAAAATGGCCGGCAAATAGAGCGGCCCGATAGCTGGCGTGAATACGGCAACCCATGGGAAATTTGCCGGCCAGAGTCCGTACAGGAAATATCGGTTTATGGCTATGTTGAAACCGTATACGACTTGCAGGGCCAAATGAAAAAAGTGTGGCACCCGGGGCGTATCATTAAAGGTGTGCCATGGGATATTCCGGTGGTTGGTTATCAGGGCAGCTCTGTCAACGTGTTGCGTTTGTGGGAAAGCCGGGCCAGTGACTTCTTTAACTGGGATGTGTTTAACTCGGGCGGTTATGTTGATGCGTCTCGTGAGAACATCGAAGCCGAAACGATTTCCAAAGTATTGTATCCAAATGATGATACTGACGCCGGCAAAGAGCTACGTTTAATTCAACAGTACTTTTTCTGCTCTTGCTCTTTAAAAGATATCATCCGCCGCTATAAGCGTTCGCATGGCGATGATTGGAGCCAGTTCCCTGCGCAGGTGGTGATCCAATTAAATGATACTCACCCAGCGGTTGCTATCCCAGAGCTGATGCGTATTTTGGTCGATAGAGCCGATATGCAATGGGATGAAGCCTGGGCCATTTGTCAGCAGGTCTTTGCGTACACCAACCATACCTTATTACCAGAAGCACTGGAAAGCTGGTCGGTTCGGTTGTTTGAAAAAGTGTTACCACGGCATCTGGAAATCATTTACGAAATCAACCGTCGCTTCTTGCTGGAGCAAGTGGATGTACTTTGGCCTGGCGATAATGACAAGAAGCGTAAATTATCCATTATTGAAGAAGGTCACAACCCGATGGTGCGAATGGGCCACTTGTCTGTGGTGGGATCCTTTCGTGTCAATGGAGTGGCGGAAGTGCATTCGAAACTGGTGCAATCGGATCTGTTCCCTGAGATGGTGGCGTTATGGCCAGATAAGTTCACCAATGTCACCAATGGTGTCACTCCGCGTCGCTGGTTGAAAGCCTGTAATCCCCGTCTTTCCTCTATGCTTGATCGTTTGGTTGGCACCACCTGGCCGACCAACTTGAAAGAGTTAGCAAAGCTGGCTGACTTTGCCGATGATGCCAGAGTACAAGATGATTTTATGGCCATCAAACAGCAAAACAAAGCAGACTTGGCCAAGGTTATTAAAGAACTGACCGGTATTGCGGTGGATCCGTCCGCGATTTTTGATATTCAGATTAAACGCTTGCATGAATACAAACGTCAGCACCTGAATCTGCTGCATATACTGGCGTTGTATCGCCGCATTCTGCAAAACCCGGATTACGACATGGTACCGCGCGTCTTTATTTTTGGTGCCAAAGCAGCACCTGGCTACAAGTTGGCGAAAGAGATTATCTATGCCATCAATAAAGTGGGTGAAAAAATCAACCACGATAAGCGGGTGAAAGATCGCATTAAAGTCGTCTTTATGCCGAATTACCGGGTGACACTGGCGGAAAAAATGATCCCGGCAGCGGATGTGTCCGAGCAAATCTCTACTGCAGGCAAAGAAGCCTCGGGTACTGGCAACATGAAGCTAGCATTAAATGGTGCTATTACCGTGGGTACACTGGATGGTGCCAACATTGAGATTGCAGAAGAAGTGGGCGATGACAATATCTCTATCTTTGGTTTAACCGTGGATGAAGTAAAAGCGCTGCGGGCAGAAGGTTATGACAGTCATGACTACTACCACCAGAATCCGGAAATCAAAGCGGTGCTGGATTGGCTGGAAACCGATTACTTTACGCCCGGTAAACCTGGCGAACTGGCATCCATCAAGCATAGTTTATTGGAAGGTGGCGATCCTTACCTGGTATTGGCCGATTTTGAGTCGTATCAAGCCGCACAGCAAAAAATCGATGGCTGGTATCGTGATCAAGCTGGCTGGGCGAAAAAAGCCATCATGAACACTGCCTGTGTTGGCAAGTTCACCTCGGATCGGTCGATCCAGGATTATGTGGACCGGGTCTGGCAATTGAAACCGTGTCAGGTTAAATAAGTAGACAGCCTCCTTGATGGAGGCTTTTTTATATCTATGTCTTTGAAGCATAATTCATATTTTTGTCACGAGCTTCCAGTGGTATACTTCGTATCCTAACAGCATATAAAAAATATCTCGGGTTATAGGTATTGCCCGACAGAAGGTGGGCTAGTCAGTTATTGCGGCTAGGGTTATCAATTGAAGCTATGTTCTGGTTGGCTAATTATTATAATGGGTATTTATGTTTCTGATTGATCAGCTGATACTGCTTGGAGCAGTCTTAGTTTTATTAGGAATTTTATCGAGTAAACTGTCGGCTCGTCTTGGTATGCCAATGCTGGTGTTTTTTTTGCTGATTGGAATGCTGGCTGGTGAAGAAGGTCTTGGCCGTGTGGTGTTTGACAGCCCTGAGTATGCCCATGCCATGGGAACTTTGGCTTTGGCGCTAATTTTGTTTGACGGTGGTTTGCAAACACCGTTCAAAGCGATTAAGCAGGTGTGGAAGCCAGCGTCACTGATGGCTACTTTTGGCGTTTTTTTTACAGCGATCATTACCGGTTATGCTGCCAGCTTTGTGCTGCCAATTACTATTTGGGAAGGCATGTTATTAGGAGCTATCGTTGGTTCGACTGATGCTGCAGCGGTATTTTCATTGCTGCGTAATGCTGGAATCAACCTGAGCCTCCGTTTGAAATCAACATTAGAAATTGAAAGTGCATCCAATGATCCAATGGCGATTTTTCTCACCATAGCTTTATTGGAAATTATAGTTAATCAACTAGAACCAGGTATCGGCTTGTTGCAGCTTTTTGTTCTGCAGATGGGTGGAGGGGTATTGGTAGGATTGCTTGTGGGTTTTCTAACCATCAAGTTGGTAAATCGAATTCATTTGCAGACCGGTGGTTTGTACCCTGTGTTGGTAACCAGTGCAGGCTTACTTGCTTTTGGACTTGCTGCAAACTTGGGTGGTAGTGGCTTTTTGGCAGTTTTTATATGCGGTGTGATGATTGGCAATGAGCGTATTGCTTTCCAGAAAACCACCTTTTTATTCCATGATGGCCTGGCTTGGCTCAGTCAAATCACGATGTTCGTTATGTTAGGACTTTTAATCAATCCAAGTTCACTTTTGGAGGTGTGGTGGCAGGGGTTATTGATTGCTGCGGTGTTGATTTTTATCGCTCGACCATTAGTAGTGTTCCCGCTGCTTAAACCATTTGGATTTAATCTTCGTGAACTTACTCTTGTCTCCTGGGTTGGATTGCGAGGCTCAGTGCCAATCATTTTGGCTATTTTCCCTCTAATGTATGGTTTACCGAATGCAGACCTGATGTTTACTGTGGTATTTTTTGTTGTATTGATTTCGGCAACTTTGCAAGGTTCGACATTACCCTGGGTGGCAAAACGCCTACGGTTGCTTGAAGATGTACCCGCTAAACCAGCGGCAACGCTGGAGATCACTTCTTTAGGTGATGTGGATGCAGAAATTGTCGAATACACCTTATCACCGAGATCAAGAGCCGTTGATCGTCGTTTGGCCAGAATGGCTTTACCGGAAGGCGTGGTAGTTGCCATGATCACCCGTTCTGACAACGTGATCCCACCAAGAGGTTCAACAGTGTTACAGGCTGGAGATAATTTGTTTGTTGTAGTAAAGCACCAGTTTAAACCAATGCTTGAGCAAGTATTTTCAGAGCGCGGTTTTACCGCCAGCAATTTTCCCAAGGAGTTACGATTGAAAGGTGCGAGTACAGTCAGTGATATTGAATGGTGCTATGAACTTGATTTTCCGCATGAGTTATCCGATCTTACATTGGAAGATCTGGCGAAAAAATCGTTACCTGACCAGTTGGCAGAGAAAGAGGAGTTCAGTATTGGGTCAACGGTGATACGGGTTGATGAGTTGGTAGGTAATCGTGTTACAACTGTTACACTTAAACCTGCTAATTCTGAAGCTTAAGGCAGCATAAGCTACCTTAAGCTTGCTGAAACTAACGGTGGTACTCGCCTTTGCGCTCTGGTTGATCGACCAGTTCAATAATTTCAACCTGATCCAGCTGACCACCCGGCATCGGCCAATCGATGTGCTGCCCCACCGATAAACCAATTAAAGCGGCACCAACCGGTGCAAAAATCGAGAGGCCATCGCTGATTGCCTCAAGCTCATGCGGGTAACATAGTGTTTTCTCAAACTCTTTACCGCTGCTTTTTAGCTTAAAGCGAACTTTTGAATGCATCGTTACTACATCTGCTGGGACTTGCTCTGGTTCCACTAAGGTGGCACGCTCCATTTCCAGCAACAATTGCTCATGAACCGGGCTTAATTCTTTGACTTTTGCCAACAGGCCATCAAGGCGATCGTAGTCCACACTTGAAAGAATAATCGCAGGTTGGTCCGACATGGTTATCTCCTGTCACATAAAAAAACCGCCTGCAGAACAGGCGGAGGATAAACACTATATTGGACCAATGATGGAAAATAGCAAGAGCTCTTAAATAAAACATATTAAATGTTTAGCTGAGGATACAACAAGCCATCGGCAGGCTTATCTGCCGATGGGGTAGGCAAGCTTAACGTTTTCTAACCCATTGGCCATCCAGCAAAATAAACTGACCGGTGGGTGTACGTTCAATAGCTCGCTGTCCTGCACGAGCTTCAACATCAGCTACGGCAATGTTATTGTCGCGTGCAATACGTGCATATTCAGCGCGGCGGGCATCGTTAATCAGCTCGACGATCTGACGATTTTCAGCACTATCCTGAACGGTGCCAAGGTATCCATTAATTTGTTCACCAATTAGCCCTTGCTCTTTGGCCGGACCCAGAGCATTCATGGCTTGCTGTAAATTCATGGCCAGTACAGGCATTGCAATCAGCAACAGTAGGCATGCCATCAGGGTGCGAAAAGATGCGGATGTTTTCATGGTGCTCTCCTTAAAATAAGCCACTGGAATCACTGAACAACTGATCAAGTTCACGGTCTACCCGGATCAAGATTTCATGCTCAATTTTCACATTCAGATTGATGGTAATGGGTTCACTGGGCGCCGCTACTTGCACGGTCGGCGTGCAAGCAGTCAGAGCGAATAAGCCCAACGATATGAGCGGTACAACGATTTTGTGATGCATGGTGTTTCCTCCCTAGAGCCGCTACGGTTGCTGTAACCGTTGCTGGATCCGTTTTTGTATAACGTCATTTAATTGATTGGTCAGCTGTAAACTGGTGATTAGTGCCGGAATATCTTCCTCCAGGGTAATGTTAAAATGAACAGGCCGTCCTTGCTCCAAACTTGGATTACGGCCTTGCAGCCGCAATGCTAAAATCAATTTGCCATCTGGAGTGTAGCTGACTTCAGTATCCAGTACGGTGTAGTGAAAATCATCCAGCGCATTGATAATTAACTTCATACCCGGGTTACTGGCTGCCATGCCCTGAGCTTGTGGCGAGCGATAACTGAGCTGGCCACCAGGCTCTGCTGCCTTAAGTTGCCCTTGAACCACCTCAAAGCCTTTACCCGACAGAACCAGTGGCACCTGACCATTGATCAAGCCTTGACCGGTAAGATCAGAGGTTGGATGCTGGGTCAGCAGTTGCTGCAAATCAAGCTGTTCAATCTGAAGTAACAATGTCCATTCGGACTGGCTGAGATCGTAGCTTTGCTGTGGCAGACTAACACGGCCATTAAATAGCCCCAGTTGGTTTTCTAGCAGTTGCAGACGGCCAGACAACGGGGTATCCCAATAGGCCTGATACTGAGCAGCTACGCTCAATGGTCCGGCTACGATGCCTTGTTCTATCTGCTCTATCTTCAAGCCGGGCGTTGTTATTTGCAACTGCTCGGTATCGGCTTCAAGTAGAAGTTGGCTACTCAGGCTGGTAAAGGTAGTGGTGTCATAAAAACCACTCACATCGACTAGATTGCTGTCGCTATGAAGTTGCCAACTGGCATCACTCAATGACAAGCTAAGCTGTCCCTGATGACGAATTCTGCCGCGCTGTAAAGTAAGTAGCTCAGGCCAGTCAGCCATCGTGGTTGCTAAGGTATTGCCCGCCAGGAGAAAAATATCAGCCAGTTGCCATTCCAGCTGTAGCTGTGTCGAATTGGCAGTAAGCTTCTGCTGCAATTCAAGGCCAGAAGAAAGCTCCAGCATACCCCCAATATCTGCTTGCCATTGGTGAGGGCTTTGAACAGCAGATAGCTTGCCTTGCCAGTGCCAGTCTAGCGGCTTTAGCAATGGGTGTTGCAGCTGTTCGGCATGGATGCTGTGTTGACTATTCATCTGGAGCTGCGTTTGTTCGGTACCGATATCCGCTAGCTGCAAGCTTACTTCCTGCCACAGCCACTCCAGGCGAGGCACTAGCAGTTCTAGTTCAGCATTCGACAAGGCTGCTTGGAGACGAATTGGTTTTTTGCTTTGTAATGAGAGTGCTTTGCCAGAGAGGTAACCGGTTAGTTCTGCATCTAGTTGTAACGCATTCAGTTTCCAGTCGTCGATTTGAAGCTGGTTTTGCCGTAGCTTTACCTGCAGCTGCTCAATGGTGGCATGCTGTTTTAACAGGTCTAGTTCAAAAGCGGCGACCAGCTGATAGTGTTGATCAGCCGAAAAGAGGCGTAGTTGAAGTGGCAAGGCTTCCAGGCTTAACGCCGTACTTTGTTGGCTGCTCAGGCTCCAGTAGAAACTTTGCGGCTTCACGCCACTTTGATGAAGTGCCTCAGGCCACGCCAACTCAGTCAATTGTCCACCTGCGGCTAACCTAAAAGGCGCTAACTGTCCCTGATGGAATTGCGCTTCAGCCTGTATTTCGGCAGTCAGTAAGCCAATGGTGGGTAAATACATTGGACTTGGGCTACTGAGCTGCAACTGCCAATCACCAGTCAATTGCTGCCATGCTTGCTGAGTCAGTTCTGCCGGCACCACAAACTGCCAGTTGCTGCTGGCGGAAACGGGTTGTTGGAACTGCTCCAGCCAAGAGTCGGGTAACTCAAGTTGCCATCGCTCGAGTTGGCTGAGCAGCCAGTCGGGCAGGGGCTGAACCATTAGATCCAACTCGCCTTGCCATTGGGTTTGCTCCATGATTTCAGCTGTGGCTTGTCCTGTCAGGACATTCTCTGTTGATGCATCTTCCGTTGAGTTGTATTGTACCAAGGCACTGTCAAACTGTAGTTCCAACCAGTCGGCAACACTCAATTGCAGCGCCAGCTCCGGCCATTCTTGCTGCAACCGATAGACAAGATGCACCTTTATTTGTTCATTCATCGATTGGCTGGGATCCTGCAGCTGCAGTTGCGCGGTTAGATTGTCATCTTGAGTTAATTGCAGGCTACCTGCATATAAGCAACGACTGCCGCCGCAGGGTAAGTCCATCTCAAGTTGCGAAATTCGTGTTTGCTGTGGTAGCCAGGCAGGCCACTGCCAGTCTTGGGGTAACTGCCATTGCGCTTTATCTGCTGTTGTTGTTTCAGTAGGCGTAGGAAAGTTAGCTAGCTGCATCACCAACTGTTGCAGTTCAAGCACTTGCAATTGAGGGCGGAAATTTTGCCACAGCCAGCTTAGCTGAACATCCTGTAACTGCACATTCAACGGTTGTTGTTCCAGCATTATTTCAAAGTGCAGGTAGTCCAGTTGCAGCTGTTTCCAACCAATGGATTGGATCTGATAGTCTAACTGCTGTACGGGAAGTTGTTTGATTTGATGTTGCAGCCAAAAGAACAGGGCCAGCAGCAAAAAAAGCAGCACGGTAAGTGTCAAACTGGCAATCCGTAGAAATCGACGCATAGCAACCCATAATCGATTGATTCAATTCAGCATACCTATAAGATTCTGAACAGGCAATGAACTAAAGCTGAAACTCAGTTGTACTTTGTTACACATTGTAACCTTAACAACTTAAAAGCTCTGTGATTAAATAATTGCGATTTTGTAAGCCCGCCACTGTGATCATCGAGCGTGGTTAAGTACAGCAATGGAGCGCAGTGCTGTGGTAGCGCAGTATGCTTTCTTTATTGAACTATCGTCATTAAACCGTCGTTATTGAATCTGCTTTTATTGTGTAGTCTGTTTAAACTGAGAATAGTATGGAGAGCCCTTTGAAATTATCCAAATTAAACATCGCCCTTGTGGTTGCTGCCGGTATCACGGCTTGTAGTAGCCAGCAAGCACCGAGTGGTTCGTTGCCAGCCGGTGTAACCTTTATTGAGCAGCATCAACCCCAAGGTGATGTTGTAGCCATTCCGTATCAGAAGTTTGAATTGGCCAATGGACTGACAGTCATTGTGCATGAAGATCACTCCGATCCTTTAGTACACGTCGATGTGACCTACCATGTCGGCTCTGCGCGTGAAGAGTTAGGCAAGTCTGGTTTTGCTCATTTCTTTGAGCACATGATGTTTCAAGGCTCTGAAAACGTGGCGGATGAAGAGCATTTTCGTATTGTAACTGAGGCAGGAGGTACCTTAAATGGCACCACCAATGCTGATCGCACCAATTACTTTCAGACGGTACCGGTCAATCAACTGGAAAAAATGTTGTGGTTAGAAGCCGACCGTATGGGCTTCTTTCTTGATGCCGTGACCCAAGAGCAATTTGATATTCAGCAGGCGACGGTTAAAAATGAGCGTGGCCAGATGGTTGATAACCGCCCTTATGGTCGTTTATGGGAGCGCGTGTCTCAGGCTAAGTATGAGTTCGGCCATCCTTACTCATGGCCAGTGATCGGCCATATGGATGATATCGATCGCACTACCATGGACGATTTGAAAAACTTTTTCCTGCGTTGGTACGGCCCTAACAATGCCACTCTGACCATTGGTGGGGCGGTGACCACGAAAGAAGTGCTTGAGTTAGCAGAAAAATACTTCGGCTCCATCCCTCGCGGGCCTGAAGTAGAGGCTATGGCTAAATCACCGGCGCAACTGCAGGAAAATCGCTATATTTCGATGGAAGATAACGTGCATTTACCACTGGTATTTATCAGTGTGCCTACGGTCTATGCTGGCCACCCTGATGCACCGGCACTCAATGTGTTGGCTGATATTCTTGGATCCGGCAATAACTCCATGTTGTATCAAAGCTTGGTTCGGCCAAGCCTTGCTGTGCAAGCAAGCGCAGGGCACAACTGCATGGAGTTGGCGTGTAATTTCACTATGATGGCATTGGCTCATCCGGCAGCGGGTAAAAACTTGGCTGATATTGAAGCCATTATCCGGCAGAATCTGGCGGCGATAGAAGAGCGGGGAGTCAATGATGATGATTTAAATCGGGCCATTGCCGCCATTGAAGCACGCAGTATTTTTGGTTTGCAAAGTGTAGCTGGCAAAGTGAGCCAATTGGCTTATAACCAAACCTTTTTTAACCAACCTGATCGTATTGCTGATATTTTACAAGCTTATCAATCGGTGACTGAAGACGATGTCATGCGTGTGTATCGCCAGTATGTGCAAGATAAGCCAGGTGTCATTATGAGTGTGGTGCCGCGCGGCCAGACACACTTGATTGCTGCGGAAGATAATTATACTCCTCGTGTTTATGATCCTGAGGTGGATGGAACTGAATCGAAGTTAGCTGATTTGCCGATGCGCCGTGCCACCGATACGTTCGATCGCAGCATTCAACCTGAAGCTGCGGCCAATCCTGCAGTGATGGTGCCAGATACCTGGAGCATGACCCTGGCCAATGGCATCGAGGTGCTGGCCACTGAGAATGATGAAACACCGACCAGTTCACTATTGCTGAAGATCCCAGCCGGAAGCTATTACAACACAACTGAGCAGGCGGGTCTGGCATCTATGCTGGCGTCGATGCTGAACGAAAGCACTGAAAATTACAGCACTGAAGACATGAGTATGGCGCTTGAGTTGCTGGGGAGTTCTGTGCGGATCAGTGCTGGTGATAAAGATATTAATGTCTTTGTTTCCAGCTTAACATCGAATTTGCCTCAAACACTGGCGCTAGTGGAAGAGAAGCTGCGTCGTCCTGCCTTTACTGAGGAAGACTTCAATCGTCTTAAACAACAACAATTGCAAGGTCTTGAGCACAGTTTGAAAGATGGTGGCTACCTGGCTAGTAACGCTTATCGCCAATTGATGTATGGTGATCATAGTATGGCGATGCCGAGTGGTGGCACCATCGATACCATCACTGACATGACGTTGCAGGATGTTCAGGCGTTTTATCAACAACAGTTTAAACCAGCTGGCGGTTCACTCATCGCTGTGAGTAACTTATCACAGTCTGAGTTGACTCCTGTTTTAACCAGCTTCTTAAGTGATTGGCAAGGCAGTGCCGAGTCTTTGGCCTTTGAAGCGCCTTGGCCTGAAGTCGATACAGCAACGGTATATTTAGTGCACAAAGACGACTCGCCTCACTCAGAAATCCGTATCGGTCGTCGCGCACTAACGCGCGATCTAACCGGTGATTTTTATGAGGCTTACTTGATGAACTTTGTCCTGGGAGGCAACTTCAACAGCCGGATCAACCTAAACTTGCGCGAAGATAAAGGCTATACCTATGGCGCCCGAAGTGGTTTCTCAGGCAATGAATTTGCTGGTGTCTTTACCGCATCTGCTTCGGTACGTGCTGATGTCACTGCGGCATCCATTGAAGAGTTTATCTATGAACTAAACCGTTTTCGCACCGATGGTATTACGGATGAGGAACTGGCCTTTATGCGCAGCGCAGTGAATCAATCCGAAGCGTTACGTTATGAAACACCGAATGCCAAGCTAGGTTTTATGGCTCAGATGCAGGAGTTTAATGCCGGCCCTGAGTTCACCCGTGAGCGTAACCACATAGTCGAAACCATTAGTCAGCAGCGCATTAATGAGTTGGCGGCTCAGTATCTTGATCCAGCAGAGATGGTCATTGTGGTCGTGGGCGATGTGGAGTTGGTGCGTCCTCAGCTGGAAGCACTGGGTTACCCCATAGTCGAAATGTAAAACTGTAGAGATGTAAAACTTCAGGAATGCAGTTTTATATCGCATAAAAAACGCCGGGCAGACTGCCCGGCGTTTTTGTTATAGCTTCATCAGCGCTTAATTAGCGGCTGGCAGCAATTGCATAATGACTTCATTATTTTTAAATAGCTGTAAGGCATTGCCGTTTACTTCGGCCCGATCCGCTTCTTGCAAACCTTGGGTAAACTCGCTCTCAATAAGGCTACTTTCTTCACAGTGTTTACGTGTCATGGCCAATGAACTGACCTGCAGTGTATTGGCTCGCTGACGATAACTGGCATGAAAGTTATTGCAGCCAGAAAAGCCATACAAGGTGTTGTTATCACGAAACAGCACACGCACATTCAGTTGTTGTGGCACATAACGGTCGGCTAATTTTTCTGCACGCCATACCACCCCTTGTACAGAGCCCGGGGCATGAAATTCAGGACACTTTGCGCCCGGCCAAAATTGCTCAAACTGATCAATAAACAGGGTTTTGCTATCCTGCCCATTGCCGATACGTCCGGTCAGGGTGGCTACTACCGCTTCGCCTTGTAAGGCTTCATCTTGACGATAGTTACGCAGCATCGGCATGTGATGTTGTGTCATGGCGACGCTATGGCGCTCTCCGGTTTCACAATGGGTAAAGCTGGCTTCATCACCATTGACACGGTATAAGCCAAGCATGGGGCGCCGTGTATCAATGCTTTGCAATCGATCGCTGCGATCCAGATGGTAATTCATGCTGGAAACAATAGGTTTACTGGCCATATCGAGCATGGTTAAGCGGCGATTACTGACAAACTGGAAGGTTGGAAGCGTGTGCTGCTGGTTCATCAGGTGCAAGGTGCGTTGTTCCAGCAGCCAGGTGCCCTTGACCAGTAAGATCTGATTGCGTTCTAAGTATTCCTGACGAATTTCAAAACGGCCATCCCGATACAAATTCAGATGAAAAGCAATGCCCGGGCAGTCGGCACAAGGCAAGGTTCCCGTGAAGCTCATATCCTGATCGATGAAAATCATCTCAAAGTCAGTGGCCAACGACTGAGTGACATCATTATTCGCCACTTCATCGATATCGGTCTGCTCGATAGGAACCACGGTGCTGGTGCCCTCAGGTGATGGCTTCATGCTTGGCTGCATGGAACACGCTGACAGCAATGCGGTGACAAAAAGACCGCTAGCAATTTTTTTCATGGGATGAACTCCAGATTGTCCCTATAACAGAATTGAGGCAATTATATACCCAAGTCGCCTCAAGATGCGAGCTTGAGGACTCAGGTTGCTTAGGTGGTTTTTATCGTCTTTAGTTTCGTGAGAATGCGCTCAGCTGTCCGCTTGGGAGCCTCCTGCATAAAGCAATGCCCACCGTGAACTTGCTGCACATCCAGTGCTGGATTTAACTGCTGCCAACGTTGAACCGCTTTACCAACAAAGGGATAGCTGCGATCACCATACAGCACCGTGGTGGGCGCGCATGGCAAAGCTAACTGTTGCCATAATCCTTTAGGGTAACTACCAAAGATTTCTGCTTCTCGCGAGGGCTGGCACTTCAGGCTTATGCCATGGTCCGATGAAGCCATGGCATGATCGATGTAAGCGGCTAATGCATCCGGATGCCACTCTTTAAACAAAGCACGTTGCTGCAAATACTGCCGTGCTTGCTGTTGATCAGGCCAATGCTGGCGGCGGCGCAGTGCTTTACGTGCGTAGGGATTGCGCTTGTACAGTCGAACCATACTGAGTGCCTGCATGCTGGTTAGCATGGCTGGGGTAAATAGCACCGGATCCAATAGAATCACCTGCTTAAACTGGTCCGGGTAGGCGGCGTTATTCAATGCGGTCAGCACGCCTCCGAAGCTATGACCAATTGCGGCATGAGGGACATCGGCAAAAAGGTGACGATGCGCCTGCCAAGCTTGATGAGCCAATTCAGCACTTTCATTCCAACCGACGAACGGGCCACCGTGATCGCTGTCACCGTGCCCCTGAGCATCCGATAAAAATAAGTCAAAATCATCGGTCAGCAACTGCAACATGGGTTGATACATGCGGCTGCAAAAACCATTGCCATGCAACACATGTAAGACTGGTTTTCCGCTTGGTTTGGTATGGTAACCACGAATGGTAAAGCCATAGTGGGTATGAAAAGACCAGGGAAGTAAATTCACGTTTGCTTACATCAAATAAACCGTAGATGGCGGCACGATGCCAGCTTTTCCATCGTACCGCAAGTGTCAAAAACTAAACTTTTTCTGTGTTGATGGCGTGTTCAGCCATGCGCTCAGCTCCAGCTTTAATGAGCTGCTGTTGCTGATCCTGCAGAGCGTCAAGTTTAGCCAGATCCGACTCGGAAGGATCTTCCAATGCTAAAATAGCATCAATTTCTTCCTGCAGTTCTTCATATTTTTCTCGATCAAAACCAACCTTCGCATCGGTCATCGCTTGCATGATTTGGCCGAGATAATCCTCTTGTACTGCAGGGGGCTCGGGTAGGGTGCCATCGGGTCGGTAGGTAAGATTTAAGCCATCACTCATCTGAGCAGGCAGGGTCAAAGTGACTCGATCGGGTTCAGGGATCGGTGTTGGCCGAGGTGGCTCAACCGGTTGTGGCTGAATGTCATGCTTTTCTTTTAGCTTTGAAATGGGCAAGGGTTGAATGCTTTGATCGCGCCCTTCCAACAGCCGCTGCTTGAGTGCGCTGGGGTCTGTATCCGGGCCATATGGTGAAATTAGCATAATGAGTGCTCCATGTTAGGTACTGCATGGTGAATAAGAACAACTTGTGAAATTAAAGTGATGCAAAGGGTGAGCCAGATCGCCAAATAAGGCGTCGATGCGATCACATCGCTTAAAAAGCAATCAGCTACTGCGCGTTGTTTCCTACTACTGGCACTTTTTTGCCGTTTGGCCGCTTGAAATTATTTGGTACCAAACAGTTTATCACCAGCATCACCAAGGCCCGGCAAAATATAGCCTTGTTTATTCAATTGCTGATCAATGGCTGCAGTGTATAGCTCGATATCGGGGTGTGCGCTGGCCAGGGCTGCAATTCCTTCCGGAGCTGCCACAAGTACCAAGGCTTTGATATGCTGGCAGCCTTGTTGCTTCAATAAATCGATGGTGGCAATCATCGAGCCACCAGTCGCCAGCATGGGATCGACCACAATAGCCAGACGCTGTTCAATCTTTGGCGCCAGTTTGTGGAAGTAGGGCACAGGTTGCAGAGTATCTTCATCCCGGTAAATGCCCACTACACTGATACGGGCACTGGGTAAGTGCTCCAGTACGCCATCCATCATACCTAGCCCTGCTCGTAAGATAGGCACGACGGTGACTTTTTTGCCCTGAATTTGTTCAATCGCTACTGGCCCATTCCAGCCAGTAATGGTAATGCTTTCCAGTGGTAAATCGGTGGTCGCTTCATAGGTAAGCAAACTACCAATTTCGCGTGCCAACTCTCGAAAGTGCTTAGTACTGATATCAGCAGCACGGAGTAGCCCTATTTTGTGACGAACCAGTGGGTGTTTTACTTCAACGATCTTCATGGATGGTTTTGCCTCTACTGATGTTATACCCAAGCAATTGTTATTGAAATGATAGCTGATTTTGTTTTAAAACATTGCCTATGATGAGCTGATCAGTTATTTTTTCCAATTAAAACATTTATTTTGGAGCAATTATGTTAAAAAAATCATTGGCTTTGAGTGTGATGCTGCTGTGTTTTCCGTTAAAAGCAGAGCCAGTTCATGAGTTGCTGGATGTGTTTGGTGGTAAAGATCAAATTACACAGATGCAAGTGCAAATGGTGCAGGCTATGTCTGCTTCTAATCCGATGTTGGCGCAATACGAGCCAGTACTGGTTGAGTGGACTCGCACGTATATGAGTTGGGATGAAATGAAAGGCCCGATGGCAGAGCTGTATAAAAAACATTTTAGCGATGACGAAATCAAAGAACTGTTGGTGTTTTATCGCTCACCGGTAGGCAGCAAAAGCGTTGATTTAATGCCGCAATTGTTTGCTGAGGGCGCCCAAATTGGCATGAACATGGCTCAGAAATACCAACCACAGCTGCTGGAAATGCTACAAGAAGCCGGTCTGGATCTGGGGCAAGGCAATTAATTCACCGGAAAACATCATTGTGCCCTAACCATCAACCTGTCGTTCGGGCGCATGATTGCATCCTAAAATCCAAATCGGTGCCTGTGGGGCGCAATCATGCGCCCCTCCGGATGGTGGGTGAAATCTTACCCCTGATGTAGGGGCGCATGATTGCGCCCAAATTATTACGCCGATTAATTAAGTTTCACGCCCTAAATACAAGTCCCAGTCTTTTAACACGGGTGCCAACCCCAATTGTTGCAGACGTTGCTGGTATTGAACCGGGCTGCGGTTGTCATCAATACTGAATTGCTCCAATGCTTCCGGATCCACCGCGTAACCACCTGGCCGGGTACTGGAACCGGCACTGCTGCTGGTGATAGCAATAGGGACCAATTGATCGCGTAGCCCGGCTCGTTCGCGGGTGGATAAGCTGATCTCCAGGCTTGGTGATAACAGCCGAAACGCGCAGATCAGTTGCACAAAGTGTTTATCCTGCAGCGGGTGTTGCACCTCAATGCCGCCGGAACAGGGGCGAATCCGGGGCACCGATAAAGAATAACGGCTGCGCCAATAGCGTTGTTGCATGTACAGCAGATGCATGGCCAAAAAGGTAGCATCGGTGCGCCAGTTGGCTAAACCAAATAAAACACCCAGACCAATTTTATCGACACCTGCCTGACCCAAACGATCCGGGCACTCCAGCCGCCAGCGAATATCAGCTTTTTGTCCCTTCAGATGATAGTGCTGATAACTCGGTTGATGGTAGCTTTCCTGATACACCATCACGGCATCGACCCCGAGTTGGCGTAGTTCGACATAATCGGCCTGATGCAGTGGCTGCACCTCTAACATCACACTGCTGAAATAGCGACGGATCAGTGGCAGCATCTGGCGAAAGTAGGGCATGCCGACCTTGCGCTCGTGTTCACCAGTGACCACCAGTACTTGGTCTATCCCCATGTTTTTCAAAGCCTGACATTCTTGCTCTGTCTCTGCTGCCGTTAATACCCGTCGTTTGACCTTTTGACTCATCGAAAAGCCACAATAACTGCACTCGTTGGCGCACAAGTTGGATAAATACAAGGGCGCAAATAGTTGTTGGGTATGACCAAAGCGCTGTCTGGTCAACTGCTGTGCGGTAGTAGCCAGCTCTACCAGCAGTGGTTCGGCGGCTGGCGAGAGCAAGGCTTGAAAATCAGTCAGTTTGAGCTGGCTGTTGTGACTGATGCTGCGTTGTGCTTTATGCAGCGCGACTTCGACATCCTCCCGCTTAAATGCCATGCTATGCATCTGCACATCATGCCAGTCTTGTTGCTGCCAAAGGGCATAAAAATCTGGCGTCACAAAGCCTCCAGAAATTCAGTCATGGGGCTGGAGGCTACTGCGCTGCTACCCTCGGATCCGCCCTTATTTGCTAAACCATGCTGTCTGGCCAAAGCTCCGGCCTGACAGGCCAAGCGAAAGGCCTGCGCCATTTGTACCGGATCATCGGCACTGGCAATGGCGGTATTGACCAGTACGGCAGATGCGCCCATCTCCAGAGCCTGGCACGCATGAGAAGGAGCACCCAGGCCGGCATCGACAATCACTGGTACATTGGCTTGCTCAATTATAAGCTCCAGCATTGCCAGTGTTTGTAGCCCTTGATTGGAGCCAATGGGTGCGCCTAATGGCATCACAGCAGCACAACCTACATCTTCTAACCGCTTGCACAGAACGGGATCGGCAGAGCAGTAAGGCAATACGACGAATCCGCGTTTGACCAGCTCGGTAGCGGCAGTCAGTGTTTCGATAGGATCGGGCATTAAATAACGTGGATCCGGGTGGATCTCCAGCTTTAGCCAATGGGTATCTAACGCCTCCCGTGCCAATTCAGCAGCAAAAATGGCTTCTGCTGCTGTTTTTGCGCCAGAGGTATTCGGTAACAGGCGCACACCAAGTTGCTGTAGCGGGGCCAAAATATCATCATTTTTTTGCTGTAAATTTAGCCGCTTTAATGCCAGCGTGACCAGCTCGGTACCTGATGCTTTAACGGTCTCCGTGAGTTGTCTGGCGCTGGCAAACTTGCCGGTGCCCATCAATAAGTGACTATGTAGTGTGATGTCGGCAATGGTGAACATATTAGCCTCCGGTGACAATTTGAAAGGCAACCACTTGATCATCTGGCTGCAACGCATGCTCTGACCATAACCGTTTGGCAATTACTTGTTGATTCACCGCCAGAGCCAGCCCATTGGGGTTGATATCCAGTTGCTGAACCAATTGTTGTAAAGTGCACTGGTGGTCACATTGCTGAGGTTGTTGATTAACGATGATACGCACGCTGTTGCTCCCATTGTTGCTTAAAGGAATGCAGTGCCTCTGAAGGACTATTGGCCCTGGTGATGGCGCTGACCATGGCAACCCCGTGCACACCGGTCTGACAGACTTGTGCGAATCGATGGTGATCAATGCCACCAATAGCGACAGTGGGGGTACCACCACATAAGGCGATGCTATCGGCCAAGCGCTTCACCCCCTGAGGTTTGGAAGGCATCTGCTTGGTGTCTGTTGGGAAAATATGTCCTAATGCAATGTAAGAGGGCTGCAGTTGCAGCGCCCTTGCCAGCTCAAAGGGGCCATGGCTGGATAAGCCAAGTCGTAATCCTGCTGCCTGAATCGCTGACAAATCAGCAGTTTCTAAATCTTGCTGCCCTAAATGTACGCCATAGGCGCCATGCTCAATTGCCAGTTGCCAATAGTCGTTAATAAACAAACGGACACCATACTTTTTAGCCAGGGCGATGGCTTCCATGATGGCAAGCTCGATATCACCATCGCTGCCTGTTTTGATGCGTAACTGGATACAGCCAGGCTTAAGCGGCAGTAACTGTTGCAGCATGTCAACACTATCAATGACCGGATATACGCCTGGCTCCGAGCTTAGCACGGCAAAAGGAGATGATACTGCTAGTGGCGGTTGTTCCATCTGAATGCGAGGTAACACATGACCTGAGCAGGGCCAACCATCATGGCCTAAAGCCCCCGGGCCTGACCCGGTGGCATAGCCTGCAGCAATACTTTGCTGAATATAGGCCCGCGCCAGTACCAAGGCATCCTCCATCACGTAGCCTTGAGCCAAAAAAGCGCTGATGGCGCTGGAGAGCACACAGCCAGTGCCATGTTGGTGCGGGCTATTGAGTCGTTTGCTGTGCATGCTGAAGTTGAGGCTGTCACTAAAAAAGTAATCAGCCACCTCTGGGTGGGATTGCATGATTGCGCCAGAACAAACCAACCCATCATCATGGCTATCAGTAGCATGACCACCTTTCACCAGAACCGCTTGTGAGCCCAGAGCCTGCAATAAAGCCACTTGCTCAGCGATAGGGGCATCTGGCCGGGCACTGAGTTGAGCCAATTCAGGCAGATTGGGCGTGATAAGATCGATAAAAGGCAGCAAAGCGCGCCAGCCATCCAGCAATGCATCATGCCCCACTTGATAGCCACTGCTACTGGCCAGCACCGGATCAGCTACTACCTGCACGGCATGCTGCTCTTTGTATTGCTTTAGCCAGTTGATTAGCCAGTGAATCGCATTGGCATCGGCCAGCATGCCAATCTTAATGACGGTGGCAGGTAAGTCGTCCGTCAATGCGTTCAGTTGTGCTTGTAGCATCTCAATGGAAACCGGCTCCAGCCGCTCTAAAGCCAAAGAGTTTTGGGCAGTAATTCCGGTGACTACAGTGCAGCCATGACAGCCAAGATCATGCAGTGTGAGCAGATCGGCCTGAAGGCCTGCGCCACCGCCGGAATCAGAGGCAGCCAGACTCCATACGATGGGTCTGGCTGTGCTCATGGCATGCAGGGGGCATGGCGCCTGCAATGGTATTGATTTAGCCTGCATCGATGGCTTCCTCAGCGATTTGTTGATTTAACCGCATCGAGCAAAACTTAGGGCCACACATGGAGCAAAAGGCTTCGTCATCGGCACCTTCATGGCTCAGGGTTTCATCGTGATAGGCTTTAGCAGTAAAAGGATCCAGCGATAAATTGTATTGGTCCTTCCAACGAAACTCGTATCGCGCTTTGGATAACGCATTATCACGTAACTGCGCAGCGGGGTGTCCTTTCGCCAGATCGGCAGCATGCGCGGCAATGGTGTAGGCGATCAGCCCTTGTTTTACGTCTTCTTTATTGGGCAAGCCCAAATGCTCTTTCGGCGTGACATAACACAACATGGCACAGCCATACCAGCCAATCATGGCCGCGCCAATGCCCGAAGTGATGTGGTCGTAGCCAGGCGCTATGTCGGTGGTCAGTGGGCCCAGGGTATAAAACGGTGCTTCGTGGCAGCGCTTCAGCTGTTCAGTCATGTTTTCTTCAATCAATTGCATCGGCACATGACCAGGGCCTTCAATCATGACTTGCACATCGTATTGCCAGGCGATTTTGGTCAGCTCACCCAGAGTACGCAGTTCAGCAAATTGCGCTTCATCATTGGCATCGGCAATGCTGCCGGGCCGTAAGCCATCGCCAAGCGATAACGAAATATCGTAGGCAGCACACAGCTGACAAATTTCTTCAAAATGCTGGTACAAGAAGCTCTGCTGGTTAAATATGCGGCACCATTGCGCCATGATGGCACCGCCACGCGAGACGATTCCGGTTACGCGTTTCGATGTCAGCGCTATGTATTCCTGCAAAACACCAGCATGAATAGTAAAGTAATCAACACCTTGCTCTGCTTGCTCGATCAAGGTGTCTTTGAAAACCTGCCAGTTCAGCTGCTCTACATTACCATTCACTTTTTCCAGCGCTTGGTAGATAGGGACGGTTCCTATAGGCACCGGACTGTTGCGCAAAATCCATTCACGGGTTTGATGAATGCGACGACCGGTCGATAAATCCATCACGGTGTCAGCTCCCCAGCGGGTTGACCACACCAGCTTTTCTACTTCTTCTTCAATGCTGGAACTGACCGAGGAGTTGCCAATGTTGGCATTCACTTTTACCTTGAAGTTACGGCCAATGATCATGGGTTCAGCTTCTGGGTGGTTGATATTAGCCGGAATAATGGCACGACCCCCGGCTACTTCCTGACGGACAAATTCTGCGGTGATCACTTTCGGCGTTCGAGCGCCAAAACTGTGACCTCGATGTGTGCGAACGCCATCGCTAGCCGGCTCTGTGCTATGGCCCATATTCTCACGTAGGGCAATGTACTGCATCTCTGGGGTGATGATACCGGCACGAGCATAGTGCAGCTGGGTCACCGTTTTGCCAGCTTTGGCGCGCAGCGGCTGATGATTAAACTCGGTATGCCACTCATCCAGTGATATCTCTTGATAGGGGGGCAGTGGTGATGCTTCCACATCGGCTCGTTGTTGGATCCAGTTCAGTCGCAGCTTGGGCAAGCCTTTTAGCACATCCAGTGATTGTTCCGGGTCACCGTACGGGCCGGAAGTATCATAGACATTCAGTGGTGCGTTTTCTCGCAGGGTGCCATCTTTTTGTTGGGTGGGGTGCAGTTGAATACTGCGTACTGGCACCTGAATATCGCTTTGCTCGTCCTGCAGGTAACGCCTGACCGAGTTCGGAAAGGTTTCACCTTGCAACTGGCTGATATAGGCTTGTGCCCGGGCCCGCAGTTCACGTTTCGAAAGCGGTTGTTGGGTCTTTGTTGATGTATTGGATGATGTTTGGTTAGACATAGCAAGCTCCGTATCAATGAATGAGGTTGCTTGTCTGGAGTGGGGGCAGAACAGAAGGCGCAGCATCGCAGGCACGTTTGGTAAATGGTCAACGGCTTACGACAATGGCTGGTACGTTACTCATACAATCATGACAATATGAACAGTAACGCATCTTGTTCCCTTCGCAGGTATTATCCTGAATCAGGTTCCACGGATCTCGCACTAGCGATCTCAGCTCCTTCTGTTGCATAAGCAACCAGAGGGGCACTCCGACAAGTTATCTTGCAAGTTACCTTAGCATATAATTTTAGCTTGGTAGGGCAACTTGATGACGGCCAGTATACGAAATGATGGATGGAATGCAAGCAGAGCTGATTCGGGTTCGCTGAACCCGGGTATATGCTCATGTACATTTTTACTTGCATTTTTATAGTGATGTCATATGGTTAACCTGACAGTGATGTCGCCATCAGTACCATGATGATCAATAACAACAAAGCGAGGAACGAAAGGATGAAAGATATTTTATTTTTTGACAGCATGCTCACACCCAAGATTATTACCTTTGTCTATTGGCTGCTGTTGCTTGGGGTCTTACTCAGCGGTTTGGGGACTATGTTTACCACCAGCTTTTTTGCCGGCCTTGGTATTTTGATTTTTGGAGCCATCGGGGTTCGCATTTGGTGTGAGCTGTTGATTGTGTTGTTTAAAATTCATGAAAACCTGCGTAGGCTGGCAGATAAAGATCAGCCGCTTTAAGCCCCCGGGGCAGCGAAGCCATACTTCGCTGCCGCTTTATTTTCAATAATCACTCTGGCGGCTCAAGCGAGGTTATAGCTGCTCAGCATAGTGATACAGTGCTTTTAAAATCCGCATTGCCCGTTCATCATGCTGGTGTTCCTGCGCGCACTGCTCCAACTGCTGATGAAAGCCTTCTAAGGTCAGTGGTGGTTGATCCAGTCCCTCAGCCAGGCGCTCAACACAATACTGCTGCCATTGCAGCATCTCTTGCTCATTTAAACTGGCCGGGTAGTTGCGTGCACGAAAACGAAACAGCAGCTGATTCAAACGATCATCACTAAATAGCGGCGGGCTTGCTTCCAATTGCACTGGGTTTAATTGATGCAGTTGCTGCATTTTGTTTTGGTCTTCTTTGGATAAAAAGCCTTGGTACAGCTGATAATCCGGGTTGCTCTCTGGTGGGAAATCTTCGGCTTCACTAAACAACGCTACTGCCTTTTGTTGTAGCTCTCGATGCGCTAGTAATATATCGAGATGCTTGCGGCACAAGCTGCGATCAATGCCCAGGGTATCGGCGCGTTGTTCACTCAATGTTTTTGCTGGTGCCAGCACCGGGCATTTATTCAAATGAATGAGCTTGATGCCAAGCCGTTGCTCACCTTCTGCTAAATCGGCCGTTTTCATGTACAGCTTTTGCCGCAAGGTGGCCGTATCCAGCTCCAACATCGGCGTTGGGTCTGCCAGCAAATTGTAGGCAATGACAGCGTTTTTATTGGTAGGATGAAACGCCAGGGGCACCACCCAACTGACACAACCCTGAGCGGCAGGAAACTTGGATGACACATGCACCAGTGGGGTTAAGTTAGCCGGGTCAATGTATTTGGCCAATGCTTGCTTTTTGCGGTGTTCGAACAAAAACTGAAACAGCTTGGGTTGCTTGGTACGGATCAGCTTGGCAATGGCAATGGTGGCATACACATCGGATAATGCATCATGCGCTTGCTCATGCTCCAGCCCGTTGGCTTTACTCAGGTGTTCGAGCTTAAAACTAGGGCTACCATCGTCCCGTAGTGGCCATTCTATGCCTTCTGGCCGTAACGCGTAACAAGCGCGTACCATGTCGATGATGTCCCAGCGGCTATTGCCATGCTGCCATTCGCGGCCGTAAGGTTCATAAAAATTACGGTACAGGCTATGGCGGGTGACTTCATCATCAAACCGAATGCTGTTGTAGCCCAAAACGCAGGTATCGGGTTCGGAAAAGCGCTGCAAAATACGCCCCATAAACTCTACTTCTGGCAGACCTCGTTGTTGGCACACTTGCGGTGTGATACCAGTGATCAAAGCCGCTTGCGGGTGCGGCAAATAATCCGGCGCCAACTGGCAATACCACATATCGGGTTTACCTATCGGGTTAAAATCCGCATCGGTACGAATACCGGCAAACTGAGATGGGCGATCGCGCTTTGGATCGGCGCCCCAGGTTTCAAAATCGTAGAAGTAAAAGGTCGCTTGTTGGCTCACTATGGGTTTCCTGCGTTGATAAGGGGTCGACGCTATGGTTTAAACGTAATGATTGAAGTGTATCAGCTCAAAGGTGAATGCGTCGATGGCTGTATCTTGTAAATGAGTTTCGAGATCAACTCTATTTTAGCGTAAACTAACCACATTGTTGGTTGCTGAAGCATGCGATGACCATTGAAATACAAAATGTACCGGTTGCAGAGGTAGCCTGCAGCAACTGTCAGGCGTGCTGTTGCCGTTTGGAAGTGATGCTAATTAGTGAAACCGGCGTGCCAAAGCAGCACATTGCAGTGGACTACTGGGGTGGTGAAACCATGCTGCGTTTAGCCGATGGCTGGTGCTCGGCGTTGGATCGAAAAACCATGCAATGCAGCATCTATGAAAACCGTCCCTGGATCTGCCGGGAATTTGAAATGGGCTCCTATGAATGTCTGCATGAACGCTCAGCAAACCGCTAACGAAACGCCTTACCAGCTGAAGTGCGTTGGCTCATTGACTGAGATCGCAGCCGAAGCATGGAATGCCTTATTCCCAGCCGATTATCCTTTTACCCAGCATGCTTTTTTACTGGCCTTAGAGCAGGGGGGCAGTATTGGTAGAAAAACGGGCTGGCTACCACAGTATCTATTGCTGTGGCGTGAGCACACCTTAATAGCAGCCATGCCTGCCTATATAAAATTGCATTCTTACGGTGAGTACCTGTTTGATTGGTCTATTGCTGAAGCCTACCAACAGCACGGACTGGGTTACTACCCAAAGCTGGTGCTGGCGATCCCTTTTACACCAGCCGAAGGGCCGCGCATTGGTCTGCATGCCGATACCTCTGGCCAACAGGTCATGGGCTTACTGCAAGCCGGCATGCAACAGCTGGTCGAGCGTTATCAGCTTAGCAATGTGCAATGCCTGTATCCTGATCCTAAGCAGCAAAGTTGGTGGGCTGAGCAGGGCTACTTGCAGCGCTATGATGTGCAGTTTCAATGGCTCAACAACGGCTATAAGAGCTTTAGCGATTTTCTGGCAGCCTTTACCTCACGTAAGCGTAAGCAGATACGAAAAGAACGTGCCCGGGTAGCAGAGCAGGGTATCAGCATCCGCACCCTGCAAGGGACTGAGCTGGATGACGCCTTTTGGCAGCAGTTCGTACGGTTCTATCAGCAAACCTATCTGAAGCGATCGGGCCATTTGGGGTACTTAACTGCCGATACTTTTCAGCGCTGGGGCCAGCATATGCGTGATAGCATCGTGGTATTTGCAGCCTATCATCAGCAGCAATTGATTGCTGCCTCGCTGTGTTTTCGTTCTGAGCAAACCCTGTATGGTCGTTACTGGGGCTGCGCAGCAGAGTATGACTTTTTGCACTTCGAAACCTGCTACTACGCTGGCATCGAGTATTGCATCGCACACCAGCTTGCGAAATTCGATGCCGGCGCTCAGGGTGAGCACAAGTTACAACGCGGCTTTGAGCCGGTGCTACGCAGTGGATTCTACCGCTTTCAAGCCAGCCCGTTGTCTGCAGCGATTGAACGGTATTGTCTCGATGAACAGCAGATGCTTAAGCGCTACATGGACGATGCCAAACAGCAGTTGCCTTATCGGTTAAGTGATTAGTGGAGGTCATTCTCTAGCCGCTTCAAACCTTGCTAAACACAAAGTGATAGAATAGTATCACTTTGTGTGCTTTTTTGGAGCTGCTGTTATGAAAGTTGAATTAGTGACCTCACTTAAACGTCAAGCGACTAAGATCCTGGCGGATCTACATTATACCAAAGAGCCGGTATTGATTACCGAGCATGGCAAACCCTCTGCATACCTTATCGATGTCGACGATTACGAAGCGATGCAAAATCGCCTAACGATCCTTGAAGGGATTGCTCGTGGTGAGCGTGCCATAGCTACTGACAAGGTAGTGAGTCATAACGAAGCTAAAGACAAAATGTCAAAATGGCTGAAGTAGTATGGACTGAACCTGCTTTATCGGATCTTAACGATATCGCTGAGTACATTGCACTTGAAAATGCATTCGCTGCCAAGCAGTTGGTTCAAACGCTTTTCAGCAAAGTTGAACGTTTAGCCGATTTCCCTGATTCAGGTCGTGTGCCGCCGGAGCTTGAACACTTGAATTACCGGGAAGTTGTCGTGAAACCTAGCCGTGTTTTCTATAAGCATGATGGGGATAAAGTTTATATTCTTTATGTTATGCGCTCTGAAAGAGATTTGCGCAGGTTTTTGCTCAGCACCCCCTCCAAAATATAAACATGATGAGATTGCTCAAGCTGGCTCGAATATCGGCAACCCACTAACGCCTGAAATGCAGCAAGCGGTTGTTTGCTGGCATGCTGTGATCGGCTTGTAGCTGAAAGCCAATCGCTGCCGCTAATTCCAAAATCGCTTCCTGATCGCGGATCCCCATGCCGGGGTCGCGTTGCTGCAAACTGTGATGAAAGTGATGGTTGCTCTCGCTGGTGAACTGGCCCTGATAGTTAAATGGACCATAAATACATAACTCTGCTTGGCTGGCTGCCAGACTATCCAGCCGCTGAAAAAACTGCTGCACCACCTGCCACGACATAATGTGCAAGGTATTGGCCGTAAATACTCCATCTGCTGCTGGCTCTGACCAGTCGCTTTGTCGAATATCCAGTGGCAGCGCGGCAGGAAGGTTATCGGCTGCTTGGTGCTTTAAACGGCGCTGTAAATCGGCCAGGTAGGCTGGTTGGTCGCTGCATTGCCAAACCAATTGTGGCAGTTGGCTGGCAAAGTAAACGGCATGTTGGCCAGTACCGCTACCGACTTCGAGCACGCGTTTGCAATGTGCAAAAGCAGGCTTTATCACCGATAGGATCGGCGCTTTGTTGTTTTCACAAGCTTGCGAGTAAGGCAAGTCCGCTGGAAATTGGAAACTATTGTGCATCAGAAAAACCATGCCGGTTGCTACAAAGGCAACCAGCATACCTGAAAAACAGCCTGGTATTCTAATCCTAATCTAAAGCTGGTCTGTTTCTGCGTACTGTTGATCCCATTGCTTTAGCTTTGGCGCCATAAAGCGAAACCAGAGCGGTGGTATCAGTGCCAGCAGCATGGAGCCAAGGTAGCCGGTGGGTAAACTTGGTGCTTCAGGGTAGGCTTTGAGTTGATAAAACGGCAGTTGCGCCCGGGCGTGATGGTGTGAGTGCCGGGTGAGGTTAAAGCTAGCCCAGCTGCTGATGCGCTTGGTGGTATTCCAACTATGGTAGGGCCGTACGGGTGTATTAGGCTGACGAACGATGCCGTAATGCTCAATGTAATTGACCACTTCAAGCGTGGTTTTGGCCAGTAAAGCACAGAGCGTAAACAGCAGCAGGCCCTGCCAATCAGCCAGCACATAGGCCAGCATACTGAGTAGCAACGACATCATTATGCCGCGTAAAAAACGATTGTGGTGACCCACTGTTGATTGCTTAAGGCGCGTTAAACGTTGCTGCTCGATGGCCCAGGCACTTTTGTTGCCAAGCAGGGTGGATAACAGAATATGCCGGTAGACACTTCGTCCTCGTGGCGCAGTGGCGGGGTCGCGCTTGGTACCTACATAGCGATGGTGCCCATACACATGCTCAATGGCAAAAGAGCTATCCCAGCTAAATGCTAACAACCAGCGGCCAACCAGCATCGCCATCCGATCTGAGGTACGGTGCGTGAGTTCGTGTGCAGGCACAGTACCGACCATGGCAATCAGCAAGCCAGCACCCAAGCCAACCGGTACAAAGTGCCACCATTGATTGGCATTTCGAGCAGACAAGGCATCAAAGCCAGTCCACTGCTGTATCCATTGGCCATAGCCAAACAGATCCGTGCTGGCTACACTCCAGAGTAATGCAGCAAAAATAAGCAAGATAAATAGCAATGAGCTGTACAGCAGTAGGTTGAGCAGCCAAGGTTGTTGATACTCGGGCTCACTGTGATCATCACCAGCCAGCAGATCGCCAAATACCACCACCGTTACCACAGACACCAGCCCAAGCGACATCCAATAAGTACCCAGCGTGATACCGATCAAGAAGGGCAGGGTCAGGACATGAAACAAACTGAATTTGGCATAGTGAAACATCAGGTCAATCCACGGATTATGAGTTAGGTTAAGCCTAAGGCGAGAATGATGAAAGCGATATGGCATTAGCAGACAGCTTCTGGTCATTTTAGGCCAGATAGTTAGTTTCCCCCGGCTAATGCGTTACACTCAGAAGATAGGGGTGATGAAGGCAAAGGATACGATGACCAAACGAAGCGTCACGAATGAAGTGTATTTGCCGCGACATTACCTGCGAAACCTACTCGACCTGGTGAAAAGCCGTGGCGGCAACCCCAGCGCTATACTGGCTGCTGCAGGCTTATCTATACAGGATACCGGGCAATTGAATGCATCGCTCAGTTGGCCACAATTTCAAGCCATTATTCGTAGCAGTTGTGCAGAAACTCAAGAGCCTGCTTTGGGTTTGTATCTGGGCAGCCAGCTTACTATCACCACACATGGCCTGTTGGGGTTGGCCACCATGAGCAGTCGCAACCTGCAGGAAGGGATTGAACTGCTTTGCAAGTTTACATCGACCCGAAGTCCCTTGCTGCGTGTCAGTATGCAGCGGCATCAGCGCAGTGTGTATCTGGTGCTCACCGAGTTGCACCCATTGGCGGATATCCGTCTTTTTGTTGTTGAAACTTTTACCGTGGCCTTGCATGCCATGCTGGAGTTTGTGTCCGGTCATCAGTACCGGATACAGCAAGTCGAATTGGCCTTTCAACAGCCGCAGCACAGTGAGCTTTATCAGGCTTTCTTCCCTTGCAAGGTAGGCTTTGAGAAAGCTGAACATAAGTTGATTTTTTCGGTTGATGATTTAGCGCTGGCATCGCCATGGGCCGATCAGCAGGTCAAAGCACAATTGACTGCCCAGTGTGAGCAAGAGCTGCAGCATTGGCAGCAGCAACAAAGCATGGCTGGTTTAATTCGCCTGATGCTAGGCCGAACCAAGGGCCGTATCCCTGGTATTGAACAGGTCGCGGCGGAGTTTGCCGTCTCCAGTCGCACGCTGCGACGACGTCTGGCTGAAGAGGACACCAGTTATCAATGTCTGGTAGATGATTGGCGTCAGCAGATGGCGTCACAGTATTTGCTCACTACGGCATTACCAGTACAACAAATTGGTTATTTGCTCGGCTATGCGGATGCGGCGAACTTTGGGCGTGCGTTTCGCCGCCAACAAGGGATAGCCCCACAGCAATTTCGCGAACAGCAAACCAGACAAATTATGAGCAAGTGATCGAAGTGGGCGGTAGAGCGTAACTACTCGTAACATCTTTTTACGTTATGAATTGAAAGGATTTGCTAACCTATGGCGACAAGCATGGTTCGTTATTCGTGGTGGCAACAGGGAAGCGCTTTATTGCTGTTGTTGCTCATCACTTATTTGGCTGCGGCCATTGGTAGTATTGGCTCTTTGAATGCCCCACAGTTTTATCGTGAGCTGCAGTTGCCTGAATGGGCTCCTCCTGGTTGGCTATTCGGTCCGGTTTGGAGCCTGCTTTATACCTTGATGGCTGTTGCGGCCTGGTTGGTATGGCGCAGTGGCGCTTTTAGCCAAACGGCCAGAGCATTGCAGCTGTATGGTATGCATTTGGTTGTTAACGCGCTCTGGAGCTGGTTGTTCTTTGCCTGGTATCAGGGTGCTGGTGCTCTGGTTAATATTGTGTTGTTGTGGCTGTTGATCCTTATGACCATACGGTTGTTTTGGTCGCACAGCCGATTAGCAGCAGTGCTGTTATTGCCTTACCTGTTATGGGTTAGTTTTGCCACTGTGCTGAACTGGAGCATTTGGCAATTAAACCCTGCTTTATTGTAATCAAACCATTTTAATCAAGGCTTCGCTATGACTTCTCGATATCTACCATGGTCTCTAAGTGCCATGGTCATCACGCTCAGCAGTTTTACGGTGCATGCTGATGCAACAAACCAGCAAGTTCGCACAGAGCCTCGCGGCTTTATCTATGGGGTTGGTGTGGGCTTGAATCAGGAGCTGTACCAAGATTATCGCCGTCGTGTGGTGCCTATCCCTATTGTTGGTTATCGCGGTGAGCGGTTGTCGGTGTATGGCCCCTTTGTGAGTTTCGATGTCATAAAAGATGAGCATATGACGGTATCACTGCGATTAGCACCGCGCTTTGCCGGTGTCGATGAATCCGACAGCCCGGTTTTTGCTGGCATGGAAAAGCGTAAAACATCGATGGATGTTGGAGCTGGCATTCAATTGAATAACCAAAACTGGCGTTATGAAGTAGCTATACTTGCTGATGCATTAAATAACTCCAATGGCTATGAAATTAGCTCATCCGTCGGTTACTTTTATCAGACGGGCCCATTTTTTATCGAGCCGAAGCTCAGCCTGTATCACTCGGATAGCAAGTTAGTCGATTACTACTATGGTGTTCGCCCAGACGAAGCTACTGCACAGCGGCCTGCTTATCGGGCAGGTAGTGTGATCAATTACGGGGCAGGCGTATCCTTCGCTACCCCTATCTTTGCCGGTGGTATGACGCGTTTAGGGTTAGAGCACCGCTGGTACGGTGATAGCATTGCAGACAGTCCTCTTACCGACAGACGCCGGGGCTTTCAGATGTTTTTCTCTTACAGTCGGTTTTTTTGATAAAAAAAGCGCCGGCAAGCGGCGCTAAAATGTCAGCAGACAAGGTTGGTGTCTGATCGTTCGAAAGAACGCTTGGATCATAGCGCCTTGGTGATAACACAGCCTTGATCCATCGCAAGTTATTTTTCAGCACGCGTATAAAATATCAAACGCATTCATTTGTCAGTGCGCGCTAAATCGGTTACAAATGGGGGATTCATAACAACAACAGGGTACACCTACTTATGCGACTTTCATTGATTGCAGCCAGTCTGGCTGTAGGACTTTCTTCAACAGCTTGGGCTGACAGCCCTATTGGTTTAGTGATCCATGGCGGTGCTGGCACCATCGACCGGGCGAGTATGACGGCTGAACAAGAGCAAGCCTACCATGCGGTGTTGCGTGATGCGGTAGAGCAGGGCTATGAAGTGCTCGCCAACGGCGGTACCAGTGTTGAAGCCACACTGAAAGCTGTCACCATCATGGAAGACTCACCACTATTTAATGCCGGTAAAGGTGCTGTGTACACCTGGGATGAGCACCATGAACTGGATGCATCCATTATGGAGGGCGCCAATTTGAATGCAGGTGCAGTGGCGGGGGTAACTAACGTCAAGAATCCTATTTTGCTGGCTGAAAAAATTATGACCGAATCGGTACATGTGATGCTGGCGGGCGCGGGAGCCGAGCAGTTTGCCAAAGAACAGCAACTGGAGCTGGTCGATAACAGCTACTTTAATACCGAGTTTCGTTACGAAGCGCTACAACGCATGAAAGCCGCTGAACAAGCCTTGCCCCATCAGGCCCATGTACGGGATCCCAATTGGAATATGGGCACTGTTGGTGCGGTGGCCATCGATAAAGCAGGCAATCTGGCGGCAGCAACCTCGACCGGTGGGATGACGGGCAAACGCTATGGCCGGGTTGGGGATGTACCGGTGATTGGGGCCGGTAACTATGCCGATAACAGCAGCTGTGCGGTATCCGGCACCGGCCATGGCGAGTACTTTATTCGCTTTAATGTGGCGTCCGATATTTGTGCCCGGGTCAAGTACCAAGGGATCTCTGCTGTTGAAGCGGCTGAGCAGGTGGTGCATGGCCAGATGCATGCGGCCGGTGGCACCGGCGGCGTGATAGTAGTCGATGCCAAAGGTGAATTGAGCTGGACCTTTAATACCCAAGGTATGTATCGCGCTATGCGCAGTAACACTCAAGATACCGTCACTGCTATTTTTGCCGACAGTGAAGAATAATCTGCGGGTTTTCAGCGCGATAGGCTCGTATGAGTTGTAAAAATATCGCGCTGAAATAGCAGCAAATGACTCAGAATGAGCTAGGCTTAAGGTGAGTGTTGTAGTCATTGGGGGAATTATGGATTTATTAAAAATTGGCGATTACATGAACACCCATCCAGTCACGTTTCAAGCTGAGATGACGGTAGAGTTGGCAGCGGATCGCCTGACCATCAGTAATCAAACCGGTGGGCCTGTCGTCGATACGCGCAATAAAGTGATTGGCTTTGTCTCGGAGCAAGATTGCTTGGCGTTAATGCTCAAGTCGGCTTATCACGACCAGCAAGTGGCGCATGTCAGTGATATTATGCAAACGGAGGTGCTGACGGTAAAAGCATATGACAGTATTATAGATCTTGCCCAGACCATGTTAAAAACCAAACCAAAACTATATCCGGTGGTCGATGACGATGGCCATCTGCTTGGCATTATTACCCGAACTCATGTGCTGGCGGCGATTGATAAAGAAATGAATTCGCATTATCGCAAAGTGGTGTAATCTTTTGACTGAACTTGCTAGCATAGCGCCCTCATTCTGTTGAGGGCGTTTTCTTTTGTCTGACTCCAACTCCGTCTCGCTATCAAAGTGCCATGCTCGCTTAACGCATGCCATGCAAAAAGATCAATATCGCTTGCGTAAACGCTTGCATGGCTTAAAAAAAATTACCGATGACAACAAAAGAGCCAAGGCTTTAACTCGTATAGCTGAAGAGCTAGAGAGATCCTGTGCGCTACGTGCGCTTCGCGCCGCTAAAACGCTTGATTTAAATTACCCGGCTGAACTGCCGGTGGTCGGCAAAAAAGACGACATCAAAGCTGCCATTGCTAAGCATCAATTGGTGGTGATCGCAGGCGAAACTGGTTCCGGCAAAACCACGCAGATCCCCAAGATCTGTTTGGAGTTAGGCCGGGGTGTAGCTGGTATGATAGGCCATACTCAACCCCGACGTTTAGCCGCCCGAAGTGTAAGCAATCGCATCGCAGAAGAGCTGAGCTGTGAGCAAGGCAAAGAGGTCGGCTTTAAAATCCGCTTTGGTGATCACACCTCCGAGCATACTCTGGTGAAGTTGATGACCGACGGGGTATTGCTGGCAGAAATGCAGCAGGATCGCTTTTTAAACCAATACGACACCATTATTATTGACGAAGCGCATGAGCGCAGCCTTAATATTGATTTTTTACTTGGCTATTTAAAACAGCTGCTACCGAAACGGCCTGATCTCAAGGTGATCATCACTTCGGCCACCATTGATCCGCAACGCTTTTCCAAGCACTTTAATGATGCGCCGGTGATTGAGGTATCAGGGCGTACCTATCCGGTGGAAGTACGTTACCGGCCGGGGCTGGAGCAAGAAGATAAAGATCGTGATCAGCTGCAGGGGTTATTTGATGCTGTAGAAGAGCTGTACCGAGAGCCACCGGGCGATATTCTGGTATTTCTTAACGGCGAGCGGGAAATTCGTGATACGGCCGATGCACTGCAAAAACTCAATTTACCGCATACCGAAATTCTGCCGTTGTATTCACGGCTGAGTGCTGGCGAGCAAAATAGAGTGTTTCAGTCGCATCCGGGCCGGCGCATCGTGCTCGCCACCAATGTGGCCGAAACCTCGTTAACCGTCCCTGGCATTCGTTACGTGATTGACCCTGGCACCGCCCGTATTTCTCGTTACAGTTATCGCTCTAAAGTACAGCAGTTGCCAATCGAGGCCATCAGTCAGGCCAGTGCCAATCAGCGTAAAGGCCGATGTGGACGTGTTGCGGCGGGTATTTGTATTCGGTTGTACAGCGAAGAGGATTTTCTGGCGCGGCCGGAGTTTACTGATCCGGAAATTCTACGAACTAACTTAGCCTCGGTCATTCTGCAAATGTTGTCGTTGCGCTTGGGTAGCATCGATGATTTCCCTTTTTTACAGCGTCCGGACAGCCGTTTCGTCAACGATGGCATTAAATTACTGGAAGAGCTAAGCGCAGTTGATATCAAACGCCGGCATGGCCAGCTTCAAATGACGCCGCTGGGTCAACAGCTGGCTCGTTTGCCGATTGACCCACGACTGGCGCGTATGTTGCTGGAGGCGCCTAAACAGCAAGCGGTGCAAGAAGTGCTGGTGATAGTGGCGGCTTTATCGATTCAGGACCCGCGCGAGCGCCCACTGGAGAAACAACAAAAAGCTGATGAGCTGCACAGTCGGTTTGCCGATCAAGACTCCGATTTTGTCAGTTATCTTAAACTGTGGCAGTACCTGCAACAGCAGCAGGACGAGTTGAGCCAGAATCAGTTCCGCAAACTGTGTAAAACTGAGTTGCTGAACTACCTGCGGGTCCGGGAGTGGCAAGATTTGTATTATCAGCTGCAGCAACTGATGCAAGAGCTGGGCTTTACCGTCAATCAACAAGTGGCCGACTATGCGTCCATTCATCGCAGCTTGCTGGCGGGGTTGTTGGGGCAAATAGGCAGCAAAGATGCCGATGCCGATTACCTTGGTCCGCGGCAAACTCGCTTTTACGCCTTTCCTGGCAGCCATTTATTTAAACGAAAACCCAAGTGGGTCATGGCCTCAGAGTGGGTGGAGACCTCCAAGCTGTATGCCCGGACCTTAGCGAAGATTGAGCCCGAATGGATTGAGCCTCTGGCCGGGCACCTGGTGAGCCGCAGCTACAGCGAACCGCACTGGCAGAAAAAGCGCGGTGCTGTCATCGCCTTTGAGCAAGTCAGCTTGTATGGCGTGATAGTGGTGGCCAAACGGCCAGTGCAATTTAGTAAAATTGATGTAGCGACCAGTCATCAGATCTTTATCCGCGAGGCGCTGGTGCATGAACAACTGGGCTTGAACGAAGCCTTCTTAGCCCATAACCGGTTGCTGCTGGATGAAGTCATCGCGCTGGAAGATAAGAGCCGCCGCCGCGATATTTTGGTGGATGAAGAAGACTTGGTGGCATTTTATGCCGAAAAAGTACCGCTGGATGCTAACAATCGCAATGATTTTGCCAAGTGGTGGAAGTTGCAGCGCAAAGTCGATAAGCAGTTCCTGAATTTTGACCCTGAGCAATTGCGTAAGCGCGATGCCGATTTAGATGCTGGCCGTTTTCCTGAGATCTGGCGTCAGGGTAATTTGAAGTTGCCGCTGGAGTATCATTTCGCGCCGGGAGAAGTCGATGATGGGGTGAGTGTATTACTACCGCTGGCATTGCTCAATCAAATCGACGATGTTGGCTTTGACTGGCTGATCCCAGGTTTATTGCATGAGCTACTGGTAGCGCTCATCAAGTCACTACCAAAGCAGTACCGCCGCCAATTTGTACCAGCCCCCAATTACGCCGATGCGCTGTTGCAAGCGCTGGTACCGGGGCAGGGCAAGTTACTGGATGCCATCACCAATCAGTTGCGGCGCATGTCGGGCAGCACTATCCCTGATGATGCCTGGGATCTGAGCAGTATACCGCCGCATTTAACGATGAATTTTAAGGTGACAGACGCCAAAGGCAAGGTGCTTAAGCAGGGGCGATCGCTTGCTCTGTTGAAGCAGCAATTGCAAGGCGATGTGCAGCAAACCTTAAGCGAGGTAGCAGAGCCTGATATCGAGCAGCAACAGATCACTGAATGGAGCTTTGGTCACTTACCTGCCGAGTACGTGCAGTTGCAAGCGGGGTATGAGATCAAAGCCTATCCTGCTTTGGTGGACGATAAGGACTCCGTCTCGATTAAACTACTCGATCATGCTGAGCAAGCACGGCAAACCACCTTACTTGGCCTTCGTCGTTTGGTGCTGCTGAATATCCCGTCGCCGGTAAAATATCTGCAGGATTCATTGCCCAATAAAGCCAAACTAGGGCTGTATTTTAATCCCTTTGGTAAGGTGATGGAGCTGATTGATGATTGCATCGCCGCAGCGGTGGATGCCATGCTGACCGAGCAGCCTTTACCGACCAATCAAAGTGAGTTTCTGGCTATTAAAGAGCGGGTGCGCGCAGAGCTTGGTGAGCAGGTGCTGGCCATTGCGCTAAAAGTAGAGCAAATTTTATCGCAGGCACATGCCATTCAAAAACGTTTAAAAGGCAAGGTCGATTTAGCTCATGTGCAAGCGCAAGCCGAAGTAAAACAGCATCTGGAGCAGTTGCTTTTCAAAGGCTTTGTTAGCCAGCATGGCGCCAAGCGGCTGGATGATATCCTGCGTTATGTCAAAGCGATGGAAAAACGGTTAGAAAAGCTGCCGATCGATCCGCATCGCGATCGCTTGATGATGCATGAGTATCAGCGTGCTGAAGAGGCCTGGCAGCAACTGAAAGGCCAGTACCAGACAGCCGCTGTGGTACCGCAACCGGTTGCTGATATTCGCTGGATGATAGAAGAATTAAAGGTGTCGTTATTTGCACAGACGTTGGGTACCGCCTATCCGATTTCATTAAAGCGAGTGCTGCACGCCATCGCGGAACTGAAATAGCCGCTTTACAGCTACAGTGGAAAGATTTATAACTAACATTGAGATTTATCACTAAGCCAGTGAGAATTACCACTAAGCAGGGACCAGCCCGGGGGAAGCGATGTTAAACCAAAGCGATAATCGGCATTTTTACCGCATGATGGTTAATGCAGATGTACAATTATTTATAAATGATCCTGAAGCAGGGCGCAGTGTTGATGGCATTTGCCGCGATTTGAGTGCATCAGGCATGTCGGTCGATGTCAACGAGCCACTCGAAATTGGCACCATGATACGGGTGAAGCTCGAATCGGCCAACAACAGCGTGCCACCACTGGACGCCACTGCAAAAGTGATGCGCTGTGGCCAGGAGAATAACGACTGTTACCAGCTCGGTCTGGCCTTTATTGATATGAATTAACTAGTCGCCATGGGGGTAAACCCCATGGTGCTTTGTTATTGGCTAAAGCGCACACTAAAGGTCACTGGCACCATCGGGTTGATGTTTTGCAGTGCTGCCAGATCACGCAATCGGTTCAAACCGTCTACCAAACCAAATTGTTCTGCGTTGAGCATAACAGGCGCTTGCGTGTTGACCAGCAGGCTGTCGTCAGCTAACCGGGTAACCAGCACTTCAGCCGATACCGTGACGGTTTGCTCAACAATCGTCAGTTGCAGCGGTACCCGCATACTTTTGCTGTTATTAACCGCTAAATCAGCCACTATCGTCGGATCAACCTGACCTGTTGCGGTGATTAACGGGTAATCATCGGCTTTTAGCAAATATTGCCATATTCGATCATCACGCATAAAAATATGGGTGGCTAAGCCAGAAACCGGAATTTCGATGCTGAGGGCTCCATCGCTGGCCCAGCTGCCTTTGAGTGTGGTGAACTGATTCACTTCAGCTACAGTATCATTTTTTAATGAAACAAAATCCAACCGGGATTGCTCTGAATCTAACTGCCAATCATCAGCCGAGAGCGAGGCACTGAGCATTGATGCAGTCATCATCACTACTGCCACGGAAGCATAAACAAATGTTTTCATGAAAGTCCTGAGTAATGGAGTGAAAAAAGGGTCGTTAGCATAGCATTTGGCAGAAAAGAGAAACACCCTGAAAAAGTGTGGATTTCAGGGTGTTTATCGTATTTTAAAGCCTGTCTGCACTTTTGTTAGGGCAAGTAGCAAACCAAGCCTTTTAAGTAATGGCCTTCCGGATAGTAGCTTGCCACCGGATGATCGCTGGCTTGTTGCAAGCGCTCAATAAATTGGCAATCGCGATGTGCATCTAGCGCAGCATCGGCCACTACTTTTTGAAACAAGCTATCTTCCATCAGACCAGAGCAGGAGAAGGTCAGCAGCAAACCACCCGGTTTGACCAACTGCATGGCCACCCGGTTAATGTCTTTGTAACCCCGGCAAGCGCCCATCAGTTGTGATTTGTTGTCGGCAAATTTTGGCGGGTCGAGGATCAACAGATCAAACTGCTTGCCTTCCTCTTTGTATTGGCGCAGCAGTTTAAACACATCTTGTTTCACATGACTGACTTGATCACGATTCAGGCCGTTTAGCTCGGTATGGCGTTCAGATAGTGCCAGAGCCGTATCAGACATATCAACATTGGTGACGTGACGAGCGCCGCCTTGCAAAGCAGCAACACCAAAGGTACCGGTGTAACTAAAGCAATTCAGTACTGTTTTTCCATTGGCGAGCGCGCGTACTTTGCTGCGGTTATCACGTTGATCCAGATAAAAACCGGTTTTATGGCCTTCAGCCACATCGACTAATACCGTCATGCCATGCTCCCGCATCGCTACTTCGGTGCTATCCAGTGGCTTGTGCAACCAGCCTGAGCGAGGCTCTAAACCTTCTTTTTTACGGACATCCACATCCGAGCGCTCATAAATACTGCACTCTGGATACAGAGCGACCAGAGCAGCCACAATTTTTTTTCTATTGGCCTCAGCACCTGCTGATAACAACTGACACACCAATACATCGGCGTAGCGATCAATGGTAATGCCCGGCAGAGCATCCGACTCTGCCGCGACTAGACGATAGCCGCTGGTATCCTGGCCGGCAAACAGCTGTTCACGCAGTGTGGCAGCCTTAGCTATGCGACGCTGAAAGAACTCAGCGTTGATCAGTTCGTGCTGATCGGTGCTCCATAAGCGCAAACGAATTTGAGATTTTGGTGAGTAAGACGCCCGGCATAACCACGTTTGATCGAAGCTGACCACATCGACGGTATCGCCCGCATTCGGCGTGCCTTTGACGGCATGCACGGCTTTGGAGAATATCCATGGGTGGCGGCGGTTTAAGGCTTTTTCCCGATCTTTTGCCAGCGTCACGATAGGGTAATTGGGAGTCTTGCTGTTTACTTCGGTCATAGAGCTCATCTGGCTGAGTGGTAATGGGCGCTATTGTAGTCGAAAAGCGCGGCTAGATCAGTTTTTCTTAGTGACTCTGCACTGTATGCCAGGCGACTGCCAGACAAAACCCGATACTCTGGTGTTAGCCGGGGAGAGCCGACTGTCAACTCAGCTCTACAACTTTGGTGTTATTGTCGACAATATGTATTGCCACCAGCTTGACAAAGCATGTATAACCTTCTAAAACATCAATATCTGAAATTTATGTCGACAATCCATGCCTGAACATCATTCGACTCAAAACAATACGCCTGAAAACCATAGGGTGCAAAGTCCCGGCTGGCGAGTTCCTGTTACAGCGGCTGATCGGGTGTTGCTGGAAATACAGCGCGCTATTGTCGAAGGTGAGATAGCCGCTGGCAGTAAAATTAGTGAGCCTGAGCTGGCGCGGCGCTTTGATTTAAGCCGGGCGCCGCTGCGCGAAGCGCTGGCACGGCTAGAGCGCTGCCATTTGATTGAGCGTATTCCTAATGCCGGTGCTCGCGTCGTGACGCTATCCCCTCAGGGTTTAATCTCATTGTATCAATTGCGTGAGACCTTAGAAGGTATGGCGTGTCGCTTGGCCGCGGAGATGATGTCGGATGATGAAATCAGTCAGGTACAGCAATTACTCGATCAGCATCTGACTACGCAGCGGGTGCGTGAAGGGGAAAGTTACTACCAGGAAGCGGGCGATCTTGATTTTCATTATCGCATTATCATTGGTAGTAAAAACCCTTATTTAATCAATATATTATGCGATGAGCTATACTTTCTGGTTCGCATGTATCGCGTGCAGATGGGCATGAATGGCCCCCGGGTATCGCGCGCCTTCGATGAACACAAAGCCATTATCAATGCCATTGCCAATCGCGATGGTGAGTTAGCCGATTTATTGATGCGTCGTCATATCGGCGCGTCGCGACGAAATATCGAATTGCAGCTGCTGCAAGACGCTTGAATGCTCATTAAGCCGACTTTGCAGCACTTTTCGTTCATACAGCAAATAGCTCATACAACAAT
>NZ_JAUZVZ010000015.1 GCF_030717845.1 Alkalimonas collagenimarina
CTCTATGGCCCTTTTTTTTGTGACGGCACGGTGAGTGGTTACGCCACCCGACGCAGCCGGATTAGCACTAAACCCGATAAGAGCAGCAACATAGTCGCCGGCGCTGGTACCTGGAAGTTCACCGTCTGCCCAGAAGCCAGTAGTGCATAGGCTTCCCGACCTAAGATTGCGTGTGCTGCAGTTGTAGGGTGAATTTCATCCCAAAACACATAGGTGTTGGCATTAGCACAGCTGTTTTCACCGGTTGGAATGCCGAAAAATGTGCTGACTGAGCGGCATTCGTCTGACGTGTTGGTAAAACCTTCTGATGCGGGGTCAGCAAGAATAGAATTGAAAATACCAAACACATCCAGCATAAAAATATCCACTTGGTAGGTATTGGCTAACCCAAGCAAAATTGCTTCCAGTGCTTGGTTCCATAAGGTACTGACCTCATTGCCCGATACGCTATTACTTGTCGAGGCGAACTCAGGAATACTTCCTAAATCAGGCAAGTTAGGGATCAACAAGCTGGTCGCTCCCCCCAAAATCATCTCTGTCAGCATGTTTTGAAAGTTACCCAAAATAGAGGTAATCATCATCAAGGGCGCACTGCTGCCAACCAGGTCTCGCATATCATTGCCACCTGCCCACACCACGTAAAGTGCTGCTGGATCCATGATCGGGCCGCCGAAGTCATTCTGATAGTCATTCCATTGCCATAGCAAACCGGCAGATGGTCCTGATGAGTTATTCACCCGGGCACCACCATAGGCGTAATTATTACCGCCAGCTGTTGACCGGGTTGTGCTCAAGCCTAACTCATCCGCCATAAACTCATGCCAAACATCACCATTGGAAAAACGGCCATTAGAGCCATAACCTGCACCAGCAGCGATACCAGCGACCGTGCCAAACGGAACATTTGCACGGGTATTACCCGTATCTGATAAGCTATCACCAAAAATATACATATCCGAATATATTGGTGCCGATAAGGCAGGTAGGGCGAATACAGCTAAAACAGCGGCAACGCTTACAAGTCTGAGCTGGAGGAACGTTTTTTTAAGTAGTTGTTTTATCATTATTTTTATCCCTGTCATTATTATTAGGTAGGAGACGATCGGATCGTCTGACCAGTTTAACGCAATAATCGTGCCTATTTTTTAAACAAAGAAATTTAGCTATTGCTAAGGATTATCAGCACGATGAAATGGCAAGATTGTAAAAAAAACCGACGCTTAATTTCCTATCTTTGGTAAATAATAAGCCTTGTGCTCAAGCTGGTTCGACCTGATAAAGTGCAGTAAGACTATTGATTATTCATCAAAATTCCCGTAAAGAATACTGACACTCGTTAAAAACGACTATTTGACAAGACATCTAGCCATCTATATAGTCACGCAACTTTCACTGGTCGGAGATGCCCAATGGCTGCTACCCCTGAACCCATTCCAGCTCAATACGGTGCTTTGGCTTTTTTGCCTCTGCTTAGCTTTGTCTTGCTTTTTTTAGGTGCAGGGATTTATTACCAAAGCTTGCAGGTGGACTATGCCTTTTACCAGTTGCCTGCACATGTGGCGGTTTTGCCCGCCATAGTGCTGGCCATGCTGCTGCATCGGGCGCCATTGCAACAATCAGTTTCGGTGCTGATTCAAGGTGCAGGCCACTCCACCATTTTAACCATGTGCTTCATTTACTTACTGGCAGGAGCCTTCTCTAGTGTGGCAGTAGCCACTGGGGGGGTTGATGCTGTCGTCAATGCTGGCCTTAGTTTGGTCCCGGCCTCGTTGCTATTACCGGGGTTATTTCTAATCGCAGCATTAATTGCATTAGCCATGGGTACCTCGATGGGCACCATAGGTGCGCTGGCCCCTATTGCAGTTGCGCTGGCGCAGCAAACTGGGCTCTCCCCCGTTTTGGTGGCCGGAGCTTTGCTGGGAGGAGCCATGTTTGGCGATAACTTATCAATTATTTCCGATACCACCATTGCTTCCACCCGTACTCAGGGTGCCCGCATGAAAGACAAGTTTCGTGAAAACCTGAAATTGGCGCTGCCTGCCGCTGCCGTAGTGCTGCTTGGCTATATCTGGTTTGGTAGCGTACCAGCCGACATTCAATCAGAAGCATTTAGTTGGAGTGCAGTGCTGCCTTATCTGGCGATTTTAGTACTGGCGGTGGCAGGTTTAAATGTATTTGCTGTGCTTAGCCTTGGGATTGTGCTGGCAGCATTACAAGGGGCGGTATTTGGTGATTACCAGCTGGGTCAACTTGGTCAGGATGTGGCCAGTGGCTTTGCCTCAATGCAGGAAATATTTTTACTATCGATGTTTATTGGCGCTCTGGGTGAGTTTATTAAGCAGCAAGGAGGCCTCGCTTGGCTTTCCAGTAAGTTAAGTCACTTCTTTAATCGCATCAAAATGCATGCCGAACGCAGTGGTCAGCTAGGTATTGCTGCCTTGGTATTTGGCACCAACCTGTGCGTTGCTAACAATACCGTTGCTATTGTCATTAGCGGCGATATCAGCCGCAACCTGGCACAAAACCATGGGGTTAGCCCGCGCCGCAGTGCCAGCATGTTGGATATTTTTGCCTGTATTAGTCAGGGGTTACTGCCCTATGGTGCCCAGGCTCTGCTGTTGGCCGCTAGCTTTTCGCTCAGCCCGCTGCAAGTAGTAGCAAGTAGTTTTTATTGCATGGCGCTCGCTGTAGTCGCTTTACTCTGGCTAAGTTTACAACCCTTAACGGCTCAACCTAAACCAGAGCTAAATTCAACGAATGCTTAGAAGCGTTACAGCTTGCCAGGCTGGCCACAGTTGGGCAGCCGCCCTTGGCTTTGGCGCTGTTGAAAGGTCGCCGTAGCTGCAGGCATCCGCTGCTGTAAAGTGCGGATCCGGGTATCTGGAACGGGATGGCTAGACAACAATTGTGGTGTGCTTTGGCCACCACTTGCTGCCGCCATATTACGCCATAGATTGACCGATTGCTCAGGTTGAAAACCAGCCTGCGCCATCAGATCCAGTCCGATAATATCGGCTTCAGTTTCATGCTCTCGACTAAAAGGCAGCATTAACCCAACCTGCGATCCTAAGCCAAGACCAGCCATCAATTCTTGCTGAAATCTTACATTAGCAGCTCTTGAGGCTGCATCTGTTAGCACTAAACCAGTTTGCACCATTTGACTACGCGACAAACGCTCGTTGGCATGCCCCGCCATAACATGGCCAATCTCATGGCCAACCACAGCCGCCAATTGGTGTTGGTTTTCTGCTACCTTTAATAAGCCAGTGTAAACGCCTATTTTACCACCGGGCAGAGCAAAGGCATTGACTTGATCATCGGCAAACACGATCACTTCCCATTCATTGCCCATATATTCCTCGGGGGTGACACGCAACAGTGCATCAGCAACGCATTGCACATATCGGATGGTTTGCTGATCGGTGGAAATAGCCAGCTCTTCTTTCATGCTATCAAATGTTTGACTGCCCATGGTATTGAGCTGGTTTTCATTAAACAACATGATTTGACGCCGACCGGTAGGTGATTCAGCACAAGCCACTACAAAGAACACAGCAATCAATAGCATCAATACATAATTACGCATAATTATTCCTTTTCCCTGTTTATCGACGTCATAACAACATCGCTATCAGTACCGCTTTCACATCAGTTCATCTTATTGTATTCGCTCATCAGCAAAATGACAGCAACATTATCCATAAAAAAACCCGTAGCCTGGCTACGGGTTTTATCGGACTGCACCAGAACCTAACTGGTTAAGTCATCAAAGAACTTTTTGACACCGTCAAAAAAGCCTTTTGATTTTGGTCGATGCTTTGCTTCGCTCTCACCTTCCATGGTCGCATCCAGCTGACGCAACAACTCTTTTTGCTGCTCGCTTAACTTGACCGGCGTTTCAATGACCACTTTACAAACCAAGTCACCGACGCCCCCGCCCCGGACCGATTGCACACCTTTGCCGCGCAAACGGAACATTTTATCGGTTTGAGTCTCAGCTGGTATTTTCAACTTGACCCTGCCATCTAAGGTTGGCACTGCAATATCACCACCTAAAGCCGCGACCGCAAAACTAATCGGCACATCGCAATAGAGGTTATTACCATCACGCACGAAAATCGGATGATCTTTCACATGCACCTGCACATACAGATCACCGGCTGGAGCGCCATGCATGCCCGCTTCACCTTCGCCGGTTAAACGGATCCGGTCGCCGGTATCAACACCTGCAGGGATCTTCACCGACAATGTCTTGGTTTTTTCTACCCGGCCTTCGCCATGACACTTACTGCACGGCTCTGGAATGATCTTGCCACGGCCATTACAGGTTGGACAGGTTTGCTGTACTGCAAAAAAGCCCTGGCGCATCGTCACTTGCCCAGCACCATGACAGGTTGGGCAAGTTTTAGCCGAAGTACCTTTTTTCGCTCCGCTACCGTCGCAGCTGTCACAGCTCACCCAGGTCGGAACCTTGATATCCACTGATTTGCCACGCACGGCATCTTCTAGACTTAACTCTAAGTTGTAACGAAGATCAGAACCGCGCTGTGCTCTTGATTGTCCCCGACGGCCACCGCCACCGAAAATATCCCCAAACACATCGCCAAAGATATCACCAAAATCAGCATTACCACCGCCACCAAAGCCACCAGCGCGACTGGGGTCAACGCCATCGTGGCCATACCGATCGTAGGCCGCCCGCTTTTGATCATCCGACAGAATTTCGTAGGCTTCCTGGATTTCTTTAAATTTGATTTCCAGCTCTTTATCGCCCTTGGTTCTGTCCGGGTGATACTTCATAGCAAGGCGTTTATAAGCCTTTTTGATGTCTTTTGCTTCGGCGCCTTTTTCAACACCGAGTGCTTCATAATAATCACGCTTTGACATAAATTAGGGCTAACTTATAAAAGAGGGACTGCAGCTATGCGTAGCAAGCTGCAGTCCTGGTGGTACATTATTTGTCGTCTTTGACTTCTTCAAACTCAGCATCGACAACATCGTCGCCCGCACCAGCATCGCTGGCATTGGCCTCGCCATCAGCACCACCCTGTTGGGCTTTCTGCTGAGCCGCTTCCATCAATTTTTGGGCAGCTTGCATTAGCGCTTCTGATTTGGCATCAATTTCGGCTTTCTCATTGCTCTTAATCGCTGCTTCCAAATCAACAATCGCTGCTTCAATGGCTTCTTTGTCATTGGTGGCTAAATCGCTACCAGACTCCTCTAGCTGCTTGCGGGTACCGTGCACCAGCGCATCAGCCTGATTGCGAGTTTGCACCAGTTCTTCGAACTTCTTATCTTCTTCCGCATGCGCTTCGGCGTCACGGACCATGGCTGCAATCTCATCATCATTCAAACCTGACGATGATTTAATGGTGATCTTCTGCTCTTTACCACTATCTTTGTCTTTAGCAGAGACATGCAAGATACCATCTGCATCCAGATCGAAAGTCACTTCAACTTGTGGCTCGCCACGACGGCCAGCACGAATGCCTTCTAAGTTGAATTGTCCCAGTGACTTGTTGTCGGAAGAACGCTTACGCTCGCCCTGCAATACATGAATAGTCACAGCAGACTGGTTGTCTTCAGCTGTTGAGAACACCTGCGACTTTTTAGTCGGGATGGTGGTGTTTTTCTCAATCAGGCTGGTCATGACACCACCCATGGTTTCAATACCCAAAGACAGAGGAGTCACGTCCAGTAACAAGACGTCTTTGACATCACCAGACAGGACCGCACCTTGCACCGCAGCACCAACCGCAACGGCTTCATCCGGGTTCACGTCTTTACGTGGCTCTTTTCCGAAGAACTCTGTCACTGCTTGTTGTACTTTAGGCATCCGGGTCTGACCACCCACCAGGATGATTTCGTCGATGTCCGTTACGCTCAAGTCGGCGTCGTTCAGCGCCATTTTTAATGGATCCAGTGTACGCTTGACCAAGTCTTCAACTAAGGATTCTAACTTGGCACGGGTTACTTTGATGTTTAAGTGTTTCGGGCCTGAGCCATCAGCAGTGATGTACGGCAGATTGACTTCAGTTTGTGAAGCGGAAGACAGCTCAATTTTGCCTTTCTCGGCAGCTTCTTTTAAGCGCTGCATGGCCAATGGGTCATTGCGCAGGTCAATGCCCTGCTCTTTTTTGAATTCATCAACCAGATAATTGATCAAACGGTTGTCGAAGTCTTCACCACCTAAGTGGGTGTCACCATTGGTCGACAACACTTCAAAGGTTTGCTCACCATCGACATCATCGATTTCAATGATAGAAATATCGAAGGTACCACCACCTAAGTCATACACCGCGATCTTGGTATCGCCTTTCTTTTTATCCATGCCATAAGCCAGTGCCGCTGCAGTTGGCTCGTTGATGATACGCTTCACTTCCAAACCAGCGATACGACCAGCATCTTTGGTGGCTTGACGTTGGGCGTCATTGAAGTAGGCAGGCACAGTAATAACGGCTTCTGTCACCTCTTCACCCAGAAAATCTTCAGCTGTCTTTTTCATCTTTTTCAAGACTTCAGCAGAGATCTGCGGCGCTGCCATTTTCTTGCCTTTCACTTCAACCCAAGCATCGCCATTGTCGGCTTTGACAATTTTAAATGGCATGATGTTGACATCGCGCTGCACTTCTTCATCTTCAAAGCGACGACCAATCAAGCGCTTAATAGCATATAAGGTATTCTGTGGGTTGGTGACTGCCTGGCGTTTTGCCGGCTGGCCAACCAAGGTTTCACCATCGTCGGTATACGCGATGATCGATGGGGTAGTACGTGTCCCCTCAGCATTTTCAATGACTCGTGGCTTGTCGCCATCCAATACTGCAACGCATGAATTGGTTGTACCTAAGTCGATACCAATAATTCTACCCATAACGGCTCTCCAATCGTAATCTGAACATAAAATTTCGTGTTAGCAGCTTTATGGGGATTGCCCTTACAGGATTCAAGGATACTGTTGTAAATTTTTTCTGTTGAATGTGTGATTGCACGACGCATCGCAGAGCGTGATCCATGGATGGTTAAAAGGATGCACCATCCATGGCGCTATTCTATTAAAACAAAAAGTCAGTCGATAGAAAATGCGAGCTGCGCTGCTTGATCATGTCTTTCACCAGCTCTATATCTTGCGGTTGATACTTAGCCGCCACCACGGTTGGGGTAGAAAACTGACGTAGTGCATCAATCACCGACAAAGTGCCCTCGGCAGAGTCCTTGCGGCCATTAAATGGAAAGCTATCAGGCCCGCGTTGGCATTGGCTGTTGATGTTGATCCGCCCGACTTGATTGCTAAACCTATCCACCAACTCGCCTAGCTGCTGCGGGTTCTGCCCAAACAAACTGAGTTGCTGACCAAAGTTTGAATGGATCACATAATCAATCGCTTGCTGAATATCATCGAAAGGCACAATAGGGATCACCGGCCCAAATTGCTCTTCATCGTACACACGCATCGCCGCTGTTACTGGATAGAGCACGGCTGGCCGGAACAGCGTTGCGCAATGTTCCCCACCGGATTGATTGCAGATACGCGCACCCTGTTGACAGGCATCATCCACCAACTGCTGCAGAAAATCTGTTTTGCCAGGTTCAGGCAACGGCGTAATTGCCACCCCTTCCTGCCATGGCATGCCGATAGGCAATGCTTCTACCGCCGAGACAAACTGCTGCACAAACTCATCGACCCGGCTACGATGCACAAACAGAATTTTTAAAGCGGTGCAGCGCTGACCGTTAAACGATAAGGCTCCGGCCACACATTCAGAAACAGTTCGCTTCATATCAGCATCTGCCATGACAATAGCCGGGTTTTTCGCATCCAGCCCCAGTACCGCTCGTAGCCGATGTGGTTTCGGGTGCATTTTCTTCAGATCACTGGCGCCTTTGTTGGTTCCAATAAAAGCGAATAAATCCACCTTACCGCTTTCCATCAGCACACCCACGGTTTCACGGCCCCGGCCATAAATCACGTTAATTACACCAGGCGGAAAGCTATCACGGAAGGCTTGCAACAATGGACGGATCAGTAATACACCGTATTTGGCTGGTTTAAAGATCACTGTATTGCCCATAATTAACGCGGGGATCAAGGTGGTAAAGGTTTCATTCAGCGGGTAATTAAAAGGGCCCATGCACAAAGCCACTCCTACCGGCACCCTTCGTATTTTGCCTAAGGTTCCTTGCTCAATGACAAAATGGCTGGCATCGCGGTCTTGCTGCTTTAATGCATCGATGGTGTCACGAATATAATCGCTGGTGCGATCAAACTCTTTGGCCGCATCCTTGTAGGGTTTGCCAATCTCCCACATCAGTAAGCGGATCACGTCATCGCGTTTTTGCTGCATCAATTCAAGGAAGGTTTCCACATGCTGGATCCGCTCCAATACCGGCATGGTCGGCCACGGACCACGACCTAAATCATAGGCAGAGACGGCGGCATCCAGTGCCTGCAATGCAGCCTGAGCATCCAACAGCGGTGTTTGTCCGAGTAACACAGGTTCTGGTTGCTCTCCGTTTCGAACGCAGACCGGGCTGAAAACAGAGCTTAAATCACCCTGCCAGCTCAGCAACTCTCCATTTAATAGATACTCTCGCTGCTCAACTGGTTGCAGTTCGGAAAAGTCGGCGGGCAACTCGCCGACCGTTGGAAATAGTGTCGCTATACTCATGCTTGCTCCTTCTTTATCCAACGTGGACCTGCCTATGCCCGGTTGCAACCGGATCTTATGCAGTAATGTTGTTCAGTCAGGATCAGAGCACAAAAGTTGATGGCCGATGACGCGACCAAAAGCGCTGAAAGTGCTCTTTATTAACGATGGCACCGGTGTGCTCAACCACAAAACCGGCCAAACGTGCAGCATACTTCACCGCATCCTGTGGTGGAATATCGGCCAACCGTGCCGCCAGATAGCCACCATTAAAGGAGTCACCGGCTGCAGTAGTATCTACCACCTTTTTGACCTGATGGGCTGCTGCAGCAAAGTCGTGCCCGGCAAAACAGCCTACCACGCCATTTTTGCCATCTTTGATGATCATTTCGGCCACATCCAGCTCGGTCAGGAATGCTTTTATTTGCTGGACTGTGCTGTGCTCAAACAATACTTTGTGATCATCCAGTCCCGGCATGGCAATATCAGCCAATTGATACGCCTCGGTAAACACTGCCCGACAGCTCTCGATACCGGACCACAGTGCCGGACGATAATTCGGATCAAACACGATCTGGCTGCCTTGCTCTTTCAATTGATGGATCAGATTAAACAAGGCTCTTCGGTCGCTATCGGACAAGATAGCCAGTGTAATGCCAGAAAAATAAAACATATCGCAGCCCAACACATCGGTTAGGTTGCCTTGTTGTGAAAAACACTGCATCACCTGCTTAGCGGCTGAGGTATCACGCCAATAGACAAAGCTGCGCTCACCATAGGCATCGGTATTGATCATATACAGCCCCGGTCGTACGCCTTTGGCACGGAACATCAGGCTGGTATCGACTTTTTCCCGCTCAACCGCTCGTACCAGCTTATCGCTGATCAAATCAGTCCCAACCGCAGTAAAAAACTGCACATCAACTGGCGTTTCGCAGCTCCGCTTCAAGTACACCGCCGTATTAAACACATCGCCAGCAAATGCCTGATGGTAGACATTTTCAACCAACTGAAACATCTCCACCATGCACTCTCCCATCATGACAATACGTTTTTTCATGGCTTGCTCCTTATGCTGCTTTATATTGATTTGCCAACACAGTCGCCTGTTCTGCTAAAGCAGAAATCTGCGCCCAGTCTTGAGTGTGCACCAGCTTATCAGGGGTTAGCCAGGAACCACCAGCTACAAATACGTTGGGCAAGGCAATAAAATCAGCCAGATTCTGCTGGTTAATCCCACCCGTTGGGCAGAACCGAACCTGCTGAAACACGCCTGATAAGGCTTTGAGCATAGCGATGCCGCCCGACAAATGCGCCGGAAAAAACTTCACTTCCGTCAAGCCAAACTCACACGCCATGGCAATTTCTGAAGGGGTAGCAACGCCCGGTGCTATCGGTACCCCCGTTGCCAGCATCGCCTCCAATAAATGAGGGGTACTGGCTGGACTCACTAAAAATTGTGCGCCAGCCGCAGTTGCTGCTTTGGCATCTGCAGCCGATAAAATAGTGCCCGCACCGACCAATAGTTCAGGCAAAGCCGAACGAATAGCGGTGATGGCTCCAAGCGCCTGCTGCGTTCGAAGTACTACTTCTACCGAGCCAATACCACCTTGCTGCAGCGCTGTCGCTATCTGCACTGCCTGAGTGGGGGTATCCGCTTGAATAATAGGTAATAAAGCTGGGCCACGAACCACAGATGATAAGGTCATCATCAGGCCTCTCCTGTATACGAAGGCAAAGTCACCATGCCTTTGCTGGTTAATTGTTGATAGGCCGCTACTACGGCTTGCTTAAAGGCGTTTTGCTCGGTTAATTCGCGTGGAAACACCGCATCTATTGCTAAGAATAACGCTACATCCGCTTCGGCATTACCACTACACTGAGCAGCCACAGCCAGCAACTGCTCAGCCAATGGATCGGTCAGTTTCGTCTGACTTTGCTGACGCTGCCTGATAAACAAACACCATGCGGCAATGCCATAGGCCAGATAACGGACAGAGCGCCCTGACGCCAGATTATCCCGAATCACAGGAAGCAGCCGCATCGGTAGTTTTTGTGAGCCATCCCAGGCAATTTGAGACAATAAATGACGGATGGCTGGGTTGCGAAAGCGCTGCAGAATATCCGCACTGTACTGCTGCACATCCAGCTCAGCAGGCGCCTTAAAGGACGGAATAATCTCTTCAGTCACCATCTGCTTGATAAAGCCCACCAAAGCGCTATCCTGCATCGCATCAAACACCGTCTCATGCCCCAGCAAACAGCCCAAATACGCCAGAGTCGAGTGCGGTGCATTCAGTAAGCGTAACTTGGCTTTTTCAAAGGCACTGACATCCGCTGCATAGATGACGCCGGCCTGATGCCAAGCTGGGCGCTCTACTGGTAAACAATCCTCAATCACCCATTGCACAAAGGATTCACGTTTAATCGGCCACTGATCAAGCAAACCGATTTTATCAGCCACTTGAGTGCGCAATGCATCATCAGTGGCAGGCGTAATGCTATCCACCATGGTGCAAGGGCTGATCAGCTGTTGCTCTAACCAATTGGCCAGCGCAGGATCCCACTGCTCAGCAAACCGTAGGATCGCTGCCCGTAATTTGTGGCCATTGTCAGTCAAATTATCGCAACTAATGACACAAAAAGGAGGGATATTGGCCCGGAAACGTTCCGATAGCGCTGTCACCAGCATGCCTATCGCAGTGACCGGCTGAGCACTTCGGGTTAAATCACGACAAACTTCTTTATTCTGTAGGTCCAGCTCGCCATTGCTGGCTAAGCAATAGCCTTTTTCAGTAATGGTCATGGTGACATATTTTGTGCTGGCCGCAGTTAAGCGGGTCAATACCTTAGGGTAGTCTGTCGCTGCAACCAATACTTCTTGTACACTGCCGACCACCTGATAACCGATAGTCGCATCCAGTTCAACCAGCGTATAAAGTCCATCCTGGGGCGTTAAAGCATCGCTTACATCAGGTGAACGCATAGAGACGGCACTGATGGCCCAGTCGCCGCCCTGTTGCAACGCCTGCTCGGTATACCAGGCCTGATGGCCACGAAAAAAAGCGCCCGGGCCTAAATGCACAATGCCAATCTGCGGCTTTTGTTCGGCCAAGCGATAGGCTGGCAGCGCTATGCTTCCCTCTAGCCCGGCTAAAGTGTCATTGCAAAGTCGATTCATCGTTATGCCTTCTTACTCAGCTTAATTGATAGGCTTTTTTAACCAAACGGTAGGTCAGCTCATAGGCCACATCCATCGCTTCTGCTTCGGTTAAACGGTGCTCAGCCACTAAACCAGCTAGAAAGCGGCAATCAATACGGCGGGCCACATCGTGGCGGGCGGGGATAGATAAAAATGCCCTGGTATCATCGTTAAAGCCCACCGTGTTATAAAAACCTGCTGTTTCAGTGACCTGATGGCGAAAACGTAACATGCCTTCAGGGCTATCATGGAACCACCACGCAGGGCCAAGTTTCAATGCAGGGTAATGCCCTGCCAATGGCGCAAGCTCGCGCGCATAGGTGGTTTCATCCAGCGTGAATAAAATGATGTTCAAGCTGGCTTCATTGCCATACTTCTGCAATAAAGGTTTTAAGTTGCTGACAAACTCAGTTGGGCTTGGGATATCCGCACCTTTATCAGGGCCAAAGCGCTCAAAAATAATCGAATTGTGGTTACGATGTGCGCCGGGGTGGATCTGCATGGTCATACCATCTTCCAGGCTCATCCCCGCCATCTCCGTCAGCATTTGCCCACGAAACAGCTCAGTTTCGGCTGCACTGGCTTGGCCTGCTAAGCAGCGCTGAAACAAAGCAGCTGCATCAACTTCTGACAAATCAGCCGTGATGGCAGTCGGATGACCGTGATCCGTCGCGGTAGCACCATGCTCGCGGAAAAAAGCCCGGCGTTGGCGTAGCGCTGCTAAATAGCCTTGCCAACTGTGAGTATCTTCCCCTGTCAGCTCGCCCAATGCGGCAACATTGGCTGCGAAATCAGCCCGATCGGCATCGACCACATCATCGGGACGAAAGGTGGTGATCACCTTGTGCTCGTATCCGGTGCCTTTTAATTTGGCATGATGCGCCAGATCGTTGAGCGCACCCTCTGTGGTGGCAATCAGCTCAATATTAAAACGATCCAGTAAAGCACGTGGCTTAAACTCAGGCTTTAGCAGTTGTTCGTTGATTCTGTCGTAATAATGATCCGCCGTCTCTGCCGTCAAGGTTTCGGTGAGACCAAATACATCGTGAAATACCGTATCCAGCCAGATCCGTGATGGCGTACCACGAAATAAATAATAGTGGCTGGCAAAGATTTGGAAAATCCTGCGGTAATCTTGTTCTACCACCACACCGTCTTTACGGCGAATACCTAAGTCTTCCAATTTGATGCCCTGACTGTACAGCATGCGAAACACATAATGATCGGGCAGCAGCAGCAAGCTGGTGGCATTGTCAAAATTCGCATTATCGGCAAACCAACGCGGATCAGTATGACCATGCGGGCTGACAATGGGTAAATCTTTAATATGCTGATACAACCGCTGCGCAATACTCCGAACCGCTGGGTCCGATGGGAAAAGCCGATCTGGATGAAGCTCTAATCGACTGCTGCTTTGCTTGGTATCATGTGCCATCTTGGTATCCTATATCCTAAGCAGTACGGCCTTTTGGCGCCCCTGCTGATTTACATGCTGCCGACGCTGGTGACTCCACCTGCATCGTGTTTAATTCTGCCAATATCATCGGTTCGATTCGCTGTATCGACGACTTACAGCGTGACGCCATTTTTCCAAATGGCAATTTCACGGTTATCTGAATCTTCATTTCGGGTCGTTTTGCCTGATGCCACCTCAACCAGGTAGCGAAAAAACTGATGACTAAACTCAGTAGCATCTTGCCCCTGTCGCAATAACGCCCCTGCATCGTAGTCAATCCACTGCGGCTTACGACCAGCAAGGTTTGAATTGGAGGAAATTTTTACTGTCGGAGCAGGAAAACCTAAGGGGGTGCCGCGGCCGGTGGTAAAAAGTAACAAGGTGGCCCCAGCGGCGGTCAAGGCGGTGGATGACACTGCATCATTACCCGGCCCTTCCAGCAGGGTTAACCCCTCTGCTGTCGCCTGATGACCATACCGGATGATCTGATTAACTGGCGCAGAACCGCCTTTTTGAATAGCACCGAGTGACTTTTCTTCCAACGTGGTTAAACCACCGTCTTTATTGCCCGGGCTTGGGTTTTCATACACCGGCTGTTTGTTATCAATAAAGTACTGTTTAAAGTCATTGACCAGACTCACCAACTGCTGAAACACCTGCTGATCTTTTGCCCGAGCCATAAACACCTGCTCGGCACCAAACATTTCTGGTGTTTCAGTCAGGATCACCTTGCCGTTCGCCGCCGCAACCAAATCAGCAATGCGCCCAACCAAGGCATTGGCGGTTAAACCACTCAAGCCGTCAGAACCACCACATTTCATCCCCATCACCAGCTCAGATACCGGACAAGGCGTACGATAATCTTGCGCCATCACCTCCAGCAATTCACCGACTGCTTCCAACCCTTGCTCAATCTCGTCTTCAACCTGTTGCGCGTTAAAGGAACGAATGCGGCTATGGTCAATATCCGGGCTTGATTTCAGCAAAGCAGCCAATTGATTGTTTTCACAACCAAGGCCTAATACCAACACAGCACCGGCATTTGGATGCTGGATCAAACCCGCTAACAGCTCACGGGTATTGCTTAAATCATCGCCAAGCTGAGAGCAACCAAAAGGATGGGTAAAGGCATGAATACCATCAATAGCACCATTGGCTAACTGCTCAGCAAAGTGCCGGCTCGCCTGATCGGCAATACGGGTAGCGGCTCGATTAACGCAACCGACCGTATTGATGATCCACAGTTCATTGCGAGTACCTACCTTGCCATTCGCACGGCGGTAGCCCATAAACTCAGTTGGTAATCCGGCCGGAAACGACAACGGCTCAGCCTGACAGCCCTGATACTGATAATCGACCTGGCCACTGAGCAAAGTCGACAGATTGTGCGAGTGCACCTGCTCCCCCGCCTGAATGGCCGTGGTGGCAGCACCAATAGCAAAACCATACTTGATGACTGGCTCCCCCTTCGCGATGGAGGTTAACGCAACCTTGTGACCAGCAGGAATGTCACTTGCTGTTTGAATGTCAGCAAACGGCTCTGGTAAAGCGACGCCAGCAGCCAATGGCTGCAAGGCAACCAGCACATTATCACGTGGATGCACTTGCAACCCCTGCAACGCAACGCCAACTTCATTGAGGCTTGCACCATTGGGTGTGTGTATCTGAATACGTTCACCAGAGTCTTGCTTGATCATTTTCAGTCACCTGCCGTCTTTACTAAACCGTGTTATTACTTACATGCTTGTTCGCGCTTAGCCATCATCAATCAACATCTATCATCGATTTGTCTATCGGTAGCATATTAAGTCGAATAATCATGAACCAAACTGGAATGGCTCACCATTAACAGTCACATTATGCTGATCAATTCCAGCGACATTCTCCAGAATGCCAAGCGATGCCGTTTGCTTAAAATGTACATGATGCAAAGTCACGCCACTAATGGGCGCTCTTTCAAATCCGCGCAACTCAAAAGCACGCTCTGATTTTTGTACCGTCATGTTGCTGATGTGCAAATTACGAACTTCAGGCATATGCTGCCCAGCATCGCCTTCTTCGTAATAGAAGTTGATGACAATGGCATCACGAACCTCACCAATCTCGATATCACGGATGTAGATATTTTCAATCAAACCGCCACGCACAGAGTTGGTTTTAATGCGAATACCACGAGCTAAATTTGGGCTACTCATGCGACAGCGACGGGCAAATATATTACGGGCACCGCCAGAGATTTCACTCCCCATCACTACACCACCATGACCAGAACGCATCATGCAATCCTGAATCACCACATTCTGCACCGGTGTGGCTAAACGACGACCATCGTTATTACGGCCAGATTTCAGTGCAATGCAGTCATCGCCGGTATCGAACAAGCATTGTTCTATCAAGACGCGGTTGCATGATTCCGGGTTACAGCCATCGGAGTTCGGACCATGACTCACACAATTGACTTGACGAACAATGACATCTTCCGATAACACTGGATTAATCAACCAAAAAGGTGAGTTACGAATCGTCACGCCTTCAATCAGCACTCGTTTGCACTGGTAGGGCTGAATAAATGGAGGCCGTAAAAAGTCGTTGTCCATCTGACGCTCTGCAACCGGAACTCCCTGCTCTGCCATCTGAAAAATTGGTGTCCGGGTCTGTGCTTGATCAACCGCTGCATCATACTCCCAATTCCGGCGCTCCCAGTGTCCTTTCCATGGCCACCATGCGGTTGAACTGCCATTGCCTTCTAAAATACCATCGCCAGTGACAGCAATATTCTCTTGCTGAAAGGCGTAGATCAGCGGCGAGTACCCAATCAGCTCAACGCCTTCCCAGCGCGTAAATACTTTCGGTAAGTAATGCTTCGCATTGGTATAGAAAGACAACACCGCATCGGTTTGTAGATGCAGGTTAACGTTGGATTTTAAATGAATAGCCCCGGTCATAAAACGGCCTGCAGGCACCAACACCCGGCCACCACCTGCGGCAGCACAGGCAGCTATAGCATCGGCTATGGCTTGTGTATTGTTGGCGCGGCCATCGCCTTTTGCACCAAAGTCCGTGATCAAAAAATCACGCTCAGGAAACTGGGTCACAGCAAGGTTTGCAATAATCTCATCCGCTTGCTGCCAAACAGCTAAATCTTCAGCATCGGTGGCAGACACAGTCGGTGTAGATGTTAAGGGCAATGTTTGACAGCCGGCTAGCGACAAAAGCGACAGGCCTCCGGTTAGGGTGCCTAGCGTTTTCAAACTTTGTCGTTTCGTCAGATCGGTCATAGTGTCATCCTTTATATCAATCATGAATGGTGCTGCATCGTGTAAAACGACCACAACGATTACTCTATAATAATCCATTTGCCACCGGTGGCAAGTAAAAATGCAACTTTTTGTCTATCGGTGGCAAATTTGAACTTAGTAAGCAATTTGCTCATTGAGCTGAGCAGAATGCCAGATAACTCAGGTCAGCTTGGCTGTAGATTCGCGCACAACCAGCGTTGGAGCTACTTTCGCCGCCACATTTTCAGCACCTTTGTCGTTGTTCTCAATCGACATGATCATTTTTGTCGTTGCCAGCAGAGCCATTTGTCGGACCGGGCGACGAATGGTGGTGAGTGACGGGATCACCCGAGAGGCCAGCATGTTGTCATCGAAACCAGCGACGGATAGCTGCTGCGGCACTTGTATGCCCAATTCATGAGCCACTTTTAACACCCCTGCTGCCATTTGATCATTATTGGCATAAATAGCAGTTGGCCGTTCACTGGCTAACAGCAGCTGACGCGCACACTCGATGCCTTTTTCATAACTGTTATTGCCTTCGACAATCCAATCACTTCGTAACTTAATGCCATAGGCAGACAAGCCGAGCTTAAACCCTTCCATCCGCTCGATTGAAGACTTATAAGCCTGCGGCCCAGTGATGAAGGCAATATGCTCATGGCCCAGTTGCGCAAAATAACGCGCCATTTCAGCCGATGCGGCCCGATCATCCGATACCACAATGTGCTTGGCATCATCCAGTGCCACTGAGCTTAGCCGCACATAGGCCCGGCCTGAGTCTCTGAGCGCTTGGGCTAAATCTTCCAATTCCGATACCGGGGGCAGCACTATGATGCCATCCAGCTTTGAGCGACTGATAAAGCGCAGGCAATCCTGCACCAGAGTTTCACTCTTATAACGGCATGGGTGCACCACCAATTCATACCCCAGATTGGAGCATACTTCGAGTACGCCTCGTTGCACATCATCCAAATAGAGCGCATCCGGGTTGTCGTAAATTAATCCCAGCAGATAAGAGCGGCTGGAGGCTAAACCACGAGCCTGCGTATTGGGTGAATACTTTAGGTCATTGATTACATTTTGTATTTTGGTGCGGGTGTTCTCCCCAACACTGAGTGAGCCATTCAGTACACGGGATACCGTGCGTTTTGACACTCCAGCGATACGGGCAACATCATTTATGGTCGCTTGCTTCATTTTTATCATCTTTTAAGCACCGGTTTGTTGAGCAACGATTACTTTGCCATAGCCATCAGTTGTGGACGATAGGTCGCCAGAGATACATCAATGGCCGATTGTTTTACCAGTGCAGCTATATCTTGGATCTGGTGTTTTTTAAACAACACAGCAGGAGCACTCACACCAATAGCAGCCGTTACCAACCCATGCTCATCACGCACCGGTGCCGCCAAACAGCGTACATCGTTATGATACTCCTGTTCGTCGGTAGCATACCCCCGAGCCAACACCCGCTGCAACTCTGATTTCATCTCTGCCGCTCCCATAATGCTCTGAGGAGTTCTGCTTTCAAAGCAGCCGCCATCGATCAATGTCGATACCTCATCAAAGTGACGAAATGCCAGAAATAGCTTTCCTGATGCCGAGCAATTAAATGGCACCACGGTTCCCGGCCGCGCTGCCATCCGAAGTGGGTTTGGGCTATCGTAGACCTCCACCAATAAACTGCCTCGAGCATGAGGTAAAGCCAAGTGACAACTAAAACCAGTACTTAAACTGAGTTGCTGCAGCATAGGTAAAGCGCATTGCTTAATCGGCTGGGAGGCAAGTAAACTCAGACCAAGCTTATACAGTTGTGTCCCTGCCAGATATTTTTTGCCGTGCTTTTCGACCAGTTGCTGTTGACATAAAGTCTGCAAGATCCGAAATGCCGTAGTTCGGGGGATAATCAAGCGCTGCTCTAATTCGGATAAGCTTAGACCGTGCTCAGAGCTACTGAGCACATCTATCATCCGGCAAGCATTGGCCAGATTTGGGATCACATAACTCACCATCATCAAGCTCCTTAGTTAATGCCCAGCCAGCAATAGCGCCTTCTGACCGGGCAGGAGTATCGTTTCAAGATAGAAACAATTAAAGCAAACCAAATAATTGTGGTAAAAACTCACTGATAGCCGGTACGTAAGTCACCAGCATCAACACGGCAAACATCGCCAGATACAGTGGCAGTAAAGGCCGTATTATGGCTTCTATTCTGGTCTTCGCTATAGCGCAACTGACAAAAAGAACGCTGCCAACGGGTGGTGATACCAACCCTATCGATAAATTCAGCACCATCATGATGCCAAAGTGCAACGGACTCATGCCTAGTTCAACAGCCACTGGTAAAAAGATAGGTGTAAAAATCAACACCGCTGGTGTCATATCCATAAAGGCACCGACCAGCAATAAAATAAGGTTGATCATCAATAAGATCAGCAGTGGATTCTCACTCAGTGTCAGCATCGCGGCACTGATTGCCTGTGGGATCTGCTCGTAAGATAAGATCCAAGACATGGCAGACGAGGTCGCGATCAGCGCCATCACAATTGCGGTGGTCTCGGCGGCTTTCATCAGGACCGCAGGCAGCTCTTTTGGTAAGACTTCACGATAGATACCTACGGCCAAAATCAGCGAATACACTACCGCTATAGCCCCAGCTTCAGTCGCGGTGAAAATACCGCTAATAATGCCGCCAATAACCAGAAAAATCATAAACAGGCTCGGCAAAGCAGCGCCAACTTTTTGCAGCACCAGCTTCAAAGGTAATCGAGCACCCACTGGGTAGCCTTTAATTTTAGCGTAACCAGCACAAACAATCATCAAGGCGGTTCCGAGCAAGATACCGGGCAGATAGCCAGCAACGAATAAGGCCGCAATTGAGACGCCACCACTGGCGATGGCATACACAATCAGAATATTACTCGGTGGAATTAACATGCCGGTGGTGGCAGCAGATGCCGTGACCGCAGCGCTATAGTTAATGTCGTAACCCTGCTTTTTCATTTCTGGCAGCATAAAGCTACCTATAGCGGATGTTGCCGCTACAGCAGAACCTGAAATCGCACCGAAGAACATGCACGACACCACATTAACCAGAGCCAAACCACCCGGCAACATGCCAATCAGTGCCATGGCACATTCAATTAAGCGTTTGGCAATACCACCCCGCCCCATAATTAAGCCGGATAAAATAAAAAATGGGATAGCCAGTAAGGCAAAACTATTAATGCCTCCAGCCATTCGCTGCGCCATGGTGGTGACCGCCGGGATAAAATCAATGCTGAGCAACATGGTGGCCAGCGTGGCCAAACCGATGCAAAAAGAGATGGGGACATTCAGCAGCAATAAGCCAAAAAACACCACCAATAAGACAATAATTGCAAGTTCCATTAGTGCATTCCCTCAACTGGCTGCATGGTTTGATGACGACTCATGCAATAGATCTGACAGAGTCCATAAAAGCTGATGAGCACCCCAGATAGTGGGATAGCAATGTAAATGTATGCCATGCGGATCCCAAGCGCTGCTGACATCTGATCCAGCTCATAGGTCAGCCGTACCAAATTGCCTCCCCCAATCACCATCACTTGAATAGCAAACAACACAACGGCAGCAGTGAGCACCAGATTGACGTTACGCTGACGCTCTACTTTCAAGCGCCGGGTCACAATATCCAAGCCCAGATGCACTCCGGTGCGATATGCAAAGGCTGCCCCAACCATGCCAATCCAGATCAACAAGCAGCGAGATAACTCTTCCGTGATCGAGCTTGGTGCTCCCAACACATAGCGGGACACCACCTGCCAACACACCACCAAAACAATGCCCGCCATTAAGCTGGCCAGAAACCATTTCAATACCGTATCCACGGTGTGGATCATCTTATTCATGTGAAGCCTCCGCACTATCTTCATCGGTATCCAGCTCAGCAATCCGTTGCAATAACGGGCCAATATCGGTTTGCATTAAACGTTGGTGAAACGGAGCAACAGCATCACGAAAGGGTTGTTTATCTGGATAGATCACCGTAACACCAGCCGCTTTTACTGCAGCTAATGCGTCATCCGAAGCCTGATTCCACGCTTCACGCTGGTAAACAATAGAGTCTTGTGCAGCTTGAGTTAACCAGCTTTGTTGCTCCTCCGTTAGCCCCTGCCAAACCAGCAAACTCATGATCAGGACATCAGGCACCGCGGTGTGTTCATCGAGAGAATAGTAGCTGCTGAGCTCATAGTGACGAGACAAATAAAAACTGGGAGGGTTATTTTCGGCACCATCGACCACACCCTGCTGCAAGGCAGTATACAACTCGCCCCAATCAATGGGCGTGGCAGCACCGCCTAATGCCTCGACCATGCGAACGGCCGTTTGACTGTTCAACACCCTGAATTTTTTACCTCGTAAATCGGCAGGGCTATCAATGCGGGTATTGGTTGAATAAAAACTGCGACTACCAGCGTCGTAGTAGCCAAGGCCATGTAGGCGAGCGACTTCAATTTCGCGCAATAATTGCTCACCTATATCGCTTTCTAACACCCGCCAGTAGTGATCGTTATCCCGAAAGATGTAAGGCACACTAAACACTTGCATGGCAGGCACAAACCCCTCGAGTGGGCTCGCAGACACCTTGGTCATCGCCAGGCTGCCAATCTGTAGCAACTCAACCAATTCGCGTTCATTGCCAAGCTGACCACCGCTGTAGATCTCAATGGTCATGCTACCATCGGAATACTCAGCCAACCGTTCCGCCATCAGCACCATGGCTTTGTGCACCACATGCTCTTGATCCAGCGTGTGCGCTAACCGCAGCGTTGTTTGTTCGCTCTCTGGCTTACAGCCTATAAGCGCCAGCGATAGCAGTAACATAGCTACAGTGTGCAACCAACTCGGTACGGATCTATTGTTCATGTTCAGTCCTACCCTGTTGTGAGTGGGCGTATCTAACGTACGCCTTACTCAATAAAATTGATTTGCGTCACTTAGCGCAGATCGCTCGGCGGAAACTTATCCATATCGTGATAGTCGAGGTTTTCCCCCGCCATGCCCCAGATAAAGGCATAATTGCTGGTACCACAACCACTGTGAATCGACCAGGCCGGAGATACAACAGCCTGCTCGTTCGCCATCCAGATATGCCGCGTCTGCTGCGGTTGCCCCATAAAGTGACAGACCCCTTGCTCATCGGCTAAGTCAAAGTAGAAATACGCTTCCATCCGACGATCATGTTGGTGCGCTGGCATGGTGTTCCAAACACTGCCAGGCTTTAATACCGTCAGCCCCATTTGCAACTGACAGGTTTGCACCACATCCCGGATCATCAGCTGATGAATCGCTCGCTCATTCGAGGTTTCCTGAGAGCCCATTTGCAGCACCGTACAGGTATCCATAGTCAGATGCTTGGTCGGAAACGATTGATGAGCCGGTGCCGAGTTGAAATAAAACTTGGCGGGCTTACTGCCATCATCACTGTGGAAGCTCACGTCTTTTGCTCCCATCCCGACATACAGGCCTTCTTTATTTTTCAATGGATACTTGGTGCCATCGACCACAACGCTGCCGGCTGCGCCCACGTTGATCACACCCAACTCGCGTCGCTGTAAAAAGAAATCCGCTTTTAATGCATCGACCGTTTCCAGTTGTACAGCGGCGGCAACCGGAACGGCACTGCCGATCAGTACACGCTCATAATGGGTGTAGCACAACACCAGCGCATCAGGCTGCATCAGGTTATCCACCAGAAAATGCTGACGCAACTGCTCGGTATCGTAGTGCTTCACGTCATCAGGATGGGTCGGGTAACGGCTATCAAAAATAATTTGCATACAATCCTCTTCTTTATTCATTAAATTAACGGGCTAGCCAGCCACCATCGACTGCCAATACATGACCATTAACATACTGGCTGGCAGCAGAGGCTAAAAATACCGCAGCTCCGGTTAAGTCCTCAGGCTCTCCCCAGCGAGCCGCGGGGATCCGATCCAAAATAGCCGCATTACGCGCTTCATCCGCCTGCAATGCTGCGGTGTTATCGGTGCGAAAGTAACCTGGAGCAATGGCATTGACCTGAATATTGTGGCAGGCCCATTCGTTGGCTAATGCTTTGGTGACGCCTGCAATCGCATGCTTACTTGCCGTATAGGCTGGTACCGTGATACCACCACTGTAAGAAAGCATGGAGGCGATATTAATAATTTTTCCGCTTTTCCGGGCAATCATGTCACGCCCAAGCAACTGACACAGCAAAAAGGCCGAGTCAAGATTGACGGCGATGACTTTACGCCATTCATCCATCGGGAACTGATCGGCAGGCGCACGAAAGATGGTGCCACCACAGTTGACCAAAATGTCTACTGCCCCTTGATCCTGTGCAGCAGCAGCAAGCTCCCGCACCGCGGATTCATCCGATAAATCAGCTGACAGCGCTTGAGCCTGATGACCAGCTTGCTGAATTTTCTGCACTGTGGCATCGCACCCTCCTGCAGCCGAACTGGCACAAAGCACCTTGGCTCCGGCCTCCGCCACAGCCATAGCAATGGCCTGGCCTAAACCACGACTGGCTCCGGTGACAAGGGCTGTTTTCCCCTGCAATGAAAATAGTGCTGACATGCCGAACTCCTTAAGTCTTTCCTGCAACCAAAATAATTTTCTGTCACCAGATCGCCACTCTGAGCCACATTTCCATCATTCAATTTTGTTCAAATATGGAACAAGCTCAAAATTCAATCAACCTCAAAGAGAAATAAAATCATACACTTAATATAAAAAACTCATTTTAAAGTGCTTCAATGTAGATTTTATTGCCGTCCCTCAATTGACAGAAATAACGACTTGGTGCTAGCTTTTTGCCATCGGTGGCACACAATTGCAAGCTTTTTTTGCCACCGGTAGACAAAACAATAATATCAGCCTAGTATTCGATAAGGTACTTTGCAAGCACAACGAATAAAACAAATCATCAGGGGCAGCCTGGCTGTTCCAAATAATGATAATGCCGGCATATATCGGCGATAAAAAAAGATTAAGGAAGAGGTGAACAACATGGCTACTCCGAAAACACAATTCCGACCCAACAGGCTCTGTCGGGCACTGACCTTAGCAGGTCTGGTCTCTCTGCTAGGTGTCTCACCGATGCTGCTGGCCGAAGAAAATGACCCTGAGGCTGAAGCTCAAACCCAAGAACCCATTGAAGTCATTTCCGTAACGGGAAGTTTTCGCGGTAGCTTGGCTAGCGCACTGAACCAAAAGCGCTTTGAAACGGGTGCGACCGATACCATCAAAGCAGAAGATATTGCAGACTTTCCTGATTTAAACCTTGCAGAGTCGCTACAGCGCATTCCTGGCGTCGCCATCAGCCGTGTTGCTGGTGAAGGCCGCCAAATCTCCGTTCGTGGTTTGGGCCCAGACTTTACCCGGGTTCGTATCAACGGCATGGAAGCACAATCCACCAGCGGCGGTACCGATGCGGTCGGCGGTGCCAACCGCGGCCGTGGTTTTGATTTTAATACCTTTTCATCCGACTTATTCAGCGAATTGACGGTACGTAAAACTGCATCAGCCAATGTTGAGGAAGGCTCCTTAGGTGCCACGGTCGACTTACGCACCGCTCGCCCCTTTGATTACGATGGTATGACTTTCGCAGCAAATGTGCAGGCAGGTTATAACGATCGTTCAGAAGAAATCGATCCAAAAGGTTCTTTCTTATTCAGCAATATTTTTGCCGACGGTACCATGGGTATTTTGGTCTCTGCAGCCTTCTCTGAACGTAATATTTTGGACGAAGGTTCCAGTACCGTGCGTTGGGACAATGTCAATGATTTTGGCAGTTACCGTGGTGATGCTGAAGCGCCGGAACTCACTGAGCTGAACGAAGCATTCCGCCCACGTTTGCCCCGCTACGATTCATATCTGCACAACGTAAAACGGACTGGTTTGGCGACCGCTTTTGAATACCGCCCTACCTATGAAACCCGCTTTAACCTGGACATTCTGTACTCTAAAGACGACTCCACCCGTCAAGAAGCCTTTATGCAAGGCATTCTAAATAATACCAGTCTGGCCAATGCAATGAATGTGCTCGACTATGAAGTGGACAATAGCAATACCGCCACCTTTGGCTCTTTCCAGAATGCGCTGGTTCGGAATGAACTTCGTTACGATGAACTCTCGACCGAGTTCCTGCAATTTACCTTAAGTGCTCAACATCAGCTGTCCGACAACCTAAAAGTGGATGGCATGATAGGTCGGGCCACCTCTGAATTTGATAACCCGATTCAAACCACTGTCGTGATGGAAAAAGCTGGCCTTGATTTTAGTTACGATTACCGTGGTAATAAACGAGACAATCCTGAATTAGTCTTCGGTGCCGGTGCCTATGATGCCAATGGCTGGGCCACCAACAGCGTGCGCTTGCGTCCTCTCGGAGCAAAAAACACCTTTGATAATGCGGCCTTAAACTTCGAGTATGTACTGAATGAATTTATGACCATTCGAAGTGGCTTGCACTATAAAAACTTTGAATTTGAAACCACGGAAGCCCGTCGCAGTTCTGAAAACACAGCTGGGGTTGAAATGACTCCAGATCTGATCATGAACTACAGCTCAGGTGTTGGAGCCGCTAATTGGCTGGTGCCAGATTTAGCTGCTATTGACGCACGCTATAATATTTACAGCAATACTGGTGAATTTGCCGTCAGTACCGACAATCGCCGGGTCGACAACTATACAGCGGAAGAAAGAACTCTAGGTGCCTATCTGCAACTGGCGTTTGAAACAGAGTTAGGTGATACCTTGATCCGCGGTGATGTCGGTGGACGTTATGTTAGGACCGACCAATCATCAACAGCCTGGGCCAACATTGGTGGTACCCAAGAGCTGGTCACTGCCGAACATGACTACAATGAGTTTTTACCATCCTTGAATTTGGTATTTGAGCCTCTGGATGATGTCATCATCCGTTTTGGCTATGCCGAAGTGATGTCTCGTGCTGGCTTGGGTAGCATCAGACCAAACGTATCGGTTTCCGTATCCGGTGGCGCTCGTTCAATTAGTGGTGGCAACCCAACACTGGAGCCAACCAAAGCCAAAACCTATGATTTGGGCTTGGAGTTATATTTCGACAACGAATCATTGCTGGGTGTTGCTGTTTTCCGCAAGGATATCGACAGCTTTGTACAGGGCCTGCGTGAAACCAAACCCTTTACTGAAACTGGCTTGCCTATTCAAGCAGCGATTGATGCCTGTAATGCAGGGCCTGGCTATGGCGAGGCAACCGGCTGTACTGAAAACGAGCCATGGGATACCACTACACCGCTGAATGCACCCGGTGGCAACTTGTACGGCTATGAAGTGCAATACCAAATGCCATTTAGCTTTTTGCCTGAGTTCTGGGACCGGTTTGGCTTTATTGGTAACTATACGTACGTGAAAGCACAAATGGACTACATCAACAATACCGGCATCGTATTAGCGACCCGTGATTTAACCGGTTTATCTGAAAACACTCGTAGTGCAACGCTATATTACGAAGATGATAAATTTGCTGCCCGGGTGTCTATGGCCTATCGTTCCAGTTACCTGACCAATGCGCTTGGTCGTAACGGCAACGATATGGAAGGGACCAATGCCACTCGCAATATTGATGCCTCGCTGTCGTACCAGTTGAATGACCAATGGAAGCTGACGTTTGAAGCGCTCAACCTAACCGATGAAGTGGATGACCAATGGGTCGATTCAAGCGGCAACCGTTTGACCTATTACCATGCCACCGGTCGTCAGTACTACCTGGGCGCACAATACCGGTTCTAATCGATTGCCCTAAGGACTCCCTTGGGCCATGGATGGCCCATATTTTTTGTCTAGTCATGCATTAACAGGTGTTTTATTGTGAAAAAAATCATGCAATGCAGCTCTCTTATTCCAACACTGGCTGGCTCTATGCTCATACTTACAGCCTTAATTGGCTGCGATAACCAGAGCACGCTTCCGACACACTCTGAGCAGCCAGACCCAAATAGCTCAGTGCTGTGGATTGCCAGCCTTGAAGTGCACAACCCATCCGAGTTTGCTCGACCCGACCAGCCCTTGCTAGTGCCCTTTGCCGATCTGGGCCTAACCACTGCAGAAGCAACTGCATTGGTTGCCAAGCGGCAAGGACAACTGATCCCCAGCCAGTTGATCGACCACAGTGGTGATGGCGAAAAAGACACCCTATATCTTCATCTAAGCATGGCAGCAGCCGAACGCCAGCAACTACTGATTGTGCAAGATAAAGCGCTCTTTGCCAGCCAAAACTGGCCAGCACGCACTCAGGCTGAAATATCACATAAAGTGGGTGGTGAGTGGCAGGAGGCTAAATACAGCGGTGGTGACTTTATCAATGTCACTGAGTTAACCCCACCTCCGCAGTACACCGATCACTCCGAATGGATCCGTTACGAAGGCCCCGGTATTGAGTCGGATAAAGTTGGCTATCGCATTTATCTGGATTGGCGCAACGGCTTCGATACCTTTGGCAAGAAAACCAATGATTTAGTCCTGCAAGATGTCGGGCAAGATGGCTATCAGTCTTACCATGAAATGGCCGACTGGGGCATGGACATCCTGAAAGTCGGCCTCACATTAGGCGCTGGTGGCTACGGCTTTTGGGATGGCGAGCAAGTACAACTGGTGTCAAAAGTAGGTCAGCATCACGCCCGTATTCATGAGTCTGGTCCTCTGTATTCCGGCATGCAAATACATTATCAAGATTGGCAAATCGCTGGTAAAACGCTGGATTTAACCGCCAACTTCTCGATGACGCCGGGCAGCCGTCTGGTGCATACCCGGTTGGAGTTATCCGATGCTTTACCTCATGTGGCCATCGGCTTGATTAAACACCCGGATACGGAAGTGATCCATGGCCCAGAAGACATTACCGGCCACGCCTGGACCTATGTCGCAACTTGGGGCGATCAAAGCCTGGCTGGCGATCAACTGGGCATGGCGCTGTTGTTTAAAAAAAGCACCCGGCTGCAGCAAACCGAAGATGAACACAACCTCGTGTCTTTGATCCGAGTGCCAGACCAAACCATGGAGTACTACTTTTTATCGGCTTGGCAAGGTGAACCGGATGGTATCCGAACCAAAGCTGAATTTATTGCCTATCTTGAGCAGCAAATTGAACAGCTGACGTTAACACCTCGAGTTCGGCTGGATACCGCCCTTACCAATCAGCAGGTGCAGCAGCCCCTAACCGCTGAACGGGCACTTCATTGGTCGGATCAACTGGCGGCCAGCGATATGCAGCGTCAAACCCCATATTATCGTTACGGCGGATGGGATTATGAGCGCAGACGCCCAGCAACATGGGAATACACCACTGGTTTGTTATTGCAGGCTTATGATGACTTGCATCAAGTGAAGCCCAACCCTGAGTGGCGCCAAGTGGTCAGTGATGTAGTGGATTCATTTATTACCGAAGATGGCGATATTCATACCTATGACATCAACAAGTACAATATCGATAGTTTGAATACCGGCGTGATCTTACTGCGAGAGTATCTGAACAACCCACAACCGAACTATCGGGCAGCACTGGACTTAATGCGCCGACAAGTCGCTGAACACCCACGTACTGAGGATGGCGCTTTTTGGCACAAGCAAGTGTACCCGCATCAATTGTGGTTGGATGGTGTCTACATGGGGATGCCTTTTTACGCTTTTTACAGCAACGAGTTTGAACAAGGTGCAGGGCTGGATGAAGTCGTTAAAGAGTTTACGTTAACCCGAGACTTGCTTCGTGACCCAGATACCGGCTTGTATTTTCACGCCTGGGATGAAGCCAGACAGCAAAACTGGGCCGATCCAGAAACGGGCTTATCTCCGCACTTCTGGGGCCGTGGTTTTGGCTGGCTCACCATGGCGTTGGTGGATGTACTGGATCACATTCCACACGAACAAACCGAGCTACGCCAACCGCTGTTGGATATGATCACCGATATTGCAGCCACGCTCGCGCAGTATCAAGATCCAGAGACAGGGGTTTGGTATCAAATACTGGATCGCCCAGAAGCTCCAGGCAACTATCTGGAATCCTCTGGTAGCGCCATGTTTACCTACTTCTATGCTAAAGCATTGAATCAAGGTTACTTGCCTGAGCAGTACCGAGCTACCGCAGAAAAAGCCTATCAGGGCCTGTTGCAAGAGTTTGTCTTGGTTCACCCGGACGACAGCATCAGTCTGGTCAATACCGTGCAAGTGGCTGGGCTTGGCTTTGGTCGTGATGGCAGCTACCGCTATTACATGAGTGAGCCGGTATTTCGGAACGATGCCAAAGCCAATGGCCCCTTCATTATGGCCGGTGTGCAAATGGCGCAACTATTGAGTCACTAAAACTACTGAGTTCTTCTAAGGCTTGGGCCGGCATATGCCGGCTCTTTTTTCAGGAGCATACTATGCTCAAACACCACTCTATTACCATTGTATTCCTTTGTTTTACGTATGCTATGACTTTGCTCTCGCTATGTGCTTACGCAGCAGACCAGCCATTATTCATTCGTGTAGCACCTGATGGCAGCGGTGATTTCGTGTTGATCCAGCAAGCACTCAACAGTTTGCCTGACAACGATCAGCTGGCCATAATCCAGCTAGCTGCAGGGGTCTACCCCGAAAAGCTCTACCTCACCCGCGATAAGGTTTTACTGATAGGCGCGGGCGCCGAGCACACCATCATTCGCATAGCCGAACTACGAAGCAACTGGTTGAAGCAACACCCAACCGACTGGGGGGCCGCGGTGGTCAACATTGCCGCCAGCGATATTGCCCTGCTGCAGCTAAGCGTTCACAACAGTTATGGCGACTTGACGGGTGATCATGAGCATCAATTTGCGATACGTGGTTTTGAGCAAGCCAGTCGGATCATCACTGCCGATTGCTCCGTTATTGCTGGTGGGGCTGATACGCTCAGCCTGTGGAATAAAACCGATGGTATGTATTATCACCATAATTGTTATTTTGAAGGTCATACCGATATGGTGTGCCCACGCGGCTGGGCTTTTTTCAGCCACAGCCGTTTCGTCAATAAAAAAGCCTATGCCACGCTCTGGCATGATGGTGAACTTGATCCCCAGCAAAAAATGGTGATACGCGATTCCCGCTTTGATGGCGTTGAAGGCTTTATGCTGGCGCGGCGCCATTATGATGCACAGTTTTACCTGATCAACAATCAGTACAACAGCAGCATGGCAGATACCCCGATATTTCGTCATACCTACCCGACCGAGCCTGAGCGGGATCAGGACAATCGATGGGGAGACCGCTACTATTTCAGTCACAAGCAGTCAGCTGATGCGATCTATCCCTGGCTGGAAACCAACTTGCATCACCACCCTGCGGGCCTAACTGCACAAGACATTACCGCCCAATGGGCCTTTGATGGCCGTTGGGATCCTGAAGCCGAACTGGTTCGAATTTATCGTCTGTACAACGAGGTAAAACCATGAGCATGGCCATCAAAATGACCGCCTTAGCCACTTTGTGTTTTTTGATCCTGTTTTATTCTGTTCGTCTTGGTGCAGCAGAGAATACCCATCTTGCTCCGATCAGACTTCATCTGGTCGGTGACTCGACCATGTCTGATAAACCCAATCTGGCTTATCCAGAGCGTGGTTGGGGCCAGCTGTTGCCGGAATTTATGTTACCACAGCTCACGGTAATCAATCATGCCGCCAATGGTCGAAGCACCCGACGTTTTGTCAACGAAGGACGCTGGCAGCGCTTACTCAGCGATGTAAATCAGGGCGACTATGTCCTGATCCAGTTTGGCCATAATGATTCCAAGCAATCCGATCCGGCTCGCTTTGCCGATGCCGCCACCGATTACCGGGAGTTTCTGACGCAATTCATCGCCGATGTTCGGGAGCGAGGTGCCACGCCCATGTTGGCTAGTTCCATTTGTCGGCGCAATTTCAACGATGAAGCCGTGTTGCAACAAGACCTGACCGCTTATGCCAATGCGGCCAGACAAGTCGCTGAACAACAGCAGGTGAGCTTTTTTGACTTACAGCAGTACAGCTGCAATTACTGGCAAGAACAAGGCCCTGCGGCCAGCCAAGCCTATTTTATCCAGGTACCAGCTGACTTGTACGCCAAGTTTCCACAAGGCACCACAGATAATACTCACCTGAGTGTGCAGGGAGCCAGCAAGGTAGCCCAGTTTTTCATCCGCAAATTACAGCACCAGCAACATCCTTTAAGCCAGTACGTATACCGGGAGCTGCTCTAGAGCTTGCTGGGTAAAACTCACATAAAAAAACCGGCTTCATCAGCCGGTCTTGTTGTAACTGAACTTGCGTTACTCAGTATCTTGCTGTGGCGCTTTAGACACCCCCACCATCGCAGGGCGTAGCAAACGACCATTTAACTCATAGCCTTTTTGCATCACAAAAGTCACCGTATTCGGTGCGACATCGGCTGTTTCCATCATCGACATCGCCTGATGCTGGTCCGGGTTGAATGGCTCACCTTGCGGGTCCAGTTGTTGCACACCATACTTTGCTACCGTATCAAGGAAGCTTTTTAGCGTCAGCTCCACCCCTTCAGTCACCGAGTTCATGCTTTCATCATCTTTATTGATAAAACCAAGCGCTCGCTCCAGGTTATCAACCACAGGCAACAAATCACCAGCAAACTTTTCCAGCGCAAATTTATGCGCTTTCTCTACGTCCTGACTGGCACGGCGGCGGCTGTTCTCAGCCTCAGCTTTAATGCGCAACATGGCATCTTGTTGATCAGCCACCTGCTTACGCAGCTGCTCTAGCTCTGCTTCCAGCTTATCGAACACGCTTTGCTCACTCGATACGTCGACCGTATCTTGTTCTTGCTGTTCAGTAGTGGCGTCAGCCTGAATGGTTTCATCCTCAGGTGCTTGGGGTTGTTGTTGCTCAGTCATTAATTACGTCTCCAAAGTTCTGTACGGCTAATATGGGGATCTATTCTGCTGATTCAAGTTAAAATTTAACTGTCGGCTACAGGCTTCAATCAGAGGTACTAATCGGCTGTATGGCATACGACGAGGCCCAAGTAAGGCGATAAAGCGATGCGGCTCGGCCTGATAACGCTGTACAATCAAACTGACATTGGCCAGTTCGACAAAACCAGTTTCTTTTCCAAGCACCAGTTTAACATGCTCATCATGGCTTAGCGTCTGTAAAAATTTCACCAATCCAGCGGGATGTTCCAGCATGGCAAAAACATGCTGCAACGATGGATTTTGTTGGTACTCTGGTGACAACAGCAATTGATGCTGACCATAAATCAATGGCTGGTGTTGCTGCATTTCATCCAGACCAAGTTGCCCTAATACGCGCTGCACCAACTGCTGGCAGTCGCCATGCTCACCTTGCGCCATCATTTGTAGCCGCGACATACCTTCTTGCCATTGCACTCCAGCTAAAGCCGCATTCAGTAAACATAAACCCTGACTTAAGGTGGCATTATCCACCGACTGCTCATGATGCAACACCCGGTGCAAGATATCTCCATCTTCATCAATTACCACCAACAACAGGCTATCGGCGGCCAGTCGAACCAAATCGACCTGCCGGATCACCCGGCCCCCTTCTTTAGGAGCACTGATTACAGCAACACAACCGGTCAGGTTGGTCAGCAATTGACCGACACGCTGACACATCAGTGAAATGGGTAACTCCGCCGGCAACTGTTTCAGCACTTGCTGCTGCCAACGCGTTGGTAGTGGTTCCAGCCGCAGCATTTTATTGAAAAATTGCCGGATCCCTTGAGTGGTAGGTATACGGCCAGCTGAGGTATGTGGCGAACGAATAAAACCTTGCTGCTCCAATTGCACCATGGTATTGCGCACCGTAGCAGGACTCACATCTAAATCATCCTGTGCAGCCAAAAATTTAGAGGAAACTGGCTGCCCATCGGCTAGATACTGCTCAACTATCATTTTTAAAATTAGATCTGCGCGCTCTAAACGGGAACCCATAATGCATACCTGGCTTTGTTATCTCATCGATCTGGGGGCTAATTGGTAAAATACAACTGCGAGAGTCCGTTTAAATGATGCTATCTGGATGGTTGTTGCGCTATAAAATCACGTTATACTGACCACAGTATTCACTGACACACGAGCCACTATGAGCCTAGCCTTTAAAACTGTTGGCCTGATCGGCAAGCCGAATCACCAGGGAGCCAATCTAACTTTGGTTGCCTTGTACCATTTTTTACTGGCGCAAGGGCTGACCGTTTATCTGGAAGAGCGAGTCGCTCAAACAGTTGATCTCACTGATGTCAAAACATTGGATTTAGTCGATCTGGGTAAAGCCTGTGATTTGGCTATTGTGGTCGGTGGTGATGGCAATATGCTGGGGGCAGCACGAGTTCTATCCCGTTTTGATATCGCTGTACTGGGCGTCAACCGTGGCAACCTCGGCTTTTTAACCGACTTATCACCAGAAAACTTTGAACAGCCTTTAACCGATGTGCTCGCCGGGCAATTCAAAACCGAACTCCGTAACTTGCTGGAAATCTCCATTCACCGCCATGGCACCATTAAAAGCAGCAATAGTGCGGTCAATGAAGCCGTGCTGCATGCTGATAAAGTGGCGCATATGATTGAGTTTGAAGCCTACATCAATGACGAATTCGTCTTTAGCCAGCGCTCTGATGGCTTGATCATCAGCACCCCTACCGGCTCAACCGCCTACTCATTATCAGGGGGCGGGCCTATCCTCACGCCGGATCTGGATGCGATGACGCTGGTACCTATGTTTCCTCATACCCTGAGTAGCCGCCCTCTGGTGGTCTCTGGCAACAGTGAAATTCATTTAAAAGTGGCAGACAGCAACGATGCTCACCTGCAAATTAGCTGCGATAGTCATGTCATCTTGGCAGTGATGCCAGGCGATGATATTTTTATTCGCAAACATCCACGGCCATTGCGTCTTATTCACCCACCGGGGTACAGCTATTATCATGTGCTACGAAATAAACTGGGCTGGGGAAGCAAACTTTATTAATCAGATGCTTGCAAAACCAGCAATTACTGTATAGATTTACACTGTCTATTTAAACAGTCTTTTGGCATGGTATCACCAGCCATTAAGACGACAGGTATCCATGCAGGAGTCCGCCATGTTGTGTCATCTTCACATCAGTAACTTTGCTATCGTCCGTGCCCTTGAGCTGGATTGGTCTAACGGCATGACCAGTATTACTGGTGAAACCGGTGCCGGTAAATCCATCGCACTGGATGCACTGGCGTTGTGTCTTGGTGAGCGGGCAGAAGCCAGCATGGTTCGCCCCGGAGCCGATAAAGCCGATATTGTCGCGACTTTTGATATCAGCACCCTGACAGATGCACAGCAATGGCTGGAGCAACAAGATTTGGCCATGGGCCATGAATGCATCATCCGCCGGGTAATCAGCAGTGAGGGACGCTCACGTGGCTACATCAATGGCGTGCAAGTACCTGCACAGCAGTTAAAAGCATTAGGACAACATTTACTCAGCATTCATGGTCAACATGCCCACCAACTGCTGTTAAAAGCAGATTATCAACGCCAGCTGCTCGACGCCTTTGCCAATCATGAGCCCAGTTTGCAGCAATGCCGTTCTCATTGGCAGCAGTGGCAGCAACTCAAGCAAGAACAACAGCAACTACAACAAGCCTGTCAACAGCGCGAAGCCCAACAACAGCTGCTGGAGTATCAGGTGGCAGAATTGGATCAATTTGCACCAGGTGAGCAGGAATACCCTGAGCTGGAAGCTGAACACCGCCGACTTAACCATGGACAGCAACTGGTTACCGACAGCCAGCGTTGTCTGGAGCAATTGTATGACAGTGATCAAACCAGCATTTATCAGGCATTAAACAGCAATGTACAGCAGCTGGAACAATTGGCTCAGCTCGACCCTGAGCTAAGCTCCGTGCATCAGATGCTAAGCGAAGCCCTGGTGCAAGTCGAAGAAGCTAGCCGCGAGCTGCGTCACTACAGCGATCACCTCGAATTAGACCCCGCTCGCTTGCATGAAGTGGATGAGCGGCTTAGCCAATGGCTGCAATTGAGCCGTAAGCACCAAATCAATGAAAGCGAGCTCACCCAGCATCATCAGCAACTGAGTGCACAGCTGCAAGCATTAACGCGAGATGATGCTCGGCTGGATGAATTAGCACAACAGTTACACGAGGCTGAGCAGCAGTACCAGCACAGTGCAGAACAACTAAGCCAGCAGCGCCAGCAGTCCGCTAGCCAATTAAGTAAACTCATCAGCCAGAGTATGCATGAACTTAATATGCAAAATGGTCAATTTGCCATTGATGTTACGCCACTGCCGCTGGATAAAGCTGGGCCACTTGGCATTGATAAAATTGAGTTCCAGGTATGTACCAACCCCGGTCAGCCATTGCAAGCCTTACATAAAGTAGCTTCTGGTGGTGAGTTATCCCGCATTAGTTTAGCCGTCCAGGTGATACTGGCCGATCAAATCACCACCCCAACCTTGATCTTTGATGAAGTAGACGTTGGCATCAGCGGTCCTGTTGCTGCAGGCGTGGGCCGTTTATTACGGCAACTGGGTGAGCGCTGTCAGGTGATCTGTATTACCCACTTACCGCAGGTCGCCAGCCTTGGCCATCAACAATTGTTTGTCGAAAAGTACACCGATGGTGTCGCCACTGAGACCCGAATTCGTGCGTTAAGCGATGAAGAAAGAGTCACCGAAATTGCGCGGCTGCTAGCTGGCGAAAATATCAGCGCCAGTGCGCTCGCCAATGCCCGTGAACTTTTGTGTGCACCCTGAGTCAGAGGCTGTACGCTATCATCCTCTTCAGGTATGATAAAGGCAACTAGATTGATGAGAAGATGAAACCAATGAAAGTAGTAGCTAAATGGCTGATCATCCTGTGCTTTGGTTTGAGCCTAAGTGCATGCAGTAGCTGGATTTACCGCATCGACATTCCACAAGGGAACTACATGGAACAAAAAGATGTCGATAAATTGCGAGTGCAAATGACCAAAGAGCAGGTTCGCTTTGTCTTGGGCCACCCGGTCGCACAAAACAGTTTTGATGATAACATTTGGCATTATTACTACGCGATCCAACGTGGTAATGGTGAACAAATGGAAAAGTCATTGATTGTGCACTTTGATGATGGCCGCTTAAGCCAGTTGCAAGGTGATTTTGATATCCCGGAAGACTTTGAGAGCCCACTGGATCTATAACTCATTACCCATTCCGGGCTAGGCTAAGGCGTTGTTTTATTCAGCGCCTTACCGCCAGTAACCTGATTTGCCCTGCCTTCCTGCTTCGCCTTTTCTGCCCGACGACGTCGTAATTCTTTTGGATCAGCAATCAATGGTCGATACAACTCAATCCGATCGCCTGATTTGATCCGATCCGACATTTTAACCGCCCGGCTCCAAATACCTACTTTCTGGTTTTCCATGTCTATATCAGGGTACATATCCAGGATCCCTGAACGTAGAATAGCCTGCTGCACCGTGCAATGTGCGGGCACACTCACGGTTAATAACGATTGGCGCTCTGGCAACGCATAGACCACTTCAATGGTCACCGATTCAGACATCAGAGGCTCCATAGACCTGTTTAGCGCGTTCGGTAAAGGCATTAACCATGGCCGCCGTTAGCTCTTTAAACAATTTACCAAACGCCATTTCAACCAACTTATTGCTAAATTCAAAATCCAGCTGCAACTGCACTTTGCAGGCATTGTGCTGCAGCTCGATAAACTGCCAGCCGCCCTGCAGTTGCTTAAAGGGACCATCCACTAAATTCATATCAATACGGCTGGGTGCGGTTAAACGGTTTAAGGTGGTAAATGATTTCCCCAACCCCGCTTTACCAATTTCGAGCCGGGCTTCCATCTGTTCGGCCGATTGCGTTAAAATGCTGGCAGCTTTACAACCGGGCAAAAACTCCGGATATCGATTAATATCATTCACTAGATCAAACATTTGCTGAGCACTGTAAAAAACCAGAGCACTGCGCTCAATTTGTGGCATACTCACTCCCCTCACAACAAGAGGCAGATTGTAGCAGAAAAGTCACTATCAACAAGGTTTGAAAAGACCATAGCAAGCAGCCCCCATGATCTCGTATACTAGGCGACTATGACAAAGAAAAAACCAAAATCGCAAAGCAGTACCATCGCACTGAACAGAAAAGCCCGCCACGAATACTTCCTGGAAGATAAATTTGAGGCAGGCATTAGTTTGCAAGGATGGGAAGTAAAAAGTATCCGTGAGGGCAAAGTGAATTTGTCCGATGCCTACGTTGTCCTCCATCAAGGGGAAGCCTACTTGTATGGCACACAAATTCAGCCATTAAAGAGTGCATCCAGTCATGTGATTTGCGACCCGGAACGTAACCGCAAATTGCTACTCAAAAAGCGCGAGCTGGCCAAGCTGATTGGCCTGACCGAACGTGACGGCTATACTCTCATTGCCACCGCCATGTATTGGAAAGCCTGCTGGGTCAAACTAGAGTTCCATTTGGCACTGGGTAAAAAGCACTACGACAAGCGTAGCGACATCAAAAATAAAGATTGGGCGCGTGAAAAAGAACGCATGATGAAGCATAGCAAGCGCTAAATAAACGCTTGCGGGCTTGAAACTATCGGCTCTCACCCCCATCTAATTGTATAGGCAGCAAACAGACCATTGTTTACTGCCGCTAACAGCGACTGCAAGTCTGCTTGTGTCCATTACCACAAGCACGTACAATAGAAGTGTTACAACGCATTAGTGGGCGACATCACTGCTGAATTCGGGGCTGATACTGGATTCGACGGGACTCTCGAACTCTAAGGTGCATGCCGAGGTGCGGTAGGCCTCGTTAAACAGCCGCAAACCAATAGTCGCAAACGACGAAAACTACGCAATCGCTGCTTAATAGGCAGTAGATAGCTCTTCCGCTCACGTATGCCTGTATGCAGAGATAACGGAAGATCACCCCTAACAGGATCGCATGGAGACTTCGCCTGGAGTCAAAATGTTAAAACCAATCAGGCTCGCCCGACGAAAGCCTGCCATTCGGCGCTCATAGGGTTAACTAAATGAACTGGCTAAGCATGTAGTACCGAAGATTTAGGTTTTTCGGACGGGGGTTCAAATCCCCCCAGCTCCACCAAATAAATAACCCTGAGCCATCGGCTCGGGGTTTTTTATTTTGGCGTAGTCGGATTTGCAACCCCCGTAGGGGGTTCACCAGGCTCACACGCAAATGTGGGCTTTTCTTTTTGTCTACGGTGAAGGAAGACGAAAAGCTTTCATTGTTAACAGCTGTTATTTGTCTTACCATGATTGGCCATTAAGCGTGCAATTCAAGTCGATATTCGCTTGTCTGGCCAAGAAATCAGTATTATAAAAAAAATATGATGACCACTAAAGCCACCCATCCCAGACGTAATTTCAAGATCCGCCAATACATTGCTTCGAAAAGCATCGCCCGCCTAACGCTGGATTTTATAGTCATTAATACCATTCTGGCGACTCTACTGGCGGGCGTACTGGTGTTGATCACCCGTGATTATCACCTCGGCCTTGATTACATCTACCATATGTATACCGAATTATTTGGCAAGGAACCACGCTGGAGCCTACCGGATGATCAGTTTCTGTATAAAAATATCAGGGCTTTTCTGGCCACTATTTCCTTGCTGTCTCCCTCTTTGTTTTTAGGGATGATCATCTATAAATTCTTTGTATTAAGACGAGATAATTTGGTGTTTCGTCGCTATTGCGACCTGTCTAATGGCGGCTCTGAGCAATACTTGAATATTCACTTTTATATTTCATCGTCGCTGCGACTGCACAATCTGCAATTCACCGCTTTTATTCGGACCTATGAAAAAGAGCTGGAGCAAGCCTCTGCCGATAACTATCCGATGAACACCTTTCCGCTGGAATTACGACAGGATGCGTTTTATCCGTTGCCTTTTAATTATGTGCCGAGCCGTTTTCGGCTGCCTTTATTCAACCCTGATACCCTTGATACCCCTTGCGCACAACCACAGCTAGAGCTGCATGACGATGGCACGGTAACGGTGCATACTTTTGAGCGTCAAATTAAGTTGGATCCAACACGAGGCGATTTTTGCCAAATTTATGTGGTTGGCCGTGGTGAAGTGCCTGACTTGCAATCAAAATTTAGTGAAATTGGCAGTTATCAGATCCCAGCCGATATCCGCTTTGAACCACTGCCTGAAATGCAGACAGCCTACGATGTTCGAAAGCAGCGTTTTACCGTAAAAAACTGGCTGGATTTCTAAGCACGGAGTCGTGCCAGTAAGGCGGGTGCATGATCAAGCAATAACGAACTAACAGCATGCTGTTCGGGGTCGTACAAGGGCCCGATGTTGTGCTGCGCGAGCAGGCTGCTAAAGTCCCGGCCAGCGACGCCTTGCTGGCCTAGCAGAGTAATCAAATCGTTTAAAATACTCTGCTGCTGAGTGTTGAGTTCGCTACAGCGCAACCATTGCTGTGGAAATTCGTGCGGGTAGTAGAGTTGAAAGATGCGGTATAATTGCTCCAGTTCGACCACAGGGTCTGCAGCCGCGTCGACCCGTAAATCCAACCAGGTATCTGAATTGCCAAGATAGCCTGAGCCAGCACGCTTGATAAGCATCGCGGCAGCTAATTTGCCTCGCTTGTCGCCCCCCGCTTGCTGAGCCGCCTTGAGCCCCTGTAGCATCGCCGCTGCTAGCTCTTTACCTTCACTCTTAGCCTGCTGATACCCTGCGGCCATGGTTTCAACCGTTCCTGGCACCAGCATATTACCCAAACAAAACATGCCCTTTTCCTGATAGCTTTCCACCGTTGCCGTGCAATCAGAGCCTGAGTGCAGCAGCACCTCACCACTTGGATCCATGATGCCAAACTGGCGCTGGCTGGCTATGTCATCCGCTTGAAGATAACGCTGCTCGGCCTGCTTTAAATCAGCTGTAGCTGCCAACGTTTGTAATGCAGCTTGCGCAGCTGCTGGGTTAGCAAACGATTGCGACACCAGCAAACCATGCTCACTGTTGATCCATGGAACTAGTGATCCTACAGCCAGGAAGTTTGATGCTGTAGCAATAGCCAAACTGCCTGAATCTGGTTCTGATACTGCGATGGTGTAGGTGGCAATCATCAATACAACTCCCTGACTGGTGAAAAGAAAACCCTAACAGGATGGCTGGCAGAGGTAAAGACCCTAGCCAACCAACTCAGGTAGGCCAACTTTGCATCACTCGCCCTGCAATAACTTTTGCATATCCAATTGCGAGGGCATCATGCCACCGGGTAAGCGACCAGCTAAAGCCAGTAAGCGAGCCCGATGCTGATTCAGAGCTACTTTATCGGCTTCGGTAAGGCACCCCCCGATGGCCTTTGTCATATGGTCAGTTTGCGCCAGCATCTGTTCTGTTTTCTGGCGCTGCATCTCAGGTAAAAAAGGCAATGCACGCCTGGATAACCGCAACATAGGTTGCATCGAGTCCAGCACCGGCCAACTACCTTTCGCCGTTAACTCCAAAAACAACGGTGCTGTAAGCTCATGCTCAGCAAGGATCTGATCGACCTCATTCAGGTAGTCCTGCCCTTGCTGTTGCGCCCGCACTTCCTCGGCATGACGAGGCCAATCACAATGCGATTGCAAGCGCACTTGATACAGAGACTCCACATTATCCTGCTCAACCTTAGCCAGAGCTGGCAATGCGGCCTCCAGCTTGGTGAGGTTTTGTTCGGTCAGGACGGTTTCTGCCATTGCCATCAATGGCGCTAAACAACACAGGCTCACTGCACGATAAAACGATTTACCCATATCACTATCCTTTTTGGTCATACGCTGGCTACGTTCATGTATCAGCTTTATTAGACCCTGGTTACCATAAGAACCCAAACTGGCTGAACCTAAGCTGAAATAGTGTGCTCCAGAGAAGATGCATCGCTTGATCACTGAACTAAGCTGGTAGTCGCTCCGTAATCTGCCATACTTCATGCCAAAGATAACAACAATACCAAGGAGCTACGATGCGTTTTCTATTTTCTATTGTGTTCGTTCTATCCCTGATACTTAGCAACTCAGCTTATGCTGACCGTTTTGCCGATGTACAGATAGAGTCGACTGAACTATCCCCTAACTTGTATATGCTCACTGGAGCTGGCGGCAATATGGCGGCGCTGACTGGAGACGATGGCATTGTATTGATTGATGGCCAGTTTGCCGAAATGGCGGGCAAGATTGAAGCCAAACTCACCGAGCTGGCTGCTGGCCAAGCGCTGCAGGTTTTGGTGAATACCCATTTTCATGGTGATCATGTCGGAGGCAATGCCATGCTGGCAGCCGATAACCGCATTATTGCTCATGATAATGTTCGTAAGCGCCTGCAGGCCGATAGCAACTTTCCGGCAGAAGGTTTGCCCAATCTTACTTTTACCGATGAACTGACCTTGCATATGAATGGCCACCACATCCTTCTGACGGCCATGCAGCCAAGCCATACTGATGGCGACAGCATTGTCTGGTTTAAAGATAGCAATGTGGTGCATATGGGTGATTTGATGTTTGAAGGGCGCTTTCCATTTGTCGATACCAACTCAGGCGGAAACCTGCATGCTTACATGGAGGTGACACGCCATGTCATCGCCACCATTGATGCTGACACCCAAGTGATCCCAGGCCACGGCCAACTGACCAACCGAGCAGGGCTGGAAAGAGAGCTGGCGATGATGGAAGCCACATTGGCGCTGGTAAAACAACACAAGGCGAATGGCTTATCCGAACAAGCCATCATTGAGCGCGGCTTAGGCGATGAATGGCTGGACTGGCACTGGAACTTTATTACCGAAGAGCGCTGGATCCGCACCTTGTATCAGGCTCTTGCTGATGAATGATACCGTACCGGCCACCTAGCGTTCAGGTGGCCGTTGTCGCTTAGGGCGCTCAGTGCGTGGTCGGTGCCCTGATCGCTTCTTAATACCAGCCCCAGCGCCATGAGACGCCTCCTCTGTTTTGACAGAGTCTTTCAATAAGTTACTGAGCATACTGAATTCATCATTACTAACTTCACGCCACTGACCCGGTTTTAAATCGGCTAGTTGAATGCTCATGATACGAATGCGTTTTAAGCGGGTAACCTCATAACCGAGAAACTCGGTCATACGGCGAATTTGGCGATTCAGCCCTTGTGTCAAAATAATAGCAAAGCTGCTGGGGCCTGTTTGCTTCACGACACAGGGCTTGGTTACAGTACCCAGAATAGGCACACCCGCTGCCATCCGTTCTAAAAAACCACGTGTCACTGGTTTATCCACACTGACAATGTATTCTTTTTCATGGGCATTACCCGCCCGCAGAATTTTATTAACGATATCGCCATCATTGGTCAGTAAAATCAGTCCGGAAGATGGTTTATCCAAGCGGCCAATTGGAAAAATACGCGCGGGGTAATTCACAGCATCAACAATATTTCCCGGTACCGCCGTATCGGTGGTACAGGTAATCCCCACGGGTTTGTGATACACCAGATACACGGCTTTTGGTTTTGCTCGTAATGGTTTCCCTGCCACCACCACATCATCCGCATTGCTGACTTTCATGCCGGTTTCAGCCACTTGACCATTCACTGTGACCTGCCCTTGCTCGATCAGCCGATCCGCTTCGCGCCGGGAACATATCCCTGTCTCACTAATAAATTTATTGAGCCGGGTGGTCACTTGCTCTGACTGCATGACGCTGCCTCTTGTAGCCACATGGAAGGTAGATTGTGGCGTGGTCAGTAAAAAGGGCGTTAGTGTAACAACGCCCGATTGATTTGCCTAGCTGCGGTGTACTGGTTGCAAACTAGTTACTCGTTGCTTGGTACAGGCAGTAGCTGATAAATGCCATAACCTTCTTCATCCTGCTCTATCAAGGTCAGTTGCGGTAAAAGACCTGCAACATCCTGAGCGGCTGCCAAGCCAGAACTACGAAAACGCAGCTTGGTACCAGCAGGGATATCCAACTGCCAGTTGCTCTCTAGCTTAACCGGGATTTCATCTGCATAGGTCTCCGCTTGGTAACGGGTGTATTCCGCAATAATCTGCCGTACTTCCATCTGACCGCTGTAATGCACCGGTGCCGATGTCGCATGAGGGAAGAAACCACCACCACTGACCCGGTAGTTATTGGTGGTCAGCAAGAAACGTTGTTCAGCCGTTACTGGTTCGCCTTGAAAATGTAAATCGACAATGCGGTGACTATCATTGATTTGCTGGCCCTGGCCGTCAAAGCGCGGCGGTTGGGTACTATCAATACGGTAGCTCACCTTGTTCATCATATCAAAGTTGTAACTGGGGATCCCTGCTTGCAGCAAATCCTGCCAGTCATCATGAGTTGCATCGATGGAGGTAAAGGTACGAGCCGACATTTCTAACCAGTCACGTAGCTGCTCACCATCCAGCTCAATCACCCGCAAGGTATTGGGGAAAATATATAAGTCAGCGATATGACCAAGCGTTAAAGGCCCGGCTGAAAGGTGTGTGTAATCTTCAGGCCCGCCAAAACCACTGCGAAAAGGTGCCGCTGCACTAATGATGGGCAGTTCAGCCGGCAACTCACCGGACTTTTGCAGCCGAGTGGCATACCAGTGTTGTGCTGCATTCACCCATTGCACCGCTGTATTGGGTTGCACTCTGGCAAAGAAATTTTCAATATCGCTATCAATGGCGCCGAGCGGCTGATTCAACATAGCTAACGTTTGCTCTTGCTCTTCAGACAACATAGCCACCAGCAACTCATCACGCGCGTCGCCAATCGGGCGAAGTTCAGCTCGTTGATCCGCAATCACCCAGCCATCATCCGTGCGTTGCAATGTCAGATCAATTAAACCTAAATGACTGCCATACTGTCCCCCCATCACGGCAGGCACACCATGAATCAACCCTTTGTCGGCATCCACGCCGGGCATACCCTGATAATCCTCACCAGGAAGTTGCCGATGCTGGTGCCCTAGCAGCAACGCATCGACATCATCCAGCTGTGCCAGATACAAGGCCGCCTGCTCTGCATTGTCGGGATATTCCTCGTAATGGCGCAAACCAGTATGAGCGATCAGGATCACCACATCTGCACCTTCCGCCTTCATTTTGGGAACAAAGTGTTGCGCAGCTGCCACCATATCACGTGCCTGTACTTGCCCTTCCAGGTTATCGCGATCCCAGCGCATGATATCCGGCGGCACCAAACCGAGCAAACCAACCTGAATGTCATGCCGCTGCATATCCGAACCAACAAAAGAGTGGCTTTGGATCACATAAGGAGTAAAGCGGGTCGACTCCCAATCTGAATCGGCGACATCAGCCTCCATCACATTAGCTGCTAAAAAAGGAAAGGTCGCCCCCTCAATGGTGGCATCCAGAAATTCCAAGCCATAATTGAATTCATGGTTACCCAGTGCAGCGCCATGATAACCCAGATAATTCATGGCTCTGATTACGGGGTGACGTTGCTGCGACAAATAATCAATCCCCTGCGACTGTGCCCAATCAGCCATTGCACTGCCTTGAATGGTATCGCCATTATCTAGCAAAAGGTGATTGGGTTGCTCTAACCTCGCCTGATGCACTAACGATGCGACATGAGCTAAACCTAAGCGGCTGCTTTCTTGTTGCTGAAAATAGTCATAACCCAGCATATAGCCATGCAAATCATTGGTATGAAGAATACGCATCTCTACCGTCAGGTCCTCCGAGGCTCGCTCCGCAGGTGTACAACCCACTAGTATGCTGCCTGCCAGCAAGACACAGCAGGAAAAAAGTTGTTTTGTCGTCATACGTTGTTTTGTCCCCATGCAAAGTGCTCGTGAATATCGTATTGAATGAGCAGATTATATCACTTTACTGCATTTTTTGTGACAACACCTTCATTTGTAACAGAGTCAAATCGATGTTTTTTCAAGCAACCACTCAAGTTTTCCTTGAGCAAGACGATAACCTAAGTAACCAGGCAACACTGTATGATTTTGGATGGAGAAGCATCATGAACGAACAAAACCGCTTAGAGAAACTACGCAACTTAGGTGTTCGTTTGCATGAACTACAACTGGTGCAACCTATGCCAGGTAAATCCTATACTTCAGTTGCCTTGAACTATTTATTTAGTCGCCATGAGCTCACTCGCCCTTGTGGCCAGCCACTGGATGTGACCTTACGCTCATTAGCTGAGGCCATTGTCCAAAAACACAAGCTGCAGTTCAGTCGCTTTGATACCGACTCCATTATTGATTACTTTTGCCGTTTGTACCGGGTCCATTGAACAAGACGACCCGATAGTGGTATAACCTGTTCATGGATTCAGTGACTCAAGCCGCCCTAGGCGCAGCTGTGGCAGTTGCCGTCGTTGGCAAACATAGCTCCATAAAAAAAGCAGCTATTTGGGGGGCGGTCATTGGTACCTTGCCCGATCTCGATGTGTTTATTGATTATGGTGATGATCTCAGCGAGATGGTGCGTCACCGTGGTGAAAGCCACTCCTTGGTCTATCAAACGCTCATTGCTCCCTTACTGGCTTGGCTTATCTGCCGTTGGCATCAACAGCAACAACACTTTAAAGCATGGTGGCTAGCCGTTTGGCTGGTGTTGGTTACCCATAGCCTGCTGGATACATTCACCACCTATGGCACTCAGCTGCTACTGCCGTTTAGTAACTACCCCTTCGCACTGGAAAGTATCTTTGTCATTGATCCCTTGTACACCCTGCCACTGTTAGCAGGCTTAGTCTATGCGTGGAGACAACCCGAGAAAGGGTTGGCTGCCAACCGAATCGGGTTAATCTGTTCATCAGGGTATTTGCTCTGGAGTGTACTGGCACAGCAATGGGTGATACATCAGGTGACGCAGCAAGGGGCTGATGCGTCCCAATCACCCTACTGGCTCTTGGTGCAGCCAACAGCATTAAATACCTTGGTCTGGCGAATTATTAAAGTCGATGAGCATGGCTATCAAGAAGGTTTTTATGCGCTCAGCGATGGTCGCAGAGCGGTCACCTTTCGACAGCATTATTTTCCTGAGCAAACAGAGCAACTTCGAGCCTTTACCGACGCAGAGCGTTTAACTCGTTTTAGCCATGGTTTTGTTGGCTACTTTCAACATGATGCATTATTCACCATGGCAGACTTACGCATGGGCATGCAGGGCAACTATGCGTTTGAGTTTACGCTGGCTTGTCAGCAGCACGATGGGGTAAAGTCGACCCAACTGCAGCAAACCCGAAAATCGTATCAAATGGTCGAAATGTGGTTATGGGCAGCACGGCGATTTTTGCAGCAGGAAACCGGCTTAACAGAGGCAGAGCTTCGTTCAGAAAACCCATGCAATACCAACTCTGGCAGATGATTCAGTCATCAGCTAGTATCACTTGGTTGCGTCCTTGCTCTTTCGCCTTGTACATCGCCTGATCCGCCCGATCAATATTCTCATCGGTTGATTGCCTGGTATTGACCAAAGCCAAACCTGCACTGAAAGTACAGTAAAAACTGCTGTCTTTTGCTGTAAAGGGCAGTTGTTGAAATTTGTCCCGAATGGTATCAACAATACGGCGCGCTTTATCCAATGGACAATCGGGCAAGCCTAACAAAAACTCTTCTCCGCCATAGCGCCCAACCAAATCCGATTTACGTAATTGCTGCTTTAACAGGTTGGCCAGACTGGTAATCACTTGATCACCCATTAAATGGCCATGCTCATCATTCACTCGTTTAAAGTGATCAATATCAAGCATCACCACCACCAATGGATCTCTGGTTCGGCCGGCTTTAGCGATCTCGTCACTCAGGCGATCTTTAATATTGGCGTGCTGCAGCAAACCGGTCAGGCTATCTTTGGTCATCATTTCAGAGAGCTGACGAGCACGTTGTGCCCGGGCAAAAACCGTCACAGCCAAAGCCTGATCGGTAATCGGCTTAGACAGAAAATCATCCCCTGCTTTGACCAGCGCATCCAGCTGTCTTTGACTATCGGCTTCTGAGGATAAATAAATAATGGGAACCCCCAGCCACTCATCCTGAAAACGGATCAACTGGGCCAACTCCGGGCCACTGCAATCTGGCATATTCACATCCAACAAAATGACATCCGGTTGGAATGATTTAAGGCCCTTGAACACCTGATTGGGCTCGGTCAGAACCTCAGCCGCTAGTCCGGCTTGTTCGATCACCAGTTTATAATGCTCCGCCAGCAGAGCATCATCATCGACGATCAAGACCCGAAATGGAGCCTGCTTTCTCTGCAGTAACAACCGTTGCACACGAGCTTCTAAAGCGCCGGCATTAATGGGTTTAACAAAGTAACCTTTTGCTCCCATCCGCACCGCTGCAAGGTAGGCATCAAAGCCTCCTTCTTCACCAATCACAAAGAGCACCGTACTGGATGATGCGGTATCTAGCTGAAATTCTTGTATCAGATCACAACCATGCTGATGTTTGGTTGGACAGGCTACATCCAGCACAAAAATATCTGGCATCTGCTCACTAAATGCCTGCCGAAGCTCCTCACACGCTTTAAACCAACGCACTTCATGACCAAAGGTCGCCAAAGTTAAGCGTAATTGCTCACCGGTTTGCTCATCATCCTCCAGCATGTAAATCAGTGCTTTTTGCTCTAACTCGCTCGTGGCACTGGATTGAAAGCTAGTCATTACTTCAGGTGGGCTCGTGGTGGTTTGCAGTGATATTTCTTCCATCATATCCATTAAATGCTGGCATTGCTCGACTGCAGGTATTTGTTCAGCCTCTAGCCATGAGGTTAACTCAAGCTCTAAGGCTTTCGCCTGTTGGCCGAGCTGTTGCATCCCAAAAGTACCCGCTGAACCAGCTAGCGTGTGGAAATGCTGCTTGAGTGAAAGTGCAGTGGCCTGCCAATCGGGTTGCTTAGGCTGCATCAACTGACGCAGCTCGGCCATCAAATCGGGCCACTGCTGCTGCAATTTGGCTTGATAATTCTGGCGTAACTGCTCTAACTGAGCCTGAATATCCTGCTGCGATGTGGCCATGCCCTACCTGTTATTACTAAAAATGAACGGCTTATACTAAATTTAGCGAACTTTTTGTCATAAAGCTATCAATCAGCCAAGAATAACTAGCCAGGGACAAACTTCATGGGTAGCAAAAAATATCACAGAATTATCAAACACAAGAAATACCGTAGGGGCTACAATCGTATGAGGCATTTCATTGCAATATGAGGAGTATGCGCCAGATGCATGTGCTGAAGATAATCGGATTAGGTTGCTCACTGTTGCTATGTTCCTTCTTGCTTTGTGCCGAGCGCGTTGTGCTGGCCAGCAGCGATTACCAACCACATTATGGTGAAAACATGCCGCAGCAAGGCGCGGTAACCGAAATAGTCCGACAGGCTTTTGCCTTGAAAGGCATTGAACTTGACGTGGTGTTTATGCCATTTGGCCGCGCGATCCACGAAAGTAAACGAGGCAACTATGCGGGTCTGATTGCCGCTTGGTATGATGATGAACGGGTAGAGCACTTTCTGTATTCGCAGCCGATGTACGCCAATCACATCGTCTTGTTTAAACGAAGATCGATGCCACTTGAGTTCCGAAGTTTTTCACAACTGGCGGCTGCACGGTATCGACTCGGCTTGGTACAAGGTTATGCGCAACCTAAAGGCTTGCTTGAAGCGGGCTTAAATACCATTTCTGTAGCCAGTGATGAGCAAGTATTTCGTATGCTGGCACTCAACCGGGTCGATCTCGTTCCCGCAGATAAGCTAAATGGTCTGTATCTGCTGCAAAGTTTGCTGCCAGAGTACGCGGAATACATTGAATACATTGAGCCTGCTCTGGAGCAAAGGCCCATGTATTTGGTGTTATCAAAGCAAGATCCACGCTCTGAGGAATTAATGGAGCGTTTTAATCGCGGCCTGCAACAACTGCAGGCCAGTAATCAGTATCGCGCCATTTTGAACCGCTTACTGCCGGAGCCTACAGCCGAACGCTAAGCCCATCGGTCAATGCCCTGCGATAGGCCAACCAGGATGGAATGCAACCAAGGATAAGAGATAACCCTATCACTACACCCACCAATTGCAAACTGCTTGAGCGGATCGGATTTAAGCCAATAAATAGCCCGTAACGGCTGGCCAGCAGGTCCTGCCCAAACCACAAAGCCACAAACAACAAGGCAAATGCGAGCAGCAATGATGCCAGCGTAATCAGTAATACTTCGAGCTGTACCAACAAAAACAAACTACGAGGATGAGCACCTACTGCCCGTAAAATGGCAATTTCGCGCTGTCGCTCTTTCATTGATGCCAGCAAGGTGGTTGTCATACCAACCAAGCCAGCCAATAACACCAGTAACGTAATCACCAGCAATAAACGCTCAACCATGCTTAGCATTTGCCATAACTCAGCCAAAGCTACACCTGGCAAAATTGCACTTAACGGCTCACCACGAAACTCATTGATTTGCCGCTGCACCATAAAGGTAGCCGCTCTGGAATTTAATCCAACCAAAAACGCAGTAATTGCCTTGGGTGTTAAATCCATCTCTACCGCTTGCTCTGCACTCACTCGTCTTCCTGGCATAGGAGCGCCTTGTTGCCAGTCAATATGGATGGCTTCAATACCTTGCAAGGTCACATGTACACTTTGGTCAACCGGTGTGCCGGTTGGCGCCAAAATACCCACTACGGTGAACGGCTTGTCTTTGTGTTCGCTAAAGCTGACTTGTCCTATGCCATGCGCCAGCACAATCTCATCACCTAATTGATAGCCAAGCCGGGTCGCCACTTCCGCACCTAAAACGGTGTCATACACATCGGAAAATACCTCACCTTGCTGCAACTGCAGGGAGTTCTGACCGGCATAACGGTAGTAGGTAAAGTAGTCTTGATTGGTCCCCACCACACGGTAGCCACGGTGAGAGTCTCCCAACGAAATAGGAATGGTCCAGGCAATTTGCGGATGATTCTGAATACGCTGATAGCTCTCCCAGCTTAGATTGGCCGTGGCATTGCCGATACGAAAAATAGAGTACAGCAGTAAATTCAACTGGCCAGAGCGGGCACCAACGATTAAATCGGTCCCCGACACCGTGCTGGTAAAGCTATTTTTTGCTTCATGCCGTAGGTGATCGATCCCAAGTAGTAGAGTGATGCTGATCACCAATGACAACAAAGTCATCAAGACAGTACCACGGCGATTAAAAAGGCTAAGTCGGGCTAATTTTATCAACATGCTTGTACTCCTTGCGCTAACTGCTCCATGTCGAGGTACCAGTGAAAATACTGACGAAGCGCCGTATCATGACTGACAAAAATGACTGTGGTACCACTGTCATTGGCTTCAGCCAACATCAACTGCATAAAAGCATCTCGATTATCGGCATCTAAAGCCGAGGTGGGCTCATCCGCAATCAGTAAGGCTGGCCGTAATAGCAGTGCTCTGGCAATAGCTACTCGCTGCTGCTGCCCCACACTAAGCTCTGCTGCAGCCCTTTGATGTATACTCTCAACCAGACCAAGTCGAGACAGCAGCTGACTGGCTCTTTCCTCAGATGCTGAAATGGACTGGCCGGCAAAGCGAGCTACCAACAGCACGTTATCAATCACCGACAAATAAGGAATGAGGTTCAGTTGCTGAAACACCACACCAATTTGTTGTGCCCGAAGGGTATCCCGCTTCGATGCAGAAAGCCGATGCATCGGTTGCTGTTGCAACCACAGCTCGCCTTGATGTGGCGTGGTAATGCCACTTAGTAAATTTAATAAGGTGGTTTTACCAGAACCAGAAGCGCCCCGAACAAATAAATGCTGGCCCGCTTCCAATTGCAAACCCGGTAACTGCAACTGCCAGCCAGAGCTGCCCGGCCAGCGAAACTGCAGATTTTTGAGATCAATCACATATTTTTTCGGCTTGTCGGTCACTAGTACGCTCTCGTCCGTGGTAATATATAAGGCAGTGTTATATCAAAGTTCAGAGGTAAGCTCCAATGATGCGTTCTCTTTCCATAGCAGTTCTTCTGGTGTCTATCGCATTTGGTATCCAAAGCGTGCAGGCCAATGAAGCCAAGACATTAGAATGGACCGATCTGATGCCAGAAGATGACTTAGCCTTACTTGAGTCATTACCGGACATCGAGCATGACTATAGCCAACCATCACCATTTGATGATACCTCGGACGATCCAAGTGCCAGCTTATGGCAGCAGGTGCTGAGCTCTGCCAAAGTCCGCGAAGAATACAACAATCAGCGTGTGCGTTTGCCGGGCTTTATTGTACCGCTTGAGTTTGATGAAAACCAAAACGTAACCAGCTTCTTTTTGGTGCCTTACTTCGGCGCTTGTATTCATGTACCACCGCCGCCACCGAACCAAATCATTTATGTTACGGATGCAAAAAACCTGACGGCAGATATGATGTACACTCCTTTTTGGATCACTGGCACCCTGACCACCGATTCCATGACTCATGATTTAGCTTTTGCTGCCTACAGTTTAAAAGCCGATCATATTGAAGAATACACCTGGTAATTGATGAATTCGTGTCTCATAAAAAAACGCCTGAACTCAGGCGTTTTTTTGTATCAATAGCAATACTATCAAGCTCATTCAATAACTGCTTACAAACTAAAAGCGCACCCGGCTATCACGCAAAGTCGCGCGGCTCATCCCTTGGCGCTCATTCAGTATCCATTGCACTTCGACGCGCTCAATAGAAGGCATCAACTGCAACAAGCCTAATTCAATATCCTGTAGCCGTGCAGGGTTATGACACAGCAATGAAAAGTTCGCGTAAAAATCACCATGCCCCTGATGGTTGCCTCGGGTTAAGTCAGTACTGGCGTCGGCTTGCTCAATCTGACAACCGGCATCCCGACTGATGCTAAACCAGTCCCCTTTAGCAAGAATAGTCAGAGCAGCTTGGATCTCCTGACGCTGCTCGTCGGTAGATGGGGCGTGCTCAAAGCCAACAATGTTGTATGCCGCAGATTGCAATGCCAGCATCGCTTCATTGCCCTCTAGCACAAAAGTCAGTAAAGCCTCGCCATGAACATGAGCGCCCATTTGGGTAAACTCTTCATCGTGGTCGTGAGAATGGTCATGATGATCATGGCTATGTTCATGCTCAGAAACATGATCGTGATTGTGTTTAGGCGATTCAGGCTGATGCTGATGCTCATGCTCGTTCTCGTGCTCATGATGTGGTTCTTGCGCGTCATGCGGTTGATGGGCCGACAGCGGCATGCTGATTAGCATGGCAGCGGCTAATGCGCTCACTACCAGTGGCAAATGTGGTTTCATCATCGGTTTCCTTGTTACGTTAAACCCTAGAAATTTCCATCAGATTAAATGATATTCAGAGCGAATACTAGCGCATTACGCATGGATAAACTCTGCTAAGAATCTCAGCCGCGCTGTTTCTTGTAATGCTTTTCACGTATTTCCTGTCGCTCTTTTGCCTCTAAGCAAAGTTCAGCAGTCGGTCTGGCCAGCAGACGCCGTATACCTATCGGCTGACCGGTTTCAACACAGTAACCATATTCCTGTCGAGCCACTCGATCCAGTGCCTGCTCGATTTTTCGTAGCAAAAAATATTCGCGCTCGACCAGCCGAAGGTTTTGCCGATTATCCTCTTCAATAAGGGCGCGATCCAATTCATCCGGTTCCACTGCTACCGAGCTGAGGTGCTGCTTGATTTGCTCAATATGATGCTGTATCTGCTTTTTCTGCTGCCTCAGCAGTTGTTCAAAAAAAGCCAGTTGCTGAGCATTCATGTAATGGTCATCAGGCATCGCAAGGATGTCCTGCTCGGCTGTCCGTTCGGTTTGGGTCATGTGATCATTCACCATCTAAATTTGAGTTATAATATAACATCACAACAACCAATGAAAAGCCAGTCTGCTGATCGATCTTGAGAAATAGCACGTAAATACTTCTACTTTTACCCGACATGAATGCCACCATGCCAAGACTTGTTGTAATACTCGGTGACCAGTTAAGTCCTGCGATTTCAAGCTTACGTAACCTACAACCGGACGATGTGATTTTAATGGCTGAGGTCGGTAGCGAAGCTCATTATGTGCAGCATCATAGCCACAAGTTAATCCTCATCTTCAGTGCAATGCGCCACTTTGCTGCTACGCTAGAGCAGCTGCAACATCAAGTGATCTACCTGAGCTATCAACAGCAGCCACAGGTTGAAAGTATGACTGATGCCGTGGCTTTCGCATTGCAGCAGAATCCGCACCTTAGTTCAATCATGATAACGGAATGCGGCGAATATCGGCTGGAACAAGAAATAGCTCGCTGGCCAGAGCAATTTTCTTTGCCGCTGGAACAGCTGGAAGATGATCGCTTTATTTGCTCACGACCGCAGTTCGCGCAGTGGGCCAAAGATCGACAACAGTTCCGGATGGAGTACTTTTATCGGGAAATGCGTCGCTTTACGCGGTTGCTGATGACAGAAAACAATCAGCCGGAAGGAGGCAAGTGGAATTTTGACAAAGCAAATCGCAAATCCTGCCCGCCAGGTTTGCAACAAACCCCGCCGCTGCAATTTGAACCTGATGACATTACCTCTGATGTCATCAAGCTTATTGAGCAAGAGTTTGCCTCGAACATGGGTACCCCTGCTTCGTTTTCATTCGCGGTGACAGGTAAACACGCCCGGCAGGCTTTCTTGCACTTTATTGAGCATCAGCTGGCAAAATTTGGCGATTACCAAGATGCGATGCTGATGGATCAACCCTACTTATTTCATAGCATCTGCTCTATGTATTTAAACATAGGTTTATTAGATGCTCGCTGGATGTGCCAGAAAGTTGAGCAAGCATACCATGAGGGAACTGTACCTTTGAATGCTGCCGAAGGCTTTATCAGGCAGATTATTGGCTGGCGAGAATTTGTACGTGGCTTGTACTGGTTGCAGATGCCAGATTACAAAACCCGTAATACACTGACTGCGGACCGAGCACTGCCAGCGTTTTACTGGACAGGCGATACCCAGATGCGCTGCATGCAGCAGGCATTACAAAGCACCATTGATCATGCCTACTCGCATCATATCCATCGACTGATGATTACGGGTAATTTTGCCCTGTTGACTGGTCTGGATCCTGCTGAAGTCACTGACTGGTATCTGGCGGTCTATGCAGATGCTTTTGAATGGGTTGAATTGCCCAATACGCTCGGCATGGCTTTATTTGCAGATGATGGGGTGCTGGCATCCAAGCCCTATGCCGCTAGTGGAAAATACATTCAACGCATGAGCAACTATTGCCAAAACTGCCCCTATGATGTGAAGAAAACTCATGGTGAAAAGGCCTGTCCATTCAATGCTTTGTACTGGGACTTTCTGGACCGACACGCTACTCAGCTCGGTGGTAATGCTCGGCTGCAACTGGCGTATCGCCAATGGCATAACAAAGCAGCTGATGAACAAGATGCTATTCGCCAGCATGCTCAGCAGACCTTGTTACGACTCGAGCAACTATGATTCAGCTGGTTTGGTTTAAGCGAGATTTTCGTATAGATGATCATCAGCCCCTGGTACAAGCCGCTCAGTGCGGCCCTGTGCTCCCCGTCTATATTATTGAACCCAACTATTGGCAACAACCAGATACTTCATTGCGACAATGGCAATATGTTCAACAGTGCTTACGACTATTAGATCAACATCTGCGTCAGCTTGGCCAACCTTTGCTTATCGAATACGGGGCTGCCAGTCAGGTATTGGCTCATTTATGTCAAAAATTCAAAGTGTCTGCTGTCCATAGCCATGAAGAAACCGGCAACCTGTGGACTTACCAGCGAGACAAAGCGGTAGCGCGAATGCTGCAACAGCATCAGGTAGCATGGCACCAGTATCAACAGTTTGCCGTATTCCGTGGTTCTATCAACAGAGATCAATGGCAATCTCAGGCTGACCATTGGTTGCAGAAAAGTACCGTTGCGCCGCCTAAAAGCTTACCGTTGGTTTTCCAGCCTGCAGAGCCGATCTGGCCTGCGCTTAAGCGAGTACGAGATTTGCCCCCATGTCAACAGCCGCAGGATGCCAAGCATGCACTTCAAACACTCAACTCATTCTTCGCCAACCGCTATCGTCATTACCTATTTAGTATTGGTCGCCCAGGCCCGGCAGAAAAGTTTAGTTCCCGCTTAAGCCCTTATCTGAGTTATGGTCAATTCAGCATTCGTCAGTTAGTGCAGCTGACCAATCAGCAGATTCAACAAGAGCCCGGCGATGTAAGAGCAAGAACAGGGTTTCTATCCCGACTTCGCTGGCACTGCCATTTTATCCAAAAACTCGAGTCAGAACCGACTATCGAGTTCTACCCGATGCATCCCGGTTATCAGGGTTTTCGCGAACAGTCATTCGATCATCACCGCTGGCGCAGTTGGTGCGAAGGGAATACTGGTTATCCATTGATTGACGCTTGCATGCGGGCTTTATTAGCCACAGGCTGGCTTCACTTTCGCGGCAGGGCCATGCTGACATCCTTTGCCAGTTATTATTTAGGGCTACCATGGCGGCCTATCTCCTTGCATTTGGCAAAATGTTTTGTCGATTACGAACCAGGTATTCATTACACACAAATACAGATGCAAGCCGGAGTAACAGGGATCAATATCAATCGGATGTACAACCCGGTTAAACAAAGTCAGGAGCGAGATCCTGAAGGGGACTTTATTAAGCGGTGGGTTCCTGAATTGAGGCGAGTACCAGCAAGTTGGATCCATACGCCTTGGCTGATGCCAGCCCCCGAACAAAAACGCTATGGCTGTATCCTGCAACACCATTATCCAGATCCACTGGTTGAACCCTCGACTGCCATTTCACAAGCTCGTCAGGCACTCACTCAGTGGCGCCAGCAGCAGGATACAACCCTCTGGCAGCACCAGAAACAACAAGTGATCGTTCGGCACGCCAGCCGTAAACGACCAACCGCCAAAAAGAAATCAAAGCCTAAGCAAGCACAACTTACCCTGCCCGGCTTTTCTTAATCTGTGACTAAATTGCTTCTTCGTCTTCTTCGCCCGTTCGGATGCGGATCACCCGGCCCACATCCAACACAAAGATTTTACCGTCCCCAATACGACCGGTATGTGCTGTCTTGGTAATGGTCTCTAAACACCGCTCAACCTGATCATCACTGACCACAATTTCCAGCTTCACTTTCGGTAAGAAATCAACCATGTATTCAGCACCGCGATACAGTTCGGTATGCCCTTTTTGACGACCAAAGCCTTTCACTTCAGTCACCGTCATACCGGTAATATTGATCTCCGCCAATGCTTCCCGAACATCGTCTAATTTGAATGGTTTAATGATCGCTTCAATTTTTTTCATGCATCCAAACACCTGAACAGAATGGTACTCTATGATAGCATTAACCAAAGCCTAATGGGTATGACCCTTTCATCCGAACTCAGGAAAACTGCCATGACTCCAGAGCAAATTATTGCAGAAATGCGCGTCCAACCTTCCATTGCCCCTGAGCAAGAAGTACGTCGACGTGTTGATTTTATTAAGCGTCAATTGCAACACTCCGGCATGAGCACTTTAGTACTTGGCATCAGTGGTGGGGTTGATTCCACCACATGCGGCCGATTGGCTCAATTGGCCGTCAATGAACTCAATGAGGCAGAGCCAAACCGTTACCAGTTTGTTGCGGTTCGGCTGCCCTACGCCACTCAAGCTGATGAAGACGAAGCCCAGCTGGCGCTCGATTTTATTCAACCAACCCAAGCGCTGAGTATCAATGTGCAGCCGGGTGCCGATGCCATTCATCAGGCAACATCCAGTGCTTTGGCTGCCATTGGCGCCAGCATCGATGATGAGAAGAAAATTGATTTTAGCAAAGGAAATGTCAAAGCACGCACCCGGATGGTGATCCAGTATCATCTGGCAGGTCTGCTCAATGGCTTGGTGCTTGGTACCGATCATTCCGCAGAAAATATCACCGGCTTTTACACCAAATGGGGCGATGGCGCTTGCGATTTAGCGCCACTCTTTGGTTTAAGCAAACGTCAGGTTCGGGCGCTTGCTCACTATCTGGCAGCTCCCAGTCAACTGGTCGGGAAAACACCCACTGCGGATTTAGAGTGTTTGCAACCACAAAAAGCCGATGAAGCAGCGCTTGGTTTAAGCTATGACGATATTGATGATTTTCTGGAAGGAAAGTCGGTCAGCGGGACTGTACGCGATCGTTTGATCAACATTTACCTGAAAACCCAGCATAAACGTCAACCGATTGCGACCGTGTACGATGACTAAATAAGCGAAAAAATAAAACTATGCCTTAACCATAAATTGACATTTTAAATTTTTTATCTCAAAATTATCACTATGTATTCATAGTGCATACCATATGGGATAAGCATGCGAGGCTGGACATTGATTGAAATGATGGTGGTGTTGCTGATCATCATCATCTTCAGTACCGTTGGTGTACCCAGCTGGCACCACTTCATCAACAAATACCGGGCACAAAGTTACATGAAAGAACTAAGCCAGCAGTTGGCTTATGCCCGGGTGATGGCAAGCGGACAAGCCAGTGTCGTCCGGCTTTGTTCATGGCAGCAAGGCGAATGTCAATCCAATTGGTCCAACAGCCCGGTTCAAGTCAGTGTCTGGCAAAACAATCAGTGGCAGCTGGTTCGTCAACTGCCCGAAGTACACCCATCCCATCAACTGCATTACAACCGTACTCAACTCAGCTTTCGCCGCGATGGCAGTTTAGGCCCACTTGAAAATGGCAGCTTTATTTATTGCCCTAACAACGGCTTGAACTGGCATTACCGTCTAACACTGAATCAAGCCGGCCGCAGCCGTTTATTGTTCCAGCAGCAAGCTTGTCCAGCTTAAAGCCAGCAACTCGACGGGTAGCTTAATCCTTCATTACGTTGTCCAACGTGATTAAAGCTAAACACCAAACATTCATGGTCTTCAGCCTGTACTCCTATGGCTGTAGCCATTAATTGATAACTCATGTTATCTGAACCAACGTCCATATTGACTAAGTAGCGGCCAGATGGAGTCACCATTTCTGTCACGCCTAACTCAGCTAAGGTACTGCTGTACTGACGAAACTCGGCATAATACAGCTCTTGTCGAGCAGCTAAAGCCAGTATCACCTCACTGGCCTCAGCCCGGTGGCTCCGAAGCACTACCTGAACATAGGATGGATAAGCAATTCCTGCCAACAGTGCCAAAATCACCAACGCGATACACAACTCAATCAAGGTAATGCCACGACTGCTTTTCATCAGTAGGCCCCCTCTTCGTACCAGAATGTAGCCACCTCAATCTGTTGAGGCCACTGTGAAAGATCAAGTGTCTGATAACAATCCAGACATTCAGCGGTAATTTGCTGCAAGGCAGCATCTAGTTGCCATGCTTGCGCATCTTGCTCCAGCCATACGCTGATCTGCTGCTCAGGAGTCACTCGCAATTGCCAGTGCAGCGGGCCGGTGTGCGGCACAGTTATTTCTACCTCCGGCTTCGTCTTATGGCCAGAATGCATATGAATAACTTTAACCGATAAGTCCAAAGGGTAATCAGGACAACTGCTTGTTTGTTGTTCAGAGGTACTTGCAATGTACAACATGCCTGCATAGAGCTGTGGCAATTGCACCGCCCAGCCTGGCAATGGGCGCCACCAGCCCGGTGCTTGCTGTACTTGCTGCCATAATGATTCTACCGTGTCCGGTTGGCTGGGTAGTACCGCCCCAGCCACCACATCATCACTCAAGTGAGGTTGTAAATCAGCGAACTGCCAGACCGTTTTTTGTTGAGGGAATATCCGAACAATCACTAACTGATCAAACTGGCCAGATGGATCCCGAGCCAGTAGTATCAGCTGCTCAAAATGCTGTTGTGCACCAAGAACAGTGACCGGTAACCAGCTCTGCACCGCCTTATGATGCGCTGAAAAATGCCAGCCAGAGTCACTTAAATCGGCTAGTAACACCGGCTCTGACAAGAGCTGACCAGCACTACTTTGGCGATAGATCTGACCACTACTTTGCACGATATAGTCGGATGGCCCGGCCTCCACATCAAAGCAATGCAAAGGCGTATCAAGAGAGCTACTATGTGGCCATAGCAGTGGCAGCAACACACTAAGCTGAAGTATATTAATCATGAAAAATGTCCTCATCCAACGCTATCGTCAGCTGGATACTTCCCACCCGCTCAGTAAAAAGTGGTGTCGCCGTCTCACTCCACACCATCTGACGACCGCATTGCAATTGCTGCCCTTCCCAGGCAGCAAATCGAGCCGGACACCAACGAGGATCCAGCTCCGCAGCAGGTGCGGCTATACCCGCACTCAATTGCAGCTGATGCTCTGCCCAAGCCTGTTGGCGGTTGATTAACTGCTGTTGTCCCAAAGCCGCGATACGCAGGCTGAGCTGACTACTGTGTAAGATAGAAACCACCACAATCAGCATGACGGTAGCTAATAACAGTATGGTGACTAAAGCAAATCCCTGTGTTGCTCGCATCTTATCCTCCCTGAAGTTGCCGATTCACATTATGAAAATACAAGGTACTTTGTAGCATCAGCCGCCGGTAATGATCGCCGGGTGCTTGAAAACTCATTTGTCCCATTGGGTACACCAAGTCGTTTTGATAGCCCGGATCGCTTTCTAAGCTGCGGATAATAAAATAATAACTGATGGCGACAATACGGCTATGTTGTTGATACCAATGCTCGGGTTGCAGCTGGTGCGGACTGGCAAAATAGTTAGCCCGGCCATCCTGGCTGGTATCCACCCCCAACTCCACATACAGAACTTCAACGCCATCCATCAAAGAGTCGGTATGCATACGAGGAAAGCCGGCCTGACTTCGGATCAGACGCTTTCGCATCAAGACAGGGATATCGCCCTGTTTCTGTACATAAAACAGCTGATGCGCATAAGGCCAGAATTCAGTATCAGCCTCATTGACCGCTGTTTCGCTATCAACAACAGTGAGGCCACTGGGTTGGATTTGCAGGTAGTAACGATTTTCTTTTAATTCATGGTAGTGAAACGGCTGCGCCACCAAACGCTTAAATTGTATAATAGTCCCCTGTTCAACCGCCTGTCCCATGCAGCTGATACCGCTGCCTGATCCTAACTCGGCATACAAAGGAACCAGCCGCAGATCCGCTCGGGGAAAACTACCACTGTCGTCTGGCAGGCTAATGCATTCGCCCTGTACCGGATTGAAACTGGCAGCAGCCGCATCGATATGTTGCAAAGAAAAACCAGCCCAGAAACCGATGTGTTGTAATTCACTTTGCAATAGATTGAGCAAAAGTTGGCCTTGTTGCTGCAACATCGCTAGTTGCATGGATTCCCGGCTCATTTGCTGCTGGCGGCTGGTCGTCACCATTAAAATAGCGAACAGACTCAAAGCCAGTGCGGCGGCAATCATCAGCTCAACCAAGCTAACCCCGCTTTGTCTGCTCCATGGCCGTTTCATAGTGATGCCTGCACACTTACAGAAAAATCAGCTTCAGCGGCATCACAGAGTGGTGTGGGAGCAGTCTGCTGTAATAACTGACGGCGATGCCAATGAATAGTAACCTGCAATTGCCCACCACTTACGGTATGGCAATAACCTGCACTGGCGAGGGAAAGTGGAGCGTTAAACCATTGAGACTGCCATTGCTGCTGCAACCAAATCGCAGCATCAACCGGTGCGCAAGGGGTGCCAGAAAAGCAATCCGTCCCCGGTTGAGCAGAGAACACAACGTCAGGGCTACCAGCAGCCTGCATTCGATTAAGCCAATCGGTGGCCATCGCTGTTGCTTGAGTTCGCTGTGTCGCTTCAACCACTAGCTGCCTGGCATACAGCTGCCCAGATAGTGCCCCAAGGACAGAGACTTTTAATAGTAAGACGGCAATGAGTACTTCTAGTAAACTGATCCCTTGTTGTAACCGCATATCCATATGCTCATATATTAACCAAAGTTAACTATATAGTTACAATAAAAATTAAAAAGATCAATATTTTTTGTGTTTTTTTACCAACATTTTTGCACTATCGCCGGATCAGTTCCACCCGCAGCACCTTTTTGGCCAGCTTGTGTCAAGGTAAGCGTGCCACAATCATCAGTGGCCTGAACGCCCTGAGGAACGGCTGTTAAGGTATAAGTGCGGGCAGCTTGATTCGTTATGCTATAACTATAACGCTGAGCTGTGTCATTTTGGCACTGCATTGTTGGCAATGTGGCACCAACATAAGACATCTCACTGGTATAATATCGCTCCATGACATGCGACATTTCAAATAAGCAGCCAGTTGCCGACGTTCTATAGGAACGCTCAATTTGGGATTGATAGGCTGGGTAAGCTATCGCCGCAATAATACCGACAATAGCCACCACCACCATAATTTCAATCAAAGTCATACCGTGTTGCAATCGATTTTTTTTCAATTGGTCATCTCCCGCCAAGATACACGTCCCCGACGAACGCCAGAACTAGTCAATATGGATTCAATGCTTGTATCGGTTAGCCCTACCACCATTTCGTCTCCCATAAATAAAGGCTCACCTGGCATACTATCAAAACCCACGCCACTCACAGGCACCTCACCATCAGGAGAGGACATCGTATCGCCATCATCAACAGTACCATCCTGATTAATATCGAAGAAGTTACGATTCAAGCGCCCCCCTTTAAATGGATCAATTGCCATAACGAAGCCTGAGCCACCTGGGTTACAAATATCAGTATCTGGAATAATTGAGTTCACAACTAAGCCGCGCCCAATAATTTTTGGTTGATTAACAATTCGCTCACCTTGCTTTTGGCCATTCACCATTAAATCAATGAACCAACCTTTGTTATCAATGGTTCCACCCTCTTCTATCGAACGAACCTGACGCCCACTAACGAGTGACTGTTGATTTATTTTCCGCTCGGTCAACTGTGCCCTGCTCACTATCTGCTCGCCATCTATAAGACCATACCAAGATTGCACCTCTGAACTTGCAGGATCATCATTGCTTAAGTAGCTGCCGGTACCAAAAAACACCCACCGTTTACCTGTCTCAGGATCTGCGGCAACGGAAATACCTCCCATAATACTTTGACGTTGACCATCGGCATTTTCGGCACTAAACAGCGGTCTGGGGTTACTTCCTTGCTTGTAATAGGAATCCCACTGCCCCACATTGCTGTGATTGAGATCAAACTTCCATACATTGCCTTGGTAATCACCAGCAAATACATAGTTCACATTACCATCATTGTCATCATCCCAGGTTTCAACCTGACTCAGACCATTGGATAACGTCTTACCATCCAAGTCAAAATCATTCTGGCCAACACCTGTATTGATATACTTGATCAAATTGCCATTTTGAACATTTAACAAAAACAACCCTGCTTTATGATCACTGCTATTAAAACCGTTTCCGGTAATTACTGCCCACTCACCATTTTTCAGCCGCCCAATCACGGGTTTCCCAACCATGGTGCCAAGCCGGTCATCAGAAAACTCCCACAAGATTTGTGGGCTGGTTGGGACCGTTACATCTAAGGCGAAAAGTAAATTTGCGCCACGGCCAGTGCTTCCTACCAAAATGGAGCGCCACTGCCCCCCGATAAATACATCAGATACCGTTGCATTACCATCTACATAGTATTCATGCAGATAATCCGGATCAGCCAAAGCAGGCAGCTTAGGGAGTAGTTTAGAGGGAATGTAAGCGAACATCTCTTCACCGGTCTTGGCAGAAAACCCATGCAGCATGCCACTATTGGATCCAATAAATACCACAGGATCTCTATCACGGTTAGTCTGAATAAAAGTACGGTAAGAGTTCAACTCATCCCATTGGAAGCGGTCATAGAAACGATTTTCTGGTTCCGCAACATACACCGGCGATGAGTGAGCTATATCGCCAAGCACCGAGCTGCGATTACGAAATTGATAGCTAGCATCGTTTTCCCGAGCCTCACGCGTCCGATCGCCTCGAATAAAGTCAACCAGTGCTTCGGATTGAAGCCAGCCTTTCTGCGTTGAATTAAGATTACTCCAGGTAAAGGCTTTTTGTGTACTACCATCGAGGAACTGAATATTCCGGCCAGCCCAGGCACGCGTATTTAATTGCTCAGCAACTTTCCATTTCGGCTCACCGCTAACGTTATCTGCATCGAAGCCCCATAAATCTCCCGACCAATCACCTGAGCGAAAACGCCCCTGAAACACCATCTGATCAGTTTCCAGCGACGTCGTTGTTCCAGCTAAGTTGGATGCAGAGCCAACCCGGTCTGCAATTTGGTTTAATGTCCGGGTAAGCTCTTTGGCAAAGGTTTCCGGGTCATCAGCACTAAAAAAACCGCCCCGACTATTGACTGCTGCATGCAGCATATCATCAATTTTAGGGGCCAATGCACCGGCGGCTCCTGGATCAGGCCAGGCAATACTCGTTTCAGTGCCTATAGCATCAAATGCGGTTTTCGGATCAATACTCCCTCGTACACCTAATCCTACGGTAAAAGTCACCATATGCTGCCAAAACGCAGGATTAGTATTGTCATTTGGGGTTGGTACCCGATTGTCCAGATCGGGTCGCAGATCATTTTTCCAATACTTCATCGCTACATCAGCTAACGTATTTGAATATCCATCAGCAAACGGTGCTGTTGGCTGATATTGGTAAGTAGTACCATCAGGCCGGCTGTGGATGGGGCCATTACTATTATCTTCATTTCCAACACCAGAAGGGTTAGTCCCTCCCCAATATCCATCCGACATCAAAATGCTAAAACTTTGCCGGCAAGTCAGATGCTCAATAGTTGGCTCAGCACCAAAACCAGGGTTCAAGCCCCAGGGGCCACGGCTGTCTGAGCGAGAAAAGTACTCTCCAGCTCCCACCAAAGCATTGCGAAGTGGAGTACCCTGTGCCGGGATATTTTGGTTATAAAGTGCATCAAAAAAACTAGAACGATCAGAACCTGCAAAGCGGCGGACGCCACGGACCACTGTGCTGGTAGACACTCCATCAATCGAAGAACTACTTGTATTTATGGTGCCATAGCCAACTCGCATGTTATCGCCTTGGGCAGCAAAACCACGGCCAATCCCCGCTTTGGAAGCAAAAATACGGTTGCGATGATAGGTGTACCAATTAGCAAAATTCTGAATTTCTTCGGCATAGGTGCAAGCGTTGGCGGTAGCACAATCAGTACGGTTACGACTGCCATCAGAATGAACTATTTCACGACCATGTCCTGAAAAAGGAGCATTGCCAGGTTTAATCTCAACACGTTGGTAACTACTTTCCTGCCATAGATCACCACTGCCATCATAGTGGTAATAGACCGCAGGGAAAAACGTCTCATTAACATTATTGTGTGTACCATCATCATTCACCCAGCGCGCTTGCTGAGTGTTCGAGGCAGTTAAATTTCGAGTTCCAAAACCACCCAATGGGTGATTCAATGCTGCAGTAGCAGTAGCAGCTGCCATTAAAGTTCCATCCGGATTCGACCAGGGCTGGTAGGTAAACGCTGGATTGTAATACACCGTATTATTATGACTGGAACGAAAGTGCGCAGCCGTATTGCCGCTAAAGCGAACTGTTCGAGTGTTATTGTAATCTGAGCCACCAAAAATACCCGCCACCCTGGGGAACATCCACATAGTGTAAGTAGCATTATTTCCGGTCAACGTGGTGCCAAAATGGGTAGTCAGCTCATCTGGCATCGTTTCCCATTGCATTGAACCGGAGTCATCGATAATAAATAAGATATTAGGCTCTACAGCACTACCGGTTTGCAGGGGCATATTGGAAATTGCCACCGAAGCCTCTGCAACAGATACCCCCATCACAGCACTGAACAACAAGCTGTATAGATGTGACGATTTTATAGTGGGCATAGTCTGCTCCTGATTCAATTAGCGGCGAAATAGCACTTGTAGCATGATGCCAGCTCGGTCATCATCTGCACTGCGGGCAGTGATGCGATACGTTTGTGATAAACATCCTGGAGGTATAGTTGAACCTCGGGCGCAATCAGGTGGATCTGGCCAACGGCCCATATCTTCAATAATGAACTCAGTGTTGGGATGCATACCACCAAGGTTTATATCAGCAGCTTCCCACACCGTGGCAGGGTTACGCCAACGCGGTAGGTTATTCGGGTCCGGTTGCTGAAAACGGCCATCAGTATCATTGAAGTCATCGTGGTTAGGGTTGGCTATCAGCCACTCTTCAGCAAATCGCACGGCACTTTCGACCGCTTGAAAAGCCAATTCACGATCATACAAATTCGAACTCATTCGTTCTTGTTGGCCGGTACCACGGCTCGAAGCCAGCGCAATAACAGTAATCGCAATGAGTAATAACAGGCTGATGATTAACGCCATGCCCTGTTGTGAGTTGATTCGCTTCATCATAGTACTGGATTCCTCAACGCAACTTCGTGCACTATCGTTCGGTTCAAGCGATTGCCATCATCAGTCATATTGTCATGTGGTGATTCAACCGTGACAGTCAGACGCGATGACACCACGTCAATCCAACGATTAGCCGGAACCGCATTGGTTGCAATAAAACTATTCGCACCCAGCAACAAAAACTCGAACTGCACATCAACCACGCCCTCAATCACCTCTTCCACCACCACGTTTCCCTGCTCAACGGAGGTTCGGTACAGAGACTGTCCGCCTGTTGCCGGACGGCCATTATGACCGACAAACCAAGAAACAGACTCAAACTTAGATAACACCGCGTTTGGAGGAAACACATAAGCAGTACCAGCTGAGGCACTGCAACTGGTCGGGCCGGGAAAACCCAAACGATTGGTGCAGTTACCTGGTGTAGTGGTATTGCCGGTATTATGAATAACGTTAACGCCACCACCTGTAATATTAGACACTTGGAAAATAGTTGATTGAGACTGATCGCAGACCATCACAATATCGCCTTGAGCAATATTAGCGCCAGCAGCAATTTGAAAGCTTGCATTGACACCTGAAGGCACATGAGCAATGGCAATAGCTTCATCACCATCGCTTAATGAATACATCATCTGAATAGCCGAAGTGCCAGACACACGTTGGCCCACGCCCGTACCAAATGCCACACCGGGGTAAGCAGTGTCACCATCATAAGCCATAAAATTACTGCCGCCCCAATCAGCCCACCATGCATTACCAGCCAGTACATTGACGACTCGTCCATTGTTGGTACAACCTGAGCTGCCTGCGTTACGAAGATCTCGCGTCAATAATTGAAAACCAACCCGAAAACCATCCTGCATCCGATTCAAACTATCATTCACCCGATAGGTTTGTTGAGTGGATAAAAACACCCCCATCACACCACCAATAAGAATCACACCTAGCATCATGGCAATCATCAGTTCGACCAAAGAGACACCTCGTTGGTGATGAGCCCTTGTATTCATCTCTATTCTCACTGCTGTCATAACATTACCGCCGTTCGAATTGCTGAGTCTGCCATTTCACTTAATCGTGTGTCCTGCCATTGCACCTCTATGACATACAAGCCACCGGAAAAACTAATGGAGCAGTCAACATCATCGCCCAACTCAAGTTGCAGGCGCCCCACCCAATGGCTTAGCTGCTCACCAACCAAACCGCTTCCGCCGGCGGTGCAACCACTTAAGGCATAAGCACCCGGTGCTGCATTTGGGTTGGCCCGAATACTCTCAATAATAGAATCTACCATCACTACAGCCATGGTTCGTTCGTAAGCCCCTTGCGTGTTACGCACTGAGTTAGCCTGAAGTGCGGCAACCCCTAACAGGCCAATACCTAAAACCAGCATGGCAATTAACACTTCTAATAAACTAACGCCGCGCTGTGATTGGAATGAGCTCTGCCACTGCTTCATGTTTATCTCCTAACTATTGCCTGGGGTACTGCAGTTTTCATCATGAACCGGCGTAATGCTCACACGGCCACCAGAAATGAACTGCACATCTCGTGCATTAGGATTTGGTCGTCCAGAGGGACTGCAGACCCGTAACGAAGCACTTAGTAAGTTATTGTTCGTAGGATGGCGGATAAAGCCTTGCGCGTTATAGCGGATACTAAATGACGAATTGGCCAGTGCTGAACTAGCACGTGTGACCAGTTGATTGTGTATCAATCCCGTAGCAAGTACTGTATCACCACCTTGCTCCAGAACGATCCAGCCAGCCCACTCACCACCTGCGGGCTCGGAGCAACTGCTACTGTTGGTACTATGGCATAAGATAACATTACGGTTTAACCGAATTGCCTCACTTCGTGCAAAGCTCATCGCCGAAAGCAGCTCATTCGCTTGTGAGGTCAAACGATTACCATTGATCAAGTTTGTAAAGGAAGGAACAGCAACCGTCAACGCAATCGTCAACACTGCCACCGTCACCATCAATTCAATCAGGGTAAACCCGTGCTGTTTTTTCGAAACGCTTTGCACCATAACATCGCTTATAAACACTTTTTGATGTTACCAGCATAGGGTGTTACGGGTAAAAATCTACTGCGAGTTGGATGAACGGTTGGATCGGCCGATAAACGGCGTCTACGGCGTGTTGCTCTTTGCTGATTGCTTTACATCCTAGAGTTTCTGTTGCTGCAAAAGCAATCGAATTTTGCTTGCTTCCCGCCGGCTTACATCAAGCCGCTCGGCACATCCATTTAACTCCAGCCAGTAGCCAGAACCGTGCTGATGTAAAGCAACAAAATGCTGGCTATTGATCAGTACTTTACGATGAATACGCAACAGTTGCGGGTAATCCAGTTCCAACTGACGCAAACTTTGTTCTATCAGGGCCTCTCCCCCCTGAAACACAAGACGCACGTACTTGTCTTCGGCTTGCAGATACAAAATAGCAGAGAGTGCGACTTGGCGACTTACACCGGCCAGCTGATAGCTGATCACCGGTTCTTTTTTCGCTTCCAACTGAACGCGGTTTGGCTTGCCTAAGCGCCCAAGTAAATCCGCCAGCGCTTCGGCTGAAACCGGCTTCACTAAATACCCGGCCGCGGCCAGTTGCCATGCATTCAGGGCATGCTGTGGGTGTGCCGTCACAAAAACCAAGGCGGGAGGCACCACTACGTCAGAGAGTGCTTTGGCGACATCCAAGCCTGACAAGGTTGGCATTTCTATGTCTAACAACAGTAAATCTGGTTGCAAACTGCGGCATAGCTCCAATGCTTGCTGACCATCTTCCGCCTCACCCACTAGATCAACATCGGCATGCGCTTGCAATAAACGACGCATGCGCGAGCGCGCCAAAGGTTCATCATCAACCAGCAATACTTTCATGCAATCTGCCCCTCCACTGTACGTGGCAGCACTAATTTAACCCGGAATTGCTGCTCCACCCGGCTGCAATGCAACTGTGCATGCTGCTGATACATGAGTGCTAAGCGCTGGCGGATATTTTCAAGCGCAATGCCATTGCCTTTGCTGGAACGCACCGCCTGCTCGGGTAATGTATTGCTGATCAGCAGCGTCACTGAGCGGGCGGACTGCACCAGCTCAATATCGAGGATACCGCCTTTTTTAGCCGGCTCGATACCGTGATAAATAGCATTTTCTAGTAATGGCTGTAAGGTCAGCACCGGCATAGTCAACGCCACCAGCTCCTTCGGAAGGCGCCAGTGTACTTGCAACCGCTCCCCTAACCGCCACTGCTCCAAGGCTAAATACTGCTTAGCCAGCGCAATTTCATCCTGCAACTGAGCCTGCTCTCCTGCATGCATTGCGGCCCGGAATAAGCTGGCAAGATTTAACAATGCCTGCTCGGCTGCAGCAGGATCCTGGTGCGTCAGTTCGGCCGCCGTATTGAGGCTGTTAAATAAAAAATGAGGACGGATCCGGGCTTGTAATGCATCCAGCTCAGCTCGGGACTGAGCTTCTATCCGCAAACTGCGCTCCAGATGCATGGCACTGAATTGAATGGCCAATAAACCTACAATGAAGGCAATCAATAGATTGGTGAGGGTAAATTGCCACAACGACTGGGCCGGTTGCCAGTGAAAACCAGCCAAAAAAGGCACTGCGATCAGGCTAACCACAAGGGTAAAAAACAGCAAAGTTAACAGGGCAGCCAGACCTTGTACCCAAGGGCGATATAAGGCCAAACGTAGCCGAAGACGGCACAATACAGCAATGCTGAGTAGTGATGTCCAATGGACAAAGAGGCTAATGACACCAAGGCGAAGCCACGGGTCACCCTCACTTCCCGGTGAGAATGCCAGTATAATAGCGACGGCTTGGGCTAGAACCACCACAGCCAGAACGCCACGGCTCTGACAGAAAGCAGGTAACGCTGAGTGATGCTGTAAAGATCCCGTTTGAGTCATACCGGCGCTATGCAATGTAAGATGAACTTGACTATAGCGCCATCACCCCGGTAACACCAGTGCTAGCGCAGCTCGGCTGGTATAGCAAACACGATGTTTTCTTCACGACCTGGGTGCTCGATCACCAACTTGCCACCAGAGTCTTGCAGTTTTCTGACCACTTGCTGCACCAATACTTCCGGGGCGGAGGCTCCTGCGGTTACCGCAATTTTATTCATGCCATCCAACCATTCTGCCTGAATATCATCAGCTGTATCAATTAAATAGGATGTGCAGCCCATCTTCTCCGCCAACTCGCGCAGTCGATTCGAGTTACTGCTATTTTTCGCCCCAACCACCAGCAACAAATCCGCTTTACCAGCCAACTCCCGTACCGCATCCTGACGGTTTTGCGTGGCATAGCAGATATCATCTTTACGCGGGCCTTCAATATCGGGAAATCGCTCTCTAAGCGCAGCAATCACATCAGAGGTGTCATCCACCGATAACGTCGTTTGACTGCTGTAACACAACAGCTGCGGGTTTTTCACCTCAAGTTGCTGCACATCGGCGACCGACTCAACCAGATAAATGCCTCCGGCAGGGTTATCGTACTGCCCCATGGTACCTTCTACTTCAGGATGACCGGCATGACCTATCAAAATACACTCGATGCCTTTGCGACTGGCGCGGGTGACTTCCATATGTACTTTGGTCACCAGGGGGCAGGTCGCATCAAACACTTTCAAACCACGTTTTTTGGCTTGTTGACGCACCACTTGTGACACACCATGCGCACTAAAAATAACAATTTGTCCGTCTGGCACTTCAGTGAGCTCATCGACAAATACGGCACCACGGCGGCGCAAGCCATCAACCACAAATTTGTTATGCACTACCTCGTGCCGCACATAAATCGGGTGCTCATACAATTCAAGAGCACGCTCAACTATACTGATGGCACGATCGACACCTGCACAGAAACCGCGAGGGTTTGCCAGTATAATCTCCATTACTGCACCTCCAGAATCTCAAGTTGAAAGGTCAGCGTTTGACCAGCCAGGGGATGGTTAAAATCTACGGTAACAGATTGCCCTGCCACCTCACGGATCAAACCTGGCAACTCCGAACCATCGGGCATGCCAAAGCCAATGATTGCACCGACCTCTGCCGGGCTTTCCGCTGAAAATTTGTTGCGATCCAGATAATAGATATTATCCGGATTCGGCATACCATAAGCATCCTCTGGCGGCAGTGTGAATGTCAGTTGTTCACCAGCTTTTCGGCCCAGCAACTGCGCCTCAAAAGCTGCTGACACACTACCATCACCCATTCGCATCCTGGCCGGTTTATTGTGTACCCGGGTGCTTTCTGCTGCACTGCCATCCGATAGTTTAATATCAACATGAAATAGCACGGTACTTTGCCCGGTAATCGTCATTGATGCGTTACTTGCTGTGCTCATGGCTGTGCTCCCGCTGACTAAAACTATCCCATATCAACAATGCCGCGCCCACCACAATGGCTGAATCAGCGATATTGAAGGCTGGGTAATGCCAGTTTTGATAATACAAATGAAAAAAGTCGATGACGTAGCCATGCCACAGCCGGTCAATCAAGTTGCCAAGTGCGCCGCCAATGATCAAACTAAGGCCAATGCTCAATTTGCTCGCCTTAGGTCCCAATCGCGCTAACCAGACACTAAGCACCGTGGTAATCGCCAGCGCCACTACAGTAAAAAACCAACGTTGCCAGCCGCCCGCATCACTTAAAAAAGAAAAGGCCGCACCGGGATTACGCACATAGGTCAAATTAAAAAAAGGCAGCAACTGGATGGAGTCATACAGCGCCATGCTGTGATGCACCCACTGCTTGCTTAGTTGGTCCATGACCAGAACCAATAACGCAAGCCACCAGAAAGCCCAGCCTGTTTGGCGAAATAAATGCATCAGGCAAATTCTCTTTGTTCACCATCACCGCTGACATTGCTGACACAGCGCAGACAGATGGTTGGGTGAGCGCTATCCGCGCCAACATCATGTCGGTAGTGCCAGCATCGCTCGCATTTCACTGCACTGCTTGGGTGTACCAACACAGATAAACCGGCGATCTCTGTCGCCTCAGCATCGGCCGGGGCTGGTTCACTGCTGACCGTTGCCGTACTGGTGATCAGCGCGAAGCGCAGCTCATCCTGAAGTTTTTCCAATTGCGATGCCAACTCAGCAGGAGCATACAGAGTCACCTCAGCTTGCAATGAAGCCCCTATGACCTCTTGCTTTCGAGCTTTTTCCAGCACCTTATTCACTTCATCACGCACCAACAACAATTGTTGCCAGAACGCATTGTCAAAACGGCCTTGCGGAATGTCACGCAGACCTTCGTACCAGACATCCATAAAAACAAAAGGTTGCTGCTGCTCTGGCAATTGCTGCCAGATTTCCTGCGCGGTAAAGCTCATGATCGGCGCCATCCAACGCACCAGCGCTTGCACAATATGATACATCGCTGTCTGACAAGAGCGACGAGCCTGGCTATCTGCCTTGGCAGTATACTGTCGGTCTTTAATCACATCCAGATAAAAGCTACCCAGTTCAACGGTACAGAAATTCATCAGTTTCTGACTAACCTGATGGAACTGGTAATCGTCATAAGCAGCAATAATTTCTTGTTGCAGCTGAGCAGCTCGAGTCACCATCCACAGATCCAGTTCAACCAACTCGCTCAGTGGCAGTTGATCACGCTCAGGCTCAAAACCATTCAAATTGGACAATAAGAAACGAGCGGTGTTTCGAATACGACGATACTTATCGGCAGCACGATTTAGGATTTCATCCGAGACTGTCATTTCTGAGGTGTAATCGGCAGTAGCGACCCACAACCGCAGAATATCTGCGCCTAACTTATTCATCACTTGCTGAGGCGATACCACGTTGCCCAAAGACTTTGACATCTTCCGACCTTGACCATCTACCGTAAAGCCATGCGTCAATACTTGCTTATAGGGTGCATGCCCTTTGATGCCAACACCAGTCATCAGCGATGACATAAACCAACCACGGTGCTGATCTGAGCCCTCTAAGTACAAATCGGCCTGGGTTGCACCATTAAAATCGGCCCGGGCATCCACCACACAAGCATGGGTTACGCCTGAGTCAAACCACACATCCAACGTATCTTTCACTTTGACATACCGCTCAGCATCGTCTGCGCTAAGCAGTTCATCAGCAGTCATATCAAACCAGGCTTGGATCCCTTGTTGCTCTACTTTTTGAGCCACTTGCTCAATTAATGCAGCGGTATCCGGGTGCAAGGCACCACTGTCTTTATCGACAAACAACGGGATGGGTACCCCCCAAGTCCGCTGGCGAGAAATACACCAATCCGGGCGACCTGCGACCATCTTTTCGATCCGGTTTTGGCCCCAATCAGGTATCCACTGTGTTTTTTCAATTTCTGCAAGCGAGGTCTGGCGCAAACCTTGTTGCTCCATGCTGATAAACCACTGCGGCGTAGCACGAAAAATTATCGGCGTCTTATGGCGCCAGCAATGTGGGTAGCTGTGCTGATAGGCTTTATGCACCAGCAGAGCTTTGTGCTCTTTTAACGCTTCCACCACGCTATCATTGGCTTTAAACACATGTTGACCGGCAAACAAAGGCGTATCTGGCAAATACACACCATTGGCGCCCACCGGGTTTGCTACCTCAAGGTTGTAGAGCTTACCCACCACAAAGTCTTCCTGACCATGGCCCGGTGCAGTATGCACGCAGCCAGTCCCCGATTCAGTGGTGACATGCTCACCCAAGATCATCGGTACTTCGAAATCATACAGAGGATGCTGTAAAGCGACTAATTCCAGTTGTTTTCCTTTGCAAAAACCAAGTGCATGGTAGTGCTCAATTCCAGCGCGAGCCATCACTTCAGTCACCAGATCCGTGGCGATAATCAAGCGCTCAGGACCATGTTCCCCTTGCTCCACTTGCACCAGGCTGTAGTCTAAATCGGCATGCACTGCCACAGCGCGGTTGGCTGGAATGGTCCAAGGCGTCGTAGTCCAAATAACGACCGACACTGTCCCCTTGCCACGATGCGCTTCAGGATGATCAAAACGATCCACCACACTTTCATCGACGACCTGAAAACGCACATCAATGGCTGGCGATGTCTTGTCCTGATATTCAACTTCTGCTTCCGCTAATGCCGAACCACAGTCGGTACACCAATGCACTGGCTTAAAGCCTTGTTGCAAATGACCATTGTCTATGATTTTCCCTAAAGAGCGAATAATATTGGCTTCAAAATCAAAATCCATGGTGCGGTAAGGGTTATCCCAATCAGCGAAAACCCCTAAGCGAATAAAGTCGACTTTTTGCGCTTCAATCTGAGTCGCTGCATAGTCACGACATTTTTGCCGGAACTCCGCATCGGTTAACTTCACTCCGGGCTTACCATATTTTTTCTCGACCACCAGCTCAATCGGTAAGCCATGACAATCCCAGCCCGGCACATAAGGCGCATCAAAATCAGACAGGGTTTTGGCTTTAACAATCATGTCTTTCAAGATTTTATTGACCGCATGGCCAATATGAATGCTGCCATTGGCATAAGGAGGGCCATCATGCAGGATAAACTGCGGCTTGCCTTTTTTTACCGTGCGGATTTGCTGATACAAATCAGCTTGCTGCCATTCAGCTAGCATCTCTGGCTCTCGTTTCGCCAGATTGCCTCGCATGGCAAATTCGGTTTCAGGCAGGTTCAAGGTATGCTTGTAATCACTCATCCGTTGTTTATCCGTCATCGTTGTTCATTGGCTTCAACCTGCACTGAGGCTGACGACTTAAAAAAATTACGGGCAGCTTCAGCGTCCCGTTGAATTTGTTGCTGCAAAGCTGCCAGGCTGGCAAAACTTTGCTCATCACGGATTTTATGCCGTAATCGTACTTCAATCTGATTTCCATAAAGATCACCTTGAAAATCAAACAAATGTGCTTCTAGCTGCTCCGTTTTGCCCGAGACGGTTGGCCGAGAACCTATGTTGGCCACCCCCTGAAAAACGCCATAGGGCGTACTGACTTCAATGGCATAAACGCCATGAACAGGCAATTTGCGACGATACAACCACACATTGGCCGTTGGAAATCCCAATTCGCGGCCCAATTGCCTGCCATGCCGCACTCGCCCCATCAAGGCGAATGGCCGTCCTAGCATCGCTTGCGCCTCTTGCAAATCATCCTTTGCCAGTGCTTGACGAATCCGGGTACTACTCACCCGGTGAGTATGTTGCTTTAAACTTGCCGTAGGGGTTAAACCAAAACCAAAACGTTCAGATGCTTGCTGCAGCAAGCTATAGTTACCGGTTCGGTTTTTACCAAAACAAAAATCATCACCCACGATCAAGTGCCGCACGCCAAGTTGCTGCACCAACAACTGCTCGATAAAGTAAGCTGGATCAAGATCGGCAAAACGCCGATTAAAGTTCACACACAATAAACGCTCAACACCAAAGCTCGCCAGGCCATGGTATTTTTCCCGCAATCGACTAAGCCGCGCTGGGGCTTGCTCTGGTGCAAACAACTCTAAGGGCTGGGGTTCAAATACCATCACGCAGGATGGTAACTGACGCTGCTGAGCAACCGCTTGCAACTTCGCCAAAACCGCCTGATGTCCTAAATGAACGCCGTCGAAATTGCCAATTGTTAACACACAACCCTGATGCTCAGGTTTGATATTGTGTAACCCGCGAATAAACTCCATGCCTGCCTTAATCGTTATTCTGCACAGCTGTTGCTAATAAGCAGGCGATTATACCTGCTTATGTAAGGTTTTTCATCCCGAATGATGTTGCCTTTGGATCTGATGAAAACGGCCACCCAACAGCCATAAACAGCCAAAGTATCCAAGCGCAGCCAGTACACATGACATCAGTAGTTGACCCATTTGCCATGTTGTCGATTGCTGGTACCAAAAAGCCATGTCAGGGAGCCACCACCACAGCACAAAAGCCATGATGCAGCTGGCCATCATCACCCGCAATACGAACACCAAGCTGGTGCTTGATATGTGGTAGACACCGGTTTTTTGCAAGCCGCGGTACAGCAAAAAAGCATTCAAACTAGCTGATAAAGCGGTTGCTAACGCCAAGCCGACATAGCTGAGAAAAGGAGCTAACATCAGATTGAAAGCCATATTTGCTACCATAGCAATAATACCTATCCTTACTGGCGTCTTCATGTCTTGCCGAGCGTAAAAGGCCGGGGCCAAAATTTTAATCAACATGAAACTAAATAAACCAGTGGCATAAGCAAATAAACTGTACGACACCATATCAACATCGGTCGAGGTGAATTCACCGCGCATGAACAACACGGCAATAATAGGTTTGCCTAACACCATCAACCCAGCCATGGCAGGAAAGCCAAATAAAGCAATAAAACGCAGCGCCCAATCCAGTGTATGACGAAAATCTTCCATACTGGCACTGGCATGCATCCGGGATAATGTCGGTAAAATAACCGTCGCTATAGCAATACCAAAGAGGCCCAGTGGAAATTCAAGCAAACGATCGGAATAATACAACCAGCTGACAGCACCCGTTAATAAGAAAGATGCAATCAAGGTATCGAGCAATAAATTGATCTGACTGACCGACACCCCAAACAAAGCAGGTAGCATCAGAGTACGGATCTTAACCACACCCGGGTCACGCCAGCCCCAACGCGGCATAACCAGCAACCCCGCTCGAGCTAAAAAAGGCAGCTGAAACAACAGCTGGATCAAACCACCAAAAAACACGCCCCATGCCAGCGCAATGGCAGGTTCTGCAAACCAGTCGGAGGCAAACACCGCCGCAGCGATAATGGCAATATTGAGAAAGACGGGTGTAAATGCTGCCACAGCAAATTTATTGTAGGTATTAAGAATGGCTCCTGATAACGCGACAAAGCTTATGAACCATAAGTAGGGAAAGGTAATTTTCAGCATAAAGCTGGCCAATTCGAAACGAGCAGCGTCAGGTCCACCTTGCAACCACTCGATAAACCAACCCATCCCAAACAACAAAGCAACCAATGGCGATGCAATCACGCCAAAAAGCGTGACCAGCGTAACCACCACGCCTAAGGTACCTGCTACTTTCGCTACCAATTCACGCACAGCATCATCGCCATGCTTGGCTTTGACTTCGCTCAATACCGGCACAAAAGCTTGCGAAAAAGCACCTTCAGCAAATAGTCGTCGTAAAAAATTAGGGATACGATTGGCAAAAAAGAATGCATCAGCTGCCGCACCGGCCCCGACAAAGCTAGCGATCACCACATCGCGTAATAATCCAAGTACCCGTGAAATCAGCGTCATGCTACTCACGATCAAACCTGAACGTAATAATTTTTCAGCCACAACCTATCCTTGCTGGCAAATAAAGAAAAAACATCAATGGCTATTCTGACCTGTTCTGACGCTTAAATGCCAGTATTAATTGCAATCTTTCCATGCAAATTCGTGTGAAAAGCTGTGATCGGGCAGATAAATCATTTGACAAGCGATGGTAAAGTAGGCATATTATGCGGCCTTTAAAGAGTCCAGTTTATATAGTTTTTAGGAGTGTTACCTTGGCTAACATCAAGTCTGCTAAGAAGCGCGCAATCCAATCAGAGAAACGTCGCAAGCATAATGCCAGCCAGCGTTCAATGATGCGCACTTTTATCAAAAAAACCTATGCGGCAGTAGTAGTAAGTGATTCTGCAGCTGCACAGGATGCGTTCAAGAAAATGGTTCCAGCATTGGATCGTATGGCAGACAAAGGTCTGATCCATAAGAACAAAGCTGCACGCCATAAGTCTCGTTTGAACGCTCACGTGAAAGCGTTGCAAGCAGCTTAATTGCTGCTTCGCACAAAAAAACCGGCATTTAGCCGGTTTTTTTGTGCGAATAAAACGACGGTGACTACGTCAATCGCTTACAACGCATAGATCCAATTACTTATCACAGTACAAATCATGCAGTACCTGCAATACGGCTTTTACTTCACCACTTTCGATGCGATAAAATACCGTTTGTGCTTCTTTGCGTGTTTTTACCAAATGGTGACGACGCAACAAAGCCAGATGCTGAGACAAAGCAGATTGGCTCAACTCCAATCGGTCATTCATGTCACCCACTGACATTTCACCTTCGAGTAAATAACAAAGGATCAACAAACGTCGTTCATTGGAAATAGCCTTGAGTAACTGTGCGGCTTTCGCTGAATTCTTGCGCATTTCTTGCAGGTTCATATTCTCTTGCACCTATATGTCTAGACGGCTTATTATCACCTTTCGACAGATAATTCACAAGTGTTTCGCCCTAAGCTTTACAAAAAACACGATAGCATGGATAAAATATGCGCTAAATGTAAAATCTTCGTAATGGACACTCAGTTTAAATAAGGCTGCATCAGGTGGGAAATTCGTTTCACAGAAAAAGGTTTTACAACAAAAGCATTGGCTCCTGCTGCAATACTGTCTTTTAAATTAGATACGCTGGAAAAAGCCGATACCATGACAATTTGGCTGTGTTGGTTCTGAGATTTAAACTGCCGTAGCAACTCTTTGCCGTTCATGTCCGGTAACTGAATATCAAGAAAAACAAGCTGAGGCTGTAAACGAGTATATAATGCCCGCGCTTCAGCACCATCAGCCGCTTCCACGATATCTGGCACCCCTAACCCGAGCAAAATCTGTTTTAGATAACTTCGCACTGCGGCTACATCATCGACAATCAACACACATAACTTTGTTTTGGTCATCCTATACCACCCGAAAGAAATACGATGTACCAGCAGATCACTGATCTCCAATCGCATTCAGCATAAATATCCTTATTAAGCGCCACCATAGTAGCAAAAATAGCCACAAGCGCAAGCTAAACTGACACAGTTATATCGGGATATAACTAAGCGAGATAGGATACAAAACAGCGACTCTGACTACGAGGCGAGTCGTTAATACAAGGGGTCAACCATGTACTTGCGTCTGAGCATAGTTGCCCTTTCTGTGTTTACGTTGGCTACTTCGCAAGAACCAAAGTTGGTGGCCAATGATAAGGAAAATAACAGCAGATGGGTACAACAAAGGGGTTGATGCCCAAACAAACAACAAGAGGGCAGCGAGAATGTAAGTAAATGGAAGTAGCTCATAACACCAGAAAGGTAGTGGCCCAGCAGAACGTCCACGGATACCGGTATCCATCCTACGATGTTCTGAGCGTAGTACCCACACCAAACCTGCAGTCACAATCAGTACAGCACCAGAGAATGACGTTAATACCGGATGACCTGGCATTATAAACACAGTCATTGCACCAGCTATTGCATAGAGGTAAGGCAAAAACTCATAGAGTTTACCAGGTAACATGATTAATCCGGTATTTACTGACACTTTGTAAAGTATAGTCCATCACCATGCGTTTACCACTTTCGACCAGATAGCCGTCCACCTCCAGAAACCCCGGATAAATCATTAAAAAAAGTAATCTGAAACAAGTAAAAATACTCAGTTGATGAAAAATCATTCTGCTCAGATAATACGCATCAATAAATCGATATAAGTTGGAGGCAACAATGGAAGCCATCGTTTTTGATGTAATAAGCTGGATTGGTTTATCCATCTGTATTGGTGCCTTTTTTATTAAAGATGTCTTTTGGTTACGATTAGCTACATTAATTGGCTGTGCATTGATGTTCGTCTACTATATGTTCATTGCCATTCCACAAGGTGTGATCTCAAACCTGCTGGTGTTACTCATTAATGCCTATTATCTTGGTCTGTTTGCCTTGCAACGCCATAAAACCAACCAACTATTGGCTGCGGCTCCTGATGTTGAGCTGTCGACGAGCCATGGAGCCTTAACCGAGCCAGGCAATGAACTCGTGCAACCAAAGTCACTTGCAGTTCAAGCTGGCTCAGTGACATGACTCCGTGCCGACATCGGCGTATAATGGAATCATGATGCTGTTCAATCGGAAAAGTTTATGGCAACAGATGATCTAGATGATTTCCTGCAAGAAATGGCTGATGTAAAGCCTTTGCAGCACAATGAAGTGGAACCTGAAACCTCCGAGTTTAAACCTACCCTGGCGCAGCTCGCTCGACGCGAAGCAGCTGAGCAAGCTATGGAATATGATGCCAATTATTTAAGCATGGAATATGTTGATCTGCTGAAACCAGACGATGTAGTTGATTACAAGAAAGACGGCGTGCAAGAAGGCGTATATCGAAATTTACGGCTGGGGAAATATCAGCTGGATGCCACCTTAAATATGTTAGGAAAATCGTTAGTAGAAGCACGAAAACATTTATTCGATTTTATCCAAGATTGCCACCAACGAGGTATACGGACTTTGTTGATCCATCATGGTATGGGACGAAACAGCAAGCCACATCCAGCCATTCTCAAAAGCTATTGTGCCAAGTGGCTCAGCCAGATCCCCGAAGTTTTGGCCTGCCATACCGCACAACGGCATCACGGTGGGTATGCCGCCTGCTATGTGTTACTGCAAAAAAATCAACAACAGAAACGCGATAACCGAGAACGCCACAGCAAACGGCACCAGCCTTAGTTCAAATTTAAGCAGCTGATTTATAAGCAATAAAAAACCCCGCAACCGGGGTTTTTACGCTAATCCTTAGCAATCCATTCCTTGCTTTAACAAAAAAAGCAGACGGCTTCAGCTTTGGTTAAAAATGCAGATAACGCCATTAAACACACTACGATGACGATTGCGGTAAAGCCAAAACCACGACTGGACGCTTTACTCATAAATTATACCTCAGCGCTTAATTTTTTATTATTGTGAGCAAGTTAGCTTAAAAATTTAAGCTGAGGCTTAGTGTAGACAACTTGTTGTTTATTTACAACAGGTGTGTTTTTATACAGTATTCTGCTATTTCTGCACGAAAGTACCATTAATACCCCTTTTGTGGATCTACTTGATGCAATAACGTTCGGTGTTGTTGGCAACGTCGGTAATTTTCAGCAATTTGTTGGGCCGCAGTCTGTATATTGGTTACCGCTGAAATATGCGGCGTGATCATCAGTTGCGGATGGTTCCAGAAAGGATGCCCCGCAGGCAAAGGCTCTTGTCGGAATACATCAAGGCATGCTGCCTGTAACTGCCCGGTATCTAAAGCACTGAGCAGATCACGATCATCAACAATGGCGCCTCGAGCCACATTAACGAAAATGGCCTCAGGTTTAAAACTTTGAAACCGCTGTGCATTCAAAAATGAGTCGGTTTCAGCCGTCAGAGGCAACAAGCACACGACAACATCGGCAGCTTGAACGGCTTGTTCAAACTGCTCTATACCTGCAAAGCATTGTACATTCTCGATTTGTTTCGCTGAACGAGACCAACCCGTCACCTGAAACCCTGCTGTGACAAAGTGCTGCGCAACCGTCTGGCCTAAAGCACCTACCCCTAATACAGCAAGAGACTGAAGTCGTCTGGGCCCTTTCGGCCGCCACTGCTGCAGTGGTTGGTCATGAATAAACCGATCGAATCGCAGTTGATACATGTTCACTATGGTGTCCAAATAGCTCACCATCGCTTGTGCCAAGCCTGGATCAACAATCCGACTCAATGGGACCTGTGGTAAATCCCGATCGCTCAGAACAGAGTCCACACCCGCACCATAGCTTTGTATGGCTTTTAAGTTGGTGAAGTTGGTTAAGCTACCGGTGGGTTGCTTCCACACGACAGCAAACTCAACTCGCTCGGGTTGCACGATGTCAGGCCACTGTTCAATAACAACATCAGGCAATAATTGTGTTAATTCAGCTACTAAGCGGGATAAATCTCTATCTGGGATCACCAGAGCAATCGACATACACAAACTCACTTTCATTCAATCGTAAAAGAAATGTCATCACAATGACGCATCAACAACTCAGTCTAAGGGAGAACCAAGCCAAAATGGTGCCTATTATGCTGAACTGTCGAACCTTGTTTTTATCCGATATCCACCTGGGTTGCAAGAATTGTCAGGCTGGATATCTGCTGAACTTTCTAAAGAACTGCCACGTCGATACCATTTATTTATTGGGTGATATTGTTGATCTCTGGGCGATGAAAAAACAAGTCTTCTGGCAAGTTCAACAAAACCAAGTGGTGCGACAGTTATTAAAAATGGCCGAACAAGGTACTGAAATTATTTATATTCCGGGAAACCACGATGAAGCATTTCGTTTGTATGCCGGCAAAAGCTTTGGCGCCATCAGCATCCAACTTCGTAGCCAGCACACCACTTTGCAAGGTCTTCGTTTATTGCTACTGCATGGCGATGAATTTGACAAACAAGTTCAGTTAGCCCACTGGCATCGACGCCTTGGTGATCATCTGTATGATTTGCTGCTGTTTCTCAACCGCTGGAATAACCGCTTTCGTCAACGGATACAACGCCCCTACTTCAGCTTGGCAGCTTACATTAAAAGCAAGGTACCCGGTGCGCAACAGGCCATTGCCCGTTATCGCTCAGCCGCGGTAGCAAAGGCGAAACGGGCCGGCTATGACGGCATTGTCTGTGGCCATATTCATCACCCAGAGATTACCCTGCAAGATGGTATCTTGTATTGCAACAACGGTGACTGGATAGACAGTTGCACAGCTTTAGTAGAGCAACAAGATGGCAGCTTAGCGCTATACCATTGTGCAGAAACCTACCAACAACTCAGGGTCTGGTCAGCTCACAACAGACAGCAACAGCAGCTCAGCCAGGTTGCCTGATGCAGACACACGATAGAGTCATATTTTAGCCATAAAAACAGCATCAAAATGTCATCTATCTACCCTAGTCTACTCGTAACAAGTTCAAAGTGGGTGCCCGGTGATGCTGAATATTGAACAAATGATCCAACAGCAGGTTCCACAACTGGAACATAGACCCCTACTCAAACGTGTGACCACAAGGGTCTTGCGTCATTTACTGCATGAAAAAGAATTTATTCACTTTGCACAGCAATACCCACATCTACAAGGACTGGACTTTGTTGAGCAAGTACTGGATTATTTTCAGTTTCAAAGCACCGTCAGAGAACAAGAGCTGGAGCGGATCCCATCCGATGGTCGGGTTGTGATTATAGCCAATCATCCCATTGGCTCACTGGATGGCCTCGCTCTGATTAAGCTCATCAGTGATATTCGCCCGGATGTTAAAGTCATCGCCAATCAAATGCTGATGGCGCTTCCCCCTTTGCACAGTATGTTGCTTCCTGTTGATGCGATGCATGGCAAAACAAGGCGTCATTCTGTCGATCAGATCCACCGTCACCTAAGTTATGAGGGAGCGCTGATTATTTTCCCCGCGGGTGAAGTCTCTCGCCTAAAACCCAATGGCATTCGAGATGGCCAATGGCATGCTGGCTTTCTTCGCTTTGCTACTCAGGCGAAAGCCCCTGTGTTACCAGTGCATTTGCAAGGACGTAATTCCTGGCAGTTTTACTGCGCATCCATGCTGTATAAACCGCTCGCCACCTTGCTACTGGTAAAAGAGATGTTCCGACAACGCCAAAAGCATTTAGCGATACGGATTGGTGAACAGATCCCATACGACAGTTTTAGCAATCTTGCACTGGAACCTCGAGCCCGTGTGAAGTTATTCAAAAAACACCTGTATCGACTGGGCTGCAATAAAGCCCCCTTATTTAAAACTCAGTCAGGTATCGCATTACCCGAAGATCGAAAACAACTCAAACAAGCTATCGAGCAGTGTGAATTCCTTGGCCATACATCAGACGATAAACACATTTACTTATTTCAACAACACGGCAGTTCTCCCATCATGCGCGAATTAGGGCGATTGCGGGAAGTTGCGTTTCGTGCCGTAGGAGAAGGCAGCGGGCAGCGGGCAGCGGCGAGATATTGATCGCTTCGATGCTTATTATCAACATCTTATCCTCTGGGATAACGATCAACTGGATATTGTCGGTAGCTACCGCTTCGCAGCATCAGCCGATGTGATTGCTCAGCAAAGCCAGCAAGCATTGTATTGCGACGCTTTATTTAACTTTTCACCCGCGATGCAACCTTACCTCAGTGCCGGCTTAGAGCTCGGCCGTAGTTTCATTCAACCAAAATACTGGGGTAAACGCAGCTTGGATTACCTCTGGTATGGTATTGGCGCTTATTTGAAGCGTCACCCTGAGATTCGCTATTTGTATGGCGCAGTAAGCTTATCCAATAGTTACCCGAAAGCCGCTCGGGATCTGATGGTGTACTTTTATCAATTGTATTTTCATAAGCCAGAAACACTGGCCACCTCGAATCGGCCCTATCTGCTGCCTGATAGTGAGCGGCATGAATTGCAACAGCAGTTCATTGGTAACGATTATCAAGCCGACTTCACCCACCTTAAGCATTTATTGGCCAATATGGGGTTGAGCATCCCTACCTTATACAAACAATACAGTGAATTGTGTGAACCCGATGGCGCGCACTTTCTCGCCTTTGGTGTCGACCCGGATTTTGGTGATTGCATTGATGGCTTGGTGCTAATTGATATTGAAAAAATTAAACCTCACAAAAAACAACGCTATATCGGTTAATCGCCGTTTTTAGGCAAAGCGACTAAGCACGGCTGTGCTATGGTTCAGGTTAAGTTAAGCTAGAGTCGACTATAAATTAGTCAATAGCATACCCTGAGTATGCCTGAACTAACCCGTCCTGATGGTCGTATTAAATGTTTTAAACTGCCATCAGCAACGGGTCTTACGGGAGGACTTAATGATGTCTGCCTTATACCGAACCATCCACAGCTGGCTTCCACTAGTGCTGTTATGCTTGTTACTTAGCCCACAGTTGCAGGCTGAAGATGAACTTAATGAACAAGCTTATTTAGATCAGGTACTGGCGCCCATCGCCCTTTACCCAGACAGTGTGCTAAGTCATATCTTAATTGCATCCACCTATCCGTTGGAAGTGGTTCAGGCTTCTCGCTGGGCTAGCGAACATGAGTCATTAAGCTCTGAGCAGGCATTGCAGCAAGTGGAGCAAGAACCTTGGGATCCAAGTGTGAAGGCCCTGGTTGCCTTTCCTGATCTATTGCAGCGTATGAGCGACGATTTAGACTGGCTTGAACAGTTGGGCGAAGCGTTTCTAAATGACGAAGCTTGGGTGATGCAAAGCATTCAACAACTAAGAGAGCAGGCTTATGCGCATGGCTCGCTGGATGAAGTTGAACACATTGTGGTGCAACGCGAACAAAATGTGATTGTGATAGAACCGAAACAACCTGATATCATTTATGTGCCCTACTACAATACCAGAGTCATCTACGGGGATTGGCATTGGCCACATCATCAGCCCTATTACTGGCACTACCCTGGTGCCTATTATACTCATAGCGCTTTTTACTGGGGCCCCTATTATCGGGTGACACCGGGCTTTTACTTCAGCAGCTTTCACTGGCATCAACGTCATGTCATCGTGAATCATCATCATTTTTATCAGCCACCACGAGCTTACCCTCGTCGTGTTGTTCACGTGCATAATGGGAAGCGCTGGCAGCATAACCCCGTTCATCGTCGTGGTGTAGTGTATCGCCGCGAAGCACTGAATCATCGCTATTCTGACCGCCCACGCAGCTACACTCGTGAAGATCGTGGCCCCGCTCGGGAGTGGCGTCGTCCACCACGTCGTCAATCTTCCGGAGATGTGACCACAAGCTATCGCCAGAATGCTTCTGAGCGTCCAGAGCAACGCCGTTATGTCCGTCAGCAAAGCAATGATCGCACCGCGACTCGTTCCGAAAGCTTGCGTCAGCCTGATAGTCAGCGCCAGCAACGCAATACAGAGCGCCGCTCTGAATACAGCTCGGAACGAGGAACACAACGAAATACTGAAACAGGCAACAGAACCATTCGCCAACAAGCTAACCTGGAGCAACGCCGTCAACAGCTGGCTGATCGGCAGCAGCACGATATACACCAAGGCAGCGCGTCAACGAGATCGACACATCGTGACACCACAAACGGTCTGGAACAACGTCAAGCGCAACTGGCCGAGCGCCAGCAAGCCAGTCGTAACAGGGAGGCCACTGCAGCTCAGCTTAACCGCCAAACGCAGCGGCCAGCTCGTCCTGAATCACAACCACAGAACCGGGTTCGCTCGCAGCCTGAAGCTCGCCAGCAAACCAGTCCTGCAATCCGCCAGCAGCAGGTGAACACCAGAGCTCAGACGCAGCCTGCTCAAACTCAAAATAGAGTGCCGTCGCCCCGGCAACAAGCGCCTGAGCGCGTGATCAGACAGAGTTCGCCACAGCAATCGGCTCCGCAACAAGTACGTCAGTCGAGTCGACCTGCTCAGGCACAAACACCTCCATCCCGGCCACAAAGCGTGCAGCGCTCAACGCCACCAAGTCGGCCACAAGCGACAGAGTCAAGAGGAAACCGTTCTTCTGAGCGTCGTCAACGCCAAATTGATTAGTTGCAGCATCGCAGACAGTGCCAGTATCGTAGCTGGCACTGTCAATTTCCCCGCCATAAAACCGTAAATTTTTATAACTCCATTTCAAACACTTAACGTATTATCAGAACTTTATCATTTGACAACGCTGTCATTTGGTAAATAGTTGATACGGACATGCACCACGTAGCGACAAGGAACCGTTCGTCAGTCAGACATACGTTATCGCATGTTCGCACTGCCCTGCTTTAGGGGATGACAACATAAAAAAATCGCTTTTGGAGGACACCATGCAACATCGTATCAGCCAGCTTTGTCTGGCCGGGTCGCTGCTTGTTGTGAGCAATTTCGTTTTTGCCAATACACCGGGCACACCACAAATCAGCTGGATGCCGACACAGCTTGAACTTGAAAATGGCTCCGTCACCATTCCAATACAATGGGATATGTGGTGGGGAACCAATGGCAACAAATGGGTTTTGCTGAAAAATGACAGCGCTGTCCATAGTGCAGCGCTAACTCCGAATGGCCAGCAAGCGCAAAGTGGTCAAGCCAACCTTACCATCCATCAGCCAGGTAGTTATCAACTGCAAGTAAAGCTCTGTCTGGTGGAGGGCGACAATGAATATTGTCAGCCAAGTAGTATTACCACGGTTGAAGTGTCGGGCAGTAACGGTTCTGAGCCCGGTTTTGATCCCTGGACTGATCTGGACATGAGTTACTGGCCGCACCCAATGAAAGAGCGTAACCAGAAATACCAAAACACCACCGGGAAAAAAGTCGCCGCCTACTTCGTAGAATGGGGTATCTATGGTCGTAACTACCATGTAGCCGACATTCCAGCTGAAAACCTGACTCATATTTATTATGGCTTTATACCGGTCTGTGGCCCCAATGAATCGCTGCGTCAGGCCAACCCCGAAGGCTACGCCGCCTTAAATGCACAATGTCAGGGGAAACCGGATTACAGTGTGGTAGTACACGATCAATTTGCCGCATTGGAAAAGTCTTACCCGGGTGATCGCTGGGATCAACCTATTCGCGGTATTTTTGCCGAGTTGTACCGGCTCAAGCGCGCCCATCCAGAGGTGAAAATCTTGCCATCGGTCGGTGGTTGGACACTGTCAGACCCACTGTATGACATTGGCGTTGATCCAGCGGCAAGAGCCGTCTTTATCGACTCAATGATCGACTTTATCCGCACCTATGACTTCTTCGATGGCATTGATATCGATTGGGAGTTTCCGGGAGGCGGTGGCGCCTTGCCAGAGCTTGGGAGCCCACAAGATGGTGCAGGTTTTGCCATATTAATGCGTGAGCTGCGCGAAGCGTTGGATGAACTAAGTCTGGAAACGGGCCGTGAGTATGAACTGGCTGCAGCCATGAGTGGCGGCGTGCAGAAGCTAAGTGTAGTCGACTGGGAAGATGCCCATGCTTACATGGATTTCATCAACCTGATGACATACGACTATTACGGCGCCTGGAGCGGAACCTTAGGCCACATGACAGGGCTTTACCCATCTGAAAACTCACCTCTCGATGGTTTCTCAGCCGATGAGGCGGTGCAGTATCTGCTAGACCGTGGAGTGCCGGCCGAGAAAATAGCACTAGGAGCCGCCATGTATGGCCGCGGCTGGAGCAATGTCAGTGCAGTAAGCGACAACAACCCCTTCACCGGTATTGGCGGTGATGGCATCACCGGTGGCTGGGAGCGCGGCATCATGGATTACAAAGCCATTGAAGCCGACTTTATGGGGGGGCCTGAAGCCAGCGGCATCAATGGCTTTACTGTCGGCTGGGATGACGAAGCCAAGGCCAGCTATGTCTGGAACCCAACCAGCAACACCCTGATCAGTTTGGATACCAAGCGTTCAGTACGCGAAAAAGGCAGCTACATCCTGCAACATCAGTTAGGCGGTATTTTCGCTTGGGAAATCGATGCAGACAACGGAGCCATCCTGAACTCAATGCATCAAGGCCTAGGCCATTCAGAACAATAATGCAATGCAACAACTTACCCGCCCACTATTGGTGTGGGCTTTTCAACATCGATTGAAAGAGGATCCATGATGCAAACCATGAAATATATGAAGCTGAGCGCAAAGCAACTGCTCACCATCGCTACCTTGCTGGCTAGCCCAGCACTATTGGCCCATGGCTATGTCGAATACCCGAAAGCCCGTCAGCAAATCTGTAAGGAGGATGGCGGCTACTGGTGGCCCGCCGATGGCTCTGGTGTCTCCAACCTGGCCTGCAGAGCTGCTTTTTTGCAGTCAGGAGGGTACATGTATACTCAGCACCACGAGTTTGCTATTAATATTAGTGATTACAACAATATGGACGCAGTGCGGGCAGCCATTCCGGATGGCACCCTTTGTGCTGCCAATGATGATCGTAAAGCTGGTATGAATATCGCGTCCAGTCATTGGCAAACGACTGAAATCAACCTCTCGCAAAGCCAAATACTGCCATTAAGGTTTCGCGCCACCACCCCCCACAACCCCAGCTTTTGGCAGTTTTACCTCACCAAGCCTGATATTGATCCGGCTGCCCGGGCATTGCATTGGGACGATCTTGAGCTGATCTATGAGACAGGTAATACACCAGCAGAAGCCGGCTATTATCTGTTTGATGTGCCATTGCCAACCGATCGTACTGGCCCAGCTATACTCTATACCCGCTGGCAACGCATCGATGTGGTAGGCGAAGGTTTTTACAACTGCTCAGATCTCACTTTTACTGGCAGTGGTACCGATCCGATTGATCCCCCTGCTGACTGGTTTGATAAAGGCGCTTTTGTTGACTTGCAAATTCCGGTAGCGGCTGGTGATACTGCACAGCTTCGCGTATTTGATGACCAAGGTCAGGAACTGCTGGATGAAAGTTGGACCATCAACGCAGCACAATTACCGCTTGACTGGGCCTTTGAGCTGGCTAATCAGGTGAACGCCCAGCATGACGCCTTGATCCAAATTGGCGTGCTTAGTGACAACCAAGTGCAGCTCAGCCAGGATCTGGCAAGTAATCGCTTTTATCTGTCGGATAACAGCTACTTTGTGAATTTAGATATACGTGCTGGCGAGACAAACCCTATCCCGGATGATTGTCAGGGGCATGATCCTACAACGGCTCCGATTTATCCCGATTGGCCACAAACCGACTGGGCGGGTCAGCCGAGCCATGCCACTACTGGCGATCTGATTAGATATCAGCAAACACTGTATCAAGCCAACTGGTGGACCCAGTCGACACCTGGTTCCGATGAAAGCTGGACGCTGATCTGCCATTTTTAAAAACTTCACAGGGCAGTGCTCCACTGCCCTGTGCCTTCACTTCTCACAGAGCAGACGAATCGATTAAAGCTTGCACCAAAACAAAAAATCGCGCAGGGTATTGTTTCTATTCAGTTTGAATTTCGGAGCCTTCCTATGAGTTCGCGATTGTTGCTTCATAAAATGTGGCCACTGCAGTGGCTGCTGTACGGTTGTTTCTTCTGGTTGACCATCGCCAGCGTCCATGCCAGCATGAGTTCGATTAGTGCTTTTACCCAAGACATGGAGCAACAACAAGGGTATTACGATTTCTTTTATGACCCGAGTCAGGACAAGGTCTTCTTGCAAGTACCACTGGAGCCATCGCCCTTTATTTTTCAAAGCAGTTTACCACGTGGCATAGGCTCTAATGATTTAGGGCTGGATCGAGGCCAATTGGGCAAAACCCGCTTGGCTGAATTTCGCGTCCATGGTCCACGCGTGCTGTTAACCGAGAAAAATACCCGCTATCTGGCCTTAACTGATAACGAGGCAGAGCGTAAAAGTGTACAAGAAGCCTTTGCCGAGTCAGTGCTGTTTGGTTTTGATGTGGTGGCCCGCGATCAGCAGGCAGTGCTGATTGATTACACTCCATTTTTATATACTGATATTCATCAGATCCAAGCCCGGCTAAAACAATTGAATGAAGGCGATTTTAAGCCCGATGTATCACGCTCTGCACTGTGGCCAGATCGGATGAAGTCTTTTCCCCGTAATACCGAACTGGAAGCCAGAGTCACCTTTGTCGGCAGCGGAGCCGGTCAGTACGTTCGCTCGGTTACCCCGGAGCCCACGGCCATCACGGTACACTTGCATCATTCATTGATCCAACTGCCAGACGATGAATATCAGCCCAGAGCTTTTCACCCGAACAGTGGTTACTACGCCAATGGCTTTCAGAATTATGCTGCCCCATTGCAAAGTAGCATGGCGCACCGCTTTATCAACCGGCATCGGTTAGAGAAAAAGGACCCAACCGCTGAATTAAGCGAACCGGTGCAGCCTATTGTCTATTACTTAGACCCCGGCGTACCTGAGCCGGTTCGCACAGCTTTGCTCGATGGGGCTCGCTGGTGGAACGATGCCTTCACCGCTATTGGCTACAAAGATGCTTTTATCGTCAAAGATTTACCGGCTGATGCGGATCCAATGGATGTGCGGTACAACATCATACAATGGGTTCACCGCGCCACTCGGGGTTGGTCGTATGGCTACTCAGTGGCCGACCCGAGAACCGGAGAGATTTTAAAGGGCCATGTATCTCTTGGCTCACTTCGTGTTCGGCAAGATATGCTGATTGCACAGGGCTTATTAGCCCCATTCGCTGATGGTAAAGATAGCACCCGCTTACTGGCTGACATTGAAACCATGGCGCTGAATCGTATCCGTCAGTTATCAGCACACGAAATTGGCCACACCCTGGGCATCGCCCATAACTTTGCCGCCAATGCCCAGAACCGTACCTCGGTCATGGATTACCCTCACCCTTTGGTCTCCATGAATGACGAGGGTGAGATCCATTTAAATCAAGCCTACAGCAGCGGAATGGGTAGCTGGGATAAGTTTGCCGTTGCCTATGGCTACAGCGAATTTGCTTCGAAAGAGCAAGAGCAAGCAGGTCTCACTGCGTTATTACAACAGGCCCGCCAGCAAAACTACGATTTTATCTCCGATCGTGATGCGCGCCCCATCGGTGGTGCCCACCCCACCGCTCACTTGTGGGACAATGGTGCTGATGCCGAAGTCGAGTTGCAGCGCTTAATCACCGTGCGTCAGAAGGTACTGGCCGAGTTTGGTCTGAACAACCTTGCTGATGGCCAACCATTGGATCAACTGGAGCACTTATTGGTACCGATGTATCTTTTGCATCGCTTTCAAGCGGAAGCTGCGGTCAAACTGATTGGCGGCATGCACTACCGCTACTATGTTAAGGGCGAAGGCGATAGTAATTATCGCCCTGTTGAAGCCTCACGACAAAATGCGGCTCTCAGTGCTTTGTTGCAAACCTTAAACACTGATTTTTTGCAATTACCCGCGCAAGTTCAACAATTACTGGTTCCCAAAGCCTATGGCTCAGCAAATAGCCGGGAAGATTTTCAATCTCGTATGGGCTTAATTCAGGACCCGATCACCATGGCTGAAGCCAGTGCGCAACATAGCCTGCAACTCATCCTGCATCCTGAACGGCTCAATCGCTTACGTTGGCAACATCAGCAAGACAATGTCATCCCCTCTCCTCGCATACTGGCAGCCAAACTAAGCGAGTCCACCTTGCACCCACTGCGCAGTCAGGATGATGCCATTAGCCAGCGCGTTGCCTATTTAGCACTGCTACAACTGGCCATGGTCAGTCGTGATAGCAACACGGCACCAGAAGTCCGCGCCCAACTGGAGGCTCAGCTGCAGGAGAACGCGGCCTGGTTGCAACGCCACAGTCGTCGTGCAACCGATTCGGATTACTTCAGCTATTTAAACAAGCGGATTGAGCACTTTTTAACGCAAGGTGAGTGGCTGGATGACTTTACCCCAGTTCAGATGCCACCGGGCTCACCGATTTAATCTGTAGCTTTAAGTCGTACGGCTCAGAGATTATCTGCTGAGCCGTGCATTTCAGGGGAAGCAACCGGAGTTAATTGATGTACCTGAATCCGGCGGCCTTGCTCAGTACTGGCCGTAAAACGACCACGTACCCGAACCCGCTGCCCGACTAAATCCTGCAGCAGCTCATCAGGCACAATGCCAACCCGATTCTGCTGCTCGTCTTCCAGCCAATGATGCAACGGCTCATCAAAGCGCTGCACTGTGCCCTCGATAACCAGTACATGGCCATGAAAACGCTCTGGCTCCGCGACCAGTTTCGCCATAGGCACTTCAAGTACTGCATCGCTGCAACTGCTCACGAGCAGTAACAACGCTACACTTAGCCAACGCATGAGATGGTGGTGCATGACTATCCTCCTGCCTAATCAAAAAGCAAAAACCCGCGTTTGACGCG
>NZ_JAUZVZ010000016.1 GCF_030717845.1 Alkalimonas collagenimarina
GCAATCATGCGCCCCTATGTTGGATTGATGTCATCAATACGCTTCGGTATGCACATCCCGCACCGCACGACCGGACGGATCGGTCATTTCAGCCATTTTGGCATCCCATGCCAGTGCTTCCGGGGTTGAACAAGCCACCGATTTACCACCTGGTACGCAAGAAATGGCACCAGCATGTGGGAAATGCTCTTCAAAGATCACCCGGTAATAATAGGCTTCTTTGCTATCCGGTGTATTCACCGGGAAGCGGAAGCTCGCGGTCGCCATTTGTTGATCGCTGACCTCATTAGCGGCATGGGCCTTTAAGCTGTCGATCCAGCTGTAACCCACACCATCAGAGAACTGCTCTTTCTGACGCCATAAAATCTCATCAGGCAATAAGCCATCAAAGGCCTGACGCAGAATATGCTTCTCCATCTTACCGTTGCCACACATTTTCGCTTCAGGGTTCAGGCGCATGGCGACATCCATAAAGGTTTTATCCAAAAAGGGCACCCGGGCTTCAATACCCCAGGCCGACATCGCCTTGTTGGCGCGGTTGCAATCAAACATGTGCAAGCGGTCTATTTTGCGCAAGGTTTCCTCGTGAAACTCTTTGGCATTCGGTGCTTTATGGAAGTACAGGTAGCCACCGAAGATTTCATCGGAACCTTCACCCGACAACACCATCTTAATGCCCATGGCTTTAATTTTACGGGCCATCAAATACATTGGCGTCGATGCGCGAATGGTGGTGACGTCATAGGTCTCCAGAAAGTAAATCACATCGCGAAGCGCATCTAAGGCTTCCTGCACGGTAAAATGCACTGAGTGATGCACGGTACCAATTGCATCTGCGACTTTTTGTGCGGCAATCAGATCCGGCGAGCCAGGCAAGCCAACGGCAAAAGAGTGCAGCCGTGGCCACCAGGCTTCGGATTGGTCATCATCTTCTACCCGACGTTTGGCATACTGCTGAGCGATGGCTGAAATCAGCGATGAATCCAGGCCACCCGACAGCAAGACACCGTAGGGCACATCCGACATTAAATGGCTTTTCACGCTGTCTTCCAGCGCTTTACGCAGCGCCACCGGATCGGCCTCGTTGTCTTTTACAGCTTCAAAATCGTGCCAGTCCCGCTTGTAATACGGCTGTAACTCACCGACCCGGCTATCAAAAATATGCCCTGGCGGGAATTCCTTCACTTGTTTACACACCGGTACCAGAGCCTTCAGCTCCGAAGCAACAAACAACTGACCATGCTCATCGTAGCCATAATACAGCGGAATAATACCGATGTGATCACGGGCAATTAAATAACGCTGTTGCTCGGCATCGTAGAGTACAAAAGCAAACATGCCATGCAGGCGATCAATAAAATCGCTGCCATGCTCCAGATACAGCGGCAAGATCACTTCACAATCCGACTTGGTTTTAAAGCCATAGGGTGTTGCCAGCTCTTTTTCCAGTTGCTTATGATTGTAGATCTCGCCATTCACTGCCAGAACGTGATTTCGTTGATCATTGACCAGAGGTTGGGCTCCATTTTCAGTATCTACAATCGCCAGACGCTCGTGCGCTAAGATGGCATTATTGTCATTCCAGATCCCCGACCAATCCGGACCACGATGACGTAAAAGCTTAGATAACTGTAGCGCCTGCTGGCGCAACGCTTTAACATCAGTTTTGATGTCAAGCACCCCAAATATCGAACACATGATATAACCTCTGCAGATAAAATTAAGTTTAGTTTGGCAGTATGTACGTCTATCCGTACCCGTTGAATGTGCCATGGCCAGTATAAAAAGCAAGTGCTTTTTCAAGGTAATTGCAGTGGTAGACTTTCAGCCATCAATTCAAAAGAGTTCAGCTATGCAAACAGCGCGCATAAACAATCGTTTTACGCCATCATCAGAATGGCAACCTCATTACTTCATCGAGAACCCTGTGTTTGCTGATTTAGAGACTTTGTTCACCGTATCGGCTTTACCACAATGGCCTGCGCCCAAGCAGCTGAACGCATGGCGACGTCAGAGCGACTATTGCTTTGTGGAAAATGAGCTGCTAGAGCAAGATGGCCGTTATTACGAAGCCTATATTTATGCAACGCAGCAGATCCCAACCCGGGCCGAAAACTACCATGATTTTTTTGGTGCACTGATCTGGTGCTTGTTCCCGCAGAGCAAAGCCTGTATCAATCAACTGCATATGCAAGACATTCAACAGTCCGGTATCAGTCCAAGAACACCATTGCGTAACAAGCTGACGTTACTGGATGAATGTGGCGTGCTGATCGCCTACAGCGAAGCACAGGCAGACATGGTTGAAGCGCTGCGTCAGCATCAGTGGCAGCATGTTTTTTGCCAGCAGCGTGCTCTGTGGTGGCAACAACTTCAGCCCGTCGTCTTTGGTCATGCCATTTATGAAATGGCCACCAAGCCATTTTTGGGCCTCACGGCCAAGTGCTGGTTTATAAAAGTGCCGGATCATTACTTCAGCTGGCCTTTAACTAAACAATACCAGCATCTGGATGCACAGCTTTGCCAGCAATTGCAGCAGCCTGAGGTCTTGTTTGAAGCGGATCAACTGACCCCTTTGCCGTTGCTGGGGGTTCCCAATTGGTACGACGACAACCAACAGCCTGAGTTTTATAGCAATACCGATTATTTCCGGCCAAAACGGCGGGGCAAAGCAGGGCGCTAAGCCAGAGCTTAAAAAGCACTTGGTGATTGCAGTTACAAGGATTGATAATCTTTGTATTATTGCTATAGTTAGTTTACTTAAACCCAGATTTTAATTGAGTACTTCGTTATGCATGTATCATTGACTCCCGAACTTGAACATCGTGTTAAGGCTAAGGTCGAAAGTGGCTTGTACAATAATGCCAGCGAAGTTATTCGTGAAGCCCTGCGCTTTATGGAAACGCATGAAGACTGGGTAAATGAGCTGAAATTAGCCAGCTTACGTGAACAGCTAAACGTTGGTGTTGCTCAGCTCGATAAAAATGAGGGGATTCTGATTGATTCTCAATCAGCGCTTGATCAGCTTTTTGTCGATATTAAAAGTTAAATGAACCAATATCAGCTGGTTATAGCACCGGTCGCAAAAGATGATCTGAAAACAATCTATCAGTTTAGTGTGGCACGCTGGGGGCAGGCCAGGGCAGACAAGTATCTGGAACAATTGAAAGAAAGATTTCGTTTATTGCTAGAGCAACCCATGCTGGGCCATGAGCGCTCGGAGTTAATTACAGCTGTGCGCAGTTCACCTGTAGAAAGCCATACCATTTTTTATCGAATCACCATCAATCAAATACATATAATTCGTATTCTGCATTGCCGACAAGATCCGAACCGATATTTGAAGTAGCTCGTATCTTGTTACAATTTATCGAGCATTTAGCCATTTGCTTTCATTGAAACCGCCGACGTGCTGTTTAATAATCAGGGTCTGTTCAGCATAGGGATCCATGTATGATTGAAATTAAAAATCTGGCAAAGTCTTTTGCCATTGGCAAAGGCTCCAAGTTATCTGAAAGCGAAAAAAAGGATGTGCGTTTCAGTAAAACCGCTTTTCACTCAGTGCGAGATGTAAGTTTTCACTGCGAACAAGGCGAAGTATTAGGTTTACTTGGCCCAAATGGTGCTGGTAAAACCACCACCTTACGTATGTTATCTACCGCATTAAAGCCAGATGCCGGCTCGGTATTTATCAATGGAGTTGATGTATTAAAGCAACCGTTAAAAGCGCGCCAACAAATTGGCTTTTTATCCAGCGATACCGGCTTGTACGGCAAACTGACCGCTGAGGAAAATATTGCCTACTTTGGTCACTTGCATGGCATGAAATCAGCGCTGTTAAAGCAACGTATTGATGAGTTGTTTACCCTATTGAATATGCATGATTTTGCCAATCGTCGGGCCGATAATATGTCGACCGGCATGAAACAAAAAACTGCCATTGCCCGTGCGGTGGTGCATTCTCCTAAAGTGGTGATCCTCGATGAGCCAACCACTGGCCTGGATATTATGACCACCCAAACTGTGCTGGATTTTATTCATTCACTAAAAGCGCTGAAAACCCCGGTTATTTTCTCCACGCACCACTTGGATGAAGTGGCAACCCTGTGTGATCGGGTGGTGGTGATTGATCAGGGCGTCAGCACCTTCGCCGGAAGTATCGATGAATTCAGGGCATGCAGCGAGCAGGGCGATTTACGTCAGTCCTTCTTATCGGTCATCAACCAGGCTCAATTAGCTGAAACACAAGGAGCTGCGTAATGTGGCAGGTGTATTTGAAAGAACTGAAAGAATTATTGCGCGATAAAAAAACGCTGATCTTTGTTATTTTATTGCCGATCCTGATTTTCCCCGTCATTTTTGCTGTGATGGGACTGGTTATGTCGAGCACCACCAGCAAAGCCATGCAGGTAGAGCATCGGTATGCCATCATTAACCCGGCTCAAGCGCCTGAGTTTGCAGAGGCTTTGTACTATCATAAAAACTTTACCCGGGTAGACACCGAGCTAACCGAAGTCGATGCGTTGGCAGATGCCATTCGACAAGGTGATTTTGATGTTGCTTTGGTGATCCCTGCCGATTTTCAGCAGCGCCAATCCGCAGTTGAACAAAGTGAATGGCAACTGATCTACAACCAATCGTCGCAACTCGACTTTATGTTCCGTTATTTTAATGAGTTGATGGATAAGTACACCGAAGATCTGCAAGTCAATAACCTGACCCAACTGGGCGTCGATCCTGATCGATTGCATGCCATTTTAAACCCGGTTGATCTCAAGCGGGTTGATACTGCCGATACGCGGGAAAATATTGGTGAAAAAATTGGTGCCTTAATCGCATATATTTTAATTCCACTGTGTTTGATGGGTGCATCCTATCCAGCCATTGATATGGGGGCAGGGGAGAAAGAGCGCGGTACCTTAGAAACCTTATTGATTTGTCCGGTGAGTCGCTCTGCCATTGTACTGGGTAAGTTTTTGATTGTGCTTAGTACCGGGCTTGCGACGACGCTCATAACGGTGGTCAGTTTTGGTGTCTGGGCGGCGGTGATTGGCTCCTTCACCGGCATGGATGTTGTCGCCAACGTGGTATCAAGCATCTCGGTACTTGATCTGTCGCTTATCTTCCTGATGTTACTGCCGACATCCGCAATCTTCGCATCCTTGTTGCTGGCGATTTCTATTTACGCCAAAACCTTCAAAGAAGCGCAGAACTACATGAGCCCATTGTCGATTGTGGTGTTTGTACCGCTGGTCGCCTCTATTTTACCAGGGGTTGAGCTAACCAAAACCACCGCCATGATCCCACTCACTAATGTGGCTCTGGCGATTAAAGAACTGATCAAAGGTACCGTTGATTATGGGCTGTTGCTGATGATTTTTGCTTCCACGGTGGTGTTAGCTGCTTTGTTTATCGCTTTCTGTGTGCATTGGTTCCAGCAAGAGAAGGTGTTGTTCCGGTAGGACCCCCCCTTAAAATCTCCCCCTAACCCCCTCTTTCTCAAAGAGGGGGATTAAGAGCGCAGAGCGGGGTGCTGGCATGGTTTTTCCCCACTTTAGCAAAGGGGGGATACAGGGGGGATTTGTTCTATAATTTACAAATACTATTGATAATGGTTCTCAGTTAGATTACTATAAGTCTATCCACAACGGGAGCAAATTATGTACGTATGTTTATGCAAAGGTATTACCGACAAAGCCATCAAGCAACACGTTGCTGCCGGGGTAGAGACCATGCGTGAACTAAAAGCCTGTACCGGGGTAGGTAGTCAGTGCGGTCAATGCACCTGCCAGGCTGGTCAGATTTTGCATAACGAGTTAGTGTTGCAGCATCAAGCTGGCGCTGAACTGGCTATTTCTGTTGCCTGAGTAACAGCTTCACTTTTCCATTCTGATTTTTTATTCTTTTTTTCTGTATTTTTACCCGCTTATATTCCTTTTTAATTTTCTTTCACCGGCTTTTACGGCATACTTGCCTGCATCTGATGAAATAAGGAGTTGGCTATGGCAGACATAAAGCAAGTGGCTATTGTGGGTGGTACACACGGCAATGAATTTTCAGGGGTTTATCTCATCCGTCGCTATCAGCGCCAACCCGAACTACTGCAACGCCAAAGCTTTCATGCCTGGACCTTGTTTGCCAACCCACAAGCCTTTGCTGCCAATAAGCGCTATCTGGATGCCGACTTAAACCGGCAGTTTCGTCGTGACGATTTGGACAACCCGAGCTTAAGCAATTACGAACAGAGCCGGGCCAAGGTCATTGACTCGGTGCTAGGCCCTAAAGGCAGCCCGCATGCAGACTTAGTCATCGATTTGCACAACACCACCAGTAACATGGGGCCGGTGCTTATCCTGACTCAGGCCGGTGATTTTTATAACCAGTTAGCGGCCTATGTAAAAATGCAGATGCCAGAGGCCGTCATCAGTTGCGATGAAGATCACTTGTCAGCCGAAGAGCATCGCTTACTGTGCACTACCGGCCGCTATGGGGTGATTGTTGAAGTAGGGCCGCAGCCGCAGTCGGTGATCCGCCAAGACGTGCTGGAACAGATGCACAGCATGACGCAGCATATCCTGGATTTTGCCGATCTCTACAACCGCAGCGAACTGCCCGAGCTTCCAACCGAAGTGGAAGCCTTTCGTTATCTGCACAGCATTATGCTGCCACTCAATGAGCAGGGTGAGCGTTTGGGCATGGTGCATAAGCATGTGCAGGATCAAGATTTTAAAGCTATCCAGCCAGGCGATCCGATTTTCACCTTGTTTGACGGCGGGGAAATACGCTATGAAGGCGATAGTGTGGTGTACCCCAGCTTTATCAACGAAGCCGCCTATTACGACAACAACCTGGCCATGTCGCTGAATGAAAAAGTAACGTTAAAAATCAGCTCTTAATTGCGTCAATACAAGCGCCAGCTAATTATCTTGCTGCTGGCGCTCTAAGTTTCGGCGAACTTCAGCAAAGTAGGGCTGACACAACATAAAAGTAAGTGGACGAGTGATCAGTGGGTACACCACCACCAAGCCAACGATATACAGCAACGCAGTCCAATCGCCTGCCCGGGCAATGTACATAAAAAATATGAATAAAATAGCTAGCTTAATCAAATTAAGGAATAGCTTTTGCGGCACGCTAAGCTTATCGGACGCCCCCCGAACCACACTCATGCGCTCGGCAAAGTTCAAGCCATTTAATTCTGGAATTTGGTGACTGCTAAAATGCATCGGGTACCTCGTTTTACAGAACGCTTCAATTGTAACAAAGCACTAAAGAAAAGTCGTGATATTATGTTTTTACGTTGTTTGCCAAGTTATGATCACCTAACTTGAATACAAGAGAGTAAGACACGGCTATGCGAATACTCATTTCAGGCGGTGCAGGATTTATTGGCTCGGCACTGGTGCGGTATCTGATTAAAGACACGCCACATCAAGTGCTGAATATCGACAAATTGACCTATGCCGGTAATCTGGCTTCGTTAAAAGAAGTCGAACACCACCAGCGCTACCAGTTTGTGCAGGCCGATATTTGCGATCAAGCAACCATGCTGCAATTGATGCAACAGTTTCAACCCGATCTGGTGATGCATCTAGCAGCGGAAAGCCATGTAGATCGCTCCATCGATGGCCCTGCTGCGTTTATACAAACCAATATCGTCGGAACCTACAGCTTGCTCGAGGCGAGCCGAAGTTATTGGCTAGAGCTAGAAGCTGCCGCTAAAAGCCAGTTTCGCTTTCATCATGTCTCAACCGATGAAGTGTTTGGTGATTTAGCACAAACCGAGGCGCTTTTTACTGAAAGTACAGCCTATGCGCCAAGTTCACCTTACTCAGCCAGCAAAGCAAGCTCCGATCACCTGGTTCGGGCCTGGCAGCGCACCTATGGTTTGCCCTGTGTCATTACCAATTGTTCTAACAACTACGGCCCCTACCATTTTCCAGAAAAGTTGATCCCGCTGACCATTCTCAATGCGCTGGCCGGCAAGCCGTTGCCAGTCTATGGCGATGGCAAACAAATCCGCGATTGGCTCTATGTTGAAGACCATGCCAGAGCACTGGTCTGTGTTGCAACCCAAGGCACCATCGGCGAAACCTACAATATCGGCGGCCACAACGAAAAACAAAACATTGAAGTCGTACAGGCCATCTGCACCATCCTGGACGAGTTAGCGCCGATTCATGAGTGTGGTTTTCCACTCAACACTCAACACTCAACACTTAACACTCATAACTCAGCACCCAACACTCATAACTCAGCACTTAACACTCAACACTACGAAAGTTTGATAACTTTCGTCACCGATCGGCCAGGCCACGACTTACGCTACGCCATCGATGCCAGTAAAATTGAGCGTGAGCTTGGCTGGGTACCGCAAGAAACTTTCGAATCCGGGCTGCGTAAAACAGTACAATGGTATCTGGCAAGAAAGGATTGGTGGCAGCCACTAGTTTGCAAGGCTGTGCAATGAGCGGCAAGGTTTTGGTGACGGGCAGCACCGGTCAGGTTGGTACTGAACTAATCCGCCAGCTTGAAGAAAACTTTTCTGTATTGTCTCCAACACGAACCGAGTTAGATCTGAGTGATGCCAATGCTGTTCAAGTTTATCTTTCAAAGCATCAACCAGCTGTCATTTTCAATGCCGCGGCATATACTGCGGTGGATTTAGCAGAAACCGAATCGTTAGAAACGATGGCACTGAATGCGCATCTGCCTGCATTGCTGGCGCGGCATTCAGCTGAACATGACGTTTATCTGCTGCATTATTCGACTGATTATGTGTATCCGGGGACTGGCACAGAACCTTGGCAGGAAGACAGCTCAACTGCGCCACTGAATGTGTATGGCCATAGCAAACTACAGGGCGATAAAGCCGTGCTAAAAGAATGCCCTGAAGCTGTTATTTTTCGCACCAGCTGGGTGTATTCGACGCATGGTAAAAACTTCTTAAACACAATACGTCGCTTGGCTAAAGAAAAAACTGAGCTGCGTATTGTGGTGGATCAAATCGGTGCACCCACACCTGCCAACATGATTGCTGCCATCAGCCTGCTGGCGTTGCAGCGTTACCAACAAGGTCAGGCGATTAAGGGCGGCGTTTATCATCTGGCACCACGAGGCCATTGCAGCTGGTACGATTTTGCTAAAGCCATTGTCAGCCAGGCAATCAAGCAAGGTGACAAGCTGGCCTTGTTACCAGAGGCCATTTCGCCAATCCCCAGCAGCGATTACCCAACTCCGGCCCAGCGACCGATGAACTCTCGGCTTTGTATAGATAAGCTGGAAAATGCATTGGGCATTGAGTTACCCGACTGGCTGGAAGCGCTAGCTGGCTCTGCCAGCGGTAACTAGCCGCTACGCTGCCACTGACTAGACAGTTTCTTATCACTGTTGTAAAGTTAATCTAGTGCAAACAGCATGTCTGGGGTAGCCATGAACACAATCGATCGCAAGCAATATCCCGAGCTGGATCGGCTATTATGGGACACCCAGACCAGGTTCTTGGCCGAAAAAGATGCTTTGGATGTGTATGAGCGTCGCTGGCCTTTTGTTGATAAAACGAAGCTTACAGAAACCGAGCGTTTGCTCATTCAGCAACTTGCTAACCGTGCTGGTGGTTTTTTGCCGGTTAGAGCTTAACTGCCCTCATGCCCTCTTATCAGCGTAAACGCCATCAACTGATAGCTACTTGCTTAGAAAACTTCAATAGCGAGTACCTTGCTGAACACAACATTATGTTTGGTGGAGGCACCCGAATTGCGCTGGAGTTTGATGAATACCGTGAGTCTGTCGATATTGATTTTCTGTGCAAGGATAAAAATGCTTATCGGGCTGTCCGCCAGCAGGTAACAAACCTATCTTTGGGAGATCTTGTCAGGACGGATTTTAATTATGGCCGTAAAATTATTTTTGATCGTTATGGAGTTCGTACTTTTATCGTGGTGGCAGGTGTAAATATCAAGCTTGAGTTTGTCGCCTTTGACAATTACCAATTGAAGCCTGATATAGAGGCACCCTTATTTCCAGTGCCTTACATCAATCATGAATCTTGTTTTGTAACAAAGTTGCTGGCTAATGCTGACCGGCTAGGCGTTAAGCCGTACAAGGATATATTCGATATCGTTGTCATGTGCAGTTATTTGGGTGAAATCCCGCAAGTTTCATTGCTTGAAGCGTATAGCCATTATGGCAAAAATGAGATTGATCAGTCATTAAAGTCTGGACTGGTTCAACTTACTAAAGATCCTACAGCTTATGCTGAAGCCGCCGCAGGAATGGGAGTTAATGCTGCTTACTTTACTAACGTGATACTTCCTTGTGCAAATAAGATGCTTTTAGCCGCTTCGAGCCGGTTACTGGCACCTACGGTGCGGTAACTAGCCGCTACGCGGCGGTCACGGCAGCTCCGCTGCTTGTCACCAGCTGGCTTTGCCAGGGTAACTAGTCAGTTAACACAGCCACTGTTATAATTAATTCACTGTTCTTAACCGGCAATACTGAATGCGATTATCCAGCCATCAACAAACACTCATTAAGCAGGTTTTATCGAAGCACTTTGGTGATAGCTCTGAAATTCGAGTATTTGGTTCGCGATTAGATGATAATGCCAGAGGTGGTGATATTGATTTGTACATCGAGCCCGTGCTGACAATGGCCGATGACATCGTTGAGGCAAAGCTAAACGCATTGGTAGAGCTTCACCAGCAGCTTGGCGAACAAAAAATAGATCTTGTTATCAACCGCAAAAAAGGTTTAGTACTACCAATTTATCAGGTAGCCAAGCAGCAAGGGGTTTTGTTATGAACCATGATGTTTTCCTTAGCATAGCTGAAATTTGCCAAACACATGCCGAGCGCCTGCGTTGGGCTATGCAAGAGCTGGGAAAACGGAAACCTTTTACACCAGAATCTCTTGATAAATTAAGCCAGATTGAACTGGCTATCTTCGATCAGTTTATTGTACGTTTTTCAAAACTTCAGGATGCCATGGGTGCTAAATTATTGCCTGCTATTTTGGAGTTGACCCATGAAGAAGGTGAGCTCGACACCTTTATAGATAAACTGCATCGCTTAGAAAAAATCGGCGCTCTAACCTCTGCAGAGCAATGGCTAAAATTTCGGGAAATGCGCAATCAGTTTGCCCATGATTATCCAGATGATCCCGAAATTCAGGCGACATTGCTTAGCAAAGCCTTCGATATGGCTGCTATGTTGCTTAATGAGTTAGAGCGTGTCGTCGTATTTGCTCAGAAGTATCTGTAACTAGCTGGCTCTGCCAGCGCCATGACGGCAGCTGTGCTACCCGATAACTCTATTTGCTGATGGCGTTTAAACAAGCTAAAATAACAGCATGTTTTGTTTCGGAGGTTACCCCTGTGAACGACAAAGAGTTAATAACAAAACGCTTTGAAGAAACCAAAGTGACCAACTTCAATGAAAGTTTGCGTTTAGAAGGTTTGCAGCCATTGAATGAGCAAACGAGGTTGCATCCAAAAGTCATAGCCAGACTCAAAGAGCTGCAAAGGCCGCATGATTGATAAATATGGTGCAGGGAATGATAGCTACTGTTTATGACAAAACTTCAGTTTTAATTAATTTACTTGAGTTAACTTCAGAGACTGAGCTTGCTTCAGCTTAAGTCGCTTTAACTTCCTTCCGGCTTACTGAGTTTAAGCCAGACTTTGCAAACCTTACGTTTTCTTACCTATGTGATATTCATCGACACTTATTACAGGACTTGTATGAGTGGGCTGGTAAAATCAGAACTGTTGATATTTCTAAACAAAGCACACGGTTTTGCAATGTATGATTTATCGAAAAAGAAGCAAATAAATGCTTCGATTATTTGGTTCGCGATTAGATGATAATGCCATAGCTGGCAATAGACGATGACGTCGTTGAGGCAAAGCTAAACGCATTGGTATAATTACAACTCACTAAATAAGACCACAACAAGCGACATTCACACTTATGCACATTAAACCTATGGCCATCCCCGATGTATTGCTGATCACGCCAACAGTCCATCAAGATGAACGTGGATTCTTTATGGAAAGCTTCAACCAGAGGCAGTTCGATCAGGCCTTGCAGGGCAATATCCGGTTTGTGCAAGATAATCATTCTCTATCCGGGCTTGGGGTGTTGCGTGGTTTGCATTATCAGATCAATCAGCCACAAGGCAAGCTGATACGGGTGCTGCAAGGGCGTATCTATGATGTGATGGTTGATTTGCGCCAACATTCAGCCACCTTCAAACAGTGGCTGGGCTACGAGTTAACTGCCGGGAGCCGTCAGCAGCTGTGGATCCCACCGGGTTTTGCCCATGGCTTTCTGGCACTGGCGGAGTCGACAGAAACTCTCTATAAAACCACCAGCTATTATGATCCGTCATCGGAGCGTTGCCTTGACTGGAACGACCAGGAACTCGCCATTGAATGGCCGCTGGCTGCTCCACCTGTGGTATCGGATAAAGATAAACTAGGCGTACCACTGGCAAAGGCTGAGTTTTTTAACAATGATAACTTCCCCTGAACTCTTTACAGCGATTGCGCTCGAACAGTATCATCTAGCGTCATGTCTGCCGGATAGCTCATACGGTAGCCTCAACGAGTACGACTTATAAAAGCAATCACAGGATCAACATGACTGCACATATTGCCGTTTTAGGCGGCGGAAGCTTCGGTACCGTCATTGCCAACATCATGGCCGAAAATGGCTATCAGGTTCGTCAGTGGCTCCGTGATCCGGAGATCGCAGAAAAAATCAATCAAACCCACCAGAATGCTCGCTATCTGCCAGATTATTCGTTATCTGAGCAATTAATTGCTAGTACTGATATGGAGTGGGTTATTCGGGATGCTGAAGCGGTGTTTGTATCTATTCCAAGCAGTAGTTTTCGTAATGTAGTTCAGCAAGCGAAGGCCTGGCTGCAACCTCAGCAATTGCTAATCAGCACCACTAAGGGCGTGGAAGCAAGTAGCTTTAAACTGATGAGCCATATATTACGTGAAGAAGTGCCCAATGGCCGTATTGGTGTGCTTAGCGGCCCCAATCTGGCGAAAGAAATTGCCAAAGGCCATATTACCGCTTCGGTGATTGCCAGTGACGACGAAGCTCTGTGTAGCCGGGTACAAAGCATTTTATGCAGCAAAACCTTTCGTGCCTACGCCAGTCAGGATGTGTTTGGTGTGGAACTTGGCGGCACGCTGAAAAATATTTATGCTATTGCTTCCGGGCTGAGTGCTGCTTTGGGGGTAGGTGAAAATACTAAAAGCATGCTAATCACCCGCAGCCTGGCCGAAATGAGCCGCTTTGCAGTAGCTAAAGGGGCCAACCCTATGACCTTTCTTGGCTTATCGGGCATTGGTGATTTAATTGTCACCTGCACCTCGCCACTCAGCCGAAACTATCGGGTCGGTTTTGCTCTGGGGCAGGGTAAAAGCCTCGACGATGCGGTGACTGAACTGGGCGAAGTAGCGGAAGGGGTAAACACCTTAAAAGAAGTGCGGCAGCAGGCGCAGCAATACGATATTTATATGCCGCTGGTGATGGGGCTGTATGAGGTGGTGTTTAATCATGCCCCGGTCAAACAAGTGATCGCTGCTATGATGAGCAATCAACCCAATGTTGATGTCGACTTTGCCGTATGATACTGGCGTTATCGGGTATGCTTTGAACAACAAGGCCGTCAGGCCTCTGGCGTGTACCTGCATTTGACGGTAGAATCAGCCGGTTGACAAAAAAATAACGGAATGCAAGATAGATGGAAAACCCAAAATGGAGAACCATGGTGTCTAAGTTTTTGCGAATACTAGCCGTATTTTCAGTATGTTGGCTGGCGCTGCCTGCCGTGGCCAATGTTACGCCATCACCGGCCATGATGGAACAGTTCCGGCAGTTGCCCCGCGCCGAGCAAGAACGGCTGGCCAAACAATATGGCATTGACCTGAATCAACTGCAGCGTCAGCCACAAGGACAACGCCAGGATCAGCGGCAAGATCCAACGGGTCAGCAGCAGCGCCAGCAGCGTGAATTGCTTGAGCTGGAAAAAGATAAAGAAAAAGACGATGGCAAGCCCAAGCGATTTGGTATGAATCTGTTTGATGCCGAGATCAGCACCTTTGCGCCGGTCGGCAATGTGCCGGTACCTGACAGCTATCAACTTGGCCCTGATGACACCTTATTGCTGCAGTTTTTTGGCAAGCAATTTGTTCAGTACGAACTAGTAGTAAGCCGGGATGGCCAGCTAAGCATTCCTGATTTAGGCACCGTTCAACTGGCCGGTTTAACCTTCGCCCAGGCCCGGCGTTTAATTACGGAGCGCGTTGCGCAAAGTATGATTGGTGTTGAAGTGGCCGTCAGTATGGGCCCGATGCGATCCATTAATATCATGGTCGCCGGTGAAGCGAAATACCCTGGCACCTATACTGTTTCTGCGTTGTCTACTGTCACACAGGCATTGTTTGCTGCCGGTGGGGTCAGCGAGATTGGTGCCTTGCGCGAAATTCATGTCAACCGTGCTGGCGACATCGCCGCGCGCTTCGATTTATACGATTTATTGCTGCGTGGCGATTCCCGCCAGGATATTCATTTGCAAAATGGGGACGTGGTGTTTGTTGCCCCGGTTCAGGCCATTGCCGAAGTACGGGGCGAGGTAAGACGCCCGGCCTTGTTTGAAGTGAAAGCCAACGATGATCTTGCTTCATTATTAGCCATGGCGGGCGGAGTGCGTGAAGGGGGTTACCCGAAAGCAGCCGTGCTGGAACGTTTTAATCAGGATAATTTACGCGATTTACTGAATGTTGATTTAACTCACAACAAAGATCGGCAGGTCAAAGTTCAGGCTGGCGATGTATTGCGGGTGGGGGGCACCTCGCCCCGGTTGACCAATAGCATTACCCTGGCGGGTGCCTTTGTCCGCCCTGGTCATTACGCCTGGCGCGATGACATCCGGGTTAGCGATGTTATTCGCTCACTATTATCCGATGTGCATCTGACCACCGATCTGGATTACCTGATTGTATTGCGTGAAATCAACAGTCAAGGGGATATCGAAGTGCACCAGTTCAGCCTGGTAGACGCACTGGAGCACCCACAGTCGGCTGCCAATCTCAGGCTGGCACCACGCGATATTATCATGGCTTTTCATCAGGAAAACTACAGCTATCAGCGCCATGCATTAAATCAGTACCTGCGTGAAAAGCTGGAAGACAACTACGATCGGCCGGAAGAGCTTCGCTGGCTCAGCAGTGATCAACTGGCTAATCAGGCATTTGAGGCCATTATTGCCCCTGAACCAGAGCGAAAACAGCCAGACTGGACATTATTGCAGCAACAAATGGATCTCATGGCCGATCGCGAAATGCGCGAGGCACTGCGTAAACAGCAAGAGCAAGATCTGCAAGAACATATGCTGCATATATTGCAACAAGTCTTTGTTGATGCCGAGCTACTGGCATTATCCGCTCATTTAAGTCGTACCGAATTGATGTACCCGGTGCTGCAAAAACTGCGCAGTCAAGCCCGCAATGGCCAGACACCACAATTAGTATCGGTATCTGGCGAGGTGAAAGTACCCGGCGAGTACCCACTGGCAAAAGGTGGTCAGGTGGCCGACTTGGTGCGTGCAGCTGGAGGCTTAAATGAATCCGCCTTTATCACCCGCGCCGAACTTACCCGGGCCAAGGGGCAACCGCAGTCTGAGCAAGGGGTGCGTGTTGAGCACCTGCAGGTTAATTTACAGCAAGAGCTAAATGGTGGCCAACAGTTGGCTTTGCAAAGCCGTGATCGTTTGAATGTGTTTGCGATCCCACAATGGCGGGTTGACCAGACCATCGAGTTAAGAGGGGAGGTTCGTTTCCCTGGCTTGTACACCATTCAGCAAGGTGAGACGCTGGCTCAGGTAATACAGCGAGCCGGCGGTGTCACACAAAATGCCTTTGTCAATGGCGCCGTCTTTACCCGTGAGCATCTTCGTGAACGGGAGAGTGAGCAACTGAGGAGCATGGTGAGCCAGTTGCGCTCAGAAATTGCCACCCGTTCACTGTCAGCCGAGTCGGTTCAGGCATCGCCACAAGATACCTTAACCATGATCAACCAACTGGAAATGCAAGATACCGTCGGTCGTTTGGTGGTGAACCTGCCTTACATCATTGCTGGTGACCCAACGGCTGATCTGTTAGTAGAGGATGGTGACACATTGCATGTACCACGCCGCGATACCTCTATTTCTGTCATGGGTGAAGTGCAGCATGCCGGTACGCACCGCTTTAACGGCCAGTTGACAGTTGATGATTACATCCGCCTTGCAGGGGGCACTCGTCAACGTGCCGATACCAAACGCGTCTACGTGATCCGCGCCGATGGTTCGGTGATGCTATCGAACAATCGCTGGTTCCGTGGCCGAAACGAAGCCTTGCAACCGGGCGATACCATCATTGTGCCGCTCGATACCGAGTACAAAGATAACATTACTTTATGGGCGCAAGTAACGCAGATTTTCTACCAGAGCGCAGTGGCCCTGGCAGCAATTTCCAGAATATAATGCCGTATTCAGTGAGAGGCAGGGGCCTTTCACTGAACTTTTTAACCCGTTATCATTCTTAGAGGCATGATGTCCGCTAAGTTTTAGGAGTTGTGAACCGATGATGCAAGCATTCCCATTACGCCGTAAACAGCGTGGTTTTACCCTAATAGAACTATTGATCGTGATTGTTATTCTGGGGTTGCTATTGTCTCTGGTTGCGCCGCGCATGTTCTCTAAAGTTGGCTCTGCCAAAACGCAAACAGCGTCAATGCAGATGGAGATGATCGCCACAGCGCTCGATACCTACCGGTTGGATATGGGCGATTATCCGCAGCAGCTGGAAGAGTTACGCCGTTCGTCAGCCCCTAACTGGGATGGCCCCTATTTGCCACGCGATGTACCCATGGATCCATGGGATAAGCCATACGTTTATCGGGTACCTGGCGAAGATGGCAACCCATACATGTTGCGTTCTTACGGTCGAAATGGTGTGCCGGGTGGTGAAGGGGAAGATGAGGATATCATCTATCTATGAACGATGTTCAGTCTATCCTGACCCAGTCGTTTTCGATTAACAGTGCTGATATTGAAAAGTCTCAGTCTTTTCAGAAGAAATACGGTGGCCGGCTAGAGCATATTCTGGTCAATATGGGGGCATTATCAGAAGATGCCTTGCCGCAGTTTTATGCCGAGTTCTTACAATTAGCGCAAGCCGATGATGACATCGTGGCTGGTGCCAGCTTTGATGCCATGCAAGACAATTCACTGTATCAGGCACTGTTACCACTGAATTGGTTTTTGCTGCAGCATGACGACCAACAGTGCACGATTTTAGCGAAAGATCCGCTTTCGGCAGAAGGCAACCAATTGATTAGCCAGTTGCAGCAGCGTTTGCATTTATTTGTGCTAACGGAACCACAGCTGCAACAGCTGAAGCAAAAAAGCGTTCGGCAAAGCGACAATCTCAGTGAGTTGGGCGACGAGCTATCGGATTTAGAGGAAGACCGACTGCGTGAGCTGGCTGATGAGGCTCCCACCGTCAATTTGCTCAATAGCCTGATAGCCAGAGCTCTGAAGTCAGGGGCCTCTGATATGCATTTAGAGCCATCAGCTGGCCGTTATCGGGTGCGTTTTCGTATCGATGGCGTCTTACAAGAAGCCGACTTTCTGGCACCACGCATGCGCCTGCCCATCGCATCGCGTATTAAAATTCTATCCGGCATGGATATTGCTGAAAAACGGCGGCCGCAAGATGGCAAAATAGCCATGAAAATAGCCAACGAAGAGCTGGATATTCGTGTATCAGCCTTGCCTTTGCATGAGGGCGAAAGTATCGTCATGCGCTTTTTACGACAAGACTCCATCAACTACAGCATGGAAGTGCTTGGTTTATCGGCGGATATCGAGCAGTACATTTTACAGGACTTAAAGAAAACCGCTGGGGTGATCCTGCTGACCGGCCCAACTGGTTCAGGTAAAACCACCAGCTTGTATACTTTTCTTAATGCTATTAATCAGCCAGAAGTGAAAATTATCACGCTGGAAGATCCGGTCGAGTACCAGCTCGAAGGGGTCAATCAGGTGCAGGTACAACCGTCGATTGGCTTTGATTTTTCGGCAGGCTTACGCAGCATCGTGCGGCAAGATCCGGATGTCATCATGGTGGGGGAGATCCGCGATAACGAAACCGCGCAAATTGCCATGCAATCAGCCCTGACCGGTCACCTGGTATTTTCTACGGTGCATACCAATGATGCACCCTCGGCCTACACGCGCCTGCTGGATTTGGGCGCTCAGGAATACTTATTAAACGCAGCCATCGTGTCTATCATTGCTCAGCGCCTGGCACGTAAGCTTTGTCCGCACTGTAAGCAACCAGCTGAAAACGCTGCGGAGTTAATTCAAAACTATCAGTTGGAGCAATTGGCCAGCCGGTATCAGCTGACGCCACAATTGTATCAGCCAAAAGGCTGCGATCACTGCGCCCATACCGGCTACAAAGGCCGAATGGCAGTGGTAGAGTACCTGCGATGTGACGACGACATTAAAGCTTTACCAAAAGACGAAAACTTTCCGCAAAAAGCCCGTGAGTTGGGGCGTGCGCAGGGCAACCGTACCTTGTTGCAAGATGGCCTGTTAAAAGCGATTCAGGGGCTGACCACGGTAGAAGAAGTGATTCGGGTGGCTGGCTAATGACAACCTTTCAATACAAAGCCTACGACAGCAGTGGCAGCCAAATCCAGGGCGAAATCAATAGCGACTCGTTGGAGAAAGCTCAGCTGGATATCAGCGCACAAGGCTTGCACCTGATCCAGATCCAACCCAAAGCCGAGCAGTTTTCGCTGAGCTTTTTACGTTCAGACCGCCTGACACTGGATGAACTGGAATTTATCACTGCTGAACTGAGTTTGTTGCTGCGTAGCGGGGTGAAAATTGATAAGTGTCTGCATATTTTGGCCCGTGGCAGCAAAAACAGTGCAACAGGTCGTTTATTGACGCAGTTATCGCAAGCCGTTAAGCGGGGCGAGTCACTGGCTGATGCTTTAGGGACCCAGCCTGATTTTGATGAACTCTATGTTAACCTGGTCAAAATGGGTGAGGCCAGTGGCCAGCTGAGTGAAGTCTTTGCTGGTCTGGCGCGCGATTTAAAGTTTCGTAAAGAATTAAAAAGTAAAATTACCCAGGCGCTCACGTACCCCAGCGTGATCTTTGCTGTCTGTGTCATCGCTGTGATATTTGTTTTTAATTACATTGTGCCGCAAATGGCAGGCTTGTTTGATGAAAACGACATGCTGCCGCTTTATACCGAATTGTTGCTGGGTGCCAGTAACTGGATGCAAAAGTACCAGTGGTTTTTACTGGCGGGGCTGATCGCTTCGGCCGTGGGTATTAAAGTAGCGCTAGATAAAGGGCTACTGTCCGGCTGGCTGGATGATACCCTCACCAGGTTGCCGGTGTTTAAAACGGCTATTTATCAGATTGAGCGGATCCGTTTTAATACCAGCATGACACTGATGCTGCTGGTGGTGCTTGTGGTACTCCAGCTGCTGGTATTCAATCTTGTGGTGACGTTCAGTTGAACGTTGGTAACGGTAACTTTACTTTCGATAACGTAGTCATCGATCGTGAAGATGGTACTATTACCTTCAATGTGCAGTTGGGTAACCCAATTGATGCAGATTCAGCTTTCCGTGTTGACCTGCGTCAAGTAACGTTACAAGGTGAGTTCGGTGTTTCTTACGTAGCATCTTTAGGTACTGATACAGTTGACACTGGTTCTAAATCATTGACTTCTGTTGAAAATCAGTTCAGCTACTCTGTAAAAACGGCACTGAGTGAATTGATTACTCGCGATGTTGCTCGTGATACCTTTGTTGACCAGGCTCCAGCTACCAGTACTGATACTTTGACTCTGACTGTTCGTGACAACGACGATCTGTTGTTGGCCGCTACTGCCGGTGACTTGGTGGTTGAGCTTGGTGGTAACTTCAAAGATGGTAACGGACCTGTAGGTGCATGGACCCTAGCCGGTGCCGGTGTTACTGTAGGATTAAATACTGCTGAAACTCTGCTGACTTTCACGGTACCTGCTGCTGTTGCGTTCGATGATGCTCCTGCTGCACAGGATCACGATATCGTGTTCTTGAAAGATAATGTTGCAACAATGTTGTTAGCGACTAAATTTGACGTTACTGTTAAGCAAAACATCGCTGGTATTACAGACCCAGTTACTTATGTAACTAAAGCTGACGCTGGCCAGTGGAAAGTTGACGCTTCAACTGTTAACGTTCCTTACCTGCCAGTAGGTTTTGGTTTAACTGCACAAGTTGAGATCTCTAACCTGGGTGCAACTGATGCTGAAGTTACCATCGAAGCAGTTGACCAAAATGGTGATGAATACGGCCCAGTCGTCATGGACTTCACATACGGTGGTGCTACTCACGCTACAGCTCGTGCTGGTACTGTGACTCGTGCTTCTGAAGCTGATATCCGTAAAGCCTTCGATATTGCTGATGGTTCACAGAAGAAATTAAGCGTTACTTTCAACATTGACGCTAACTCTGATGACATCACTCTGGTTCCGTTCTACCGTCAGAACGAAAGCCGTATCAACGTGATCTCTGATCAGTACAAAGGCAACTAAGTTTTAGTTCTCCTTTGAAAAAGACAGGCTCCGGCCTGTCTTTTTTTATGCCGATTATTTTGTTGGCTGACGGTGATTTTTTATTCAGCTTACGATATACTGAATTTGGTTCGGTTCGGCCAATTTCATTAAATGATTAACCCTCTGCCAGGCAGAGGGTTTTTTTTCGTCTGGCGTACGTGGAATACTCCTCGAAGCATCGCTTTACCATTCCCCCCATCGGCAATTTCCTTTATCATTCGGTAGGTTTTTTTCTTTTCCAGCAAAGGATGTTTTCATGGCCGAACAAACGCCAACTCAGGATGTAGACTTAGCCGAACTGTTTCGCACTTTCTGGCGGGCAAAATTATTTATTATTGGCTTCACGGCGCTATTTGCTGTCGGCTCCGTGTTTTATGCGCTCAGCCTGTCTGACGTGTATCGCTCAGATGCTTTATTAGCCCCCGCCAACACCCAGCAAAAACCGGGCATGGGTGCTTTAGGTCAGTTAGGTGGCTTAGCGTCATTAGCCGGTGTTAATCTGGGCGGGCAGGGCACCGATAAAACTGCGCTGGCGCTGGAGGTTTTACGCTCGCGTGACTTTATTGGCCGTTTAATCGAGCAGCACGATTTATTTGTACCAGTGATGGCCGCCAAAGACTGGCGTGTAACCAGCAATGAACTGGTTCTGGATGAAAGCATCTACGATGCCAGTACCGACACCTGGCTGCGCGATGCCAAACCACCTCGTCAGTCAAAGCCATCGGTGCAGGAAACCTACGAAGAATTTATCAAGCTGCTGCAAGTACGGCAGTCGAAAGACAATGGCATGGTGACCGTCAGCATAGAACATTATTCCCCTCACATTGCCCAGCAATGGGTGCAGCTACTGATCACTGAATTAAATGCCTTTATGAAACAACGTGACATGGAAGAAGCCCGTCGCAGCATGACTTACCTGGAGCAGCAATTACAGAAAACCCAGGTCGAAGAGATACGCAGAGCATTGTTCCAGTTGATTGAAGAGCAAACCAAAACCCTGATGCTGACCCAGGTCAGCGATGAGTATGTGTTTAAAATCATCGACCCACCAATCGCCAGCGAGAAGAAAGCCAAACCCAGCCGAGCCCTGATCTGCATCATCGGCACCTTATTCGGCGGCTTCCTGGCGTGTTTAGTGGTGTTAATCAGGTTCCTGGTTCGGCCAACGGTAAAGGCTTAGAGCAAATCCCCCCTGTATCCCCCCTTTACTAAAGTGGGGAGGGGATCGTGCCAGACCCTAGATCTGCGCTCTTAAGCCCCCTCTTTATGAAAGAGGGGGTTGGGGGAGATTTGAAGAGGGGGCTAGGGGGAGATTTAAAGAGCCCAGGGAAGATTTCACAAGGAACCAAAACGCATTGAATCCACTGTTAAAAAAAGTGCTGGCTAATACATCCTGGCTGGCATCGGAAAAAGTCATCACCATGGCGGCCAATTTACTGGTGGCTTTGTTGCTGGCCCGCAGTTTAAACCCGGAAGGGTACGGTAGCCTTAGTTACCTGCTGGCGATCATCGCCCTGGTAGGCCCGCTGACATCGCTGGGTTTAAACGCCATTATTACCCGTGAACTGGTCAATCAACCAGAGCGCAATGATGCCATCATGGCGACGGCCAGTGGCTTTCGCTTGCTTGGTGCTGGCGTTGGTACCGCGTTGTGTCTGATATTGGCAGTGACTGGCTGGGGTCTGTCTGGTGCGGTTGATCAATGGGCCATGGCCATGCTGGCACTGGCAAATTTGCTAACTGCCTTTCATGTCATCGAGTTTTGGTTTCAGGCGCATGTGGCTGCCAAAGCTGTGGCCCGAATGCGGGTATCGGTCATTGTACTGTTCAGTATCGCCAAGATTATCGCCGCCCTGAGTGGCGCTGGTTTATTGCTGATTTGTGGCTTATTTGCTTTAGAAATGGCCTGCATTGGTATTGGTTTTATGCTGATTTATCGCCGGGCGCAGGGAGCCATTCAGTGGAACGAGCTGGATGCCAGTTATGGCCTGCAGTTGCTCAAGCAAGGCTTCTGGTTGGTGTTATCGGGCATAGCAGCGGTGATTTACCTGAAAGTAGATCAGGTGATGCTGGCGCAAATGGTTAACCGTGAAGCCGTCGGTGTCTACGCCGTTGCCGCACGTTTATCCGAAGTCTGGTACTTCTTCGCCACAGCCATTGCCATATCGTTGTTCCCAGCTTTGTTAAAATTGAAGCAAACCAACCCAGATCGCTACCAACAACGCTTACAGCAAATCTGTGATGTGTTGTTCGTTGCGGCTTTAGTACTGGCCATTGGCATCACCCTGATTGCCACACCCTTGGTCCGCATTTTATTCGGCCAGGACTATCTGCCAGCCGCAGCCATCCTGACCATTCATATCTGGGGCAGCGTCTTTATCTACATGCGGGCACTGGTGAGTAAGTGGCTGATCGCAGAACATCTGTTGGCATTCTCGCTCGTCAGTCACGGCCTGGGCGCGTTAATAAATATTGCTGCTAACTGGTACCTGATCCCGTTATACGGCGGCATAGGGGCCGCCTGGGCCACCATACTGTCCTATCTGGTCGCCTCGTACATAGCTTTCTGGTTTGCCAGCAGCACCCGACCCATCGCCAAAGTCATGACCAGGTCGCTGCTACTGCCTTTCACGCTGGGATATCGATATTGGAGGTGAAGTGCCTGACAAGAGGTTTGCATTCAAGCACCGCCTGTGCACCCATGTGCTATCGACTATTAAACTTGTCCTGAAAGTCAGCGAGTTGGTTCATTATTAATTCAAATGACTCAGGTTGCTGAAAAAACATCTGACCGTTAATAGCTGCTTTATGGTCTGCAATGATGCTTTGTAGCCGATTACCTTGTGGCACTATAGATAACCGGCCTGATAAAATGGCCTCGTAGTCGACACCCGGCATTGACCAACGATGTTTTTTCATTTCTACCACCGCTTGCATCGCTTCGCTGCTGTTAAATGCATCAGCGAAACCTGCTTTCAATAGACAGGATACATCATACCAGTGTCTTGCCAATCGGGTGGGGTTTGGCTCTTTTGTCTGAGTACTGAACTGATGCAAAGCTGTCAGCTTCTCCCATAATACAAAGTCGTTTTCATAGGCTTGAACGTTCGCTTGCGGCAAGGGCAGTTCAGCAAACTCTTTGACTTCGCTTAGGTAGCAATTGGTTGTGATGGTTTTAGTCGGCTTTCCTCGGTTTCTGCCACCAAACTCCAGTAAAATATGATCAAGCTGGTAATCTTTTGTGCCTTTAGTCATTCTGGGGTAGTGAATATCAATTTTTTCACCAGCAGAATCCGGTTCCACGACAGCTTGTAAACCTTCAATCTGGTAGGCTGAGAAGCGCTGGTTTAAATAGTCAACAAACTGTTCAGTCCAATCCTGTAGCAATTGCTGCTGTTTCCTGCGGAACTTCTTTGCCTGGCTATCGTTTTTAATACTCTGTTGCCAGGCTGCAAACTCCTGCTGCTCTGTTAAACCAGAGAGCTCAGCCCAATGAATTGATAAATCAATATCTTCGGAGAAACGTTGAATAACGTGCCAGCACTTACTCAATGCCGTCCCACCTTTAAAGGCGATTGACATAGCACCAAGCAGTTGCTCGTCATAGAGCAGTCTCAGCACTTCAGTCACCCATAGATCTTTTTCGAGAAAGTTAGCAGCAAGGCCAAATGGGTGCTGTGTGGATGCAAAGTTAAATAATTCAGTTAGCTCTGCATGTTTAGCTCTGTCAGCATAGAGCTCAAATAAATTCATGACAGCAGCTCGCTTTCCAGCATGGTCAGCTTGTTTTGCCAGGAGATAAGCGTTGGCTGTAATTTTAGCTTACGTATAACAGGTATGACTTCGTTACTGGTTAAGTTAAGTCGCTTTAGGGCTGCCTTAAGGTGTTGCAGCGGAGTATGTTCGGCTGACAGTACCAGCAAGGCACGATAGAAAGCGCCTTCTGGTTTATTTGCCCAACGCAATTTACTGTGGGCTGTGTGCTTTACCACGACTTGTTGGTTGCCTACCTTAAACTCGCGGGACGGGCCTGAGGACCAGAACACAGTTTTAACCGGGGCTTGCGTTTGCAAACCTAGCCGATAAGCTTCTTCAAGCCCTTGCGGCACCAGAGCATAGTTATGATTCCGCGCCCATGACCATGCCACTTCTTCAGCTGTAGCTGATGTCTGGATGGATGGAAAACTTTTCAGAGGCTTAGGTCTGGCATAAATCCCTTTGGCCACCCGAACAACAGTACCTTCTTGTGCCAGTCTGCTCATGGCTTTTTGTACTGATGTCACAGAGCCCAGAGCATAAAAGCCCTCTATGGTAAAAGGTGTCCCCTTTTGCAAGCGGGATACTCTGTGTGCGACTAAAGCTGAGACTGACATTGTAGTTAAACTCTGACGTTTTGGTGGTAGTGTATTCTAGTATACACCAATAAAAATAAGCTATACAAAGTAAAATGTGTCAGGATTAAAGTTTTTACGCCTATATATTTAGTGGGTTTTATTTACTGGCAAGTAAATAAGTCTCATCTGAGCTATAACCGCAGATCACCCCCTGCTCATCGATAAAAAGCATTGAAAGAAAATTCAGAGTGAGCCAGATCCCCGGTTGCAAATCTTTACTTCCCCTCATCCCTTGTTTCTATTAAGATCACCTGCTTTTAGTCCGAGCATGTTTCATCATCCTCTTACCATGACAGGACGTTATCAAATCGTATGAAAAGACTACTGATTAAGTTGTTGCCAGCCTCTGCTATTACTGGCATTAAAGCCTGGCTGGCCCGTATCAATGTGCGCCTGATCCGCTTATTTGCCAGCAATGGTTTTTTAGCGTCTTTGTATTACACCTTTTTTAGCCGCCAGTTTTATCGCGAACACAAAGCCGTGCTGCAAGGCCGTTTGCAATACGAGAAATCTCTGCGGGCGATTGGTCAAAGCTGTGTGCTGCTGCGCCGTAACATTCACCGGCTGGAAAAAGGCCTGATTATGCAGCCGCGGCGGGACGTATTTGCCGAAGCCTATATTGGTGAAACAGTAAGTTGTTATCTGGATGCCATTCAAAGCACTGAACTGTGCGCAGAAGAACGCAAATGGGCCACTGATGTACTGAGTGATTATTTTCGTATCGCCGGTGCCAGCAAAAAAATTGATGCCGCACGGGCTCGCTTCGAGGGGCACAGCAACATGGCGCAACCGAACCAGAGCGTGCCGTACCCACATCAGGCATTACCAGCTTGCCCGGTAGATTATGCCGAACTACTGACTTTATTTAAGCGCCGCCGCTCGGTGCGCTGGTATCAGCCGAAAGCAGTGCCGGAAGAACTGATCCGTCAGGCCGTGCAGGCCGCCACCCTGGCACCTTCCGCCTGTAACCGGCAACCTTTTGAATTTTACGTGGTCAATGAAGCTGAGAAAGCGGCCGGTGTAGCTCGCTGCGCCATGGGTACCGTCGGTTTTGCAGAAAACCTGCAGTGTGTGATTGCCGTGGTCGGCGATTTAAGTGCTTACCCCGCAGAGCGTGACCGGCATGTCATTTACATCGATGGTGCACTGGCAAGCATGCAACTGATGCTGGCGTGTGAAACCCTGGGGTTATCAACCTGCCCAATCAATTGGCCGGATATCGAACAACGTGAACAAATGCTGAGCAAGCAGTTGGGGCTGGCGTACCACCAGCGCACCGTGATGCTGCTGGCTGTCGGCTATGCGCAGCCTGAAGGCGGCATCCCATTTTCACAGAAGAAAACCGACCAGTTACTGATTAAGGAAGTGAACTAACATGATGATCGAAATTAAGGGCGTGCAGTTTATCAATAAAGGCGCGGAACTGATGTTGCAGGCGGTATTACAGCAAATGCAGCAACACTGGCCTGACGCCGAACTGGTGCTGGCACCGAACCCTAATTCATCCTATATCAACCGGGCAAAGCTTGGCGCCTATCAGAAGTGGTCGATCCGTAAAAATATTCTTGATCTGAACAGCATCAGCTATTACTTACCCAAAGCGTTGCGTCGTTGGTTAAAGCGCACCTGGGGTGTTGTCACTGAAGCCGATATCGATGTTGTGCTGGATGCCTCTGGCTTTGCCTATGGTGATCAGTGGGGCTTTTTATCCACTAAAGCGATGGCGGGTGAAGTCAAGCGTGCTCATGCCAATGGCAAGAAATACATCTTTTTACCACAGGCGCTGGGGCCATTTACCCGTGAAAAAGACCGGTCGTATTTGTTAAAAGCGTTACCCAAAGCCAGTTTAATATGCGCCCGTGAAGAAACCAGTTTCGCTCATGTCAAAGGCTTGATAGGCGATACATCGAACCTGGTGCAGTTCCCGGATTTTACCAATCTGGTGCAGGGTATCGTGCCGGATGATTTCACCAATGGTGCCAACAAAGTGCTGATCATTCCGAACAGTAATATGATCAGCAGCCGTAACCAACATGCCGCCTGGCAGCAGCATTACCTGCGGGTGTTGGTAGATGCGGTGCATATTGTGCGTGATATGGGACTAGAGCCGGTACTACTGAACCATGAAGGTAAAGGCGATGAAGCCATTTGCAGCCAGGTACAGCAACAAGCCGGTGGCGAACTGCCTATTTTAAATGAAGCGGACCCGTTAAAAGTAAAAGGCATTATTGGTGCCAGTAAAGCGGTGATTTGCTCGCGTTTTCATGGTTGTGTCAGTGCGTTATCGCAAGGTGTGCCATGCATCGGTACTAGTTGGAGCCATAAATACGAGCGTCTGTATGAAGAGTACCAGCAAAGTGACTCATTAATTTCGCCGGAAATCAGCCGCGAGGCATTGCAGCAAACCCTGGAGCAAGCCATCGCCACGGTAGATGCTGAGGAAAAACAACAGGCAAGGGCGCATTTTAAGCAATTGTCTGAGCAGATGTGGCAGAAGGTGGTGAGCCTGGTCTGATCATGAACCTGACGATACGCAAAGATGAGCTAAAGTTGTGGGTGTTTACTGCACTGATTTTAGTAGGGCCAGCTTTATCAATTGGCCTGCTGAAAGCTCATCTTGTCGCCGTATTTTTTGTGATCCTGATCCTTATAGCTACTTCGCTAAAGTATATGAAAGCAGATAAGGGCATGCTGACCTCGTGTGCTCTTTTGCTTAGCTGCTGTTTTATCTGGTTTGCAGTGCATGCACTGAATGGTGCAATTAATGCCAGATACTTTATGTACCTTTTTTACACTGTGTTTTGTTTCATGGTGTTTATTGCCTCTTATCACGCCTTATCAAAATTAAATAATCACACATTAACTAACTTTTTGTTTGTTTTCTGCAGCTTAAACTTGTTGATTGGCTTTGTGGAGATGATTGTTGGTTTATCTTTTTTTGGTTTGAACCCAGTGGGCGACAGGTTTCAAATTGGTTCTTCTTTCTGGGCAAATGTGAATACAAATGCCTATGCTGTATTGATTTTTTCTTGTGCGATTTATGTATTAGGTGGCTTTAAAAAGTATCTGTTCATCACACTCTTACTAATTGTCTATTGCCTCTTTATTCATGCAAAATTGGTTTTGGCATTAACCGCAATGCAATTTGTCTTTTTTGCAATGTACAGTAACCCCCGTTACCGGATTTATGGTTTATTATTTTTAGCTATAGTATCGCCAGTTTTTGTTTACCTCTTTTATAACAACTTTTTGGCGATATTTCTTGCCGCTGAGTATGCAGTTGAGCTTATTTCAAACGATAACTCATTGAAAGAGTTAGTGGAATCAGGCCGATTATCCTCTATTGCCATCAGGGCTTATACATTAAGCGAAATGACTACTATTCTGCAAAACTTTGATGTCTGGAAGTTTTTGTTTGGCGCTGGTTTTGGCTCAATAAATATAAGCTTTATGAATAACACTTTAGGGGTCTATGAAACCTATTACTCACCTCACTTTTTCTATTTAGAGATATTTATTTTTTCGGGACTACTGTTTTACGTTATGTACTTGGCAGCGATAAAGGCACTTTCTGGCCACTTTGGTATTAAGTATTTTGTGTTATTTTCACCTGCCTTTGCTGCTGTCATCGCAGTTAGCTCCGCTGTTTACTTTCCTCCATTCTATTTCCTTTTAGCGTTAGTTGCTTTTATGGCAAAACCGAAATCGCTTTCAAAAAGATAATCTGATGAAAATACTCTTACTCGCTGACTCTACCTCACCACATACCATTAAATGGGCGCGCTCGCTGGCTGAGCAGGGGTGTACTGTATTGGTGGCTGGGTTGTCATCGGCTCCAGCTGATTTGTATCAGCAGCATCCTGCTATCACGGTGGCCACGCTGGGTGCGGATGAGCAATTGGTACGCCAGGCTAAAACGCGTTGGTCGAAACTGTCTTATCTGAAAGTGTTGCCACGGCTGAAAGCCCTTATTCGTAGCTTTCAACCCGATATTCTGCATGCCCATTTCGCGTCCAGCTATGGCTTACTTGGCGCGTTATGTGGTTTTCAACCTTATGTACTATCGGTATGGGGTTCGGATGTGTATGCCTTTCCGCGAAAGTCCTGGCTGCATAAATCAGTATTGCGTTTTAATTTAGCTAAGGCCTGTGCGCTTTTTTCGACTTCGAACGATATGGCTCGTGAAACTGCGTTATACACCGATAAGCCGTTGCAGGTGATCCCCTTTGGCATTGATACCGATTTTTTCCAGCCAGCTAACGGGCTTGAGTTATTTCCAGCGGGTACTTTGGTGATTGGTGCGGTTAAAACACTGGAACCGCATTATGGTATGGACGTATTAATACGCGCTTTTGCCATGCTTAGTCGTAACTTGCCAGAGCAGAAGCTGGGTTTATTGCTGGTCGGTAGTGGCTCCCAGCAAGCTGAATTGCAGCAATTGACTGCCGATGAAGGCATCACTGATCAAGTGCGCTTTACTGGCCGGGTGCCCTACGACGAGGTGCCAGGTTATCACAACAGCCTGGACATTGCGGTGGTGGTATCCCGTCGGGAAAGCTTTGGCGTGTCGGCTATTGAATCCAGCAGCTGCGGCATACCTGTGGTAGCCAGTAACGTGGATGGTTTGCCGGAAGTGGTGCAACATCGCCAAACCGGCTTATTGGTGCCGGTGGACGATGTAGCTGCGACCTGTGCTGCTTTGCAGGAGTTAGTCACCGATCCAGCACTACGTCAGCGTTTAGGTGAGCAGGGCCGGGAATGGGTGCAGCATGAGTACGACTGGCACAAAAATGTGCAGCAAATGATGGCGGCGTATCAGCAAGTGCTGGCCGCGAAAGAGGCGCGCTCATGAGCCGGGTGACTTTGTACATGCCGACCCACAACCGGGCAGTGATGCTGCAACGTGCGCTGGAGTCAGCGCTGGCGCAAACCTACCCGGATGTGGAAGTGATTGTGGTGGATGATGGTTCATCCGATAATACCCCACAGGTATTGGCCGATTACCAAAGCCGCTATCCACAATTAAAAGTGCTTCGTCAGCCACAGGCCAAAGGCGCTTGCGCAGCCCGTAATGAAGCCTTGGCTATCGCCAGTGGCGAGTTTATTACCGGTATGGATGATGATGATGAGTTGTTGCCAGAGCACATCACTGAATTGCACCGTGCCTTTCGACCTGAGCTGGCTTTTGTATCGGCGTCGTTGCTGGAAGATAACGGCCAGCAGCGTTTTGCCCGTCGGCTTGATCTGGGCGTGCATCAGTTAAGCGATGTGTTGCATTACAACAAATTTACCAACCAGGTGTTTACCCTGACCGAACGGCTGCGTGCTGTGGGGGGCTTTGATGAGAACTTTCCGGCTTTTCAGGATTACGATACCTGGGTACGGCTGATGGAGCGCTTCGGCCCGGCAGAAAAAATTGCCAGCGCGACCTATGTCTGGCATACCGGCCATGAGCAAGACCGTATCAGCCATTCTCCGGTGAAACGCTTAACGGCCTTAGAGATGTTTAAATACAAACATGCCCATTTATTAGGCAAACAACACCTGGCATCACTGGAAGTGATGCGTATTCGCATGGCTGGGGAGGCATTTTCGTTACGGCAGGTGATAAAATACATCAATGCAGGAAACTGGAAAACAACGGTTGCGCTGTATATGAATACAAATTTAAAAGGGTTAAAGCGGTTGATTGATCATGCCAGACGTTAAAAAAGAACAGGAACAGTCGCAGCCTTTAGTGTCTGTAATCATGCCAGCTTATAACTCAGGTGAATTTATAGCGGCTTCAATACGCAGTGTGCTGGATCAGGATTACACCAATTGGGAACTGCTTATAGTAAATGATTGTTCGACCGACAATACCAGAGGCGTGATCAAGTCGTTTATCACCGATCCAAGAATTCAATTACTGGATAACAGACATAATTTAGGTGGTGCTGGCAGCAGAAACAGAGCCATTGAGCATGCTCGGGGGCGTTTTATTGCTTTTCTTGACTCTGATGATCTGTGGTCGACTGATAAATTGTCGAAACAAATCGGCTTTATGTTGTCGAATGCGATAGCGTTTTCTTTTTCAGGCTACTCAACCATGACCGAGGCTGGTGCTGTAAAAGAATCGATTCAGGTGCCAGAGAAAATCAGTTTCAGTCAGTTACTAAAACACAATTACATCGGTTGTCTAACTGCTGTTTACGATGCAGAGCAGCTTGGAAAAGTGTACATGCCTTTGGTACGAAAACGTCAGGATTTTGCGCTTTGGCTGGAGATCTTAAAGCAGATTGATTTTGCCTATGGCTTGCCGGCTAATCTTGGCTTCTATCGGATCCGCACAGGCTCTTTGTCGGCTAATAAAAAAGATGCATTTACTTACTATTGGCGAGTGCTCCGTGATGTTGGCGAGTGTGGTTTTTTCTCAGCGGCTTATAACATTAGTTGGTATATGTTTATTGTTTTCCTGAAGAAAAAAATGACAGGCGTTTACCATAAATTCTTCATAGGCTAACCATCTTTCATGACTGCACAAAAGAAAAAATCTATTTTGTTAACGGGTGCATCCGGCTTCATAGGGCACCATGTTCTGGCGGGCTTACTTTCAAGGCATTACGCTGTGATCGCGCCTGTACGTTCAGGTTCGGTACTCGCCAGACATGATGATTTGACTGAAGTAAAGATTAGCGAGTTGCAGGATATTAACTCGTCTTCACTGCCTCTTGATGGCTGTGAGGCGGTGATCCATCTGGCTGGTAAAGCCCATGTAACAGGTATAGAGCTTGATGAGTTTCAGCGAGTAAATACTGATGCTACCGTTCATCTGGCTAATGAAGCGGCCAAATCGGGGGTAAAACGATTTATCTTTATTAGTTCGATAGGTGTTAACGGTATCAGCAATACAACTCCATTTAAGGCAGATGATCGTCCGGCTCCAGAAGAGCCGTATGCGGTTTCCAAGTTAGCAGCCGAAATGGCGTTGAAAGAGATCGCCCGGCAAACCGGTATGGAAGTGGTGATCATCCGGCCTCCATTGGTTTATGGCCCTGATGCTCCGGGAAACTTCGGTAAGTTGCTCAAGTTAGCCAAAAAGAACCTGCCATTGCCACTTGGGGCCATTGATAACAAGCGCAGTTTAGTGGCGCTGGATAATCTGGTCGACCTGATTTGTTTATGTATTACGCATCCAAATGCAGCAAACCAAACCTTTTTAGTCAGTGACGGCCAGGATGTATCGACCACTGAGCTACTAAAGTGTATGATCCGCGCCCATGGTAAAACACCGCATTTAGTTCCCGTACCAACGTCCTGGTTACGACTGGCAGCTCGCCTGCTGGGTAAACAGGCTATTGTCGACAGACTATGTGGTTCATTGCAGGTGGATATTCAACACACCCGGCAAACGTTGAACTGGCAACCGCCTGTGACTTTAGAGCAGGGGATCCGTCAGGCAATAGGTGGTTCGGGCCAGTAAGAGTTGGCACCAAATAGTGAGAAACTGCGGGTGTGGCCCGCCATTGAGGAACTATGTTAATTAGGTTGTTTGACATTCTGTTTTCCCTGACCGGTCTGGTTTTGGGCTTTCCTGTGCTGGTTGTGCTGACCATTATTGGTTTTTTTGATACCGGTTCACCCATCTTTCGTCAGCAACGGGTAGGGCGTGATAAAAAGCCGTTTACCTTAGTGAAGTTTCGCACCATGAAACCAGAGACCGCTCATGTCGCCAGCCATTTAGCCTGCGCCAGCGATATCACCCGCTTTGGTCACTTCTTACGCAAAAGCAAACTGGATGAGTTACCGCAGTTGTGGAATGTACTCAAAGGCGAGATGAGCCTGGTGGGCCCGCGTCCTTGCTTATTCAACCAGCAGGAATTAATCGACGAGCGCGATAGCCGCGGTGTTCTGCAAGCCCGCCCGGGCATCACCGGCCTGGCTCAGGTGAATCAGATTGATATGTCTACCCCTACCTTACTGGCCGAAACCGACCAGCGCATGCTTCAGCAGCTGTCTATCGCCAATTACTTCAAATACATCTTCATGACCGTAGCCGGCAAAGGCAGCGGCGATCGCGTCAAACCCAGTTAACACCGCAGGGGCAGGTTTTTATTTTTAGACGTCCAGACGTTTATATTGACAGTTTGGGTACGTCGTGGTTTTATGGGTTTTCTTTTGCTTACAAGGATACCACATGAAACGTGAAACCATTGCTTTGCACCATGGCTACCAGCCGGATAATCAACATTCGGTGGCAGTGCCTATCCATCAGACCAGCTCATTCAGTTTTGACAGTGCGCAGCATGCTGCCGATCTGTTCGGCCATCCCTGCGGCGACCACTCACAGGCAGTTAAATGATGAAGTAAATCTCCCCGTCTCCCTCTTTTTCAAAGAGGGGGAGTGAGCGCTGTAATCGGCGATTGCATTCAAGTGTGTCTTTTTTACTTTCTTTTGTTGTTTTATTTATTTATATTTTGTGTAAGTATTTTGGTCTTTCTCCATTAAAGGGTATAAGGTCGCTGCACTCTCAGATTGCCATGCTTTTTCCCCACTTCAGTAAAGGGGGGATACAGGGGGGATTTGAGTTTAGAGGGATTATATTCTGAACAATAGAGTGCAAGGATGCTGTGAGTACATCAAATTTGTAAAAGGTCTACCCGGTGATCCCGCATAAAAAGGAACTTAATATGCATCCCCAATTCATTCACCATGGCGCCGTTAATGGCGTCACAGGTTCTTGCCATGAGTATGTGATTGCTGAGCAGTACAGCGTTCTGGTTGATTGTGGTTTGTTTCAGGGCGATGAAACCGCTGCTGGTGGTTCTGCTGGTTCACCCAGCATAGAGTTCGATTTGTCTCGGGTACAGGCGCTACTGGTGACCCATGTGCACATTGATCATGTCGGGCGTATTCCGTATTTACTGGCGGCTGGTTTTCGCGGGCCAATTTACTGCACGGAAGCCTCAGCTGCGTTGCTGCCACTGGTACTGGAAGATGCCTTAAAAGTGGGTGTCACACGCGATGCCAAGCTGATTAAGACGTTTTTAAAGGTGCTGCAGCGGCAGTTGGTGCCTTGTCGCTATAAAGAGTGGTGTGATTTACCATCACCGCCTGCTGGCTCGAAGGGGTTGCAAGCACAGGTGCGTTTTCAGGTGGCTGGCCATATTCTGGGATCGGCCTATCTGGAAATACGGCATCGCATCGCCAGCAAGCAGCCCTGGTTTTATACGGTGTTTTCTGGCGATCTGGGAGCGCCACACACCCCCTTGTTGCCAGCGCCAAAGCCGCCCTATAAAGCTGATGTCGTGGTGTTGGAAAGCACCTATGGTGATCGTGAGCATGAAGACAGGCGCAAGCGCAGTCAGCGGTTGCAACAAACCTTGCTGCATGCATTACAAGATAATGGCACTGTGTTGTTTCCGGCTTTTAGTATTGGCCGTACCCAGGAGTTGTTGTACGAACTGGAAGGGCTGATCCACCGTTTGCGCGGACAGAAAATTCATCAGCATTTACGCTGGGATGAACTGCAGGTGATTGTAGATTCACCGTTGGCGGCTCGGTTTACGGCGGCGTATCGGCAATTGAAGCCACACTGGGATGCGGAAGCAAAAAAACGGCTGCGCCAGGGTCGTCATCCGCTTAACTTTGAGCAATTAATCACGGTGGATAGTGCTGCCGGGCATCACCAATTGGTGCAACGCTTAGCGCAAAGTCGCTTGCCCGCTGTAGTGATCGCCGCCAGTGGAATGTGCGAAGGTGGCCGTGTGGTGAACTATCTGAAGCAAATGCTGCCTGACCCTGTGCATCAGGTGGTGTTTGTCGGTTATCAGGCACGCGGTACACTTGGCGCTGCTATTTTGCGTTATGGCAACCGGCCGGATGGTTATGCCATGATAGATGGTGAAAAAATCTCTATTCGGGCTGAAATTATCAGCTTGGGAGGCTATTCAGCCCATGCTGATAAAAAAGATTTGTTAAACTTTGTTGGCCGGATGCGGCATAAACCCACCGAAGTGCGTATAGTGCATGGTGATGAGCCGGCCAAGCAAAGTTTACGTCATTCATTTTTAGTTCAAAATATTAATGCTATTATTGCGCGCTAGTCATTCTTACATTAGGGAAAACAGCAGATAATGTCGGGTTTAAATATCGCCATAGCCGGGACAGGTTATGTGGGCTTATCGAATGCCATGCTACTAGCACAGCACAATAAGGTGATCGCTGTGGATATCGTGGCAGAAAAAGTGGCCATGTTAAATGCGGGCCAGTCGCCGATTGATGATGCTGAGATTGCAGACTTTCTTACCAATAAGCCTCTAAACTTTCAAGCCACGATGGATAAAGCTGCCGCTTACAGCCATGCAGACTTTGTTATTATTGCTACTCCGACGGATTACGACCCTGAAACCAACTTTTTTAATACCAGTAGCGTTGAGGCTGTGATCCGGGACGTGATGCAAGTGAACCCTTCGGCAGTGATGATCATTAAATCCACGGTTCCGGTTGGCTTTACTGCGAATTTACGCAAAAAAATGACAACCGATAATCTGATTTTTTCGCCCGAATTCCTCCGGGAAGGCCGGGCTTTGTACGATAACCTGTATCCATCGCGTATTATTGTGGGGGAACGCTCTGAGCGAGCTCAGCGCTTTGCTGACTTGTTGTGCCAAGGTGCTATCAAGCAGGATATTCCGGTACTGTTTACCGACAATACCGAAGCCGAAGCCATTAAATTGTTTTCCAATACCTATTTGGCGATGCGGGTTGCTTACTTTAACGAGCTTGATAGCTATGCTGAGAGTCATGGTCTGGATTCACGGCAAATTATTGATGGTGTTGGGCTCGACCCTCGTATTGGCAATCATTACAATAACCCTAGCTTTGGTTATGGCGGCTATTGTTTGCCAAAAGATACCAAGCAGCTGCTGGCCAATTATCAGGATGTACCAAACAACATTATTCAGGCGATTGTTGATGCGAATCGTACCCGCAAAGATTACATTGCTGAAGCCATTCTAAAGCGTAAGCCCAAGGTAGTCGGTGTTTACCGGTTAGTGATGAAGACTGGTTCTGATAACTTCAGAGCCTCAGCGATTCAGGGCATCATGAAGCGCATTAAGGCCAAAGGCATTGAAGTGATCGTGTTTGAGCCTGAATTGCAGGTTGATTCATTTTATCATTCCCGGGTGATCCGTGACCTGAACGAATTTAAACAGCTATCTGATGTGATTGTTGCCAACCGGCGTAGCGATGCATTAAGTGATGTTGCTGAGAAAGTATATACCCGGGATTTGTTCGGGAACGACTAAAAGGGAGTCTTATGAACGTCGAAAAAGCTGTGATCCCCGTTGCGGGATTAGGAACCAGGATGTTACCTGCCACCAAAGCTATCCCGAAGGAAATGCTGCCTGTGGTTGATAAACCATTGATCCAGTATGTGGTCAAGGAGTGCATTGCGGCCGGTATTAAGCATATTGTACTGGTGACGCATTCGTCTAAAAACTCGATTGAAAACCACTTTGACAAAAGCTTTGAGCTGGAGTCGATGTTAGAAAAGCGGGTGAAGCGTCAGTTGCTGGATGAAGTGCAAGGGATCTGCCCGAAAGATGTCACTATCATGCATGTTCGTCAGGGGGAAGCCAAAGGGTTAGGGCATGCTGTACTTTGTGCGTTACCGTTAATTGGTGAATCACCATTTGCTGTGGTGTTACCTGATGTATTGGTCGATGGATACGACAGCGATTTACGCAAAGATAACCTGGCAAAAATGGTACAGCTCTTTGCTGAAAGTGGGACCAGTCAGGTTATGGTCGAGCCGGTACCTATTGAAAGCGTCAGTAGCTATGGTGTGGCCGATGTCGCAGGGCATCAGTTGATGACGAATCAGTCATCGCGCATGACCGCGATTGTGGAAAAACCAAAGCAAGAAGAAGCACCGTCCAATTTGGCGGTTGTTGGTCGCTATGTGTTCAGTGCTAACATTTGGCCTTGCCTGAAAAAAACACCAGTTGGGGCAGGTGATGAAATTCAGTTAACCGACGCCATTGCCATGCTGATGGAGAAAGAAGCGGTTAATGCCTATCACATTGCCGGTCGAAGTCACGATTGCGGTAATAAATTAGGATATATGGCTGCTTTTGTCGAGTATGGCATGCGTGACCCTGTTTTAGGAGCGGAGTTTCGGCAGTTTTTACAGCGGTTGCTTGTCGAAAAGCCACTCTTACCTGAGGATGCGGCATCTTGATGCCGCGCCAGAGTTTTGCGCAAAGATAACTTTACGTTATACTCTCGCTGTTTTGTTTTGCATTGGGCCTTTGGAGAATCATTGTGCTGAGCTGGTTATTAAACCTTCCGCGTTCGTTTAAACGTATTATTTTGGTGTGCGCCGACATTGGTTTTCTGATGTTTTCTTTGGTCGTCGCTTACTTTCTGACCCAAAATGGCTCTATGGTCTCGGTGCCTGATATCGCCTTGTCTTTTGCTATATCGTTACCTATCACCTTGTTTATTTTTACAAAGTTGGGACTTTATCGTGCGGTGATACGGTACATTGGTCAGCATGCGCTGGGTGCGGTGTTGGCCGGTATTGTTTCCAGCGCTTTTGTACTGACCTTATTGTTTGCAGTGTTTCACGTTGAAGATAAAGGCAATCTCATTTTTGTATACGCCTTGATTGCATTGTTGACATCCGGCGGTAGCCGTTTGTTGGCCCGGATGTTTTTGGTGCAACGCAATAATGCACATAAAGAGCGGGTACTGATTTATGGCGCAGGCTCAGCTGGCCGGCAACTGGCTTTGTCACTGTTTAATGGTGAGCAGTACCATCCGGTGTTGTTTGTTGATGATGATGCAACCTTACAGCGCTCGACTATTTTGGGTATTCCGGTTGGTAACCCGGTTCATATTGCCAGCCTGGCGAAAGCGTACAGCATCAATCGTGTTTTACTCGCAATTCCTTCCGTTGGGCGCTCCCGCCGCCGGGATGTGTTGGATAAACTGGAAGAGTTGCCAGTGCCTGTGCAGTCCATTCCCGGCATGAGTGACTTGGTGGATGGTGCCATGCGCATCGATGAGTTGCAGGATGTAAAAATTGAAGACTTGCTGGGGCGTGACGCAGTATCTCCTAAATTGAAGTTAATGCATGCCAATATTCGCGGTAAAGTCGTCATGGTTACCGGAGCCGGTGGTTCTATTGGTTCAGAGCTCTGTCGTCAAATTATCCACTACGAACCCAAAAGTCTGATCTTGTTTGAGATCTCAGAGTATGCGTTGTACAGCATAGAGCAGGAGATTTCGTCCATTATCAGTAAAGAGCAGTTGGATATTGAGCTACTGCCCATGATGGGAACGGTTCAGCGCCGCAGCCGGATTGAAACGGTGATGAAGAGCTTTTCAGTACAAACCGTTTACCATGCCGCAGCCTATAAACATGTGCCCTTGGTGGAATACAATGTGGTGGAAGGGGTTCGTAACAATGTTTTTGGTACCTGGTATGCTGCTGAAGCTGCTATAGCGGCTGGGGTAGAAAATTTTGTATTGATTTCAACCGATAAAGCAGTGCGGCCAACCAATGTGATGGGGGCATCCAAGCGCCTGGCTGAGCTGGTGCTGCAGGCATTGTCGCAACGCCAGAGCTACACTCGTTTTTGCATGGTACGTTTTGGTAATGTGCTTGGTTCCTCTGGCTCAGTGGTACCGCTGTTTCGTGAGCAAATCCGTCGTGGTGGTCCGGTAACCGTGACTCACAAAGAAATTATCCGTTATTTTATGACCATCCCGGAAGCGGCTCAGTTGGTGATTCAGGCCGGGGCTATGGGGCAAGGTGGTGATGTTTTCGTATTGGATATGGGGGAGCCGGTACGGATTGCTGATTTAGCCAAGCGAATGATCCATTTGATGGGTCTGGAAGTCAAAGATGCTCAACATCCAAATGGTGATATCGAAATTCGTTATACGGGGCTACGGCCGGGTGAAAAACTGTATGAAGAACTATTGATTGGTGAAAATGTTCGACAAACAGATCATCCTCGTATAATGGCGGCGGATGAAATTTGCCTGGATTGGAGCGAAATGATGCCATTGTTGCAGGAATTGGATCACCACTGCCATCATTTCTCAGTAAAGAGTATTATTCAGTTGTTACGTAATGCTCCTGCTGAGTTCTTTTATCAGGAAGCTCCGAGTGATCTGGTGTACAATGTGACTAATTCGCAGGCCACAGATGAGCTAACCGGGCCAACCTTGTTGGTCGATAATGTTGCCAAACCAGCGGTGATGAATGAAGTTGAAGCTAAGTTGGCCCCCTAACTTGTTATGAAATGTAAATATTCAGATTTTCAGCGTGAAGTGCTTGTTTTTAGCCACTCTATCGTTTACTCTAATCACATTATTCGTAATGCAATCATTTGAGGGATCTTTAATGAAAAAAGTATTTATTGCAATGGCAGCTACTCTGGCATTCACTGCTGGTAGTGTTGCTGCTCAAGACCAGGCTGGCGGAAGCGCCGCTGGTGCTTTTGGTGATGTTAAAACTGAACATGTTGTGGCTGGTGTTGTTGGTGTTGCAGTTGCTGCAGCTATCATCTCTAACAGCCGTAGTACGTCTATTGATGACGGCGGCGGTGAAGATTGTGGTCCGGGTGAAGAGCTGGTTGACGGCGAGTGTCAGCCAATTGAACCACCAGTGACTGGCACAGTTACCGGCACCGGTACTGGCACCATGACAGTAACGACCACTGGCGGCTAAGCTCGTTTCAGTGTTGATTATTTAAGCCGCCTTACAGGCGGCTTTTTAATGCGTATTGCTTTGATGAACTCAGGATGAATAAGCTTTGAAAAGCTATGTTTTCGTGAGTTCTATTTGGTTGAGCTTTAAATGGATGCAACGTTGAAACGATTTTTTTTCCGGCTCATTGCGGTGTCAGGCCTGGCGAGTATGGTGTTGGCGTGTGGCGGCACACCAAGGGTCTATTATAATGATTTGAAAACAGCTTTTTCTACCACACCTGATGTCGAGCTGACCTTGGATCAGGTTCAAAGCTCCTCTTATGACTTGCTGTATGTTCGTGTGAATGATGGCCCGCGTGTGGCTTTAACACTGGCTTTTCTTGAGCATGGTCAGCATAAATGGGTTTCTGCTGATTCAGCCGTTCTGGTGCTGGAGCAAGGACGATTGGTTCGTAGTGCGAATTTCACTACTGAGCTGAACTTTGTCAGCAATACTCACTCAGACCCACTGAAACAAGGACCTGATCAGTTAGCTCAAGCCGCCTCTTGGCTTCGGTTGGTGGATTGGGGGATGGGTGCGAGTGGTTATGCCATGGAGTCTGGTTTTCGTGAAGTGAAAATGGAAACATTACAACTGTTTGAGCAGGCGATCCCGACCCGGGTATTTGTTGAAACGGTTCACTTGCCGGATATTGACAAAAGCTTTCAAAATTACTTCTGGTTTGACGCCCAAAGTGGCTTGTTAGTCAAAAGTGAGCAACAACTAACCCATCAAGGACCTACGTTGGAATTTACTTATATAAGTCCGTTGGCCCGGCAGCTTAAAATGGTCATTGAGTCGCCTTCACCATGAGATACTTCCGTTATACCTTATTACTTATCTTGATGTTGTCTACATCGAGTCTTGTTGCTTCTGATACGTCTGATCAATCAGTTTCGCAGATCGTTGTTGAGGTCCAGCTCGGTGATCAGCTTCTGCAGTTTACCGAGCAGCCACGGTTACTTGATGTATTGCAGTATGCAATTACGAATGCCAGTACCTATTGGCCCGCAGCTAGCTTGCATCGGCGGGATGAGCGTATGCAGGAGAAGCAGCAGCAATTTTTGCAGCAACTACAGCAACTACGCGATCATTACCAGACGAAAAAGCAACAACACAAAGCGAATGCGATTCAGTTGTTGTATTTGCAAGTTCGGCAATGGCGGGTTGCGTCTCGGATCCCTATCGTCATTGATGTAGACAAAGCCCGTACCCAGTTGGCATTTAATCCACAATTGGATGAGGGAGCGTATTATTTATCAGTTCCTACACGCCCTCGCGTGATACACCCGATTGGTTTGTATCAAGAGGCGGCACCGATGCAGCATCAACGAGCTACGCCTGCTAAGGACTATTTGGTGTCTGGTTATCGGTTACCGCTTTCGGCGCGGAGCCATGTATGGATACTGCAGCCTGATGCGACGGTGAAGCAGGTTGGTGTTGCCTACTGGAATCGTCAGTATGATGAGTTGCAACCTGGCGCGCAGCTGTTGATCCCCTTTGCTCCGCGAGCGTTACCGCGTGCTTACCGTCATTTAAACGATGATTTATTAGAACTTGCGCTTCATAGGATAGTGGTTGAATGAAAAAACGGATGTTGTCTGTTGCTATTGGGCTTGCTTTGGCCCCATGGACGGCTGCCTTAGCAGAGAATGGGTTTACTTCGCGGGAGTTTTTCTTGTCAGAAGCAGCTCATGGTGGGACTGGTTTAATTCAAACGCCAACAGCCCGTATGAAGCAAGCGGGTAGTTTCAGCATAAATTACTCTGATAACGAAGAGTATCGCTTCTGGTCCGCGAGCATACAGCTTTTTCCCTGGATGGAGTCGACGGTTCGGTACACCGATGTTCGTACCCAACTTTATAGCCCTTTTCCCGGCTTTAGTGGTGACCAGACTCTTAAAGATAAAGGCATTGATGTTAAGTTCCGTTTGCTGCAAGAGGATTACTGGTGGCCAGAACTCAGTGTGGGTTTTCGTGATTTTGGCGGTACCGGATTTTTTGACAGTGAGTTTATCAGTGCCAGCAAACGTTTTGGTAATCTGGACGTACATCTTGGCATGGGCTGGGGATATTTAGGGCGTTCCGATGATATCAGTAACCCCTTTTGTCAGCTTCGCGATTCCTTTTGTCGCCGAGGTGGTGGCTTTGGAGGCCGGGGCGGAAAAATTGATTATCAAAACTTTTTTAAAGGGCCAGTTGCTTTGTTTGGTGGCTTGGAATACCAGACGCCATGGCAGCCACTTCGATTAAAGCTTGAATACGAAGCTAATGATTACTCGCGTGATCGTGCAGGTGATATGGTGCAGGATAGCCGTTGGAATGCTGCTGCGGTGTATCGTTGGAATAATCTGGATGTCAATCTGAACTATCAACGTGGCAATACGATGGGTTTTGGCGTGAGTTATGTGATGAATTTTCATCAGTTGCAACAACCAAAAATTGATCGGGCACCACGTGATTTAATGGCAGAGCGACCCGTCGACGAGCGACCTGTAGATCGGCGCTTACGTGCAATGCTTCGTGCAGAGGCTGGCTATCTGGTCACAAAGTTAAAGGTGACTGATGAACAGGTCATCTTAGCCGGCTCTCAAGTGAAATACCGTGATTACGATGAGTCCATCAACCGTATCGCCCGTATTTTGGCGACGGAGTTACCTGATACTGTAACTGAGTACCGCATTATTGAACAAGGCGGAACCTACCCAGTCTTGGAAACCGTGGTTAATGCCACCGAGTTTAAGGCTGCTGCACGCTATGAAAGTTTACAACCAGATATCCGGTCCACTTATATTCGTACCGCTCCAGCCACTTATGACGGTACCGAATGGAACTATCAGGCGAGAAACCGTGGATTGGGTTATGGGCTTGAGACGTTTTGGCTGCAAATGTTCGGAAGCCCTGAAGCTTTTTATATGTTTCAGGGTGGTGTAATGCCATCGGTAGGTTATCGCTTAAATGAGCGGTTTAGTCTGAACGCAGTGGGGAAAATCACACTAGTTGAGAATTTTGATAAATTTAATTTTACCGTGGATGCAGAGGATACGCCTCTGCCTCGTGTGAGGACCTACATCAGGGAATATGTAACTCGTAGCCGTTTTACCATGGAAGCACTGTTTGCTAACTACGAGCAGCGCATATTGCCAGATGTTTATGCGCAGGCCTACGGTGGTTATCTGGAAACCATGTACGCAGGTGTTGGCACCGAGGTACTGTATCGTCCTGTTGATAGTGCCTGGGCTATTGGCTTTGATCTCAACTATGTTCAGCAACGTTCATTCGAAAGTGATTTTGCTTTGCGTGATTACAAGGTATTGACTGGTCATGTTAACGTGTATTGGGAGCCTGAGTTTTTAGAGGACACTCGACTTACCTTCAATATTGGTCGTTATTTAGCCCGTGATACCGGCGTCACCTTTGATTTTACTAAACGATTTGATAGCGGTATTCAGGTTGGTGCTTTCGCTGCAATTACTAATGTGTCAGCTGAGGATTATGGTGAAGGTAGCTTTACGAAAGGATTTTATCTGCAAATCCCATTTGATCTGATGTCGTTGCGGCCATCGCGTGGTGGTGGTTACATCCCATGGATCCCGATAGCTCGTGATGGAGGCCAACCGCTGAACCGGCCCAATAAGTTAATTGATAGCACTGAGCGACGTTCCCGGTTTGGTGGTTAAGCCTTACCGTAAGCCATGCATGGATGCAAATACCGCTCTTTAGCGGTATTTCTTTTTAGCGCGCTGCTGGCGAAGCTTTTCCCGTTCTGCTTTTTCTGCTGCTTTGTGGGCGTTTTCGGCCTCGGCTTCTGCACATTCCTGCACGATCATGGCCGGGGTTTCAAGTGTAACAGGGCCCAGTTGGTTGGTACGGATCTCGCTAATCAACAGGCTGCCGGTTTTTTGCAAATCGACCACGCCGCCTTTACGCATGCAGCCACGTTTAGCACCGATGATATCCATCAGCTCGATCCCTTGCTCTGGCAGCTCATCGATCTGAAAGCGCTGTTTTAAGGCTTCAGGGTAGGCCTGTAACAGGTAATCAGCCGCAAACAGGGCGATATCTGCATAATCAAACGCCGTATCTTTGATGGCCCCTGTGATGGCCAGACGATAACCGCAGCTGGGTGGGTTTAACTTGGGCCATAAAAAACCGGGAGTATCGGTAAGCACGATATTTTTATCAAGTTTAATACGTTGCTGGGTTTTGGTGACGCCTGCTTCATTACCGGTTTTGGCGATGGTGCGCCCTGCGAGGATATTGATAAACGTGGATTTGCCAACATTGGGGATCCCCATGATCATGGCTCTGGCGCCTTTTAAGCTCAGATTCCGTTCGGGCAATAACTGTTCACACAAAGCCAGTAAGCGCTTAATGGGCTCTGGTTCATGCTGGCTGGTAGGCAGAGCACGAATGCCTCGCTCTTGCTCAAGGTGGCTAACCCATTGCTGAGTTAAGGCCGGATCGGCTAGATCGGCTTTATTGAGTACTTTGATACAAGGGGTTTGCTTGCGCAGTTGTGCCACCAGTGGGTTTTCACTGGAGTAGGGAATACGGGCATCCAGCATTTCGATGATGATATCAACCTGAGGCATCACCTCGGCAATTTCTTTGCGGGCCTTGTGCATATGGCCGGGGAACCAGTTGATAGACATAATGAACTCTTAACGCTAAATGAGCGCCTAGTATACTGGATTATTGCCGAAAGGTTCTGTTAAAAATAGGACAACAAGGGGTAAAGTAGTGCAAAACTAGCCAATAATGGCAACGTTAATCCTGAGTTGATAAAGTAGGGCCGCATCTGGATGACGCCCCATTGCTCAAATAAAAGGGTAATAAAACCAATACCAAGCAGAGGAAACAGGATTTGCAGACTTTGTTCAGAGATCAATGCACTTAGCATAGGAAAAAGCCATAACACCAAGGGCTGACCTAAGGTAGTAAGAACCAGCAGTAACAAAAGAATAATAATTTGCCATGCAGAAAACTGTGGTTGTGACTGTAGTGGCTCCATGCTTCACCCAGTTAAACTCTATGATATAGCACCATTCTAGGGCGACACAGAGTGTATTGTAAGTCTGAAAATGTATCGTTTTGTTACCGAAAAGAGGTTACTTCAAGGTAAACCACTTGTCAACCCATCATTGGGCGGAATTTGAGCGGTCAGATTCTGCCGTTGGCGGTTGATAGCGACGAATTTGCACCACCATTCCCAGGCGAGGGTGGTCGATGTAATGCATTTCGCCACTGATCACCCGGCGACTAAACTGGATACGATGCTGATGGATTGCACCTTCATCGTCCTTAGCCAGTTGCCGCAAAATGAAGTCGGTATTGATAAATAAATAGTGATCAAGATGAACGCGCACAAAGCCATCAAGTTGCCATAACGGTGAGTTTTCATCGATATCCTGCTGTGTATCTGCCTGATAAGCAGCACTGGAGAGGCGATAAAGTCGCAGCGGTTCATCTGTGCTTAGTTGCTGATAGCGTTGTTCTATGCGCTCCAGCAAGTGATCTGGCCGTAGCGAAAGGCTGCTTGCTGGTGTCCGTGGGCCCATGGCATTGGTTTGAACTGGGTCTTTATGGCGTAGATTGTGTCCGGCATACCAGCGGCTGGGGATACTGCGACGATCGGTCACCGGAGCTTGACGAAAGCCACTGTGCAACAGTACGTCAATATTCGCTTGTTGTTGCAGCTGACGAGCAATGGAGTCGAGCTGCAATGCGTCGCGTCGCAGCAAGTAGGGTATTGGTTGATGTGCGGACTTTCCAACCGGCTGTTGCATCAATGATGCAGGCATTGGTGTCTTGGCTATCCACTGATTGTCGGCAAACAAAGAGTGTTGCCATGGTGACGGTTGGGGCTCGAAGATACAAAACCCTTCGATGACAGGTGGGGTGAACACATCCACATAGAGATTAAGATCAACCGGTTGCCCGATACTATCAGTCATAATTGATTGGCCAGTCGCAATTGATTGGCTCTGGTTTGCGGATTGTTGTTCTGGGCAGAGCTCAAGCTGACGTAACAATGGGGCAATATCTGGTTGATACAAGGGCTGCAGCAGATCAAAGTAGCGAGCGGGCGGAGTCAGCTGGGCATCCGGATTAAACTGCTCAATCAGGTTGGTATCGGGTTGACGCTGAAAGACGATCATTTCCACTTCAAACCAACGATCACCACTGGCAACACGGGAGGCATCAATCACATTTGCAACTGCCAGGTTAGCAGTCAGGCTCGCTAGTACGCTAATAAACAAAAGCAGGGCGCCGGTAAACCAATTGTGTTTCATGCGTTCTCCATCTGGTGATTGGCGAAATTATGCAGTAATCGCTGCAGGAAGGCTAGCCGTTGCTGCGTATCCGTTAGTTCGGCGCTGAAGCGTAGCTTCTGCCCACCTTCTAATTTAAAGGTATTCGCCTGCGTTTGGATCAATTCAATAATATAGCCTGGTGCGACCGGTGTTTGTTCCATAAATTCAACCAGGCCACCTTTTGCATGCGCTTCAATGCGTTTGATGCCTAAGCTTTGTGCTTGCAATTTAAAGACGGACACAGCGACCAAATGCTTGCTGGCATCGGGTAATAATCCGAAACGGTCAATTAACTCAACCTGAATTTCATCCAGTTCTTGTTCCGATTGAGCAGAGGCCAGCTTTTTATAAAAAGATAGCCGCATACTGACGTCAGGAATATAACTTTCTGGTAAAAGTGCCGGAATGCGCAGCTCAATTTCACTCTGCTGGCTTAGTATCTGGTCGAGTGAGGGTTGTTTGCCTGATTTCAAGGCCTCGACGGCGTGTTCCAGCATGTCCATATAGAGGTGAAAGCCGACCGATTGGATCTGGCCGCTTTGCTCATCACCGAGCAATTCACCAGCGCCCCGTATTTCTAAATCGTGGGTCGCTAAGGTAAAGCCTGCACCTAAGTCTTCTAAGCTTGCAATAGCGTCTAACCGTTTGCTCGCATCTTTGGTGAGTCGCTTCACCGGTGGAGTCAGTAAATAGGTATAGGCTTGATGGTGAGAGCGACCAACGCGGCCGCGTAACTGATGCAATTGCGCCAGACCAAATTTATCGGCCCGGTTGATGATCATGGTGTTGGCGGTTGGCACATCGATACCGGTTTCAACAATGGTCGAGCAGAGCAAGACATTAAAACGTTGATGGTAAAAATCGGCCATGATGCGCTCTAAATCACGCTCGCGCATTTGGCCATGAGCGATGGCGATACGGGCTTCCGGCAACAAGGTTTCCAGCTCTTGCGCCATATTCTCGATGGTGGCTACATCATTGTGCAAAAAGTAGACCTGACCACCGCGCAGAATTTCCCTGAGTACCGCTTCGCGGATCAGTGCGCTATCGAACTCGCGAACAAACGTTTTCACGGCCAGACGTTTGGCGGGTGGTGTGGCGATGATGGACAAATCACGCATACCGGAGAGCGACATATTCAGTGTTCGCGGTATCGGTGTTGCCGTCAGCGTCAGGATATCAATATTGGCCCGCAATGCTTTAATTTTTTCTTTTTGTTTCACGCCAAAACGATGTTCTTCATCGACAATCAACAAGCCGAGGTTCTGAAAGTGAATATCATCCTGCAGTAATTTATGAGTACCGATCAGAATATCCACTTTGCCGGCGTTGGCATCGGCCAAAATCTCTTTTTGTTGTTTGGGGCTGATAAAACGAGAGACGACTTCAACCCGAACTGGCCAGTTGGCAAAGCGATCACTAAAATTTTCAAAGTGCTGCTGCGCCAGTAGGGTGGTTGGTACCAAAATAGCAACCTGATGGCGATCATGCACTGCAACAAAAGCTGCACGCATGGCGACTTCGGTTTTACCGAAGCCGACATCCCCGCACACCAAACGATCCATCGCTTTGGCTTGCTGCATGTCGTTTAAGACGGCTTGAATGGAGTCGTGCTGATCGGCTGTTTCTTCAAATGGAAAGCTATCGGCAAAAGCAGCATATTCGGCCTGATCCAGTTTAAATGCATAGCCTTTTTGAGCAGCGCGTTGGGCATAGATATCCAGTAACTCGGCAGCGACATCCCGTACTTTTTCAGCCGCTTTTTTTCGGGTTCGCTCCCAGGTATCGGTGCCCAGCTTGTGTAGCGGCGCATGCTCTGGTTCAGCACCACTGTAGCGGCTGAGCAGATGCAATGAGGCCACAGGTACATAGAGCTTGCTGGCACCAGCGTACTCTATGGTAACAAACTCCGCACTCATGCCACCGGCGTCCAGAACTTGTAAACCCTGGTAACGGCCGATGCCATGCTGTAAGTGCACGACGGGCTGGCCGGGGCTCAACTCGGCCAGATTACGAATAATGGTGTCGGAAGACACTTGCTGGCTGCGTTTTTGCCGTCGGCGTTGACTGATTTTTTGACCAAATAGCTCGTTTTCGCTGATCAGTGCTAATGGCGTGGCGCCTTCCACCAATGCACCTTGTTCCAGTTGGCCGACCAAAATACCCAGATCATCTTTACTGCGTAAAAACGCAGTCAAGCTATCAAACTGAGGCAGGCTGAGCTGAATGGTTTTTAGTAACTGCAGCAGGCTTTCGCGGCGACCTTCACTTTCAACAAAAAACAGTGCCTGACCCTGCTGCTGCTTGAGTTGCAGTAAAAACTGCTGCAGCAACTGCAGTGGCTGCTTGTTTTGATGCACAATGCTGAGTTCAGGCAGTGGTGCAAAAGGGGCGTTGCCGCTACCTGCTTTAGCGGGCAGAGTGGCACTACTCAGCTTTATCCGTTCAAAGGCTTTGAGCTTGGAAAATAACTGATCGACAGGCAGATACAGGCTAGTCGGAGGCAAGATGGGCCGCAATGGATCAACACATCGATCATCGTAGCGTTTTTGCAATTCGCGCCAAAACTTATCAGCACTGAACTCGATATCACCTACCAACAAACAACGACTGTTGGCTGGCAGGTAGTCGAACAGGGTTGCACTGCTTTCACTAAAGAAAGGAAAGTAATATTCGATTCCAGCTGGAAATACGCCCTTGCTGACTTGTTGGTATAAGGATTCCGGCTCAGTACGCGCCGTAAATTGTTCCCGGTAGTTGCTGCGAAAGCGATCGATGGCGGCTTGATCGGTTGGGTACTCGTGTGCTGGCAGCAGTTCAATGCGGTCGATCGATTCTAAGGTACGTTGGCTGTCTGGATCGAAAATACGGATGCCGTCAATTTCATCGTCAAAAAAGTCGATGCGATACGGCAACTGGCTGCCCATCGGGTATAAATCGAGTAAGGAACCACGAACGGAAAATTCGCCATGTTCCATCACTTGATCAACGGCGCGATAGCCGACAGCAGTCAGTTGTTGCTTGAGTTTCACCAGATCGAGTTGCTGTTTGGTTTCGATCAACAAGCTATGCTGGGCAAGATATTCTGGGCTGCAGACCCGAAGCAACAGCGTATTGACCGGGACAATGACGATGGCTTGCTGCTGTTGTGGCAGTTGATACAGGGTTTTCAGCCGTTGCGAGATAATATCCTGATGCGGTGAAAATACATCGTACGGCAGCGTTTCCCAATCGGGTAGTGTGAGGATGCTGACATCTTCGTCAGCGAATACCCGCAGCTCTTGCTCTAACCGCAAAGCGGTTGGCGTATCTGCGACCACAAGTAGGTAAATCGAGGGGTGTTGACGAGCCTGCTCAACCAGCGTGAGCGGTAAACCTGCGCCATGCAGTTGGCCCCAGCTAATCAAGTCGCCCTGTTTCTTCAGCGCAGGCAGCTGTTGCAACACAGCTGCAGTGGTTTTTTTGGTCATAGGTTGGCTTGTCGCTTTTTTAGCATGAACAGTTAGCATGAACGGGGTTTGAGCACACCTTTGGGCAGTTGCATGGTGACACAATGCAGGCTGCCATATTGCTGAATAAGGGGCAGGCAATGGATGCCAATCACTTCATGATTTGGGTAGGCACGGCGAATCTGTGCCAGTGCCACTGCATCCTGACTGTCGTGGTAGGTGGGTACCAGCACGACCTCATTCATGATCAAATAATTGGCATAACTGGCCGGTAACCGTTCGCCTTCTGCACTAAATTTTGCGGCGGGCCAGGGCAGAGGGATCAGGTGATAGGGGTTGCCATCCAGTGTTTTTAACTCGGTTAGTTCTTGCGCCATGGCTTGCAATTCGCGAAAGTGCTCATCTTTTGGATCGCTGCAACTAACGTACACCAGGGTACGATCTGGCGCAAAGCGAACCAGCGTATCAATATGGGCATCGGTATCATCACCCGCCAGGTAGCCATGCTCCAGCCAGAGAATACGCTGCAGGCCAAAATGATGGCTTAGCTGCTGCTCTATGTCTGTTTGAGTGAGTGACGGGTTGCGGTTTGGGTTGAGCAGACACTTTTTAGTCGCCAGCAAGGTTCCGGCTCCATCGGATTCAATGCCACCTCCTTCCAGCACCAGATCAATGCGTTTTTTGGGCACATCGGCGATGCAGTCGGCCTGAAACAACCGTTGATTAATGTCGTTATCGAGGTTGGCGCTGAATTTGTCGCCCCAGGCCGTAAAGGTAAAGTCGAGTAAACAAGGCACACCATCCTGATTGAGTACCGTGATGGGGCCATGATCACGTGCCCAGGTATCATTGCAGGGAGCTTGCACCAAATGCACTCTATCAAAGTCGATACCATCGTCTTTCAGCAAGGACACCACATGCTGTTGCACCGAGTCGTTATGACAGACAATAACCAGCTGTTGCCGGCTGGTAATGGCTTTGGCAAGTTCACGATAGACCGCTTCAACGTCATCGAGCATGTAGGCCCAGTCGGTGTCGTGGTGAGGCCAGGTGAGCATAATGCCGTCTTGAGGGGCCCATTCACTGGGCAGCTTGTAATCTGACACTTTGGATCCTTTATTCGCTTGCGTCGTCAGCATAGCGACGTTCTTTTTTTAATTTTAACTGCCGGGTTTGTTCATGCAAGCTGGCGCGGACAATCAGTTCTTGATCTTCATCGCGGATATGGCGATACACCACATCGACCAGCCATTGTTCTTGCTGTGGACGACATTCTATAACTTGTCCCAGGCAAAAAACAGCGCCTTCACCTTGCGCTAAAAAGACTTTTAACTGCAACCAATCGCCTGCCTGCATGGGTTGCTCGCTCAGTAAACATAAGCCTGAACCACCATAGCTATGGGTGTAGTAACGAAACTCAATTTGATCTTGTTGTTGCAGCACGTAATGCATCATTAGATCCATTTTTCTGGCCATGTGCTGCAAGTATCGACAGAGTTCATCGGCAACATCGCCTAGCCGCGATAAGCTGCGTAGTGAAGATGAGTTCAGTTGCATCATTTCGCCGGCCATCAAAAAAGGCTCCGGGATCAGCGCGAGGAAGTCATCTTTCGACAGGTTTGCGCCATCTTTATCCAGTGGCTCGGCATTGATACGGATCCGATCTTCAATCTGGAAATAGTCGGCAAAGTCTTCTTTGAGCTGTGTCAGCTGATTTTGATCCATAAGGCGGCCTTTTGCGGATGCTGAACGATGAATTGTCTGATACTATTGCGTCCAACTTTACCACTTTACGGTGACATTGTCCTGAAGATTAGGATGCAACTTCCAGTCAGTTTATGGATCGGCCTGCGTTACAGCCAAAGCCGCAAAGGAAATGCCATTATTTCCTTTATCACATTGTTTTCTATCGCCGGAATTTTTCTGGGCGTGATGGCGTTGACGCTTGTCAGCTCAGTGATGAATGGCTTTGAAGGCGAATTGAAAAAACGCATTCTTGGCGTTTTACCACATCTGGTGGTGCAAACCTCAGAGCAGGCAGCTGACGATTGGCAAGCAAGGCTCATGCAGCGCCATGCCAGTATTGCCCTTATCAGTCCTTTTGTTGAAGCTGAAGCCCTGGTGCAATCCCCTCGTCAACTTACTCCGGTACAATTGCAAGGTGTTGAGGTCGATCAGTTACCAGAATTTATGGCGCAAAGCTTGATTCTGGGGCGCTGGCAAGAGTTAGACAATGGCCGTTTCCCCATTGTATTGGGCCGGGAACTGGCTGAAGAGCTCGAAGTCTCTCTTGGCGACTCTGTGCGTTTATCCCTGGCACAAGGCGGCAGTTATACCCCTTTAGGCTGGATGCCGCGACAACGTTTATTTACGGTTACTGGTCTGTTGGATACGGGGTCCGAGTTGGATCAGGTGTTGGCAGTGGTGAAGCTCTCCGAATTGCAGCAGTTAGCACCACAGGCGCCATTGCAATGGCGTATTCAATTGGCTGAGCCTTTTCAAGCACCAAAACTCAGTACCTTATTAAGCAAGCAAGTTGATTTTACCCAGGTGCGGGATTGGCGGCAAAGCCATGGTAAACTTTTTGCCGCTGTAGCGATGGAAAAAGCCATGATGTGGTTGATGCTGTTGCTGATTGTTGCGGTAGCGGCTTTTAATATTGTGTCGGCATTGGTGATGATGGTGACGGAAAAACAGGCCGAAGTGGCTATTTTGAAAACTCAGGGCATGCAGAATTACCAGTTATTTACCATTTTTGCTATGCAGGGCATGAGCAATGGTGTCATTGGCGCGACCACCGGGGCTATCGCTGGTGCATTACTCAGTCATTTTATTAACCCATTACTCAGTATGTTTGGCATCTATATTGCCGGAGGGATTGAACTGCCGGTGGTGATGAATGTCTCTCAAATTCTTGTGATTGTTTGCAGTGCCCTGCTGTTAACTATGCTGGCAGTGATTTATCCTGCCTGGAGGGCGGTGCAAATTGAACCAGCGGAAGTACTTCGTGATGAATAGCGTGATGGATGATGCAAACGTGAATAAAAAAGTGTTAGCTGGCCAGCAACTGGTAAAGTCGTTTCGGGATGGTCAGCACCTGACTCCGGTACTGAATGGGGTGAGTTTAGAGTTGTCCGCCGGGCAGATGGTCGCTATTGTCGGCAGTTCAGGTTCGGGTAAAAGCACCCTGCTGCATTTGCTTGGTACACTTGAGCAGGCCGATAGCGGTAGCCTGCAGCTGATGGGGCAGGAAGTAGCTCGTTTATCCGAGCGGCAAAAAGCTAAACTGCGTAACCAGCACCTCGGGTTTATTTATCAGTTTCATCATTTATTAATGGATTTTACTGCTCTGGAAAACGTGGCGATGCCCTTGTTGATCCGGGGTGAAACTAAAGCTGTGGCGGAACAGCAAGCTGAGGCCATGCTGACCCGGGTTGGTTTAGCGCATCGTCTGACACACCGGCCTTCGGAGCTCAGTGGCGGCGAGCGCCAACGCGTTGCCATAGCCCGCGCGCTAGTGGCTAAACCAGCGCTGGTTCTGGCTGATGAGCCTACAGGCAACCTTGACCACACAACTGCCGAAAGCATTTACGCGTTGCTGCGTGAGCTAAATCAGCAATTAGGCACCAGCTTTATTATTGTGACCCACGATCTGCAACTGGCTGCTAAATGCGATCTGCACTATCTGATGCAAGACGGCGTATTGGAGCGATCGGATGGCTAAGTTAGCCCTGCTGAGGCAAGCAGGTCTCTCGTGGCAATTAGCGCGACGTTATCGGGCGACACGCCATAGTAATGCCTTTATCCGCTTTATTTCTGCCTCATCAACCATCGGCATTGCGCTGGGCGTGGCGGTATTGATTTTGGCACTGTCGGTGATGAATGGCTTTGAGCAGGCACTCAAAGATCGCTTACTGGCGGTGATCCCGCATGTTGAGCTGCAAGCGGTTGATGCTCAGATCATGGATTGGCCTGCTAAACTGCAGCATTTGAGCCAACATCCTGAGGTAACGGCGTCCGCTCCCTTTATCAAGAGCAATGGCATTTTACGGCAAGGCCAGCAAGTGAAAGGCGCTATGATCAGAGGCATTGAATTGGATGCCGAACGGCAGATCACCAATTTTGAGCAGTACCTAACCGAGGGCGATATTGCTTCGTTGGATGGCCGCTCGATTGTGTTGGGTCAAGGGGTCGCAGATGCACTGAGTGTTCGTGCTGGTGACCAGCTGCAGTTGATGTTGCCACAGTTTCGCCCTGATGGTCGATTGGCCAGCAGTCAAACGGTGGTGTTAACCGTAACGGCCATTATTCAGGTCGGTGGCCAGCTTGATTATCAGCAAGTATGGGTCGATAGCTCGGCGTTGGCGGGCTGGCTAAAGATGCCAACCGATAGTGTGCATGGCTTCGCTTTTCAGTTGGAGGATTTATTCGCTGCGCCGCGGATAGCCCGTGAACTGGGTATGTTGTCGGATGACTATGTCTATCTTCAGGATTGGATGCGGACCCAAGGTCATTTGTATCAGGACATTCAGATGGTTCGCACCATCGTGTATCTGGTGTTGGCACTGGTGATTGGTGTGGCCTGTTTTAATATTGTGGCGACCCTGGTGATGGCGGTGCGGGAGAAAGAATCTGACATTGCTATTTTACTAACCATGGGATTAGCTCCGGCCGCTGTGATCCGAACCTTTATGTGGCTGGGGTGGTTGAATGGCCTGATAGGTACTTTGAGCGGAGCGGTCATAGGCTGGTTGCTTAGCCGCTACATTGAGCCTATTTTTGTTTGGAGCACAGAGTTGACCGGTACCTCACTGCTCGATCCCAATATTTATTTTATTGATTTTGTTCCCTCTTTGTTTCTCTGGACCGATTTAGTCTGGACGGTGCTTATTGCCTTGGTTCTTAGCCTGGTGGCAACCATATATCCGGCCTGGCGGGCCAGTAAAACGTTACCTGCTGCTGTGCTGGGGCAGAAGTAAGAAAAAGCCTAACGCCACTTAATGCCGTTACGGCGATCGCGTTGAGCACGGCGGATAGACAGCACCCAGAGCCAGTCAATCACAAAGTAGCCCACAATGCTGGCCGTTAACCCCATTAAAACACAGCCCAATAAAAATGGTTTGCCGATGGTTGCCATGCTACTGATTAACCATTCAATGCTGGCTTCAAACGCAAAAGGCTCGATAGGGGATGACAACACCACCGCCCCAACCAGATAGCTGAGATAGAACATCACTGGCATGGTAAAGGGGTTGGAGAGCCAGACGGTACCAACTGCCAGCGGTAAATTCACCCGAAATAAGATGGCCGCTGCCGCCGATGCAACCATTTGAAATGGCATTGGCATCCAGGCCCAAAATAAGCCAATAGCAATGCCCCCGCGTGCCGAGCGCCGGTTTAAATGCCAGAGGTTGGCATCGTGCAGTAAGTTACCGAACAGCTGCAGCAGCTTACTTTGTCGAATTACCTCTGGATTTGGTAAGAACTTTCGAATAGTCTTCTTTGGCATTACAACTCATTTACTCAAAGTAAACATGACTTCACTGGGGTTAGGTGTACTCTTTGGCTGCATATTGTCGCTATTTTTACCAATGGTGCCACCTTTTTTTGTTTTTTTCCTACTGTTACTTAGTCTAGCATTATTACTGTGGCGCCGCTGCTGGTTTTACTGCGGCCTTTGTTTGTACTTGCTCAGTTGGCATGGAACCCTGCTTATGCATCAGCAGGCAGGTGCAGCTTTACTGCAAGACGTTCAGCAGCAGGTTGAAGGGCAGATCATTGGAATACCCCGGCAACACGGACCGTTGAGTCAGTTTGATTTCTTAGTCACATCAGGCTCTGCCAAAGGCTATCGATTACGATTGAGTTGGTTTCAAGCCTCAGACATACTGCAGCAAGGTCAGCACTGGCAATTGAGCGTGCGCTTAAAGCCGGTACATGATATCTCAAACCCGGGAGGCTATTCTGCCGAGCGTGCGGCTTTGATTCATGGTCAACTGGCACGAGGTTATGTTAGCGATCCGGCACAGGCTCAGTTGTTGCATCAAACCATGGGGCAACGCCACCGTTGGTATCAGCGATTGCAGCAGGCGACTACCGATTTGCCTTCATCGCCCTTGTTGTTAGCATTAACGATGGGAGAGCGTGATTTTAGTCCTGAGTTATGGCAAGGATTGCGTCATACTTCGTTGGGGCATCTGGTCGCTATTTCCGGGCTGCATATTGGCCTGATTTATGGGTGGGTTTTGTGGTTGGTCATACCGATCCGTTGGACTGGCTGGTTACCCGCTACACAACTACGAGTGCGAACGATGCTGGCGCTCAGTGCTGCACTGGGGTATGCCGCCCTGGCTGGTTTTGCCATTCCTACAGTAAGAGCTTTGATTGCTTTGGTCTTGGTGGCCGGTGTCAGCTGGTTTTATCACCGGCTGAGTTATCATCGTTTCTGGTTGCTGTTGGTGGCATTGCTGTTGCTGGTGCAGCCGATGTGGGCTCTCAGTGCAAGCTTTTGGTTATCAGTCAGTGCAGTGGCTTTGATCTTATTTTATTTGTGGCGCTTTCCTATGCCAGATCATGGCTGGTTGGCTCGTCTCAAACATCTGTTTGGTTTTCATCTGTGGTTGTCCATCGGTTTAATTCCTATATCGCTGTTATTCTTTGATGGCATCTCACTGATATCGCTGCTGTCGAATCTGATCTTTGTGCCCTGGTGTTCACTGGTTGCTATCCCTGCACTATTGCTGACATGCTTGCTTGAATGGCTGCATGCTGATTGGGCTGCCTGGCTGTGGCCTTGGGTTGATCTGCTGTTTCGTCCGTTGGTGCTGTGGCTGGATCAGGCTGCACAGCGGCCGGTATTGTGGTGGTCGGCAAAAGGAGTACCTTGGTTTATGGCGGTGCTGAGCATGCTGGCGCTGGTTATGCTCTGTTTATTTCGGCATCGTCTGGCGGTCATACTGGCGTTACTCTGTTTGCTGCCTTTGGCTCAACATTGGTCTCAGGATGCGGGCTGGCGATTGCACGTGATTGATGTCGGGCAGGGGTTATCTGTGTTGTTGCAGTACCAACAGCATGGTGTATTGTACGATGCCGGGCCACGACAGGGCGATTTTAGCGCCACTCGTCGCTATGTTTTACCTTATTTGCAGCAGGTAGGCATTCAGCAATTGCACTATTTAGTGTTGAGTCATGATGACAGTGATCATACCGGGACCTGGCCCGATATCCGACAAGCCTTCCCTGAGGTAACTCTGGTGACGGATATACCTACTGCAGCGGCGTCGCTGCCTTGTCAGCAATTGCCGATGACATTTTTTGATGCCCGGCTGGTGGTATTGCACGATGGCACTGAACATGGGCCACGTAATGATGGCTCTTGCGTGGTCTGGATAGAGCTGCATGGCTGGAACATTTTGTTACCCGGTGATATTCACCGGCAGCAGGAACAACAGCTGTTGCAACGTTACCCTGATCTAACCGCCGATCTATTGGTGCTGCCACACCATGGCAGCAATACGTCCAGCAGTTTAGCTTTTTTACAGCAGTTGCAGGTTCGTGTTGCTTTGAATAGTGCAGGGCGACATCGCGGTTTCCAACATCCTTCTGCGCAGGTACAGGATCGATTGGATGTATTGCAGATCCCGCTATGGAACACGGCTGATCATGGCGCAATACAGATAGCCTTAAGCCCTGATTTTGTGCAAATATATAGCAATCGAGCGTCTCGATTGCCGTTTTGGTTGGATTCGGTGCAAGCAAAGCTGTCACAATCGGAGCAACGCGTTAGAATAGAGTCAAATGAACCATAGGATGATCAATTTGCAGATTAGTGATGTCTCGAACACGACAAGCCGGCGATTATTTAGCTATCTGAAGCCCTACAAGATTGGTTTTGTCTGCGCTATGCTTGGCATGGTGGGCTATGCTCTGGTGGATGTAGGCTTTATTTCCATGCTGCAACCCTTTATTGATGAGGGCATCGAAGGAAAGGATACTGAGTTTCTAAAGTATGCCCCTCTGTTTATCATCGTGATGTTTTTGTTTCGTGGCGCTTCGCATTTTATTGCTACCTATTGCCTGAGCTGGGTTGGCGCCAATATTGTCAAAGATTTGCGTCAGGAGCTATTTGAGCACCTGATGCGTTTACCCGTGTCATTTCATGATCAAAACTCAACCGGTGACTTGATTTCGAAAGTCACCTATTCGACCGAGCAGTTAAAACAAGCCACTTCAAAAGCACTGATTGTGTTAATCCGCGAAGGGGCTTTTGTCATTGGTTTGCTGGCACTGATGTTTTGGAATAGCTGGCAGTTGTCGCTGATTTTTCTGGTGATTGCACCATTAATCGCGGTCATTGTTGGCTTTGTTTCGAAGCGCTTTCGTAAAATAAGCAATAATATTCAGACCGCCATGGGTTTAGTGACCACCTGCTCCGAGCAAATGCTGAACGGTCATAAAGTGATTTTGTCGTTTGGCGGCCAAAAGGTTGAAAAAAGTCGCTTTGCTGAAGTAAACAATATGACGCGGCAACAAGATGTCAAGCTGGAGTCGGCCAAAGCGATGAGCACGGGCGTGGTGCAATTGATCGCTTCCTTTGCACTGGCGTTCGTGATCTATATGGCCAGTCAGCCTGCGATGCTGGATAGCCTTACCGCAGGTACCTTTACCTTAATTGCCTCATCCATGGTGATGCTGCTGCGGCCATTAAAGCAGCTCACTACGGTCAATGGTGACTTTCAACGTGGTATGGCAGCGGCCAAGAGTATCTTTGAAATCCTTGATCAATTACCGGAGCAAGATACCGGTACTCGTGAACTGAAACGAATCAGTGGTCATATACGCTTCGATCATGTCGACTTTAGTTACCCGGGCCATGAAGATAAACAGGTCTTGCAGGACATTAGCTTTGAAGTGTTACCCGGACAAACGGTGGCTTTAGTAGGGCGCTCCGGCAGTGGTAAAACGACCATATCCAGTTTACTGCCGCGCTTTTATGAGATTGAGAAAGGCCGTATTTTGCTGGATGACTCGTCCATCAAAAATTTTACTTTGGCTTCTTTACGTCAGCAAATGGCGATTGTTTCGCAGCATGTCACTTTGTTTAACGATACTATCGCCAACAACATTATGTATGGTTTGGATGAGCCTGTGAGTGATGCACACTTGCTTGATGTGGCTGAAAAAGCCCACGTGATGGAATTTGCCCGTCAGATGCAAGATGGCCTGAATACTATAATTGGCGAAAATGGTGTGTCGTTAAGTGGCGGCCAGCGTCAGCGCATCGCCATCGCTCGTGCTTTATTGCGGCAGGCGCCTATTCTTATTTTGGATGAAGCCACCTCAGCACTGGATACCGAGTCTGAGCGAAAAATTCAGGGTGCTTTGGATGAGCTGTTAAAAGGTCGTACTAACATTGTGATTGCACACCGCTTATCGACCATTGAAAATGCTGATCAGATTCTGGTGATGGATCAAGGTCGCATCATTGAGCGCGGCGATCATGCCAGCCTGTTAGCACAAGATGGCGCTTATGCGCAGCTGTACAAGATGCAGTTTGGTCAAAAACCAGTATGAATGCCATTGAACGGGGCTGGTATCATTCTGCGTGGTGGTGTTGGTTACTCTGGCCATTAAGTGGCCTGTTTTGGCTGATCACGGCTGTACGACGTTTTGCTTATCGTCGGGGCTGGCTGAAGAGTATCGCCTTGCCGGTACCCGTGGTGGTGGTGGGAAATATTAGTGTTGGCGGTACCGGTAAAACGCCCTTTACCCTGTGGCTGTGTCGCTGGTTGCAGCAGCAGGGACATCGGCCTGGAATTATCAGTCGGGGGTATGGAGCGCGCATTACTCAGCCGACATTGGTGGACCCTTCGGACTCAGCTGCTGCGGTGGGGGATGAACCCTTATTGTTGGCTCAGCGCTCAGGTTGCCCTGTGGTGGTTTGCCCGGACCGGGTAGCCGCAGGTCAGTATTTGTTGAGCCAACATGACTGCACCATCATTATTAGCGATGATGGCTTGCAGCATTATCGCTTACAAAGAAGCTTAGAGATTGTATTGATCGATGGATTCCGGGGTTTAGGCAATGGACTCTTGTTACCAGCAGGCCCATTGCGGGAACCGGTATCACGTTTAAAGCAGGCCGATCTCGTGATTGCCAACAGCAAAGCACATTCGCAGGCGCATGGTTGCATGCAACTCAAGATTGTAAGTGCAACTGGTTTGCTGGAGCAAGACATACTGCCAGTGGGGCCGGTACATCTGTTGGCTGCTATAGGCAACCCGGAGCGCTTTGCTCATACGGCAGAGGAGGCGGGTTTTTCTATTGTACAGCGGTTTTTTTACGGCGATCATCATGCGTATACCGAACAAGAATTAAGCCTGCTACCCACGCCGTTATTGATGACGGAAAAAGATGCAGTTAAATGCCGTGCTTTCGCCCGCCCGGGCTGGTATCAGCTGGCGGTAGAAGCATGTCCGGATACTGAGATAGAACAACAACTAGCCACTTTGATGGCCGATTTGCGGAGTTGATATGAGTATACCCGTTGCTTTACTCGATATACTGGCCTGCCCTTTGTGCAAAGGCAAGTTGAAATACAATGCCAAACAGCAGGAGCTGATTTGTACCTTCGATAAATTGGCGTTTCCGGTACGTGAGCGCCTGCCCGTCATGATTGCGGATGAAGCCCGTGAATTAGAGCAAGAGGAGTTGGAGCGATGGACTTCATCGTCATAATACCGGCTCGCTTTGCCAGTAGCCGCTTACCAGGCAAGCCATTGCTTGATATTGGTGGTTACAGCATGATTAAACGTGTGCATCAGCAGGCGTTAGCCAGTGGTGCCAGCCGAGTTGTGGTGGCAACCGATGATGAGCGTGTGGCCGGTGAAGTCAGGCGGTTTGGTGGTGAGTTGTGCATGACGCGAGTCGATCATAGTTCCGGTACGGAGCGCCTGGCCGAGGTTGTTGAACAAATGCAGTTACCCGATGAAGCCATTGTGGTGAACGTGCAAGGTGATGAACCCTTTATCCCTCCGGCGATTATTGGGCAAGTAGCTGAGAACCTGGCCCGGCAACGTAAAGCTGAAATGGCGACGCTGGCAGTGCCGATGCAGCATGCAGATGAGATCGGCAATCCCAATTCGGTCAAAGTGGTGATGGATAAACAAGGTTACGCTTTGTATTTTAGTCGCTCGGTGATCCCCTATGATCGTGACCAGCAGTTTCAACAGGAGTTGTCGCAGCATTACCATCGTCATATTGGTATTTATGCGTATCGTGCTGGTTTTATTCGCCGCTATGTTCGCTGGCCGGTATCAACGCTTGAACGTATTGAGTCGCTGGAGCAATTACGTGTGTTGTGGCAGGGCGAAGCGATCCATGTGGGTATCGCAAGTGAAGAGCCACCTGTCGGCGTGGATACACCAGACGATTTAGCTGCCGCGCGTTTGTTGTGTCAGCAGCGGTAGTGAGTGCCACTGTGAAGTCAGCGTTGCAGGTCATTGCTCAAACTGAGCAGTGGGTTGCTTTGTACAAACCGGCTGGAGTTAGCTTTCACTCCGAGTCGGGCCCCGGCATGGTGGTGCAGGCAGAGCAGCAGCTGGGCCTCAAGTTGTATCCGGTGCACCGGCTGGATAAAGTCACCTCGGGTCTGTTGCTGCTGGCAACATCCTCTGTGGCTGCTGCTGAATTATCTGCACTTTTTGCGTCGCACCAGATAGAAAAATACTACCTGGCATTAAGCGCTAATAAGCCCAAGAGCAAACAAGGCTGGGTTAAAGGCGATATGGTGCCAGCCAGGCGAGGTGCCTGGAAATTGCAGCATTCCCAACAGCAACCAGCGGTCAGCTATTTTATCAGCCAGGGCTTTGTTGAACTGCCTTTGCGGGCGTTTTTAATTAAGCCGTGGACGGGAAAAACGCACCAAATCCGAGTGGCGCTGAAAAGTATTGGAGCCGCCATTATCGGCGATGAGTTGTATGGCAGTGCGGCTGCCGATCGGGTGTATCTGCATGCTTATGCACTTTGTTTTGTCTGGCAGGGACAACGTATCGAATTGTGTTGTTGGCCAGAGAGTGGGGTGGAGTTTGGCCGCTTGCAATCACAGTTTGATACGGCTTGGTCCTCACCCTGGCAGTTGGACTGGCCTGAATATCGAAAGCCGCTTGCCTTAACCCCAAATATCAACAGTTAATTTGAGAGAAGTACATCACCATGAACACGGATAAAGCGACGGACCCGGTATCGCCAGAAACAATGACAAATGACGGTATGATCCGTGATGAGCCGCGCTTTGCCGGTATTGCTCGTTTGTATGGTAAGGCCGCGCTGATGAAGTTTCAACGCAGTCATGTCTGTGTGGTGGGTATTGGCGGTGTGGGGAGCTGGGCCGCCGAAGCATTGGCTCGCTCAGGTATTGGTCGTATCACGCTGATTGATCTGGATGATATTTGTGTCAGCAATACCAATCGTCAGTTGCATACTCTGAGCAGTACCATTGGTCAGGATAAGGTAGCCGTGATGGCCGAGCGGCTACAGGCTATCTGGCCGGAGATAGAGGTGCATCAAGTGAGTGATTTTGTCGATGCTTCGAACCTCGCTGAACTGATTACAACCGATATCGATTATGTGGTCGATGCTATCGATTCGGTATCCGCAAAAGTGGCTTTGGTGGCGCATTGTAAGCGCAATAAAATCCCACTGGTATGCACCGGTGGAGCGGGAGGCCAGACCGACCCGACGCAAATTCAAATTGCAGATTTAACGCAAACCATTAATGACCCCTTGCTGGCAAAGGTACGGAATAAATTACGACGCGATTACAACTACAGCCGCAATCCGAAACGGCGTTTTGGTATTGATTGTGTGTATTCAACAGAGCAATTGAAGTACCCACAACCGGATGGTAGTGTCTGCCAGCAAAAATTCTCTGAAGGCCCGATGCGGCTCGATTGCAGTGGTGGTTTTGGTGCGGTTACCGTAGTGACTGCCAGCTTTGGCATGGCGGCGGTGTCACGTGTGCTGAACAAGCTGGCTGCAAAAGCTAATTAAACATCAGCGCGATGCTCAACTGCTCGCTTGCAACTGTTGTAAGTGTTTGATGACCGAACTTAACCCCTTACTTCGCGACTGACTAAGGTGCTGAGTCAGGTGCAACTCCTTCAGACACAACTCCAGCTGGCATGCTTTAAAGGTTTTGTTATCCATACCATTGATTTGACAAAGCAGGACGGCAAGCAATGCTTTCACAATACGGGCATCGGATTCGAAGACAAAGTAATGCTTATCTTCCACCGAATCAAAGTAGTGCAGCAACCAGGCCCTGCTTTCACATCCTTCAATCAAAGCACTGGACGGTCGGCGCTCTTCTGGCAGGGTAGGTAACTGTCTCGCAAGCCCCATCAGTGCGCGATAACGCTCCTGCCAATGCCCTGGGTTGGCCAGTTCTGGCAATAAATCCTGACGGATGTGCTCAAGAGCTTGAGCAGTTTCAGCAATACAATCATTCATGAAGGACATAGCAGCTCCACAGCCATACGGATGGCGTTGATGGCGGCATCAACTTCAGCTTGTGTCGTGTAGGCTGCTAAAGAGAGTCGTACCGCTCCGGGGTGATGTATGTTGGCAAATAAAGGCATGGCACAATGTTGCCCAGCCCTTACTGCTATTTTTTGTTCATTCAGCAAGGTGGCGACATCCGTTGGATGCTCACCTCTGACATTAAAGGTAATGATACCGGCATTGTTTGTCGCAGAACTGAGTAATTCGAGTTGAGGCATGGCTTCCAATTGCTGCCAGCCATGCTGCAGTAACTGTTGTTTATGTTGTCGCATGCCAGTTCGGTCTTGTTTTGCAAGCCAATGCAGTGTTGTCCCCAATGCAATGACTTCGGCAATGGCAGAGGTCCCGGCTTCTAACCGAAAGGGCAACTGATGGTATCGGGTATGGTCAAAGCTGACGTGCTGAATCATTTCTCCACCACCAAGCAATGGAGTTAAGCACTCCAATGCCTTTGTTTTGCCATACAAAACGCCCACACCGGTTGGACCATAGATTTTATGGCCAGAAAATACATAAAAATCGGTATTAAGTTGTTGTACATCAATGGTATCGTGCAAGATCCCTTGCGCGCCATCAATCACGGTTAGTGCACCTACAGCTTGTGCTTGTTGCACCATGTCGGCAACGGGCAATACCTGCCCAAGCACATTGGATACATGACAAAAACTGACGACTTTGGGCTGATGTTGCAATAAACGGCTAAACGCAGCCATATCCAGCTGATGATCTACGGTGAGTGGCACAACGTCCAACACAACACCTTTGGACTGACAATGCAGTTGCCAGGGCACAATATTGGCGTGATGTTCAAGTGTTGTGAGTAAGATACGATCGCCCGGTTGCAACACTGTCCCCATCAGACCAAAAGCAAGTTGGTTCAATGCTGCGGTAGTACCACTGGTAAAAATGATTTGTTCGGCCTGTTCCGCACCAATAAAGTCGGCAACGTGTTGTCTGGCTTGCTCGTACAACTGCGTCGCCTGATCACCTAAGCTGTGCGCTCCTCGATGAATATTACTGTTGGCGCTGGCGTAGAAGTGCTGCAAGCTATCCAGCATGATTTGTGGCTTGTGGCTGGTGGCAGCATTATCCAGATAGACCCAGTTTGGATTGGCCTGAAAAAAAGGAAATTGTTGGCGAAAGGTTTCGACGTTAAAGGCCACTGCAAGGGTCAACTTTGAAAAACATCAGGAAATAGTGCCTGTTTTTTAGCAAAGGCGCAATGCCAGTGCATGTAAGAGTCAAGAGACAGAGCTTATACAAAAAGCGACCCTAAGGTCGCTTTTTAAGCCAGTTTACATCACAAAAGAGACATTAACGTTGGTCGATGTCTTTGATATCTCTGGTGTTGTAACCGGTATAAAGCTGGCGTGGGCGACCAATTTTATGGCCTTTCTCGCTCAGCATTTCATCCCAATGGGAGATCCAACCGACCGTTCGTGACATCGCAAAGATGACCGTGAACATGCTGGTAGGAATACCAATGGCTTTTAAGATGATTCCGCTGTAGAAATCGACGTTTGGATACAGCTTTTTCTCGATGAAGTACGGATCTTCCAGCGCAATACGCTCAAGCTCCATCGCGACATCCAGCAGTGGATCTTTGATATTCAGCTCTTTTAGAACTTCGTGGCAGGTCTCTCGCATGACCTTGGCCCGAGGGTCAAAGTTTTTGTAAACACGATGACCAAAGCCCATCAGGCGGAATGAATCGTCTTTATCTTTAGCGCGTTTAACGAATTCAGGAATACGATCAACGGAACCAATTTGTTGTAGCATTTTCAAACAAGCTTCGTTGGCACCGCCGTGCGCAGGGCCCCACAAAGATGCAACACCAGCCGCAATACAGGCATAAGGGTTGGCACCAGATGAACCCGCTAAACGCACGGTTGAGGTAGAGGCATTTTGCTCATGGTCAGCATGCAGCATAAAGATGCGATCCATGGCTTTGGCCAATATAGGACTCACTTTGTAATCTTCCGCTGGTACGGAAAACATCATGTGCAAGAAGTTTTCGGCGTAGCTCAATTCATTACGCGGATAGACAAACGGCTGACCAACGGTGTACTTGTAAGCCATTGCAGAGATGGTCGGTAACTTAGCGATCAGGCGGTGAGCACTACGTTTACGTTGCTCCGGGTCGTTAATATCCAGATCGGAGTGATAGAACGACGACAGGGCACCAACAACACCACACAACATAGCCATAGGGTGGGCATCAACCCGGAAGCCCTGAAAGAAAGAAGCGATTTTTTCGTGCACCATGGTGTGACGAGTGATGGTGTTTTCAAAATCTTCGTACTGCGCATGGTTTGGCAGTTCGCCTTCCAACAATAAGTAACAGAGCTCAAGATAATTTGATTTGTCAGCCAGTTGCTCAATAGGGTAACCGCGATGCAGAAGCACACCTTTGCCACCATCAATAAAGGTAATTTTTGACTCACATGAACCGGTCGACATAAAACCCGGATCAAAGGTGAAATACCCTTGCTGGCCCAAGGCGCGAACGTCTATTACGTCGGTGCCTGCCGTACCTGAATAGATAGGCAACTCGAACGATTTGTCATCGATCTGCACGACGGCTTTTTTATCTGCCATTGGATTTCTCCTATTTATGAATTAAGAATCAAAAGAGGGATGCTGCCGCTATTCTAACTGCAAAGCTACCCTAAAAGTCAATTTTAATGCGTTTTCGGCCAATAAGTATACGACTCTGGTCGTATTGTCAGCGAGCTGTTTTTATGACAGCGTTCCATAACAGGAATTTTTCCTGTAAAACCAAACAAAAATTGTAATAACGAGGCATGAAATATATACTATTGCCGGTGCTGAATCAGTTCACTCCTCTCCCTTGCATGCGCTGAACCAATTGAGGTTTACTGCTGTATCAACAAATGGGGAATGACTGTTTATTCAGTTCTTCAATAATGACAACTAAAGCTCGCAAACGGGCGTCGATGGACAAGAAACTGTGAAAAAGCAAAGACCTGTAAATCTCGACCTGACCACAATTTCACTTCCGGCAGCTGCCAAAGCTTCTATCCTACACCGTGTAACCGGCGTGGCACTATTTATCGCCCTCATTCTGGTTGTATGGGCTTGGGCTGTCTCACTGTCTTCTGCAGAAGGCTTTGAACAAGTGAAAACGGTATTGACCTCTCATTTCGCTAAGTTTTTAGCGTGGGGCACCATCACTGTACTGTTGTATCACCTTATCGGTGGTATCCGTCACATGATCATGGATTTGGGTTATTGGGAAGAATTGGCTTCCGGTAATACCAGTGCTCGTATCGCAATTGGCTTATGGATTATTTTAGCTGTTCTGGCAGGAGTCTGGTTATGGTTTTGAATCAAGCTTCCTTGAAACGTGATGGCGTTCAGGATTACGTTTCCACCCGTGCAACCGCCACTGTATTGGGCTTGTACGCTCTATTTATTTTAGGTTTTTTCTTGTTCACGCCAGAAGTAACTTACGTAACCTGGAACAATCTTTTTGCTCAGCTGTGGATGAAAGTCTTTACATTGCTGGCGCTGATCTCGATAGCCATTCATGCTCGAATTGGTCTATGGCAAGTGGTCACTGACTACATTAAATGTGCACGTATTCGTGCTGTAGTGCAATTCGTTGTCAGCGTGATTGCTTTCAGTTATGTCGCTGTTGGTCTCTTTGTGTTGTGGGGCCTTAAAGCTGTAGGAGTTTCGTAAATGACTATTCCAGTTCGTGAGTTTGATGCCATCGTGATTGGCGCAGGTGGTGCCGGTATGCGTGCAGCCTTGCAAATTACTGAGTCAGGGTTAAGTTGTGCGTTGTTATCCAAGGTTTTTCCAACCCGTTCTCATACGGTGTCTGCACAAGGCGGTATTACCGTTGCTTTAGGTAATTCACACCCGGACAATTGGGAATGGCATATGTTTGATACCGTGAAAGGTTCCGATTATATCGGTGATCAGGACGCGATCGAATATATGTGTAAAACCGGCCCTGAGGCCATTACTGAATTAGAAAATATGGGTCTGCCATTTTCACGCTTTGAAAATGGCCGGGTCTATCAACGTCCTTTTGGCGGTCAGTCGAAAGAGTTCGGTGGTGAGCAAGCGGCTCGCACCGCGGCTGCGGCAGACCGTACGGGGCATGCCTTGTTGCACTTGCTGTATCAGCAAAACGTCAAAAACCGTACTCAGGTGTTCAGCGAGTGGTATGCCCTTGATTTGGTAAAAAACCAGGATGGCGCCATTGTCGGTTGTACTGCGATTGATATAGAAACCGGCGAAATTGTTTACTTCAAATCCAAAGCCACGGTTCTGGCCACTGGTGGTGCTGGCCGTATTTATGCCTCTACTACCAATGCCCATATCAATACAGGTGATGGCGTGGGTATGGCACTGCGTGCTGGTGTGCCGCTGCAAGATATGGAAATGTGGCAGTTCCATCCAACCGGTATAGCCGGAGCTGGTACCTTGGTAACGGAAGGTTGCCGTGGGGAAGGTGGTTACTTGCTGAATAAAGACGGCGAGCGCTTTATGGAGCGTTACGCGCCAAATGCAAAAGACCTGGCTGGCCGCGATGTGGTTGCTCGCTCTATGATGACCGAAATTCGTGAAGGTCGTGGCTGTGAAGGCCCGTGGGGTGTTCACCTTAAATTGAAGCTGGACCATCTGGGCGCCGATGTGCTGGAAAGTCGTTTGCCAGGCATTTGTGAGCTATCCCGTACTTTTGCTCATGTTGACCCGGTGAAAGAGCCTATCCCTGTGATCCCAACCTGCCACTACATGATGGGTGGTATTCCGACCAATGTGAATGGTCAGGTGATTAAACCCACTGCAGATGGTAAATCCAGTGTAGTCGCTGGTTTGTTTGCTTGTGGCGAGATCGCGTGTGTTTCGGTGCATGGTGCCAACCGTTTGGGTGGTAATTCCTTGTTGGATCTGGTGGTGTTTGGTCGTGCAACTGGCTTGCACCTTGGCGAAGCGTTGGCCGCAACTGCTGAAGCGCGTCCTGCTTCTGAATCTGATTTGGATGCCGCACTGGCACGTACCCGTCGCTGGGAGGATAGCAAACCAGGGCAGGGTGAAGACCCGGTGCAAATCAAGAAAGATTTGCAAAACTGCATGCAGCTTAATTTCTCGGTATTCCGTGAAGGTGAGGCCATGGCTGAAGGTTTGGCTGAGCTGAAAACCATCCGTGAGCGTTTGCAATTCGCCCGTTTGGATGACAAGAGTTCCGACTTTAATACCATGCGGATTGAATGTCTGGAGCTGGATAACCTGATGGAAACGGCTTATTCAACCGCCGTTGCTGCCAATTTCCGTACCGAGAGTCGTGGTGCTCATGCCCGCTTTGACTTCCCGGATCGGGATGATGCTAACTGGTTATGTCACAGCGTCTATACCCCGGATACTGAATCCATGTTTAAGCGCGATGTGAATCTGGAGCCGAAGTTCCGTGAAGCATTCCCGCCAAAAGCGCGTACTTATTAAGAGGGCACAGCGATGAAGAATTTAGTTTTCTCGATCTATCGTTACAACCCTGATGTCGATGATGCACCTCGCATGCAGGATTATACGCTGGAGAATCCGGAAGGCCGGGACATGATGGTGCTGGATGCACTGATCAAACTGAAAGAGCAGGACCCAACCTTATCGTTTCGCCGCTCATGCCGTGAAGGGGTTTGTGGCTCCGATGGTTTGAACATGAATGGTAAAAATGGCCTGGCTTGTATTACGCCGCTGTCAGCTACTGGCACCAAGGGCGGTAAAATTGTAGTGCGTCCATTACCAGGTTTGCCTGTTGTGCGTGACTTGGTGGTCGATATGAGCCAATTTTACACGCAGTATGAAAAAGTAAAACCGTACTTAATTAACGACAGCAACCTGCCTCCTGCCGGTGAGTTTTTGCAATCTCCAGAGCAGCGTGCCGAGTTGGATGGCTTGTACGAGTGTATTTTGTGTGCTTGTTGCTCTACATCATGCCCGTCATTCTGGTGGAACCCAGACAAGTTTATTGGCCCGGCTGGGTTGTTGCATGCTTATCGCTTTTTAGCGGATAGCCGCGATACCGCGACTGAAGAACGGTTGAATGATCTTGACGATGCGTTCAGCGTGTTCCGTTGTCATGGCATTATGAACTGTGTCAATGTGTGTCCTAAAGGGTTAAACCCAACTAAAGCAATTGGACACATCAAATCGATGTTGTTAAACCGGGCGTTGTAATGCGCCCATCTTTTTTGATGAAAAGCTGATGCAAGCAAAAAAATAACAGAGCTTAAGCTATACTGTTATTTTTTTGCGATTTTTTTCCAGGTGCGCAGATATAAGGGAAACTAAATGCACGAAGGTGTAATGAAGGCGTGGCTAGAGTCTTCTCATCTCGGCGGTGGCAACATGGCCTACGTGGATGAACTCTATGAATCCTACTTGGCGGAACCTACCAGTGTAGGGGATGAATGGCGAGAGTTTTTTGCTCAATTGCCAAAACTTGACGGTGTTGATTTGGAGACTCGTCATTCTGATATCCGCCAGCAATTTGCTGATCTCGCTCGCAACAAACACCGCGAAGTGGTGACGGTAGCAGGCAGTCAAGCGGCTGATTCTCGTCAGGTGAAAGTACTGCAACTGATCAACTCCTATCGTTTTCGTGGTCATCAACTGGCGAAACTGGACCCATTGAACTTATGGCCTCAGCAGCGCATTCGTGATCTTGAATTATCACATCATGAATTGTCTCAAGCTGATTACGATACAGAGTTCAATGTTGGATCATTCGCTGGTGGTTCTGACACCATGAAATTGGGTGATTTGCATAAAGCACTGGAAAAAACCTACTGCGGTTCCATCGGTGCTGAGTACATGCATATTGTCTCAACCGATGAAAAACGCTGGATCCAGCAACGTTTAGAAAGCATTCACTCTGCACCTACCTTTGAAAAAAATACCAAAGAGCGCATTTTAAAAGATTTAATTGCCGCAGATGGTCTGGAAAAGTATCTGGGGTCTAAATTCCCGGGTGCGAAGCGATTTGGTCTCGAAGGTGGCGATGCCATGATCCCAATGCTGAAAACCATGATCCATCGTGCCGGTGAACAAGGCGCGAAAGATTGTGTCATTGGTATGGCACACCGTGGTCGTTTAAACACCTTAATTAACGTGTTGGGCAAGAACCCATCCGAATTGTTTGACGAGTTTGCTGGCAAATATACCGTGGTTGGCGCTGGTGATGTGAAATACCACATGGGTTTCTCATCTGATTTTGCCACCAAAGGCGGCGATGTTCACCTTGCCATGGCGTTTAACCCGTCTCACCTGGAAATTGTCAACCCTGTGGTGATGGGTTCAGTTCGTGCTCGCTTGGATCGCCGTGGTTGCACTGATGGCTCTTTGGCTTTGCCAATTACCATTCATGGTGATTCTGCCTTTGCCGGTCAGGGTGTGGTTGCTGAGACCTTCAATATCTCGCAAACCCGTGCCTTTAAAGTAGGTGGCACCGTTCGCTTGGTGATTAATAATCAGGTTGGCTTTACCACTTCAAACCGTGAAGATACGCGTTCTACCGAATACTGTACTGATATTGCCAAAATGGTGCAGGCGCCAATTTTCCATGTCAATGGCGATGATCCTGAAGCCGTAGTACTGGTAGCACAATTGGCTGTGGATTACCGCAATACCTTTAAACGCGATGTCGTGATTGATTTGGTGTGCTATCGCCGTAATGGCCATAACGAAGCCGATGAGCCAAATGCGACTCAGCCGTTGATGTATCAAAAAATTAAGAAACACCCAACACCTCGTGAAATCTATGCTGAGCAGCTGATCAATGAAGGTCAGTTTACTGCTGAAGATATCAAAGCCATGATGTCTGATTATCGCGATGCGCTCGATAAAGGCGATTGCGTGGTTGATGAATGGCGTAAGATGGATCATGAAAGCTCAGTCGACTGGACCCCATTCCTGAATCAGGACTGGGATTCAGAGTACGATGGTGGCATGACAGTTGAAACGTTGGTGGCTTTGGGTGAAAAAGCCATTGCCGTACCTGAAACTCACCCGATGCAGCGTCAGGTGGCACGTGTCTATGAAGACCGGGCCAAAATGCTGGCTGGTGAGAAGAAAATTGATTGGGGTTTTGCTGAGATTTTAGCGTATGCATCAATTGTGGATAGCGGTAATCGCATCCGTATCGTTGGGCAGGACTCTGGTCGTGGTACCTTTTTCCACCGCCATGCCGTGTTGCACAATCAGACCGATGGCAGCACCTTTACACCGTTAGAGCATATCTCTGAACAGCAAGGGCCGTTTCAGGTGTACGATTCTGCCTTATCTGAAGAAGCCGTTATGGCCTTCGAGTATGGTTATGCCACAGCCGAACCAAGAGCCTTGGTGATTTGGGAAGGTCAATTTGGTGACTTTGCCAATGGCGCTCAGGTGGTGATCGATCAATTCCTCAGTTCTGGTGAGCAAAAGTGGGGCCGTTTGTGTGGTCTGACGTTGCTGTTGCCACATGGTTACGAGGGGCAGGGTCCAGAGCACTCATCTGCACGTCTGGAGCGCTTTTTGCAATTGTGTGCTGATCACAATATGCAGGTGTGTATTCCAACTACGCCAGCTCAAGTATTCAATATGCTGCGTCGTCAGTTGGTCCGTCCAATGCGCCGGCCACTGATCGTGATGTCACCAAAGTCCTTGCTACGTCACTCGATGGCAACGTCGACCCTGGAAGAGTTAGCGTCGGGTCGTTACCTGAATGTCATTGGCGAAATCGACGATATCAAGCCGAAAGACGTCAAACGAGTGGTGTTCTGTAGTGGTAAAGTCTACTTCGATTTGTTGGATGAACGCCGTAAGCGTGAAATTAACGACATTGCTCTGATCCGTGTTGAGCAACTGTACCCGTTCCCGCATGATGAAATGGATCAGGTTTTAAGCCAGTACAGCCATGTTACTGATTTTGTTTGGTGTCAGGAAGAGCCACAGAATCAGGGCGCCTGGTACTGCAGCCAACATCATTTCCGTCATGCTATTGGTAAAAATGGCTACCTGACCTATGCTGGACGTGAAGCCTCCGCTTCGCCTGCGGTTGGGTATTTATCGGTACATAATAAACAGCAGCAAGCTTTAATTAATGATGCGCTGACACTGAATCATGAGGCCAACCAATGACAGATATTAAAGTACCTGTATTGCCTGAATCAGTCGCTGATGCAACCGTCGCTAAATGGCATGTTGCTGAAGGAGACTCGGTCAGCCGCGATCAGATCGTCGTAGATATCGAAACCGACAAAGTTGTGCTTGAGGTGGCTGCACCGGATGATGGTGTGATTGGTTCCATCAAGCACCAAGAAGGTGATACGGTCACTGCCGAGCAGGTTTTAGCCACGTTAACTGCTGGTGACGGTAATAAAGAATCAAGTAAAGCTTCAGCATCTGAGTCTTCTGAAGACAAGCAACCTGCTGAGACCTCTCAATCTGAACAATCCGCAAAAGGTGAACAAGTGGACATTCAAGTACCTGTACTTCCTGAATCCGTTGCAGATGCAACAATTGCAACCTGGCATGTAAAACCAGGTGAAGCCGTTTCCCGTGACCAGGTATTGGTTGATATTGAAACCGATAAAGTCGTGCTGGAAGTGGTTGCTCAAGCTGATGGTGTAATGGGAGAGATCCTGGAAGACACCGGTTCGACCGTAAATGCGGAACAGGTGATTGGTAAGTTAGAAGCAGGCGCCTCATCTGGTAAATCTGAAAGTAAGTCTGACGATGATTCCGCGAGTAAGTCCGACAGCAAATCAGAAACTAAAGCAGACAGCAGCGACAATGACTCAGATAGCAGCGATGAGGCCATGAGCCCGTCGGTTCGTCGCTTGGTCGCTGAAAAAGGACTGGATGCCAGCAAAATTAAAGGCAGCGGTAAAAATGGTCGTATCACCAAAGAAGATGTGGAAAAATTTGCATCCTCTGCCGGTAGTAAAGAAACGGCGAAGCCAGCCGCAAGCTCCGCTCCGGCTGCTGTTTCAGGTGACCGCACACAAAAACGAGTGCCGATGACACGGTTGCGTAAAACCATCGCCAACCGTTTGTTGGAAGCGAAAAACTCCACCGCCATGCTGACTACGTTCAACGAAGTGAACATGAAACCTATCATGGATCTGCGTAAGCAGTACCAAGAAGTGTTCGAGAAGCGCCACGGTATCCGGTTAGGCTTTATGTCGTTCTATGTCAAAGCCGTCACTGAAGCGTTGAAACGTTTCCCTGAAGTGAATGCAGCTATCGATGGCGATGACATTGTGTACCACAATTATTTTGATATCAGCATTGCCGTGTCAACGCCACGTGGTTTGGTTACGCCGGTATTGCGCGATTGCGATAAAATGAATCTGGCTGAAATTGAAAAAGCCATTAAAGAGCTGGCACTAAAAGGCCGTGATGGCAAATTATCGATGGATGACCTAACCGGCGGTAACTTTACCATCACCAACGGTGGTGTCTTTGGTTCCTTGATGTCTACACCTATTATCAATCCACCGCAGTCTGCTATTTTAGGCATGCACAAAATCCAGGATCGAGCCATGGTCGTTGACGGTAAAATTGAAATTTTACCGATGATGTATCTTGCTCTGTCTTATGATCATCGCATTATTGATGGCAAAGAGTCAGTTGGTTATCTGGTGACCATTAAAGAATTACTGGAAGATCCAACGCGTATTTTGTTGGATATCTAAGCCATAGAGATTGGCATAAAATAAGCAGAATAAGCGGGTTATTGCTAGTAAACTGATTTTTTATGCCAAAAGTTCGAAAAAAAATGCTGCAGTACGACGTCTGTAGCATTCCGAATCAGGCAGTGAGGCGCTATACTATGCGCCGATCTGTAGGTCAGGCTGCACCGCTAGGGCAGCTTTCATTTTTTAAGAACGGAAAATAGCCATGAATTTGCACGAGTATCAGGCAAAACAGCTGTTCCGCGAATACGGTTTACCGGTATCAGAAGGCTTTGCGGAAGAAACTCCTCAAGCTGCTGCTGAAGCTGCAGACCGTGTTGGTGGTAATCGCTGGGTCGTAAAAGCACAGGTTCACGCTGGTGGCCGCGGTAAAGCGGGTGGTGTGAAACTGGTTTCTTCTAAAGAAGAAATCCGTAATTTTGCTCAGCATTGGTTGGGTAAAAACTTGGTGACTTACCAAACTGACGAAAAAGGCCAGCCGGTCAGCAAAATCTTGGTTGAGTCATGCACTGACATCGAAAAAGAATTGTATTTAGGCGCTGTAGTCGATCGTGCCAGCCGTCGTATCGTCTTTATGGCATCGACGGAAGGCGGTGTTGATATCGAGAAAGTGGCTGAAGAGACGCCAGAGAAGATCATCAAGGTTGCGGTTGATCCTTTAGTTGGTGCTCAGCCTTTCCAGGCGCGTGAAATTGGTTTCAAGCTTGGTTTAACGTCTGAGCAAATCAAGCAATTTACCAAAATTTACCTGGGCCTGGCTCAGATGTTTGTAGATCTTGATATTGCACTGATCGAAGTAAACCCTCTGGTCATTACTTCTGCCGGTAATCTGCATTGCCTGGATGCCAAGTTAGTCGTCGACAGCAATGCGTTGTACCGTCAGCCAAAAATCCGCGATTTCCATGATCCTTCGCAAGAAGACGAGCGTGAAGCACGTGCTGCACAATGGGAACTGAACTACGTGGCATTGGATGGCAACATTGGTTGTATGGTCAATGGCGCAGGTCTGGCTATGGGTACCATGGACATCGTCAAGTTAAGCGGTGGCCAACCAGCGAACTTCCTGGATGTTGGCGGCGGCGCGACAAAAGAGCGTGTGTCTGAAGCATTTAAAATTATCTTATCGGATTCTGCTGTGAAAGCGGTCTTCGTGAATATCTTTGGTGGTATCGTCCGTTGTGACATGATTGCTGAAGGTATTATCGGTGCTGTTGAAGACGTTGGCGTGAATGTTCCTGTTGTAGTTCGCTTAGAAGGCAACAATGCTGAACTGGGTGCCAAAAAACTGCAAGAAAGCGGTCTGAACATCATTGCAGCCAACTCACTGAGCGAAGCTGCTCAAGCCGTTGTTAAAGCAGCAGGAGGCAAATAATGAGTATTCTGATCAATAAAGACACCAAAGTGATCTGTCAGGGTTTTACTGGCAGTCAGGGTACCTTCCATTCCACTCAGGCTATCGAATATGGCACTCAGATGGTTGGTGGTGTGAGCCCGGGTAAAGGTGGTAGCACACATTTAGGTTTACCAGTATTTAATACCGTACGTGATGCGGTAGAAGCCACTGGTGCAACCGCTACTGTGATCTATGTACCAGCACCATTCTGTAAAGATGCAATCGTTGAAGCGGCAGATGCTGGTATTGAACTGATTGTTTGTATTACCGAAGGTATCCCAACCATCGATATGCTGTTTGTTAAAGAGTACATCGATCAGAAAGGCGTACGGATGATTGGCCCTAACTGCCCGGGTGTGATCACGCCAGGTGAATGTAAAATTGGTATTATGCCAGGCCACATTCATAAAGCAGGTAAAGTAGGTATTGTGTCACGTTCTGGCACCTTGACCTATGAAGCTGTCAAACAAACCACAGACGAAGGCTTTGGTCAATCGACCTGTGTTGGTATTGGTGGTGACCCAATCCCTGGTTCTAACTTCATTGATATTTTGAAGTTATTCCAGGACGATCCGAAAACAGAAGCCATTGTGATGATCGGCGAAATCGGTGGTACCGCTGAAGAAGAAGCGGCTGCCTTTATCAAAGAAAACGTCACTAAGCCAGTGGTGTCTTACATTGCTGGTGTAACCGCACCTCCAGGTAAGCGCATGGGTCATGCCGGTGCTATCATCTCTGGTGGTAAAGGTACTGCAGATGACAAGTTCCTGGCGTTGGAAGATGCAGGCGTGAAAACCGTTCGTTCTTTGGCAGATATCGGTAAAGCACTGCGTGAACTGACCGGTTGGTAAGTTGTTTGGTGATTTAAAAAAACCGCTGGATGCAAATCCTGCGGTTTTTTTTGTGCTTATGACAAGTGAATGGTCTTGCTATTGCTGTATGCTACTTTGGGTTAGAAATCAGGCCCAACAATAATGGATACTCGACGATTCTGTGCACGGCCATCCGCCGTATTGTTGGTTGAGATCGGAAGCGTGCTACCCATGCCTTTGGTTGTAATCAGGCTTTCTGCAGTATCAAAGCTGATAAAAGCTTCAGCGACCCGATCTGCGCGACGTTGAGAAAGTTGCAGGTTGTATTCTTCGTCACCGGTTGCATCAGCATGACCTTCAATGCGCAGGTTATTTATGCCGATACTTTGTAAGGTACCGCTTAATCGACGAATTTCGGCTTTGCTTGCCTCAGAGAGTTTGTCTTGGTCAAAGCCGAAAAGTAAAAGTACCGATAAATTTAAAACCCACTCATCGCCAAAGGGCTCAAATCCTTCTTGCATTAAAACTCTGACTTGCTGATTGGTTAGCCCCTGTGTGCTTTGGCAGCCTGCAAGCAATAAACCAAGTACAATGATTAGGCAAATAGAATGAAATCGTCTCATGAACATACCTCTTTAAAGTCGTCAGCTCTACTGTGTTAAGACTGGGGGATATTGTAGCCATTTCTGCCGCTGCGCTTGACCTGATACATCGCTGTATCGGCAGCATGCAAAAGCTCTTCTACACTGTGACCATGGATAGGAAAGCAAGCCACACCAATACTAACGGATACGTTGACTATGCTTTGGTCAGGCAGTGTCATTGGTTGGCTCACTTGTGCGATGATTTTTTCACAAAGTTGATCGATATGTTCAGGCGACTCGGCAGCATCAATCAGGACGCAAAACTCATCACCACCTAAACGGGCGATTAAATCGGTTGAGCGCAAGTTTTGTTGAATGCGGCAGGCCATATTTTTTATGACCTCATCCCCTGCAGCATGACCATAAGTATCATTGACAGCTTTGAAACCATCGCCATCGATATAAAGAATGGAGAGCTCACCAGATTGACGTTTTGCCCGTTCTACTGCTGATTTAAGCGCACTTTCAAAAAAGCTACGATTACGGATACCAGTTAGTGAATCATAGTAGGCATGTTGTTGCAGCTCGCTGTGTGCGGCCTCAACGGTTGTCTGCCACTGATTTAGTTCATCCAGTAAGGCATTAAAATCGATACGTAGTTGATCAATTTCTGCAATTTTGCTGCGAGAAACACGTTGGCTGAAATCACGTTCTGCCCGTACCTTCGATGTTACTGTGGCTAACTCTAACAGTGGTTTGCTCATTAAGTGATGTAAATGCCGGGTGCCCCACAACAGCAAGGCTAAGGTTAAGCCAAGGCTAAATAATAAACTGATCAACCCTTGAGACATAAAGAGTAAAATACGTTCGCCTTGAGGCCATAAAGTAATTTCAGCAATGGGTTCTTGCTGCATGACGATCGGGGCACTCTCAGGTTGTAACAACCAATGGATGAGCTGTTCAGAAAGACGACTGCGCTCTGTAGGTGAGTTCAACTTCCAATTGAGGTAGTGTTCACCGTTTTGCAGGGTGATTTGTGCATTGGCCACATCGGCATCGCTTAGTAAGTGTGCGAGTTGCTCGGCAACAATTTCTTTATCATCAAAAAATACGGCCGCTTCGATAGTGACAGCAGTCGAGCGAGCAACCAGTTGCAAGTTCATTTGCGCGAAAGCCGTAAGTTTGTTCATGCCGATGCTGCCAATGATGATGGCTAATGATACAACGCTGATAAGTAATACCAACAGAGTCGTTTTTATGTATATGCGTTGCAGTGATGGCAATTGCGCGGCTTTCTTACGGTGTAAAGCCCTCATAAGCCACTCCTGTGCTGCCCCAGCCGCAGAACGCTTGGATGGATCCTTACGCTGCTTCGGGATACAGCATCGAGGTTTACTTTAAAAGTGGCTTTGTCGTTGTTTATATTGAAGCAAAACATGCCACCAATACTGCAGTGTTCATTTTCTTCCTCTATGGTGATGACTGCCGAGCTGCCTACAGCTGCATACAATTGTTTGTAGAGCTCGCTTGGTAAGTGACCTGCATAATACAGGTGACATTCAGTTGTCAGGCTAAGTACTTGCTCAATGGATGTGGATTGGCTAACCACAGGCACATCACCAATAAAGTGGGTAGCTAGTAGTAATGTTTCTGCATGCTTTACTTGTCCAACGACGCATATATCGACTTGTTGCAGAGGCTCAGGCCAGCGGCTGTAACGAATGATACCAAGGACCAAACTGGCTACTTGTTCTGTAATAGGGATCAGCTGACTTACTTGTTGCTTAGGGGCTTCTTTTGCAGAAACAGCACTGACAGACGTGAGCAACAGTATGCTTAATGAGACAAAGGTGATTTTGAAGAAAAATCTTAAGTGGAGTGTCACTGCCAAATCCATTTCTTTGAGTGGGAATGCTGTCCTAGCACTGCAAATGATAACATAGTTCTATGTTTATCGGCCAACAAATAGCAAGCTTGAGCTTATTTCTCATATTTTTCAAGTAGCGCTTTTCCTTCAACTTATCAGTTCAATGTCTACAGCTCTTTATGCTGTATCTGTGTCGCGAAAGTGAATTTAAACCAGAGTCAGCATTATACTCATTCCTTAATGTTTGTTTGATTGACTAATTTAACGAATTATAAATTGAAATTCTCTGATACCAATCTAAGCTTGATAAAAGCAGTTATGTATGCTGCACAATACAGTTATAAAAATAAAATAATTTATCAGGGACAAAAAATGATAAAAATTAAACCAACTATCAGAAAAAGCCCTCTGGCATTAGCAATTGGGGGCGTACTGGCCACCACCATACTCAGCCCCGCTGCTTTTGCTTTGCAAAACGAAATTGAAGAAGAAGAGGTCCGTTCAACTGAGCGAATTCAGGTGATCGGTTCGCGCATCCGGCAAGACGGCTTTGATGAAGCGATGCCTGTCGATATTGTATTGGCAAGTGATGCTGCTAGCCAAGGGATCTCGGATGTAGCTGAATTGCTAAGAGCATTCAGTGCTGCAGCTGGTGGCCCGCAAGCTACTGCGGCTCTATCGACAGCTTTATTGCAAGAGGGCGGTGTCGGAGCGGAAACCGTTTCTTTGCGTGGCTTAGGAGCAAATCGTACCTTGGTGCTGTTGAATGGTCGTCGGATTGGCCCAGCGGGTACCCGTGGCGAGGTATCATCGTTTGATTTCAATGTCCTACCCATTGAAGTGGTTGATCGCTTGGAGATCCTGAAAGATGGTGCTTCTTCCTTGTATGGTTCTGACGCTGTCGCTGGTGTTATTAACATCATTACCAAGAAAGGTGATGGTGGCAATGTTACGGTGAATCTTAGCCAGCCATTTGAAAGTGGTGGAGAGCAACAACGCCTCAGTGCAACTTATGGTTCTACGTTCAACCGTGGTAGCTTTAGAGTGACAGCTGATTACAACTTGCAACGGGAACTGACAAAGAGAGATCGATCCCACTTTGGCTGTGGTGAACGCTATGTGTTTGATGCGGCAACTGGTGAGCGCGCCGATTTAATTGATCCGCGTACCGGTGCGACCCAGTGCCGTGACTTATTGTGGGGGCAGGTATGGTTGTATGATTACCAAGATGATTTTACTGATGATGTGAACCGTCCGGGGAATACCCAGCGCATTCAGTACGATTTTGATGGTGTTCTTGGTAACTATGTTCCACCTTTTTCGACTGATCCAAACAATCCATATCATATCGGCACTCCTTCTGGTTGGTACCCTGTAGGCTATGATGCAGCCTCAGATGCGGTGGAGGATTATCAGCATCCATTCTTCGGCTTGACATCACTAATACCACGTAACGAACGAATCACCTTGTTTGGTGAAGGCGATTATGAAATTAGCGATAATCTGACTGCTTATGCTGAGGTGTTGCTGAATCGACGCAATACTGATGTTAACGGCTATCGGCAGTATTGGGGGTATATCTATAACTCCAACTTTGATTTCGCTAATTTTGACGTGGTCGAAGGTGCAGGGAACCCGCTAAGTCAAGGCTGGACAGGAGCAAACTGGTTGAGTCCAACACCAATCACTGATCATTCGGGTTCAGGTGTGCGGGTTGATTACTATCGATTTGTCGCGGGTTTAACTGGTGATATAGGAAATAATTGGTACTGGGATTTGGCTTATCAGCATAGCCGCTCAGAAGGCACATATAAAACACAAATTATATGGAATGATTCGATCAATGATCAAAACTTTGCAACTGAGTCCTGTGTTGGTACGGTGACCTCGGTACGTGGAGTGCCGTGCATTGATATTCCCTGGCTTGATCCGGAATTTTTGCGAGGTAATGTTTCGCCTGCGGTCCGTGATTTCTTATTTGGAGAGGATATAGGTAAGACTATTTACACTCAGAAGTCATTAGAGGGCTTTATTTCTGGTGATGTGTTTGATTTACCAGCTGGCCCGGTAGGGATAGCGGTTGGCTTTAATTATCAGCGTGACTCCATCAATGATACCCCTGGAGACGCAATGCGCAATGGTAATGCGTGGGGTTCTTCTCAGGCAGGGATAACCGCAGGTAAAGACACCAGTAAAGCATTTTTTGCCGAAGCGCAGTTACCACTACTACAGGATTTACCTCTTGCCGAGTCACTGGACCTTACTTTGTCAGGACGTTACACCGACGTAGATTCATCAGGAAGCGATACGACTTATAAGGCTGGTATAAACTGGATGTTAGGTGCAGGCTTTAGGGTTCGCGCCTCACATGGTACTTCATTCAGGGCTCCGGCCTTGTTTGAGTTGTATCTAAATGAACAAACCGGCTCTCTGCGCCAATCATTGGCTGACCCCTGTGTGCTATGGGGAACACGTTTGGATGAAGGTGCAATTACACAACGTATTGCGGATAACTGCTTAGCAGATGGTATTCCCGCAGATTATGGTGGCGGCGCAATCAGCGCAACAACGGTTACAGGGGGAGGGTTCGGCTTGCTGGAGCCAGAAACATCCCGCTCCAATACTATAGGTTTTGTGTATCAACCAACATTTATGCGTAATCTGAATCTATCGTGGGATTACTTTGATATTAAAATCGAAGGCGAAGTCACCAATCTTGGAGGGGGGGATATTGTTCGGCAATGTTATAACTCGTTGAACTTTGCCACGGAACCGCTTTGTAATCAGTTTGATCGGGATCCTCTCGATCTGCGTGTTTCGGAGATTCGGGGCGGATATTTGAATATTTCCAGCCAAGTGAACCGTGGTTACGATGTCCGTATTGCTTATCAACATGATTTGTCATTTGGTCGCTTAAGCTTAACAGCTCAAGGAACTCGCCAACTGGAAGCGTCCAGACAGTTGTTTGAAACTGAGGATCCAGAAGATAGAACTGGTGAGTTTGGCCGTCCGCAGAATGTTGGAAGTTTGACAGCCAACTTAATGATGGATGACTGGGTATTCAGTTGGACTGGTCGTTATGTTGGTAGTGTATCAAACCATATTAGGCCCTTCAGGA
>NZ_JAUZVZ010000017.1 GCF_030717845.1 Alkalimonas collagenimarina
AATGACGGTAAAAATCCCAATGGTCATTTTGCGAACGAACAATGGTTGGATTGTGTGGGAAAATTTTGCATAATCAAAAATGATTCAAATACGATTTTTAAATTATCACTTTGTCAGTGCCAGGGTGTTTGCCGCATGCGCAACGCTATGAAATTTATGTGTAACGATACATAGGGTGCTGAAGCGCAGTCGTTTTGGGCTGGAATAATTTAAGGACAAAATTATTGATGACAATACAAGCACTGTTAGGTATAGGTACTGACTTTTCACCGGTGAAGTCCGATCTCAAGCCGGCTGGAGAGATGGCATTCAGCATGATGTTTTTCTCAGACATCCGCAAAGACATTACTAGCTCAGAGAAATACGACTTTATCACCGCACTGACCCAGTTTGCAGATCAGTCTAAGTTCACCGCGGTTTACTTGCCTGAACGCCACTTTCATGAGTTTGGCGCGATTTTCCCAAACTCTGCGGTCATGGCGGCTTATCTTATCCCACAAACAAAACATATCCGCTTTCGAACTGCGGGCGTGAGCCTGCCACTGCACCACCCTGCAGAAGTGGTGGAGTGGTGGGCCATGAATGATATTCTCTCCAATGGGCGTGTTGATCTCGGGTTTGGTTCAGGGTGGAATAAGCCAGACTTTATTTATGCCCCAAATAACTATGATGACCGTCGCGAGAAAATGACGGAGCAGATCTCCATTGTTAAACGACTGTGGGCGGGTGAAAGTGTTGAGTTTGAGGGGCCTGACAACGCTTACTATGCGACCAAAGTTTACCCAAGACCAATTCAAAAGTCGTTGAAAGTGTGGATGTTAGTCGCGCAAAATGACAAGGGGTTTGAACAGGCTGGGGCGAGTGGATACAACGTATTCACCATGCTTTACGGCGCTGATCTAGCCTCCATGGAGCGAAAAATCAGCATTTACAGAGCCGCGAGAGAACGGGCCGGTTTTGACCCTGAGACGGGCGAGGTCACACTGATGTTACATACCCTGATTGGGGATTCCATTTCGCAAGTGAAGCGCGCGGTGGAAAACCCATTCAAAGCATATATTCGCAGTGCCATGGAAGCGCACTTAGCCAGTGACGCGTTGCAGAAAAAGGGGGCCGCTGAATTTGGTGAGCAAGACAAAGACAGTATTTTGGAGTATGCGTTTCAGCGATATTTTAAGACAGGTGCGTTGTTCGGCACCGTTGAAGATGGAAAGCGGATCGTGAAACAGGCGCAGGACATTGGCGTGAATGAAATTGCGTGTTTAATGGACTTTGGCGTTGATTATGCCTCAGTAAAGGACTCTTTACTCCATTTGGAGCAGCTCGTAGCAGCATATACAGGAGTGAAATAAGTTTTGGATATAGAAAAACAGCGACTGGCGATCAAGGATTTTATGCGTGAATACGCGAAAAAACACACCGCTCAATCCGCCGACATAGACAGTGCCGAAGCAGGTCATACCGACTCCTCAGAATTAGAGCCCATCGCCATTGTGGGATTAGAAGGGTATTTACCTGGTTGTCAATCAGTGGCCGAGTTTTGGCAGCACTTAGATAAAGATGAGTCACTGATCGAGGAAATCCCTCAATCGCGTTTTGACTGGCGCTTATATGCTAATGAAGCGCCAACATGGGATGCTCAGCCCGATAAAATGCGCTGTCGTTGGGGTGGGTTTATTCCCGATATCCAAAGCTTTGATCCACACTTTTTTAAGTTATTACCCGATGATGCCCAGCGTATGGATCCCCAGCAACGGTTGCTATTGATGTCGGTGTATAACACTTTGGAAAATGCAGGCTATCGTCCGCAAGCACTGAAAGGCTCAAATACCGGGGTCTTTGTTGGTTTTGAGCGCAATGAATATTTATTGAACTTGATTGAGTCGGGCTATGATACTGGTGAGAGTCTCCATCAATCAGACAGTATGATAGCCAATAATATTTCATACTATTTTGATTTTTCAGGTCCCAGTGAAGTGGTCAATACAATGTGCTCTAGTGCTGCCGTGGCGATACACCGAGCTGTGGTTGCCCTGCGGACGGGGGAGATTGATCAGGCCATAGTCGGGGCGGCGAATCTATTGCTGCGACCAGATACGTTTGTTAAGTTGTCGCAAACACAACAGATGAGCCCAACACCGACCGTGAAGTCATTTGGCGATGATGCGGATGGCTATTTACGAGCGGAAGGGGTGGCCAGTATTCTCCTTAAACCCTATTCCCGTGCGCGCAAAGACGGGGATGCTATCTATGCCGTGATCAAGAGCTCAGCGGTAAATTATAATGGCAATCGATCTGCATCCATTGCAGCGCCCAATACCAGTGCACATGCGTCTCTGATCCAAGCATGTTACGCCCAGGCCAACATAGATCCGCGTGAGGTCGACTATATAGAAGCACAAGGCATGGGTAATCCGGTCTCCGATATTTGCGAGTGGGATGCATTTAACCTTGCACTGAATAACCTGGCGCAGCAACAGGGGGTCGCATTGCGCCCAGCTCAATGCAAGGTGAGCACCTTAAAACCTATGATCGGTCATATGCACTCTGCATCTTCATTGGGGGCTTTATTTAAAGTCATACATAGCTTACAGAGCGAAAAAATACACAAGATACTCGGTATTGAGCAGATCAGTGCGGATATTGATACTGAACACAGCGTGTGTCAATTGGCAACAGAGACCATACCGTGGCCAAAGAAGTCGGGCAATCGACTGGCGGGGATCCATGCGTACGGGGCGGGTGGCAATAATGCCCATGTATTAATTGCAGGCGTAGACTGGGAGTCCGAACCGACCGTCAAGGAGGCGGCTGAAGGCGAGCAAGTTTGGGCGCTGCCGGTGTCAGCACTGAACAAAGCGTGTTTTACCGCTCAGCTCACTGCGCTACAAGCGGCATTACGTCAGTGCGCATACCCAATTTCACATCTGGCATTTACATTGCGACATGGCCGAGACAGCCATGCCTATCGCTGCATATTTTTGGCATCATCGAGGGAGCAGCTATTGCAACAAATCGAGGATGTGTTGGATGCGCGAACGAATGCAAATGTATTTGAACATGGACACAGCCAAGCGCTGGGTGAACGCGATCAACCGATTGCGGCACAATGGCTGGAAACCGGCCACTGTGAGTGGCCTGAAATGTCATCTGAAGGGCGTCAGCGCGTGCATCTGCCTGGCACACAATTTAACCTAAAAGAGTATTGGATAGCACCCGACATAGCGCCGCAGGCGCACGATACCTCGATGGATATCACCTTAGAGCCTGCACCGACGGACGCTGATGAGCAGCGTATTGCCGACATACTGATTGCAATACTTGCGGAACATTTGCGCGTTTCAGAGCAGGAGATTGATCTTGAGCGTGAATTTAGCGATATGGGGTTTGACTCCTTATTGGTTTCCAGGGTGTCAAAAGCATTGAGTGCGAAATTAGCCACCCAGATAGCGCCGGCGGTGTTGTTTGAAGCAACGACCCCCGCCAAGCTGATTGATCATTGTAAACGGCATTTTCAGCAAGCAACGACAGGCGCAAGTTCACGCGGGAAATTGACCGTGAGGAAGACGTCGTTCACGAGACAGCCGATTGCCATCATCGGGCTTGCCGGGCAATATCCTGATGCGGACAATGTGTTTGAGCTTTGGCAAAACCTGGCGGCGGGTAAAAGCAGTATTCGAGAGATCCCCAATGAGCGCTGGCCCATTGCAAATTACTTTGACACACAGGCTGATGGTGAAGGAGATAGCTTTAAGTCGGCTGCAAAGTGGGGCGGTTTTTTAGACGGGCTCAATTATTTCGACAATGAATTTTTCAATTTACCGCCTTTTGAAGCCGCTTATATGAGCCCCAAAGAGCGGCTCTTTATGCAATGTGCGTGGCATGTTGTTGAAGATGCCGGATACACCACAAAGACATTGGAGCGCGATACCGTCGGTGTGTTTGTGGGGATCTCTAAAGCGGGGTTTGACAATTATAAGGACTCTTATTTTTCTGCGGCCAACCGGATCTCTTACCGCTTTAATTTTGGCGGCCCCAGCATGCCCGTCGACACCGCGTGTTCGTCGTCTTTGTCAGCCATCCATGAAGCTTGCTTGCACCTCTATGCAGGAGAGTGTGATGTGGCCGTTGCCGGTGGGGTGAATGCCTATACTCACCCCTCTACATTTGCCGAGTTCACGAGGCTGAACGTGTTATCCAAAGATGGGACGTTAAGTGCCTTTGGCGCGCAGGCAAACGGGTTTGTGCCCGGAGAGGGGGTGGGCGCGGTGTTATTAAAGCCCTTGGCCAAAGCCATTGCTGATGGTGATCACATTTATGGGGTGATCCGCGGCACAGCAATAAACCACGGGGGCAAAGTGAATGGCTACACCGTACCGAGCCCGTTAGCGCAGCAAAATCTGATCCGTACCGCCTTGTCCAGAGCCGGGCTTTGTGCTGCGGACATCAACTACGTTGAAGCGCATGGCACCGGGACTTTATTAGGGGATCCAGTAGAGTTTAAGGGGTTAGATGAGGCGTACAAAGCGGATACATCGGCACAGCAATTCTGCGCGTTAGGGTCGGTAAAAACCAATATTGGTCACCTTGAAGCGGCTGCGGGTATTGCAGGGCTGACAAAAGTGTTATTGCAAATGCACCATAAAAAGCTCGCGCCGACCTTAAACGCCGAGCAATCAAACCCACACATTGATTTTGCGGCCTCAGCATTCAAGTTACAGCAGACCCTGACAGATTGGCAGCTGGACACGACCGAGCGTAACGCGAAGCGGCGCGCAGGCGTGTCGTCGTTTGGTGCTGGCGGTAGCAATGCCCATATTGTGGTTGAGGAAGCGCCTATTAGCACACAAAGTAGTGCGCCTGAATCGTCTTACTTATTTGTGTTGTCTGCAAAAAGTGGATCGGGACTGGCGCGTTATGTCGATAAGTACATTGATTTTCTGAGCGAGCAGCCATCCTTATCACTGGCCAATATGAGCTACACCTTGCAAGCAGGCAGAGAAGCCATGCCTTATCGGCTGGCATGTGAATTTGACTCGCTAGAGGCCTTACTCGAGATGCTCAAAGCATACAAGCAGGGCACGGCATGTGCGCAGCTGTGGCAAGGCCAGGTAGATAAACATCGAGGGGTTGAGGCACTGTTTCAGGAGTCCTCAGCACAAGCGCTGGTAAGGCATTGGCTCGCAGAGAGAAAATTTCAATATATCGCTGAGTTGTGGACCCAAGGGGGTGAAATCGATTGGCATCCTGGCAAGCCTGCGCAATATCAGCGTGTCAGTTTACCCGGCTATCCTTTCGCACAGATTGACATCCCAAAAGCACCGATGCTTGTGCCCGTAACGGCACATGGCCATGGCGCTTTGGCACCGTCGACAACAGACAGTGTTGTGGGGATGTTGCTGATGACGCTGAGTTGGCGCGCACTTGATGAGACGCCTCATGAGCTGCTGGACGAAGACCTAGAGCAACACATTGTGCTGTGCGATTATCCGGCGTTGTCGGCACTGGACGGGATGGTCCACTTGTCTAGTTCGGCGGCACACCCTGCTGCCAGTTTGACGCAATTTTGTATTCAATTGACGGCTCGATTTGACGCCATTATACGTTCAAAGTGTGCGTCACATAAGATCTTGCAAGTGGTCGTTCCGAAAGAGCCGAACTTACAGTCAACCCTGCCCGCGATGTCGGCGTTGTTAAAAACATGCTCGCTGGAAAACGATAACGTCACAGGGCAGCTCATTGAGTTGCCGGTGAACTTGCCCCAGGAGCAGGTATTTAACTTGCTTGCTCAGGCGAAACGGCACGCGCATTGCCACTGGTTTAAAGCTGAGGCTGAGCACTTGATGGCATGCGATCTGGATGTGCTTGACACAATTTCTGTCCCGCATCCGTGGCGTGATCAAGGGGTGTATTTGATCACCGGTGGGCTGGGTCAGTTGGGGTATTTGTGTGCGTGCGATATTGCGCAAAAAGTGCAGGCGCCTATCTTGATTTTAACGGGTCAGCGGCCTTTGGATACCCTCAGAGAAAACCAACTCGCACGCTTGAAAGAGATGGGCGCAACGGTGCACTATGAGGCGGTGGACTTAACGGCGCTCGACGCAGTAACAATCTTGGTACAGAATACCGTGCGTGCGCATGGTGGGATCAATGCGGTGCTGCACTGTGCCGGGGTTATCCAAGATGGTCTGTTACGCAATAAGGATGCAGAAAGCATACGACACGTTCTCGCGCCAAAAACCTATGGTGCATGGCACTTGGGACAGGCATGTGAAGAGATAAAGCTTGAGCACTTTGTGCTGTTCTCCTCAGCGGTTTCCATGGTCGGTAATGTCGGGCAGGGCGATTATGCCGCCGCCAATGCCTTTTTGGACCTGTATGCGCAGCAGCGACAACAACGGGTTAATCAGGGCCTGTGTTTTGGTCAAAGTTGTGCTATCGGCTGGGGGTTGTGGCGTGATGGTGGGATGCAGGTATCTGATGATATTCTCGCAGCATTGTATGACATGTCGGGTATGCAGCCGATTGACAGTGATGTGGGGTTGTCCGCGCTGTATCAAGTGATGCACCAAACGCATACCCGCACCATTGCCATTGCTGGTGATACGGCGAAACTTGCGCATCACTTCTCTCGCTCGATTGGCGCAGCACAGCCTGTCGCAATGGCAACCAAAACCACACAGCCGGATCATGACCAAGTGCAGCGTGAGTTAATGTCGCGATTTATCGCCGCTGCCGCTGCGGTTGTCGGTGTGGCACAGAGCGCACTTGATCTGCATGTCGGGCTCGATGAGCAAGGCTTTGGGATCGTTGAGTTGCACGCCATTATCAATGAGTTAAATCAACATTTTGATTATGACTTCAGTTTAAACACCGCGAACGTCTATCGTACGTTACACGACTTGCTCGATGCGTACAGCGACGCTTTAACCGGCAAAACCAAGGTGCAAGGGCACACTGGCGCCTTATCATCTGCCGATGATGATGTCCTGTTGGCGTCAGTATGTGATCAATTGACTATGGTGCTCTCACAGGTGACAGGGTATGCAAAGGAAAAGCTCGCTCAGGATACCGGCTTTGATGAGCTGGGCATTGACTCATTGGTGGTGACCAAGCTGACCAATAAGTTGGAATTTATGTATGGGGCACTGCCAAAAACCCTGTTTTTTGAACATCACACAATTGCGCAATTGGCTGAGTACCTGTTTACTGCACACCGCAGCCAACTTGAGACGTATCATACGCCTCCCCCCAGTTCGAGTGATGCCCACCGTGCAACCAGTTTGCATGAGTCGGTTGAACCGCAAAGATCGTCCGTCGCTGGCGCATACACAGATCACAGTCGTGATGCACAGGATACGGATATTGCCATCATCGGTATCTCAGGACGCTACCCTCAGGCAAATACACTGCAAGCGTTTTGGCAGGTGCTGGCTGGAGGTCAAGATTGTATTACTGAGGTGCCAACCAGCCGCTGGTCTCATCGTCATTATTATGATGAGGAAAAAGGCAAACCTGGCAAGACGTATGCGAAGTGGGGCGGTTTCATCGATGGTGTCGATAAGTTTGATCCGAGTTTCTTTAATATTTCACCTCGCGAAGCTGAAATCATCGAACCACAGGAAAGGCTGTTTTTACAAACCGCCTACGAAGCGATTGAAGACGCGGGCTATACCCGGACGTCTTTGGCACAAACCACCGCACTCGATGGTTCGCCCGGCGCGGTCGGTGTGTATGTTGGGGTGACGTATCAGGAATATCAATTGTACGGCGCGCAGGAAACCATGCTGGGCCGGCCTATGGTATTGTCAATGAGCCCGTCGTCTATTGCCAATCGCGTATCCTATTTTTGCGACTTTCACGGTCCGAGTTTGGCCATTGATACTATGTGTGCTTCGTCATTGACGAGCATTCACCTAGCTTGTCAAAGCTTACTCAGCGGTGAGTGCAAAGCAGCCATTGCCGGAGGCGTTAATGTGTCTATTCACCCGGCAAAATACTTGATGCTGGGATATGGCGGGTTCGCATCGCAAACAGGCCGTTGTAAAACCTTTAGCGCTGAGGCAGACGGATTTGTGCCCAGTGAAGGGGTCGGGGCTGTGCTACTCAAACCATTGCGTGAAGCACTGCAAGCTGGCGACCATATTTACGGGGTGATCAAAGGCAGTGCGGTCAATCATGGCGGCAGAACCTATGGTTACTCTGTACCTAGCCCCATGGCTCAGCAGGCGGTGATCGCTCGGGCATTGGCTCAAGCCAAGGTTAAGCCTCAGCAGATCAGCTATGTGGAGGCACATGGTACGGGGACTTCGTTGGGCGATCCCATTGAAGTGGCCGCTTTGAACAAAGCATTCTCTGCCGGAGACAGTAAAGACCGTGTCTGTGCGATTGGCTCTGTGAAGTCCAATATTGGCCACTGTGAAAGTGCTGCGGGCATCGCGGGCCTGACCAAGGTGCTCTTGCAAATGAAGCACCAGCAATTAGTGCCTTCATTACACAGTGAACAGATAAATCCTAAGATTGAGTTTGCTCAGTCCCCCTTTGTTGTGCAACAACAGCTAGCACCTTGGCCAAGTCGCGATGACGCCCCGCGTATTGCCGGTGTATCATCGTTTGGCGCCGGGGGCTCAAATGCCCATCTTATAGTACAAGAAGCGCCTGAACAGGCCGAGCTACAAGGGGATAAACGATCACATGTTCAAGTGATCACGCTATCTGCCAGAAGTCACGCACAGCTCAAAGAGATGGCTAGTAATTTACTACACCACTTAAGGCGAGAGCATCTATCTCAATACGATGCACAGCGCATTGCGTATACATTGCAAACGGGTCGAGAAACCTTTGACCATCGCTTGGCATGTATAGTGATCGACTTGACGGAGATACAGGCAGGGTTAGCGCTATTCTTGGCGGCTGATAGTGCGCCAGCGGCGTCTGAAATCTGGTTGAATGGCACGGTATGCATGGGGGTTGTCGACGATACACAAGCGCAGTCTGCGCCACTCGATCCAAGCTTTTTAGGTACCATCAGTAGCACCGATGAAGCGCAAAAAGATGTGCGTTGTAAAGCGCTTGTCAGCGCGTGGTCGCGAGGGGCGGACATTCAGTGGTCTGTGTTATATCACCTGCAGAGCCCCAGGAAAATCAGTTTACCGACCTATCCATTTGCGGCAAAACGTTACTGGAAACCGGCAAGTGATGAAGCGTTACGCGCTCAGAGGGTGAATGAACTATCGCATAATACACCTGTGTTGCCAGCGCCGCAGGAACCTAAGTCGGGTAAGATCCAACTAGTCGAACCACACGTGTTTGCTGTGAAAAAAGCCGCTTTGCCCACGCCTGCTCAGTCGGGTGAAAAGGTGCCTGCTCCTGCACCTCAGCCAGACTCGCCAGTCGAAGCGGTGACAGCGAGTGACATGCCTAACACCCATGCCAGCGAAGACACTGATACCTTCAACAAGACCTTTTTACGGGCTAGTTTGGCCAGGGCGTTAATGATGAACGAAGATGAAATATCTGATAATACCCCGTTTTCAAACATTGGCTTAGACTCCATCGTTGGTGTAGAGTGGGTACGTGCCATTAATGCTCAGTATAAGTTGGCGTTGGCGGTCGAGCGCATACATGAGTACCCCAGTATTAATCAGTTGCATGCGTACTTGCTGCAAAGTGGGGAAGGCGAGACGTTGGCAGCGCAGCCAGAAGTGAGGGAAACGAGGTTATCGACACCTGCACAAGCAGAAACGGCTGATGATGCGGCGGTGATCAATACCGTTATCTCCACCTTGGCAAATGCCTTGTTACTCGATGCGGGAGATATTCGCGCGCAATCTCGCTTTGTTGATTTGGGCTTAGACTCTATTGTTGGGGTTGAATGGATCCGCGCCATCAATGCCCATTTTGGCACGCAGATTGAGGCAAATGCGGTGTATGAACACCCGACGCCAGCCGCGTTTGCTCAGTACCTGACTTCGTTGTTTGCTGAGCCACAGACCTCGACCGATGAGGCTGCAAAGGCTGACTCGACAGTGTCATTGCAAGCGCCAAATGAATACACTACGTTAGACTTTTTGCGCACGTCGTTGGCAACGGTTCTGATGATGGCTGAGCTGGAAATCAAAGTTGTGACTCGATTTGCGGATTTAGGACTGGATTCGATTACAGGGATGGAGTGGATCAAGGTGATCAATCAGACCATGCAGCTCAGTTTGAACGCCGATATCGTCTACGAACACAACACGTTGGAAAGTTTTTCAGGGTATATCCAAAGTCAGTTAGAAAGCAAAGGGATGCAACACACACAGGAAATAATCCAAGCCTTACAAGCTGTACAGCGCAGCGATGAGGCGGCACAAGGCACACACTTGGGTGTGGCCGGTCAACATAAAGAACATAAACAGATGGAAGAAGTACTATGAATATCGCAGTCAATGTCGAAAGAAGTCGGGTACAAGCAGTGGTGTTAGATTGTATTCGTCAGCTAGTCCCCACTTTGCAAGATCATACGTTTAAGCAGGGCGATAGCCTAGCCGCTTTGGGTATGAACTCGATGGAGCGGGTTGAAATTATCGTGGATATTCTGGCGGCATTGTCGCTCAGAATACCGATGACTGACACTATGTCAGCGACCAATTTGGATGAACTGATAGATCTCTTGCATGACAGACTCAATCGCCGTTAATATGCGTAATTCGCCTGCGCTGATCACAGGTATGGGCGCCGTGACTGCGATCGGGCAGGACATAACAGCCATCTCTCAGTCACTCAAAAAAGGCACTTCGGTGTTTTCATTTATGACCCGGGAAGGGCGCTGTTCTGACGACTTATTTATTGGCGCAGAACTGCCTGCACTGACGATGCCAACGCAGTTTGACGCATATAACCTGAGTACCTGTTCACTGAGTGCAAAGGCGGCATTAGTTGCGCTACAGCAGGCGTGGACAGACGCAAGGTTAGATACCGTCGAGCCTGAAAAAATCGGCCTGATTGTCGGTGGCAGTAATGTACAACAGCGACACTTAAATAATTTGCGTGACAAGCGTAAAAATGCGCCGTATTTTATTCAGCCCAGCTATGCACTGAATTTCATGGACTCAGATATCTGTGGGATCTGTACTGAGCTATTTGGCATACGCGGCAGTGCTTTTTCGCTTGGTGGTGCGTCTGCCAGTGGACAACTGGCAGTGATAGAAGCGGCAAAAGCGGTGACAAGTGGGGCACTGGATGTGTGCGTTGTGGTTGGGGCGCTCATGGATTTATCCTACTGGGAATGTCATGCATTTAGCTCTTTGGGTGCCATGGGGAGTAGCCGGTTTTCTGATGCACCCACCCAGGCTTGTAGGCCTTTTGACCAACAGCGAGATGGGTTTATTTATGGTGAGGGCTGTGGCGTGTTAGTGCTTGAGCGCCATCAGCACGCGTTGCAAAGAGGGGCTCACCTTCGCGGAGCTATCCCCGGGTGCGCGGTGGTGATGGATGGTAATCGCAATCCGGACCCTTCTTTGGCAGGGGAAATCGCAGTGATCCAACAGGTATTGCACAACTCAGCGATGACGGCATCAGACATTGATTATATCAATCCGCATGGCAGTGGCTCGGTGCTGGGAGATGACACCGAGTTGCAAGCATTGGCCAAAACAGGACTACGCAGTGCGCCATTGAACGCGACCAAGTCACTTTTTGGTCATGCTTTGAGCGCAGCTGGGTGCCTTGAGATCATCGCGACCTTGATCCAGATGGAACAGGGCTTTTTACACCCCAGTTTAAATCTAGACAACCCGATACAAGCAGATTTCAATTGGGTGACGACGACAAGGCATGAAACCAACATCAAGCAAGCGCTGAGTTTGAGTTACGGGTTTGGTGGGCTAAACACCGCGGTGTGTATCATTAAGCCTTGACAAAAGTGAGTAGGAGTAAGTAATGGAATGCTGTGAAGTAGGTATTGAAGCGATGAACGTATATGCTGGCACTGCGTGTTTGGATGTACGTAAACTGATCGATCACCGCGAGCTTGATATCGCGCGTTTTAATAATCTATTGATGTCAGAAAAAACCGTGGCACTGGTCAGTGAAGATCCGGTAACGTTTGCAGTCAATGCGGCCAAGCCCATTTTGGATGCATTGAGTGAGGCTGAAAAAAACAGCATTGAAATGTTGATCACATGCACTGAGTCAGGCATTGATTTTGGTAAGTCCATTAGCACCTATGTGCATGATCACCTTGGCTTGAATAAAAACTGCCGGGTGTTTGAGGTTAAACAGGCGTGCTACTCAGGTACGGTTGGCTTACACAATGCGGCGAACTTCATTTTGTCTAACACCTCACCTGGGGCGAAAGCCTTAGTGATTGCGGTGGACCTATGTCGCTTCATGGTGTTAGGCGAAGAGGACGTCAATAAAAAAGACTGGGCGTTTTCAGAGCCCTCGGGTGGCGCCGGCGCAGTGGCGATGCTGATCAGCAACAAACCGGAAGTTTTCAGGTTGGATGTTGGGGCCAGCGGTTATTACTCCTATGAGGTAATGGATACCTGCCGACCTCAGCCAGACAGTGAAGCGGGCAATGCAGATATCTCCTTGATGTCCTATCTGGATTGTTGCGAGCAAACTTTTTTGCAATACCAGCAACGTGTCGACGGCGCGAACTACGCACATACATTTGACTATTTGGCATTTCATACCCCGTTTGGTGGTATGGTTAAAGGCGCACACCGCTCGTTGATGAGAAAATTTACGCAGCAGCCACCGGCGCAAATCGAAGCCGATTATCACCAGCGAGTGACGAACGGACTGACCTATTGTCAGCGTATTGGTAACATTATGGGCGGGGCGCTGTACTTGTCTTTGGCGGGGGTGATAGAGACGGGTGATTTTAGCACACCCAGACGGATAGGGTGTTTTGCCTATGGATCTGGGTGCTGCTCTGAATTTTACAGCGGTATTGTGACGGAGCAGGGACAAGCACGCTTAAAGTCACTGGAAATCGCATCGCATTTGGAGAGCCGATATCAGCTCTCCATCGAGGAGTATGAAAGGTCTTTACGGCAAAACAAGGACGTGCGTTTTGGCACTCAGGATGTGATTGTTGAGTGCCCAATCACCGATAAGATCCAACAACAGCAGTTAAGTCCGCGTTTGTACTTGAAGCGGATCAACAATTTTCACCGGGAATATGAATTCCAATAATGATGTGTGAATGCCAATCGTGACGTATGAGATGATCAAGGTTAGTCACAATGCGGAGATATGCACGCTCCAATTTAACCGGCCTAACCATAAGAATACTTTAAATAAGCAAATGATTGAGGAGTGCTTGCGGGTGATCTCCGACTGTGAGTCGCGCAGCAAGATTTTGGTTATCAAAGGACTGCCGGAAGTGTTCTGTTTCGGCGCTGACTTTTCCTGGATGGACAAACAAGAATACACAGACAACCAGCAGGGCAGTGAACACGATCCAAGTATACTGTACGCGCTGTGGAAGCGAATTGCGCTGGGACCCTTTATCTCTATTGCCGTGGTAGAAGGGCGGGTGAATGCCGGAGGAATGGGATTTGTCGCTGCGTGTGACATTGTGTTGTCAGGCAGTCGCGCACAATATAGCTTGTCCGAGCTCATATTTGGGATTTTGCCCGCCTGTGTAATGCCGTTTTTGATCAAAAAAATTGGCTGGCAAAAAGCCAACTATATGACCTTGATGACCGCCCCTTTTAACGCCAATGATGTTGCTAATTGGGGGCTGGCTGATACCGTTTCTGATGACTTAGATGAGTTGCTAAGACGGCACCTGCTGCGCCTGAGACGCTTACCTCGCGATGGCATAATACGGCACAAACACTATATGAATACACTGAATCCACAATTACTTGAACACGAGCCGATCGCGGTACAGGAAAATCGTGCAACGTTTTCTTTGCCCACTGTGGTGACCAATATTGGACGTTATGTGCAAAGCGGCAAGCTGCCATGGGAAAGCTAGAATAATGACAAAAATAATCATCAACTCGGTTGTATCCATCATCGAGCAGAGTAACGGTGTTGTCCAGATCACCATGGAGGACCGTGATAATAAAAATATGTTTAGCCGTGATATTTTGTCAGGGTTGATGCAAGCGTATAAAAAAATTGAGGAAAACCGTGCTTGCAAGGCGGTTATCATCACTGGCTTTGACAGCTATTTTTGCAGTGGCGGCACTCAGGATAGCCTGCTGTCGTTAAATGACACACAGGGTAACTTTAGCGACGTCAATATTTATAGCTTGCCATTGGAATGTCGGGTGCCTGTGATATCTGCCATTCAGGGCCACGCCATTGGTGGCGGGTTTGTGATGGGGTTATTCTCCGACATCGTGTTGCTCAGCAAAGAGAGTTATTACACCCTAAATTTTATGAAGTATGGATTTACGCCGGGGATGGGCTCGACCTTGATAGTGCCCACCAAACTGGGCGTGGATCTGGGCAGTGAAATGTTATTAAGTGCCAATCAATATCGCGGTGATGAATTACAACAACGCAGGGTGGGGCTGCAAGTACTGCCGCGCAAAAGCGTCCTAAGCCGTGCTTATGAACTGGCTGACCTAATCGCTCAAAAGCCGTTGCGCTCAGTCTCTTTATTGAAAAAACATCTCTGTCAGCAGGTGAGCGAAAAGCTGCCAAAATATATTGAACAAGAGCTGGCGATGCATGCCCAGACCATGCATCAACCAGAGGTGACGGACAATATCAAGCGCCTGTTCGGTCAGCCAAGCTCCACATCAGCACGTCTGTCCAATGCACTGGAGCGCGCACCGATTGAGACTGCAGTGCACAACGAGCGTAGCGGGGATACAACGCGTCGCGACACCACAACCTCAGCGATTTCAGAGCAAGATATTGCGATCGTCAGTGTCGCTGGGCGCTTTCCGGAAGCTGAAAACGTCGATACATTTTGGGCAAACCTACAACAAGGTATGGATTGTGTGGTAGATATACCCGATGAGCGAGCGGCGTTATTTGGTTCTGAAAGTGCTGCGTTGAGATGTCGTTGGGGCGGATTTATCCACGGAGTCGATAAGTTCGATCCGCTGTTTTTTAAGATCTCCCCGCGCGAAGCACAGTTGATGGACCCACAAGAGCGCTTGCTCTTAGAGGAGGTTTGGCACCTGCTTGAGCGTCGTGGCTACACAAAGCAAAAACTGGCACAGCAATACGACCACAAGGTGGCGGTCTACACCGCATCTATGTACCAGCAGTACCATGCTTTTGATACCGAACAAGATAAAAAAGCCATGGTCGCCATGTCATCGCTCTCCAGTATGCCCAATCGTATTTCCCACTTTTTTGACCTTCATGGCCCAAGTATGGCGGTGGATACCATGTGCTCGGGCGCTGCCAGTGCAATCTATCTTGCCTGCCAAAACCTGCTGAGCGGGGCGTGCCGGCTGGCCATTGTCGGGGCCACCAATTTGTCTATTCACGGCTACAAATACCAGGCGTTAAGTCAGTCTCAATTGTTGGCTGAGCAAAGCGCCGTACGAGGGTTTGGTGAATCTGGAGGGTTTATTCCCGGCGAGGCGGTCGGTGCGGTGTTATTGAAGCCTTTGCGTGATGCGATCCAGGACAATGATGATGTGCTGGCCGTGATCAAAGGCGTGCATACCGACCATAAAGGCGCGACAGATGGGTTTAATGCCTCAGATCCCGATGCTCTAACACGTTTGATGACCGGGTGTCTGCAAAATGCCAAGATGACGCCGCAGCAGATAGACTATGTTGAAACCTCAGTGGCGGGCGCCACCGTATCAGACAGGGCAGAAATTCAAGCGATGAAGCAGGTATTTTGTGACATCGCGGGCAAGAGAAAACTGCCCATAGGCACCGTAAAACCAAGTATCGGCCATGCTGAAGCCGCATCCGGGCTGACACAGCTGATCAAGGTCGCCATGCAGCTGAAGCATGGGGTGCTGACCCCATCCATCTTGCACCAGCCGCTCAATCCCAAACTTGATTTAGACTGCACCCCATTTACTATCCAGGACCAGTTTGGCTCGTGGACAACTGCCGACCCTGAGCAGCCAAGAAGCGCGATGATCAATACGTTGGGCGCAGGTGGGTCGGGTTGTTGTATGGTGCTGGAGGCGTGCCTGAGTGCAAAACTCACAACGAAACCAGGCCGTGCACACAGTGCGCGTGTGATGGTGTTTTCAGCGCAGAATGAAGCACGCCTCAGGGAATTGGTGACACGTTATATAACGCACTTTAGCACTGTGCAAGACACTCACCTCGATGATGTAGCGTATACCTTGACAGACGGCAGAGAGGCGATGCCGACTCGACTCAGTTGTGTGGTTCGCACCATTGAGGCATTGCGTGACTGCCTTGCAGCGTGGCTCTATGGCAAGGCACCGGCGCAAGTCTTTTTTCATGATACTGAACATTCGTCGCGCCAGGCATCCATTGAGCTAGACGCTGCGAACGATACTGAACTGGTAAAACAGGCCAAGTTATGGGTGCAAGGAGGGCAACTGAGCTGGGAGTCGCTGTATGGTGAACCGCATGATGTCTCGCCACAGATCATTGCCTTGCCGACTTATCCGTTTGCGCGTCGTCATTGTTGGTTACCCAAGCCGGCGGAAAAACCACCTCAGGTCGGTGCACAAAAGAGCAACACGCCCGCTCAGCCAGCCACGGACATTGCGCAGGATATGGGGGCCAATTCGGCGCAGTCATCCCTTCACACCGAGGTGGTTGAGTTAGTGCTAGAGACGGTTGGAGAAATCTTAGGTCTTGGCCGTGATGAGCTGCAACTAACCACGCCGCTCAAAGCGTTAGGTGTCACGTCAGTCACCAAGATGTTGATAGTGTCTGCACTTTGCGATGGTATTGAGCAACTCGATGAAACTCAAGTGGGCAGTGAGTTACTTCAAGCCGATAGTGTGTCAGATCTTATGACTGTGATTGAACGCGCACAACCGGCACCTGCTCAGGTGACTGGGGCCAATCACATGCCTGTTGACCTTCCGGGCTATATCTCTGAGGCCACGAGCCGTGGTTTTCGCTTTGAATAAGAGAACGGTGCCACACAGATGCTAGATGAAATAGATGAACACAGTGTAGTTGTGATCGGTGCAGGTCCTGTGGGGATCATGGCAGCGCTGAGCGCCGTGCTCAATGGGGTTGAACAGGTTTACTTGTTTGAAAAACGCTTGGCCGTTGACCGAATGCAAATGGTAACCCACTATCAAAATGCGTTGCCCTATTTACAGCGCTTTGGTGTACTGACGCAGATCTTTGAGCGCGGCACGCCCATTTTACAGCACAACTTCTTTTATACCGACAGTGATAATGAGTCTAGGCGTTATTATCAAAAAGAGATAGATGAGGCACAGCTTGCTGCGACCCAACTCAATGCAGCAGGAAACACACTCAAGCGTGCCTACGATGAATTTGTAGGCGAGTCGGTGTTGGCTATCTCTTTGGCTGATCTGCAAGATGTGCTGCTCATTGCTACACGCGAGCAGGGCGTGCATATTTACTTTAATGTGGAGGCAGAGGTCGTGCCGACAGAGTTTGAGCAAGCCAGCGTGACATTGAGAAATTTGCAGCTGAAGTCACACGCCACTGTCACACCTGAATTGGTGATCTTGGCCGATGGTGAGTGCAGTGAAAATGCACAGGCTATGGGGATCTGTTACGACATTGAAACCGCCAATAAGGGGGAGAAATGTTGGTATATTTATCACTGCCGTGTCACTGGTAATAGCTCAACACTCAACTACAAATTCTCTTTTGATGATCAACAGCAGCTATCAGGTTGTGAATTTGGGCTCTTTTACCCAAATCGTGATGAGCTGGGAGTGGTGGTGTACAGCGCGCGCAGTTCTTCTGTGATTCGCAGCAAAGCACGGTGGGAGGCGTATTGTGGATCAGTAAACCCATTGATGTGCACTATACACGTGCGAGTACCTTTATCAGTAAAAACATCATGCTTACCGGAGATGCGTCAGGAACGGGCTCGCCTGTTGCTGGCATGGGCGCAGTGCTGCCCATATTCGTCTATGCCAGTGCGATAGATGAGTACTTTAAGCTCAGAGAGCGTGACAAGCAGGCGGCTGAGCAGGCGTATAACGAGCGTCAGAGTGCATTTGTGGATGCCTGTCATGATCGCAGCTGCGATATTTGGTCAAAGATAGATAACTTGCCGAGTTCACATCAATCGAGCGGGCAATCCGCGCAGTAAAATTTGCAAATGGAAGCACCTTTATGAAAGTACAAGCACATGATGGATTAATGCTGGACGTTAACCTTAATCAGTTTGATAGCACCAAGCCTACTGTGGTCTTCATCAATGCGCTGGGTGTGGACAGCTGTATTACACAGGCGCTGTCTGACGCCATGGTGGCGCGCGGTCATAATTTTGTGACTTGGCGACGTCGGGGATTTCCAGGAGTATACGATGAACGTTTTCGCGAGTATTCCGTGCAGGATCAAGTTCAAGATTTAACCAGTATCGTGACTGAGTTAGCATTGCCCTCGTTCACTTTGGTTGCTTGGTGTACGGGTATCCAAGTTGCATTGGTTGCAGCGGCACAAAAGTCGTGTCGAATAGAAAAAATGGTGCTATTCAATGCGCCGAATTTCTTTAACCAAGGCACACCTGGCCTCACTGGCGATACCATAGGCCAGGTTTGTCGCATGTTGATCCATGATGAAAAGAAGCTTGATTTCCTCCATCAGAATATCGTGGCGTACAACACAAAAAGCATGCAGGACAAGCTGGCGCGTATTGATGATAAACAGTACCAATACATGATCCAGGCACCTTTTAATAGCGGTAAAGAGGCGTTTTTACGGTTTGCCCATCTGGTGAACACCACCCATGAATTTAAGATAAACCGCACCTTAACTGAACAGATCAGCTGCCCAACCTTCATTGTCGGTGGGGGGAACGATGATATGGTCGCTTGGCAAGAGTCCGTGGCGCTTGCCGAAATTATTCCGGATGCCGAATATAAAATTTTTGCTAATTGGGGGCATTACAACCTATTTACCGACACCAAAGAGGTCTGCGAAGACTTAATTTTAAACGGCCATTAGACAAAGTACGAACAGCAAAGCATTTAATCGTCACCACGGGCTTGATAAGCGCTTGGATTTGGGGCGGTGCAAAATAATGACAGAAGGGGATCGGAGTGAGCAACCAAAAAATAGCGATCATTGGGATATCAGGAAAATACCCAGGCGCAGATAACCTAGATGAATTGTGGGAAAACCTCAAGCAAGGCAAAGATACCGTCACGGAAATACCCAAAACGCGATGGGATCACGCTTTGTATTATCAGCCAGGTAACCGGGTGTATGGTAAAAGTTATAGTAAATGGGGCGGATTCATCAATGACGTCGATCAGTTTGACTCCCTTTTCTTTAATATGGCGCCAAAAGTTGCTGAGCTGATCGATCCTCAAGAAAGGCAATTTCTCCAGTGTGCTTATCACACCGTTGAAGATGCAGGATATTCGTGTGAAGGGCTCTCAGAGAGAGGGCCTGTCGGGGTCTTTTGCGCGGTAGAGTACAATGAATATTTGATGTACAGTCAGGCCAATACGCCTGTTTCCGCACTCAATGCCTCTATCACCAACAGAGTCTCTTACTGTTGTAATTTTACCGGCCCCAGCATGACCATTGATACCATGTGCTCGGGCTCCATCAGTTCGGTACACTTGGCGTGTCAAAGTATTATAAACGGCGATTGTCGTGCCGCCATCGCCGGTGGCGTCAACCTGACGCTGCACCCCAATAAATTTATTTTACATAGTGCGGGGCGCTTCTCATCGCAAACCGGGCGCTGTCATAGTTTTGGTGATAAAGCGACAGGCTATGTGGCCTCTGAAGGGGTGGGGGCTGTGTTGCTCAAACCGCTAGACGATGCACTCGAAGACGGGGATCATATCTACGGGGTGATCCTGGCGACGGCTATCAACCATGGGGGCGCGTCGAGAGCCTATACCGTACCAAAAGCCTCTTCACAGGCAGAGGTGATAAGCCAGGCGCTGGCAAAAACGGCGTCTGATCCCATCAGTTATATTGAGGCGCATGGTTCAGGCACCGCGATAGGAGATGTGATTGAAGTCGATGGCTTACAAAGAGCATATAATGATAGCTATCTGGCCAAGAATGCACAGGGCGAAGCGGCATGTTTAATCGGTTCCATCAAATCGAATATAGGTCACTGTGAAAGTGCATCAGGCATTGCCGGGTTAACTAAGGTTTTGCTGCAAATGCGCCATAAAACCATTGCCCCTTCTATTCACTCACAAACGCGCAACCCTTATATTGATTTTGACAACTCACCGTTTGACGTGCCACATGAAGCGCAGCATTGGCAAGTTGCTGAGGGGAAAAAACGCGTGGCAGGTATCTCAGCATTTGGCGCTGGCGGTTCGAATGCGCATATGGTGATTGAAGAATATGTCGCAGCGGCGCCCGTTGAACACCAGTCCGTATCTGTGCCCTGTTATATCGTGTTGTCGGCTCAATCCCTAGAGCAGCTGCACAGAGCGGTAAAGCAACTACACACCACACTTGAACACACCGGCCAGAGTATCCATGATGTGCAGGATCTTCGTCGCATTGCCTGTACTTTGCAAGTGGGTCGATCTCATCATGAGCACCGACTTGCCCTCGCAGTGAATTCGGTGGATGAGCTTAAACAGCAACTCGCCTACACACTGGCGCATCAACTTGATGACATTAACAAACCGACCCATTGCTGGTACGGAGAAATGATTAAAGGCAAAGCGTTGGATGCCTTTATTACCGCCAACAATTTAGTCTATGCCGATCTCTTATCTAAGGCGGATTGGCCTGCCTTGATAGGGTTGTGGATCCAGGGTTACCCGGTTGACTGGCGCGCCTTATATGGCGGCGCCTTGCCAAACAAAGTGAGTTTGCCGGGGTATCCCTTTGCAAAGCAGCGTTACTGGGCACCTGACACCGATGTTGAACGTACCTATCCGCCTTTAGCACAGCTCGAAGCGCTGGCTGCGAATACAACGCCGCTGCGCGAGCGGGCGGCATCTTATTTAAAGCCTTTGCAATCGATTATACACTTGACCGGCAGTGAGTATTTTATCGCGCAACATGGAGTCAACCAGCATCCGATCCTACCCGGTGTGGCATATCTGGAACTGATCAGAGAGGCGCTCAGCACCTTATTGGCGGAACATCAGCATTACTCAATCGACAATGTGACTTGGCGTCGCCCGATGATTTTTGATGGTCAGAGCAAACAGGTTGTGATCGAGCTGTCTTGCCTGCCGCAAGCTGGGCAGCGTACGCGGTTCAGGATTTACGATTTGCGCGATCAATCCAGCGGCGACTTTTGTCGTGGGGCTGTAAACTTATGTGAGCGCGAAGCACCCAGCCAGGTCCCGGAGTTAGCGCAATTGCGCGCCACGGGTAAGGTTATTGAGGTGGATAAGCAGACATTCTATCGCCAATTTTTGCAGGCTGGGTTGGATTATGGACCCGTATTTCGCGCGGTTGAGTCATTGCAACGCAGTGGCTCATATGTGGTGGGGCGACTGCAAGCGCAGCAACCACAGCCGCAGCTATCCCATGCGATGAAGTGGCGCCCGGAAATACTCGATTCAGCATTGCATTGCATCTTGGGCTTTTATCTCGGCGAACAGTCCTGTGTGGATGAGGCTGACGCTGACGCTCAACAAGGGCCGATGGTGCCCTTTGCGCTCAGTCAGGTGAGAGAATATGCTCCCTTGCCAGAATCGGTCTGGGTGCTACTTGATGCCAAACAGTGTACAGCCAGCACTCAGAATATTGATTTGTCGTTGTGTGATGAGCAGGGCAATGTGTGCCTGCAATTGCTCGGTTATACTGCACGCGTCATGAAGCAGTCGACAGCGTCGACAAAAGAGCAGGCTGAGGCACGCGGACCGAAAAAAACAGAGCGAGCAGAGCCTGTGGGTGAAATCAAACTATTATCACCGACGTGGCAGCCACAGCCCTTAACCGATGCGACCACAAGTGATGACTTTAATGGCGATGCGACGTGGATTGTTTTACTGGGCGAGGCGGCACAGTGGTCCGCTCAATTAGACGCGCGCTTTAGCGACGCAGAGGTGCTGTGCATCGATGCACCTGCCGAAAAGCCGGGCACGCCCTTATGCAGGGCAGATCATTACCAGCACTATGCACAAGCGCTGCTGGCGGTTTTACAACAAGTTATTCAGCATCAAGAAGCCAAGCCAGAGCGGATCCAATTGGTGACGTCATCTGGCACTGAACAACGCATGTATATGGGGCTGTTGCCGATGCTCGAAGCGGCCATTCACGAGCATGTGATTAAATTTGCGGATGTGATCATGGCAGACTCTGGCGCTGAAGTTGAAAAGCAGATCAGACGTAATGGCCAAATACATACCCCCAGCTGTGTTGAACTCAAGTCGCAACAAGGTGACATAAGGCGTTGGCAGGCTTTGCCTGCGGCTGAAAAAACCGTGTCGCCGTGGCAGGAGCAGGGAGTGTACCTGATCACTGGCGGCTTTGGTGGCCTTGGCAAAATATTTACCCAAACGATTCTTGCCCAGACGCGAGTCAGCACGGTGATCCTATGGGGCCGAGGCGAGCTGGATTTGGTGCGCCAGGAATGGCTGACACAGTGCAATGCGCAGGGTGTCAGGGTGCATTATCAAGCGATTGATATCACGCAATTAAACGTGGTGGAAGATGCCATTACACAGGTGTTGGAAGAGTTTGGCCACATCACTGGGATTTTGCATGCCGCGGGGGAATTACAAGATGGCATGATCGTCAGAAAATCGGCAGAGCAGATGGACCGAGTGCTGTCGCCAAAAGTACAAGGGCTCGTCAATTTGGACGCCGCGACGCGCATATGTGATTTGAAGTTTTTTGCCCTGTTCTCATCGATCAGCAGTGTGCTGGGCGCGCCTGGTCAGGCCGATTATGCGGCGGCAAACGGATTTATGGACTGGTTTGCCCACGACAGGGCACAGCGTGTTAAACGGGGTGAATGCGCCGGCCATAGTGTGTCCGTTAATTGGCCGCTGTGGCAAGATGGCGGAATGCGAATGCCCCGTCATGCGATGCGCGAACTGAAAGAGACATCAGGATTAATCCCTCTGCCAACTGAGGCAGGGCTTGACGCATTTTCGAGCGCGTTGGCCGCCAAGGTATCACAGGTGCTGGTGTTGTATGGTAAGGGGGAGGCCTACCAAAATTTAGCGCATACATTACAGGCTGTGGATGAGCATCACACCACTGAGCAGCCAGAGCTGCGTCGGGAACCGGTGTCTTTCAATATGCAGGATGTTATCCGTGCGGCAAGTGATTTACTGAAAGTCCCTCAGTCGAGCATTGATGGCACAACGGCACTGTTTGATATTGGCTTTGATTCAGTGTCTATCAGCGAGTTAGCGCATGTGCTGACCCAAGCGACTGGGGTAGAGCTGCCTGTCAGTGTATTTTATGACTGTACTCAAATTGATGAGCTGACCCACTACTTGCAAGCGCAGATGTCTCAAGATGAAGAGACCACAACAGCACAAGAGACAACCGCTGTGCATCAACCGCCCGGTACTGCTGAGATAGCGCCATCGCTCAGTGAAGAGACCGTGATTGCAATGATCAGTGAGTTACTCAAAGTGCCTGCATCGAGCATTGATGCTAATACGGCGTTTTCGGACATTGGTTTCGATTCGGTTTCACTGGGAGAGCTTGCCAGTCATTTAAGTCAGGAATTGGATATTGAGATCTCTGCTACGCTGTTTTATGAGTGCACTGTGGTGGCTGAGCTGGTTGCATATGTGCAAACACAGCTCACCCATGCATCCACTCAGCCTCCCGCGCAACTAACCAATACGGCACCAAGCACGCCATGCAATGAAAGGGATGTTATTACTGAGATCAGTGAATTGCTCAAAGTACCCGTTGCCAGCATTGATGCAGACACGACATTTGAGCAGATCGGCTTTGACTCGGTTTCCCTGACCGAGCTGGCAAGTGTCCTCAGTGCACGCTATGAGGTTGAATTGTCCACCATGGTTTTTTATCAGTGCACCAGTGTGGGTGAATTGACGCAACATATGAATGTGTTGCTCAGTGATGCACAGTCCCAGGGGCGCAGGAGTGTGCCTGTGCACTCATCGGCGTACACCGTTAAATCGCGCAATGAGATGCGCTCAGACATAGCACAAACACTGCTGATGTTGATCAGTGAAATGTTGAAAATCGCCCAGCATGACTTTGACGTCCATACCCCGTTGGAGCAATTGGGCTTCGATTCGGTGAGCTTTGCCGAGTTAGCTCAGGCGCTTAATCACCGCTACCAAGCAGAGCTGGCACCCACCATTTTTTACGACATTAACACCGTGTCGGCACTGGCTGCTCACCTTGCGGACTTACAGCGCGACGATAAAGCACCGCTTGAATACGTCGAGCAAGTCAAGGCAGGGCATTCACAACCGCCGGTCGAGCCTTCGGCGAGGCCGTCCGCAGACGATATGCCAGGGGCCGAGCAACACGCACACCAGGCGAAGGTAAACCCGGATGATGATAGCATCGCCATTATCGGCATGGATGGACAATTTCCCGGCGCCAATGATATTGCGCAATTTTGGGATAACATGGCACAAGGGAAAGATTGCGTCACTGAAATACCGAGGGATCGCTGGGATTGGCGCGAGGTGTATGGAGACACTAAACAGGACCCCCGAGTAACGCGCAGTAAGTGGGGCGGATTTCTGGCTCAGGTTGACCAGTTTGATGCGGGGTTTTTTGGCATTTCCTCTCATGAAGCCAGACAGATGGACCCCCAGCAAAGGTTGCTGCTGCAAAGTGCCTGGCACGCAATTGAAAACGCAGGGTATGCACCGGAATCGCTATCAGGGTCAAATACGGGAGTGTACATAGGCATTGCACATACCAGCGGATATGGTTCTGTCGATAGTGTTAGTGATCAAGATGAGGACACATCGACGGAGTTGTCTGGGCCTATCAACGCACCATCTTTAGGACCAAATCGGATCAGCTACTTTTTGAATTTAAAAGGCCCAAGTGAACCGGTTGAGACAGCGTGTTCGAGTGCTTTGGTCGCTTTACACCGGGCTGTCACAGCGCTGCGGAGTGGTGACTGCCGCTTATGTTTGGTCGGGGGCGTCAATGTGATCGTGACAGCACAGGGCCACATAAATTTGAGCCGTGCAGGCTTACTTAGCGAAGTGGGCCAGTGCCGTGCCTTTGCTGCAAATGCGGATGGCTATGTGCGCAGTGAAGGCGTTGCGACTGTATTATTGAAGCGCTTATCTGAGGCAAAGCGAGACGGGGATAATATCCTTGCCGTGATACGCAACAGCAAAGTGGGCTATACCGGTAAAGGGAGCGGATTCGCAGCACCGAATAGCAATTCACAAGCGGCGTTGATCAAAGCATGTTATGAAGAGAAAAATATCGACATCGCCCGGGTGAGCTGTATTGAAGCGCAGGGAACAGGTACTGAAATAGGGGATGCCGTTGAGTTTCAGGCATTAACCAAGGCATTTAAGGGGGCGCAACAAGGTCGGTGTGCTCTCGCCTCGGTTAAAACCCATGTTGGACACATGGAAATGGCATCGGGCATGGCTTCTCTGCTTAAGGTTGTCTTGCAAATGCAACACAACCATTTGGTTGCAAACTTGCACTGCGATGAGTTAAATCCGCACATCAACATTACACAGTCGCCATTTTATATTCCCTCAACGGCCAAGCCATGGACAAGTGGTGCACTGCGCGACCCCAAAGTGGCAGGGGTCAACGCCTTTGGATTTGGTGGCGTTAACGCACATGTCATTGTCGAGCAATACCTCGCACATGATACCCATAGCACGCAGCAAACACATGGCCCCTATGCCATGTTGCTGTCTGCGAAAACTCGGCCGCAAATTGAAACCCAGGCGCGCAATTTACTGGCTTGGCTTGATCGTGAACCTCAACTGGATCTGTATCGTGTCGCCTACACACTGCAGGTGGGGCGCAGTGCGATGGAAGAGCGACTGGCCATGGTGGTCAATTCGAAGGCCGAATTCGTTGAGCGCCTCACCCAGGTAGCGCAAGGTGAATACAATACCCCTGGCGTGTATCAAGGTACGCGCGCGAGTAGCTCGTCGATTGTGTCTTTGCTGCAAAGCGACACTGCGTTGCAGGCGGTGGTAGATGGTTGGCTGAAATCTCGTGAACTGAGCATGCTAGCGTCACTATGGTGCAACGGCTTATCTATCGCATGGCAAAACATGTATCAGGGTGAAGGGGTACGACGGGTAAATTTACCAGGATATCCGTTCAAAACGACGCGACATTGGATTGGTGAATTTGAACAGCAAGTCAACCAATCAGCGGACCACGCTGAGCAGGTGACTGCGGACACTGAGCTTGCCGAACACTTATTGAGGCTGGCGCAAGATAGCATGGCCGGGCATCAAAATCTGACCCTTACTGGTGCGCTGGACCTGAGTGGGTGCAGTTCAGTGGAGCTGGTGCAGTGGCAACAAAAAATTCACCAGACGCTCAATGTTCAAGTTGCCACCGAGGACTTAATGGCCACCAACAGTATTCGTGCACTTGCTGCGCAGTTACGTGCCCTTCAGGCTGATGCGTCCCCTCAAGCAAAGCGCGCCATGGTGTCTCTTTCTGGCGCTAAGGGCGTGGGACCTGCCCTGATCTGCGTACCGGCAGCCGGTGCTATGCTGAGCAGTTTCTCCTCCCTGGCGAAGCTGTTACAAGGCAGTATGCGTCTGTATGGCTTTGGCCATCGTGGGTTTCATGATCAGCAAACCCCGCATGACAGCATTCAGACTATGGCACAGGACTATGTGGCGCAGCTGTCATCGCTACCCGAGCAACAAACGATCTATTTACTGGGACATTCCCTGGGCGCTAGTGTGGTGTATGAAATGGCCTGTTTACTGCGCAATGTTGGTCGTAAAGTGCATATTTTCATGCTGGACAGTGAGCTGTACGCACAAGGTGGTATCTCTTTGTCGACGTTTTTCCAATTTTTTGTTCGCGATAAACAGGTGGCCAATACATTGGCTCACAAACAGGCCCATGGTGACGATGTTGTTGCGCCTCTGGCACAAGCCTTACTGGATGAAACCGCGGTATCAACGGTTCACAGTAAGGCGTATTTGCAACAGATCATGCACGCCTATGCGCAACAGATATTGATGGGATTGCAGTATGTGCCGTCGCAAAAATACGATGGAGATATTACCTTGTTGTTGGCTAAGCAAAGCCATATGGGAGGTGAGAACCGCCAACAAACGCTGGCGAAATATCGCCGCTATTGCTTACAAAATATCTCCCTCGTGTCGGTCTCAGGCGGCCATTACAGCGTACTGGAAAAAGCCCATGTAGCGGATGTGGCGCAGATCTTACGTCAGACGATTACGCCGCAGTCAATCGTGCCGGCCGGTGAGGTAAATGATGCTTAACAACCGAACAATGGCCGCTATAGCGCGCCCCTGTTGCTCCCCTCGCATGTTGACTCATAGGCAGGAGGGTCGCTTATGTCACTAGTATTTATGTTCGTTGGGCAGGGCTCTCAACATTACAAAATGGCCGAGACACTCTTTAACAACAATGCTGCGTTTCGCAACATTATGCAGCGCTTGGACAGGGTTGCCATTGAAGCGGGGGGAAGATCCATACTCGCCAAGCTATACTCGACCACAGAACAGGCAACCCCTGTCTTTGATGAGTTGCGTTATACCCACCCAGCTATCTACATGCTGGAATATGCATTGGCAGCAAGCTTGATACAACAAGGCGTTAAACCTGACTTTGTGCTGGGCTCGAGCTTGGGTGAGGTTGTGGCTGCAACCATCGCCGGATGTATTGAGCCTGAACAAGGGATGCGTTTTGTAATCGAGCAAGCTGATATTTTTGAGCGCTATGCTGAAGCCGGTGGCATGACGGCCATTTTGGCAGATCCTCAACAATGTAGCGAACTCAAGTTGGCGGAGCGCGGCCTTGAAATTGCTGCGCTGAACTATGATGCCCATTTTGTGGTTTCGGGGTCACGTGAAGCATTGACTGAACTCGAGGCGCAATTGCCGCAGTACGGACATGCATTTATGCGTTTGCCCGTCACCCAGGCCTTCCACTCCTCGAAACTTAACCGGGCAAAGTCTGCATTTCTCGAGTTGTGTCAAAAGTATCGATTTTCTGAACCTGTCCTGCCTTTGATCTCCAGCACGACCGAGCAGTTGGTGAAGCGAGTGGATGGCGATTATTTTTGGCAGGTTGTCCGTCAAGTTATTCAATTCCCACAGGCTGTGGCCACCGCAGAAAAACTCGGTGCCCGCCATTTTTGTGATTTAGGCCCGTCAGGCACGATGGCGAATTTTGCCAAAAGGTGCCTCATGCACCGTAGCGCGTGTGAGATCACTGCGTTACTTAACCCTTTTGCAGCAACTTTGGATTTATTCAATGAGTTGATAGCAACATATTCGCATTCAGAACAAGGTAATAAAAATATGAGCATGACCAATACAGCAATCGACCCAACCGCCAAAGTGTATATGTTTCCAGGCCAAGGTGCGCAACAGGTGGGCATGGGCCGTGAGTTATTCGACAAATACCCTCAGTTAATACGTGCTGCAGATGAAATTTTAGGCTATTCAATCAAAGAACTATGTTTGAATGGACCGGTCAGTAAGTTGAGCAACACGCAATATACACAAGCGGCATTGTATACGGTCAGCACACTGAGCTATTTAGACAAAGTCGCCAATGAAGCCGAACCTGACGTGGTCATGGGGCACAGTTTAGGTGAGTTCAATGCGCTCTTTGCAGCGGGTGTATTTAGCTTTGAAGATGGCTTGAGGCTGGTGAAAAAACGGGGTGAGTTGATGGCGCAAATGTCCGACGGGGGGATGGTTGCGGTGATGAAATGTGCGCCCGAGGTGATCCAGAAAGTGATGGATGCCGCGCACATCAAAGATATTGACTTTGCGAATTACAACAGCCCTTCACAACTGGTATTGGCAGGGCCCAAAGACAGTTTGGCGCGTTTAACCTTAGACCTAGAAGACGAAGGTGCCGCGGTTGTACCGCTGAATGTCAGTGCACCGTTCCACTCTCGTTATATGGCGCAAGTACGGCGCCACTTTGCGCACTATTTGACACAGTTTTCATTTGCCAACCCAAACAAGGTCATTATTTCAAATGTGCATGCTCAGCCATATGATGTGGCGCAACTAAAACAGTGTCTGGCGATGCAGATCTCTTCACCAGTACGCTGGTGCGATAGCATCGAGTACTTATTGCATAAAGGGGTGAGCAACTTTCATGAGGTGGGCCACGGTCAAGTCCTGAAAAATTTACTGGCAAAAATCCAAACTGCATGGGTAAGTGCGCACGCCACACAGGTACAGAGCAAGTCATCAACGCCTGCGCCTGCAAATGTAGCGCGCCCGACTCTCGCCGTGGCACCGCTCACGGCACGACAGCTCGGCTCTGAACACTTTAAGAAGAAATATGGCTTGCAATATGCCTACGCAACGGGGGCCATGTATAAAGGCATTGCCTCAAAAGCGCTGGTGACCCGTATGGCGAAGGCCGGGTTTTTGTCCTTCTTTGGCACAGGTGGGTTAAGTGACGAAAACATTGCACAGAATATTGATGACATTCAGCAGGCCCTTGGCAGCGCGACGACGGTTGGGATGAATCTGGTGTGTAATTTAGCCAATCCAGATAAAGAGATGCGTACGGTTGAGCTGTTTATGCAAAAGGGGATCACAGTGATTGAAGCCGCTGCGTTTCTCAGTGTGACACCGGCCTTGGTACGATATCGTTTACAAGGCCTGAGTCGAGATGCACACGGCAATGTGCATGCGGCGAATCGCATTATGGCGAAGATCTCCAGACCAGAAGTCGCCGAGCAATTTTTGAAACCCGCTCCCGCGCATGTGGTTAAGAAATTACTGGAGCAGGGGCTGGTGAGCAGTGCGCAAGCCGAGCTGGCGAAAACCATTGCGATGGCGGACTCACTTTGCGTTGAGGCGGATTCCGGCGGGCACACGGATATGGGGGTGTTGTCGGTGATTCTGCCCACCATTATTCGGTTACGCGATCGGGTCGCCCAGGAGTACAGCTACCAAGCGCAGATCGATGTCGGCGCAGCTGGCGGGATTGGTACTCCAGAGTCAGCAGCATCCGCTCTGATGCTCGGAGCAGACTTTATTTTAACCGGTTCAATTAACCAATGTTCGCCAGAGGCGGGAACCAGCGATGAAGTGAAAGCGCTGCTGCAAGACGCCAATATCCACGACACGCGATATGCCCCGGCAGGAGATATGTTTGAAATTGGTGCAAAAGTACAGGTGCTGAGAAAAGGGGTCTTTTTTCCAGCCAGAGCAAACAAATTGTATGAGTTGTGGCAGCGGCACCAAGCGTGGCACGAGGTGGATGCTGAGACACGAGACTTAATCGAAAAGAAATACTTCAAGCGTTCTTTTAACGCCGTGTATCAAGAAACGTGTGAGTATTACAACAAAGCGAAGCCACAAGAGATAGTGCGCGCCGAAAAAGACAGCAAGCATAAAATGGCCTTGGTATTTCGCTGGTATTTCATTCATACCAACCGCATTGCTATCAGCGGCGCTGCCGATAAAGTGGACTATCAAATTCACTGTGGCCCGTCCCTTGGGGCGTTCAATCAATGGGTGAAAGGTACCCGATTTGAGGCGTGGCAAAACCGGCACGTTGATGAAATCGCCCACTTGTTATTGGAGGGTACCGCAGAGTACATGACACAAAAATATGCGCAACTGATGACTCGCGCGCAACAGCCTAAACAAGGTGCAGCAATGCCTGAGGTGGCATTACAAGATTAAAAATCGGTTGCGTCAATTACGGCACACAACCCTGTAGTTTAAAGATGAGACGAGTGTTCAAGGATAATAAGAATGTCGACAATTTCACATAAAGATATCGCAATTATTGGTATGGCGTGCCGCTTTCCCAAGGCTGAAAATTATCATCAGTATTGGGAAAACCTTTTGGCTCAGAAAAGCTGTATTTCTGATATTCCACATACCAGATGGGATTGGAGGCATTATGATGGTGATCCACTCGTTGAAGTCAATAAGAGCAATTCTCGATGGGGTGGGTTCATCGACAAAGTGAACTGCTTTGATTACCGTTTTTTTGGTATTTCCCCTTCCACGGCACAAGCGATGGATCCGCAACAGCGGATCATGCTGGAACTCTCATGGGCATGTATGGAAGATGCCGGAGTGGTACCGCAATCGCTGGCTGGTCAAAACGTGGGGGTGTATATTGGGGCGTTTAACTTTGATTATAAGGAGCTGTTAGAAAAACATGATCGACCCATTGAGGCCTATCAGTCGACGGGCACCGCGAATGCTATTATCGCCAATCGGATCTCGCATTTTTATGATTTTAATGGTCCCAGCGTGACCGTGGATACGGCGTGTTCGGCATCAATGAACGCGGTACACAGTGCCATGCAATCCCTGCAATTAGGAGAGACAGATTTGGCGCTGGCTGGCGGTATCAACTTGATCCTGACGCCCACACGACACATATCATTTTCAAAAACTGGGATGCTGTCTCCGAGCGGCCAGAGCAAATCATTTGATGCGGGCGCTGATGGTTATGTGCGCAGCGAAGGGGCGGGACTCATTTTGTTAAAGCCCTTAGCGGCTGCCCTGGCCGACAACGATCAGATCCACGGAGTGATAAAAGGGGGGGCCGTTAATCACTGTGGTAAGACCCATACACTGACCTACCCTAGCTATCAAGCCCAAGCCCAGGTTATCTCCCGTGCGATGCACAATGCCCAGGTGACCCCAGATACGATGACCTACATCGAAGCCCATGGCACCGGGACACCCAAAGGCGACCCGATAGAGATCCAGGGACTCCAGCACGCATTCCAACACAGCACCGATACTCAGTACTGTGCCATTGGCTCGGCCAAGTCCAATATCGGTCACCTTGAAGCGGCTGCGGGCATCGCTGGGATCATCAAAGTGTTACTCTCCATGCGCGCCGGTGTACTACCAGGGTTGGCGAATTTTAAATCGCTCAATCCGCGCATCACCTTGGATGACTCGCCGTTTTATGTGCTGCAAAACACCCAGCCATGGCAACAGCGCACCGATAGCCAAGGTTACTTGCTGCCGCGACGTGCAGGCGTCAGTGCATTTGGTTTTGGTGGCACCAATGGACATATTGTGCTTGAAGAAGCCCCCGCAAGGGCGCAGCCATCACCGCAAGAAGCGGCTCAATCACCACATATATTTGTGTTTTCAGCCAAAGCTGAGGCCAGCTTGCAGGCGCAACTGACCAATATGCACGCTTGGTTGTCACGTCAAACTACGTTGGCGTTAGCGCAGCTCAGTGCCAACTTGTATAGGCATCGCACGCACTTTAGTAAACGTGTTGTGGTGATAGCGAGCTCACAAGCAGCCTTGTTGGAAAATTTACAAGATGCCATCGCGGCGGTTGCTGAGCAGGCATATGGTAAGCCTTTTCATCGCGAGCGCCAGAGAGAGGCGCCTGTGTATGACCAGGCGGCGCAATGGCTACAGGGGATGGACATTGACCATCACCAGGTTATCCCTGAACTGACGCAGCATATCAGCTTGCCCAGTTATGCCTTCGAACCATCACCGTGCTGGTTTGAGTTGCTACCTGAAGCTGACAACCAAGCACTGTATGCGCCAACAGAGGCGACACCAGAATTGGCTGTGCACCGCGTAGTGCAGGGGGAGAATATGGCTGCGGGCGTCGGAAAATGTGCGCTTGTACCGCGTTGGGTACCACTTGAACCACAGCTTCAAAATGACGTAGCGAGCAGCCAAACCGGCACGGTGTGTCACGAGGGGGTTGTTTGTGTGGTGGGGGCGAATGTATCGCAACAAACGACACTGTCAGCACTGCATGACAGGGTCTATTTTTTTGACGCGCAGCAATCGCCGGATAAGGCATTGGCTGAGATAGCCTCACAGCACATCAGCCATGTCATTTGGATCCCACCGATGGCTGGTGATGACGTCCCTGGCGGCGCTCAGAACCGCGCAGTGCAGGTCTGTTTTCAATGGCTACAGTTTGTCTTACACGGGCTGTCGGTTGCACCATCCTGTGTGACATTGCTGATGCAACAAGATAAAGACCTGCCAGAAGATATTGCTTTTGAGCACGCACCTCTGGTGGGCATGCTTGGCAGTATTAGCAAGGAGTATCCGGCGCTGAATGTACGCTTGTTTGATGTGGGGAATGACACTGAGTGGCCGCTACAGATCATTGGTGACATACAGCGACGTGTTGACGGGGTCCATCTGTATCGTAATGGACAGTGGCTCGTGCGTCAGTTTGTGCCGATCAAATGGGCGAATACCTTATCAACAACCGCGCAGGAGTCTGTGTTATGTCGCCCTGGTGGCGTGTATGTACTCGTGGGAGGGGCAGGGGGAATTGGTCGCGCTGTCACAGCATATATGCTCAAACAGCAAAATGTGCATATTGTCTGGCTGGGCCGCAGAGCTTTGGATCCGCAAATTCAATCATCTATCGAGCAATTGCGCAAAGAGGGGGGGACATTGCAGTATGTGCAAGCCGATGTCACAGAGTATGGTGCTTTGCAAACGGCCTACCACACGATTCTCAAGCAGTTTGGTCGGGTCAATGGCGTGATCAATGCCGCGATGGTTTTTAAGGCCTGCGCCTTTAAAAATATGAGCTTTGATGATTTTTCCGCCGTCTATGATGCCAAAGTACAGAGCAGTGTGAACCTTGCCCGGCTATTAAAATATGAATCGCTGGATTATTTGGTGAACTTCTCATCGATCAATAGCTTTATCACCGCTGCAGAGCAAAGCCACTATGCGGCAGGGAGCATGTTTCAAGACACCTTATCAAATGCGTTACAACGGGTAGTACCGTTTCAGGTGAAAACCATCAATTGGGGATACTGGACGGCTGAGGGGGCACTGGCTGACTCTGACATGTTCCAATATTGGCGTGCCAAATCCGGGGTGGGGGATTTAACCATCACCGATGCGATGGCAGTCCTTGAAACCGTAATGCGCTCAGAGCTTCATCAAGTGGCGTATATTAACGCCTTGACGGCATCGGCTAACCTGCCAAATACCGACCTAAAACAGCGCTGTTACGTTGATGCCGTGGCGCGTCGTGATGCACTGGAACTCAGTGATTTGAATCGCTTTTTGTTGCCGGCTGGGCCTGAACTGGGCGGTGGCTTGACGTTTCGTGCGGCAGATGAATTGACCATCCAATATATGTGGTACCAACTTTACCGCTGCGGCCTGTTTGACGGTTCGGATTTGACTCTGCAAGCACTCCAGCAGCGTTTGCAGCAATTGCGCGCAGAGCAAACCGTTTCTTATCTCCAGCTTTGGTTACACAAGGCCATCAATTTACTGTGTGAACGCGGCATGCTTGCTTATCAGACCTCTGAGCAAGGTGCACAGTGCGGATTGTCTATCACCGAACAAGGTCGACAACTTGCGACGGATGAGCGGATCTTAACGCAGTGGGCTGAGGCGTGTGCAAACTGGACCGCGGATCCTGCTACGGCGGCACAAGCCCGGTTACTCGACGCGACTTTATCGGCACTACCAGCCGTTCTCAGCGCAGAAAAACGGGCGACTGAGGTCATGTTTCCTGAGTCCTCCATGCGCCTGTTGGAAGGCATTTATAAACATAATCCGGTATCGGATTACTTTAACCGTTTGGTGGCGGATGTGGTTTCGCATATTATCCGGCACGGCTTTATGCACGGGAAAAAAACGCGCATATTAGAGATAGGCGCAGGCACTGGGGGCACCAGTGCGCTGATCTTCGAGACCTTGCAAGGCGTGCAACATCAGGTAGAAGAATACTGCTATACCGATATTTCACGCGCTTTTTTAATGCATGCACACACGCACTATCAAGCGCACAACCCGTTTTTGAAAACGGCGATTTTTAACGTTGAGCAGCCAGTCGACGAGCAAGCAGTGGAGCGCGGCAGTTATGATATGGTGATCGCAACGAATGTGTTGCATGCGACGCGAAATATTCGCAACACGTTGCGAAATGCCAAGGCGCTGCTGAAAGCTGGCGGCGTTTTGATCTTAAATGAATTATCCGAAGATTCCATCTTTTGTCATATGACCTTTGGCCTGCTCGAAGGATGGTGGTTACACGAGGATTCCGCGATCAGGATCCCCGAATGTCCGGGGCTGACATCACTTGGCTGGAAACAAGCGCTAGAGCAAGAGGGGTACCATGATGTGGCTTTTCCACAGCTGAGCGCACATCCGCTGGGTCAACAAATTATTGTTGCCAAAAGCAATGGCGTACAGTTTGCGCAAACACAGCCATCCGCAGACACTCAACCGCCACCTGCTGCGGCCAACATTGACACGGATGGCGCAAGTATAAAGGATGAGACTGAGACCAATGTGCAGCCTGTGGCCACGCAGGCGCACAGCGTATCAGAGCTGAAAAACACCATCAAGCAGGTCATCGCGGATGCCTTAAAATACAGTGTGAATGACATTCAAGTCGATGAGTCATTTGCGGATTATGGGGTAGATTCTATTACGGGCGTGAATGTCGTTCAGGCTTTGAATGAGGCACTGTCACTGACTTTACACAGCACATGTTTATTTGATTATACCAATATCACACGGCTGGTTGACCACATTGCCTCGCAGTTGCCCGAAAAGCACATTGCTCAGAATGAGAGCACAGATGATGAGGGGGCGGCTCAAAACCAGCCTGAGCTACAGAGTCGTGCACCAGCAAGCATGCCTGCGGCATCATCCGATGACGATATCGCCATTGTTGGCATGAGCGGTCGCTTTGGTAAAGCGGACAATGTATCCGCGCTATGGGCTGCACTGGAAAGGGGCGAAGATTTGGTTGAGCCGGTGCGGCGTTGGAATTTGGCGCAATATTATCCGGATACTGACCCGAGTGAGTATTGTGATACGGGAGCATTGCTGACGCGTATTGATCAATTTGATCCTGGCTTTTTTAACCTGTCTCCCAAAGAAGCCACTTATATGGACCCGCAGCAGCGGCTGTTTATGGAGACCTGCTGGCACGCTTTGGAAGATGCCGGGCTCAGCGAGCAAAGCCTAGATGGTGAAGCGGTCAGCATCTATGTGGGGTGCGAGCAGGGAGATTACGACCACTTGTTTGACGATGCGCCGTTAGCGCAGGCTTTTTGGGGCAATGCGCCGTCCATTATACCTGCCAGAATATCTTATCACTTGAATCTAAAAGGGCCGGCCATCGCGATTGATACCGCGTGTTCAAGCTCATTGGTCGCTATCCATCACGCCTGTGAGAGCTTGCGACATGTCGACGTCGATATTGCCATTGCCGGTGGGGTATTTGTGCAATCCACCCCAGATTTTTATCTTAAGTCTAATCGCGCCAATATGCTGTCTAAGTCTGGCAAGTGTTATACCTTTGATGAGCGTGCCGATGGATTTGTACCCGGCGAAGGGGTCGGGGTGGTTGTGCTCAAAAGATTGCGTGATGCCATTGCCAACAAAGATAGAATTTATGGCGTGATCAAAGCCAGCGGTATAAACCAAGATGGTACCAGCAATGGGATCACCGCGCCAAGCTCGATGTCTCAAGAGTCTCTGATCAGAGATACCTATGACAATTTCAATATTAATCCAGAAAACATCCAATTGGTTGAGGCCCATGGCACAGGCACTCGCTTAGGCGATCCCATTGAATATGAAGCCTTAAGCCGCGCATATCGCCACTATTCCAAGCACACCGCCTGGAGTGCATTAGGATCGATAAAAACCAATTTAGGACATGCCGCGACGGCTGCGGGCATGGCCGGCCTGTGTAAAATATTGCTGTCGCTACAACATAAAAAAATACCCGCATCGCTGCATTACAACACGGGGAATCCCGCGATCCAATTTGATGGTTCCCCTTTTTATGTCAACACCGAGCTGTCGGACTGGCAGTCGCATGGGCAGCGCCCCAGAGCTGCGGCGATCAGCTCGTTCGGGTTTAGCGGCACTAATGCCCATTTAGTGATTGAAGAAGCGCCCGAATTGCCGCCCACAGAAGCGACACAAACCCATTACTTACTCTGCTTGTCGGCAAAGACGGCGCAGCAGCTCAGTCGCCGCGTTGAAGATCTCCTGGTACATGTACAAAGAGGGCTTGTCAGCAGTTGTGCGGATCTGAGTTACTCTCTATTGCTGAGACGGTCTCACTTTGAGTACCGCTTTGCGTGTGTGGTTGAAAGTCTGGCGCAGGCTGAGCAGACCCTAAAGCAGTGGATAGCCCGTGAGCCGGGCGCGCAGGTTTACGACAATATTCAGTCAGTGACTGCCAGCGCGGCGCGACCAGGCTACGCACAGTTTGCAATGGACTCACTGAACAAAGCGATCACTGCGCAAAATCATGAGCTTTATCAGCAAGCCCTTGCTATGCTTGGGCAGCTCTACAGCGAGGGCGAGGCATGTGATTTTTCAGTGCTATTTCAGCACAGTGCAGCCCGGGTAATCACACTGCCTGACTACCCTTTTGAACGCAAGACTATTTGGATAGATAACCCAGGTGAAACCAAAAGCAGCGCGGCTGTGCAGCAGCGGGCCAACACTCTTCACCCATTAGTGCATCACAACGCGTCTACCTTTTTGCAGCAGCGTTTTGTCAGTCACTTTGACGGCCAGGATTACTTTTCACAACAACATGTGATCCATGGCAAAAAGATATTACCCGGTGTCAGTATGGTTGAAATGGTGCGTGCGGCGCTGTCAATGTCAACGCACGGTACGAAGCCCGTTGAGCAACAAACACTGGTGATGAACAACATTGGATGGTTGACACCTTTTATCCTCGATGAGCCCGCAAAAACAGTGCACATTGACCTGTCTCGTGATGAAACCTGCACGCGATTTGAAGTCAACAGTGTTACGAGCTCAGCGCAAGCCGAGCCACTGACGCATTGTAGCGGAGAAGTGCAATTGGAAACATCTTCTGCGCCATCGAGTCGTGCTGAGCCTGAACGCCCTGAAAGCGGGTCGCTGGTGTTATCTGCTGAGTCTGTCTATGCGTATTTTGAACAGTGCCAGATTGCGTATGGTGTGCAGTTTAGGCGGGTTTCACAATTGACCCTCTCAGGCACGCACGGGGTGGCGGATATTGTGGCGCACCCGGAACAAAGCGTGACACAAAAAGAGATGATGATTGAACCGGGTATGTTTGATGGGGTGTTGCAATCCGCTGCTGTCCTGATTGCCCGCAGTTGTCATATTCACGAGGCACTGGTGCCAATTGCGCTAGAGCAATTGTGGATCTATGGTGCATTCAATGGCACTGTGCGCGCACATATCAACCTGCATTCCGATCTCAGTGCGCACGCCGGTGTGCACAAAGTGAATATTGAAGTGTTTAGCGAAGATGGAAAATTGATTGCGAGCATGACCGGGTTGAGTTTTCGAGCCATGGTACCGACCTCTCCCTCACCGGACAAGGTGCCTGTGTCAGCGGCGCAGGACGGGCAAACGTTACAGTTTAGCCGCGCGATACAACCGACAGCGCGTACGGTGAGTTTCGCACCGAGTGACCGTGTTACACTGGATAAAGCGCAGTTGATTGTGGTCTTGGATGAGGGCCAAGTGCAAATCCAGGTCGGCGCCGATTCTGCGTCGTGTCAGGCACAATTGCAGCAAGTGTGCGGGCAATTTAATGGCGCTATTCATCAGGACTTTGACAAGACTTTGGCGCAGTATTCGACCTGCTTGCTGGCTATTTTGCAGTTGCTTATACAGCAAAAACATCTGACTGAGATCCGCTTGCAAGTGGTCGCCGTCGCACCGATGGCTGAAGATGATGCAAACATCCTGACATCGGTTACGTCGAGCTTATCCGCGTTGTTAAAAACCATCGCACTGGAAGATCCGAGATTTCATTGCCAGTTTATCGACCTCGCAGCGCGACAAGGGACTGCGCCACCCAGCCAGGCACACATTAGTGGACTGTGTCATGTCGCTGCTAAGCATCAGGGTGAAGCGTATTTGCTATATAAAAACAACACGTTATACCGAGAGACTTGGACAGAAATGGATCCAGTTGCAACGCCTTTGAGTCCGTGGCGTGATGATGCGGTATACCTGATCACCGGCGGTTTGGGCGGGATTGGCTATGCAATTGCACAAGATATTGTGCAGCATGCGCGCACCGCACGTATTTTCTTACTGGGGTCGCGTCAAGCGGACAGGCAGACTGAGCAGCAGATAGCTCAACTCAACGGGCTTGGTGGTCACGCGTCTTATCACAGTGTCGATGTGACGCAAGTGGGTGCACTCAATACCTTTATTGCTGCCCACAAAAATGCGCTGAAACGTATCACCATATTGCACTGTGCCGGGGTGACGCGTGACAGCCTGGTGGCCTATATGGCACCTGCGCATTTGCACCAGACATACCAGCCAAAAACTGCTGGCGTGGTGAACCTGGATATCGCCACCGAGCATTTAGATGTTGAACACCTGGTGCTGTTTTCTTCTGTGAGCGCCGTACTGGGGAACGTGGGTCAGGGGAATTATGCCACTGCCAATAAGTTTATGGACTGGTATGCGACTTATCGCAATCAGTTATCTCAGCGCGGTGAACGCAGAGGTCGTACTGTGTCCATCAACTGGCCTATTTGGGGCACTGAGGGGATGGCAATTGATGCGCCGACCCTTGCGCGCATGCACCAGGATTGGGGGATGAGCACGATGGCGCCGCAAGAAGGCCTGCAAACGCTCTACCAAGTCTTACAGGGTCGACACGACAATGTGTTTGTCATGCATGGTGTCAGCGCGCGGATCCGGGCGCTGTTCAACGCGCCATCTGAGCCCCAATCGTCTGATCAGACAATGGATTTTTTGATAGCACAGAGCTGTGAATTGACTGGTGTGGCAGCGCATGAGCTGGACACGCATCTTGCATTTGATGAGTACGGTTTTGATATGACACAGCGGAGCGCGCTAATCGACCGGCTCAGTGCAAAGTTAGGTGAGAGTATCGACAAAGCAATTCTGTATAGCGCACGCTCTCTCGACGAGCTAAATGCGTATCTTAATCACCCAACTGATCACCCTCAGCAGAGCCCAGAGCTGTCCAACTCAAGTGCGCAAGTCAGCTCAGAGCAGCACACGCCAGTGGCGACGCAACAGTTCACTGACAATGTTGCGCAGCTGTTGCGTGAACTGGTGCAGCAACATACCGATATCGCACTGGAGGACATTACCAGTGAGGCGCATTTTGAGCGCTACGGCATTGATTCTCTGATGGTGGTGAGTATGACGAGTGCGCTTGAGAAGATATGTGGGCGTTTACCCAAAACGCTGTTTTTTGAATACAATAGCATTGCCCAGATCAGCCAATATATCTCAGAACATTACCCTGACAAGTTGCAAGCGCACTTTGCGCCCACAACTGATGTGGACGCTCGTACAGCTGCGACGGAGGGAGAAAGCATTGACGGTGAGCTCACTCAGCACTGCGCCGCATCACAAAAAGAAGCGCAGCAAGCGGAAAACACGGCATTGCCAGCGCAACCAGAACACATTGCCATCGTGGGTATTGCAGGTCGCTATCCCAAAGCGAGTTCGCTCCATGAGTTTTGGCAAAATCTCGTACAAGGTGTTGATGCCATTACTGAGATACCGGCCTCGCGTTGGGATCACAGCCGTTACTTTGATGAGCGCAAAGGGGTGCTCGGTAAAACATACAGCAAATGGGGCGGTTTTATTGATGGAGTGGATGAATTTGACCCCTTATTCTTCAATATCTCTCCCCATGATGCGGAGTTTATGGATCCGCAGGAGCGTATATTCTTGCAGTGTGCCTATCACGCGTTAGAAGATGCTGGTTATGCCGATACCTATTGCGCTCAGCCAGGTGCCAACCCGCTGGGTGAACAAGTGGGTGTATTTGTCGGCGTCATGTATTCGGAATATCAACTTTACGGCGCGCAGCAAGGTGTGCACGGCACACCGATTTCACTGGGCGCAAGTGCAGCCTCAATAGCCAATCGGGTGTCATTTAGTCTCAACTTTACGGGACCGAGTTTGGCTGTCGACAGTATGTGCTCAGCGTCATTGACGTCAATTCATTTAGCGTGTGAAAGCATTCTCAATGGTCACTGTGATGCCGCGATTGCTGGCGGGGTTAACTTAAATCTGCACCCGAATAAATATTTAAACCTGGCGCAGGGTAACTTTGCTTCATCAGAAGGGCGTTGTAAGAGCTTCGCCGCGGATGGCAATGGCTATGTGCCCAGCGAGGGGTGTGGTGCGCTGATCCTGAAGCCACTTTCACAGGCGTTACGGGATAATGATCACATCTATGGCCTGATAAAAGCATCGTCGATTAATCACGCGGGTAAAACCAATGGTTACACTGTGCCCAGCCCCAATGCGCAAGCTGAGGTGATCAGCCGTGCCCTGTCCAGTGCCGGTGTGGATGTGACCACGCTTGGCTATATCGAAGCCCATGGTACAGGCACATCGCTGGGCGATCCGATTGAAATTTCAGGGTTAGAAAAAGCCTTTAATGGCATGAGCAGTGCACCATTTAGCTGCCGGATCGGCTCTGTAAAATCGAATATTGGACACTGTGAGGGTGCGGCAGGGGTGGCTGGTGTGAGCAAAGTGCTGTTGCAGATGAAGCATCAAAAATTAGTGCCATCAATCCACGCTCAAACACTGAATCCAAATATTGATTTTGAGCATTCTTTGCTGCAACTACAAACCGACTATGAAGATTGGCCTCACCAGCAGCTGGGTGGCACCATGTTACCTTATCGCGCCGGTATCTCTTCGTTTGGTGCCGGGGGGGCAAACGCACATATTGTGCTTGAAGAGTATCCCGCACCTGCCCGAAGTGCCGCTGATGACCGTGATGTGGTGCTGCCATATATGTTCTCTGCTGTAACGCCTCAGCAGTTGAGTACCTTGGTCAGTGATTTCTTAGCGTGGTTTGCAGCGGGGCATTTTGACTTAGTTACGCTTGCTGATATCGCGTATACGCTGCAAGTGGGACGCAAAGCACTCAAAGAACGTTTGGTGATCATTGCCAGTTCTCGCACAGAGTTGGTTGAGAAGCTCAAATCGTATCAAGGTGGGCAGGCCGTAACCGGCGTGTTCAGTGCAAATATCAAAGCGGCGCGCGAAGCGCCAGACCAAGTCGTTTCAGGCTTTATCGCCTATCCCTGGTTGCTCGACTGGTGCTTGGGGCACAGTGTGGATCCCCAGGCACTGTGGTTTGCACACCAGCAGGTTCGCCGCGTGTCTTTGCCGACCTATCCATTTAAGCAGGACTCATATTGGTACACATCAATTTGTGATGATGCACCACAGCTTGCGCCTGTGACGCCACACCAGCATCCGTTGTTACAGCGTAATACATCCAATTTTGCGGGCGTATGTTATGAAAACGATTTTAACGGCCAGGAGTGGTTCCTGCGCGACCATCAAGTGAGTGGCGAAAAAGTTCTGCCGGGCTTGGCCTATCTGGAAATGGCGGTGCAAGCTGCCAAAGACGTCAGTCAACTCAGCGATAGTAACCGTCTCTCGCTGTCAAATATTATCTGGCGCCGCGCTGTGGTCGTGGGTGAACAGGGGGGGCGAGTTGATATGACCCTGACACCCAAAGACAGCAACAACGACATTGAGTTTATGGTGCAACATAACGGCGCACTGTGTATGAGTGCGCAGCTAAACATCCATCAACCGGGGTCACAGGACGACCGCTCTGGTGGCAATAAACAACCCGATTTACAGCAATTAAAGGACAGTGCACGCGCCATGGCACCTGCTGGTTTTTATGCGGAATTTGCGCGCCACGGCATTACTTATGGTGAGACACACCGTTTGGTTCAAGCGCTGTACGTCACGCCAACTCAGGTACTTGCCAGTATCGCGCTTGCGCAGACGCAGCAAGACCAGCTGCGTACGTTCACTTTACATCCGGGCCTGATGGATGCCGCTTTGCAATCAATCAAAGCATTTTACATACAAGATGCGGATCCACGTTTGATGGTGCCGTTCTCCTGTCAGCAAGTGCTCATCCACGCAGCGCTCAGCCCCACTATGTGGGTGCTGTGTCGCCGGGATAACAAGGGGGCAAAACATCAATTTGATATTGAGGTGTTCAATAACACAGGTGAACTAAGCGTGCAATTTAAACAGTTAGCAGTGATGCCATATCATGGGCCGGGTAGTGTCCATCACGCGCCTTCAGATGAGCAGGACAATATGACCAAAATCAGCGCAAGCCAGAGCGCGACGTCAAGGGTAGCAAGCCAGCACGAAGCGTGGGATCAATATTTGATACCGCGCTGGACAACGGTCGCCGTTGCCGCTGAGCATGAAAGTCGCGATACGCAACGCAATACGTTAGTGGTGGAGCTGGGAGACTACTCAAAAGCGCTCAGCGTATTGCAATATAACAAAGGGACAAGCATTGCGCTCAAAGAGAGCTACTCTGTCGAGGACATCGTCAACAAGATCACCCATGCAGGCGAATTTGATGAAATCGTGTGTTTAGCTGCCAATGTTGAACTGGACTATGAGAGGGCGTCAGGTCATGATTTAGACCTTGCATACACTAAGCTCAGCAGTATGCAAAAAGGGAGCGCATTGTTGTGTTTTAATTTTATCAAGGCGTTGCTACAGAGTGGTTATGCGAATCGTGCACTTGATATCAAACTGGTTACGATCCATGCCTTTTCGGTCTTGCCGGGTGAAGGTGCAGATCCCGCTTATGCGAGCTTACATGGCCTATTTGGCTGTCTGGCCAAAGAGTATAAAAACTGGCAAGTCACGGCTGTGGATAGCGATTTTATCAGCGGCTTGCCAATACACGCGCTGAGCCGTATTGAGCAAGCTACGGATGGCGTATCGATAGCCTACCGACAAGGGCAATGGTTTATCCAACAACTATACTCTTATACGCCACCGAGTGTGTCGGATGAGCCCTATCGCGATGGGGGGGTTTACGTGGTTGTTGGCGGCGCGGGCGGTTTAGGTCAGGTGTGGAGTGAAATGATGATTAAAACTCATCAATCCCATGTGATCTGGATTGGCCGTCGTGAGCAAGATAGCGCGATCAGCGACGCCATAGAACGTCTTGCACAATATGGCCCTAAGCCCTGGTATCTGTGCGCGGATGCCAGTGATCCCGTTGCGATGCGTGACGCGTTAGATGCAATTAAGTTACGCCATTCGCACATTCATGGGGTCGTGCACTCAGCATTGGTGCTGCAAGATCGCAGTTTGGCCAGAATGTCACAGGATGAGTTCCTCGGTTGTTTAAGTGCCAAAGTGGATATATCCCTGTGCTTGGCACAAACATTTAAGGCAGAATCGTTAGATTTTGCTTTGTTTTTCTCATCCTTAATTGCCTTTACACGCAATCCAGGGCAAGCAAACTATGCCACAGGATCGGTGTTTGAAGATGTCTTCGCGACACAAATAAACCGCCATTGGTCATGCAAGGTGAGCGTGATCAACTGGGGGTATTGGGGGGATGTCGGCGCGGTTAGTGATGCGTCTTATCGTCAGAGAATGGAGCAAGCTGGGATATTATCGATCCAACCAGCGCCTGCCATGGCGGCTATTCATCACTTGCTGAGCAGTGATGAACCACAACTTGGATTTATTCGTGTGGATAGCGGGGCGCAGGTAGGCGGCGTGAACGAGCACGCTCAGATCACACGTGCTCAGGCGCTGCCTGATGTATTACCGGATATTCAGGCTGAATTTAACTTGGCCTACCAAGCAGGCACTGCGCGTCAACAAGCCCTCAGTCACCTTGAACAATTAGATCAGCAAGCCAGTCAAGCCCTAGCTGACGCTTTGCTGCCATTGTTAGCCGTGCAACTACGTGCTGCGGGAATCTTTGCTATGAACCATGGCTCAGAGGTGAGCATGTCCGATCTGGTTGGCAGCATACAAAGACTGGGGTTAAATGCGTTTCATTCGACGATGTTTAGTCAGTGGTTGACTTACAGTGTGGAGTTATTACAGCAAGCAGGATGGATCAAACAAGCGGGGCAGCAGTTGCTCTCATTGCAGCCAGTGCAGGCACTTAATGCGGACACCTGTTGGCAGCGCTGGAAACAATATTGCCAGCATAACCAGGACAATAATCTAATCGCGGCTAAAGCGACGCTATTGGATGCCATGGTTACGGCCATACCTGGCATCATCACGGGTAAGCTAAAAGCCACCGATATTATGTTCCCTCAGTCGTCCATGGCTTTGGTCGAAGGGGTGTACAAAAACAATGAGGTGTCGGACTACTTTAACCATGATGTCGCATTGACTGTATGTGCTGCTATTCGAGCCTGGCAACAACAGGGGCATGGTCGCACCTTGAGAATACTGGAGATCGGTGCCGGCACGGGCGGCACCACCGCTGGTTTGTTAGAAAAGCTGCGACCTTTTGCGCCACAGATCGCTGAATATTGTTACACCGACGTCTCACAGGCATTTCTCAATCATGCACAAACCCATTATGTGGCAGACTTTCCATTTATCAAAACACAGTTGCTCAACATCGAACAGCCCCTCTTGGCGCAAGGGGTGAATACAGGCAGTTATGATATTGTGATAGCAGCACAAGTATTACATGCCACTAAGAGTATCAGTACGACACTGGTCCACACCAAAGCACTGCTCAAACGAAATGGCGTATTGATCCTCAATGAACTGAGCGAGCGCTCTGTATATAGCCATCTGACTTTTGGTTTGTTAGATGGTTGGTGGCTGTATCAGGACGCCGCTTTGCGAATGCCGTATTCGCCAGGGTTATCCTCATCAGGCTGGCAACATTGTTTGGCTGCACAAGGGTTTAGCCAAAGCTACTTCCCCGCACCACAATCTCATGGCATGGGTCAGCAAATTGTCATTGCGATCAGTGATGGCAATTATATTCTACCCAGGCAGGCAGGTAGCACAGAGCTTCCTTTAGGTGTCGGTAAACCGACAGAGCAGGCAGCACAGACTGTGCCTGCGGCCAGTGCCAGTTCAGGGCAAACTGCACATGCGCTGACACAGGTAAACTCAGTGATCATGCAGGCATTTTCGGCGGCCTTGAAAGTGCCAACAGAGTCCATTGACCCCACAGAAGCGTTCTCGGATTATGGCTTGGACTCGATCACGGGCGTTAATGTGGCGCAAACCATTTCCACTGAGTTGGGGGTGGATCTGAATACGACGGCGCTATTTGACTATGTGAATGTGGAGCAGCTGGCACAGTATGTGGTGTCTTTGTTATCAGACCAGGCTGAAAATGATATACCCCACGTCAAGCCAACGATGAGTCGCGCAGCACCCGGGCACTCGTGGCAAGTTGATCACGCTGAGGTGATGGCCGTTATCACGCGTGCGCTCTCGTATGCATTGAAAGTGCCGCCAGAGGTGATTGAACCAACGGAAGCCTTTTCGGATTATGGGCTAGACTCCATCACGGGTGTGAGTGTGGCGCAAACCATTTCCAATGATTTAAACATTGACCTCAACACCACGGTGTTATTCGACCACGTCAATGTGGAGCAGCTCTGTCAGCATATATTGGCACAAAACCCTGACATCACCGAAGCAACAGTATCGACATCAGCGCCACCAGAGTGGGCAGCGGCGCAGAGCAGCCAGTCAAAGGTCGCGGATGATGCGCAGCAAGCTGCAATTTATGCGGTGATCACACAAGCGCTGTGCGATGCATTGAAAGTGCCTGCGGCTGACATTGATCCCCACGAAGGGTTTGCGGACTATGGTTTGGACTCGATCTCTGGGGTCGGTGTGGCACAACAAATTTCCCAGCAGTTGGGCATTGAGCTCAGTACCACCGTGTTATTTGATTATGTGTCAGTACACCAGCTAGCGGACCATATTTTGACGAGCTATCCAAGACTCGGCATCGCAGTAAAGGCGAGCAGTGCTGACGATGCGCAAGCGGTTCAAACCGCTTCGGATAATGATCTGATGCCTTCGGCCAATGACGTTCAGCAGACGCCTAAACATGATGTGCAAGATGCGCCAGCTTGGCGTGAGTACCCAGATGAGGCGATCGCGGTGGTGGGAATGAGTGGCCGTTTTCCAGGCTCCGAGAGTGTGGATGCGCTGTGGCACAATATTGCCAACCGAGTTGATCTGGTGACGCCATTAACACGTTGGGATATGTCAAAATACGCAGGACTATCCGCTGATTTTTGTGCGCAAGGGGGCTTTCTTAGTCACATCGATCAATTTGATCCCGGGTTTTTTAATATCTCCGGGACAGAAGCAACCTATATGGATCCACAGCAGCGATTGTTCTTACAAGAGTCTTGGAAAGCGCTTGAAGATGCAGGTTATGCTGGCGACCCCAACTTTGGTGAAAAAGCGGGTGTGTATGTTGGCTGTAATAGCGGTGACTATAAGAATATTTTGTCGCAAGAAGCCCCTGCTCAGGCATTTTGGGGAAATGCCAGCTCTATCACACCGGCGCGTTTATCTTATTACTTAAACCTGATGGGTCCTGCCGTGGCGGTAGATACGGCCTGTTCAAGCTCTCTGGTTGCGATCCATTTAGCATGTCAGGGGTTGTGGTCTGGCGAACTTGATGTGGCGCTGGCAGGTGGGGTGTTTGTGCAATCAACCCCTGAATTCTATCTGCAAGCGGATCGTGCCAACATGCTGTCTAAACGTGGCCGCTGTCAGACGTTTGATGCCGCAGCGGATGGCTTTGTGCCCGCTGAAGGGGTCGGTGTGTTAATACTCAAACGATTAGCGGATGCCCTGGCGGATGGCGATCATATCCATGGTGTCATTAAAGGCAGTGGTACCAATCAAGATGGTGCCAGCAATGGCATCACAGCACCCAGCGCAAAGTCGCAACAAAAGCTGATAAAAGAGGTCCACCGTCGTTTTAACATTGCACCTGAGGATATTCAGTTGATCGAAGCCCACGGTACAGGTACTAGTTTAGGGGATCCAATTGAAAGTGAGGGTCTCAAGGCGAGCTTTCAAAGTGACAGCGCTCAGCCAGCGAACGCGTGTGCTTTAGGGTCAATAAAATCCAACATGGGGCATGCGATCACAGCGGCTGGCGTTGCCAGTGCGATCAAAGTCTTAATGGCGTTAAAGCATCGTCAGCTACCTCCGACAATTCATTATGAGAAGCTCAATGCGAAAATCAATTTTGGCGACACGTCATTTTACGTAAATACTGAACTCATGCCGTGGGCGCAGCCTGTGAGCAAGCCAAGAACAGCGGCGATCAGCTCATTTGGATTCAGTGGTACCAATGCACACCTGGTGCTTGAAGAAGCGCCGATCACCGGGCATGTCCAACCGCAGCGCGCACAGTATTTATTTATCTTGTCGTCACAGTCACAGCCCCAACTGGTGACCATGGCCAAACAACTCCTTGCACACAGTCAAAGTCACGAACTTGATCTGGCAGCAACGAGCTTTACCTTACTCAATGGTCGGAAGCACTGTGCACACCGCCTGGCGTGGGTTGCCCGTGATCAGCAAGAATTGGCACAGATCTTAACGGCATATATCGAAGGCACAGAGCACCCCGCCTACAGTTATGCGCAATTTGATAGAAAAGCGTTTAAAAAACAATTATCACTACAGGCATATAGCAACGAGTGTGTACAGCGCTTTACGAGCAGCCAAAGTGCACAGGAGCAGTATGATGCATTGCGTATCATCGCTGATCTGTTTGTCCAAGGGTATCGCATTGAATTGAGCCGTCTATTTTTAGACACAGAGCGCCGCCGAGTGCCTTTGCCTACTTACCCCTTTGAGCAGAAAAAATATTGGGCTCCTGCCTCTGAGGGGGGAGACGATACTGGCGCTGAGCCGGCTCCTGTGTCCAATGCGCAGCCTTTTTCTTGGCTGTTAACACAGCCTCATTATATCCCAGTTCCCTTTGATGCCGTGGCTTCATGGGATAAAGCCGTGGCGAAACTGGCGGGTAAAACCCTGTATCTGTTAGGAAATGAGCCGCAAACAGCGGCGTTGGCTAAGTTACTCAATCAAGTGTGTGATAAAGCCGGGCTGGTCGATGTTCCAGCGCTAACCTGCTTGTCCTATCAGCAAGCCGCAGTCATGGACTCGTTAGCGTCATTGCCTGATCATATTTTATGTATAGATACGTTAGACGACAGCGCACGACAAGCGCAAACAGGCTTGCAGGGGTTATTTGGATTACTCAAAACCACGATGAAAAGTAATTGGCATCAGGCTGTTGAAGTGTATTATATCTATGAAGACAGATCTGCCAGCCAAGCGTATCTTGATGCGATGTCCGGATTTTATGAATCCGTGAATCGAGAAAATGAAGGCTATCGCTTTACTTTGATCCAGCATCGTTCTCAGCAGCAAACCTTACAACAAATGTTGCTACAAGAGGTATTACAGAGCGATGGCGTCAACAAAGCGGTTAAAAAAGTGCAGTATCAGCAAGGGATGCGCCACGTAGAGCAACATGTTGAATACCACCAAGATGAGGCTTTCGGGGCTTCAATGAATGGGGCTGAGCCGGTCGCCTTTGAGGCTGGAAAAACCTACCTCATTACAGGCGGGTTTGGTCCTGTTGGTCGTTTGTTATGTGAACGACTGGTGAAAACCTGGCAGGCCAACTTTGTCGTGCTGTCGCGCTCTGTGCTGGACGATGAACAGCGAGCGCTGTGCGAGCAGCTCAACCAATACAAAGGGCGCATCCATTACTATGCGGTGGATATTTGTGATCAACTGGCACTGCAGCATACCCTGGATCAGGTTACTCAACAATTGGGAGCGATCCATGGTGTGGTGCATATGGCAAGGTTAGTGCACGATAATCTATTGGTAGCGAAAAGTTGGCAGGAATTTAGCGACACGATACAGGCAAAAGTCACAGGTACGGTTAATCTGGATCAGTGCCTCGCCGAGGCACCATTGGACTTTTTTGTGATGTTTTCGTCGATTGCCGCTTTTGGCTTGCGCGGCGGAACGGATTACGGTTATTCGGCGGCCTTCCAAAATAGTTTTGCACGCTATCGAAATGGCCTGACAGCACAAGGGCGACGTTCTGGTCGAGCAATATCACAATGTTGGGCTGGATGGAGCGTAGACCGATATATGCCAGCTGCGCGAATGGATGTCATGCAAAAACACGGTATGGTCCCCATCGATATGGATGCTGCGATGCCAATGTTCTGTGAGAGTTTGAATTTATCCGAGCCCGTGGTCGGGTTTGTCGGGATCTCTGATAAAGACAAAGCGAAGCACTTCTTTGGCGTCGATATGCAAGACACTGTGACACCCCAGTCGAAGCAACTTGAACAGCTCTTGAGTGAGTGGTCGACACAACCGTCATACCTGAGTGACGGCGACAAAGGGGCAATGAAGGATGCAATGGTTGGCATGTTAGCTCAGTTTGATGTCAATCACTTCAGCGATGCCCAAGTAGCAAAAGTGCATGGGATCTTGTTTGGCCAAAGCCAAGCGAGTACTGAGGATGCCGTGCGTAAAGTTGCCGCTGAGTCAGCGACTGAGCAGCCACAGGGGGAGCAACGCGACATCCAAAAAATTGTCCTGGACACCGTAAAACACGCGTTACTAGTCGAGGAGATCTCGGTTGATGAATCATTACAATACTATGGTATGGACTCTGTGTCGGCTATGCAGATCTCTTCGCGTTTAAGTAAAAACTTGGGTATGCAGATCGAACCGGTTTGGCTGCTCGAAAACCCAACTGTTCGAGCGTTTGCAGATCACTTAAATGCGCAGTTTGCAGACTCAATATAAAACATGACATGAACAGAGTGCCCCTCGTTGCTGCCAAACGTGGTCATAGTGCAGGGGCAAGTTACGATATTTTAAGGATTAGAGGTTTAAATATGATGAGGCTATCCTGTTTACATTCTGTCAAATACTTCCTGGGAGAAGTGGAGCACCAATATGATGATGTTGAAGTTTTTCACAGTGTGTTAGCAGAACATGGACTGCCAAATATGCCCAAGCTGTTTGCTTGGGGAGGGTATCGCACGTCAGCCAAAACGATATTCGAAATGGCATTTGATACTATGCAGCAGACACTTGCCGTAGCACCCGTGGAGGCACAAGAGGTTGACCTTGTGATCATTTGTAGTTCCGATTTTAGTCCATTGGATGAAACCCTGTCGTATAGCCAGCTGCTGCTATCTTTGGGGATGGAGCGCGCGTTCCCAATGGGTGTTACGGTCTCTGACTGTGCGAATCTACTGTCAGTATTAGATATGGCCAGAGACTTTATTGAAAGTGGTAAATATCAGCACATTTTGCTGGTCACCAGTAATAAAATCCGTGATGAGCAGCATCGCTTTCAAGATTACGCGCTGTTTAGTGATGGTGCAGCAAGTTTTATGGTGTCCAGTAAAAAGGCGTTGAGCCAGATGCCTGAAGACGGGCTGGATATTGTGGATTCTCAGATCAATGCACACTTACAGTTAAAATTGGCGGGGGAAGACATCGACGATACGCCGCTATTTACCATCACAGCACAACAATTAATGGCGCGTAATCACCTGACTATTCGCGACCTTAGCAAAGTCTTTAGCAACAACCTTTACATGCCGGTGATCACCCTCAAAGAGGGCTGTATTGGCGTCAGCAAAGCACAGCTCTATCTGGACAATATCGCGCGATTTGGACATTGTTTTTCTGCCGACTCGATTATTAACCTGGTCGATTATATGGCCAGCTCAGCGACGACTCATGGGGAGTACTTTGCATTGCACTCCAGCGCGTCAGGGCTAAGAGCACAAGTGTTGTTGCAGGTATGTCGAGACTAACCATACCCATATCAACAAGGGATTTTTAATAATAACCGGGTAGGTGAGCGGCTGCCCGTGGAGGCGTTTATGAAAGACAGTGCACCGGATATGCTCGCTGCGCGGTATGCCTTTTCCGATTCTGTGGTGGTTAAAAACCGCATTTTTAAATCGGCGATGAGTGAACAGTTAGGTGATAAAAATCATAATCCAACTGATAAGTTAGTGACCTTATATCGTTTATGGGCAGAGGGAGATATTGGTATTTCAGTGTCTGGCAATATTATGATTGATAGGGCGGCCCTGTCCGGGGCAAGGGATGTGGTGTTAGACCAACACAGTGATCTGGACAGCTTTCTCCGCTGGACCGCTGCGGGCAGTGAAAATAACACCCATTTTTGGGCGCAAATCAATCATCCCGGGAAGCAAATTATTAGCCAGTTATGTGCTCAACCCGTGGCCCCCTCTGTGGTGCCTTTGAGCAATGGCCTTGCGCGCCATTTTAATTTGCCACGGGCACTGACAGACGAGGAGATCCTGGCCCTGATAGACAAGTTTGCAAGCTGCGCAGCGCTGTGTAAACAAGTGGGCTTTGGCGGTGTACAGATCCACGCAGCCCACGGCTATCTGATCAGTCAGTTTCTCTCACCACTGCATAATAGACGTACAGACAGGTGGGGCGGGAGTTTGCAAAACCGGATGCGCATCTTAGTGGCAATTTATGAGTCAATTCGCCTTGCCGTTGGCCCGGATTATCCGGTGGCCATAAAACTCAACTCGGCAGACTTTCAGCGGGGCGGGTTTAGTGAAACAGAGTCAATGGAGGTTGCCAGAATGTTGGATGATATGGGGGTCGACCAAATAGAGATCTCTGGCGGCACCTATGAGAACCCGGTCATGATGGGGAAGATGAAAGACAGCACCCAGGCGCGGGAGTCTTATTTTTTTGAATATGCCAAGCAAATTCGCACTCAGGTTAACACGGCGCTGGTTGTTACGGGCGGGTTCCGAAGCGCCAAGGGGATGAGAGCATGTTTACAGAGCGGCGCTGCGGATTTTGTGGGGGTTGCGCGGGCTTTGGTCGTCGATCCCAAGTTTGCCAGACTGGTGCTCGCCGATACACAAAGCGGGTTGACCTTACCGAGAGATCCGCAAGGGGAACATATGAGCATCGCTTGGTATGAGAGTAAGATCAGAGGGCTGACTCGTCAGGCTGGCACAAGCAGAGTGTCAAAAATAAGCAAACAAGAAGGAGTGTAATTGTGCGTGAAACGGTATGTGTTACGGGGGCAAGTGGCTATTTAGGGACACATGTTGTCGCTGAGTTGCTTTCACAAGGTTACCGGGTAATCGCCTCGGTGAGAGAGGTCGCAAGTGAGGGGGCGCAGCATCTGCGCCAGCTGGCACTGGCACATGGCGCAGATACGCTTGAGGTGATGCGCGCTGATTTTACTGTGCCAAATAGTTTAGATGCCGCCCTGGCAGGCAGCGACTTTTTGATTGCCTGTGCGGCAACGACGGCACTGGGGTTTACCCGAGATGTCGATGTGCCACACACACACCAGGATGCGAACATCATAGGTGCCGACAATATGTTGCAAAGCGTGAAGCGCTGCACACATTTGAAAAAAGTCGTGTATAGCTCTTCAATGGCTGCGGTATTTCGTTCGGATGTTGGCGGCGATCACCTATATGACGAAAGTGACTGGAATAATGATAGTAAAGCCAATAGTGAGCCCTATTTTTATTCTAAAACACAGGCTGAGCGGTTATTAAAGACCCAGCATGAAGCGGATACATCGGGTGCATTCCCCCCACTGGTGCGATTTAACCCATCTGTTTTGATGGGGCCGTTTACTGCCAGGGCGCACCAAGATTCCAGTATTTCCATATTGCGTAATTTACTTAATGCACGCGCAAGTGGCTGTCCTCGCTTGTATTACAGCATTGCCGATGTGCGCGATGTTGCGAGAATATATGTGGAAGCTTTGCGCAATCCTGCTGTCGAGGGGCGTTACTTATTGCCGGGTAAGTCAATTTCGTTGTTGGGCATTGCCGCCGTTGTCGCACAGCATTTCCCTATGTATAAGATGCCGCGCCGTGAATTAAAGGGTGCGATGGTGTACGCCTTAGCGGCGCACAACACGGGGTTAACGACGGCTTACCTGGACAAGTTCTTAGGTATTGAGCACCGCTTTGATGACAGTAAGTTAAAGCGGGATTTTTGTGATCCATATCGCATCGATTTAGTGCAGACCCTGATAGACTCTGTGACTGCGATACGCACCGTTGCTCAGCCAGGTGTCCAGTCTGCGATTTAATTCAGGCCGGTACAGACTCAAGTGCCGGAAACCCCCACCTGGCCTGAATGTGCGTGGGCAGCTGCAGTAGCTCGACGGAGAGTGAGGCACTGTGCACATATGCACTATTGGATATCGCATCGCCCATCGGCAGACATAACGGTTGATAACCCGCATCCAATAGACTTTGGTACAGGGGCGCAAAATCAGCGTGCTCTCGAATGCCGAGGGCAATATTGAGCACCCCCTGATCTGTGGGGGCCTTCGTGTGATGGGCACAAGTATCGCTATATTGGGTGAGCTGTAAGTGATAACTGCCGCATACCAGTGCTTTACTTCGTCGTGTCATTTCACTGTGTTGCGTCTGCTCAGACAAGCGTTTAAATTGCGGATCAAAATGCGCAGGTGTCGTGCATTCAGATAAACCAAAGCCCTTAGTGAAGTGCGCAACTTCGCTGTCCAAATCGCTCACGGTGGCCCCAATCCCGCGAAGTGTTGGCTTAGTCAGGGTTCGCGAAGTCGAACTGGAAAAAATATCCAAGATATTATTATCAATGTCTCTGACCAACAGGTGTTCGGTGCCCTGCTCATGATACCGGCATATTTGACGCATATGGGGAGCAAGTTGCGGATCTTGACAGATCTCATCAAGGGATGGTGCCTCAATAAACAGCATATTGTAGCCGCGTGTTAGCATATTGTCTGTGTTATCTGTCGAATGGGGCTGTTCAAAGTGAAAGATCTCCAATTGAAAAAACGGGTCGTCGCCAGTGAGCCAATAACATTGTGCTCGCACTGTTTTACATCTGAAAATGCGGGCGGCGGCAATGCCGTGTACCGCGCGCTCCCCACTGTCTTGATAGCCCAGCAGCTTTTTATAAAAGCGGCGGCATAGATGGGGGTGTTTGGTGGTGAACGCCAATTGACAAAGATGTGGATACATAACCGTGCCCTATGCAGTTTGGTGGTGTGCAAGCGGCGTAATGCTCAAGGCAAAATCCGGGTCAAGAGACAGAGAAGGTTTGGTGTAGTCCAGTGCCAGATCCGCAATATTGCCCTCGTACTTAAAATCTGCAAACTTCAGGATAGTGGCGAGGTTGAGCGGCAAAATAATGTTGGATAAACCCGCTCCAATACAGGTGTGTGGGCCTTTTCCAAAGGGGGCATAGGCTTGCGATCCAACATCAGGATCGGCAAATCGCTGTAATTTAAACGTATAGGGTTCGCTAAAATAGCGTGCGTCAGTGTGACAAGCTGACAAGAAAAAGATCAAGGTCTCTCCTTGTTTGATTTGATAGCCATTGAACGCAAAGTCATTGGTTGCAACACGGTAAACTGCAAATGCAGGTGGGTATAAACGCATGACCTCTTTGGTGAACAAATTGATTTTGGTCATGTCGTTGATCACCGACAGATCGGGCTCATTGAGATTTAACTGCGCGACTTCTTGTTGTAACTCTTGTCGAATATCGGGGTTGAGTAAGAGCTCTCGCAGCGCAAAACTTAAGGCAGAGGTCACCGTATCAATACCCGCAAGAAACGGGATGATAGCGTGATTACGTATATCTCCGGGTGTGAACCACTGCGGTTTATTCTTAAGCCCTTGTGAGATCAGCACATCAATATAACGTTCTTTTGCATGCTCGGCTTGCTTATTGTGAATGATCCGATCGGCCAGCTCATGAACGGTTTTCTTCGCTTGTAGATATTCAGGTGAGGTCAGCACTCTTTTTGAGATACGCTTAAAGGAGCACGCATTCATGACTGTCGCTTGATAATCGATCAATGCCTCCACTTCTTCAGGAGTGGGGGCATAACCTTGTAACGCATAGCCTATCTGTGTTGACAAAGTGTGGCGCAGAAACGGGCAAAGTCGTGTTGATGGCTCGCTATACCGAGTGCTTAAAATCTCTCGGAATGTTCTTGCAAACTCGCCGACGTTGTCTTTCAAAGAGGCTTTGCAAAACATCGGTGCCATCAAACGGCGCTGATAGCGATGCACATCACCATCTACGCCAATAAATGAGTGCGGGCAATTCATTTCATCGAGCGTCTCTGACCAAAATGCATTTGAACTTAAAAAGTCCTTGCTCTCAGTACTCATAAGCTGGTTGGCCTTGAGTCCGGCCAATACAGTGACTGAGCTTTTCTCCGAGCCGATCCTAAATATATCACCGTATTGGTCATAGCACTGACGCAAGTAGGTGAGCGGGTTGTCTAACCAGGTGATTGGTTTTTTGCCGTCCGTGATATTTTTTGCGATGGGGGGCTTGGTCATCGCTTGTTCCTGTAAACTCGTCGTTGTCACAACCATTTCCTTTTTTGTTGAAAAGCAAGAGCCCAACATCTGAGGCTCTGCATAGCTGGCATAGGGTGTCTTGGCTATGCTTATCTTTGTTATATTTCCAGTGCGGCTTGAGGTGCTATCACTGGTGCAAATTTTAATTCCCATTGGAAGTGGAACTTGTAGAGCTGATGTTGCACCTGCTCGGCAACCTCATCTATCTCTTCGCGTGGTTGGGCAAAGTGCACCCTGACGATACTGCCTGTTGACATATCATTGATGACTTCTACTGTGAAATCGAGCATATCATGCAATGCGTGTATGATACTGTTGACGCAGTTTATCAGCACCTCCTGGCGCAGTGGCAATTTGAAAATTTTTCCAACAGGGGTCATAGGTAACTCAGGTACAGTGATTATCTCTACTGGCGACGCCGCGGGTTCGGGTATGTTATCTTTGCAATATTGTTTTAACGTGTCCGCATCGAGTGTGGAGTCAGGATTGAGGGTCACATAGGCAACAGGCAACTCTCCGGCGTACGCATCGGGCTTTCCGACAGCGGCAGCCATAATGACATCGGGGTGCCCCACTAAGGTATTTTCAATCATCAGTGGGTCGATATTGTGTCCACCTCGAATGATCAAATCTTTTTGTCGGCCGGTCAGCCACAAATAACCTTCGGCATCGAACTTACCCAGATCACCCGTATTCAACCACTCCGGCTCTGGCCATGCATTTACATTGGCGAATGCTTGCTGATACTCAGGGATCACATTGGGACCTTTGATCAGCAGTACCCCTACCTCACCGTGTGCACATTCTTTTATGATGTGTCCATCGTCGTCCAGTTGTACGACACGAATGGCTTGATAAGGAACTCTCAAGCCTACGGAGCCAACTTTACGCGCACCATAATAGTAGTGCGTTGACGCACAGGCGGTTGTTTCTGTCATGCCGTAGCCTTCACAAATATCAGCCCCTGTGCGTTGGGTAAATTCATTAATGAGTACTTGTGGCATGGGGGATGAACCACAGCCGCAATAAAATAGGCTGTCGATGTTGTGTTGCTCGATTGGCTGTTCTAGCAATGCGGCGTAAACGGTGGGCACGCCGGCAAAGAAATTGACTTTAAAGCGCTCTACAATGCGCCAAAAGTCTTGCATGAGTGCCCTGTTTCTAAATCCTTGCTGTCCTGCGAGTAGCAACTCGGAGCCATTGAGCAATGACGTTAATGAGGAAACCACAATGGCATTGACATGAAATAGCGGCAGTGCACACAGAGAGACTTTCGATTTGGTATTTAGTAGGGCTTCAGTGGGACCGACAATCAGCATTTGACAGGCATTGACGATTGCACCTCGATGGGTGTGTCTGGCTATTTTTGGTGTGCCCGTGGTTCCGCCGGTATGAAAATAGGCAGAGGTTTCGTGACCGTTCAATGGACGATGGAAAATATACCGGTCGGTGGGCTGCTTTTTTAACTCTGAGTGCCAGTTGATTGTCTCTTTGCAGGGCGTGCCTATGGTCACTAACGTCACTGGATGGACTGTGTTGTGCTTGACTGCCTGCGCTTTTTCGAAAAGCGCAGGGTTGGTATCACTTGAAAGCGTCACTAAAATGCGCGCCTGAGTTTCTTTCATAATGCCACAAATATGCTCCACTTCCAGAAATGGATTGATAGGTGTGCTGATTGCGACCGCCTGCGCGCCCCACAAACCAAACACCATCTCGGGCATATTGGGTAACAAAAATGCTATCGAACTGTCGCTATCTATCCCCAGCGAGTGAAACAGATTGGCAGCACCAATACATTGCTCCAGAAACTCTATGTAACTCCAGCTTTGCACGGGATCGTCTGCACGCCCATTGGGTAAATAACTCATGGCGCGGGCATGTTGGTACTTCTGTGCCGCGATGAATAGCGCGTCGGTCACTGAGTGGCAGGGAAAGCGCTCAGAAGCAGGTTGCTTTTCTAATTGTTCGATATCGTGAATGTCACGAACTTGTTCGGGATCACCTGCAAAGCGCTTCACAAAAGGATGAAACAAGTATTCTTGATTAAGGGGGGAATCATGCATTTTATTTAAATTCCTTATTAGCCCTGACCCTGGCACCTTGTATTACAACGCGCCAAGTCTCACAGAGTATGCTGTACTCACGCCTTACACTGAGCGTGTCTGAATGTATATGTCAGTCACGACAATGGGTGGAATCGTCATATTAAGTAAGTGTCATCATTAATTTCGCGGAAAGGTAGAGGCCAATGCCAAATGACAGATGAGCCAATAGACTTCTGAATCTCAGTGTGTTGGGATTAGGGAGCTTGGAGGCCGCGACACCCATGCCAAAACATGGCTGCATAATGAAAAAAGGAAAGACAATGGTGACAACGCCAGCCACCAAAGCTGGCATTAGGGTCGGTGATTCAATCCACGCACTGCCCAACACTAAAAAAAGCAGTGAGGCAAAAGCAATACCGATCACGTAGTGCGCTATCCAACCAAGTGTATTTTCGCCCGAAACTGACGGTGTGTTCATTATGCCTTGATGAAATATTTTGCCTTTGGTGAGATAGACAAACCACCTGCCAACCATACCGTAGTTTAATGAAGGGATCCCAAAACTGACTTTTAATAGTAAGGCCCAAAGATCCATGATCAAGGTTGCACCTATCCCTACTAATATAACTTGAACTAAAGATTCCATTTTTATACCTGTGTCTTGTTACTATTTGCATGTATATACGAGCCACAAACGCGATCATATGATGACCGTGTGCGCAGCTAGTAACATGCGCGACAACACATCGATCGCGGGGCGAATGATTTTATATACTCAGTGTTTCTTGCGACCACGTTTTTGCTTGATGCTACGTACATCGCAGGGTGTTTAATACTATGGTGATTGCCACAATATTACTGCCTAGTATATCCATATCGTGACGCATATTTCAACGAAATAGCAGCAGTCTGTCTTGAACAGTCAACACAGTTGATGCAGGTGGCATGCAAATTAAGAGGTATCGCGATTGTGCGATTCCTCGGACCTGTCGATCTTTGCTGTTCATAATTCAATCAACCCACATTGACAGCCACATGATGCAACAGGCCAAAGCCAGCGTACTTGTGTAATTCCGAGCTAACTTGTCATATCTTGTTGCTACGGAGCGGTAATGCTTTAGCCTGGAAAACGCATTCTCTACAAGGTGTAGATATTTGTACAAACACCAGTCAATATCGCCAATTTCCAACCTTTTAATTCCTTTTGCGTGGAATGGTTGGAATACCATTCTTTTGTCGAACCTGTTCACGGATTTTCTCACTGTCATAACCGCGATCTGTAACTACATGCTCTGCTTCGGGCAACTGCTCAAGCAATTCTGGGGCTGCTTTACAGTCATAAGCTTCACCGCCCGTGATAATAAAATCTACCGGTAAGCCACAGCTATCAACAGCCATATGGATTTTCGTCGTGTTGCCACCACGGCTTTTCCCGATAGGTTCCTTTCCATCAGAGCGAGCCCCCGCCGCATGCTGATGGGCTTTAATGATACTGCCGTCTATGAATTCCCATTCTAAATCAGCTAATTGCCTTAGCTCTGCAAAGAGCTACATAAGAATGCCTTTCTGTGACCACAAAAGTTAAACCGCTGCTAGATAGCACTCCAATGCCCAAACGCATCTGGAACGTCGCGCCAGGGGCAACCGATCGCATCCGGTACAGCATCCCTTCGAAAGTATTCTTGTGCTCCGGCTTGTCATAAACGCGGCCAGTTTTCAGCATCAACTGGATTAGCTTTGACCAGTGGTCATCTGTTAATATCGTTCTTGGCATGATGGGATGCTGTGTGGTTAGTTTTTGGCGAAAATAATTATACCAGCACATCATGCCGACTAATAACTCACCACGAAAGATCAACAGCCCCTAATATAAGTGAAATAATGACACTCAAGCCTGCTGATTTGTCTCATGCGTGAGACAAGCTGCCAGAGCGGGCTGTCACAAATTACGCTATGCAGGCGTTGCGGGTAGGCAGATGAACTGTGGTATGATGCGGCTGTTTCCCCCGACGCTGAGCGCTCGCGTAACCAATGTTGTCATGGAGCAAGCCAGTGAGTGGCCATCTCATCCGCTCGGTGCGGTTTATTCGATAGTTTATCTGGTTTGTATTGTCGTTGACATTCGTCTCATGGAAAGAATACAAAGCCGTTATGGCCGATTTGAAGTGCGTTTATTGCTCAGCCCACCAAAGAAGACGTCCTGCTGGAACTGACGCGATTTGCACAAGCGTAGGATGAGCCATATCCGCAAACAGCCAAGTCATGGCGTGCGCACTGGTATAACGAACACACTGTTTAATTACCTTGAGGATATTCGTAGAGCGATTCCTACCGCGACCTTTCAATTTATAGAAGGCGTGTGGGGTGATCTGAATTCATTTTTCGTGTGTAAGAGTTGCTTGAGCCGAATCTTGTATTGAGTTAGTATCAAAATGTCATGTTCAATGACGTATCATAATTTAAGATATATCATAAATTGATTTTTCGAGGATGCGAAGCTAATGGAAGGAATATACCAGTTTGTTCAGAGTACCTTTTCTGAAGTCTGCAATATAGATAGTGACGAGATCACGCCAACGACCAATCTGTTTTCAGACTTGGGTATAGAAAGCATGGACTTTATGGATGTGTGCTATTTAATTGATGAGAAATACAGCATTCGTATTCCCATCGGTGAATGGATGGGGCGGGTTAATGAAGGCGATGAGTCTGCAGCAGACTTATTTGTGTTTGAAGGCTTTGTGAAGGCGATCTCTAAGCTAGTTGAAGCTGAATTTGCTTAATGCTACTTTGTCGTTCTAAGATGTGTTATCTAAAAGTAATTTATAAACACAACTCTACACGTATGCGCATACCCTATGCCTGTGCGGCTGTCAGCCAGAGACGGTAATGAATAATAACTTGTGGGTCTCATAAGTTAAGTGTACGAATGTTTATTTTAGATAGGCCAATTATAAATAATATGATCTGCTGTTGTGCCCAATTGCTGTGTTTTTGCGCGACTGAAAGCTGCTGAAGCAGGCAAACGGCTGATATATTTTCAATACTGTTACAAAACCGTTGGGTGCGCATTAATAACCTGTGAGCCATAGCGCATTAAGCGGGGTGATCGGTCAGAAGTTTTGGAGAAAACGCATGGATAGTTTGCAGTCGTTTGATGATAACGCACCCATAGAGAGGGTCATTACTGCGCTTTTAAAAGATGGCGCGGTTATTCTTGATAAGTTGATTAGTGATGATGAAGCAGAGCAGTTAAAAGCCGAAATTGAACCTGCGTATGATGCATTTCATGGCAAGGCCAATTCCAAATTCTATGGGTTTAAAACCCGCAGGGCCCTGAAGCTGTTTGAGTACTCAAATAAAGCGATTGAGGTGTGTAGTCACCCTCGGGTCCTTGAGATCGCTGATAATATACTGCTACCGCACTGCGACTATTATCAGATAGATAAGTCAGTTGGCATTGAAATCTTCCCCGGTGAAGATAGACAAGCAATACATCGCGATGACGTACAATATCCAATCCAAATGCAGGGGATGAACTTAATGTTCAGCTGCTTAGTCGCATTGGATGAGTTTACCAATGACAATGGTGCCACCCTAGTGGTGAAAAATAATCGCAGCATTCACAATGAGCCGACTTACGACCAAGCCTGCTCTGCGGTGATGAGCAAAGGGTCTGCGGTCGTGTATTTGGGCAGCACTTATCATGGTGGAGGCAGTAATGACAGTCTTCACTCGCGCAGTGCGCTTGCCACCATGTATAGCCTAGGCTGGTTAAGGCAAGCTGAAAACCCGTATCTGTCCCTTGCGCCTCAAACAGTCGAGAAGTTACCGCTGAGAACCCAGCAATTACTTGGATATAGACAATTTGGAAAGTACCTCGGTCACTATCCTAGGGATCCAGAACGGCGTTATCCTGGTGGGTATTAATCCATGACACCTTTTCATTACTATCAGAATTAGCAAGGACCTAGAGTTGCAACATGAATAAATTGGCACCAAAAAACGGCAAATATACAAGTTATCAGGATGTGATCGCAACCGATAAAATCGCCCCGCCGGAGGATATGCATACGCACTCTTCGGCGCAATATGATTTTCACTCTATCTTTAAAGCCCGTTATACCGAGGCTGAATACCATGACTTGGAGATGAAAAAAGTGTGGTCTCGGGTATGGCAAATGGCGTGTCGTGTCGAAGATATCCCAGAAGAGGGGGATACCTATGTCTATGAGATTGGCCACCTCTCCTTAATCGTGGTGCGTGTTTCAGACGATGAGCCGCAAAGCTTGAGTGAGACCATGGTTATCAAGGCATACTATAACTCCTGTCGCCATCGTGGACGTAAACTGGTTGAGCATAACACCAGTATGCAATGTATCAGATGTCCGTATCATGGTTTCACTTGGTCTCTGGATGGAGAATTGACGGAAATTCCGTACGAGTGGGACTTTTCCAAAATAGAAAAGAAGTCGATGCCACTGCTAGAAGTGCGCGTCGATGTGTGGGATGGCTTTGTGTTCATTAATATGGACCCAGATGCTGAATCACTTAAATCCTATTTAGAAATTTTACCCGAGCAGCTTGCCAATAACTTTTACGGCGAGCAAGTGGTGGTCAAGCATAGTCAGCAAGTGTTACCCGCAAACTGGAAAACCGTCATGGAGTCCTTCATGGAAGGATTGCATGCCCAAGAGACCCATGGTCATACATGGGCGCATCTCAGTGATATATTGCAATATGATACTTTTCCGGATGTCCGCCATATATCGAGAAGCTTTCACGCCGTCGGGCTGCAGGTCAGTGAAGGCCGAGAAAAGCTAACCGAGCAGGAGATCATGAACCATTTCCATTACAATGTGCATTTGGGCAATCCAGATACGCCGCCGCCTCAGCTAGGTGAAGGGGTGACGGCTCGGCAATATATGGCAGATATCATGCGTGCCCAGCATACCTTAAAAACGGGTAAAGACTATATGCATCTGTCCGATGCTGAGGCCCTGGATGTGCTGCAGTATACCCTGTTTCCTAATATCATTTTGTTCCGCGGGATCACCTTGCCGATTATTTTACGCTTTAGGCCAAATAAAAATGATCACAGCCAATGTATTTTCGATATTTTCTTTCTTGAAGATAAACCGAAAAGTCAGGGTGAGCTTCCCGCTGTGGAGACGGTTCATATGGTTGCCGGTGATACTTATGAAGAAGCCGGCGTTTTGGAAGATTGGCTAGGCCATGTGTATGACCAAGATATGGTGAATATTGAGAACATGCATGCGGGCTTGTTGTCAGGGCCAGATCAGGAAGTGTACCTAAGTGACTATCATGAGTCGCGGATCAAACATTTTCACCACGCATTGAACCTGTACATGAATAAAAGCTAGGAGGCGAATAATGCTGGTCAACAATGAAACATGTGTGTCTACAAAGCCCTATTTTGAGATCCCAGATAAACATGTGGCTGAGTTTTTGGAGTATTGTGATATGTTCATTGCCAAGACGGCCAATGAGCCAAAATGTATGCATTACATTTTTTCTTTTGATGGTAACAAAGGCCACTGCCAAGAGTGCTATGAAGACGCTGAGGGCGTTCTGGCGCATTTGCAAAATATTGATGAGTTAAATCGCCAGGCAATGCACTTAGCGACCATATTTCGCTATGAGGTGCACGGCCCAAAAAGCGAATTAGATAAACTCAGGGGGCCTTTGGCTTTTTTGAACCCGATTTATTATGAGACCCGGTGTGGTTTTCGTAAGGTATTGGAACCGACTACTTAAGGCCAGGTGGGCGGATACCAGGCTGCCATACAAGTTATGGCATACACCGAAGATGGAGTGATCCTGTCCGCTCTTTTAGGTCGCCTTTTTATAACGTGAAAACTCAGACAAGCAGGGTTGCCTGCTTTAAACAAAGCTTAGTTGCCTGGGCGCGTATAGTAAGATGGATGTAGTAGCAGTTCCCTCTATGGATGTGAACACCTGCAGTGATGCCAAGTGGTGAGCGCAAAAATTTGTTAGCTAATGCTTTACTGGTGTGAGTAGATAGGCCGTCAACGTTTACTCAAATGAACAAGATAATCTTTATTGGTGCGAAATTATATGATGAATATGGATGAATTTAAGCAACGAATTCAATTAAAAAATAGTGAAATCCACTTGAGCTCTGCTCCTGAATTAACCGATGGCAATGCCGCTCTTTTTGCACAACAAGTTCGTGCATTATTAGAGGGAACATTACCGTTAGATGAAGCGCACCTGAAAGGTCATGTCAGCACTGACAGTGCAGCCCCTTTTAGTTTGTCGGATATTCAATATGCTTATGTGATCGGTCGAAATCCGGGCGTTGAGTTAGGCGGTCGCTCTAGCAGTTTCTATATTGAGATTGACGTTGAAGATGCGGACATTGACGTATTAACGACGTCACTCAATCATGTGATCTCACTGCACCCCATGTTACGCGCGGTACTCAGTGGTGATGGCCAGCAAAAAGTACTCGAACAGGTGTCACCCTACCATATTGAAACACTGGATGTGTCTGGCTTGGATAAGCATGCACAGCAGGCTGCATTGGCCGCACATCGCCATGAATTAGAGACCACATTACTACCTTTAGATAAAGCGCCTTCTTTTTTGGTCAAGGCCATTCGCCTAGACACGGGCTTGGTTCGCCTGGCCATCTATTTTGATTTGATCTTTGTCGATATGCACAGCGTGTACCTTGTACTACAGGACTGGTTTGGCCATTATCAAGATGGCACAGTGACCACGCAATCACGGCCGAACTTCAGTGATTACTTAAATTGTGAAGCATTACTCACTGACGCAGCGCAAGGACGCAAAGACACGGCATACTGGGAAGACAAACTCAATCAATTGCCACAAGCACCGGAAATGCCGTTAGAAAAGGCGCCGAGCTTACTGTCTCAACCACAATTTTGTCGCCTGTCTAAATCTCTGCCATCAAGCTTAATTGAGCAGCTCCGAGTCGTTGCACACCATAGCGGAATTACACTCGAAACCTTGTTTCTTGGCGCCTATGCAGAGGTAGTTCGGCAATGGTCAAAGGCACAGAATTTCACCTTGACCGTGACTCAGATGAGTCGTCGCCCCTATTTTGAAGGGGTAGAGCATACGGTGGGTAACTTTTTACAACCCGTGTTGTTGCCTATCGAGGGAGGGCAAAACGAGACCTTTTCACAGCGACTATTGGCCGTACAATCTTCCGTCATCAGCAACCGCTTGCATTCGTCCCACAATAGCATCAAGGTGCTGAGAGCGCTAACAAAGCAAAGTCAATCAAATCGCGCGGCATCATTTCCTGTGGTGTTTAGTAATACACTCGATTATGACCTGCAAGAAGTAGTGAAAAGCCCGTCTTGGCCTGGCATTCACTGTCGGTATATGAGCAATACAACACCGCAGCTATGGTTAGAAAATCAGCTTACCTGTGAGCAAGGGGAAGTAATGATAAACTGGAACTATGTGGAAGAACTATTCCCAGACGGCATGATCCAGCAGATGCAAGAAGCGTATCTGGCGCTGTTAAATGCCTGCGCCAGTGATGCGACAGTGCTTGAAAAGCAAGGCGTGGTTGTTGATTTACCGGAGCAGGATGCCCGCGCTCGACAGCTTGCAAATGACACGGATATAGCGCTCAATCCGACCTTGCTACAAGATTTAGTGCTTAACGCAGCACAAAAGTATCCTGAGCAGGTCGCCTTAGTACAAGGTAGTCGCCAGGTTACTTACTCTGAGCTGCTCCTCAAAGCACAGTGGATCGCCAACCAGATCGGTCGCAATGTCAACATATGCGCGAATGATATCGTGGCCGTTACTCAGCAACAAGGCCCAGATCTTGTCATTGCGATAGTGGGGGTGTTGTTATCGGGTGCCGCTTATGTGGCGATAGACCCGAATCTACCCAGTGCCAGAAAAGTGAAATTGTTAGAGCGCTGTGATGCCAAAGGGGTGGTTGGAGACACAGATACCTTAGCTGACTTTAAACAGGTAATTGATATTCCACACTGTGACTTATTCGGGTATGACGCGACGCAGACGGCACCTGCTGTATCTCATCCTGTTCCCGAGCTGGACGATTTGGCGTATGTGATCTTTACATCAGGGTCCACAGGAGAGCCCAAAGGGGTAATGATTTCCCACCGCAATGCCGCCAATACGGTAATCGATATCAATCGTCGCTTTAATGTGAGCCGTGAGGATGCGGTACTTTCCGTGGCACCCGCTGGGTTTGATTTATCGGTATACGATTATTTTGGTGTACTCGGTGCCGGCGGGCGGATTGTCTTTGGCAAGCCTGAATCGGCACAAGATCCGCTGTTGTGGTATGAAGAGTTGATCGCCCATGACGTGACGATTTGGAATAGTGTCCCGGCGCCAATGAAAGCGCTCGTAGACAAAAACACAACCAATCTGTCTCAGTCAAAACTCAGATTGGTGTTGATGAGTGGTGATTGGATCCCGGTTGATTTACCAGATCGTATCAAAGACGTGCTACCGCGCTGTGAGGTTATCAGCTTGGGCGGTGCAACCGAAGGGTCCATATGGTCTATTTTCTACCCGATCCAAGCCGTTGATGACAAATGGTCAAGCATTCCTTACGGCAAGCCATTGGCAAACCAACGTTTCCATGTATTAAACGAGTGGCTGTCTCACTGCCCGCGTTGGGTGACGGGTGAGCTTTACATTGCCGGTGAAGGGGTTGCACAAGGGTATCTCGGCGATGCAGAAAAAACGGCCCAGCGCTTTTTTTACCACCCTGTGACGGGTGAACGCTTGTATAAAACAGGTGACTTAGGAAAATACATCGCCGATGGGTACATTGAGATTTTAGGGCGAGAAGATAATCAAGTAAAAATCAATGGTTATCGGGTTGAACTCGGTGAAGTGGAAGTGTGTTTGTTGGATCATGAACACATCAGTCATGTTGTGGTGGGGGCCCCGGCACACCCAAGAACAGGGCAAAGACATATCGTCGCATGGATTGTGTCTGACAAGCCTCAAGCTGAGTTAGATCATGACGCGCTGCAAACCCAGTTGCGGAGCATGGCCCAGCGTGAACTCCCTAACTACATGATCCCGTCATATTATATTGTGCTCGATGTAATGCCACTCACCAGCAACGGAAAAATAAGTCACAACGACCTACCCAGCCCCTGGCAAGATCTGGGCAATGAGGCCGAGCAGAGTGTGCAAGCGGGCAATGAAATCGAAGCTGCACTGTTAGATATCTGGATCAAACAGCTCAAGCACGATTCGGTCGACGTGACCAGCGGCTTTTTCGATATTGGCGGAGACTCCTTACATGCAGTGGCCCTAATCGGCACGATCAGAGAGCAATTTGGCATCAATACGGAGACCGAACAAGAGATCGTGGAAGGGCTATTTATGAACTCAAATATTCAATATTTTGCCCAACTCATCCACAAGGACAACGAGACAGAAGTAGAATAAGGAAAGCGTCAATGTACAGCGACGAAGTGCATGATCAAGTTTTTGATTACATTGTTATTGGGGGCGGAACGGCCGGATGTGTCATGGCTGCTCGATTGTCTGAAGATGAACAGGTCTCGGTATTATTAATTGAGGCAGGTCAGGACTCTGATGCAAACGAGGAAAATAGCCCGCTAAGAGATGCCTCTCAATTGGTTTTGGATGGGTATAATTGGGATTATGAAGCGAACCTAAGTGGCAGTAACCGCTTCTTGCCTGAACAGCCTGAGCAGTCCTCGAAGCCGGGTAAGCGTGTGCCAGATAAATTATTTGGCTACAAAGCGGGTAAGGTGGTGGGGGGCTCATCAGCGGTCAATGGCGCTGTGGCGTTGCGCGGGTTTCCCAGCGACTTTGATACCTGGGCAGAACTTGGTTGCCCCAACTGGCAATGGGATAAGGTAAAACCCTGGTTTGATCATTTAGAAGCTGACGCTGATTTTGGCGACACCGAGCATCATGGTAAAGATGGTTATTTGCGGATCCGGAGGCCATCAGAGACTGAACTGCACCCGTTGGATGTGCTCTTCTCTCAGATCTGTCAGGAATATCACATTCCCTATACTGAAGATTTAAACCACGGTGAGCAAACGAGCGTGGGGCTGGTTCCCTCCAACGTAGGCCGAGAAGCTGAGCGACTGGATGTGTATCTTTCGTACCTTGAACCTATACGAGGGCGGAAAAATCTCCAAGTTTTAACCGATGTTATGGTCTCTCATGTGCAATTTTCGGGAAACAAAGCGACCGGGGTTAGGGTACAACAAGACAACGCAGAGCGTGAACTGCAGGCGAAACATGTGGTGCTGTGTGCCGGTGCGATTGGCAGCGCAGCAATTTTGCAGCGTTCAGGCGTGGGTGATGCGACCCACCTAGACAAGCTTGGTATTCCTGTGGTGGCAGATTTACCTGCTGTGGGGGGCAACTTACAAGATCACAGTGCCGTGGTGTTATGGGCCAAACCCAAACAAGCGTTATGCACGAGTGGCTCGCCATGGCGACAGGTCGCCGCCCGCTTACCCAGTGGTTATGACAGCCAAATTGATGTGCAAATTGGTCTACTCAACAATGTGAGTAGCAAAACAGTGCCGCGCTTTAGTCAGCAAGGTGAAGATACCATGCTCGTGGGCGCTTCGGTGATGCTGATGCGGCCCCAGGCGCGTGGCCGGGTGTTTATCGAAACGGCATGTGCTAAAACCAGCCCTATGATTGATTTTCCAATTCGCCAACATGATGAAGATATTAAACGCCTGATAGGTGGCGTGAGAAAGATCTGGTCCGTAATAAGACACGAGAAACTTGCTGACTGTTTCGAGGACATTCCTATCTGGTCCGATTCCATGATCAACAATGATGTCGTTATGCGCAATGCGATGAAAAACCTTGTGAACCCTGGTTGGCACGCCTCTGGTACTGTGTGTATGGGCGAGCCGGGACAAGCGGGCACAGCCGCTGATGAACAGGGCAAGCTCCATGGCCTCGAGGGGATCACGGTTGCCGATACTTCGTTATTCCCACGTGTACCGTCAATGCCGACTAATTTGACTACCATCATGGTAGCGGAGCGGATCGCCAATTGTTTAAAAGTAGGAGCACTACAATGAGTGTGGATAAAAAAAGAATTGTGTACGCCTTTCCGCACTTGGGGGCTGGGTCTGCGGTATATAACACGTGGAGTAAACGCGCGCAGGAACAGCCTCAGTTGTTGTTCAAAGCGATTGAGATCCCTGGCAGAGGGGCGTTAGGCTGTGGGGCACACATTCATGAGTTGAACGAATTAGTGAATAAACTCGCCGATGCGTTACATTTGCATTTTCTCAGTACACAAGATCAGTGTCAGGATTGGATCACATTTGGGCATAGTTTTGGCGGCGTGATCAGCATGGCAGTCAGCCAGTTGCTAGAGCGAAAATATGGGATGCGACCGGCGTTGAGTATCATTTCTGCCTCTCCGGCCCCCTGTGTGCAAGAGCAGGAGAATCTGCATTTGTTGAGCGATGAAGCGATCTTGGAAAAAATCAGAAGAGATAAAGGCACGCCCGACGCGGTACTCAATCAGACTTTGATTGCCAACCGACTTATCAAGCAGCTGCGCAGTGACTACACAGTGAAAAGTCAGTTTAGCGCGTTAAAACATATGCGAGTTACGCAGCCACTCACCCTTATTACCGCATCAAAAGACTTTGATGTGCCAGAGCAGGATGTCTTCGCATGGCAGCAACACTCTACCGGCAGAACGAAACATGTGGAAGTGGCAGGAGACCATTTTGCAATTTATGACAATTGGACCGTGGTGGTGCGCGAAATGTTGCAAGGGTTCGTGTCTGAGCAACCGGTATGTTAAAGAACTGAGGGGATAGCAGTGAGTAAAGATATCGATTCTTACAACGAGTTTAGAGAATACTGCCGAAACTTTTTGCAACGAGAAGCCGTGCCTTATCAACCGCAGTGGGAGCTACAGGGGTTAGTGGACCGCTCATTTTGGAAAAAGTTGGGTGAAGCTGGGTTGCTTGGTATGGAGATTGACCCCGAGTATGGTGGTCAAGGACGCAAGGGCATTTCTCATACGGTCATACTGACAGAAGAACTGATCAGTGCAGGACTGACAGCGCCCATCATTATTTCTCACAACGATGTGTTGGCCAGTTACATCAATGCGCATGGCACAGAGCAACAAAAAAGGCGCTGGTTGCCAGCGTTGTGTAGCGGTGAAAAAGTGGCCGCGATTGCCACCACTGAGCCTGGCGGTGGCTCAGACTCTACTGAGATAAAGACCACTGCGGTACGGGACGGGGAAAAGTATGTCGTCAATGGTAGCAAGGCGTATATTACCAATGGCGTTAACGCAGACATCGTTGTAACCGCGGTGCAAACGCGCAGCGGTCAACGCGGTCAAGGACTGAGCTTATTGGCCCTTGAGCGTGGCTTGAGTGGTTTTACACGCGGTGATGCATTGAAGAAATTAGGTTGGCACGCCAGTGATACTGCCGCGCTTTATTTTGAGGATTGTCATGTGCCCGTGGATAACCTGATTGGCCTTGAAAACATGGGCAGTTACTACTTTATGACGGCCATGACTCGGGAGCGTTTAAGTATTTCGTCGGTAGCAGTGGCCACCGCTGAAACCATATTGAAAGAGACGCTGGAATACAGCAAAAACCGTATTGCATTTGGTCAACCTATTGGCTCTTTGCAACACAATAAGTTCACACTCGCCAATTTAGATACCGAAGTCAAAATTGCTCGGATCTATCTCAATGATGCGATTGAAAAGTTTAATCGCAAACAACTCAATGTCGATGACGCGGCGCGTGCCAAGTTATGGACAACCAATTTGCAGGTCAAAGTGGCTGAACAGTGCATGCAGTTGCACGGCGCATCAGGTTACATGAGAGACTCCAGCATGGGGAAACATTGGGTAAATAGCAGAGTGCAGAAAATTTATGGTGGCACCAGTGAAGTGTTGCAAGAAGTAATTGGAAAATCGATAGGCCTTTAGCAAATTTGGAGAGAATAATGAGCGAAAAATTAGATGGTTATAAATTAATGCAGGACCACCAGTCTTGGACGTCAAAACCTGCGACTTTGGAAGAGTGGCAAATTGTCAACGAATGGGCGCTAGCTGAAAAATGGGATTTGGGCCTGGGTGATACCGAGTGTTTCTTTAATATTGATGATCAAGGTTTTTACTTGGGCTATGTGAATGGAGAACCCGTTGCATCGGTGTCTGTCGTTAATTATAGCGATGAATATGCTTATGCCGGGTTTTATTTGGTTGCGCCTGGTGCGCGTGGAAAAGGATATGGACTGCGTTTGAGTTATGATGCATTTGATCACTGTGACAAGCGCTCAGTGGGGCTCGATGGCATGCCTGAACAGGAAGAGAATTATAAAAAAGGCGGATTTGTCACCCATTATGAAACTTCGCGTTTGGTCGGGGTGCATCACCAACACGTTGATGCACCCCAAGGCGTGCAAAATATTACGGTAGATAATATCGAGGCAGTCATTGAATTTGATGCGCAAATTACGGGCTATTCACGTGCTGCGTTACTGCAAAATTGGTTCAGCGGCGAAGGACGTCACGGCTTTTTAATTGATTCGGGTGATGGTGTTCTGGGGGTGGTTGGGATCCGCCGCTCCACCGACGGGTACCGACTGGGTCCGCTGTATGCTGAGAACCAGGCGGTCAGCGAGAAACTGTTTGCGATGGCGATGGCGCAGGTGCCACCTGGCACACAGGTCACAATTGATGCACCAACGTTGGATCTTGGCTTTATCAACACCTTAAAAGCGTTAGGGTATGAGGAGATATTCCATACATTCCGGATGTATAGAGGCACAGAGCCACAGGGTGAAAAGCATAAAATTCAGGCTATTGCATCATTGGAGCTCGGCTGATCATAGCGCCTGACGCGCGCTTGGTTAGACATCATCACGTCCGAATAAGGAGATAAATAATGACAAAACAGCCCACACTATTTGAATGGATGGGGGGACGGGAAGCCGTGGCCACCCTATTAGAAAAATTTTATGAAAAAGTGAAACAAGATGACTTGCTGAAGCCACTGTTCCAACATATGGCAGATGATCATCACGCCCATGTTGCGATGTGGTTTGAAGAAGTGCTCGGTGGGACTACGATTTATACCGAAGATCGCGGTGGCTTTAAAACCATGCTCCGCAGACATCGGGGGAGAAAGATCCAGCCGGAGCAGCGAGAGCGTTGGGTTGCATTGATGCTGCAAACAGCAGATGAAATTGAATTGCCTACCGATCCCGAGTTCCGCTCGGCCTTTGTGGCATACATTGAATGGGGATCTCGACGAGCCCTAGCTAACTCACAACCGGATGCACCCCCCTCAAAACGGGAAACCGTGCCGCGTTGGGGATGGGGGGAAGCACCTCCGGGGACAGAGTAAGTTTTTAACCTAAATTACACTAATCATTGGTAGAAAAAGATGGATGAACATAAAAAGAAAGCGCGTATCCTGATAGGTGCCTCTGGATCTGTGGATATCGTTTTGCTTCCTAAATATTTGCAAACCATTAAAGCCAACATAGATTGTACTTTAACGGTATTGATGACTAAATCAGCTGAGGTTTTTATTCCGGCGACCACCATCGCCCTGTTCGCAGATCGGGTGATCAGTGGTGAAAAGCCTGAAGACTGGCCAACGGATAAGCCTTCCAGGATCATTGCAGATCATGACATTGTGGCCGTGATGCCTGCGACTGCCAACACCTTAGCGGCAGTGGCAACTGGCAGTGCACCCAATCGACTCACCACCATTATTATGGCTGCAACGTATCCCGTGCTGTTCTTTCCCGTGATGGGGACGAGTATGTGGGAAAAACCCGCTGTACGCAGAAATGTTCAGCAATTGCGAGAAGATGATTATCAGGTGGTGGAGCCTGTGTGGCACGAAAACTTTGATGTTTCGTTGGCACGTATGGTGGGACACCCTTCTTTTCCTAGTCCGGAGGATGTGGTCGCTATTTTACGCGACAGCATTGGGGGTTAACAAAGCGCGCGGAGGTATTAAAGCGAAAACAGGTCAACTGGGTGTTGCGCGTTGCTCCAGTTGGTTTTCACAACAAAAATAATTAAAAGGTGTGAAAGAATGTACCAAGCAAGAAGAGATAAACGACAAACAATATACGCGCATTGGCCGTGGTATTGCTTGCTGATGATGAGCCTGTTGTTCCCCGCAACAATATTGAGTGCCCTCCACACCAATAAACCAGACTTTATCGGATTTGAAAGCGGTCCGGTTCGACCTATAGTGATATCCACTGCTGACACTTGGCTTAGTATTTAGACTGTGTCATAGGCCTGTGACTTTCACCGCTGTACCTCCGGGATCGGGTTATCGGATCGGAATTAATAGAGATACCGATGGCCTGCCAGGTGGGTTTTACTGGTATCCTTGGGGGAATTAACAAACAGGGTCATAACGACTATGGGTTATGACCCTGAGGCATCCCCAGAAAATTATTAGATAAAACAAAAAGATGAAATCGGAAGGAACATCCATTACGTTCGGTGATCAGAGCTATCGCCAAACAAACCTGCCAAGGACACGCCATGAATGTTCGCACCATCTTGACCAATATCGTTTCATTTGTCACACCTAAAATGCATGCAACCAGACAAAAAGCTGTGACTGACTGCGTTTACAGCCTGGCAAATGGCAGCTCTGCCACCGTTACCAGTATTGGTCGCGGCATAGACACCGCAGCCTATGAAAAACATAGTATTAAACGAGCTGACAAGCTTCTCTCTAATGCGAATTTACTGCGTGAGAAAACGTTAGTTTTTGGGGCCGTCTGCCGACTATTCTGTACAGCCAAACATCCGACGATAAGCATTGATTGGTCTGATCTTGATGAGTGTAAAAGACATTTTCTGTTGCGAGCTGCGTTGAGCTTCGATAGTCGCTCTATCACGCTGTACGAGGAGGTTCATCCACTGAGTACCAAAGAGAAACCTGTAACTCATAAGCTGTTTCTGCGAACATTATTGCTGCTTCTGCCTGTTGACTGTAAACCGGTTATTGTAACCGATGCAGGGTTTAAAACGCCGTGGTTCAGACAAATTGAAGCTCTGGGCTGGTATTTTGTTGGCCGGGTACGCAAACCTAACCTTTACAGCACCGACAAGGGCACGCACTGGCAGTGTATTAGCCAATTGTATGACAAGGCATCTCAGCGGCCCAAGCAATACCAAGCTGAAATAGCGCGAAGTTCGCCGTTTGCCTGCACGCTTACACTGTACAAGCAAAAAGCTAAGGGGCGTCATGCATTCAATGCTGATGGCAGTAAGAAAGCCTCTAAAACATCGCAGTCAAATGCACGAGCGAATACAGACCCATGGCTGTTAGCATCTAATTTGTCGCAGCCCCACCGTCAGGGTAAAAAGTCGTGGCGATTTACCAGCAACATATGCAAATAGAAGAAAGCTTCAGAGATATGAAGAGCAGCCTGTTTGGTTTAGGGTTTGAAAAAAGCTGCACTACCAAACTTAATCGCCTCAGTATTTTACTGCTGCTGGCCAACTTAGCTTCACTGGCACTCATATTACTCGGAGTCGGGGTGACGGTTGCCCAAAGGCATTGGTAGTTTCAGGCGAATACAGAGCGAGAAAAACGCGTGTTATCGTTTCATACACTGGGTTACGTGCTATCGCAAAACGTTTAAAGCTGACAGTAAAGCAATGGCGCAACACTTTGAAGCATTGCATGCATTTACTCGACAGCAAGAGTTGCAGCATTATATGAGGGCACGATTTCGTAGGGATCCCTCAGGTTATGACCCCAATTAACGGCTGAATGCTATGTGTGTATCGCTTTGTGCTTCGCGTAACGGCACGACGTGATTAAACTGTATACCGGGAGAAGAAAAATCACCAGTTGTGTACTGGATGGCCAATGCGCCTTGATACTCTGTGCTTATTTGAAACTGCCAAAACTGGTAGTTTTCGTTCACCAGGGAGCCTGGCGCGATATGACATACATGAATGCGCTCCCGTAAAAATTGAAAATAAAACTGATTTAGGGGGAGCGACATACCCTGCCCGCAGGCTTTGATATATGCCTCTTTCAATGTCCATAGCTGATAAAAGTAGTGGCGCCGTGTTACGGGGTCCAAGGCTTGTAAGGTCTTAATCTCGTGCTGTGTAAAGTACCGCGTCGCTATTTCGGTGAGTTTCTCTCGCCTGTGTATCCACTCGATGTCTACCCCAACTTCACCTTCACAATGCACGACCAGTACCACTGCCCCTTTGGTGTGAGAGAGATTAAAGTAAAGAGGTATATTGAGGTGGTTCATAATGGCTGGTTTACCAAAACGATTCCTCTTGAATTGCCATTGATGCGGTGCAATGTATGGGCAATATCGGGACAAAGTGCTTCTTACGAGTGCGCGAGTAACTAAATATTGATGTCGATGACCATTGTAGATGAATCGCTGGTATTGTGTTCGCTCTTCATCACTGAGCAGTAATTGATATTGGTTTAATAACTCCGGGCAGGTGATCTGTTCATCGTTTGCAATCCAAAGCTGTATCGGATGATGCTGAGTCATACCGGGCCCATTAGCAAGACACGGTTTCTATTTCACACGGCAGCTTGATATGTACTTCGTTGTTTCCGACCAGAATATCGTAACTTGTTAGTGGACGCTTGGTGAGCGAACCCAGAGACGCGCCATCGGACAGGTTAAATTGCGCGCCATGCAACGGACAGATCAGTTTTCCAGCTTTGATTTTGGCGTTTGTCATTGGCCGACTTTGATGGGGGCAGCTATTTTTAAACGCGTAATACTGGCCATCGAATTTGCACAACAGGATATTATACCCGTTAATTTTAAGTGCCATGCTCTTTCCTTCTTTGAGCTGATTTTCTGTTGTGGCTTTATGATAGCTTCCTTGAACTAATGTCATGGTTTCATCCTTCCAATACTTATTGTCTGGTTCTTGTCAGAACAATCGCTCATTACAAAATACATGGAGTATGTATATCAGATGTCGTGAAATTGGCCTGTTTGAAGCCGAGCCCCTTACTTAAAGGAACTGAGAGCGACAAAATCTAGCATAGCCTAATCCCTTATGTAATGCTACATTCAAGATGCTAAAATCGTGAGAGATATTACGGTTCTGACCCTGTGTCGAGGAGATTTTCTAGGCGTGATACAGATGCAATCGCGCTATCAGAGGACCCGCTTTGGCATCTTTGATGCGCTTGCCCGTATAGGGTTTAAGTGGTGACAGTTTAGGCCGATCATTTAAAACAATGAGAGGCGAGTGAGCAATCATAGTGGTTTTATTGAATTCCCCATTTTGACTACGGTTGTATTTGAGATTGACGATCGGGGTAATGCGAAGTGGTCTGACTGTTCGGAAATATTCGCTATCCTCATGTAAGATCTCCATGTGTGGGGATCTTACTCATCGACAAAAGCAACCGTTCAGCCTGATATTGCTGGTCGAGTTGTTCAAATAGTCTTTTACGCAAGAAGTGCCGAGCGGGTCGAGTCTGCATCTTCCGGTTTAATGGCATTCGCTCTAAATCTCATGCACCTGGCTTGTTCATCAGAGGACATGCCACCAGAGATTATTAACCGTTGGATTTTAAATGCTAGCAAGGCAGTATCAGATTCTCCGAGGGGACAAACTAGCCGGTAAATTTGTTCGAGTTAACATGCGGTCTCCTCGCGCGCGTGGGAAAAGGAATATAAAAAATTAAAAAAAGAACTATTTCGCAGGGGTGGGTAGTGGTCATTTTAACCACCGTTATTTGAAAAGTTTTGTGACATGAAAGTGCTTACTAGGTGTTAAGTGGCGTAAGTCGAAATGTGGTTAACCAGTTCGCAAGCTATTGATGTAACTATTAATACCATTTTTCGCAGGTGTGCGCCTTTTACCAACTTTTCGCGGGGTTGCCCTCCGGAGGCAGAGGTCAGAGGTTCGAATCCTCTCGGGTGCGCCATAAATGAACAAACCGCCATTTCGGCGGTTTTTTCATTTACAGTACCTCGTGGGATGAGAACCTTAGTTCGACAAAAACGCCGGGAGCGTTTTTGAACCGCGTCAGCGGGCCCTTTAGGGCGAGGGCAGGACAGCCCGAGTAATCCTCTCGGGTGCGCCATATAAATCAAGGTCTTAGCTTAACGGCGAGACCTTTTTTTGTGCCTTGAATAAATTTTTATAGCGTATTTGTAGCAAATTTCATTTCGATTGAAAGGTGCTCATAAAATTGGTTTGCTTAAAAGACAGTTGTATAGACATCTGAATATATAGTGTTCAGCTAATATAAAATAAATTCTTAACTATTACATGGTTTTACTATGTAGTTGAAGCTCCTTGACTACTAGGTTAAACTGATAAAGCTCTTTAGATTATGACGTGACTCGTCTAGTCGGGTGTTTAGCCAGACTCTAACTTATTGAACAGTTTTAGGTTGCGAAAGATTCGCATCCTAACCTCGTTCCTCGCTTAGGATGCGAATCTTTCGCTTCCTTTAGTAAAGAGCTTAAGCCCAGGAGTCTTTTCTTGGGCTTTTTTATTAGTGCGAATCGGATTAGAAGCGAGATATGAGCATTGTTACGGCGTTAGCGAAGAAACTGAATAAATCTGAATATGAAGTTTCAAGCTTTTTGCTTGATGCACCCAAAAAATATAAAGTTTACAGCATTCCAAAACGTAAACATGGTCATCGAGTGATTGCTCAGCCTTCAAAAGAGCTGAAATCCTATCAGAGGGCTTTTATTGAGTTATCCTCTTCAAGCTTCCCCATACATGATTCAGCTAAAGCTTACATAAAAGGCATTGGAATTAGAGAAAATGCCTTATTGCACTCTAAAAATAGCTATTTACTTAAAATGGACTTCGAAAACTTTTTTAACTCAATTAATAAAGAGTTATTTTGGAGGGTTTGGGATTCAGTTGTTCGGAAGCCATTGTCTGATTCAGAGAGGAGAAATATTGATAAAATTATTTTTTGGCAGCCAAATAAGAAGAACAGGAAGAAGTTAGTTCTGAGTATAGGAGCTCCAAGCTCCCCAATGATATCAAATTTTTGCATGTATGAGTTTGATAGTTTAATTGCTGATCTTTGCTTTGAACATGGCATTAACTATAGCCGATACGCCGATGACATAACTTTTAGTACAAACGTGAAAGATGTGCTTTTTGATATACCTAAGATAGTTCAGTCCGTTCTTAAAAAATGCTTTGGAATGAGGATGACTATTAATCATAGCAAAACTGCATTTTCATCTAGAGCCCACAACAGACATGTGACTGGTGTGACAATATCAAATGATGGTCAGTTGTCCTTAGGTAGAAAGAGAAAGCGTTACATTAAGCATTTAGTTTATCAATATTTGCAAGGAAATTTGGACTTGTCAGATATTAACTACCTTAAGGGAATAATTTCTTTTGCAAATCACATTGAATCTGGGTTCTTGCAGTCATTAAAAAATAAGCACCCTCAGCTAGATTTTAATAAATTATTTGAGGCTGTAAATGAGCAGAAATAAAACGATTAGACAGACTGAGCAGCATGCACTGAAAGGTGATCTAATGGCTATTTATCAGCTTGCCGAAAATTATAGTGAACCTAAAGGCTCTGATGATGACAAAATTAAATCACAATATTATATGGATAAATGTTTAGATTTTCTGAATAAAAAGGATGAGGAAGAGAAGCCAGAAAACGAATTTATCCTAAGAAAAATAGAATTGATCTATTTTAGAAAATTTGAATCGATAAAAGTCGATTTTGATAAAAAATTGAATGTGATAATCGGAGAAAATGGCTCTGGTAAAACAGCAATAATTGAGAGCATAGCAAAGGTTTTAAGCTGGATATGTGCTGGCATAGAAACTGAGGGAAAAAATGCCAAAAGGATTGAATATACAGATATTAATGTTGCCTGCCCACATTATTCGGATTTAAATGTAGAATTCACATTTGGTCTTAACACGAAAGTCAAAGCTAACCTTTCTAGAGCTAAGAAAGGTACAGAAGAGAAAAGAGATAGCAATGTTTCGGAAATTAAGTCACTTGCAAACATCTTTCGAGTAGTTAACTCACACGAAGAGATCGACCTCCCCATTTTTGCATATTACTCCGTAAGCAGAGCTAGTGAGAAGGTTAATAATACGTTTGACCTTGAGAAATTTAAAGATGGAAAATCGAAAACTAGGTTTGATGCATATGATGGAGTCTTAGATGGTGAGGGGCAGTTTGGAAAGTTTATAGAATGGTTCTTATTCCTTGAAAATATTGCAAATTCGACAAAAGACTTACACTACATAGAAGAGTTAAAGGAAGATCTAAAGTTTATAAAGAAAGCCGTAAAGTCTGTCTCTGATGATTTAAAAGCTAGTTTTAATGAGATGATTAAAACTAAAGAGCAGTACATACGACAAGCAGAAGCAAGCTTGACAGGTGGTTACACTAAACTTAGGAAGGCTGTCCTGACTGCAATAACGGGTACAGTAACGACAGTTTCTGAGATGAAGGTGGATCGTTCAAGTGGACGTGCAGAGTTAAAGGTAAATAATAATGGTCTTTGGATCAATATCAATCAGTTATCACAGGGACAAAGAGTGGTGTTAGGGACAGTTGCTGATTTAGCTCTTAGAATGGTCATGTTGAACCCTAAACTAATTGATCCATTAAAGGGAAGAGGAATCGTTTTAATCGATGAAATTGAATTGCATTTGCATCCGAAGTGGCAACAACAAATAATTCTTTCCCTTAAAAAAGTATTTCCAAATATTCAGTTTATTCTTACGACGCACAGCCCGCATGTACTATCTACTGTTAATAAAGAATCAATAAGAGTTCTGCAAGATAATGGTGATGGAACCGTTACTGCCTCCAGCCCAGAGTTCCAAACTAAAGGTGTAGTCAGCTCAGATATACTAGAAACTTTAATGAATACTTTTTCTATACCTCCAGTAGAGGAGGCTCAATGGTTTGAAGACTTTACAAATTATGTTGAGCAAGGTTATAAAGATAAGCCTGAGGCATTGAATTTACTGGAAAAATTGAATCGTCATTACGGCCCGAATCATCCAGTGATTAAGCAATGTGACTCGATTCTCAGGTTGCAGGATTTAAAGGAAAGAGCACGTTCAAAAATAAAATAATAATCAAATATGAAAAAAATTAATAGAAGTAATGCGCCAACATGTTTGACACGTTATGGTGCTGCCAATTTGTGGTCAGAATTATGCTCAAATGACAGAGCTATAATCTGGCAACAACTGGATCAGATGCAAAACGGGTTTTGTGCTTATTGTGAGTGTAAGTTAAAGAAAAAGCACATCGAGCACTTCAGAACAAGAAAAAATTATCGTCATTTGACTTTTACTTGGTTTAACTTATTCGGCTCGTGTGACTATAAAACACGGTGTGGGCATTTTAAAGATAGTAATAAGACATTTCCATACTCACCAGATGAAATAATTAAGCCAGATTCTGATGATCCTGAAGAATACCTGCGTTTTTTAACAAATGGTATGGTGCGACCTATCGAAGATATTGATGCAGTTAAAAAGAGAAAAGCACAAGAAACTATACGTGTTTTTAATTTAATTGGTGATCCTTCATTAGTTAATAGCAGGAGATCAGCTCTGAAAAATGAACTTAAAAATATATTGGCATTATACGATCTAATTGACTCTATATCGTTTGATGACTTTAAAGAGCTCCTTTCAGATGAGCTATCAACTGTTGAGGACAGAGAATACAGAACTGCACTTGAACATGCTTGGAAATTTAATGAGAGCTATTAATTAATT
>NZ_JAUZVZ010000018.1 GCF_030717845.1 Alkalimonas collagenimarina
GGTGATCTGTTGCTGCAAAGCGATTTGCACGCCGGCTTTGCTGCACTCTTGCTGCAACATCTCGACAATATCTTTGGCGCTTTCATCGCAAAACAACTGGCCGAGTGTTTTCTCGTGGTAGGGGATCTGATACTGCTGCACCAGAGCAATAAAATCCCACTGGGTATAACGACTGAGCGCCGATTTGCAAAAGTGCGGGTTCTGCGATAAAAAATTCTCCGGGCTGGCGTACATGTTGGTGAAGTTACAGCGGCCGCCGCCAGACATCAGGATCTTACGACCGACTCGTTTGCCATTATCGAGTACCAGCACCTTGCGGCCACGCTTACCGGCCTCGATAGCGCACATTAAACCGGCCGCTCCAGCGCCAATGACGATGACATCCCACTGCTGCATGTTATGTCCGCTCTTTTGGTGTGAGTAACTGCTGCTGATAGCCGTGCTTAAGTGCATCCCAATCGGCTGGCTGCCAGTGAAATACCGCTAATTTGCCCAGCTCCTTGTTAAAAGAGCGCAATAAGCGCGCTAAGTTTTGCACGGTCCACTCGCCGGGCTGTCGACGCTCGCACTTATCAAAGTCGATCAGCCACACTTTGCCACTGGCATCGAGCATAATGTTGCGGCAATTCAGATCCGAGTGATACACACCCAGTTGATGCATCCGGGCGATAGCGGCGCCGACCGCATGCCACTCACTCGCATTCATCGCCCGCTGCTGCAAAATGGCAGCCAGATCCTTACTCTCCGGGATCAGTTCAATCAGCAAGTCCGCACGGTAAATCAAGCCGCTACGCTGATATCGAGCAGCTACCGGCCTGGGGACAGCTAAGCCTTGGCTTCGCATCCAGCTTAATAACTGATATTCCTGCATGGCCCGGCTTTGTGCCACCGGCTGCAGCCAGAACTGGTCATGCAGCACCTTACCAATTAAGCCGCCGCGGTAATAATGCCTCAACACCAGTTTATGCTCGCCATATTGGACAAAATAAGCGGTATTCCGGCCGGTTGAACTGCCAATTACCGCTTGCTGTTGTTGCCACCACTGGCTTTGAAAGTGTTGTGGCATGACCTCAGTAAAAAAATCCGGGTCAAACCAGTAGCTGGCACCGTTTTGCTCACGTACTTGATACGCAGCGGGCTCTTCGGCGTGATGGGCGGTACTTTCTGGTGAAGCGTTTGTTGGTGTAGGCTTTGCTGGCATAGCTGCTCCTGAAAATAATGTATCTATTGCAGCCACTGTGTGCGCGGTTGCGCCCTGCTGCTGTAAGAAAAAGCTCTGTGCCCGCTGCCCCTGAGCCTGGCGGGCATCGGCGTTGTTCAATAAACGGCGGCTATTGTCCAATAACTCATGGCTATCTGCTACCACACTGACCGCCTGCTGTTGCTGCAATTGCCGATAAGCTTCTTTAAAATTAAATAGATGCGGCCCAGTTTGTACCGCTTTGGCAAAACAAATGGCTTCCAGTGGATTGTGGCCGCCACGTTCGATTAAACTGCCGCCAATAAAGACCAGATCGGCCAATTGATACCAAACCAGTAACTCGCCCATGGAATCGCCCAGGGCAATATCTGCGGTTATTTCTGCTGAGGTTGTGGTTGATTCTGCGGACTCACTTTGCTCTACAGTGACACTGCTTCGCCGCCATAAACTGAGACCCGCTTCTTTAACCAGCTCAGCTACTTTGTCGAAACGCTCCGGATGGCGCGGCACCAAGAACAACACTAACGAAGGAAATTGTGGTTTTAATTGCCGATAAAGCGTCAGAAGCTGCTCATCCTCACCGGCATGAGTGCTGGCCGCCACCCACACCAAACGCTTGGCAACCATCGGTTGAAAGTGCGCAACCATGCTGGCGGTAGTGGCCGGAATGTCCAGTTCAAACTTTACATTACCGCTGACCTGTAAGGTACCAGCATAACCAAGGGCACGAAAGCGCTGGCTGCTGGCTCTATCTTGCGTGAGCAACAGATTGATATTTCGCAGTAGTGGCTTGGTCATGGCAGCAAAACGGCGATAGCCTTTGGCAGAGCGTGCCGATAAACGCGCATTCACCACTGCGACCGGAATCGCTTGTTTGGCACAAGCATGCAGTAGATTAGGCCATAATTCGGTTTCCATAATAACCAGCAGCTCTGGTCGCAGCAGCGTTAAAAAACGTCTCACAGCTCCCGGGTAATCCAACGGCAAATAACAATGCTGCACGCTGGTACCCAAACGGCTTTGAATCGTAGCAGACCCTGTAGGTGTGGTGCAGGTGACCGTAATGGCTTTATCAGGATACTGCTGCTGCAACTGCTGAATCAGTGGTGTAGCTGCAATCACTTCACCTACGGACACTGCATGCACCACGATACCGCCAGGTTTCAGTGACTTAGCAGAAAGCCGAAAGCCAAAACGCTCCGTTAAACGCTGCCGATAGGCTGAGTCTTTGCGTGAGCGCCATAAGAAATAAAGCACAACAAAAGGCAGTGCTACATAGAGCATTAATGAATAAAAAATAACAGTCAACGAGGTTAATCACCCAAAACTTTGTGCAATCAGGCTATCAGCAGCAGACTTTAGCCACAACTGCAATTAGTATAACATGCATCATTATCTGGTGCTGCCTGATGCTGCGCCCCCCCACTGAATTAAGAACTCCGCCCATGAAAATTGTCCACATTATCCTGACTCATAGTTTTGCCGGTAGCGAACGTCACGCCGTCGAGCTGGCGAATTTACAAGCCGAGCAGCACGATGTCACAATGATTTTGCATCAGCGCGGCTGTGAACAACGGCCTGATGCCATTGCCCATCGCTTATCAGCAAAGGTCAAAGTTGACATCGTTCGCGGCTGGACACCATGGGCGATTTGGCAGTGCCGCCAGCGCTTACGTCAACTGGCGCCAGATGTAGCGCATGCTCATCTAAGTGCGGCCTGTCGAGCTCTGCATGGTGTTGCCGGGCTCTGCCTGCGCGTCGCAACCTTGCATATTCATTATAAAAAACAGCAACACCGCGCACTGGATGCTTTGATTGCAATTGCCCCCTGGCAGTTGGATGCTATTCCAGAACCATTGCGCTCCAACAGCAGGCAGATTGATAACTGGTCATTACCGACACCAGCCGACCCGGACGCCAGAACTCGGTTGCGCCAGCAGTATAACATCGCTGAGGATGCTATCGTGTTTGGGGCTTTGGGACGGGTCGAGCACAGCAAAGGGCATGACGTTTTGATCGAGGCGTTTCAGCAGGCAAAAATCCCGAACAGTCGGCTGGTGATTGTTGGGCAGGGCAAGAGCTGGCAACAGATACGGCAGCAGACCCCCGCTGACATCATTATGCCGGGTTTTAGCGATGAACCACAAAACTGGTTACGCTGTTTCGATCTCTTTGTCAGTACGGCTCGCACCGAGCCCTTTGGGCTGGTATTTTTGGAGGCAATGCATGCAGGCTTGCCTATTCTTGCTACAGCATCGGAGGGGGCCAGTTATTTGCAGCCCTGCATTGCCCGGCCATTAACCCCTATTGATGACCCTCAGGCCTTGGCTCAGGCAATGCGAGAGCATGCCACAGCTCCACGCCAACAATACCCGATGGATCGCTTTTTACCAGCAGCCAAAGCAGACGAAGTCCTGGCGTTCTATCAACAACAATTAGCAAAAAGCCGCATATAGCGGCTTAAAGGTACCAGAAAAATGCTTTGTTTCAGCTGGCTTAGTTGAAGCCAGCTGAGTCTTAGCCTACCGCCACAGATCGGCCACCCATTGCACTGGCAGTACACGGCGATACCACTTACCGCTGACACCAGCAATTACATCCGGTGGATTAGGCTTGCCATGGAACACCACGATTTTAGCGCCCTCGGGTATAGCTGCGGGTTTAAACCAACTCATAATGCCTTTCGCCATGCAGTGGCGCTTAAAGCTAACGCACCACTCTGCTGGCCAGTACTGCAACTTACCCTGCTGAGCTAAGTTCTGAGTCACAAACTCCTGTTCGTTACGTACCTTGGCTAGCTCACGGTCTTTGTGGTTTTTCAATAGCTCAATCAAATCACTATGCGCGCCAATCTCGTAGCGATACACCGATGTATTGCCAGTGGCGTCGGATTTATCCCACTCTTTGATGACAAAAAACTCGCCTTTTGGCTGAAAAAAGCAGTCGATGTTATCGACTATCACCACATCCAAGTCCAGAAACAGCGTCGGACCTGTCAAGTCATACAGCGGGTCGGCAAAGCTGGTTACTTTCAACCAGCCATGGCCAAAACTCCAGGGCAGGCGCTCATCAAAATCTTTGAAGCCCACCATTGGGATCTCTTTCACTTCTACCGCAGGGTCGATGTCGTGTGCATCATCGGTAAAACAAATAAAACGAAAAGGCAAAGTGATGTTGCGGCTGACCATTGAGTACAGCTTATTGACATAGCTGGCATCAAACTTGGTGCCCCATTTAATACAGATAATATTTACCGTTTGCATATCGCATTCCTGACCAGAGATAATGACGTCATCATACCAGCTCTGAATATGAAAAGAAAAAGGGTAAAGCAGCGGCTTTACCCTCGGAATAATAAAGCAAGTCTTATCTTACAGCGCTGCCAGTATCGTCTCTGCTTTGCTGGCTTCGAAGCTCTTGCCTTCTTCTACGTTCAAGACCGTGACCTTACCATCGTCAACAATCATGGCATAGCGCTTTGAGCGCACGCCACCAAAGTCGCCGGTATCCATGGTCAAGCCCAACGCTTTGTGGAAGGCTCCACCACCATCGGAAAGAAAACTAATTTCATCAGCATTCTGGGTTTCTGCCCAGGCACTCATGACAAAAGCATCATTCATTGAGGTACAGACAATCGTATCCACACCCTTCGCTTTGATCTCATCAGCCAAAGCAATGTAGCCTGGCAGGTGAGACTCGGAGCAGGTTGGGGTAAACGCCCCCGGCACCGCAAACAGCACCACTTTTTTACCGGCAAAAATATCCGCTGTGGTTGGGTTTTTCATGCCATCTGAACTTAACTGCTGAAAACTTACATCTGGTAACTTATCGCCAACGTTAATCATGATCCTATCCTTTTGGTTCTACTTCGTTTCACAGTGAGATCAGCATAACATACTGCCGTCCCTTGTTTGGTTCGTTCACCAACATTGCTGCTGATGAGGATAATGACTATAAAGCTGCGTTGATGTACACATCAAAACGGTTGTTCTTTCCTTTGACCATATGACTGGGTTTGGTTCCCGCCAAATGCTCAGCATAAGCCGGTCGCTTCACGACCACGCGCTTTGTCGCCAATGCCAGCGCAGGCTCAAGCAATTGATCCGCATCGGGGTCCTCGCCGACCACATCGTGAAAAGCGCGCATTTCTTTTTTGACCAGCGCCGACTTTTGCCGCTCGGGAAACATAGGGTCCAGATACACTACATCCACCGACTCGGATTGCTGCAAAGCGTCTAATGCTGAACTAAAGCGCAAACGCATTCGATCAGGCAACCATTCAGACAAGCCCGGATCAAGCCCCGCCCGCCGTAAACCATCAACCAATAGTGCCGCTACCATCGGGTTACGTTCGACCAGAGTGACATCGGCTCCGATACTCGCCAACACAAAACCATCGCGCCCCAGGCCGGCCGTCGCATCCAATACGGTAAGATCGCGCTTTTTATGCAGGCCAACCGCTTTGGCTATCGCCTCACTTTTCCCACCGCCATGCTGACGCCGGTAACTGCTGCTGCCGCTGGCGAAATCAACCAGAATATCGCTTTGCTTTATTAATTCAGTATGACGCAGCACCAGACGTTCCTCGTGCCAGCTTAGGTACCAGCCGACAGCTTTGTCACCAAGTGGCAAAGCAAAGCGTTGACTTAAGCTTTCAAGATAGGCCTGATCTACCGCATTTTGTGCAATGGCCGGTAACACAATCATCAGGACAGACTCCGCAAAAGCCTGCAGTGTAACGCCTGCAGCCAAAGAGCACCAGAGACCATCCGCTGTTACATGATCTCTTGCTTAGACGTGCCGGTCAATTTGCATTGTCCATCAACCAAACTGACTTGAGGCTCCGGCACAATGGCACAATCAGACATCCTGCCCAGACGAATGTTTTCAGCTTCCGCAGCTTTATTGTAGCTATTAATTTTTTGCTGAAGCACCGTTTCATTGCTGCTTTTTACCGAATAGGCAATGTATTCAGCCGGGCCTCCACAGGGTTTGTGACCAAAGCCAATCACACGGCATTGGCTAACATCATCGGCTTTAGCATCGCCAATCATCGCCATGATTTCGGACCGCATCTGTGACAAATCTGGATTCGCTTTCATTTGTCTGTCTCGCTCTCTGACTGCTGCTATGGGATTGGTTTGCGGATCGATGGGTTCAATCAGTGGTTCAGGTGCCACACGATCTGCACTCGCCTGGCCTTGTTGACAAGCAGCAAGCAAAACGACGAAACAACAGGCCATTAGCCTCGATAAAATTCGCATGATGTACTCCAAATAGTAGGGCACGCCCTAAGTGTAGACAACTTATCGAGTAAGCTGCCATTAAGCGGCCATTAAGCTAAACTGGTTAGACTTAAGGTGTTGAGCTTATGTTATAACAGGAAGCCTAAAATGAAACAAATGCTTTGGCTCAGTGTGATTTTTATAACACTAACCGTTACCGGCTGTGGTGCCATTCATACCTCGGTATCGAAACGAAACCTCGATGTGCAAACGCAGATGAGTTCCACTATTTTCTTGGATCCGGTCGAGCCTGAGCAGCGCACTATCTTTGTTGATATTCGTAATACCTCTGACAAACCTGAGTTTGATATCCGCCCGATGGTGGTTCAATCGCTGCAAAGCCGGGGCTATCGGGTGATTGACAGCCCATCGCAGGCGACTTACTGGCTGCAAGCCAACATCTTGCAAGTTGGGCGAACTAATGCCCGGGCTGCCAATAGTGCCATGAATGCAGGCTATGGCGCTGCCGGCGGTGCCGTACTTGGCCACACCGTTCACAGAGCCACCGGTGGGTCATCGGGCTCTGCCGCTACTGGAGCAGCCATCGCCGGAGCTGTCGCAGGAACGGTATTTGATGCTTTAATTGAAGATGTCTATTACAGCGTCATCACTGATATTCAAATCATGGAGCGCTTCGATGGCACTGTGCAAGAACGTTCGGAGCATTTATTAGTGCAAGGCGATAGCGGCAGTACTACTTCCAGCTTTCAGCGCCAGAGTGATCAACGCCGTTATCAAAGCCGGGTGATTAGCTATGCCAACCAATCCAACCTGAAATGGGACGACGCAGCGCCGGAGCTGCAAATGGGATTAGTCCGGTCGTTAGCAGGCCTGTTTTAAGCATGATCCTACGCTGGTTTGCACTGGCTGTTGCACTGTGGCTAAGTGGTTGCAGTGCCATACATACCTCCATCGTCAAAGGCGATTTGGATGTGCAAACCCGTATGAGTCAAACCATCTATTTAGACCCGGTCGACCCTGAACAACGCACTGTCTTTCTCGACATTCGCCAAACCGCCGCCGAATTTCAACACCCTATCGGGCAGGCCGTCGCTGAACTGCTTCTTCAACGCGGTTATCAAGTGATTGACAGCCCGGCGATGGCTCAGTATTGGTTGCAGGTCAATGTTCGGACCGTGCTCAAACAATCACCAGAAAAGGTGCTGGCTCAACCTGAATACGACATGAGCGAACACGACATTGCGGTGCTGATGAATCCTGCACTCGCTGCGCTGCCGCCGCCACTACCCGATGAAGCGAAAGCAAAACAAGAGCGTCGTCGTAGCCGCTCAGGTTCAAGCAACGTATATGTAGGGTATTCCAGTGGTCGTAATGTCAGCAGCAAAGAATTGCGTAATACGTTGTTTGCTCTCGCAGTCATAGCAGGTGCCGAGTATGCCGGCCGTCAAATGGTACAAGATGTCTATTACACCATGGTGACCGATATTCAGGTGGCAGAAAAGCTGCCACTCGAGGAAGAGCAGCAGGTACTTGAGCAAAGTGCCCACCTGCTGTTGCAAGGAGATAGCGGCTCGACTGAACAGCTATGGCAACGCACTCTGGACCGACGCAAATATCAGGCACGTATCGTCAGCTTTGCCAATCAGGCCAATCTGGATTGGCAAGAGGCCGAGCCTGCTTTGCAGCTCGGCCTGATGCGTTCACTAGCCGGTATTTTTTAGTAAAGCGTTTTTTAAGCGCTTATCCCCATATGCCGCAGCAAAGCTTCATTGGATGGCTCCCGGCCACGGAAGCCTTTAAATAGCTCCATTGGCTCGGCACTGCCGCCACGTTCTAAAATCCATTGCAGAAAATCACGGCCAGTATCGGCATTAAAGACACCCTCTTCTTCAAAGCGGCTAAAGGCGTCTGACGACAAGACTTCTGCCCATAAGTAGCTGTAATAGCCAGCCGCATAGCCACCAGCGAAAATATGACCAAACCCATGCTGGAAACGATTGAATCGCGGCGGTACGATCACGGCAACCTGCGCTCGAACCTCATCCAACAATTGCTGCACCCGGCCACCCAAGGCAGGGTCGTACTCAGCATGCAAACGGAAATCAAACAGCGCAAACTCAAGCTGTCGTACTAAGAACATCGCCGATTGAAAGTTTTTCGCCGCCAGCATTTTATCCAATAAATCCTGTGGCAACGTTTCTCCGGTTTGATAATGACCGGAGAGTATGGCTAACGCTTCGGGCTGCCAACACCAATTTTCCAAAAATTGACTGGGGAGCTCCACCGCATCCCAAGCCACCCCATTGATACCCGCCACTGCCGCGGCATCTACTTGCGTTAGCATATGATGCAGGCCATGACCGAACTCATGAAACAAGGTCACCACTTCGTCATGCGTAAACAACGCAGGCTTGCCACCAACCGGTTTGTTGAAATTACAGGTTAAATACGCAACCGGGGTTTCCAGCTCGCCAGAGGGCAGTAATCGGCGGCCTCGACAATCGTCCATCCAGGCACCACCACGCTTTTTCGCCCGGGCGTATAAATCCAGATAGAAACTGCCGCGTAATTCGCCTTTGGCATCAAAAATATCATAAAACCGTACATCTGAATGCCAGACATCCACCCCTTCGCGCGGTTTGACCTGCATGCCAAACAGTTTTTCTACCACGGCAAATAAACCGGGCACCACCTTGGTTTCCGGGAAGTAAGGCCGTAACTGCTCATCCGAGATAGCGTACTTGGCTTGTTTCAGCTTTTCAGCGTAATAGCCAATATCCCATGCTTCCAACTCGTGTTGGTTGAACTCTTGCTGTACAAAGTGTTTTAACTCCGTCAAATCCTGCTCCGCCTGCGGCTTGGCCCGTGCGGCTAAGTCTTGCAAAAAATCCAGTACTTGAGCCGGGCTTTCTGCCATCTTAGTCGCCAGGGATTCATCTGCTGCACTGGCAAAGTCCAATAGCTGCGCCAACTCATGTCGCAGCGCCAGCGTCTCATCAATAATGGCCGAGTTATCAAACTGACCGGCTGTTGGCCCTTGATCAGAAGCACGAGTACAGTATGCGCTGTACAGCTCTTGCCGCAATGCCCGGTCATCCGCATACGTCATTACCGCCAGATAGCTGGGAAACTCCAAGGTGATGACCCAGCCTTCCAGCTCGCGACTTTTTGCTTCTTCTGCCGCGGCTAATTTGGCATCTTCCGTCAAACCGGCCAATGCCGACTCATCGGTAATATGCTTAAACCAAGCTTGCGTTGCATCTAGGGTATGGTTGGAAAAACTGGATGCCAAATCAGATAAGCGGCTTTGGATCTCGCCATAACGCTGCTTTTTCTCCGCCGGTAAACCAATGCCGGACAATTTAAAATCGCGTAGCGCGTTTTGAATGACTTTTTGCTGCGCAGTCGTCAGGTCAGCATATTCATCGCTGGCGGCTAAGGTCCGATACGCTTGATACAAGCCCTCATGCTGCCCCAACCAGGTACTGAACTCAGATAACAATGGCAAGCAGGCTTCATAAGCTTCACGCAACTCAGGGCTATTCATCACTGAGTTTAAGTGCGATACCGGTGACCACAACTTACCTAACCGATCCGTATCTTGCTCCAGCCGCTCAACCAGACTGGCCCAGCTGACATCCGTTTGTTGCACCACGTCTTCTACGGCAGCTCTGGCGCTGGCGATCGCGGCTTCAACCGCAGGTTTCACCTGCTCAGGTTTGATGTCGGAAAACGGGGGTAAATCCGTGAAGGTCAGTAATGGGTTGTTGATCATGGTCATAACGTATCCTGTGAACGCGAGGTTTTATTCATTGTATGTTGGGATACATGGCCTGGTTCTCAAGGTATTTATACTGAAGTGATCCGGGTATATTACCAATACGCCTTGTGATTGGCTTAGTGCAGCCTTATATAAAAGATATTCTACTTAATAAACAGGCAACTTTATGACTCGGCATTTTGATTATCTGTCCATCGGTGCTGGCAGTGGTGGTATCGCGTCGGCCAACAGGGCCGCTATGCGTGGTGCTAAAGCAGCAGTAATAGAAGCAAAAGCCGTCGGCGGTACTTGTGTCAACGTCGGCTGTGTACCTAAAAAAGTAATGTGGTACGGCGCTCATGTTGCTGAAGCCATCAAATACAGCAGTGCCTATGGTTTTCAACTGGAGCAACAGGGCTTTCAGTGGAAGACGCTGGTACAAAACCGCCAAGCTTACATTGAGCGTATTCACGGCGGCTATCAACGTGGCTTTGCCAGCAACGGTGTCGAGTTTATTGAAGGCTTTGCCCGCTTTGTCAATGCCAATACCGTGGAAGTGAATGGCGAACTTATCACAGCTGATCACATTACTATTGCCGTTGGCGGGCGCCCTAGCCGGCCCGATATTCCGGGCGCTGAACTTGGCATCGACTCCGATGGATTTTTTGCCTTAACTGAGCAGCCGCAAAAAGCAGTCGTGGTCGGTGCTGGCTACATTGCCGTGGAAATTGCCGGCGTCTTGCATGCCCTGGGCAGCGATACCCACCTGCTGATCCGTAAAGACCGGCCACTGCGCGACTTTGACAGCGATATCACCGATGCTCTGTTGCAGCGCATGCAACAGGATGAGCTGCAGCTGCATACCCACACCAACGTCACTAAAGTAGAGCAAGCTGTCGATGGCAAGCTGACCATCAGCTGCGAAGATGGCAGTATGTTATTTAATGTCGACTGTCTGATCTGGGGCATAGGCCGCGAACCAGCTACCGATAACCTTAATCTGGCAGCGGCTGGTGTCATCACCGATAAAGATGGTTTCATTCGCACTGATCGCTACCAGAATACCAATGTGAAAGGTATTTATGCAGTCGGAGATATTACCGGTGAAGCCCAGCTGACTCCGGTAGCCATTAAAGCGGGCCGCATGCTGGCCGAACGTTTATTTAACCCAGCTCTGCCCGATGCCCACATGGATTACAGCTTGATCCCAACCGTGGTGTTCAGTCACCCACCGATCGGCACTTTGGGGCTAACCGAAGACGAGGCCATCGACAAGTACGGTAAGGATGGCATTACGGTGTATCGCTCCAGCTTCGCCGCCATGTACAACGCCATCACGCCACACCGGGCCATGAGTACCTTTAAACTGATTTGCGCTGGCGATGACGAAAAAGTCATCGGCCTGCATGGCATTGGTGAAGGTATGGATGAAGTATTGCAAGGCTTCGCCGTCGCCATGAAAATGGGCGCCACCAAAGCTGATTTTGATGCCACGGTCGCGTTACACCCGACCAGCGCCGAGGAGTTTGTTACGCTGAGGTAGTGAATAGTTAGTTGGGTACAGACAGGACTGGCTGATGCGTACTTTGATTACATTGTTACTGTATCTGGTGGCAGGCTATGTTGTGATATGCCTGCTATTGTACCTGCTGCAGCGCCAGCTGATTTATTTTCCGGTGCCGGCTGCCTTTCCGCCGGACAACCCGCTGATCTTACAACAAGGTGAGCATCAGGTTCTGGTGAGTCATCGGCCTCGCCAGAGCGAGCAGGCGTTGTTGTACTTTGGTGGCAATGCCGAAGATACCAGTGTCAGTCTGTCGGAGTTCAGCGCAGAATTTCCAGAGCATGCCATTTATCTGATGCATTACCGTGGTTATGCAGGCAGCGATGGAAAACCCTCCGAGCAGGCGCTGGTCAGTGATGCCCTGGCTTTGTTTGATCAGGTCAGCCAGCAGCACAGCGATATCATCGTGATAGGCCGTAGTCTGGGCTCTGGTGTGGCCGTGCAATTGGCGGCTCAGCGCCCGGTGCAGCAACTGGTGTTGATCACGCCCTTTGATAGCCTAACCGCACTGGCCAGTCAGCAGTTCCCACTTTTCCCTGTGCGCTTGTTATTGAAAGATCGTTATGATTCCGCCAGATCGGCCGCCAAAATCCATACTCCAACCTTATTGCTGGTAGCCCGCGAGGATGAAATCATCGGTCGTGAGCGAAGCGAAGCATTGTATAACGCGTTTCCAAAAGGCTCCGTTCGTATGGTACATTTTAATGGTAATCACAATAGTTACCTACCCGCCCATCAGCTACATGATCTAATTGCGCGGCCAAAGCATGAATGAGCGTTCTTTTGTAAATTATTAACTGGTTTCATTGCGGATGTTGTTAATTTTTTGCATTTGACAAGTCTGACTTAGCCTTTAGAATAGGCGGAATTATCACAAAAATTTAAATTGAAATGACCAACTCACTCGCTATTTCTCCGCAAGAGCGTGCCTATCTGGCCCAGGAAGATCTCGAAAGTTTCTGGTACAGCAGGTTGCAGAAAAAAGATCCTGTTGCCCGCATTGGCTATGCTATCTGGGTAAAAGATGTTGATGACTTAAAGCATGCTATTACTACTGGTGATCCTGTCTATTGGAATCAGCGCGGCTTTGCCTACTGGGAACTGATGGCCCGCTCCACCGTAGTCAACCTGGCGGTAGGCCTGCAAAAAGGCGGGTTTCGGGGAACTGTCGGAGAAACTCGACAACAAATCAAACGGGTTGGCCTTCGTGTAGCAGACTGGCATGCACAGTATGTTCATAACGATTACCAAGACCAAATAGGCCAGGTTCCCGGACTACTTAGCCTGAAGCAAATGGCAGATTACCATCATCGTGCTTTTCAGGAATTCAACATTCCACCCAGTTACTACGGCGGCACCTGGTTTGGTTCCATTCCGGAGACTATTCAATTTGAGACTTATGGCCATTTATATTGCCACGACTGCGACAGCAGTGAAGGCTACCAGGGTGTTCGTCCGTGAAAAAAATACTATTTATATTTACTGGCAGCCTTATTGCTCTGCTTGCCTACGCTTTTTCAGGCAACAGTACTGACAAAGCGCCCCAAGTTTTTTGTCCGCCGAAAGATTTCGTCGTCAATCTAAATATTCCACCCGAGGCATACACGGATAAAAATTTTGATGTGTCTGATGATGAAGAACTGGCACTGCTGATGTTTCCACCAGAATACGTTGCCGAATCAATCGAGAATTACCAACCCTATTTGGAATCTACGCGCACCGGCAGGCTTCGCGCCCCTTTGCATGTCAATGTACGGAAGTCTTCACATTTTAATTGGCATATAAATCCAGACCATGCCAGAGCCCTTCCTCATGGCCCAGATTTATATACAGACACCGATGAAGAGGAGTTTGGTTGGCGAGTCAGTAGTTTTGATGGTGAGCAGTTCCACCCATGGGGAAGGTGTAGTGATGACTTTAACGGCAGTCTGAGCTGCTTTCGTGACTTAAAGGTTGGCAAGCTCTGGTTAAAATATGTGGTGCAGGCTGAAAATATTGCTTATTACCCTGAGATTGATGCCTTTCTGACAGAGCATGTCACTGCCTGGCGGTGCGATTCAAAACAATAATTTCGTTGACGATGCAAGCGTGCTGGCGGGCACAACAGTTACTTGCCCGCCAGTCAGATTAAAGCGCAGCTTTAGCCCGCTTCCGGATAATCAAACACCCAGTTGATAAAGAGCTCAGTGCCAATACGAAGTGCACTTTCATCGGCATAGAAAAACGGTGAATGATTAGCTGGAGCTTTGGCTGGATCTTGCCCCTCTGGTGTTACACCCAAAAAGACAAACATGCCCGGCACTTCAAGTGCGTAAAATGAAAAATCTTCGGCACCAGTCACCAGTGGGCTTTCATGCACCATGGTTTCGCCAGCCACACGTTGAGTCGTAGGTAGCATTTTCGCGACCAGCTCTGGGCTGTTGATGGTGACTGGGTACCCTTCATCAATTGTAACCTCTGCCGTTGCTCCGGTAACATGGGCTGATGCTTCTGCGGCTTGAGTCAATTGACGGAAAATTTGCTGGCGAATATCCATATCAAAGTTACGGATGGTGCCTTCGAGGTATACTTCGTCCGGAATGATGTTATTGCGAACCCCGCCCTCGACAATGCCAAAACTAACCACAGCAGGCGCTTTGGTAATATTGATCTGCCGACTAACAATGGTTTGCACATTATTAATGATTTGCGCTGCGGCAACGATAGGATCAACCCCTGCCCAAGGTGCAGAACCATGCGTTTGCCGGCCTTTCACCCGAATTTCAAATCGATCGGACGACGCCATTAAAGGTCCTTTACGGTAGCCAATAGTGCCGACCGGTGCTTGGCCCCAAACATGAATACCAAACACAGCGTCAGGTTTATGCTCGGCAAATAAGCCTTCTTTTAGCATCAGCTCAGCACCGCCTTCTTCACCGGGAGGCGCCCCCTCTTCCGCTGGCTGGAAAATAAACATCACCGTACCCGCTATCTGCTCACGATGTTGTGCCAAATACTCAGCGGCCCCCATCAGCATGGCCACATGCAAATCATGGCCGCACGCATGCATCACCCCGACCTCATTGCCACGGTACTCGCCAATGACGGTAGAACGAAAAGGAACATCGGTTTGCTCAGTCACCGGCAAAGCGTCCATGTCAGCCCGCAGTGCAATCAAAGGGCCGGGCTTACCGCCCTGCAGCATACCCACAACACCCGTATGAGCAATTTCCGTCTGCACCTCGATACCAAGGCCTCGCAGATGCTCTGCCACTAAAGCCGAGGTGCGAAACTCACGGTTGCTCAATTCAGGATGCTGATGAATGTCGCGCCGCCAGGCGATCACCTTCTGTTCCAGTTCTTCATCAATAGTTAGGTTATGGTGTTCTGCCAGAACAACCGGGCTGGCAAGCAGGCCAAAGCTAAACAGTAGAGATGCCGTGATAACACGCAACATAATCGTATCCTTCTTCGTCGTAATACTTAAGCTTAGCAGTGAAATCATTCTTCCTGCTGCTTTTCCAAACCTTCTTTGATCATACTTTCGGATGATTGCGTCGGTAACATCACCGTTGCACTGGCCCGACGCTGCTGTTGACGACGATCAAAGAAGCGCATATACAATGCCATGCAAGCTACCATACTGGGGATCAGAGCAATAAACCAGAAAAATGCTTGAGTGCCAAAGTGTTGCATCAACACCCCGGAGATTAATAAACCGCAAATGGCGCCTTGACCGTTGGCTCGTACCAGTACGCTACTGGCACCGACCATCTGTTCTTTGTTCAAATAATCATTGGTATGCGCCACCACCATAGAGAATATGGGCAAGAATACAGCGCCGAACACAAAGTAACTGGCATACAGCAGCAGGATATCTTCTGCCGTCAATTGAGAAATCCATAACGCCATGGCGCAGGAGGCAAATGCACAGCCACTGATCACCAATCGGCGATCGAAACGGTCCGATAACTTACCCAGTTGGAACTGACAACACAACGAGCCAAAGATCAAAATAGCGACCAGATTAGCAATTTGAGTCAGCTCCAAACCTAAGCGGGAAAAATACACTGGCCCTAAACCAAACAAGGAGGCATAAGCAAATTGCATGAGGAAGCAACCAATGACCCCCATCGGAGCAATACGCAACAATTCACTGGCTCGCATTCGCGTGGGCTGACCAAAGCCAGGGGCCGGTGTCTGAGTGATCAACAACGGGATCACGGCAGCACTGATTAAAATGGATACCAGAGTAAACTGCAGGAAGTCACGCGGATCGCCGATATACAAGAGGAACTGCCCCAAACCAATACCGCCAAACAGCATCATCACATAAAGCGACATCAACTTGCCGCGATTTTGGTTGGTCGCCCCTGCATTAATCCAGCTCTCTGCGATCACAAAAATAGCAGAGAAACAAAAACCTGAAATCATCCGAAGCACAAACCAAGCCGCAGTATTGACCCAAATGGCATGGACCAAAATACTGATCGATGCCAATGCTGCCAATGCTGCAAAAGCACGGATGTGACCGACGCGGTGGATCATTTTGGGTGCCCGAATAGCGCCCAGTAAAAACCCGATGAAATAACCCGCTAAAATCATCCCGGTACTGCCACTGCTAAAGCCTTCCATTTCGGCGCGGATAGACAACAAGGTATTTTGTAGCCCGGTGGTCATGCCAACAATACACATGCCAAGCAACAGCGGCCAGATGGTGCGGATCATCGAAAACAAAGAAGTATCCTTTTTAAAGTCGGCTTAGAAGCTTGCACTAAAGCTCTGAAGTTCAATAAGATTAGCAAAGTAAGTCCCTTCAGGCCAGTACCTGCTTTATACACAAGGGAGTACACAAAAGGCACACTGGTGTTCTTTTCCTGTCTGTGGCAGGCTGCGCTGTAACCAAGGAGTAAAGCATATCATGAATCGACTTTCCCACCTTTTGATCGTTGTCAGTATTGGCCTATTTGCAGCAGCCTGCTCAGACCCCGAAAGCAGCACAGAAACCGCCAAACAAGATCCTTTTGCACACCTCACCGCAGAAGAGCAAGAAACCTTCCGGCAGGGGCAAGCTCGTGCACACAGTTGCGCGGCCTGTCATGGGCCTATGGGCATTTCCCGTAACCGGATGTACCCAAGTATTGCAGGCCTTACCGAAGCCGAGCTCAAGCAAGCGCTGCTGGACTATCGCAGTGGCGAGCGAACCAACCCGCTGATGTCGCCTCAGGCCCGAGGTTTATCCGATGAAGATATAGAATTACTGGCGGCTTACTATCCATTGCTTTCTACTGCACGTTAATGGGTAGCAGATAACAATTTGCTACATTATTTTTGCTCAATATAGATAATATGTAATGATAGCTGGTATTATTTTTTAAATCTGTTTGTTCAGAGGCCGTGATGCATTACTTCTTACGTTTATCTTTACTTGTTTCTGCATGCTTGCTCATTGCTTGTGGTGGCAGTGACGGCCCGTTAACCAGCAATCCAATACCTACGCCACCACCGGTAGCGGAAACCCCTTTTACAGTTGAAGCTGCAGGCCTTGAAGAACGCATTATTGAACGGCTGTACCAGCATGAACATTACCTGTTTGCTTTGACAGATAATGGCCTGTATCGCTCAGGCTTAACTGCGGAAACATGGCAGCTTATCGGCTTTGCCGATATGCAGGTACTCGATCTTAGCTTGATCAACGATCATCACTTCATGGCCGCGGTAAGGCATGATGACAACGACGGTTACCCTGTTCACAGCTTGTTTGAGTCGACTGATGCGGGCCAAAGCTGGCACGAAATAAAACATAATTTTGGCGGTACCGAAACTGAAGGTATCTATGCACTAGCTTATCAACCCGAACAGCATCTGCTCTATGGCAGTGGTTTAGATGTGGTTGCGGTATCATCTAACTTTGGCATGAGCTGGCAGGTTTTGTACGGGGATTGGCATACCTTTGGGCAGCCGAATAGAGCACTTGCCATTAACTCAGAGCTACAAGAGGTCTGGTCTGGGGGACAAGGGGCGACTGAAAACCCATTGCTGTATCAATACAAGCTTGAACAGAACAGCTTGCATACCCATCATCAGCGGATGCATGAAATACTCACCAGCGGCGATGCCGACCTCTCGCCAGTAGCCATGCAATCGATTCGCTTTGGTGTACAAAACCCGGAGCATATTTATGCCAGTGGCGAAGGTGGTATCGCTTTTAGCTCTGATAACGGCCTCAGCTGGGTCAATTTGATGGGCGATGTGGACTCCCGCTTTTACTTCGATGTGATTCTGGATCCAACCGTCGAGTCGCGCTTGTTCACCGCAGGTTGGGATAAAAATTTCGACTCGCCACAACCACTGATTCTGGAGTGGTCGAAAGACAATGGCCAGAGTTGGGAACAATTCACCTACCCTAATACTGCTGTATTTGGCGGGGTAAGGAGTATGTTAGCACTGCAACACAATCAGCAACTGGTGCTTTATTTTGGTTTGTACCGTGGTGGCGTGATGAAAGTTACCCCCAACTTCTAAAGCTCGACGGCTACCCATCGATAGCAAACACCATGTAAACACATGGTGTTTTCGATTAACACCACTTTAAGACCGCTCAGCAGCTTTGACAGCTGACAGACACTTTGCCAAGATAACCACACTAAAAACATACTTTGGAACGAATATGTTGCCTCGTGCCTCATTTATCTTCTCACTGCTGCTAGGCAGTTGGCTGCTTAGTGCCTGCGCACCTGAGCCTGTGGTTGATAGTACTCATCTTGGCGCCGATCAAGGCGATAGCTATCAGCTGGCGCAGCAACAACGCCGTGCCAGTTTAACTGTGCTGTATGTGCCAGCTGAAGGTTTTGCCTACTATGATGCTGCCGGTGAACTCACCGGTGTCAGTGTCGATATTATGCATGATTTCGTCCGTTGGGCGGGGCAACACCATCAACTGCAATTAGAGCTAAACTTTGTTGCAGAAACGGACTGGCAGCACTTTTATCAGCGTATTATGCATGCTGAAGGAGGCGTCTTTGGCCTGGGTAATGTCACCATCACCGAAGCGCGCAAACAAGAGCTGCAATTTTCCCCGCCTTACATGAATAATGTGGCGGCCCTGATCAGCCATCAGGACGTGCCAGAGCTAACCGATTGGCAACAGTTCAACCATCATTTTGCTGAATTATCACCGCTGGCCTTTACTGGCACCTTGCACGAAGTTCGTATTCGTCGACTGCGCGATCAGCATCAGCCAGGAGAAGCCATTCAACGCGCAAGTTCCAATCCAGAGCTGTTGGAGTTAGTCGCTAGTGGCGATTATTACAGCTATGTAGATGCTTACAATTACTGGCGGGCACGTCAGGCCGGTATGCCGTTACGCGATCACCCCATGGCGGCGGAAACCGATGAAACCTTCGGTTTTATCATGCCGCATAGCAACGACTGGGCACAATTTATGCTCGCTTTCTTCGCTGCCGATGGTGGTTATCGCCAAACGGAAAGTTATCACCAGATCATGCATCGTCACCTTGGACCTGAGCTGGCTGAACTGCTGCTGTCCAACGCACCCTGACTTTTTACTGAGCCTGCCCGCAGGCTCAGTCACTTTATTTTTTTCGTTCAGGAGTACCACTCAATGACCCCCTTGCTACGATTGACTGCTTTATGGCTATTTTGCCTCTGGCTGCCACTGGCTCAGGCCGAATTACCCCACTTTAGTGCCGAAGATATTTTCCAGCTAGAACATGCCAGTGACGTGCAGATTTCTCCCGATGGCCAGCACATTGTTTATGTGCGTAATAGCAACAACATCAAGCAAGACAATACCTTGCAACGGTTATGGCTGGTCGACACCAGCACGGGTCAGCAATGGCCTTTACTGGATGGTGAATATCAACAGAGACAGCCACGCTGGTCGCCAGATAGCAATCGCATCGCTTTTATTTCCGATAGCAGCGGTAGTACACAGATCCATGTCCACTGGTTGCAGCAACGTCGCACCAGCCGCATCAGTAATCTGGAGCAAAGCCCATCACAATTGTCGTGGTCACCAGATGGTCAGCATCTGGCTTTTTTGATGGATGTCGCGGCGGAACCCTCCGATTTTGCTCGCAGTGTCTATCGCCCCACCCCACCCAAAGGTGCAGAGTGGGCCGAGCAGCCAACTATTATCGAGCGCACCTACTACCAACAAGATGGACGCGGTCTTCTTACTTCCAGCTATGCCCAAATCTTTGTGTTACCGGCAGATGGCGGTACGGCCCGACAGTTAACCAGCGGCGACTATATGCATCGCGGCCCACTCAGCTGGACGCCAGATAACCTCAGCCTGGTGTTTTCAGGGAATCGCTCAGCGGATTGGGAATACCATCCGCGTCAATCCGACTTATATCAAGTCGCCGTGCAAAGTGGCGAGGTGAAAGAGTTACTCAGCGGCCCAGGCCAGCATTATCATCCAACATTCTCCCCCGATGGGCTGCAGTTGGCTTTCTTGCATGCCTCAGCTGAGCCGGTTGCTTATCGTAATAGCAAACTGAATGTACTGGATATGCGCAGTAAAAAGGTTGAGCCATTACTAGCAGAGCTGGATCGTTCGGTAGAAACTCCCGTATGGCAGGATAACAACCATCTGGTATTTAAATACGAAGACCGGGGTCTTAGCAAGGTCGCGCGTGTTACCTTGCGAAATCGTATGGCCGATCTGGTGGCTGACCTATCTGGCGCCAACTCAGGTCGCCCCTATTTAAGCGGCATGTTTAGCCTGTCGGACAAAGGTCAACTCGCCTACACCAGAGGCTCTGCCTCACGTTTAGCAGATGTGGCCATGTGGCAGCACGGTCAGGTCCGCAACCTAACGGCTTTAAATGACGACCTGCTGGCCCAACGTCAACTTGGCGAGGTGCATGAGTTTACGTACCGCTCCTCACTGGATGATGAAGAAATCCATGGCTGGTACATCACCCCACCTGGCTTTGATGCCAGCCAGAAATACCCACTGATCCTGGAAATTCACGGCGGCCCGCACCTGCCGTATGGTCCCCATTTTTCGGCGGAGTTACAACGCTATGCCGCTGAAGGCTATGTGGTGTTCTACAACAACTACCGTGGCAGCATTTCCTACGGCGAGCGTTTTGCGCTGTTGCTGCAAAATAAATACTCCTCGCCCGATGATTTTGCCGACCATATGTCCGGTGTGGATGCGATGATCGCCAAGGGCTTTATTGATGAAAACAATCTCTTTATTGCAGGTGGTTCGGCTGGCGGCATTGCCACAGCCTATGCCATTGGTTTGACGGACCGCTTTAATGCCGCCGCTGCAACCAATCCAGTGATCAATTGGGTCAGCAAAGTGTTGACCGCCGATAGCTACATGGGGCAAATCCAGAACCAATTCCCTGGCATGCCATGGGATCACCATGAACATTACTGGCAGCGGTCGCCTCTATCTTTGGTCGGTAATGTGACGACACCCACCTTACTCTTTACCGGAGAATTAGACCGTCGCACGCCGATGGCTGAGACAGAGCAGTTTTATCAAGCGCTAAAATTACGTCAGGTCGATACGGTCATGGTGCGGGTGCCAGGCGCTTTCCATGGCGTGTCCAACCGGCCCACCCGGATGATTGCAAAAACCGAACATGCGCTGGCTTGGTTCGCCCGCTACAGGAAAGAGTAATTGGGGGATCTGGATACGGCTTAGTGGTGCTGATGCAGCATTAGTGTAGCCTTGCAGAATAGGCTACACTGTTCCTTTATCTCATTGACAGGAAAAAGAATTGGCCAAACTACGGCAAAATATCTGGTTTCTTTTTGCCCTGCTTTTTCTCGGCAGTTCCGTCCTGTTGCTGTTTTTTCTGCACCAACGCTGGCAGTTGGTAGTACAAGAGCATAGCCAGCTGCAACAAACCCAAGTGCAACAACTGAGTTCCTCGGTGCAGTCACTGCTTTCAGTACAGCAAGTACTGGCCGACCTGTACCATGATCAATTGGTGCAGTTGGTTCAAGCCGAATCCTTGGATATGACACGGGGGACCAGCCTGCTTGATCATTTAATGCAGAACAACCGCTATGCCACCGCCTATGCTGTGTCGCAACTAGATGGCAACATATTACTCGTTAGCTCCAATCGAACCACTGCTGAACTGGGTAACCTGCGCCAGCTTAATCCCGAGCTATTTGATCGCGCTTTACAGTCCAAGCGTCTGGTACTCGGTCAAACCTACTACATTCCAAGCATGGATATGTGGACAATACCGGTCCGTAATGTGCTGCATACAATCGATGACCAACCCATTGCCATGATGGCGTTGGGCGTGTCATTAAAACAGGATTTAAATGCTTTCGTCTCACCCTTGCTGCTGCCCAAAGACAATCATCTGGCACTGATTCGCCAGCAAGATGGCTTTTACCAGTTTATTGCCGGCTCAGGCTCCGCCATCGCGCAGCGTTATGAAGCGCCAGTAGCGCTCTCCGTTTTGCAAGAATTGCAGTACCAGCTGAAGCACAGTACCAACCTGAGTCTGCAGCAACTTCGTCAAACTGAAGATATTCATAGTGTTGTACTCTCAACATCAAGTGGTAAGGTGCAGGCCGTTTTACGGTATTTGCCAGAGTATCAGCTCTGGGCGGTATCCAAGCTGCATACCCGAGTGATCCAACAGGCGTTTTGGCGCGATATCTGGCGTTATCTTGCTGTCTTTGTTTTAAGTCAGTTGCTGCTGTTTTTGCTGGTTCGCACCATTGCTCAGGCCGAGCGCTCCCGCCGGGTTGAACTATTGTTTGAAGCAACCCATGATCAACTGACTGGCCTTCCAAACCGGAACTACATTCGCCAATACAGAAGTAAGTTACTCGGTGAGAAGGCCAAAGGCTGTTATCTGCTGTTTCTCGACTTGGACAACTTCAAAACCATCAACGACTCGTTCGGCCACGAACTGGGCGACGCCGTGCTGCGAGAGGTGGCCCGCCGTATTCAGGAACAGGCGAGTAGCGCCAACTCCATTGTACGCCATGGTGGCGATGAATTTTTAATTTTCCAGCCCGGCCGCTCAGAACAAGAAGCCGTGCAATTAGCCAACCAGTTGATCGAGCACCTATCCAGCCCTTATCTAGTAAATAAATTGCATTTTGTATTGGGTGCCAGCATCGGCATTGCGCACTACCCCAGTCATGTCCATCAGCTGGACGATTTGATCCGGGCGGCGGATGTCGCCATGTATGAAGCCAAAAAAACCAAAAATAATGTCTTTTTGTATAGCAAACAGCTTGATGAACAGTATCAGCGACGCTTTTCAATTGAGCAGCGTCTGCGCACGGCGATTGAGCAACAACACTTATTTATGGTGTACCAACCTCAACTTGATGCCAATAACCAGTTGTATGGCGTTGAAGCCTTAGTTCGCTGGCAGGATCCTGCCGATGGTTTTATCCCACCGGATCAATTTATTCCAGTGGCCGAGAAAAGTGGCCAAATGCCACTACTGGGTCAGTTTATTATGCAGCAGGCATTCACAGAGATCCGAACCATGCAGCAACAGCTCGGACAAAGTTTCCAGCTGTCGCTCAATATCTCAGTCCGTCAGCTACTGCAAGCCGATTTTTTAACCCAACTTAGCCAGCACATTCAGCAATCAGGCCTATCAGCTACACAGCTCACTATCGAACTGACCGAAAGTATTCTGATCGAAGATCATGAGCACATCTGTCAACTGCTCAACAACATCAAGCAGTTGGGTTGTAAAATTTCAATGGATGACTTTGGCACCGGCTACTCCTCATTAAGTATGCTACGCACCTTGCCAGTGGATGAACTGAAAATTGATAAAAGCTTTGTCGACTGCATTCAGGATGACGAAACCTGCCGCAACATGACCGCCAGCATCATTGCTATCGGTCAGCGCATGAAGCTCATCACCATTGCCGAGGGGGTAGAGCATGATTACGAGCGGGATTTGTTAGTGCAAATGGGCTGCCAGCATTTTCAAGGGTACTTTTTTGCCAAACCAATGCCTGCCTCCGCACTAAAATCCTATCTCGAGTCATTGCCCATCAGCCAGTGAGCCATCACAGCAAAACTTAATCTAGCACAATAAAGGCGTCATCAAATTGCTCTACACTCGCTGGCATTCATTTGCCTTCAAGGAGTTTGATATGCCATCGCACAACCCACATCGGGTGTATATTCCCACCAATGGGCCACCGGCGAAGAGCTTCGTAGTCAGGCTGCAAGCTTCCACGCTAAAGTGGTGCAATTGCTCAATCAGCTGAAAGAACAGCTGGCCGAACCATGCAGCATCAAGCTGCGCGATCATCAGCATTTATCCTACGATCTTTTTGCCAAAGCGAAGGGCCAAAAAGAAAGCTATGGCTACAAGCTTCGTGGCTTGTACCCGCGCTATCAAGCCAGACAGTGTGAGCTCCCCGTTGAGCACAGCGACATTACCTATGTCACAGTGACCTTGCCACTCAGTCGTGCATTAAAACAACAGCTGCTGCACGAGCGCAGTGAGGACTTCAGCCCGCTGTATCAGACGCTGCAAGACAAATTTCAACAGGCCTGTGCCGGTAAGAAACTGGATCGTCTGGCGATGGTAGCTAATGGCCTGACTCCGCTGGTACGCAACAGCAAATGGGATCAGCACGATAAAAATCGTGAACTTCAGAAAATCAGCTTCAACCCGGATTGCAGTGAGCCGCAGTACCTGACGTTCTGGCAAGCCGATAATCTGGTAGAGAGCGCCCACTTTGTGCTGGTAGCCAGCCAAGAAGATAATACCGAAATGGGCTACGGCCGCTTTATGAATCAGGTTGAAGACGCATTACGCAGCTTCGCTAAGAGCATCGGGTTTGATGGCCAGCACCAAAACCTGACCGTACGCTTCTTCCAGCATATTAGTTACGTGCTGTAAGTACCGATGGGTGGGAAAACCTCCCACCCACACATCACTGTCCTCGGCACTTCTGTAAAGGCATCTATCTGGACTCAACCGGCATTGGTAGCGAAGTGGTGACTGCTCAGGTAAGGGACGGTTCACACGTCCTTTCTGCCGTCAGCTTTTTGATAGAAATTGACTGTGGTCCCGATAACCCATGGGACGCTCCGGAACAAGGCTGTGTTATTATCCCTTAATATCTCATAGCACCCTATCAGGCACGAAGTGCCTGATAGTTTTTAGAGCGAGCCAATGTCAACCATAAAGAAAACGCTGCTGTTAAGCCTGATAATGCTCACAACCGGTTGCAGCAGTGTCCCGCAACTTGAAAACTGGCTTGTTCAGAAACATTCTATCAAGGTATATCAGAACAATCCGGGTACCATTTCGGCTTCTATCGTTACACGTGAAAGTAACCATTCACTGTATAGCAAAAGCGGTTATGTCTTATGGCTAAAAACACATGCCCATTACCGAGCACAGCCAAACAGACTGTCCGCTAGACAATTAGCTGCGTTGGATTACCTTCCGCTACACAGCATCCAAACAGACAGCATGCAATTAACTTTCAGTTACGACAGTCGGTTAAACTGCTCAGAAGCAGATATCAGCACATGGCAGCAGTTTCTTGTAAACTCTTTTCCTGCGCTTTTGTTTCAACAGTTCCAATTGCCTTATGATGTCAGGGTACGCTTTGTCTCCAAACAATCGTTTCATTATATACATCGCATTGATCCTGCTACCGCACAACTGAACTTTTACTTCCCAGCCGATTGCCAGGACATTCAGCAAGAAGAATGGCGTGCTTTGCAGCTCGCAACCATCGCCCATGAAATCACGCATATCGAACAGTATTGGCTTTTTGACAGATACAGCAGGCTCGTCCAGTTTCCCAAGGTCATGACAAGGTCGTCCCCAGAACCATACCGCCTTTTAGGTGAGTACATTGCGCATAAAATGGATATTTGTGCGATGCTTATCAGCGTGACGGATAGCTCCATTCCAGATCAGCCGTTAGCAAGGATTATTGTCAATCGACCTGAAAAATTTTCTGCAGATTATACTCTGCAAAATTTGGGGGCACTCATACTGCAAGATACTGACTTCAATACCGAAGACCTCTCGGAAGGAGGGGGGCTATTGTCTTCATTCGGAAGCTTGCTGGCTAATGACTGGCTGGCAAAGTACGCCGATGATGAGGGCTTTATCTTCCATGGCAGTTCGACTGACGACAGTTTTATCGCAGCTTGCCAGAACATTTTAAGCGAAGCAGCCATCATCGAAGCTGGCGATGAAATTAGGCAGTTGCTTACCAATTAACAGCTGCTGGTATTTATAGTTATGTAGTCTATCAAGGTGATATCGGTAGCAAGTTAAACAAGATAAGCTGCGTTTCTTTCGTTATGATGATTAGCCAACTGTATAGTTAAATGCATTACTTATGAGTCACTTTACCATTCTGGTCGCTCCGGTTGAACACCAGACTACTGAGAAAAACAGCGAGTTTCTGACCTTTTTGCACCCGATCGCCGATCGTAATGAAGCGATGCAGTGGATCGAGCACTACCGCGCGCGTTATCGCGATGCCAACCATGTCTGCTGGGCTTATATCATGGGCAACACGCGCCAGCCTGATACTCAGGCCTTCAGCGATGATGGCGAGCCAAGTGGCACGGCAGGCCGGCCTATGCTGCATGTACTGACAGAGCGCGAACTTGGCAACGCTGTAGCCGTGGTGGTGCGCTATTTTGGCGGCGTGAAACTAGGCGCAGGTGGCCTGGTACGAGCCTACTCTGCTGCGGTATCGCAGGCAGCAAATCTGGCTGAGTTAAGTACCGTCAGCCCACAGCTTGAGCTCACTGTTCAGGTCAACTTTGCCGATGAATCCAAAGTACGGCAATTGCTCAGTCAGCATCAAGGCGAGCTGAAAGGCTGTGACTACAGCAACCAAGTGATGCTGCAGATCACCCTGCCCGCGACGGCAGAAGTTGAGTTTTGCAGCCAACTGAGCAATATAACCGCGGGTAGCGCCACCATTGCCTCTGAGTAAGTCGCAGCAATAATACCCTTTTAACCAGACTCTTGAAATCACATCTCATCTGTTAATGTGTCATTATAGCTTCAATTTCGAGCGCCGAATCAAGAAGCGCGGGCTTACTCAAAACATTTTTACACTCCTTAAGAAAACTACCCTTGGAAGTACTGTTATTGTAAATAAAACCTTCGCTATCAGCGTATTGCTCAAGCCATAAGAATACAAGCTCACGCCCTAGATCTGAGTAAAACCGGCTCTTTGTGAAACTAGTGCCTTCAAAGGAGGCATGCTCAAGAAGATATTGGCCAAGGTTTTCGAAGTTATACTCCTTCAAAAAACCCTCTTCGACAGTGATTTCAACCATAAGTAAAGGCTCATCTTCAGGTATCACTGAAGCTACGATAAGTGCCTCCGTGCAAAAGCTTACCTTATAGGCAATATACTCGCCTAAAAGCTTTAATGGATCGGTCCGCCTTCTGCTCAGATTTTGTGGCAATGGAAATAAATCCCTGTAACCATCATGAATCCAAATTTGTTCAATATGTGTAATCTCATGAGTTATAGTGCTAAACCTCGCAGCACTCCAATCTGCTTGTTTTACCTGCTTGCAATCAGAGGGTAAATAAAAATAAAAATTAAGGAGTAACTCATCAGGACTAATTCGATGAAAATTATGAAAGGATTGCCCTGACACAAAAAAAACATTAACATGATACTGCAATTGAAACTGCTTGAAAATACCTGAAATATCAATATCTTGAAGAAATTTACGCCAAGCATCCATAACAGTGTCTGGGCAATCGAACTGACTGTCGTAACTAATATTGATAATATTATTTAAAATTCGAGTGCTTGATAGCTGCTTGAAGTTCAATTTGGCTAATTGGTGACTTCGTAATGCATCAGAATCATTGGCGTAGTGCACCATCGTTCTAAGCCATAAAGAATAGCCGTTCTTGCTGTAGTAGCTATTATCACTTTTTATCCATACAACATCTGCATTAACACTGCCGGCATTAGCTCGATAGTCTTTTTCCAGCACCTTAGACAGATAATAGTTTTCAAACTTATCCCTGTATTCGCCATAAGAAACACAACCACTCAAGCAAAGTAGAAAAATCAAAAGTATATTTTTTTGCATTCTTGTTATGAATTCCCTCTGAAAACCCGTGCTAAATATTGACTACTTAGCACGGGTCTACCTTTAGATACAATGGCACAAGTACACAACCTTGAGGAGGGGCTTCCCAAGGATGCTCAGGTCCACAATCTATTTCTACTAAAAAGCTCGTTGCTGTCAACACTTGTGACCCCTCTCTGAATTGTGCCGTTACTACTTCGCTACCAAAGCCTGTTGACTCAAGATAGAGTGACATTTGTACCGATGTACCATTATCTACCGCGTAGTAAAGCCAATCAGCTGCACCTGCAGGGTCAGCAATGCGTATCTGGTTGCCAACGGTAACAGTGCTGAATGCTTGGCTGGAAACAACATAATCAGCATTTAACACTTCAACTAATACCTTCTGATTCAAAGGTGTAGAATAAGTATTAGTCTGTTGAAGTACAACATTAAAGTTGCGAATATGATTTTCGACATCTTGCTTAGACGGTTTCTGACAAGAAGGAATGCATAGTCTACCACTTCCTGTTACCTTTCTTGTTTCAACGGTTCCTCCACTTCCTCCGGTTACTTCAGGTGGAGCCTGTTCCTTAGTACTCTCACTTTCATAGCCGAGTATCAACTCGAAGCAGCCGATAAGAGCCAAGGACATTAGCAAAATACCTACAAAAGTTAATTTTCTCATATATATTCACCTATTAGTTAATATTTAAATTAATAGAGGTTCATATCGTAAAAAAAAAGCAATAAAAGACAATATTTAAATGTAATTTTAGTCCTTCAAGTGTAGCAATTTGAGGCTAAGAGCAATTATTCTTTGGGCTATCGCCTTAGTTTACTTATTAATTGGAACTAGCATTTACGCTTATTCCATGGATAATAACCGCTAAGAAACGACACTATAATGACACCATGGCAGCCGCTAAGAGTTGCCGACAGGATGCGCTATGTCTCAATTACTTCGTATTGTGCTGCTCCATACCCATTTACCGGGCGTGGTAGAATTGCAACTGGATCAGCACACCAATATTTGTGGTACCAATGCCTCGGGTAAAACCACCTTGCAACGGCTGGTACCGGTGTTTTATGGCGAGCAGCCGAACCGCGTCGTACCGAAAACCCGCAAGAAATTCGATGAGTTTTATCTGCCCTACTCCAACAGTTACCTGATCTACGAATACCAGCGGGAGAACGGCGATGTCTGTCAGGTGGTGCTGACCAAAAAGAGCGATGGCGGTGTCGAGTACCGCTTTGTCGGGGCACCTTACCAAAGCGATTTTTATCTACAGCACAACGAAGATGGGGTGAAAGCTCTCAGTTACAACGACTGGGCCAGCGCTATGCGTGCTCGCTCGGATGTGCAGGTATCGGCTAAAATCAGTGCCACCAGCGAGTACCGCAGCATTATCCAGAACGACGCTGCTGCCCTGCGTGGCAACAATGCCGATAGCGTCAAGTTACGCCGCTTAGCTGCCAGTTTTAGCTTGGTGGCCAGTGGCCATAAGCTGCGCCACATCGAAAAGCTGGTCAGTGCCGTGCATGCCAAAGAAGGCAAAATGGATACCTTGAAAGCCATGCTGGCGGCCATTTTTGAAGAAGATGGCGTCACCCTGCCGACCACCAAGGTAAAAAATACCAAAGCACGGGAGTGGATCCTGCAGATGCGCCAATCGATGCGACTGGATCGTCTGCAGCAGGATTTTGAACGCTTGCAGCAACTGGCGCGGCAACTCGATGGAGCCGAGTCGCAACTGGCCGCCTTGCTGCCGCTGTTGCAAGAAGATGACCTGCAGCTCAAGCAACAACGGGCCGATGCGGAGCAGCAGGTCAATGCCCTGCGTCAACAACTGCAAAGCATCAAAGAACAATTTGGTCAGCAGCAACTTGAGCTAAGCAGTCGCCTTGCCAAGGCCGATGCCGACTTGCACGAAACCTCGTCCCGGCTGGATCGGTTGCAGCAGAAATTTGATGATTTCGACAACAAAGACATGCCAAAATTGCAGCGTGACACCGATGCCCTGCCATTGTGGCGTGAAACCCTGCAAGAGCTGGCCGAGCAATATCAGTTGATGGTCGAGCAACATGGTGATCTGGAACGACAGCTGGAGCAGCGTAAAGCTAAACTAGGCGAAGCCTTCAATCGCTTAAGCGAGCAACATCGCGCCAAATCCAAACAACTGCAGCAACAAAAGGATCAGACCCGCGAGCAACAAGACAGCAAACTCGCCACGCTGGAGCAAGCCTTTCAGGCTGAGCTGCAACAACAGCAGCAGACGTTTGCTCACCAACTCAGTGAGTGCAGCAGCGCCATTGCCGTGCTGCAGAGTCAGCTCAACGCCTCACCGCTAACCGAAGCAGAGCATGATGAATTGCGCGCGGCTGAGCTTAGGCGTGAGCAGGCGCAGCAGCAAGCGCAACAACAAGCCAGGCAATTACAACAATTGCAAAAAAGCTATCAACAGGCGCAGCAACAGCGTGATCAGGCCGATCAACAACTGGAGTTAAACCGCAAAGCACTACACAGTGCCGAGCAGCAATTGCACAGCCTGCATCGTCAGCTCAGCCCCGAGCAAGGCAGCTTGCGTCATTTTTTGCGCCTGCATTACAACGGTTGGGAACAAAAGCTGGGCAAGGTGCTGGATGAGCGCCTGCTAGAGCGCCATGATCTACAGCCGCATCTGGTTGATCTGACCGATAGCCTCTATGGCTTGCAACTCGATGCAGCCGCCATCGATACCCCTGACTACGCGCAGGATGAAGCCGCCATTCGTCATAGCATCCATGCCGCCGAGCAGCAGCTGGAGCAAGCCAACACAGATAAGGTGGCGGCCGAAAAAGCCCTGAAAGACAAACACGAACATGCCGAGCAGATTCGGGCGCAACTGGAGCAAGCGGAATGGCAACTGACCCAGTACGAACAGAATATCGACTATGCCAGTGATGCCCGCAACCGGTTAGAGGCGGCGCAACGCGAGCTGATTAAACAGCGCCAAGCGACCGTGCGAACAGAACTGACCGATCGCCAGCAGCAGTTGGAAAAAATGAAGCAGCAGCAACAGCAGGATCTGCAGGCTTTTACCGACGATCACAACAGCCAGAAAATGGAGCTAAAAGCCGACTGGCAAGCGGAGCTGCAGGTGTTCGATGAACAAATGGATGAGCTCGAGCAGCAACTTGATCGCAAGCGTGAAGACAATAAAAGCCAGTTACGTGAGCTGCAGCAGGCTTTTGCTGAAGAGTTATCGGCCAAAGGCATCGATCCACGTCGTTTGTCTGAACTGCGTCAAAAACAAGATCAGCTAAAAGCGGAAATTCAGGCAGTTACTGAGCGCCAAAACGAGCTAAGCAATTGGCAGAGCTTTATGCAGCTGGACTGGCAGCAATTACGCCCTCAGCTGTTGGAGCAAGAAACCAGCCTGAAGCAGCAACAGCGCAGCGCCAAACAGGCACTGGAACAACTAAAAGCCGATTACAGCCAGCAGCAAAAACAGTTGGATCACAACAAGCGCCAGCAGCAAGAGAAAATGCAACATGCCGAACAGCGCCTTGCGCAGTTAAAGCCGTGCTTAAGCAAGCTGGCTGAGCTGCACTTAGCCAGCGCCGCCCCTGCCAGTCTGGAACCTGCCGCTGATGTGATTGAGCGCCTGGCACGAGCCAACGAAGCGCTGGAGCAACGTAGTAAACTCGATAGCGCCTTGCAACATGCGATGGAGCAATTTGAAGGTATGCTCAGCAAAGATGCCGGCAGCGAGTTTCTCGATCGGCTGGAGCATGAAAAACGTAAACTGCCTGAATACGCTGGCAAACGCCAGCAACTCCCCATACTGGCTGACTTGCTGCGCATTTTACAAGATGCCCGGCAGCAGTTGTTGGAGATGGGCGAGAACATCGGCGGCGATCTGAAAAAGTTTTTCACCGTCTTTAGCGACATCAACCGCCGCATTGCCCTGCAAAGCCGCCGTTTAAGCGAAGCCGTAGCCGACGATTTGGTGCTGGAAGGCATCAGTCGCTCCGAAGTGCGTATTCTGTCGACCATCGATGAGCTTGGTTTCTGGCAGCCACTGAAGCACTTCGCCAAGCTTTACGATGACTGGGGTGCCTCCGGTAAAGCCCTGCCCTCCGAACAGTACCTAAACGCACTGGCCGATGTGGTCGAGCTGCTACGCGCCGACGAGCAATACAGCATCGAGTCGCTGCTACGACTGGAGCTGCACCTCAGTGAGGGCGGCTCCGAGCTGGTGATTAAAAACGACAGGCAACTATTGGAATCGTCCAGCCATGGTATGGCGTACTTAATTTTGTGCAAATACCTGCTGGCTTTTACCCGCTTGCTGCGTGGTGAGGCCAACGTCAGTATTCACTGGCCGATTGATGAAATTGGTACCTTAGCCTATCACAACGTGGAAAAACTGTTTCAAGCCTGTAGTAGCAACAATATCGTCATTGTTGGCGCCTTCCCGAACCCGGAGTCTGACGTACTGATGCTATTCCAGCACCGCTATTTGATCGAGCCGAGCCAGCAAGACCCAAGCAAGCGCCAACTGAAACGCATTCAACCCAAAGTCAGCCGCCTTGCTGAGCGACTGGCGCAGAAACAGCAGGAGGCCAGCTGATGTTACACCATGGTCCTTTACTGGAACGGCTACTAGCCGGAGATTTTATCTGTCAGATCAGCGATGAAGATGCCTTTCGTCACCTCAGCAATGAGCAAGCGCAGCAGGAGATTGACCACTATTTGCGTCCGCTCAACCGCCGTCTGGTCAGCAATGATGACCACAGCGTGTTTTACCTTGGGTACCATGAGCTGAATAAAAACGCCCGTGAGCACTTAAGCAGCCAGTTTGCCCTCACCGTGCAATCCTTGTTGCCTTTGCTCGAATGGCTGCAACTGGTGCAAGAGACACTGGGCCGCGACAGCGCCTTAACCGCTGGTGACACCATCAAGCTGCAGGAATTTGTGCTGCGCACCGAAGACAACCAAAGCTTGCGACAACGGCTACAGACTCTGGCCAGCGACCGCTTTTTCAACAGCCAGAGTGAGCAGTTGGACAGTCAGGTCAAATTGATTTTTCGTCGTTTAAAAGAGCACGGCTACCTGCTTCAGCCCCATGCTGAGCGGCAGTATTACGTGGTGACCGGCAAAATTGATTACCTGCTGGATGTGATCCGCTTTATCCGCGATGAAGAGCAGCTACCGGTAGACGATACACCAAGTCAGGAGGCTCTGCTCTGATGGCTCCGCTCGATAGCACACTCACCTCCAACTTGTTTGCCATCGGCGCCGAGCGGCTGGCCCTGCTTGGCAAGCATCATAAAGCATTGATGCAGGGCTATCTGGATGGTCAGGTGGATGAAACCACCTTCAGCGAAGCTGCCTTAAAAAAACTGATCGCAGCCCGTATTTTATGGCGGCCAGACGAGCAACAACCGCTTGCGCTCAGACCACTGGTCAGTGAGCTGATTGCCAGCATGGTGGCCGATGAAAACCGCCGTCAGATCAATGCCGACGTGGCCGAAAAGCTGGAGCAGATCCGCAATCGGGTACAAGCCTACCGCGATGCCCAATTCAAGGGCGATTACAGTGTGGCCGAGCTGCAGCTGCAACGCCTGACCGAGCATGTTCATGATTTAAGTGGCCAGTTTGAAGAAGCCATCGACAGTCTCTGGCACCGGTTAAACAGCGACTTTGGTTTTGTCAGTAGCCTCGATGAAAAAATCCGTGAAAACGAGCGCGCGCAAAAGCAGCTGCGCCGTCTTTTGGATGGTCTCGATTTACTGAATTTTGATGAGTTGATCGAGCTATCCGAAGGCAACAGTCATCTACGCAAACTGTTGGTCAGTCAGTTGCAAAACCAGCTCAGCTCACACCACAGCAGCTTATTGGAAGTGCAAAAACGGCTGGTACAGCTGTTGGCCAAGTTCCGCCAGCAGCAAGCCCGCTCCATGCTGATTACCAATATGGCAGCGTTTTTGCGCCAGCACCCGAAATACCAACCGGCCGATTACCCCAATCGCTCCGAATTGCCCGGGCTGTTTAATCAGGCCCCGGCAATCCGGCCACAAGCCGCCATCGCGCTGGATAAAGCGTCCGAGCGTGATATTCTGGCCGAGCTGCTGCAAGCCCTGCCCAAACCAAACCGTATTGAGTTGCCCGAACTGCACAGCGCCAACTTCGCCGAACAGCTGGTCGATGAAGCCATCATGGCGCGGCAACAAGCCCTGAAAACCGATGTCGAGAACTTCTATCTAAAGGTCATCGATCGAGGTGGCAAGCTAAGCGCTCTGGATTATCTAAACGAGCAGCAGCTCAGCTGGGACAGCGAAATTTGGCTGTACCAAATTCTGGCCGATTACCAGGCGTTGCCGCGAGAAGAAAAGCAAATGTTCGCCATTCGCCGCGATGAAACCCCGGCCAGCGAGGTTAACCAACTGATGCTGATCCGCGATATCCAGATTGCACTGCGAGCCGCCTGATGCATAACGCCCTGAGCTTACAGGCGCTCAACTGGCTACAACAGCTGGATCAACGGCTAAAGCGCGATGGTAGTGCCTTGATAAAAACCAGCGGCAAGTTGGCTGCTCAGGTCATTCACTGGTGTATCGAACAGCAGCTATTACCCGACCATAGCGCCACCCTGCCCAAAGTGCAGTTTAATCAGGCCTTACTGGAGCAGATTGCCGTGACACAACGGCAATTAAAACAGGCCTGCTTCAGAGAAAGCGTCAGCCAACACGATCGGTTACAACAAGCTCATTACGCGGAGCAAGAATTGAAAACTGCAGGTTTAAGCCCGCGCCAATCCCGAGTATTGCTTAGATTGAAGCATACTGCCCGCATCGCCAACTTACCAGTACAAACAGTTGATATCGATTGGCAGCAGTTAGCCTTAAACGATTACGATGCTCTGCTGGTGGTAGAAAACCTGGATTGTTTTTATCAATTAGAATGCTTTACCTTGGACCTGCCGTATCAACAACCTCTGGTCATTTATCGCGGCGACAGCCATTACGGTAGTGGTTGCAAATCACTAAAAACCCAGTGGCTTCAGCAGCAAAAGCCCACCATTTATTTCGGCGACTTTGATGTAAAGGGGGTTAGTATTGCGCTGCACGAAGGCTATGATGCCATGCTATTGCCTGAATTTGCCGAGCTGCAAAGTCACGCCAGCGCCGCCATGTTACCAGACCAACAACTCAAGTTCCTCGCTAGCATCAATGAAAAATGCGTAAGCACAGCATTCCAACCCTACCAGCAATTGCTTTGCCAACAACTAAAAGGCCTGCGCCAGCAGAATATGCAGGGGGTGCAACTTAAACCAGTGACAGTGCACTAACCTCTTATCCTTTATTTTATAGAGCTATTTAGCCAATTAGCCTACAGGGGATTAATTAATCGCCTACAACCTTACATATGTCCAGCATATGTAATTTTAGTGCAGGTAAAGTTACATATGGAAATCAAATATCCACTTACTTGCCTTATCTTACATATGGGCCGCAGGGCTTTACTAAGCGCCAAATAAGCTTAAATATCGAGTGAAAACAAAAACCCGATTACGCTGGTAACCGGTGATTTCTTGCAACATACCATCATGGGTCATCTTATTTAGTAATGCTGAGGCAGTTTGGTGGCTCACCTCAAGTAACCCGCTTGCTTGTATTGCTGTAATAGCAGGACGACGATATAAATGGCGCAACAACAGCTGGACATTTTCAGCTCGCTTACCGTAAGAAAATGCCAACTGATCCATGTCCCTTCTAAGCTCCAAGATACTTTCAAAGGTTTGCTTACCTTTTCCTGCTGTTTCGATGACAGCTGATAGAAAGAACTTCACCCAATGAGTCATATCATCAGACATCCTAACTCGCATAAGAGCATCGTAATAGCTAGCTCTATTTCGCTCAAAAAAATCGGAAAGATATAGGGACGGCTTGCGGAGTAGGCCCTTACCAACTAGGTACAGCGCTATCATCAGTCGTCCGATACGCCCATTACCATCAAGGAAAGGGTGGATGGTTTCAAACTGATAATGACTTATAGCTATACGAATTAAATCCGGCACATTAATATTTTCGTTGTGCCAAAACAGTTCAAGATCACCCATCAAAGCTGTAACTTCCTCTTGATGAGGAGGAATGAATACTGCGTCAGCTAGGCCACTGCCACCAATCCAGTTTTGCGAGGTACGGAACTCCCCTGGCGTTTTGTGTTCGCCACGAACGCCCTGCATCAAGACTGCATGTGTATGCTTCAATAAGCGGTTGGATAAAGGTAGGCGTTGCAGTTCATCCACGGCTTCATTGATGGCTTGAATATAATTCTGCACCTCTTGCCAGTCATCACGCTTTTCTGGTGCCAGCTGGCTGCTATCTAGTACAGCTTCATCAATGTGGGTTTGTGTCCCTTCGATTCGAGATGAGTTGTTTGCTTCCTTAGTGATGTGCATTTGAATAAACATATCAACATCCGGCACAATCAACGTGAATGCATCCAGTTCTGCCAGCGCCCTCGAAGCCCGCTCTAATAAAGTATTGATTTTCGGATCTTCCCAGCTCCATTCGCGGTTGACAGGTACAGGTGAAAAGCTTTTGTATTGGTATTGCTGCAGCCACTGGCCCGCTGTAAAGGTTTCAAACTTCATAGGCACTCCTTGCTTCTTTGCATTTAGGCTTTACGCTCTTTTTTACTCATTTTAATTTTGATGTTAGCTGCTTTTTCTACCTGAATACGCGCCAGTAAAGCACTAGCTGGTTTATCGCTCGGATCTTGTGGGACCAGCAACTCATAACCAATCTAGAGCATAAGTTGCTGTTTCGCAATTTAAAACAAGATAAAGAGTTAAGTACCTACGTCACTTTTGTCTTCAAAAGCATTGACTCTTAACAATGCCACACCCAACCAGATAAACCAGACAATCTGCAACAGGCCAAAGGCGTCTTTTAGATAGGGCACGGCATGGAGCACGGTCAGAATACCGAGCGTGCCAATAACCAACCCCAATAGATGCAGTGCTTTGGGTAACCATTTTTGCTTAAGGCCAGCGATGCTGAGCAGCAATACCCAGAGCCCACCGACCAGTTCAATCCCCCCACCCAAGGCATTGGTGATAAGCCAGATGCTATGATAAAGCGCCTGCACTTGGTCGATACTCACGAGATGAAACAGTCTGTCCAGCCCAATCAAGTACGTCATGCCTGATGCCATCATCAGCATCACCCAGATGCCGCCAAAACGATCCGCCAAGCTCGCTAGCGCAGCATTCTAAGCATTGCTATGGCTGTTGGTTTTAACGCCCGGTCGTCATTTTACAAAGCCTTTAAAACCAACACCGGCATGACCCCGGCGCAATACCGGGCGCACCCAGCTGAGCAGGAACATGAACATGAACACCATGAATAGTGTTGAGCTAACAATACTAAGCGAATAGCGTTGGGCACAAACTAAGACTAAACGCTTTTAATCCATCCGTATACGAGCCAGCACCTGCACCGGCTCGGTTAGCGGCAGTGACAGCAGGATCCCTTCACCAGAGGCTGGGGAAATACCAGTCAGTGCTGTGATGTTGACTTGATGGGTGATTAAAACGATGGGGGATTGCTGAGGCGCTGTTTGCAGGAAATGCCGCAATGCCTGAGTTTGTGTCGGGCCGTCGCCACGGCCGGCAAAAAACGAATTGATGATCGGCAAGGGCTGTACTTCAGCAATGGCCATAAGTTCTGCCGTTTCGAGGCATCGGCACCACTGGCTGCTAAACAGCTGTACTGATCCGCTATGTTGCTTCGCTAACAGCTGGCCCCAGTCTCTGGCTTGCTGCTTGCCTCGCGCATTCAAATTCCGCTGCGTGCTGCAATCTTCCAGCACGAAACCTGCCGGGTCGCCGGTACCGGGCGCTAACGCATGCCGCATCAGTAATGCAGCTTCACCCGCACGCCATGCGGCCCAAGCGGCTTCATCGGCAACCGTGGCTAACGGCATCAGCAAACAGAACAATAGTATGGTTCGATTCATGGATCAGCCAGTTCGTCTCTTATTATCCTTCTACGCGAATCGGTAGCAATAAGTTTTGTGACTGACAATCAGATGTTTTCATGCTATTAAACTAGCCAAGTTAAACTGAATACCTCGGATACTCATGATGAATAAATTATGGTTGCTCACTCTGTCTGGCTTGCTGCTGCTAAACGGCTGTGCATCGATGAATAAAGATGCCTGTCTGAACGCGGACTGGCGCACCATCGGCTTTGAAGATGGCAGCAAAGGCAAGCATGAGGGCTCTATCAGCCAATACCGCAAAGAGTGTGCCCGACATGGTATCACACCTGATTTAGATGCCTACCTCGCTGGCCATCGCGAAGGCTCGGACCGTTTTTGCACACCCAGCAATGGCTTTCGCACCGGCCAAGCTGGCACGGTGTACAACAACAGCTGCCCGCCAGCATTAGAGGCTGCATTTCTGGCCGCGCATGCCGATGGTCAGCAACTGCATCGGCTACAACGATATTTACAACAACAGCAAGCAGAGCTAAATAAAACGGAACGTCAGCTTAGCGCTATGGAAAGTGAGTTGGCTATTCAGGAAGAGTTATTGATTGCCGACGGCTATACCCGGGAAGAGCGGCTAGAGATTCGAGAACAAATCATTTTATTGCAGATGTCCATCAATGATGGCTATGGTCGATTGTCGGAGTTGCAGCAGCTGGTCCAGCAAGCCGACGCCGATTATCAACGGAGTTTTCGGCGCTTGTCGGCACGTTACTAGTGCCCTAAGCGTCTTCGTCACTCGCTTGCTGTCTTGCTTTACGCTCCTCAGCTTCAGCAAAGGCAGCTTTAATTTGCTCCAGCACTGAGTCGACATCAGCGGCGCTATCATCGGCGATGAATTCGCCGGTGAGTTCCACCTCAGGGCTCAGCTCACCCGCTTCGTACAGCGCCCAAATCTCGCCAGCATAGTTGGTGCTTAGCAGCTCTGGCGCATACTGGCCGTAATAATCGCGCATATTGTTAACGTCGCGCTCCAGCATCCATTTGGCATTGTTATTGGCCGCAGCATCAACCGCTTGTGGCAAGTCGATAATCACCGGGCCGTGGTCATCCACCAGCACATTAAATTCCGACAAATCGCCATGGATCAAACCTTCACACAGCATCATCACCACGTAGCGCATCATGGTAGCGTGGTCAGCCAGCGCGATGTCTTCATCCATTGCCACATCGCCTAAACGCGGCGCAACCATGCCTTCGTCGTCGCACACCAGCTCCATCAGCAAGACACCATCGTAGCAACCATAAGGACGCGGTACTCGCACCCCTGCCTTATCCAGCTTGAATAGAGCATCTACCTCCGCATTCTGCCAACTTTCTTCTTGCTGAGCCCGACCGAACTTTGAGCCTTTCTCCATCGCCCGGGCACGGCGAGAGCTTCGCACTTTACGGCCTTCCTGATACAGCACTGCCTGTTTAAAGCTACGTTTGCTTGCTTCTTTATAGACTTTGGCGCAGCGAATATCCTCGCCACAACGGACGATATAGACCGCAGCCTCTTTACCGCTCATCAGTGGGCGGAGCACTTCATCCACTAAGCCTTCTTCGACCAGTGGCTGAATACGTTTTGGTATTTTCATAGCGCCCTTATACCCTAGTTAGTCACGGCAGGGAATATCACAACTGCGCTTAATGAATAAAAATCTGCGGCGCTGTTATGTCAGCCAACCGGATCGCAATGCATATAATACGATGCTGGCCATGGCAGCCAACAACATCACCAAAAGAGTAAGCACCATGCCAAACACCCGGAATTTCAGTGGCTCGGGTTGCTGGCTCACCCCATAGGCGTGAGATAACCGGCCTATAAACAACGCAATCCCCATAACATGCAGATACATCGGCGCTAAGCCACTGTATTCCGCCAGAAACATCAGCAGCAGAGCAAAAGGCACATACTCGGCAAAATTAGCATGCACCCGGACAGCTCGCTGTAACAACTCCTGACCATTACTGCCCAAAGCCACTTTGTACTGATTGCGTTTAGCAATCACCCGGAAACTCAGCACAATAAATACTATGGTCAGCAAGCCAGCATAAAAAGCCGTGGTCATAATTCAGAGTCCTTTTTTACCTGGCAGGCACAGTGCCTTCACCATAGTCAGTAGTATAACTGTCTTTTCAGATTGATGATTTTAAACCAATACCACTTCCTGCAGATGATTTTGCAAATGCAACCAGTGAGCATTGTAATACTGCGCTTTACTGAGCCGGCCATAGGCAAAATGAGGAGCCAACTCACCCTGCCAGGCAATAAATAGCTCTAGCTCAACCACCAACTCGGCCTGAGCTACATCTAAGGGCACCTCAGCTTTAAGTGCCGGGGCTCCTGGCAAGGCTTCATCCAGTGGATGGTGCATGCGCCCAATACTGCTAAAAGCCCCGAGCGCAACAGCCCCAACCGTGTATTTAAATAGTGCGGAACGCTGCTCAGGGTAGCCAACGCGGGAATAACGAATGCTTTGCGCGCAATGCTGGAAAATTTCACTAACACTCCAGCTGCCCGTGCTACGAAGTTGATGTAACGGTAAATGCTGCAACTGAGTGGACAACTCCTGTAACGGGTAGCGCCGGAGTATGGCCCCCAGCTGGCTGCCCAGCAATAACACAATTGGGGTGCCCACCGCGATACCAATAAATTGTCTACGATCCATAGCTTAGGTACCTGTGCATGCTATTTTCTGAAACATAGCTAACTGAGTTGGAGGGCCAAGCTCTGCATCGTTCTCACCTATGCCACGAAACTGTACCTGGTAACCATGTCGCTTCGCCACACCCAGCGCCCATTGCTTAAACTTAGCCCGGCTCCATTCAAACTTATGATCCGGGTCACGAAACTCACCGGGCCGTAAGCCATAAAGCACATTGTATTCGCTATTCGGGGTGGTGAGCAATAATTGACCGGGCTGCAATACCGAGAACACCTGATGCTCCACCGCTGATAAGCGACCTGCCGGTACATGCTCAATGGTTTCAATCATCACGGCCATTGGAAAACCTTTGAGCGCGGGTTGCGGTTCGGCGTAAGAGGCGCACAGTAGTTTCAACCGGCAAGGTACTTCAGCCAACACATTCGACAGTTTATTGCGCGCCTGCGATAATGACTCACCAGATAACTCCAAGCCGACGACATCCGTAAATTGTGAGTCTGCCATGACTTTCAGTAAAAAAGATCCCGAGCCACAACCCAGATCCAGTACTTTGCTGACGCCGCTCGACTTCACCAACCGGTAGAGGGTATCAAGCCGAATATCATGTAACGCGCTGGTTTGAGTATCTTGCTGCATGTCGCTGTGGTCGAAAATATCAAGAGTAACCGCAGAGTAGCTTAATTTCCCTGGCAATTAAAGCAGCGAACGAGAGAGCCGCTTCACGGTATCCTAAAGATCAGGTAAGCTAAGCAAGGTTAATCATATCCTGGTCAATTAGTGGTTTGAGCTTGTTGTAACTCTGGTCTCCGAAGTGAGGTGGTGCCCAATCATGATGATATCCAATGCATTCCGGCTGACGCTATGCTTCTGTATGCTTTGGCTACCTCATGCGCAAGCAGAACCGGCCGACATTACCTTCTACACCGAACATCTGCCCCCTTACAGTTATGTTGAGAATGGTGAGGTCATCGGCATTAATGTAGAACTGGTCGAGGGATTATGCCAACGGCTCGAGTTATCTTGCAGCATCAGTTTACTGCCTTGGCGTCGTGCTTTTAGCTTGGCACAGCAACAACCTTTGAGTGGTGTTTTTTCCACATCACGCACGGATGAACGCGAAAGCATGTTTCAGTGGGTTGGCCCTATTGCCTCCGATTGGGGCTATCTATTTCGCTTAAAAGGCCGTACTGACGTCAACCCCACCAATCTGGAAGAGGCGAAAGCCTTCAAACTTGCTATTGCCCGTGGCGATGTATATGAAAGCTACTTTCAGCGCCATGGCTTTGAATACGGTGTCAACCTACTCGACTTCGCCACTAAGCCGGAGTCAATTCCGTTGTTTATTGCCAAGCGTGTGGACTTACTGGTCGGCTCGCCTCGTTCAGTGCGAAGCTGGATGCTGCACCATGGTGAACCAGAAGATAGTGCTGAGGCGCTATTTAAATTACGGGATGTGGGTGACAATTACCTGGCACTGCACCCCAGCTTTCCGGCTGAACTGACTGCCCGGCTGCAGCAAGAGCTGGATCTGCTGCGCGAGCAGGGAGTAATTCAGGCCCTGATCGAGCAGTATACTCACCAGTAATGTCAGGCTTAAAAACGGTAATTCAGGCCAAACAACACGGTGCCAAAGGATTTAAAATATTTACCAGAACTGTAGCTGGCTTCAGTTTGAAAACCCAGCGCATTTTTAAACTGATACTGCCAGCCAACTGCGCCAATCACACCAAACTCAGTTTCACTAAAGCGACGCGTGCGATACTGCATGGCTATCCGATTTTGGCTAATGCCTAGCTTTGCGTACAGCTGCTGCTGTTGCGTTATAGGGTAACCAGCATAACCGCTAATGCTGATGGCGCTGTAATCGATGTCTTCCAGCTCACCAGTAAAAATGTTGGAAGCTACACTACCAATGCCCATAGAGCCGTTGCGGTAGGCCAGTTCAACGCCATACTGAGGATCCCATTGGTAGCGATAAAACAGGTTGTAACCATTAAAGTCTGAGACTTTAAAATCCTGATCCGCTTCAGGATCGGTTACCTTAGTTGACCCCCAAAAGAGGTTAGCACCAACTCGATGACTGCTGCCCGGCTCACTGGCCATAGCCGTTGTAAAAAATAGTCCAGCACCGAGAAAAACCATTGTTAACATCGCACTTTGTCGCATACTCAACACTCTTTTGATTTGACAGGGCAACCATACAACAAAAAACACTCCAATTAAACAACAAAGGTTAATTTTAGGTGATGGTAATCTAGCGGGAGTTTTGCGGTAAAAACAGGTACACTTTGCTGCTGAACGCCAACACTGACAAAACAAGGCTCCCTGAACTTGCGACACCATACCTTTCGGCCGACCTGGTGGCTTCCCGGCGGCCACTTGCAGACACTGGCGGCCAAATACCTGCACCCACGCTATCAGGGCAGCCTTAGCACCGAATGGCTACCACTGCCGGATGGCGATGAACTGGAATTGTGTTGGAGTGAGCCACTAGCAGCGGATTATCAAGGGCCGCTGGTGCTGTTGCTGCATGGTTTAGCAGGTAATCAACACAGCCACTATGTACAAGGCATGTTTGCTGCTTTTAAACCTTTGAACTGGCCAGTAGTACTGATGCATTTTCGGGGCTGTGGAAACAGGCCCAATCGCTTGCCGCGGGCGTATCACTCGGGAGATACCGCCGATTTAGGATATCTCATTACGCAATTGCTTCAACGCCACCCAAAGGTACAGCTGCAAGCCGTTGGCTTTTCACTTGGCGGCAATGTGTTGATGAAATACTGTGGCGAGCAGCAACAGAACAATCCGCTCAGTGCCGCGGTTGCGGTGTGCGCACCACTGGCTCTGGCTAGCAGTGCCAGACGGATCAACAGTGGTTTCAGTAAAGTGTATCAGCGCTACTTACTGCGGCAACTTAAAGCCAGTACCTTGCAGAAGCTTAGCCATTTTCCGCAGTTTCCGATCCCTTTGGATAGCCAGCAGCTTAGGCAGATCCGTAGCATTGAAGCGTTCGACAACAGCTACACGGCTCCCATTCATGGCTTTCGGGATGCGGCGGACTATTATCAACAAGCCAGTGGCAAAGCCTACTTGGCACATATTGCCATCCCAAGCTTGATCATTCATGCGGCTGACGATCCCTTTCTCGCACCCGATGTGGTGCCAACTGCTGCAGAACTATCTCCCTTTATTCATTATGAATTGAGCCCAAGCGGCGGTCATGTTGGCTTTATTGCTGGCCATAACCCATTGCGGCCACGATTTTGGCTGAATGAGCGTATTCCACAATTTTTCCAACAAGTGATGACCCCATGATTATTCCCTGGCAACAGCTGGATGCAACTACCTTGAACAATCTGATTGAATACTATGTACTGCGCGAAGGCACCGACTATGGTGAGCATGAAGTGTCACTGGATAATAAGGTGGAACATGTGCGTCAGCAATTGCAATCTGGCGATGTGGTATTGGTGTATTCAGAGCTGCATGAAACCGTCAACCTGATGTCAAAACAACAATTTGCCGACAACATGTAGCGGCGCGTCATGCTGACACAGGGCGCTACCGCGCCCTGAATATCATGTTGACGTAGGGGCGCATGATTGCGCCCAAGCACACAATTAACGTACTAATTTACCAGCCGTATCCAGATACACCTGACCACGCGCTTTCACCGTTGCCGCATCACTATATTCCGAGGCCACATGCACCTCTTCCAGCACTTCAGCTAGTTCGGCTAACTCTTCGCGCATTTTCTCAAGCGCATTTTCCAGCGTATAAGTGAGCTGATGCACTTCGTGCAATTGATGCGGAGTCAGTGTATCCAGTGCGACCAGCTCAGCCAGCCTGGCGTTATAGACAGAAAAATTCTGCACTGCTTCCGTCAGGGTGTTCGAGGCTTTGCCTTCAAAATGATCGGGCCGTTCTGAATGGGCCATCGCCGATACAGACACAGCCAATAAAGCGGTACAGGTGAGTTTTAAAAATGTCATGCTTAGTCCTTCTCCAAAGTAAGTTGGTACAAGGTCGTTGGCGTCGTGCTGAGTGTCAGCTACTCATGGCAGCTAATCTGAAGTGAACACACTCTGATGGCGTGTTTCAAACGCAGTATACGCCAACTGCATAAAAAAAACAGTGGCTCGCAAGGCCAGGGGCGCAATCATGCGCCCCTACGATATGGGTATCAGCTGAGACTGCAGACGACTGCAAAATTACACCGCTCGTCTGGCCGGGCGACGCTGGCTCAACACCCAGACCACAGCCAGTACCAACAACAGAGGCCACAACATACTAAAGCCAACCACCAGCAACACGGCGCCAGCAAGTACCACGCCAAGCAGCAGGCTATTCAGCAGCACAGCGCCAAGTAGGTAGGCCAAACCAGCCAGACACAACACTACGACTGCGCCCACCAGTAAATCGACCACCAGTACCACACCACCGACGAACAAAGCGACCATCAATCCCAGCAAGGTAGGGCCAAGCCAGACTATAGCTGCCACCAGTGCCAGTACAATTAATAGGTTACGCATGTGCGGCCTCCTTGCGACCGGTTTTTTGTTTCAATTCAGCCATGGCTTGCTCTAAGGCATCATGCTGCTCCAGGTCGCGAAATTGTTGCTGTAAACCAGCCGCACTATCGGTCACTTTTGCACCCAGCTCATAGGATTCTATCTCAGCTTCCATCGCATCAATTTTCTGCTCATAGCGATCAAACTTTTGCAGCGCCGCTTCAATGTTGACCGTTTGCTGCTGAGTTCTGGCCTGCAGCCGAACGCCTGTATTGTGCTCACGACGCTGTAACTGATGATAACGCGTTTTCGCTTCTGTTAATTTAGTTTGCAAACGGCTGATGTCCTGCTCAATATCCCCCAGCAAATCAGCACAGGTTGCTAAATCAGTGGCTAACTGATCATCATGTTGCTCCAGCTTTAACTTTTCAGCTAAAGCGGCCCGAGCTAAATCTTCCTTTCCCAGTTGCAGTGCTCGTGCTGCTTTTTGTTCCCAGTCGGCGGCTTCGGCATGCATCTGCGTCTGCTTGCGCTCGAGCTGCTTACGCTCCGCTATATGTTGAGCAGCAACGGTCCGCAGCTCCACCAAAGACTCTTGCATCTCCTGCACCAGCAAGCGCAGCATTTTTTCCGGATGCTCAGCTTTATCCAGCAAGGCATTCAGGTTGGCATTAATAATATCGGCTAAACGGTTTAATGCATTCATGGTTGTTTCCTTTAGTCTGTGCCACTACAGTGGCCAAAGTGATGTGTCCCAGTGTTCTGTTTTTAAACAAGCTCATTTCAACTTTTTCAATAATGGTTATTTCAAGAGTTGTGCCACCACTAAGAAAAACCATAAAAAACCAATAAAAACAAAATGATAAAAATTTACTCTTGCTCACAACAGGACGTATCAAAGTCATCACACCATACCTGACTTAGTAAAATTGACTACAAAGTGGTGAAAAAATAAGAGGAAATACTATTTCAACTGCTTAAGCGGAACAGTCTGACAATTGAAGGGGCTACCAATAACAGGGGATTGATGCAGAGCAAGCCACATGCCTGCTCTGCACATAAGCTTAGCTAAACATCCAGTGCTTGACGGCAGACGCTAATTCGTCCGGGTGGAATTTGGCAATAAATTGGTCGGCACCCACTTTTTTTACCATCGCCTCATTAAAGACTCCACTTAACGATGAGTGCAGTACCACGTGCACCTTGTTCAAATCCGGGTGTGCTTTGACCTTAGCGGTCAGGGTATAGCCATCCATCTCGGGCATTTCTATATCCGAAATCATCAGCGGCACCTGCGAAGTGATATCACCACCCATTTCTTCGGCTTTTGCTTCCAGCCAGCGTAAGGCTTCGCGGCCATCATTCACCAGCTGTACTTTCACGCCAATCGAACTCAATGCTCGTTTTACCTGATTTCTCGCAACCGACGAATCATCCGCCACCAATACAGTCAGCTGGGTTAAGTCAAGCGAAGCGGCTTCAGCTTTAATGGTATCGCTGACCGTTTCATCTGGTGGCGAGATCTCAGCAAAGACTTTTTCTACATCGATCACCTGCACCAGCTTATCATCCACCTTCGTCACGGCAGTGAGATAGTGGTTATTGCCCGCACCTTTTGGCGGCGGCATGATTTGCTCCCAGTTGATATTGACGATGCGATCGACGCCGCCAACCAAAAAGCCTTGTGTGGTGCGGTTGTATTCAGTCACCAGCACAAATGAGGTAGCCAAGTCAGCAATCGGTTTGCCCCCGGTTGCCTGACTCAGGTCAATCACTGTAATCGGCACCCCCCGCAAGTGAGCAATACCCCGCACGAACTGATGAGAACCGGGAGTTTCCGTCAGCTCAGGGCATTGTAGCACCTCTCGTACTTTAAAAACGTTAATGCCGTAGGGTTGCGGACTGTTTAATCGAAAGATCAACAGCTCCAATCGGTTTTGACCAACCAAATTTGTCCGTTGGTCAACAGATGCCATAAATTTACTCATGCAATATCCTTAACAGCCAGCTTTAACGAAATAACTCATTTTCAAGACCACTACTCACCCAAATTTTTAGAGCGACTTCGTGCTTGTGATTGATACGAATGCCTATGGATACAAGTGTAGATGAATTTAGCTCGCTTCATTTAGAAATATGATAAAAAACTAACGTTACCGACCGATGCGCCCTATTTCAGCACTACTCACATTCCGTTATGATGGATTTTTATACCCATCCACTTTTTAGGAGAGTTGCATGAGCCTGCCCCCTTTTCATCTTGCCATCCCTGTTGACGATTTAGCCAAAGCACGCACCTTTTACCGTGATGTATTTGGTCTGACTGAAGGCCGATCTAGCGAACATTGGGTTGATTTCGATTTCTTTGGTCACCAATTTGTTATTCACGTACACCCAACCATGCCCTACCAGCAGCAAGCTCAATGCAGTCAGGTTGACGGCCATGCCGTGCCAGTACCCCACTTTGGGGTGGTACTACCATGGCAAGCGTGGGAGGCTTTGGCTGAGCGATTGCAATCGCATGGCATTCAATTCGCCATCGAACCGCATATTCGCTTTCAGGGTCAGCCGGGTGAACAAGGGACCATGTTTTTATACGACCCATGCGGCAATGCGCTGGAGTTTAAATCCTTTAAAGATATGGGCCAACTTTTTGCCAGCTAAATCATCACCAATAATGGAGCATAAATAATTTATTCATTAATAAAATCGATAACCATGTTCGGTAAAAGTAACTTTCGCATTCACGGTATCGTGACTATAGTTGATGGCAAGTACAGAGCAGCCATAGCAATTCTGCTCTGCCGTCAATCCCGAACAAGGAGTATGTATGGATAAGTCAAATAACAGCACCGCTGGTAAATGCCCAGTGATGCATGGCGCCAACACCACGTCCAGCGACAATGTCATGCGATGGTGGCCGAAATCCCTTAACCTCGATATTTTGCATCAGCACGATCATAAAACAAATCCACTTGATAGCGACTTTAATTATGCTGAGGCCTTCAAAACGCTTGATTTAGAAGCAGTAAAAAGTGATTTAAAAGCCCTGATGACCGATAGCCAAGACTGGTGGCCAGCCGATTGGGGGCATTACGGTGGCTTATTTATTCGAATGGCCTGGCACAGCGCCGGTAGCTATCGGATTGCTGATGGTCGTGGCGGTGCAGGTACCGGCAACTTACGTTTTGCACCATTAAACAGCTGGCCAGATAACGGCAACCTGGATAAAGCACGTCGTTTGCTATGGCCGATTAAAAAGAAATACGGCAACAAATTATCGTGGGCTGATTTAATGATTCTGGCCGGCAATATGGCCTATGAGTCGATGGGCTTTAAAACCTTTGGTTTTGCCGGTGGCCGCGAGGATATCTGGCACCCGGAAAAAGACACCTACTGGGGCTCAGAAAAAGAGTGGCTCGCCCCATCAGGAAGTGAAGGATCTCGCTATTCTGGCGAACGCGACCTCGATAATCCGTTAGCCGCGGTGATGATGGGCCTGATATACGTCAATCCGGAAGGCGTAGATGGCAAGCCTGATCCACTAAAAACCGCTCATGATGTGCGTGAAACCTTCAAACGCATGGCGATGGATGATGAAGAAACCGTGGCATTAACTGCCGGTGGCCATACCGTAGGGAAAGCACACGGTAATAACAAAGAAGAAAATTTAGGTCCGGCACCGGAAGGCGCCGATATTCACGAACAAGGCTTTGGTTGGATGAACCACAAGACCCGTGGCGTTGGTCGTGATGCCATGACCAGTGGTTTGGAAGGCGCCTGGACCACCAACCCAACGCAGTGGGATAACGGTTACTTTGAACTGTTACTCAACTATGACTGGGAGTTGAGAAAGAGCCCTGCCGGTGCCTGGCAATGGGAGCCGGTGAACATCAAAGAAGAGCATAGAGCTCCTGATGTTGAAGACCCATCGATTCGTCAGAATCCAATCATGACTGATGCCGATATGGCAATGAAAATGGACCCAGAGTATCGTAAGATTTCTGAGCGTTTCTACAAAGACCCGGAGTATTTCGGCGAAGTATTTCGTCGGGCATGGTTTAAACTGACGCACCGTGACCTGGGGCCAAAAAGCCGCTACTTAGGGCCAGATGTACCGAAAGAAGACTTGATCTGGCAAGATCCGGTACCAAAAGCAGATTACACCCTAACCGAGCAGGAAATTCGTGACCTAAAAACCAAGCTTCTGGCCAGTGGCCTAAGTACAGCTGAGCTGGTTGCCACCGCCTGGGATAGCGCCCGTACTTTCCGCGGCTCAGATTATCGTGGCGGTGCCAACGGTGCCCGTATCCGGTTAGCGCCGCAGAAAGACTGGGAAGGTAACGAACCCGAGCGACTACAAAAAGTACTGAAGGTATTGCAGGCCATTCAAAGTGCTTTAAGCAAGAAAGTCAGCCTGGCCGATCTGATTGTACTTGGCGGCAGTGCGGCCATCGAAAAAGCGGCGAAAGATGCGGGTGTAGACATTACCGTGCCCTTTAGCGCAGGTCGTGGTGACGCCACAGACGCGATGACCGATGCTGAGTCATTTGAGCCGCTGGAGCCATTACATGACGCGTTTCGCAACTGGTTGAAGCAAGACTACAGCGTACAGCCAGAAGAAATGATGCTGGACAAAGCCCAGTTGCTGGGGCTATCCGCGCCAGAAATGACAGTATTGGTAGGCGGTATGCGGGTGCTAGGTACCAACCATGGCGGCAGCCTGCATGGTGTCTTTACTAACCAGGTTGGCGTGCTGAGCAATGATTTCTTTGTCAATCTCACCGACATGGGCAACAAGTGGGAGCCTACTGGCAAAAACCAATACAACATTGTCGAGCGCAGCAGCGGCAAAACCAAGTGGACGGCAACCCGGGTCGATCTGGTGTTTGGCTCCAACTCCATCCTGCGCTCTTATGCCGAAGTCTATGCACAGGATGATAACAAGGCCAAGTTCGTCCACGACTTTGTCAACGCCTGGGTCAAGGTGATGAACAACGATCGCTTTGATGTGAAGTAACTAAGCGAACCTACCAAGCAAAACGCCCCGCTGGCATTTAGTTAGCGGGGCGTTTTTATATGCCTAATCGCGAGCGGCAGCTATCGCGATACTTCGACCGGATCGTCCTGATGATCGGCTTGGTACAATATACGTTTCCGCCCCAGCTCTTTGGCCCGATACAACAACAGATCGGCTTGCTTTAATACCTGCTGCATCGCCTCTGCATCACGAAGTAACACGGCTCCCCCACTGACCGATACATCCAACTCGGCTATAGGCTGATCGCATACTGCTGCAACAACTTTTTGGATACTTTCGATGGCTGTATCTGCTTCCACACCACGCAAAATTAACAAAAACTCCTCGCCGCCCCAACGCAGTACCCAGTCTTCTTTGCGTACCTTGTTCATCAGGCGTTGTGCCAGCTCAGCCAGCACAGTATCGCCTTTATCATGACCATGCTGATCATTAATCTGTTTAAAGTGGTCTACATCCAGCAACAGCACCAGATCACCACCTTGCTGCTTCACGTCATGCAATGCGCGGCGGTTGTATAGTTGCGTCAGAGGGTCGCGCTTAGAGAGCTCTTGCAGCTGACTATTTAATTTCCGCGTATGGCGCATCGCCAGCATGGCCGCAATAAAACCAAGCAGCAACAAGGTAATGAGGCCACTGTACCAGAGGTTTTCCCGATGAGCTGTCGCTAAGCGCTCATCCCGCAGCAGCGACTCCTGCTCCAGCAGCTGAATCCTCAGCCCTTGCTCCTGTGCTTCGAATTGCACCTGCAGCTCGCTATAGACTCGATCCCGTTCAACCTCCAGCACTTTCTCTCTGATCCGCCTATGCTGGCGCAAAGCTGCATTCTCTTGCTCATACAAACCAGCAGCATGGTAAGCATCCGCTAAATGCCCCAGCATAATGCCCTGTGTCACTGGAGTAGTTTTGGCTTTATAGGCTTCATACGCTTGCTCCATCTGTCGCAGCCCTGTCTCGGTTTGTCCTTGCAACACTTGGATGTAACCGATATTAAAGCTCATTACATGCACTTCGCGCTCGTTGTTCAACTGTCCAGCAATCACCACTCCATGCTGCAAGTAACCCAGAGCCTGCTCGTAGTTCGCCCGATGCAAGTGCACAGCGCCCAGGTTATTCAACGCCATCATCTGCGTGCGCCCAGCCATCATTCCTTCGACAGGCTTGCTGGCCAGATGATATTGAGCCAGCGCCTCATCCGTTGGTCCTTCCAGCATGTGAATTGCTGCGCCATAAATTAAGTGCAGCTCAGCCAGTAGCACCTGAAACCCTTCCCGATAAGCCACCTCCAGCGCTTGAGAAGCAATCTGCCTTGAGTAGCGGTAATTTTGCAACCGAGATTGAATGCGAGCCATATGCAGCTGCAAAAACTGCCGTCTGAATTCGGTTTGTCCATCATTGAGCTGTGTAATTTCTAAGTGAGCCGTCAGAAAATACGTCAGAGCCTCTTCCAATTGGCCATTGGCTTTTAACATCCGGCCGATCTGATGATTAAACTGATACACAAGACGCGGATGCTGCAGCTCAGACAGCATAGTCTGCATCGGCTCTACAAGCTCAAGGGCTGTGCTGTAATGCTGATGATAAAGCAGCAGTTCAGCCAGAGCACTGTATACCTCAGCCTGAGCTGACAGAGCCTGAGCATCAATCCTTTCAAGCAGAGCTTGTAACTCGCCTTTTGCCTCAAGACCTTTCACTTGCGTTATGCCTTGCTGCAACAAGAGTAATGAGTAGGCACGGTACCAACTGGCAGAATCCGGCTGCGATTCAAGCTGCTGCAGCCATTGCTGTAGCATGACCTCACTGGGAATAAGAAAAGGAAGCTGAGTATGCCGGTCCAGCTGTTGTTCAACATGGGAAACACGCTCGGCAAGGCTGTGCCAGGACAGCACACTAAGGAAAAAAACAAACAGCAATCGATACATAGCAAATCCTTATGGCGACGAAAGTGACAACGGCAGCAGAAGCAGCCACCAATAACAACAAAGACTCCACTCCTCCTATCCATGGGTACCGTTTCGTTTATCTAGCCAGCTATACGCCCAATTTGCAAGTGTAAAAGTGAGGAATGATTTAGAGCGAGGTGATTTACTTAAGCAGCGTAAGCTAAAAACGCAAAACGCCCCGCAGTAGGCGGGGCGTTTCAGATAACAAGCAGCGCCAGAGCTTAACGGGAGCGCATGCGCCGAGCCGCGCCAAGCAATACCAGGCCAAGGGCCATCACACCCAAGGTCGCAGGAGCTGGTACTGCTGCCACACCCTGCCGCGACACCACGCTTACGCCATCAAGAAAATTGCCGATGGTGCCGCTGTTGTGTGAAGTAAACCGCAAGGTGGTGTTGCTGTCGGTGGCGACAAAGCTGCTGTTAAAGAAGCTCCAACCTTGGTTAGTATGATCATTTAACGTTTGGCTTAAATTCGCCACAGTCACGTTAAACTGCTCATTGCTACCGTTACGAGCACGGTAAAAAAAGCTCAGCTCATAGCTTTGCCCAATGTCAGTCGCAAAGCTCTGGAAAATAGACCAGGCCCCCTGATTGCTGCCATGAGCATTCAACTCAATGAAGTTATTACCACTAGCGGCCTGCACTCCATTCATCGAGTTCCAGATTTCAATGTTACTTCCCTGCCAACCAGCAACCTGACTGGAAGCTAACCAAGTCCAGGAGTTTGGGTTGACAGTATTCAGTTCAAAATCGCCGTTCACAATCAACGACGCCTGACTGCTAAAACTCGCTACTGCCAATACAGCAGCACCTACCACGGTACGAACAAGTGCAAATGACATTTTTGGTCCCTCAAATGTGCGGTTAAAAAACACCCTCATTGTACCAGTTAACAAATGGTAGCGGAACAAAAATTAATCAGCTTTGTTAATCAGGGGGTTACTCACTCTCGTGTAGAAGCATGCGCTCATTTATTATCAGCACGCAAAAAGTACAGTTGAAGTTAAGGTTTTTGGTTTGGCATGCTCAAAAGACCCCCTCAAATCTCCCAACAAGAATCTACCCAGTGGCACAATTAAGCTCCACGATAAAAATGGAGCACTATCATTATGAGAGTTTTTTGGGTACACGCACATCGCCTAGTCGAAATAACCGTCGTGATTATTCTAATAATATTATATTTTTCATATGGTTTGAAAGATGCATCACTAGAGGGGCTAATGTATTGCGTGCAAAATATTGGATTTAGTACAACCAAATCCAACCAGAAATAAAGCAAAACTACATTAACCCTCTAAAAGCAGACTGGATAGCCTCGTAAGAGATCCTTTCAGTCTGCGGGCCAATACTGTCACCAGCAATCATGCACCTGCTTAAAGCTAAGTGCATCGTACTGGGCTGAAACAATGCTGCGCCCTGGTGGTAAATATCAACGGTTTTACTCATAACTAGCCAGTTTTTCTGTCATTGGCTGATTTTCGGGCTTCCTGTTTAATACTTTCCAGCAGCTCATCATCCGTCATTAGTCTTAGCTCGTTACCTTTGATACTCGTTTTTAAATTGCGTTGGTATTTCCTTTGTAGTTGCGGCACTAATTTGGCGTACGCTTTGGCTATGTCATTCCAAAAGCATAAAAATCCGCTTCTGAGTACTGGATATAGGGTGAAAAACGCGCTAACACTACCGCCACATTTAATCAGCAGATCAATATCGATACTACCCGCTTTAACCTCAATGACATCAACATGGACCGTCAAAGAGTTAGCTTCCACCGGAAGATATTCGGCCAGGTGTCGATTGATTGAAGTTGCAAGATCATTGGCAAAATCTACCGACCAAGGACCAAACTCTTCATCAATCACCAGATTTGCTGAACCAACAACTAATTTCTCAATTTGAAAATCCGGGTCAACTAGCAAACTTGATACATCCGACACACCTTTTATCCGGTTTCTGATATCTATGACTGAGTTGTCATCGAACAAACCAAAAACACCTTCGAAGTGAATGTCTGAAAATGGCGGCTTTGCTAGTTGTGCCGGGCTCATGATGCCGTTTTGAGTAAGGTAATCGATGATAGTATTTACAAACTGCAGCTGCTGCGGATTATACTTGGCGTTATCAAGATAGTCTGCAAAGGCGATTTTAGCAGCACCGCGATCAAGCCCCACCAGTTCCCGCACGAATTCGCCAACGGATTTATCTGGGTGAATGGTTTTATTGTACTGCTCTAAATCTGCTATACCGCTGGCTTCAAATAACTTGTGGTCCAGTTGTTCCAAATCCAATTTAGTAATCGCTTGGTTACGCTTAATCCGCTGAATAGTTAGGTCATCTTCATGTTCGCGAATATAGGCTTCCACCTTTTTTCGATACAAGGCTAGGCTTGAATCAGTAGAAAACTCATACACACCTTCATTTTCATGCACTTCCAGCAATTGATCCTGAAAGTTCGTAAACACAATACCGGTGCTTTCTTTTTCGATAAAGCGCATGAGTAAACGCAGTTTAAGCCGGGTCTTTTCTATATCTTCCAGCGATACATCAGTCCAGAAGTTGGCACTTTGTACATATTGGATCCAGTCCAGCTGAGCCATGACCGCAGGCACACTGGCTTTGCTCTCCAGCTTTGCCGCTATTTGATTCAGCTTGTCACGATAAAAATCCGAAATCCCGGTTTTGTTCACCAGTGCCAGTTGCATGGTTAGCAGCAGTTGATCAAACCGGAGTGACAGTTCTTCTTCTTTTTCTTCAGGTATCAGCGGCGAAGCTTCACTGGGTAATATCGCTATCTGCTTTTCCAGTTCAGCCAGATGCTCGTTAGTTAAATGCTGCCATATTGCACTTTGTTGATATTTTTCAACTAACTGACGTTTAGCGCGCACAATAAAGTTGTCCAGGTTCATTCCGGCAACCCGGTGCTGCAAGCTACGAATGTTGTACTGCTGGTAGTTGCTACCAAAATCACCAAATTCAGGCTTATCTTTAAGCAATTGCGACAGCTGCAATCGGCTCTCAAAAATAACTTGCAGTAAACTTTTGCTCAGGCTGTCCTTCGCCCCTTCAGGGTTCATTTCAAAATATTCAAAGTTCTTACAGCAATCAAACACCTTAAAAAACTGCTTATGTTCACTGGGGCCAAATAAATCTTCACACAAACGGGTGCCCCGGCCCAGCATTTGCATAAATTTAACTTTAGATTTGATCACCTTGAAGAACATCAGGTTAACCACTTCCGGCACATCAATGCCGGTATCCAGCATATCCACCGACACGGCAATGCTTAACGGCAAGTTGGGATCTACCGGTTTCTTTTCGCCTTTAAACTCATCAATCAGGGTATCGGCGTACTGTTCTTTGTAGGTGATCACCCGTGCAAACTTACCTTTGTAACTCGGGTAGTTGGCATTAATACGTTCAACAATAAACTCGGCATGGTCGTTGTTGGCAGCAAATATGATGGTTTTCCCCAACCGGGTACCGCCAGCGACAGTAACGCCACGCTCCATCAGTACCTGCAGGGCTTTGTCAACGGTATCTTTGTTGAACAGAAATTTGTTTACCTCTGATGGTAATACCTCGTCTTTCCCCTCCAATTGCTCCTTACTTTCCCACTCTTCTTTGTCTGCAGCTGACAATTCGGCGTACTTAATACCTTTACGAATAAAACCAAGATCTATTTTTACGTCTTTGGGTGGCACTAACACCTTATCGGCTATGGCTTGCTCTAACTCATAAGCAAAGGTGGGGTCGCCTTCCGGCTGCTCGAAAATATCGTAGGTATTTTTATCTAACTCAGATTTGGGTGTAGCCGTTAAACCTAATAACAACGCATCAAAGTAATCGAAAATGTAGCGGTATTTTTTATAGACCGATCGGTGGGCTTCATCGACAATCACCAAGTCGAAATGGCCGACACCAAACAGCCGGCTATCGGGTGCCGCACTGAGTAATCCCATCATGGTAGGGTAAGTAGAAAGGTATACCCGCCCTTTTAACTGCGAGGTACCGCCGGATAAGATCTCCGGCGAGCTTTTCGATAGTAATTTAGAAAACTCCTTCTTTGCCTGATTAACCAACGCATTGCGGTCGGCCAAAAACAAGGTGTTCTTTACTAGGCCGGCGCGCATGAGTACATCAACCAAGGCAATAGTGGTGCGGGTTTTACCTGTGCCGGTGGCCATAACCAGTAAGGCTTTACGCTGTTTTTGTATATCAAACTGCTGGCATACCGACTCAATAGCCAGGCGCTGATAAGGCCTGCCCTTGCCGGCTATACTGGTATCCAGCTCAACCTCACTCAACGCTTGCCTGGCGGTACGTCTGTTTATCAAGCGCTGCATTTCATCTTGATTTAAAAAGCCCTGCACCAAACGGGGTGGGTACTGGCAATCATCCCAAAAATGGATTTCATAACCATTGGTGTAGTAAATCAGAGGGCGTTGGCCAAAGTTTTTTTCCAGACAATCCGCATAACAAATGGCCTGCTGTCGTCCTTCTTTGGCACTAAGCATAGTGCGTTTGGCTTCTACTACTGCCAGAGGCTTACCATCAGCTCCCCACAACACGTAATCAATAAAGCCGGTACCAGTTTTATTGTGAATACTGGGCGGCATGCCCTTCACTTCAAACTCTTTTACATTGGCCGCATCCAATACCCAGCCCATTTCTTTTAAATACTGGTCTATTATAAATTCGCGGGTTTCTGCTTCGTTGTAATTGTGCGGGTCTGTTACTTTTTGCGCTACTTTGGCATTGCTGGCTTTTTGCTGCGCCAACTGGTTTTGCAATGCCTCAAGCTGGTGTTGCAGGGCCGTATTTTGTTGGCGGGCTTTTTCCAAGGCTTGCTGATGTGCTTCGTCGCGCTCGGTCAGTTGCTTTTGCAGCAGCTTTAGCTGCTTGGCAGACTGCATCACCAAATCTGCATTTATTTGTATGGTTTTTGGCAGCTTGGCCAGGTCGAATACCTGATCTTGCAGCGGCTGGCCTTGTTTTATGCCACTGCTGTAAGTACGGTAAAACCAGTACAGAATATGGTGCAGCTCTTTTAATGCCTGGGTTGATTCCGGCTCTGTGACCTTGCGCTCACTGTGAACGGCATTATTGCCGGCTTTTTGCACCGCTTTAATCTTGGGGAAAATTGTACTGCCAAGCGCAGCCTTAAAGTCACTTTGGTTAATCAGGGTATTTAAGGTTTGGTCGTATTTCGGTTTTTGCAGCCATTTATCGAATTCATACATCCACTGCACTGTACGTTCCAGGGTATAGCGGCTGTAAAAACAACTGGAGCGCGGGTCGGCATTAACTACCGCTTCAGCTTTTAGCGCATATTCCTGTAACTCAGGCCATTCAGATAAAAATAAAAAATTCGACATGCAACTTCCTGTGCTAACTATTATTTTGCCAATAAATTCTCAATCAACCGAATTAAGGTCTGCTTTTCCTGCGGATCAGATTCAGCCACCAACAAGGTAATAGCGGCCAAGCCTGTATCATTTATAACAGCTTGGTAGTGTTCATTAAACAAACGTTTGTTTCTATTTAAGAAATCAACAAATAAAAATGCTGCGCTACGTTTGTTGCCGTCACTGAACGGGTGGTTCTTCACCACAAAATACATTAAATGCGCGGCTTTACTTTCAATGCTGGGGTAAGCGGCATCACCAAATACCGTTTGTTGCAAATTGCCCCAAATACTGGCCAAACCGTCTTGCCGCTCCTGGCCAAATAATGCGGTAGCTTCGCCTCTGGCGATAAGTTGTGCTTTTAACTGCGCCAGTGCTGCCCTAACATCAGCTAAGGGTGTTAACTCACCACCCGGTTCACCTTTAGGTTGCTGTAACAAGCCTTCATCGTATTGCTGTAACCATAAAAAGGTTTGGGTGTAGCTAGCCAGAATATCAACCAGGCCAGCACCAAACTCACTATTATAAGGCAAAGCGGCCGCCCGTTTGACCAGTTGCAGCGCTTTTTCCAGCTCTGCGGCATTTTGACTTAACCGCTGCTGGTTTAAGCTATACCCCTTAATTAGGTGCTGCTTCAGGGTGGCAGTGGCCCACTGCCGAAAGCGGGTAGCATTAACAGAGTTAACCCGATACCCCACTGAGATGATAGCGTCCAGATTATAGAATTGGGTATTGTAGGTTTTGCCGTCTGCGGCAGTATGTTCCATTTTGGAACATACTGCCTGCTGATCCAGCTCGCCAGACTTAAAAATATTAGTTAAGTGCTTGGTAATGGCTGGGCGTTTAGTGGCAAACAACTGCGCCATTTGCGCTTGCGACAGCCACAGCGTTTCATGCTGCAACTGTACATTGAGCTGCAAACTACCGTCTTCATTCTGATAAATCTGCAGCTCGCTCATCAGCTTCACCTTAAGCTTTAGTTGTTAAATCCAACTCGCCTTTAAAGGCGCGCTGCATAAGGGAGTTAAATGTATTTTCATGATATTGCGTTGTCTTTTTCGCCACCGCCTTTAATGCGTCTAGCTTAGCAATGTAATCGACAAACTTTTGCTGAGCTTGGAGTGAAGCATTTGGCATTGGAAGCGATTTAAGCTGTGTAATATTAATAGATGCTAAATTTGTGGTTTTCTTTGCACATTTAAGAAAATATTGCTTCGCATACAGTGTTTGCAATAAATACTCAAAAAACTTAGGTAGATAAGAGTTAACAAACCTTACTCTGAAAACATGATTCTGATGTATGCAGTTATCTATTTCACCTTGCCAAACTGCGCCACGACCTAATTTGTCGTGATCACCGCCTTCTGTCATTAAAATATCGCCAGGCTTCAATACGTATTTTTCAATGTCAGACTGTTTTGCCTCAATTTCTTTAACTTCATTTAAATCTAAATAACCGTCTTGAACATTTGCTACTCGCATGTAAGGAACTATTGAAGTTACCTTCCCGTTGAGTTTTTGCCCTTTAGTGACGCCTGAACAAACATCAGCGCACTCACCTAATTTAACAAAATCTGATTGATCACTCTTGCGGAAGTCACCAAACATCTCCAAAAACACCGATTGGGCGAGGGCGTTAAGCTCTTGTTCGATTTGCTGGCATTGCTGACGCAAGGTATCGGATTTTTCCAATACTGCGGCAATTTGCTTTTGGATAGGTAATGGAGGGAGTGGGATTGGCAGACCTTTAAAGTGCGTTACAGTAAAACTAGCTTGATTAACTGATTTCTTGGTAATCGTTGGTATGAAACTTAAGAATAATTCACTGCTTAAATAAAAGAACAAGTATTTAGGAAATACTCGATCATTTGGCCGAAAACATAAAAGATTCATCCCATGAATTATATCATCCCTCTCAAATTCAAATATTGCACACTTACCCAAGTGCTTTTCCGAATTGATATGGCTGATTAAAATATCACCACACTTCAGCCTATATTTTAAATACTCATCAGGTTTGATATCTGAGTAACCACATTTATCTAGATTGACCTCCCTATTCGCGATAGTTTCAATTCTAGTTATTGGCAGACCTGATGCGCCTTCTACTTGTTTTATACTTGCACCATTTCTAATGTGATGTGACACATCTTCTAGTTTGAGAATAGGCCAACTCACAGCATAGCCTCCAAATCGGCGATACCTTTATCCATTGCCGCTTGCAGGTCTTTAATGCGTTGTAGGATCACTTTTGGTGGGTCGTATTTTACTTCTTCGTACACCACTTCTTTATAACGGTTAATCGACAAATCGTAGTTTTTATCAATGATCTCCTGCAGCGGCACATAAAAGCTTTGCTCGGTGCGCTGGCGCTGTGCGTCGCCTTGTTTATTGAACCAGCGGAACAATACATCAGGGATATTATTGAGTTTATGGTTGGGCAGTTCAGACGGCACGGTATCGCCATGAGCAGCTTTGGTATCTATAGCATCGGCTTCGGTGGTTAATTCCTGATCTTTCAGCAATGGCGTGCGCTTGTCGTCCAGTGAAAAGCCATCTGCCTGCATATCGTAAAACCATACCTTATCAGTGCCGCCGCTGTTGGTTTTGGTAAAAAACAAAATTGCGGTTGATACTCCGGCATAGGGTTTAAATACACCGGACGGCAATGAAACCACCGCATCCAGCTTATGCTCTTCAAGCAACGTTTTGCGAATGGTTTTATGCGAATTGGTAGAGCCAAACAATACGCCATCTGGCACGATTACTGCTGCGCGGCCACCAGGTTGTAACATCCGCAGAATTAATGCTAGAAACAGTAATTCGGTTTTTTCCGACGGGCCTTTGGCTTTTTTCTTATTGCCATCTTCGTCGGTTTCGGTTTTGGCCTGTACTTTTTTTGGTGTCTTGCCAAGGGCAGTTAATAAATCGGGGGATAGCTCATCGTAAGCAACACTGCCTTTAAACGGAGGGTTGGCTAGTATCAGCGTGTATTTTTCACTGATATTGGCATCGCCATAATCACTAAGCGAATCACGGTATTCCACTGTTGGCTGCTCTACGCCGTGCAGCATTAAGTTCATTGCGCCTATGCGCAGCATATGCTGATCAAAGTCGTAGGCATTAAACATGTGTTGATGAAAATGCTGGCTGTTAAGCGGCTTTAGCAAGGCATCTTTGTGCGTGCTACGCACATACTCTTCGGCGGCCATTAAAAAGCCGCAGGTACCTGAGGCCGGGTCGCAGATAATATCTGACTTTTCGCCATCCAGTTTTGGCGCTGTCATTTCAACCATCAGTTGAATGATGTGGCGCGGCGTACGGAACTGGCCGTTGGTGCCGGACGATTGCAGCTTACTTAGCATGTATTCGTACAAATCACCTTTGGTGTCTCGGTCTGTCATGTCGATTTTATCGATCATGTTCACGACCCTGTCCAGCACCGCTGGCTTCGGGATCATAAAAATGGCATCTTCCATATGCTTAGCAAAAGCGGTGTCTTCGCCCTGAATTGTTTTAATGAATGGAAAGACTTTATCTTTCACCAAATCAAACATCTCTTTGGGGTCAAGGTTCTTGAATTTACTCCAACGGTAATTAAGTTCATCATCGTTACCGTTTTTGCCAAAAATAGGGTTAGTAAAAGCGGTTTCCAGCAATATTGCCTGTTTTTCGCGCTGAGTATGGATTTCATCTAGCCGGCGGATAAACAGTAAGAAAGTGAATTGTTCAATCACGGAGATTGGGTTAGCTATACCACCCGTCCAAAACGCTTCCCAAATTTCATCGACCTGATTCTTAATCTTACCTGTTAGCATGTACTGATTTACCCTAATAAATAATGGTTATTGTTTCTCAACGGCAGTGCGCTCAAACATTTTATTAATGATGATGGAAATATTTACAAAGCTTAGTAAAACCTGATTGTGCAGCATTGTACTGCCATGTGAGTGAATGTTTCTGATTTTTGGCAGTGTTTCGCATAAAATCTGTACGTAATCCCACTCCTCATCAAATGCACTTTCATCTATCTCACTCTCATCCAACTGATACTCTTCCAAGCCCTGCTCTTCCATTAGCTTAAAGATTTTATCCCGGTAAGCCTCCTCAGCGGCTATCCTGTTGCGGCGGTGCCAGATAGGAAAGTCTTCATTCTGCATTAGTTTGTGTCTAGCCAAATACTCTAGATACAACCTTAAACCTTTGGAGAAATGTACGCCATTTGATTTAAGTTCTTTTTGAAATGCAGTCAGCACTTTATCACCTATGCATTCGCGAATCGCCAGCTCCAACGCAGCAAGCACCTGACTTTCAGCCACAACATAAAAGCGATACACATACAGTGCGTGCAGAAACAGATTTCTGGCGGTATCGAACTGAATGATTATATAGTCAGGAACCCTTGGGCTAAGGCTGCATTGCTCAATCTGCTGATACAGAACCTCAATGGAGGTAGCACCAAAATAAAAGTTGCGCTGATCAGGTGCAAGGACATTTACTGGTGTGCGTAACTCATCACCAGGATAAACAACCTTCGAAGGTGCTGTGTGTTGATCATCACTCAATTTTGCTGCTCCACTTGAACTCACCCCAAAAAACCAGCCAATCCTTTCGGCAAGCGCGCGGGTTCAAAGATTTCGATCCAGTAGCCATCCGGATCGCGGATAAAGGCGATGTCTTTCATTTTGCCATCAGCTGGTTTTTTGACAAAAGACACGCCCAGATCTTCAAAACGCTGACAGGCGGCGGTTAGGTCGGGTACGGCAAAGCCGATATGGCCGAAGCCTTTGGGGTCTTCGTTGCCGCTGTGGTACTGGCAGCTGTCGTCACTTTCGCTGCCCCAGTTCCAGGTCAGTTCCAGCATGGCCGGGCGGCTGAAGGTTTGGATGGTGCGCTCATCGGTATCCTTGGACCACTGCTGTGTTTCTTGTTCGCTCAGCGCTGCCAGGAAGAACAGCGAGAAAGTCATCTCAGGGAAATCGAGCTTACGCACCAGCGTCATGCCCAGTACCCGGGTGTAGAAATCCAGGCTGACGGCTGGATCTTTGATGCGCAACATGGTTTGGTTAAAGACAAAGTCGTTGGTGGCCGGATCGCGCTGCTCGCACAGGCCCGGGGCGCTTTCAAAGTGGCGGCTCATGGCTGGCTCCTTATGGGTAGCAAGAACAAAAAGAAGAGACTGCCAGCTTAACAGATTTTGCGTCCCTTGTGCCGAGCGGTATTTTTTCGACAGTAAATTAGAAAAGCATGATTTAACGAGATTAAGTTTGATCTGCCTCATGTCCTCTTTTGCTACAAAGGGTATGGTAGAGCCCTTCGTCAGCATCACAAAGGATGACTCCATGAGCAATAAAACCGCAGGCCAACATGGCCGATGGCTTTGCTATTACTGCTGATATTTATGCCGATATAACGGATGCAGAAAAGCAACAGTTTTTGGATGATGTCTGCGCCCGATGCCCGCTGCACGACAACCTGCTGAATGGCACTGAGGTGCTGCATAGCCTGGTGTCTTAACCCCTTGCCCTCTGCTTTTTTGCACGGCTGCGCGTGGTGCAGCCATCTACCTTGTTACAAGCGACACCTAAAAGCTGTAACAACCTGTTGCAATTTCTGCGTTAAAAATTGTTATTTTGCCTAAAAACCTCGGTATCATACCTGTTCTATTTTAGTTGCAGGAGCTTCTCATGGGATTTGGACTATCACTTATTGGCTTTTTTGTGGTGTTATTTCTGATTATTTTAGGCTCCATCAAAGCCTACGAAATCATTGGCCGAAAATCAGACAAAAAGGACGATAAATAATGGCGAAAAATACAAGCATTCGTGCGGCTGGAGCCGCGGTATTAGGTATCTTTATACTCCTGTTTGCTGTCGGTAGCTTCTACACCGTGGACGAGGGTGAGCGTGGTGTGGTGATTCGTTACGGCAGCCTGATTAACGTGGCCGAACCTGGCTTGCATTTTAAACTGCCCGTGATCGACAGTGTGCGCAAAATTTCGGTGCAAGAGCAAGTTGAGCTGTACCGCAATATGGAAGCGTACAGCAACGACCAGCAACCGGCGGTGATGAACCTGTCGGTGCGCTACCAAATAGACAGCAGCCGGGTGGATGAAGTGTACCGTAACTTCGGTACCCGTCAGGCACTTATTGACCGTCAGGTGACCCGAATTGTGCTGGAAGAAGCCAAAACCGTGTTGGGTCAGTTCAATGCGGCCACCTCCATTCGTGAACGTGGTCGTTTGAATTTAGAAATGGCGCAAGCGGTGCAAAAGTCGGTCACCGGGCCGGTGATTATTTTAGGGGTGCAAGTGGAAGACGTGTCGTTCAGCTCCGCCTATGAAGAGAGTGTAGAACAGCGCATGCTGGCGGAAGTTGCGGTTGAGCGTGAACGGCAAAACTTAGAGCGCGAGCGCGTTGAAGCCGATATCGTGCGCACCCGGGCAGCGGCTGAAGCCGATCGGGTGCGGGCACAGGCACAAGCGGAAGCAGACAGTATTCGCCTACGTGGTAACGCAGAGGCAGAAGCGATACGCGAGCGGGCCGGGGCCCTTGCGGATAACCCATTGCTGGTTGAACTGGTGAAGGCTGAAAACTGGGACGGCAAGCTGCCAACCACCATGCTGCCGAACTCCACCGTGCCTTTTATCGAAGCGAATAAATAATCATTAAATCCTGCGCGCGGCACAGCCGCGCGATCTACAGGCATAGTAGTCTTCTAAAAAGTCGCGGTAAAAACGCGTAACAAAAATACCCCACACAATAAACCAGCCAGAAAGGTGATAGCCAATACCCAGACAGGTACAGTAACAGCCTGCGGTAGGTTTGGTGGCGTATCTTCGGTTTCCATAAGTTCGCGACGATCTTTGGTAAAGGCAGCGGCCAGTGACTTGGTGGTTTCCAGTGATGCCAGGCCATTAAGCTCTACCCGCTGGATAGTCCGTAAACTAAGACCGCAGATATCCGCAAGTTGTTGCTGTGTCCAGCCTTGATCTGTGCGTAGTTGGCGGATTTGTTTTGCATCTAATTGCATACTTTACCCCTTGAACCATATGCCCAGACCGAAGCCAAAGGCTCCACCCAAAAACCCAAAGGCAAACATGATCAACATCAATACCCACCATTTTGTCTTCTTGCCGTTATTCAGTTGCTCCATCATCCGGGGCAGATCCCACTCGTCTCCATCCTGATAATGTCCATCAACATGCAACTCGATTTGTAGCGGCCCTTTAAACAAACTGACAGTTCGAATTCGCACTTCGGCTGGTTGGCCATCGAGCTCAAAGCTATGCACTGAGCGGAGCCACCAGTTTCTTGATGAAGACACCAGTTGGTCGTCGACATATATTTGCTCCAGGCCGCTGATAAAGGACACGACAACTTTGATGGTATGCTCGGCTACTTCAAAGTAACTGACCCCATGATGTTTATCTGTATTCATAATGACTCTCCAATTTTAGGTTCAGCCTCACTATGCAGCCGGTAGTAGCAAAAGTGTGACGACAGCAGCGTGACAGACGGCCTTTTGTCATATGTCAGTGATACGACAGTAGCAGGAAGTCTTTGAAGTTAAAGTAACTTTGCTAAAAGCACTTGTCGAGTAAAAATAAGATAGCAAAACGCCCTCCGGAGAGGGCGTATCATTTTAAACACTGAAAATCAGACCAGAGGTCTCTTACATCAGGTGTTTTACCAGCGCAGCAGCAACTGCATGGGCACTGGCTGGGTTCTGGCCGGTGATCACCCGGTTGTCTTCAATCACTAATTCACCCCACGGCTGGCCCTTGCGGTATTGCCTGGCGACTCGGGTCAGTGATTCTTCCAATAAGAATGGGATCTTATCAATGGTGCCGTAATCCACCTCTTCTTCGCGGGTAAAGCCGGTCACTATGGTATCTGCCAACAGCTTTTTACCGTTGCTCAGGGTAATTGGCAACAAGCCAGCCGGACCATGACACACCGCCGCTAGCACACCGCCCTGTTCGTAGTGGCTGGCGCTGAGCTGGGCTACCAGCTCATTGGTTGCTAAATCGGATAGCAAACCGAAACCGCCGGGGTAGAAGATGGCGTCGTACGCGTCGACCTTCACCTGCGCCGCAGCAATGGTATGGTTGATACGATGCTGAAATACTTCATTGGTCAGCACTTTGGCATTCACCGCATCGTCTTCAATATCGGTGCCATACAGTGGTGCTTTACCACCTTGAATGGAGACCAGGTCATAATCCACGCCCGCTTGCATAAACACATCCAGTGCATGCGTCAACTCTGGAGAATAAGTGCCGTTGGCTTCATCGGTATCGCCCAGCGTGGCATGGTTGGTTACAAAAATAAGTACTTTTTTCATGGTTCCTCCAAATCGTTGTACAGCATCAATGGGTATGAGTACGAACAATTGCAAGGATTGGCTCAGATAGTGTGAAGCCACTAATCGCAAGCAGAAGTCGATTGATGGCTTTGCATTGATCACATAGCGCTTTTCAAGTGTACTTGTACCATGTTCAAAAAATCAGTTACACAGGAAGTATTCATGGGTTTCGTCAAATATCTGCTCAGTGCCGTATTATGTGTTGTTGCAGCTGCCGCTTATTCTCAGCAGCCCGGCGCAAGCCGCGCTGCTCAGGTTCTGGTTGCTCCGGTCAACTTTGATGCCAGAACGCAGCGGGTGGAAGCGGTAGGCAATACGGAGGCCATGAACTCTGTGGTGATCTACCCTGCCGTGGCGGATTTGGTAACCTCTGTCCAGTTTAAAGCTGGCCAACGTGTTGAGCAGGGTCAGGTGTTGCTGGAGCTGGATAGTAGACGGCAACAAAGCGCCCTACGCCGCGCCGAAATTGAGCTGGCTGATCATGAAAGAACCGTTGAACGATTGCGGACCAGTCGTGAGAATGATGCTATTGCACAGCGTGATTTGGATGATGCCATTACACTGAGAGATTTAGCGGCAGTCCAGTTGCAGGATGCGAAAACCAATTTGGAAGATCGCTTTGTACGCGCACCCTTTACGGGTGTGGTTGGTATTACCGATATTGAGTCAGGCGACCGTATCAGCCAGACAACGGTGGTGACAACTATTGATGCAAGGGAGCAGTTGTATGTTGATTTCCAGGCGCCTGAAACTGCCCTTTCACTGCTGCAAAACAATAACTTTATCCATGCATCCCCTTGGCAAAACAGTAATGAAGTGCTTGAGCTACGCATTGCGGATATCGATTCCAGGGTGGATGCCAGTACGCGTACAATTCGAGTACGTGCTTTGCTGGACAACAGCGACGATCAGTATCGGCCCGGTATGAGTTTCCGGGTCCGGCTTCAGGTTCAGGGTGAGTTTTACGCGGTAATCCCAGAGGCGGCTCTAATGTGGGGTGCCGAAGGCGCCTTTGTCTGGCGTGTAACAGATGGCAACGCAGAACGAGTCGATGTAGAAATACAACAGCGTCGCCGCGGCGAGTTGTTGGTGGAGGCAAACCTGGCCAGTGATGACCTGATCGTGGTTGAGGGCGTTCAAACCATTCGGCCACAACAAGCAGTGGCTATTCGTAACCCAGAAGCCATCCCTGTAGGGCATGCGCTTAGGCAAGGGCAACCAGCGGCGGGTAAGCCATGAGCCTAAAGAACCAAAACATCTCTGATTTACCCTCGCTGGCGATCCGCCGGCCGGTACTTATTGTAGTGATGAACCTGTTGATTATCATCGCAGGCATTGCCGCTCTTAATGGCTTAGAAGTTCGCGAGCTACCCAATGTCGATCGACCGCGTGTCACGGTCACCGCTAGCTTTCCTGGTGGCTCGCCCGAAACCGTTGACGCTGAAGTAACCAGCCGATTAGAGGCGGCCGCAGCGCGGGTCAGTGGTGTCAAATCGATCCGCTCTTCCAGTGAGGAAGGCAGTACCCGCATTGTGGTCGAGTTTCGGCCAAATGTTGATTTGGATACTGCAGCCAACGAAATGCGTGAATCCGTTAGCCGTGTGCAACGGCGGTTGCCCCCTGAAGTTGAGCAAGTAGCAATTATTAAAGCCGACAATGATGCGCAATCCATTGTCAGTATTGCGATATCCAGCGATACCTTGCAATTGGAAGAATTGACCGAGCGCATTGAAACCGATCTGGCACCATTGTTTTTAAATATCCCCGGTGTCGCCGATGTTCAGCTGCGTGGTGCCCGTCAACGGGTGATGCGGGTCAATATTGACCCCATGCGATTATCCAGTTTTAACCTCACCGTCACCGACGTGGCCAATGCTTTGCGTCAAGCCCCCTTCGATGTGCCTGCTGGCTCACTGAAATCCACCGATCAACAGCTTATAGTAAGAGCCGACGCGACGTCCGTCAGCGCTGAACAAGTCGAAGATATTATCATTTCCGGTGATACCAGAATCAGTGATATTGCCAACGTATTCCTTGGGCCAGCTGATGCATCGAATATGGTTCGGCTCGATGGTCGACCGGTGATTGGCATGGGTATCCTGAGACAAGCCGGTTCCAATACCATTGAAATTTCCGATGAAGTACTGGCGCAAGTGGAGAGCCTGAAAGCAAGATTTCCAGAGCTGACCTTTCATATCACCTCAGACGATGCTGAGTTTATTCGGGGCTCTGTTCGAGAAGTTATCTTTTCGCTGACATTAACCATACTGCTTGTCATCTTAACGCTACGGCTCTTTATCGGATCCTGGCGGGCAACCATCATTCCTGCAGCCAGTATTCCAGTGGCATTAGTCGGTGCATTGGCAGCATTGTGGGTGCTGGGGTTTTCCATCAATATCCTCACCTTACTCGCCCTGGTGCTGGCCACTGGTTTGATCGTCGATGATGCCATCGTTGTCACCGAGAACATTCAGCGGCGCCGCAGCCTGGGTTTAGGGGCACGGGCCGCGGCGGTGATCGGCACTCGTGAGGTGTTTTTTGCTGTGGTAGCGACCACGGCCGTGCTTGCAGCAGTCTTCATTCCGATCGCTTTTCTGCCCTCAACGGCAGGCATGCTATTTCGAGAGTTCGGTGGCACTCTGGCCATTGCGGTGATTATCTCTTCGTTTGTTGCCTTATCGCTGGTGCCAGCCTTAACGGCTAAGTTGCCCCTGAAACACAAAGATAAGAGTATGCTGGCTCGCTTTGGTGATCGCATGGTGGCCCACTATGAAGTCAGCCTGAGGTTTTGTTTAAACCATGCTTGGTGGGTATTAGGAATTAGTCTGCTGCTGGCGGCCGGTGCCTTTAGTCTGAACCAGTACCTTGATAATGAACTGATGCCACCAGAAGACCGTGGCTCCATTCGCATTTTTGCCAGAGGGCCTGATGGTGTAGGGCTGGATTTTATGGATCGGCAAGCCTATCAGCTGGAGGAAATCCTACAGCCCTATGTGGAGAATGGTGAGATTGATTCGGTCTTCACGGTGGTAGGGCAATGGGATCCTAACCTTACCTTTGTCACCGCACAGCTAAAGCATTGGGATGTTCGAAGTAAATCCCAGCAGGATATTCTTAACGAGATTAATGCTCCTATCAGCGATATTCCTGGTGTAAGTGGCCGTGCCTTTGGTAGCAACAGTCTCAATTTAAGAGGGCAAGGCGGGGGCCTTGAGCTAGCACTGACGGGGCCAACCTATGAGAGTATTTATGAGGCCGCTCTCGCCTTTACTGCGGAAGTAAGGGAGCAACTGCCAGAACTGGGCTATCCGCGTATATCCTATCAACCCACTCAGCCTCAACTCCGGGTCAATATCGATCGCCGACGCGCGGAAGACTTGGGCGTGCCCTTGTCTGATATTGCCACAACGCTGCGTGTTGCCATTAATGGAGATGATATTGCTGATTTAAATATTGGTGATCAATCTATCCCTATCATGCTGCGGGCCAATCGAAGCCAAGTGCAAGACCCTGGCGATCTGGAAAGTCTCTACGTGGGCGCACGCAATGGCACTCTGGTGCCACTGTCCAGCCTTGCCACAATCAGTGAAGAAGGGGTTGCAGCAGAGCTAGAACGACAATCGCAACGGCGTGCCATTGAGATTGATATGGAGCTACCGGATGATATGGCTATTGATGTCGCCGTTGCCGCTTTGCGCGATATTGCCCAGCAAACACTGCCGTCCGGTATTGGTTTGGTCTTTATGGGTGAAGCGCTCGCCTATGAAGAAACCGCTCGTGAGGTGTTGCTGACCTATGTATTAGCCTTCGTGATTGTATTTTTAGTACTTGCGGCTCAGTTTGAAAGTATCAATAGCGCCGTCGTTGTCATGATTACCGTCCCCTTTGGTATTGCCGCGGCACTGTTCGCATTATTCCTAACGGGGAACAGTATCAATATCTATTCACAAATCGGCTTGGTCATGCTGATTGGCTTGCTGGCAAAAAATTCGATTTTGCTGGTGGAGTTTGCCGATCAACTTCGTGATCGGGGCCGCTCGGTCCGTGAAGCGGTTGAACAAGCAGCCACTATTCGTTTGCGCCCCATCGTAATGACACTGGTATCGACGTTACTGGGCGCTTTGCCCCTTATTCTTTCAACCGGAGCTGGAGCAGAAGCACGAAACGCTATTGGCTGGGTGGTATTCGGTGGTTTAGGCATTGCCGTCGTCTTTACCTTGTACCTGACGCCTGTGCTTTATCTTGGTTTAGCTCGTTTCGTCAAACCCAGAGCAGATGAGAGCGAGCGTCTTGAAAAGGAAATGCAGCAAGTGACTGATCACTGATGAATATTTCGCAAAGCACTTACGTTGTGGATGGTATTTTCAACATGAAGCCTATATGGTAGTTCTAGATCACACTACTCGTACTCAGGACACCACTATGGCTTCACCACTGAATTTCCGAACATACTGCGCTTCTTTACTGCTTGCTGCCTTGTTCAGCATCGCGGCCACCGCTTCAGACACTGCCCCTGAGCAAGGGCGTGTCATTTATTCTGCCGAGCAGTTCAGTGTGCTGCCCCACCGGGATCGCATTGCGCCTGAAAACGCTATGCTCAACGAGCGTTTGGCGACCCTACTCCCTCAGGTCATGGCGGATGCTGAGCTGGATATGTGGCTGGTGATCAACCGTGAATACGTCGAAGATCCGGTATTTTTTTCGCTGGTGCCCCAGCCTGCCTTTGCTGCCCGCCGTACAACGATGTTGATTTTTAACCGTTTGGCAGATGGTCAGGTTGAAAAGCTATCGGTCAATACCTATCCGTTTGGCGACCCTTATGAATCGGTCTGGTCTGGAGGCGATTTGGACGAGCAGTGGCAGGCGCTTGCCACACTTATTGCCGACAAAGATCCACAACGCATTGGCATTAACGTGTCCAAACACTGGCCGGAAGCCGATGGACTCACCAAAAGTATGCATGAACGCTTGCTTGAGGTACTCCCCACACATTATCAACAACGGCTGCAACCGGCCGAAAATTTGGTGGTGCGCTGGCTGGAAACGCGTACCGAAGCCGAGCTTGGTGCCTATGCGCATGCTGTGTCATTGGCCAGAGGTGTGATTGCAGAAGCCTTCAGTTCTCGGGTCATTACGCCGGGTGCTACTACCACGGATGATATGGCCTGGTACCTGCGCCAGCGCTTTGAAGACTTGGGGCTGCCGGTTTGGTTTATGCCCTATGTCACCTTTCAGCGCCAAGGCGAAAGTTGCACCGATGAACAACCCTTTTGCAGCGTGAACGAGGGCGTCATTCAACGTGGCGATGTGCTGCATACCGATGTCGGTATTTGCTACTTAAAAATGTGTACCGATACTCAGGAAATGGCTTATGTGCTGAAACTGGATGAAACCGAAGCCCCCCAAGGCTTGCAGGATGCACTTCGCACCGGCAACCAATGGCAAGATATCCTCACCGCCGAGTTTAAAACCGGGCGCACCGGCAATGAGATTCTGGCCGCAACCATAGCCGCCAGCCAAGCAGCTGGTATCACCAGCAGCACCTACACCCATCCGATTGGCTTTTTTGGCCATGCCCCGGGCCCTACCATTGGCATGTGGGACAACCAAGGGCCAACGCCTATCAATGGTGACTGGCCATTGTTTGCCAATACCGCCTACGCCATTGAAGGCAATATCAAACAGGCATTGCCCGAGTGGGACAACCAAACCATTCAAATTATGCTAGAGCAAAGCGCCTACTTTGATGGTAAGCGGGTCATTTATCTGGCTGGGCGCCAGACAAAGTGGCATCTGGTGCGCTAGCCTCAGGCAAAACCCGGGGCGCTGACAGTCTAATGAAAAAATGCAGGCACTGGCCTGCATTTTTTATCACAATACCTACTTACAACAACATTTTCTAGCTAACTCATTGTGAGCAGGCGCCCAGTTGCCAGAAACTACCGTCATCAGAGGACAAAGTGGTGACTCCCCAGGTAGAACCTGCCATCGTCGCATTACTACCGTTAGCAAAGTAGTCCGGGAAGTAAATGTTGCCGGTACTGTAAGCACGACCTGCGACTTTATGGCTGTAATTGTTGGTGGTATAAGCCACACAGTCGGTAGGAGCAGGAGGTGGTGGATTGCCGCTGTCTCCATCGCCCGGGCCACCGTCATCGCCATCATCCGGTGCGACGTTACTGCAGCTTTGTGCCGGGCCAAAACAGCTGGCATCGTCGTCCTGCCAACGACACTGATCGCCAGTAATCACCTGTTCTCTAAGCACAAAGCTAGCTGTACCATATTCCAGATAGCAGTTGGCATAGTTGGTGTAATCCAGCCGGCCAGCGCTAATGTGCTGGTCCAGCGTAGCGTTTTGGCCAGCATCAATGGTAAAGCTCAGCAGTTCGGCACTAAATAACCCACCTTGATCAGTGGCCGTAATCAACGCGCTTTGCTCACCACCTGCCAACTGACACTGCGTTGCGCTAAATAGATCGGCATTGACCGTGGCACTAACGGTACCATTGCTAAACTCAACCGTAACCGTATCCAGATCACGATTAAGATCAAACACCCTGCCGCTCACAGTGGCGCACTGACCATCGACAGCAACCGCCAGATCAGATAACTCGGGTGCTGTCGCAGGGGGTGGAGGGCCAATCAATAGTTGCTCCGTGTATGCGGTGCTAACTAGCCCTTCGCTGTCAGTGGCACTGACAGTTAACTGATACCAATCATCCGCCAGTACTGGACTGTTCAGGCTAAAGCTACCATCCGCGGCGGGCGCTGCGCTGACCAATTGCTGCTGGCCAACGCTGTCGGTAAAATCGGCGGTGACCGTGATGGCATCCCCATCGACATCGGTCGCATTGCCAGTCACTGTAACGACACTATTTTGCTGGCTCACATGGATAGAGCTCAGCTCAGGTGGGCTGTTGCGATTCACCCGCTGGTTATTTTCTTGAAAGTACTGTGCCAAATAAGCTGCGTAGTTAATGCTGTTACTATTGATGTAAGAGCCACTAGCGCCTTGGCCACCAGACCAGGCATGGTTAACATTGTTAAACCACAGCATCGATACCCGGCCATCTTGCCACAGCGTTTCGTCAGCCGTACGGCCGCTGCCATCACTGATCAGGTTTTCACCGCTGAGTTGGCTTACATTGTATACATCGGCCATGCCATTGGCATTTTGCTCGTTGTAGCACAGATTGACCGTGGTATCGTTGCGGCCATGCGCAATAGAGGCAATCTGGCTATCGAAGTGGCTGGCGTAACTGCCAGCATACTGAGCACAGCGGGCGGCCACATTGGCGGTTTCGCAGGGGCCAATAGCACCGCTAGAGCTAGTGCCAATACTCGGCCCGGCACTAATGCCCATGCCGGCAAATACATCCGGTGCCAGACACGCCGTAGTATTGGCAAAGGCGGCACCCGACGAGAGCCCAGCAATATAAACCTGATTCGGATCTATCTGGTAGCTGACATCGGCGACCAGGTTATTGGCCAGAGTGATGAGGTTTTTGTAGTCACCAGCGCTACGTGATTTAGTGCCCTGCCAGTACGACCAGCAGCCAAAACCTGCCTTATTCATGGCATCAGGCACCGCGATAACAAGGCCATATTGCTCGGCCACCTGGGTTAAATTCGCAGTCAGAAATGCATCGATCGATTGAGTGCAGCCATGCAACACAACCAGTAAGCCACGGCCTTGGCCGATAGCGGAAACACTGTCGGGCGTATATAGATGAACTCGATTAAAATCACCAACACTTACATTCTGTTGCCAGCTACCAGCGACAACTGGCTTGCTGAGCAAGGCGGCGGCAAAAATCGCCGCGGTCAGCATCATGCCGACACGACTAAAAGTTTGAATTTTCACGTCTGTTGTTCCTTATCTTTTTTGTTTAAGTGAACACCTCAGCGACGCTCCTTCTCCCTGTTTCGACCTCTGACTCCCGGTAGCAAGCTGGGATGCCTAACCACTATAGAAGACAACAGTTCATTCCGATTTAGTACTTTAGTGCTGTAAAAGCGCAGCAGCAGCTCGCCAGTAAAGCCGGAATAACGTAAACTGGCGGCATAAGAAATGGCAGTGATTGATATGAGCACACCAGCCCAGCTCCACCCACGCAACCCGCATCAGGGCCGCTACGATTTAGCTCAGCTCAGCAGTAGCTTTGCTCCTTTGAAAAAGCATCTGACTATCAGCCCCGCTGGCGAACCCACCATCAATTTTAGCGAACCAGAAGCGGTACAGGCGTTAAATGCAGCCTTGCTCAAGTACCATTACCAGATAGCTTACTGGCAACTACCGCCTGACTATTTGTGCCCGCCTATTCCAGGGCGAGCCGATTACATTCATTATGCGGCCGATTTATTGGCTGGGCCTGCAGGCGTTCCTACGGGTAAACAAGTGAAACTGTTAGATATTGGCTGTGGTGCCAATTTGATTTATCCCATCATTGCCAATCGAAGTTATGGGTGGCGCTGTGTCGGCAGCGATATCGATGTCATCGCCCTTAAAGCAGCTCAACTAATCATCGATAGCAACCCGAAACTCAGCGGCCAGATCAGTCTACGCAAACAAGCGGACAGCACCAAGCTATTGCACGGCCTGATCCAACCAGATGATGCCTTTGATCTTAGTGTGTGTAACCCGCCCTTTTATCGCTCGGCTGCCGAAGCCGCCAGCGCTAACCAGCGGAAACGTACCAACCTGAAACTCGCAGCGGCACCACAGCAACGCAACTTTGCCGGCCAACAGCACGAACTATGGTGCCCCGGTGGAGAACTGGCGTTTATTAAACGATTGATTGCAGAAAGCGTCGATTTTACCAGCCAGGTCCGCTGGTTTAGCAGCCTAGTTTCCCAGCAACGCCATCTGAAACTACTGGCCGAAACCGCGAGCAAAGCAGGTGCCACAGAAGTGAAACCCATCAAGATGCAACAAGGCCAGAAAAGCAGCCACCTGCTGGCCTGGCGTTTTTAGCTGATCAGTAATCGATGCTTGCATTCACGCATGCCATTGAAAACCGGCGTTGAAACCTTCTCGGGGAAGTCTTTCGGTAACTCGTTTTGCACTCGTTCAATCACATCATCCACTTGTCGGCGTCAATTACTCCGAATCGGCGATCTTCACTTGACATGCAACCAAATAGTTGCATAATAAATTTATGACGACTGATATGAACGATATTTTCAAAGCGCTTGCTGATCCCTGCCGGCGCGAGCTGCTTGACCGCCTTAGTGAAGAAAACGGCCAGACGTTGGGCGCGCTTTGCGAGCGCATGGCCATCAGCCGTCAGGGCGTGACCAAGCACCTAGCCTTGCTTGAGGCTGCAAATCTGGTCGTGATTGTGTGGCAAGGCAGAGAAAAACTGCACTACCTGAACCCTGAGCCGATTCAGCAAATCCATCAGCGCTGGATTGGAAAATTTGAACCGCAGCGTCTGCAAGCACTCGCCACCTTAAAAAAAGCTTTGGAGGATAAATAAAATGGCCAGCACAGAATTTGTCTATGTAACTTATATTGATACGACCCCCGAGCAGCTTTGGCAGGCACTGACCAGCGCCGAGTTTACCCGGCAATACTGGGGAGAACGTGGTATTGAATCGAGCTGGCAAGTAGGCGCTGCGGTGCAATTATTGAAAGAGAACGGCTCTCTGGATTGGTCTGGCCGGGTACTGGAGGCAGCACCACCCAAGCGCCTTTCTTATACCTTTGATCCCGCCAGCGATGACGAAATGCCGGGCTATCAGGGGGAAAGAGTGGATCTGACCCAGCCAGAAAAACCATCCAGAGTCACCTTTGAGATTGAACCATACATGGGCAAGGTGAAGCTTACCCTGACGCATGATCAGTTCGAGCCCGGTAGCAAAGTACTGCCAGGCATAAGTAACGGCTGGCCTGTGATTCTTTCTGGCCTGAAGTCTTTGCTGGAGAGTCAGGCAGCGCTTTTCCCCGATTGGCGTTAAGGGCTAGAGCCGACCCACTGCACACTGAAAGTACCACTCAACCCAATGGAGGAAGCATGGTCAACATCGAACATATCCAGTATGTGAACGCTACAGCATCACAGGTGTATCAAGCACTGACTACCGAAGCCGGATTAGCCGCCATCTGGACTCAAGAGCTGGTATTTACTGCGGAAGTAGATGCCATCAACGAATTCAGGTTTGGTGATGAGACACCCACCAAAATGCAGATCACCAAACTCACTCCAAACCAGGGCATGAGCTGGCTTTGTGTGAACTCGGATCCAGAATGGATAGGTACCAGTGTGCATTTTCAGCTGCATGAAACAGGCGGCAAAACATCGGTCACCTTACGACATACCGATTGGCGTGAACTGACCGACTTCTACCGTTTTTGCAATTACAACTGGGCAATATTCTTACTCAGCTTAAAAGAGTATTGCGAAGCGGGCACTGGCATCAATTATCAGGTCAGAAAATTTTAACAATACTGCCATCTCTTCAGATGCAGCCATCAGCAAAACCAAACACTGAGTGCTCTGGCTGAGGAGATACACCATACCCCGCCCTTGGGTTTACCAATATTGGCGCCTGGGTGATGGGGCGCAACATGTTCGGGCCCATTCGTGGTCCCTGGCCTGATTTCAACTGACAAGGTTGGTAGGGCAATCACCCGCCCTACCACGTGCCGGTGTTTGATTCTCGACAGCCGTTTACCGTGCCTTCCCGGCATCAAGTGCCGTTACCCATTCATCCACCACCTGCTCCAACACCAACAATGGTAAGGCGCCATTGCTCAGTACCACGTCGTGGAATTCGCGAATATCGAAACGCTCACCCAGTCGCGCTTTGGCGTCCTCGCGCAGCTCCAGCATCTTTAGATGACCAATTTTGTATGAAGTTGCCTGCCCCGGCTGCACCAGATAACGGTTGATCTCAGTACGCACATCACGTGGGTTCATGCCAGTTTTCTCAATCATATAGGCTTCAGCCTGCTCAGGTGTCCAGCGCTTGCGATGCAAACCGGTATCAACCACCAAGCGCACCGAACGAAACATCTCGGCTTGCAAGCGACCTAAATCGCCCAATGGATCGTCGGCATACACGCCCATTTCGGCGACAAGTTGTTCAGCATACAGCGCCCACCCTTCGGTATAGGGACTGGGGTTTAGCATCCGTCTTAGAAAGGGCAAATCATCAAGGGTCTGCGCCAGTGAGATTTGAAAATGATGGCCGGGTGCACCTTCATGGTAGGCCAAGGTTGGCAGGCTCCATCGATTGTTCGACTCGATATCTCCCAGATTAATGAAGAAAGTACCTGGCCGCGAGCCATCCAATGCTGGTGGGAAGTAATACCCACCAGGCGCAGTTGCCTGGGCATGCTCCGGCACCGGTGAAACCTGTAGTTCCTGCTCGGGTACCCGATTAAAATAGTGGGGAATATAAGGCGTAAGACGATCAAGCGCAGCCTCGATATCGGCGATCACCTCTGCCCGACCTTTATCGGAATCTTCATAGGCGAAGCGTGGGTCTTTTGCCAGCTGTACGACACGCTCACCCACTGAGCCTTCACTTAATCCCTCTGCACGCAGCAGCCGATCCATTTGCTTTTCAACGCGCGCTACCTCGTCATGGCCGATTTGATGGATGGTGTCAGCGTCGAGATCCGTGCTCGTATTCCAACGCAGTGCTGTGTCGTAAAATTCCTTACCGTCTGGTAGTGCCCACACGCCTTGATTTGGCGGGTTTTTCTCAAGCGTTTGCTCCAAACGCGTTAGCAAACGTGCATAGGCCGGATTGGTGTGCTCACGCACGGCTTGCTCGGCTTCATTCAATAGCGCTTGCCGGCGTTCGGGTTCAATACTTGGTACCGTATCCAACTTGCTTTGTAGCGCAGCAACAAAGATGCTCGAAGCAGCTTCTGGCGCCAATAACGTACGGATCTGACCGGCCGCACCCTCCAAAGCAACTTGAGGTGGGATCACGCCGTGCTCGGCCTGCATGTCGAAGTTATCAAGCACCTGATCCAGCTTTTGGCCAATGGCTTCTAGCCTGGTAATGTAATTCTGTGCATCACTCTCGCTCGTGATCGCATGATGATTCTGCATAAACTGCGGTATCGATACCGGGATGCTAAAAAGCTGGTCGACTGCGTACACCGAACTACCTACTTGCACCCAGGCTGGCGCCCAGTCGAATGCCAGTAGATCGATCTGAACACCGTAAAACCAAGCGGCCAAGTCATGGCTCCAACGTTCCTGCCCTTCCTGAGCCTGCCGGTCATAGGCATTTATAATGTCTAGCAATTGCTGCCATTCATTCCGAAGTTGAGCACGGCGCGGCAGTGATACATCGGTCATCTGGTGCGACAAGTTCCCGATCTCGTCATCAACAATGCCCAGTATGCTGCGAAGCTCCGGATCACTATTGATGCTAAGTGTGCTCAACTCATCGAGCCGTTGGTGAAAACTGGTCGTATCCTCTTTTTCATGCGGCGCCGTAACCCCATCACTGATAGCCACTCCACTACTCAAAGCGGCGATGCTAGCAAGACACCATGCTAATAACACTTTCCTCATCAATTATTCCTTTTTATCTTGAAATCATAGCTGCTCTGATAGGCAGCCTTATTTCCCGAAACGCTTTAATCAGGCATTCCTGTCAACGTCTGCGGCCGCAAAAAAATCCAACTGATCAGCATGGGCTTTTAAAAACGCTGGTCGAGCAGTAGCCCGCTCGATATAGTCACGACAGGCAGCGTAGGGTTTCAAGCCACCCAATCGATCGACCTGACACCCAGCATAACGCAGCAGACAGATGCATCTTGTTAAATTGTGTTAACTTGTACCGGTATTAGTGCGAGTTATAAACAGGCAACAAGCGTCATTGGCGGCAAACGTTTTTCTGTAGTCGAATGACAAGGGCTGAAATCGACAAAACTGGCAGTGCAACGGGTAGAAGCCTGGGCGAGCTGTTGGGGTATTCGACAGTTTCAGAGTTCTGTAAATAAGTGTACGGTACTCTAGTTGTCGTATTGGTTTTCTAAGCAGACTATAAATTTTAAATGCAAACTTTCAGTTAGATAAATAATAACTTGATTTCAATAACAGTCATGATTTACGACATATTCGCTAGAGCATAATGCTATCTGAGCTGTTTGACCATTTCATCAATGCATAAGCTGCGTATTTGTCGCAACATTCTTATCTCGCCCGGGCGGCTCTGGCTGTAATCGCCAAGCGAACACACCTGCTCAATAAGCGCATCAGCATGGATAGGAATGGATGCCAGTAGCTTGTTGAGCTCGCGCTCAGCCAAGGCGGGAGCGATTTGAATTTCAGCGGCAAAGGCGATCACATCATCTCGAGTCAGTTCACCATAACACGTTGCCTTTCCCATCGGCTGCGACAGCTCTTCGTCACCGTGTTGACCGGCAGCTGCATAAATGATGGTACTGAGTAAATCATAATGAGGCATAAACTGTATGCCGTTCGCGGTTAGATGAAAGGACAAGTTTTTTAAATGCGCATCACCATTACCAACAATGGCATTGAATACAACCCATCTGAACATCGCAATTTTGGTCATGGCCACCTGCCGGCATTTATTGCAAAGCTTTAGCAGATTTTGAGCATTGCTGGCTTTGTATTTATCTACAAAGGGCAGCTCCAGCAGTTGGCATCCATCGAGCATATGCAATCGTGACTGCTCGGGGTATTCACCAACCCTGTCGAAGCGTCTGACAATATAAGCAGGCTCTGGAACGTAAATGATAGCCACATCAGGTACTGGCAATCCACATAGTCGCGCCAGCGACATGACAAACCACTCGTTGCGACACGTAAAGGGATACTCGTCAGGGCGGGAGTGCTCAGGCTTTAGTATGTGAGTTGAGGCCATTTGGCCGGATGGCTCTAATAGTTGGCCATCGTCAGTGAAGATCACCAGCATTTTGTGTTGGGCACCAGCCAAGGACATCTTCTTGCTCTGCCGATTGTTTAATGGCGATTTAGGCAGCTTTTTTATCCGCTCATTTAAATCAACATGAGAAATAGGCGCGGCTCCACCAGCACCCAAGGCAGTGCCGGGAGGAAGTAATGTAAAAGCACCAGCAGATTCATGCCCTATCGCAGCCAGTAATGCAAATGCATCCCCTGGCGGGATCTTCTCGCTTTTAGCAAGTAACTCTCTGGCTGCTTCTTCCGGCAGCAGGTTATCAAAAAACCACTGTACGGGTCGCGTGGTTGATTTATCAAGCTGTGGTTCTTCTATCAGCTCAAGGCCAGGAATGATGGCAAGGCCATTACGCTGAATTAACCACTTGGGATCATACTGAAACCCCCAAATGCCAGATGTTTCAATTAGCTGACCCAGAAGGTCATGGCCAAGATAAACATCTAATGCTCTCATGGCCGCTTAACCCTGGTTGACTTAATCTTATCCATGTACTCAAACACCTGATCTGCATCGGGTGCCGGAATGTCAGAATCTCTTTCCAGTCTGGGCCTGTACCCTACAGGACTCGTGTGCTTCATCTCTGCATCCCCCATGACAGCACGAATTGTATCTTTGCCAGAACCAGACAATGTCCGAAATGCGTCAACATCAACATCCAGTGGCAAAGCCAACTCAATGCGTACGCCAAGGGTGGTTAAAACATCCAGCACCTTTCCGATCTGCGCTGTTTCCTTACCATTCTCAATATGACTTAAGAACGACTGACCCACGCCTGATAAACTGGCGGCAGAGAATTGATCAAGATCTTGGCTTAACCGGGCCATTTTAATGATCATGCCAATATGTGCAGTATTTTTGATTGTAACTTTCATACCACCTCAGCGTTTTATATATCAGATCTGATAAATTAAGTGATGTCTCACTGAAATATAGTCTAATTTATCAGAACGAACAAGTTAATTGCCGCGCAATGTGTTTGATGACATAAAATATTCGTTCGAATAAATTAGAAATTCACGGTGATGGATCAATG
>NZ_JAUZVZ010000019.1 GCF_030717845.1 Alkalimonas collagenimarina
AAGTAATAGCCCAATCAGCCGATAATTTGATGACGACTTACTCTAACCGAAGGAGGTTTTATGAGTCAATCCGTCGGCGCTGCAGCTTCGGCTCAGGCGTTTGAAGTGCTTGGAGCTGTCATGGCAAAAAAGCAAATGAACCAGGAAGCACAGATGACGACTATGTTGTTGGATAGTGCGATGAAAACCGGTGAGCAGGTGCAAACCTCTCAGGCGGTTGGAAACTTGGGTCAGAACATTAATATTAGTGTTTAGTACTAGAGCCAAGGTCAGCATATGCTGGCCTTTTTTTCAGCGGCAATATCGGCATGGTTGTCGCACTTCAGCTATAAAGCATCTATACTGATGAAAATCTGATAAATGAGTTATATTTATTGCGAGTTACGGACAACTCAGAGTCAGCGATTATACTGACTTATATGGAATCATGCTGCGGTTTACAGCACAAGGACGCTTGCGATGAACACAAACATAGCTCTGATTATTGATGACAATGCCACCATCCGCGAACTATTGCGTCAAACCCTAAAGTTATTGGGATTTCAACAAATCCACGATGCCCCTAATGGCCTTACTGGCATTGAGCTGGCCCAGCAACAACCCTTCGATGTGATATTTCTGGATTTAGAGCTGCCTGATTTGCATGGCACCAGTGTATTAAGCCACCTAAAGCCACGCTTGCCGGATACCCCTGTGATCGTCGTCACCGCACATACCACGGTGGAAAACCTAAAGTTAAGTCTGGCTGCAGGCGCTTCTGGCTTTGTCGCCAAGCCATTCTCGGCACAAAAAATCAAAGCCATTTTGCATAAAAATGACCATCAGCAAAGCCTTGTCTGACAGAGTTACACCACGCTGGTTTCATGGCAGCAATCTACTCTCGTGATTTAGAACCAGTTACGAAATGTCCCAATCGCTCAGCAGAACCGGTGATCAGTAGATACAATACCGGCACCAGCAATAACGTAAGCAGCATTGCACCCAGCAAACCACCGATCACACTGATCGCCAACGGCCGCATAATTTCAGCCCCTTCACCCAAGCCTATCGCGAGCGGAGTCATGCCCAGAACCGTGGTCAGCGTCGTCATCAAGATAGGTCGTAACCGCACCTGCCCCGCCTCAACAATAGCTTGTTCGATAGCCAGACCTTTTGCCCGACCAATTTCAATGTATTCAACCAACAAAATGGCGTTATTCACTACAATACCAATCAACAGCACGACACCAATAAGCACCGGAGCAGACAACAGGCTACCGGTGAGCCACAAGGCAAGCACGACTCCCATCAGCGACATTGGAGCTGCGGTAATGATCACCAGTGGGTTGCTTAACCGCTCGTATTGCACGGCCAACACTACAAACACCAAAAATACCGACAGTAGAATCACAATGCCAAGCTCACGCTGTGTTTCCTGCATGGTTTCCCATTGCCCCCCCAAAATTAAACTGAATTGATCGGGCATTTCAAGCTCCTCCAAACGGCGTTCAACCTCGGCCATTAAAGTGGCTACATCGGATTCTGCGGTATTGATATCAGCATTCATCCGCAGCAATCTGCTCTGGTTTTCACGCTCTATATGCGCGGGCCCATCCGTCAACTCAAAACGGGCTAAGTCACGCAAAAAAACGGTTTGTCCCTGCTGGCGAAAGAGCAATAAATTGCCAAGTTGTTCGGCATCTTCGACCTGATCACGCGGCAATTGCACACGAATGTCGTACTCACGATTCTGGTCAATAAAGCGTGAAGGCACAGCACCGTGCACCGCCTGACGGATCGCTTGCCCTACATCCGCCACGCCTAAACCAAAATCAGCAGCCCGCTCTCTATCGACTCGAATTTGCAATAAGGGGCTTTGCTCTTCCCGAGCGGTTTCCAGCCCCTGTAAGCCCGGGATACCTTGCAGTAAAGCGGCGATCTGGTTGGATACCTGATGCAAAGCTGCTAAATCCTCACCGACAATGGCCACGGAGAAATCTGCACCGGCCCGGCCAAAGCGCAAGCCTCGAATGCTTGGCGGCCGCACACTAATGCGAGCGCCGGGCAACGATAACTTTTCCAGCTCTTGCTGAGTTAGGCTCACCCATTGCCCTGCCGTCATCTCTGGTCGTTGGCTGGCTGGTGTAAGTTGCATACGAAAATTAGCGACTCCCGGCCGTTCATTGACGATACCACCGCTTAAATGCCCACCGACCAGTGCAAACAAGGTTTCCACATAGGGCAGACCAGCCAGCACCGCTTCAACTTCCCGACTGATCGCCTCGGTTTCCTGCGGTGGAGTGCCCGGAGGCAGCACAATACGAACCGATACGCTGCCATCATCAACCGGCGGCAAAAACTCACCGCCCAGCTGCTTGGACACTTGATAGCTGCCAATAAAGGCCAGACAAGCTAACCCCAGTGCCAGCCAACGAAATCGCAAAGTTTCAGTCAATACACGCCCATAACCTGCCCGAAGTTTGTTCAGTAGTTGATGAAACGACCGTACTGGCCAACTACGGATCAAACCACTTTGCCACCGCACCTTTCCTAATAAAGCGGCTAGCATCGGCACCAACGTCAGAGCGGCCACTAAGGTAGCCAAGATGGCAAAAGAAATAGTCAGGATCATTTCTTTAAAAATCAACGCTGCCATACCAGTGATCAACAAAAAGGGTACCACTGCTGCTAAGTTGGTCATCGTGCCCGCGATAACAGCCGAGGCCACTTCTGCCGAGCCTTCTTTTGCAGCCTGATTCGCCGGTTTTTTTAATTGCTCGTGGTGCCGAAAAATATTCTCCAACATCACAATGGCATTATCGAGTAGCATGCCGATACCAAGCGCTAAGCCACCCAAACTAATGATGTTGATGGTCAACCCACCTTGTCCCATCAAGGCAAAGGTAGCCATTAACGCAATAGGGATAGACAGGCCAATCACAAAACTCTTGCGCAAACTGCCGAGAAACAACCACACTACCAGCATGGCGAGCGCCCCACCCAATATGGCCGCAGTAGAGACACTAGCGATGGCGCCGCGAATAAAGAAAGCCGGATCATTGATCGCCTGCACCGCCATATCATCTGGGATAAAACCAGATCGCTCCAGTTGAGCGATCACTGCCTGTACCTGCTCGACCACTTCGACGGTATTGGCCTCTGGTAATTTAAAAATAGATAATTGTACGGCAGGCACGCCGTTCAAGCGGCTAAACACTCGCTGCTCACGATAGCCATCGGTTATCTGTGCCACTTCCCGTAGACGGATCCGCTGTTCTGAGTGCGGCAACGGCAGCAGCAACTGCTCGATATCGTCTACTGAGCGAAAACGACCTTCTGTTTTTGACATCACATCAAAACGATTGGACGTCACCCAGCCGCCGGCAATGTCCATATTTTCAGCCGCCAAAATGCGAACTACATCGTCCATCGTTAGCTGATACGCTGCCAGGCGGTGTTGATCCAATACCACCTGAACTTCTCGCTCTAAACCACCAGCGGCTTCGACAGATGAAACGCCTTCAATGGCAATTAAATTCGGTGTCAGGCGGTTATCAATCCAGTCTCGTACTTCCACTTCGGTGCGAATGGGCGAGCTAAAACCCGCTTGCCAGACTGGGGCCTGTGAGGGATCAAACTTATACAGGCGAGGAGGTTCTATATCTCGTGGTAATTGGGTTCTGGCTAATTCCAGTGCCCGAGATGCATTTTGCAGCGCCACATCTAAATTGGTGCCATAGCTAAAATGCAAATTGACATTGGTCCGTCCTTCCGATGCCCTGCTGTCAATGTGCACCAGATTTTCCACCGAGGCTAAGTTACGCTCTAGCACCCGGGTCACCTGCTCTTCCATCACTTCAGGGGCAACTCCGGAGTAATTCACTGTGACCCGAATTTGTGGATACTCGATGTGTGGCAACAGATCAACCGGCAAGCGTTGAATAAAAAATAAACCCAGCACTAAAATCACTGAAGCAAGCGCTAGCGTACCGACTGGCCGATCAATGGCCCAACTGGTCACGGCCGATATGCGTTTTTTGCTGCCTTGGGTCATCTGAAACTACCCCCGCCAACCAACAATACGAACACGCTGACCTTCATTCATATCACTCGCTTGCGCTGCCAGTACGACATCACCAGCCTCTATACCAGAGGTGATTTCTAGCCACTGCCCCCGTTGCACGCCGGTGGTGACAGCTTGTCTGAGTAAGCGATCATCTTTAATCAACATCACATACTGGTTTTCATCATCGCTACTTTCGTCACTACTGATCAGTGCCGAAACAGGGATAGCCAATGCCTGCTCGCGCGCATCAATGGTTAAATTCACCCGAGCCAAATAACCGGGGCGAATGCCTTGTTGATAAGCGGTACCGGGTAGAGCGACTTCGACCGTAATAAATCGGCTGCTTAGTTCAGCCGTGGGAAATACACGCCGGATCTGGCCGGTAATAGGGTGTTGCGGCAGTGCATCCAGCTTTACTTCAACTTGCTGGCCAACTGTTAAGTGAGCAACATCCAGCTCAGACACACCAAGATGCACCACCAGTTGTGACATATCGGTCAGTTCAAGTAATGGATCTTGCTCCCGAATGCTTTCGCCTAATTCGACCCAACGCTGGCTCACGACCGCCGCACGCGGTGCCACAATGGTGCCAAAAGCGACCCGCGTCTGCCACAACACAAACTCACTTTCAGCAACCCGGAGTTCAGCAGCCTGAGCCTGATATTCCGCCGAACTGGTGAGCTGCCGACTATAAAGCTCAGCTTGACGTTGATAGGCCAGTTTAGCTTGCTCCAATACCGCTTCAGCCCGGGCCAACTCAGCACCTTGTTCAGCCTGATCTAAGCTCAATAATGGATCGCCTTGCTCCACCTGATCGCCCACTTCCACATGCAGCTGTTGCACAATACCCCGCGTTTGTGCCGCCAAACGGACGGTTTGTAATGGTTGCACCGTTGCGGATAGTACCAACCGCCTTGAGAGATCGCGAGACTGAACCTCGGCAGCGGCAACAGCGATGGTTCGTTCCGCCATTGGTGAACTAGTGTGATTCACTTGATCATCCTGCCCTGGCTGGCAAGCAACCAAAAACCAAGCCATACAGCTTATAAAAGCAAAAATACCCAATGAACGGATCAAACGGCTTCCTCCATAGTAGCTATAGTGGATAAGACCAAACAGAACCACTATAGCATTGCCAGCCACAAAAAATGATGGGCATCCGCTCTTTAAACAAACAGATACGATAGAACACTATTTTGTACATTTTTTGTTCAAGCTTGCTGTTGCATTCTGGAAAATCCTTTGGTGATTAGCCTGAATGGCAATGCTGGCTTAGTGCAGTAAATTGATGTCGTGGTTAATTGAAGCGGGAGGTTTAATCCGATCGAGTGCCGATACGGCTGCATCGGCACTCATCGCAATTTCTATACCTCTAGCCCCGTCCAACCTTAGCGCCACATCCAAACTCTGCTACCGTTCGTATTTCAAGTACATACAATAGCTGACTGAAGGATATGCCATGGAACTTGCTTGTCGATTACTAGCTGTCACCGCCTTACTATTTGTCTGCAACTTAGTTGCACGACCAATGACCCTGGAAGAAACAGTTCAACTAAATAGCATCAGTCAAGTTGCCATTAGTTCAGATGCTGAACTAACTGCCTTTGTGCGAAACCGACCACGTCACCCTTACAAAGAGGAAGATGGGGTCTCTCATCGTGAGCTATTTGTGCTCGATAGTAGCGGCGAAAGCAAAGCTTTTGTCACTGGCTCAAGTCGTGTGCTGCAGGTACAATTTAGCGCTGATAATCGCCAATTATTTTTTATCTCTCGCCGGCTGAACGATAAGCAAAATAGCCTGTACCGCATCGCTATTGATGGTGGTGAAGCCGTCAAGGTCTACGAGCATCAACAAGGCATTCAATCCTATGCATTAAGTGATGATGGTCGTTACTTAGTTTTCCGTGCGCAGCCTGCAGTGCCTTCTTCCAAGCAAAAAGCACAAAAACATGGTTTTAAAGCCGAAGTGTATGAAGAAAATAATGTTCATAGCCAGCTGTTTATCTTGGATTTAACCGCTGCACAGGCGCAGGCAGAACCGATCACTTTGACTGAGCATGTTTTATCCGTCCAATTTCAGCCAGGACAGCACCAGCTACTGGTTCGTGTCGCACCAACTGCTTTGGTTGATGACGATTTAATGCGTAGCCGCTATCAATTGATTGATTTATCGGGCGAGCTACAACAGCGCTTTGCGACTGAAGGTAAGCTGGATCAAGCCTTGTTTTCTCCTAATGGCCAGCAACTCGCTTTTATTGGTGCAGAAGATCAGCATGACCCATCTGCTGGAAGGCTCATGCTGGCCGATGTCGCCACAGGTTCAATAAAAGAGTTGCTGCCAAACTATCAAGGCCATGTCCGCGGCCTGGGTTGGCGCTCGGATAATCAGTTGCTGTTTGTAGGGCATGTCGGCACCGAAACCGAAGTCGGTAGTGTCAATCTTCGGAATCAACGTGTCAGTCGGATCCTCAATGCTGGTGAAGGCATTATCAGCAGAATGGAATGGCCCACGGGGCAGCGTCAGGGTCGCGTGTTGCTTCATAAAGCAGAACATCCAACGGAGGTGTACCAACTCACCGATCGTGGTCGTTTACATCAACTAACCAACACCAATCCCTGGCTCACTGAGATAAGCATGCCCAGGCAAGAAACCTTTCGTCACCAAGCCCGTGATGGCTTGGAGCTTGAAGGGGTTTTGGTTTATCCCCTGAACTACGAGGAAGGTAAGCAATATCCGTTGATCATGGTCGTGCATGGTGGCCCTGAAGCACATATATCCAATGGTTGGCTTGATCGCTATGGCAGCCCGGTTCATTATGCAGCCGCCGAAGGCTACATGCTGTTTTTCCCCAATTATAGAGGCAGTACTGGCCGTGGTGTTGAATTTACCAAGCTAGGGCAAAATGATTATGCTGGTAAAGAGTTCGATGATTTGGTTGATGCAAAAGATGCTCTTGTTGCTGCCGGGCTTGTCGATAGCAACCGGGTTGGTATCACTGGTGGGTCGTATGGCGGTTATGCCTCTGCCTGGGCCGCGACCAAACAGACTGAGCATTTTGCTGCCAGTGTCATGTTTGTTGGCATCAGTAATAATTTATCCAAGTTTGGTACCACCGACATACCTAATGAAATGCATTTGGTGCATGCGCGCAGCTACCCCTGGGACAAATGGCAGTGGTATCTGGAGCGAAGCCCCATTTATTATGCTGAACAGGCCAGAACGCCACTTCTGATTATGCACGGTAAAAATGATACCCGAGTTCACCCTAGCCAATCGATGGAACTATATCGCTACTTGAAAACCATCGGCAAAGTGCCTGTCCGTTTGGTCTTATACCCTGGTGAAGGCCATGGCAATCAACGTGCTGCTGCTCAATTGGATTACGCCATGCGCTTAATGCGTTGGATGGATCACTTTTTGGTACAACAGCAGACCGAACTCCCTCCGCATGAGCTTGCTCATGCAGAACGGATCAGCCAACAGCAATCCGCAGCGAAGGCCAAAGAGCAAGTCGATTAACCCAGCTACTTTGCTAAACTGAAAATATAAAAAGCAAGTGGGTTTCTTAATTGTAAAGAGCCCACTTTTATTTTTATCGCATAACTATTACAGCATTATGCTGCATTGTACTGACGCAACATGCTCAACCTGCATGCATCGCTATGCTAGCTCCCTATTTTTAATCAACTTACCTATTCTAGGTTCAGCACCAAAATAGTGCATAATTTAATTAAAACATCAAAAAACACCCGCCTAAACCCATGTTTTATGCATAAAAATTCATAATTCTATGTTAAATGCCATAATTAAGTGCATAAAAAAGCTTGTCAACGGCACGTTTTTTGCCATGCTCTATAAGAACAACATGAGATGAGTGGAGCGATAATGAAGACAAAATGCATTGACATGTACCAAAAATCAATAATTGCAGCAGCGGTATCCTCACTATTCTGTTCCCCTATACTACTTGCTGATGATCAAGTGACTGAAGCAGAAGAGAGTGTAGAGCGGATTATGGTGACAGGCTCACGGATTGCCCGTGATGCCAACTTAGCGTCGCCATCGCCAGTGCAATCCATTAGCGAAGAAGAGATACGTATGTCGGGTGAGTTTTCCATTGCCGATGTGGTCAACGATATTCCGGCGCTATTTTCCTCCACTACCAGCTCAATGGCCAATGAAAGTGGCTTTGCCAGTGGCACCAACGTACTCAATTTACGTAGCATGGGATCGAACCGCACCTTGGTTCTCGTTAATGGCAAACGTCACGTGGGTGGAACTCAGGGTTCATCTGCCGTAGATGTTGGCTCCATTCCAACCAGCCTGGTTCGTCGGGTTGAAGTACTGACGGGCGGCGCTTCTGCGGTTTATGGTGCCGATGCGGTAACCGGAGTAGTCAACTTCATCTTACGCGATGATTTTGAAGGATTTGAGTTTGATGCTCAAACCAGTGGCGCTGATGAAGGCGGGGCTCATAAGTACAAGCTGGATGCAACCTGGGGCAGTAACTTTGCCGACAATCGCGGTAATGTTGCCGTGAATGTCTCTTATGGCAAAGATCGAGGCTTACGTGCTTATGAGCGCAAGGATGGTCATTTGATTGGTTCAGGTCGTGATTGGCTTAATCCAGACCGACGTTTTCAAATCGGCGATCTAAATGCCAGCAACACACCTAACTTTCACCAATTTTACAACCCATCGCAAGGCAGGCCAGGTTATGGTCTGAATATTCCTGGTTCTGTCGATGCATTTTTGGATAACTTCGAAGCCAGCTTTGGCTCCCGGCCAAACCTGACGCCCGCGGAGCTGGCGTTGATCGACCGGGCGGCCAATGCGCCACAACGCGCTATTTTGCAAGGGCGAACCTTTCCGTTTTCCTCCGGTTATGGAATAATTGCTCCGGGAAATGGTTTTACTTTTGCTGGTTTTGATGAGTTCACTCCCATCGATCTCGATGGCAATGGTGTGCCAGACTGTCTGGATTCCTTTACTGGCTGGACGTCCTCATTCGCTCCTGGCGCCTTTGGTGCTTTAGGTGGTTGTTGGACTATTCAGCCGGACGGCACCTATCGGCCAGTGCAAGATGGTCTGGTCGCTAGCCCGACTCAAGGCTTTGGTGGCGACTCATTTGACACCATTCAACAAAATAACAGCTACTTACTGACACCAGAAGAGCGGATAGCATTCAATCTACTCGGAAGTTACGATCTGACATCCGATATTGTGTTGCGTGGTGAGCTGAAGTACGTTCGCCAAGAAGTGCAAAACACCATTCACCCTACGTCGTTCTGGGATTTGCTACTTGGTGCTCCGGATAACCCATTTTTGCCTGAGTTTATTCGTCCTATCGCTCAGCAAACCGGCGGTGTGAGTCTAACCATCGATCCCATTGGTCTGGGTGATGCTATGGTGACGAACAAACGGGAAACCGTGCGTGGTGTCGTCAGTATTGATGGCTTTTTGGATAATGGCTGGAGCTGGGATGCCAGTGCTGTCTATGGCCAATTTACGCGTAAATCCGAGTCTACCCATCAAGTCATTGTCGATCGCTTCTTTTCCGCCATTGATGCCGTGACCAACCCAGCGACCGGTCAAGCTGATTGCCGGGTCAATGTAAACCCTGCCACAGCCGCAATGGGTACCCCATTTAATATTCCAACTTACGATCCAGGCTACTTCACCTTTACACCAGGTGATGGTCAGTGTGTCCCCCTTAATATCTGGGCGGGCCGAACCGGTATTACCCAAGAAGCACTGGACTGGGTCACACGAACCAATGAAAGCAAAATCACCTTGGATCAAACCGTACTCAGTGCATCACTGGCTGGTGACTTTGCCGATTACTTTGAATTACCAGGTGGCGCCATTGCTTTTGCTGCCGGGGTAGAATACCGCCGCGAAACATCCAAGGCCGAATTTGATGCATGGAGCCGTGGTGTCATCCCAGAGGGGGCACCGCTACCGGCAGGCAGCAATGTTGCCGACGCCTCCACCAATGCTAGCCTGACCTTCCGGCCAGAAACCATCGTCCGCAACGAAAGCGGAAGCTACGATGTGTATGAAGTCTTTGGTGAGCTATCGATTCCTTTGTTGTTCGATGTCTTTTTGGCCGATGAATTAACGCTGGATTTAGCGGCTCGGGTGTCGGATTACTCCACCATTGGTGTTACGACTACCTGGCGAGCCAACCTGTTATGGGCGCCGGTGCAAGATCTACGCGTGCGTAGCAGTTACTCAGAAGCAGTGCGGGCACCCAATATCACCGAACTGTTCGGGCCAGAAACGGGGACTACCTTCCGCCCTGCTGATCCTTGTGATGCAGCGCAGATCAATGCCATCAGAGCCAATGACCCTGAGCGAGCGAATAATACTCAGGCGAACTGTGTGGCGTTCTTCAATAGCATTGGCCTGGATCCATTTGATGGCAGTGGCAACTATGATTTCTCCGACCCATTAACTGCAGCTTTTGGAGGTGTCGTTGGTGGTAACCCGGATTTACGTGAAGAAACGGCAGAAACCTTAACCGTTGGTTTTGTCTTTACACCAAGCTTTTTGCCGGGCTTTAACATGAGCCTGGATTACTGGAGTATTGAGCTAAAAGATGCCATCAACGCCGTCAGCGGGCAGAATATTGCCGATGGCTGCTTTACTGGTGCTAGCTTAAACGAACAGTTTTGTGAACTATTAACCAGAAACTCTGATCCAGGTTCGCTATTTTTTGGTGGCTTCAACTTTATGAAATCCACCGATATTAACTTCGCTAAGCGTGAAGCTGCAGGGTATGACTTTGCTGTTGGTTACAGTTTTAGTCTGGGAGAGCATAACTTGAGTGCTCGTATTGCTGGCACACGCATGGAAAAGTTGAAGGACTTTACCAACCCGCTTGATGTCAACGATGTAAATGATAGATTAGAAGAGATCCGTAACCCGAAACTAGCTGGCAATGCCAACCTTAGCTGGTCATATCAAGATCTACGCATGGCATGGCAAACTCAGTACCATGGTAAGCAGCTACTTAGCTTTGCCAATAAGGATACCTATCAGTCATTGTACGGTGATATTGTCATGATGCCATCCACCCTGGTGCACAATCTCAATGCTAGTTATCAGTTTAGTCCAGAGCTTATGCTATATGGTGGTGTGAATAACGTAACCAACGAAGAACCCTTTATCACTAACTATGCCTACCCAGCCAGTGCTGCCGGGCGCACCTTCTTTGTCGGGGTGAATTTACGCCTCTAGTATGATGCATGAGCACGATCAAAAGCTCTGGCCTGTGCCAGAGCTTTTTTGTTGGTGCCCGTAGTGCTACCAAGGTTTGCCACATAACTCTATTCAGTACCGGATCCGGCCAGTATTTTTTGCTTAGCCTGATATACTCAGCTTACATTCCTTGCCAGAGATTGTTGATGCTGACTCCTGATATCTGCCGTCAAGCTCGCTTAAGCCGAGATCCGCGTTTTGATGGCTTGTTTTTTACGGCCGTGAACTCAACCGGAATTTATTGCCGCTCAGTCTGTCCAGCTCGAGCTCCCAAAGAAGCCCATGTGACGTATTTCCAATCAGGTGCTGCGGCTTTAGCGGCAGGTTATCGCCCCTGTTTGCGCTGTCGACCGGACAGCGCACCCGGCTCACCGGCATGGCAAGGCAGTGACACCACCTTACAACGTGCGCTGCGCTTGATTGATGAAGGTGCATTACAGCATCAAACTCAATCTGAACTCGTCCATCGTTTGGGCATTAGCGAACGCTACTTACGTAAATTATTTCAGCAGCAACTTGGTATTTCGCCTAAGCAGTACGCCATCACTCAGCAAGTGTTATTTGCTAAAAAGTTACTGCACGAAACCAACCTACCTATCCAACAAATAGCGATGATGGCAGGCTTTCATAGTATCCGGCGTTTTAACGATGCTTTCGTGAAAATACTGCAACTGACACCTGGTAAGATTAGACGGCAAGCCCCCTCCCGAACCGATGGCCTACTTCAGCTAGAACTCAGTTATCGCCCTCCACTGGCATGGCAAAGCATGCTAAATTTTTGGCGAAGCAGAACACTGCAAGGCGTTGAATGGTGTACTGAAGACAGCTATGGTCGCACTTTTGAATGGCAGCAACAACAGGGCTGGTTTATCGTGCAAGCTGGCTCCGGCAATAGTCTGCAATTGCAGTTGCATTGGCCTGCCGGTCGTGAGCTGTGGTCTTTAGTGAAACACATACGTCGGGTGCTCGACCTGGACGCCGATTGCCAGCTAATCGAGCAGCAACTTGCGACGCACCCTTGGTTTCACCGTGGTTTGATCAGCGGTTTGCGCATCCCGGGGATATGGAGCCTTTGGGAGGCCGGAGTGCGTGCTATTTTGGGCCAACAAGTCAGTGTGGCCGCTGCCAGAACACACCTAAATCGCTTGGTGTCGTCGCTTGGAGTGACCATCGATTCGTTAACAGATAAAACCTTGTTTCCCAGCCCTCAAGCAGTAGCTACCAGTGATTTACAAATGCTGAAGTTACCTGATGCTCGCCGCCAAACGCTACGAGCCTTTGCCGGGCTCATGCTTCAGCAACCCCATTGCTCGCCAGAGCAATGGCTGGCACTGAAGGGGATTGGCCCTTGGACTGTCAATTATGCTCGTATGCGTGGCCTTCAACAAACAGATATTTGGCTAGCAGGCGACTTGGGGATCCGTAAAGCTTTGCAGCAAAAGCAAGCAACAGCCTCTGATACTACACTGGCGCCTTGGCGCAGTTACGCCACACTACAACTTTGGTTACAGCAAGGAACATCCAATGCATGAATGTATGATCACAAGCCCGGTTGGCCCTATTCAATTAGTGGCTGAACACGAACACATTATCGCAGTGCGCTTTGTTGCTGCCGATGAATTAGCCAAAGACCAGTACCCTACCCGTTCACAACCGTATCAAGCCCCTATTACTGGGGTTTTGAAGCAAGCCTATGAACAACTGCATAGTTATTTTGCTGGTGAATTATCACATTTTGAATTGCCATTAGCGCCACAGGGCACGCACTTTCAACAGCAGGTTTGGCAACAATTGCAACGCATCCCTTATGGGGAAACCTGTAGTTATCAAGCGGTGGCGAACCGAATCAATAATCCAAAGGCAGTGCGAGCTGTCGGAATGGCCAATAGCCGGAACCCTATTGCTATTGTGATCCCATGTCATCGGGTGATTGGCGCTAATGGCCATTTAACGGGGTATGCAGGTGGGCTGGATAAAAAAACCTGGTTACTCAATCATGAAGGTTGGTAACCAGGTGAGCAAGGCTGTTGAAGGATGGGCAACAGCCGTGAAATCAATCCCGGTATTAAAACTGGTAAGACACACCCAGACGAAATTCATTCGAGCGATTGCCACTGTTCAGTGCAACGCTGGAGCGAGCCGCCCAATCCGGGCTAAAGTAAAAAGCAAGGCCTGCACCTAAACTGCCATAGTCGCGGCCAATGGTGTGATAGCTTGCTTCGGTAAACCATTCCACTTCAGGAGTTAGCTTATCTGCAATCCCAAAGCCGGCATAGATGCCCGTCTCACTGGCATCTTCGAACGCATGCTGTAAACCACCTTTAATATAGGTTTGTACTGAAGGAGCAAAATCCAGCTGAAATCCGGTCAGGTAGTTTGCACCGAGTGATAACTCACTGACATCAACGGAATGTTTTGAAACGCGATTCACGTCAGCGCGAACGACCCAGCTTGGCTCCAACTGATGGCTCAAATTGAGGTAAGCTCCTGACCCAAAATGATCAATATAACCAAAACCAACGTGATCCCAATTTACTGCAGTTGCACTTGCAGCGACGCTTCCTAGCGCCACAGCACAAAATAATTGGCTCAGTTTCTTCATGTTTGTCTCCTTTTCTGTTTGGCGAAACAAGACTTGTAATCACCAAAGCAGGTTCGTTTTACGTTAAGTGCCGAGACTAACAAGCAGCAGCTTAACTCAAACTGAACCATGATCGTTTTAATAAATAGAATGATTGGTGCAAAAATATGCAATTTTCTTTCTATGAATACTATTATTTAATGATGATATCGCACTGACTTAGGGAAACACTTATGACTGCACGATCCATCAAACAACTGATCCCATCACGGCAAGTATCGGACGGTGCTGGCGTGAAAATTCAACGTAGTTTGGGACTGACTCAACAACTGAGGCTGGACCCTTTCCTGATGCTGGACTGCTTTGGCTCCGATCAGGCGAGTGATTATCTGGCTGGTTTTCCTGCGCACCCACATCGTGGTTTTGAAACCGTAACCTACATGCTGCATGGCCACATGCTGCATGAAGACCATATGGGAAATAAAGGCCACTTAAAAAGCGGTGGTGTGCAGTGGATGACTGCCGGACGAGGCATTATTCACTCGGAAATGCCACAGCAAGAATCCGGCTTGATGCAAGGTTTTCAGTTATGGCTGAATTTACCTGCGGCCGAAAAAATGAAAGATGCCGCCTATGTTGATATCGCCCCGGAAGATATTCCGGTGCTGCAACTGGATGCGGGCCATCAAGTAAAGGTCATCGCCGGTCAGTTTCGTAGTGAACAGCACCAGCTCGATGGTGCGATCCGTGGTCTGAGTACCGATCCGCAATACTACGATCTGCATCTGGTGGCAGGGCAATCACTGCATATAGAACTGCCTGAGGATTATCAAGCACTGGTCTATCCGTACGAGCAAGCGGTGACTATTTTGCACGGTGATACCAGCAGTAAAGTGCCCATGCATCAAGCGGCGGTTCTGACCGCTGGCAGCACATTACAGGTACAGGCAGATCAGGACAGTAAACTATTGGTACTCGCAGGAAAACCCATTGGTGAGCCAGTAGCGCAGTACGGTCCATTTGTGATGAATACCTCAGAAGAAATTGAGCAGGCGATCCGCGATTATCAGACGGGTACTCTAACTGGGGATAAGCCACTTCAATCCATTCAAATTTGACCATAAAAGCCGTATACTGCTGCTTTCTCTCCATTGAAAAGAGTCGTTATGCAGCGTATTGGAATTATTGGTGCCATGGAGCCAGAAGTGGCCCTTCTGAAACAGCAACTTGCTCAGCCTCGCACTGAGCAAGTTGGCCCTTATTCGTTTTACTCAGGCCAACTAGCTGGCCGCAATGTAGTACTGGTGCAGTCAGGTATCGGGAAAGTGGCGGCTGCTTTAGCAACCAGTTTAATGATCCACCATTTTCAGGTGGATGCAGTGATCAATACCGGCTCTGCCGGTGGCTTCGATGCTGAATTGCACATTGGTGATGTCGTGATTGGCACTGAGTTGTGCCACCATGATGTCGACGTGACTGCTTTTGGCTACGCCGCTGGGCAAGTGCCTAATATGCCAGCAACATTCCTCTCGGATCCTCGCTTGGTTACCGCTGCAGAGCGCAGCATCGAAAAACTCGGAGTCGGTAAAACCAAGCGAGGGCTCATCGCCACTGGCGATAGCTTTATGTGCGATCCAAAGCGGATTGAAGCAACCCGTGCGACCTTCCCCAGCATGTTGGCAGTAGAAATGGAAGGCGCAGCCATCGCACAAGTTTGTTATCAAATGCAGGTACCCTGCGTGGTGATCCGTAGTTTAAGTGATATTGCTGGCAAAGAATCTCCCGAGTCATTTGAAGCATATTTAGCAGTGGCATCTAAAAACAGTTCAGCCATGGTGATTGAATTGCTTCAGCAGCTATCGGCTGCATAATCATGTCAGAGCCCTGGCTAGAGCTCTTACTTCAAAGCCCACTGCTGCTGTTGCTAGCAGTGTTGATGGCCTATCTGTTGCCGTTGCCAGAGAGCTATCATCCTCTGACCTTTTTTCGCTTTTTTGCCCAGCGACTTGGCCAGAAAGTGAACCCGGATCACGACCGGAGCCCTCAGCAGAAAAGGCTGTCTGGGGGCTTAGCCATTCTGGTAGCCATTCTGCCATGGTTGTTTATTCTGATGGCTTTCATGCACTTGTCAGCGCTACCGACGGTGTTCGAAGCTATACTGCTTTATCTGCTACTGGATATCAGTAGCAAACAACAACGGATCCAAAAATTACAGCGCGCACTGCAGCAACAACAGCTAAGCCTCAGCCGGGATTTGGCCAGCATGTCACTGTTACGCCAAACTCGTACCTTATCAGCACTGGGGCTCAGTAAAGCGGCGATTGAAAGTTTATGGCTTAATTTCAGTCAAATCTGGCTAACCACCTTGTTCTGGTTTCTGGTGGCTGGGATTTGGCCTGCATTGATGGTTCGGTTACTGGCTATTTTGCAGCAAGAGTGGAGCCCAAAATTGCAGCATAATCGTGATTTTGGTGCTGTCGTAGCTTGGTTGAGCAATTGGCTGCAAAAGCCCGGATATTGGTTGTGTTTTATGTTGATCTGCATTCGTTTACGCTGCCGCCTCAGTATTCAGCGTTACCGACAGCGTACGGCCATTTACTTTGATCGTGCCCAAATGGCTTGTCTCTGTGCTGTCAGTGCGAGCCTTCGTTGTCGTCTGGGAGGGCCAGTGTTGTATAACACCCATAAAAAACAACGCGATAAAATCGGCCAGAACGATGCGGAGCCTGATCACCTGACGCTGCAAAAAGCACTGAACCAGCTCAAACAGTTAATCTGGTTCAGCATGGTACTCTTGCTGGCTTATGCCCTGCTTTGGTGGGCGGTGCAGCTAAATTTAACATGGTAACGTTGTTTGGCTATATAAACGTGGTAAGTATGGACTTATTAAGTCAGCTTAGTATAGTAAAGCTCTGTTACCGCTGAATAATAATCAAGAGTGAAAAGCCAGTGTTTCAACAGAGTAGAATAAAAACAAAACTGTTGAGTGAGACGTCACTGTGAAGCATCGAATGCATTGCATATTGTGGCTTGTTTTGCTGCTGTGTTGCAGCCCTTTCGCTTTGGCTAAACCAGTGCTATCGCCACTGACTCCAGAGCAAGGTCTATCCCAAGGTACCATCACCAACATGATGTTGGATCAAGATGGTTTTCTCTGGCTGGCGACGGATGGCGGACTCAACCGCTACGACAGCACCCGCGTGATTAAGTTAAGTAACCAAGAGCAAACATTGCAAGATGCTGCTTTTGTTTCGACACTACAGCAAGCTGACGGTAGTATTTGGATCGCTACAAGTACTGCTGGCATCTATCGCTTTAACGCTGAGCAGGGCTGGTTAGAGCATCAATTTTCGATGCCAACGGTCAGTGAACAAACTCAGTTCCAACACATCACTGATATGATTGCTTATTCAGAGCACCAATTGCTTGTTTCTACCAATCTAGCTGTGTTTTTATTGCATACCAAGACCGGCGAAGTCAGCCAGTTATATCAGCTATCAGGTGAAAACAGCATCGAGCGTTTTATTCGCCGTATCTATCAGTATAATAAGCATATTTTTATTGGTACCCACAACCAATTGCTGTTATTGGATTTAGCAAGTAATCAAGTACAAAGTATCCCATACCTACCGGCTGATGCCAATAATGCTCAGCGCCACATAAAATTCTTTTCAGTGAAAGACGAGCACTTATGGATAGGAGCTGTTGAAGGCTTGCACAGCCTACCATTGTCTTCAATCGCTACTTACCTTGAGACAGGCGAGCCGGTAAACGCGCAGCCTCGGTTTGCAGCGCGAAATATCTGGCATGTCGAATGGCTTGAAGATGAGGCTATTATTGCTACCGAGCTTGGCTTGTACCGCTTTCAGCCTGACTACAATCATTATCAGTATCTCTGGAGTTTCAGTGATAGTGACTTAGGGCTTACCGACAATAACATTATTAGTATGGTGCCAGATCATTCTGGAGGCTTCTGGTTAGGCACTCGCTTTGACGGAGCTTACTATTGGCATCCTCGCAGTACTGCCTTCAGTCACTTAGGTCATGGTGAAGATGGTACCGAAGCCTTTAGTAGTTTGCGTGTGCATGTTGTGGCAGAAACTAAGCCTCATCATCTCTGGGTGGGAACCAGCAACGGTCTAAATCGACTCGACCTGCGCCAAGGAGAAATAGAACCCTTCCTGGTGAACCCCGATCCAAAAGCCATATGGCATGAAACCACCATCTTTACGTTATTCCCAAAAACTGAACATCAAGTATATTTCAGCTCCCCTTATGGCTTATTTTTGTTTGACGCGAAACAAAATCGTTTATTGCCCTTACCATTGCAAGATGAGAGCCAACAAAGCCTATTAGAACAGGGTGCCAGATATTTCTGGCAAGATCATACAGGCACGTTCTGGTTCGCCTATGATCAGCATTTTTACCACTATGAACCAGACACTGGCATTATTCAGTCAGTGACAGGCCTTGAGCCATTGCAACCTGAAGTCTTTGGCGGATTTTTAGGCTACTTGCCAGGCTCCAATCATCAAATATTATTAACCACAGAAGGCAAGATCTGGCTGTACAACTTGAGTTCAGAGCAACTGACTCTGAAATACGAAGCCAGCAATGCCCATCCAGGGTTATCGCGCTTTGCCGATAACATCTTATTAGATCAACAGCAACGATTATGGATTGGATTAAATGGGGTCGGTTTATTAGTTTTTAATCTGCCTGACTTCGAGTTATTACATCACTTCCACCAACACAATCAGCTGGAAAGCAACTTGGTGTTTAGTTTGCAACAAGACCGTTATGGCTTCATTTGGTTTGCCAACCACCATGGCTTATTCCGCATGAATCCGGAAAGTTTTCATACCGAACGCTTTAGTAAACATGATGGTCTGCTCACGCATGAATACAACGGCCGGGCCGGTTTGCAGTTGCAGGATGGCCATTTGATCTATGGAGGAATGCGAGGCATTACTCTTATTCAACCAGAGCAACTCCTGGACGAGCCTGACCGTCCTACGGCTGCCATCACAGAACTCAGTTTACTTGATGGCAGCTTTAGTACGCCCTATGGCTTATTAAATGAGCAACAATTCTCGTTACCACATGATGCTGAAGGGCTTAAGCTGCATTTTAGTAGCATGAATTTCCGTGATAAAAATAAGGTCCGCTTTCGGGTGTGGCTTGAAGGGAAGCAGCAGTTTAGTTTTCCTGAACAAACAGAAACACAAATTATTATTCCCAAACTACCCGCCGGTGATTATATTTTTCACGTGGTTTCGGTCTCACCTGTAACTGGCGAGGAAAGTGCGCCTGCCCGACTTCGCTTAAGTATCACGCCAGCATGGTGGGCATCGTTCTGGGCTTATGGTTTGTATACGTTCATGGTCTTAACCATTATTTTGCTCTGGTTACGAAACCGGCAGCAACATGAGCGGGTGTTAGCCATGGCACACCGAAAAGTGAAAGCCAGCGAACAAAGGCTAAAGCTAGCCCTGTCGGCAGTAGATAGTGGCGCCTGGGAGTGGCTGGCCAGCAAAAATAGCGTGTTCGCCAACAGGGTTCATACCATGTTGGGCTATCGTGAGGCGTTGAACCCTCTGACACTAGAACAACATGTGTCACTTATCCACCCTGAGGATAAGCCAGCCTTTTTAGACAGTTGGCAACGCTTTACCGAACAGCAAGACATCAACTTTGATCACACCTACCGCCTACAACACAAAGAAGGTCACTGGCTTTGGTTTCGTGATATTGGCAAGATTGCCGAAGTCGATAGCGACGAGCAGGTTGTCCGTGTGGTGGGTACCTTCAGCAATATTACCGAAACGCGTGCCAGTCAGGAAAAAGCGCGGTTATTTGGTGAAGCCTTCCAAAAAACACGTGACTGGGTCGTCATTCTGGATGCAAAACAACGGGTGATCGCCGCAAACCAATCCTTTGCCGATGCCTTTGGCCCGGTTGAGCATTACATGACCAACCCACAGACGCATCATTTAGGGATCAGCCTGGATCGTCGACGCTATTACACCAAATTGCTGAATGACTTCTCAGTCAACCAGCACTGGCAAGGCGAAGAGCTAATCGTGACACCTGATGGTCGTGAGCGACCTACTCTGATTAATATCAGTGCAGTAGGCGATAACAAGAAAGTCGGATTTTTTGTACTGGTGTTTACCGATATCACCGACCAAAAACTAGCAGAAGATGAGCTGCGTTATTTAGCCAATTACGACGCATTAACTGGATTGCCTAATCGTGCCTTGCTGATGGATCGAATTCATCATGGCATCGAAAATGCGAAACGTGCCAAGCGAGCGTTGGCACTTTGCTTCATCGACTTGGATAAATTTAAACAAATTAATGACTCGCTTGGCCATGATATTGGCGACTTGTTATTAAAAGAGGTTGCCCGGCGTTTAAGCCTGACACTTCGTGAAAGCGATACCGTGGCACGGCTGGGTGGTGATGAATTTGTTGTGCTGTTAGAGGGCTACAAGAGTCACGAAAATATCAATCACGTCTCACGCAAAATGCTGCAAATCATTGGTGAGCCGATGCAGCTGGGTCCGCATACTGTCGGCGTATCTCCCAGTATTGGTATCGCTGTGTATCCGGATGATGCTTACACCGCCTTTGAACTACTGAAGCATGCGGATGTTGCTATGTATCATGCCAAAGAAAGTGGCCGTAATAACTTTCAGTTTTTCACGCAAGAAATGAACGACAAAGCGCATATGCAACTGGCCAAGGAAACGCGGCTACGTAAAGCATTCCAGCAACATGAGTTCGTCAATTATTACCAACCTATTGTCCATAGTGCAGATAAAACCATAGTGGGTGTAGAAGTCTTGCTGCGCTGGTACAGCAGTGATGGTGTGGTGTCACCGGCCGAGTTTATCCCACTGGCTGAAGATTTAAGCCTGATCATCCCGATGACACATGCATTACTGGAACGTGCATTAGCGGATCTTCAGCACTGGCGCTCTTTTGATCATCAGCTGTATATTTCCGTCAATTTATCGGCTCGCCATCTGGAGCATCAAAGCTTGGCAGAACAGACAGCATCATTACTGGCGAAGTATCAACTCCCCGCTGACTGCCTGCGTTTTGAAGTGACTGAAAGCGCCTTGATGCGCGACCACGAAAGCGCCATTGCAACCATGCATCAACTAAGCGAGCTTGGCATTAAATTGGCGCTGGATGATTTTGGTACCGGCTACTCCTCGCTAAAATATTTAAAAGAACTACCAATTAACGCCATTAAAATCGATCATAGTTTTGTTAAAGATATTGGCATTGATCAAAACGATGAAACCATCATCGAAACCATGCTGAGCATGGCCAGGAGCTTGGGCATGTATTGTGTCGCTGAAGGCGTAGAAACCGAGCAGCAGCTGAAATTCTTCAGTCAACGTGAGTGTTATCTGATTCAGGGCTATTTCTTTGCTCAACCCATGCCAAGTGCTCAGTTACTGCATTTATTGCAAAGTAAACGCTTTATCACCCAATCAGCCAATCAGCTCTGATCCCAGTGGAACAGACCCGAATCCTTACCATGCTCGAGAGCCTTTTGTTACACTAGGCTCTTTTATTCATCACTCATCCTGAGCCGCATCATGCAATCCAATTTACTGAAAGGTGCCTTATTACTTCTATTAGCAGAGGCTTGCTTTGCTGGTATTGGTGCTTTGGTGAAATACAGCACTGGCTTGGCCAGCGAGGCGCAAGTGGTGTTTTTTCGTAATGGCTTTGCCTTACTACTGATGCTGCCATTTTTGTATACTCATGGTATTGGTTTATTAAAAACCAAGCGCTGGTATCTGCATGCCTTTCGCGCTTTGACTGGCCTTACTTCCATGTACTGTTTCTTTTATGTGCTTGGCCAATTGCCCTTAGCGCAAGCGATGGCTGTGTTGTTATTATCACCATTTATTGTCCCTATTATTGCCCGGATATGGCTAAAAGAAAGCCCAAGCCAAATTACACTTATTGCGATAGCCTTGGGCTTTGTTGGTGTGTTGTTGGCTCTGCCTGCACCTGCAGCAGGGCTAACCTGGGTATTGCTGATTGCCATGGCTGCTGCCTGTCTGGTTGCTATCACCAAAACCACTATCCGCGCCATGGCAAGCACCGAGCCCGCTGTTCGAACGGTCTTCTATTTTTCTTTATTAACAGCCGTGTTTTCTGTCTTACCACTACCGTTCTATTGGCAGCCGCTGGAGTGGCAGGCTTGGTTAGCTTTTATTGGTATGGGTGCATTGGCCGCTATTGGCCAACTAGCAATGACACAAGCTTATACTCTGGCTCCGGCCAGTGATATTGGCATGTGGACATACAGCAGCGTGGTCTTTGCCGGGCTATTTGGCTATTTCTTCTGGCAAGAACCAGTCACCATGAGCTGGTTGGCTGGCGTTGCGGTGATCTTTTATGCCGGCTATGTCACCACCAGACAACGCTTATGGTAAACCGCGCCATGCTTCCGGTAAGAAGGATCACACGACAACACTGGCGCTTCGCCCCCAGCTACGGTAAAATATGCGACCTTTTCGTACCGTAATCGACACAGGCACCAACAACGCATGAGCAAAAAGCTACACATCAAAACCTGGGGTTGTCAGATGAATGAATACGATTCATCCAAGATGGCTGATCTGCTGGATTCTACGCATGGCTATACCCTGACCGATGAGGCAGCTGAAGCCGACGTGATCTTGCTTAATACCTGCTCTATCCGGGAAAAAGCTCAGGAAAAAGTGTTTCATCAGCTAGGTCGGTGGCGACCATTGAAAGAAAAAAATCCAAAGCTGGTGATTGGTGTCGGTGGCTGCGTTGCTTCGCAAGAAGGTGCCGCCATCCGTGAGCGTGCGCCCTATGTCGATATTGTGTTTGGTCCACAAACCCTGCATCGTTTGCCTGAAATGATCAACTCTGTACATGGCGATCGCTCTCCTGTGGTCGATATTTCATTTCCGGAAATTGAAAAGTTTGATCGCTTGCCAGAACCAAAAGCAGAAGGCCCAACGGCTTTTGTGTCGATCATGGAAGGCTGCTCTAAATACTGCAGCTTTTGTGTGGTGCCTTACACCCGGGGTGAAGAAGTCAGCCGCCCAATGGATGATATCCTGTTCGAAATAGCCCAACTGGCAGCTCAGGGTGTACGTGAAGTCAATCTGCTGGGTCAGAATGTCAATGCTTACCGCGGCGCGACCCATGACGGCGCTATTTGCTCCTTTGCGGAGCTGCTGGCTATGGTTGCCGCCATCGATGGTATTGATCGTATTCGATACACCACATCGCATCCAGTCGAGTTTACCGACGATATTATCGAAGCCTATCGGGATATTCCTGAGTTGGTCGATCATTTGCATTTACCAGTACAGTCTGGCTCAGATCGTATTTTAACGCTGATGAAACGTGGCCATACTGCTTTAGAGTTTAAAGCCCAGATCCGTAAGTTGAAACGGATCCGACCCAACCTGAGTATGTCATCCGATTTTATTATTGGCTTCCCAGGCGAAACTGCTGACGATTTCCAGGCCACCATGGATCTGATCCAGGCCATTGATTTTGATATGAGCTTCAGCTTTATTTATAGTGCGCGTCCCGGCACGCCGGCTGCTGACTTGCCTGACGATATCAGCGAGGATGAGAAAAAGCAGCGGCTGTATATTTTGCAAGATCGCATCAATCAGCAAGCCCTGCGCATTGCTCGTGGCATGCTCAATACGGAACAACGTATTTTGGTGGAAGGCCCATCGAAGAAAAACCTGATGGAGCTGTGTGGCAGAACGGAAAATAACCGGGTGGTCAATTTCGAAGGTGATCCTAAACTGATTGGCCAATTCGTTGATGTTGCTATCACCGATGTCTATGCCAACTCGCTGAAAGGTCAGCTGATCCGAACCGAACAAGACATGGGGCTTCGCCGTGCTATTTCACCTCAGCAAATTCTGGCCAAACAACCAAAAACCGACGAACTGGGCGTGACTCAGTTTGCGCCTTAACAAATGAACCGTGGGCTGCCAACTGCAGCCTTCAGTCAAAAGAGAGCCTGCTGTTGAGTACAGACATTATTACCAAAGAGTTCAGTATCACACCGATGGAGCGTAAGCGCTTGTTGTCGCTATGCGGTCCTTTCGATGAGCACTTACGATTACTGGAAAAACGGTTGCAGCTCGATGTAGCACATCGCGATGAGCAGTTTAAGCTAAAAGGCAGCATAAGCGCTGTCAAAGCTGGTCATTTTGTGCTCGAGCAGCTTTACCGTGCGACCGATGAGCAAGGCAAAGTGCAAGAGCTCACCACAGAGCAAGTCCACTTAATGATCCAGCAAGCTCAAAATGTCACCAATGAGAACGCATCGGCCAACAACTTTAGCCTGAAAACCAAAAAAGGCTTACTAACACCACGCAACCCTCATCAGCAGCAGTATGTACAAAATGTACTGAAACATGACGTGATTTTTGGTATTGGCCCGGCAGGTACTGGTAAAACCTATCTGGCAGTAGCCTGTGCGGTGGATGCACTGGAAAAGAATTTAGTTCGTCGCATTGTACTGACCCGGCCGGCTGTTGAAGCAGGCGAAAAGCTGGGCTTTTTGCCGGGCGATCTGTCGCAAAAGGTCGATCCTTATCTGCGCCCTCTGTACGATGCCTTGTTTGAAATGCTTGGTTACGACAAAGTAGAAAAATATCTGGAGCGCGGCATTATTGAAATTGCTCCTTTGGCTTACATGCGTGGCCGCACCCTGAATGATGCCTTTATTATTTTGGACGAAAGCCAGAACACCACGGTCGAACAAATGAAAATGTTTCTGACCCGCATCGGCTTTAACTCCAAAGCTGTGATCACTGGAGATATCACGCAGGTCGACTTACCACGCGGCCAGTATTCAGGCTTAAAACATGCCATAGATGTTTTGTCTGATGTCGATGCGATTAGCTTAAACTATTTCGATGCCAAAGATGTGGTGCGCCATCCTATTGTGCAAAAAATCGTCATGGCCTATGAAGCTTACGAAGCAGCTCAAAACAGCGACTCTCAAAAAGCCGACAAAACCACCTCAGTCGCAAAACCAGCTCGTACACGTCGTAGCAAAAGCGAATCAGGCAGCACCTCGTGATCGTAGATCTCGACCTGCAAATCGCGACGGAGTCCATACCGTTGCCTAGTCAGTCCGATTTTGAACAATGGGCTGCTTTAGCATTGTCAGGCTACCGATCTGAGGCCGAGCTGACAATTCGACTGGTCGATGCCGCAGAAAGCCAACAACTGAATCATCAGTATCGTGGCAAAGACAAAGCAACCAATGTACTGAGCTTTCCATTTCAGAATCCACCGGGCCTGACACTGCCATTGATTGGTGATTTAGTGATCTGCGCTGCCGTTGTTGAACAAGAAGCAGTAGAGCAAAGCAAAACCCCTCAGGCCCACTGGGCCCATATGGTCATTCATGGATGCTTGCATTTATTGGGTTTTGACCATATAAAGGACGACGATGCCGAAGAAATGGAACAGCTGGAAATAACACTGCTGGCCAAACTAGGTTTCAATAACCCTTACCTGACGGATGCAGAGTAAGAACCTTATGATTAGTTGGAGCATACATTTCACCAATGAGTGAAGATAACCCCCACTCGAGCCGCGGCTCTGCCTCAAAGACTTGGTTGGAACGAATAGCCAGCCTGTTTAACGCAGAGCCACAAGATATCAGTGAACTTGAGCACATCATTAGTGAAGCCGCTAACCGGCAGCTGATAGATGAAGATACCAAAGGCATGCTTCATGGCGTCTTGGATGTATCGAACATGCGCGCCCGTGATATCATGATCCCTCGCTCTCAAATGGCTACTCTCGATATCGAGCAGTCCATCAGTGAGATCTTACCGACCTTACTCGACAACAATCACAGCCGCTACCCGGTGGTCAATGAAGACAAAGACCATATTGAAGGGATCCTGCTGGTTAAAGATTTACTGCAATTTGCTTTTGATGCGGAGGCACCCGCCTTTCATATTCGTGATTTATTACGGCCGGCTGTCATCATCCCAGAGAGCAAGCGAGTCGATGCATTGCTAAAAGAGTTTCGCCAAAAGCGCTATCACATGGCTATCGTGGTGGATGAGTATGGTGGTGTCTCTGGTCTGGTGACTATAGAAGATATTCTGGAACAAATTGTCGGCGAAATTGAAGATGAGCATGACGATGCAGAAGATGCTGATATCAAAAAAATGGCCACCAATGTCTACCAGGTGAGTGCTTTAACGCCGTTGGATGACTTTAATGAACGCTTCAATACCACCTTTAATGAAGAAGAGGCAGATACCATCGGTGGCATTGTGCTGCATGCTTTCGGCCATATGCCCGAACGAGGTGAGAGTATCGAGCTTGATGGGCTGATGTTTAAAGTAAGTAAAGCCAACAGCCGCCGTCTGTTGCAGTTACAAGTGATCAGTGGCAAACCACCTACTGCTACAGAACAGGATTGAATCAGACTCCAACATGAAAAAAGTGTGGCTGACATCTCCTTGGTTATTGAGTCTGTTCATGATACTGGCAGGGGCAATAACCACCTTTGCGTATGCTCCTTTTCATCTGAGCTTGGTGCCTGTTTTCACACTGGCTGCACTTTGCCTACTGGTACTTCGTACCGAGCGCTGGCAACAGGCCTTCTGGCTGGGGTTCTGCTGGGGGTTAGGTTGGTTTGGTGCCGGCATTAACTGGGTGCATATCCCCATCGAGCAGTTTGGTGGCGTGCCGTTAGTATTTAGTCTGGCGCTGATGTTGTTACTCAGTGGCTATCTGGCTTTGTTCCCTGCCCTTGCTGCCTGCGCCATCTTTACCTTCAAAACAAACCGAGCTCTCCCTTTACTGTTCGCCGCCTCGTGGTTGCTGCTAGAAACCATACGCGCCTGGTTACTGACTGGCTTTCCATGGTTATCGCTTGGCTACAGCCAGACTGACAGTATATTACGGCATTGGGCACCGCTGATTGGTGAAACCGGCATTAGCGTACTCATCGTCTGTACTGCTGCTGCGCTAGCTCTGCTGTTACTGCGCCGACAGTGGCATGCGCTGGGCTTCATTCTCCCTTTGTGGTTGATTGCACCATTATTACAACCCTTGCACGGCTGGAAAGTTACCGGTGAAACCGTAGATGTCGCTCTGGTGCAAGGCAATATTAAACAGGAACTGCGCTGGGATCCGGCGCAGGAAAGCGCCACCATTCGTCATTATATGGAACTGACTGAACCACATCTTGGCACCTCTTTAATCATCTGGCCTGAAGCCGCCATCCCACGCGTTGAAATTTTGGCCGAGCCTTTTTTGCATGAATTAGATGCTTTGCTGGCAGAATATAATAGTAGCCTGATCACCGGCATCATTGATTACAACTTTTATACCGATGCAGCCTGGAACAGCTTAATTACATTAGGTAAGCAGCATCAAACCGATAGCATGGGCCACTATCAACCTGCCCATGCTAATCGCTTTGAAAAACACCACTTACTGCCCATTGGAGAATTTGTCCCATTCGAGGATTTACTGCGACCACTTGCACCTATTTTTGATTTACCAATGAGTTCTTTCAGTCGTGGTGATTATGTTCAAAATAACTTGCTCGCGAACGATTACCGCCTGCTGCCGGCGATTTGTTTTGAAATTGCCTTTCCACGCCAGATAGCGGCTAATTTAACCGCTGATACGCAACTATTACTAACCGTAAGCAATGATGCCTGGTTTGGCGACAGCATTGGCCCACATCAGCATCTGCAAATCGCGCGTATGCGCGCTTTAGAGTTTGGTCGCCCTCTGCTGCGGGCAACCAACAATGGCATTACCGCCACTATCGACGCGAATGGTCAGATCCAACAGCAAATACCACAATTCACTGCAGCCGTGTTGACCGATCAAATGCAACTCACCAGCGGCCACACCCCTTACAGCCGCTATGGCGATTGGCCACTGTGGTTATTATCGCTGGTTAGTTTGCTCTGGGGCAGCTGGCAGCGTTTTCACCGGGCTTAGCGTACGACCCGGGTACCAACCTCCAGCTGTATCTCCTGTGCCAGCTTCTGCTCAATCAGCAGCTTCACCGCATCCATTTGTTGTTCATCGATGGTACTACTTGATACCATCGTGAGCGACACCCGGGTTGGCTTTCCGGGACGTACCTGTACATGACGTAATTGAATATCATCCAACACGATACCTTCCAGCTGTTGTTTAATTCGCCCTTCTTGCACCATATGCGAAAAGCTTAACGCCAAAGGGATACTCAGCACGATAACCAATAAAAATGTCAGCGCCAGCCCCCGGCGTGCTCGATGAAATGGGCTATAACCTAAAAATAAAAACGTCAGCACAGCAGCGAGGATAATACCCACCAAGTTGGTTAAATACAGCAGAAAGGCGCCCCAAAACACGGTAAAATCCCCCCACCCTAAGCCGATACCTGCTACCGCTAGTGGTGGTACCAACGCCACCGCAATGGCAACACCAGCTAAACTTTTAGCCACCTCAGCCCGGGCGTGGGCGTAAGCGCCAGCCACACCAGATACAACTGCCACACCTAAATCCAATAGGGTTGGACTGATCCGTGCAGCAATTTCACTATTGATGGTATTCAGTGGAATCATCCAGGTCGCCAGTACAGCACAGGCTATAGACAACGCAGTGCCAACACCAATACTGCGCGCGCTGGTCATCATTAAGCCTTCATCTTGACGCAAAGTACCAAGCGCCATAGAAATGATGGGCCCCATCAGTGGGGCTAAGATCATCGCACCAATAATCACTGGAGTAGAATTGGCAAACAGGCCAAATGTCGCAAGCAGTGTAGCCAGCAACATCAAGGTTAAATAAGATGGCGTTGCCTTGGCACTTTCCCGCAACGCAATAAATAAGTCTTTAAATTCTTCCGTTGCCGCGTGATGGATCCAAGGCAACGGATAGGTCACCAGCTCAGATTTGGCTTTACCTGCAGGCAGTGCCTGAGTTTTAAACACTTCTTTTTGTTCAGCGACTTTATCTTCCATGGTTAGATGCCGCCCTGGCACCATGAACAAGCAACGGGGTTCCACTTCCAGTTTCAACTCTTTCGTTCGCTCTATCAAACCATCATGGGTGTAATTAAAGGATTTAGGGCTTTGAATGATTAAACAGCTGGTTTTAATGTGGCCGACAAACGAGGGAGTACCTCTATTCCAGTAATCACGCAAAAATAAAGCAGCAAACAAAAACCGCAGCATTTCAAATACACTGCGAGGTACCAGCACCAAGGCATGTAACATGCCGTCATTGGCGCTAGAATCTGCCACCAAGCGTCTTGATAACACCGAGCTGCGACCATGCTCAACCGCCACAATACCCAGCGCAGCCGTATCCAGCAGTTTGCCTTTCTGGGTGGTCATTTTAAATGCTGTGAAGGTTACCTCACCGATGCGACTCAGCAGCCGGAAAAAGCGCCGTAAGCGGGTAGCAAAACGTTCGGCTAAGGCTTCGCCCGGGATCAAGGAAAAAGTATCACCAACCACCACAGAGTTAAACACCGGCGTACCGTTGCATATCATCAGATCCAATGGTTCTACCGAGCGGTTCAGCGCGTCATCCAGGGCTTCTGCGATATCACCAGTGATGCCAAAACCATAGCGGGCGTGCTTCATATCGGGGTGCGGCAATAACGCCAGCTGCCATTGTTTTTCTTTTGCCTGTTGCACCAGGTTGCGCAAGGCTTCATCAGCCAAAAAGCAAATCAATTTTTGCTCACTGGCAAATAAATGACTAAGCTTCTCGCTCCAAAGACAAAGCTCTGCTGTACAATGACGCTCAGCCAATAAAGGCACAATATGTGACTTCACCCACTGCTCATCAATCGCCTGATACAACAATACCACTGGTGCCTTTACCGATACTTCAGTCATCATCACTGTACCCGTTGACGATCTCGGCAATATCGCTTAACCGGTTTAACACCATCGCATTTAAAGTCTTTTTCGGGTAATAACCACGACGATTTTGCTCACCTGCATCGACACCTGTTAACAGCGTGAGCGCTTCATCCACCGTACTGACAACATAGACATGGAACTGCCCATCAGAAACAGCCTGGCGTACCTCCTCGTTCAACACCAGATTCAACTGATTGCTGGCGGGGATCACCACACCTTGCTCTCCAGTTAGACCACGCTGCTGACACAACCGGAAGAAGCCTTCAATTTTCTCATTAACTCCGCCAATGGCCTGCACTTCGCCATGTTGGTTGATGGAGCCTGTCACCGCCAAGCTTTGTTTGATGGGCACCTGAGTTATGGCTGAGATCAAGGCACATATTTCAGCCAGAGAGGCGCTATCGCCATCAATATGACCATACGATTGCTCCAGCGCAATGTTGGCCGATAAGGTTAGCGGAAACTGCTTGGCATAACGAGCACCTAAAAATCCGTTTAAGATCAGTACCCCTTTCGAGTGAATGGCTTTACCTAGCTCCACTTCACGCTCAATATCGACCACGCCAGAGGCGCCGGCAAACACAGTGGCACTAATACGTGCTGGTGTGCCAAAGGCGGTATCGCCAATTTCAAGCACGGTTAAGCCATTGACTTTGCCCACGGCCAAACCATCGCTGTCAATTAGGATCTGACCTTGCTGTATATCTTCAAGAAAACTTTCGCTGATCCGACCGGTACGATACTGTTTACCCAGTAACGCCTGACGCACGTGCTCGGCAGTTAAAATATCACTTCCTGCCAAATTCGCGTAATAACAGGCCTCTCTTACCAGCTCCAGTACATCGGCAAATCGGGCGGATAGCTTGTGTTGGTGTTCCGCCTGCCGAAAACTAAAAATCAACAAACGCTCAAAACCACTGTCGGATAATTGGGTTAATCCCAACTCCTGCATTTGCAGACGAATTTGCCGCACCATGTAACTTAGTGTCAGTTGCTGATAGGGCAAGAAATGCTCAAAGTCTGCCAATACCCGAAAAAGCTCGTTGAATTCTTCGTCTACATCCTGAATCAAATAATACAGATCCCGCGACCCCATCAAGATCACCTTCACCTGCAACGGGATCGCTTTTGGTGTAATGATGGTGGAGTTGGTGACCGCATGCTCACTCAGGGTATCAATGAGCAACTCATTGCTTTTCAAAGACTGCTTCAGAGCCTCCCAAACCTGTGGCTGCGACAGCAACTTATCTGCATCCAGGATCAGGTACCCCCCATTGGCTCGATGCAAAGCACCCGGTCGAATCATGCGATGATTGGTGTAAAGCGAACCGCCACTGGAAGCATACTCTACCCGGCCAAACAAGTTGCCGTAACTGGGGGACGGTTCAAAAATCACCGGTGCACCGTCCATGGCTTCATGATGCACCAACACATTGGGAACAAACTCTTCCACAAACATAGTACGCACATCCAGCTCTTCCGCTTTTTCCGGCTCAGTTTCTTCAGGCAGCAACTCCAGTACGAATTTCACCAAGGGAATACGCATTTCCCGCAGATAGCGCAGCACGCCCAGCTCGGCAACGTAGTCATGCTCCATCGCTTTGAACAGCGGCTTCAGCACTTGCTCAATGGTCGCCTTACGCAGCTCGCGTAACTGCTCAGACGCTTCACGCTTCCAGCGGGGCAGTTCAATCAACTGTTCATTGAGAATGCTCTCCAACTCGACCACCAAGTCATAGAAATATTGGCGTTCTTCGTCGGTCAGTTTGTTAAATTCGCTGTCATCCAGTGGCTTGCCATCCACCAAGGGCGCAAAACTAACCGCGCCATTGTCTTCATACAACACCACCTTTTTTTCCAGTGCTTTTTGTTCTACCTGCTCAAGTGCGGCTTCATAGCGCTGATCAAAGGTACGCTGAATGGCTTTTTTCTGTCGTTGGTAACCCGGATTATCAAAAGCAGCTGGAAAGGTATCGATCAGTTCATCGATAATGCCTTCGATACGTTTGACAAATTTTCGTCCTTCACCTGGCAACAAGCGCAAGGTGGTTGGTAAACGTTCGTCATCAAAATTATTCAGATAACACCATTCATCTGGTGTCGCTTTTTCACTGGCGGCATGCTTCAGTTCGTCTTGCACCAGCGTAAAGCGCCCTAATGCAGGCTCACCCATCACATAGAGGTTGTAACCTGGCATGTCCATGCCAATGGCAAACGTCAGCGCTGCTTTCGCCCGCTCCTGCCCAATAAAAGCTGGGGTTAGCTCTGTTTGTTGTAAGCTGTGTTTCAGCCAGTCATTGCGAAGCTGTGGTGCCAACTGATGGGCCTGCAGGCCCAGCGAATGCAGGGTGTTGGTCATGAAAGTCCTTATTGTCCATGCGGTTCATGCGTCAACCAATGATTATACCCAATTCATATGCCCAAACCAGCGTTACTCAACCGGCACCCCTTCGCGGCAGAAGCTAACGCCACCGCAGTTAGTACAAGCCTGCAGTTCAGTCGGGTGGTAATAATTGACTAAATGAGCGCAGTGTTCACAACGATAGCAGCCCATACCGACCCGTTCACCTTGAAAGTACACACCTTTATGACGAAAATCTTCCAACAGCTCTTGCCACTCAACCTGAGTACGATCGGTAATTTGTGCTAATTCATACCAGAGCGCCTCTGGCCACAGTGAAGGCTGATCATCCTGTTCAGCGGCGTCAGCATCCTGCCATTGGCGTTTTAATGTTTCAACAAACAACTGTGTTTCATAGGCCGTCAACTCCCGCCCTGCTTTAAAGTATGCACGAATGTTCTGGTTCAGCTCCATCAGTTGGTCAACACTGTCCTTTTCTGCCTCCTGAACCATCTCTGCCAATTGCTCCAGCCACTGCTGGTACTTCTGCTTTAGTTCTTTCATGCTACCTCCATGGTTTCAGTACATCATCGCCCTGAGTATAGCAAAGCCATTACAAGCCACGCTGAATTGGCACAAAAGATTAAGGTATGGTGAACCTTGATGGTTACTGTTACAGCAAGGTAATTAGATTACAAACAAGCGTAGCTGTGGTCTATTGCTCAGTAGCTAAGGTTTCACGCTGGCGACGGCGTGCTTCCTGCCGTTCAGCTTCGCGCTCCAGCCGTTCAAGCCGGGCCTCTTCACGGTGGTTACGCTGCTGCAGCATTTGTTCCACTTTAAAAGACTCGTCCCAATGACCGCGCCGTACAATACGCCGCACATCACTATCGTGGCAAAGCACAGGGTCTTTCACCCAAGCACTGTAAGTCACCCGGGCCAGCAGCAAGGTTGTATCCGAGCAACGCTGGTAGCCATTGGCTGACATCTGCTGACGATAATAGCTGTTAATAGCAAAATGGCCGACAAAAGCAAGTACGAATGCGAATCCCATAGGAGCAAAAAAACAGCGAATCACAAACTTCTTGTGCTTCTTTGTCGCTATCTTCCCACGAATAGCAAAAACGACCATGTAGAAAGAAAAAAACAAGAAAAATACAAGGAATAGCACTGAGCTCAGCAAAAAAGCATACGATGAGCTATGAATAATCAACTGACGGCTACTTTGAATGGCTTCAAACTGTATTTTCATTGCCTCAGGACCAATCCACAGTGCAACCCCAATCAACAACAGATTAAATGCAGCCAATGACAAGGCTGTAAAAAAAAGTGATCTCTGGTTTTTTAATTCCATAATAGCGGGTTAGACCTCAGAATATCGTTAATCTTACGTCTCGCAGCTTGAGTAAGCTGCCTCTTGACACTTTGGCTGGTAGATATGATTGCATAGTACAGGCCATCGTAAATTTTATGTTTAGCTTTTTCTTCCTTTTTAGTTAAATATTGAATGAGCCGCTGAGTGATCTGGAAATGTTCATCTGCATAGCTCAATGCAGCACCTACAAATAGTGTAGCAATTATGCCAGCAGCAATTGGTACCACAACAATAGTTCCACCGAAAATCGCAGCAGAAAGAGCCGCAGCGCCTAATCCGGCAAAATACCCCGCTGCACCAGCAATGGCGATTTTTACCAGATCAGTTGAAATACCGGCCAGCCAGTTAGTCCAGCGGTACTCATCTTCAAACAACCATTGCAAACTGTGCAGCGATAACGAAAAAATCACCGAGACCAGAAAACCGCTTTTGGCTGACTGCTTCAGACCTTCTTTGCCTACTGCCATCTTCACCAGACCGGTGTTACTGGCCAGATAACGGGTGCCCTTTACCACCTGACGGGCACGGTGGTTGCCTTTAAAAATAATGTACTGGCGACCGTTTTGCATGGTGGTGCGGTAGGTATCAAAAAAGCGACCACCACGTTTAAGATCGTTGGCCAGCACGGTAAGCACCCGCACATCGTTGCTGGCAGCACCGTAATCCCGACCAAATTCACCGACAGCGGTAACCACAGTAAGGCCGGTTAATTGCTGAAAAAGCGCCTCAGCCTGGACTTGAGTTTTACCCTCCTGCCGCTGCACGGTTAGCCAGAAATCAGTCACTTCCCGAGCATTAAGCACATAGATATCTACTTGGTTTTCATCAAGTTGTTTTTTCAGCTGCTGTTGTCGTAGCTGGCTGCTGGCGTGTTGCTGGGCAATATAGGCGGTCATAACTCAACATCCTGTGAAGTAATTGGCTCAAAAATGTATGCTAGGTGTTTCCATAAATTTTACCATGTTATTTTTTTGAGTACAGTTGAACGTGTTATTTTTTCGTTTTTAGTTTCACATCATCGCCGACAACTGGTCATCTAACCTCACTGGCTGCACTAAGATCATTCTGTGCCAGCTAACAGAGTAAAGAAGCTGTATAACAGGCATGGATTCAAGTTGTTGTCAGCCAGTCGCTGCGGTATGCTATAGCTAAATTTTCGCTGTCTCCTACTAATCAATTTTCAGAGGGGGCAGGCCCTCCTCAGATGCTTAGTTTGGAAGACGTTAATGCACGAACAATATAACCCGCAACAGATAGAAACTGCGCTGCAGCAGCAATGGGAACAAGATCAGGTTTTTAAGGTTGTTGAAGACGACAGCAAAGAGAAGTTTTATTGTCTCTCGATGTTCCCCTATCCAAGCGGACGCCTGCATATGGGCCATGTGCGTAACTATACCATTGGCGATGTGATCAGCCGTTTTCAGCGTATGCAGGGCAAGAATGTGATGCAGCCGATGGGTTGGGATGCCTTTGGCTTACCAGCTGAAAATGCGGCCATCAACCACAAAACAGCCCCAGCCAAATGGACCTACGAAAACATCGATTACATGCGCACTCAGCTGAAACGCCTTGGTTTTGGTTACGACTGGTCGCGCGAACTGGCTACCTGCCAGCCTGAATATTACCGCTGGGAACAATGGTTTTTCACCAAGCTGTATGAAAAAGGCCTGGTCTACAAAAAAATGTCAACGGTGAATTGGGATCCAATCGATCAGTGCGTGCTGGCCAATGAACAGGTGATTGATGGCCGTGGCTGGCGTTCTGGTGCTTTGGTCGAACAACGTGAGTTAGCGCAGTGGTTTATCAAAATCACCGACTATGCAGAAGAATTGCTGCAGGATCTGGATCAACTGGATGAATGGCCTGAGCAGGTCCGCACCATGCAGAAAAACTGGATTGGTCGTTCTGAAGGGGTAGAAATAACTTTTGATGTCGCCGATAGCGATCAACGCGTCTCCGTATTTACCACCCGTCCCGATACACTCTATGGTGTGACTTACATGGCGGTTGCCGCTCAACATCCATTAGCGCTGCAAGCGGCGAAAACCAATGCTGAGCTGGCTGCTTTTATTGAAGATTGCAAAGGTGGCAAAGTGGCTGAAGCTGAGCTGGCTACCATGGAAAAGAAAGGCATGGCGACTGGCGTTGAAGCCATTCACCCGCTAACTGGTGAGCGCTTACCTATTTGGGTCGCGAACTTTGTACTGATGGATTATGGTTCGGGCGCTGTGATGTCAGTACCAGGGCACGATCAGCGCGATTATGAGTTTGCCAGCAAGTATCAGCTGCCGATAAAACAAGTGGTTAAATCTGCTGATAGCAACATTGAGGTTGATTTAACTCAAGCCGCTTTTACCGAGAAAGGCATCCTGCTGAACTCGGCTGAATTCGATGGGTTGGATTTTACCGCAGCATTTAAAGCCATTGCTGACAAACTAAAAAATGACGGCCGTGGCGAAGTAAAAGTGAATTACCGCCTGCGTGACTGGGGCGTTTCCCGTCAGCGTTATTGGGGTTCGCCAATTCCAATGCTGACGCTGGAAGATGGCAGCCAGGTGCCCGTACCTGATGATCAATTGCCGGTGCGCTTGCCAGAAGATGTGGTGATGGATGGTGTACAATCACCGATTAAAGCGGATGCCGAGTGGGCAAAAACCAGCTTTGAGGGGCAAGCCGCCTTTCATGAAACCGATACCTTTGATACCTTTATGGAATCGTCCTGGTACTATGCACGTTATACCAGCCCGGGCAGCGACGACCAAATGCTTGACCCTGCCAAGGCCAACTACTGGTTGCCGGTTGATCAGTACGTCGGCGGTATCGAGCATGCCATTCTGCATTTGTTGTATGCCCGTTTCTTCCATAAGTTGCTGCGTGACGTTGGCTTGGTGCAATGCGATGAGCCGTTCAAGCGCTTGTTGTGTCAAGGCATGGTGCTGGCGGAGACCTTCTACCGCGAGCATGATAATGGCAGCAAAACCTGGTATTCGCCACAAGATGTGCAGGTTGAACGCGATGACAAAGGCCGGATCATTCAGTCGACCCTAACCAGCGATGGCCAACCGGTAATGTCGGCAGGCATGAGCAAGATGTCCAAGTCAAAAAATAACGGCATCGATCCTCAGAAAGTCATTGATCTGTATGGTGCCGATACCGTGCGCTTATTTATGATGTTTACCGCACCACCGGAACAAACGCTGGAGTGGTCTGATTCTGCCGTAGAGGGAGCCCATCGCTTCCTGCGCCGTATTTATACTCTGGTGCATCAGTTTAGTCAGAATAAACCGGCAGAAGCGCTCAGTACTTCTGCATTGAATGCCAACCAAAAAGCATTGCGCCGCGAGCTGCATAAAACCATAGCCAAGGTCACCGATGATTTATCACGCAGGTATACCTTTAATACCGCCATTGCCGCTATCATGGAGCTGAGCAATAAGCTGCAAAAGGCCCCACTTGATAGCGAGCAAGATAAAGCAGTGATGCAAGAAGCGGTTTTGGCCGTCTTGCAAATGCTAAACCCCATTACACCCCATTTATGTCAATACCTGTGGACTACTCTGGAGCAGCCCCAACCTATCGAACAAAGCCAATGGCCGTCGGTGGATTCTGCCGCCTTGGTCGAGGATGAAAAGCTGATCGTGGTTCAGGTGAATGGCAAAGTACGGGGTAAATTTACCGTGGCGGTAGATGCCAGTCAGGATGATGTCCTGGCTCAAGCAAAAGCCGACGACAATGTGCAACGCTATCTCGACAATGTAACGCTGCGCAAAGTGATTTATGTACCCGGCAAGCTATTGAATCTGGTGGTTGGCTAAGTGATGAAATCACGCTATCTGCCTCAGAGCATGCTGCTAAAGGCCTTATGGCTTACTATGTTGCTAAGCATGCTCTCCGCCTGTGGCTTTCAGCTGCGTGGTCAACTGCCATTGCAACAATACCCGGCGCTCTCTATTCAAGCTGAGCGTCACTCCGCATTGGCTGCAGTTCTAAGCCAGCGCTTGCAAAGCCATCAGATTGATGTGCTGGCCAGCCAACAAGAGGATAGCCCGCACCTGATGCTGCATCATGACTCCCTGGAACGGCGAACCTTGTCGCTGTTTCCCAATGGTCAGGTAGCCGAGTACGAGCTGATTTATCAGGTACGATACAGCATTCAGATGCCCGATCAGCAAGCACAGTATTTTGAGTTTGAATTGTTTCGTGATTATCAGGACGATCCAAACCGGGCTCTGGCCAAAGCACAAGAGCTTGATCTGATGCTAACAGAGCTCAGGGAGCAAGCGGCCCAGCGCATTTTGCGTCAGCTGGGGCGCCTTGGTGCATGAATAAGCTTTACGCCAATCAACTGCCGCAACAGCTGCAGCAAGAACTGGCGCTTAGCTACATCGTTTTTGGCGATGAACCGCTGCAATTGCAAGAATCGCTCGATCACATCCGCCGACAGGCCAAACAGCAGGGTTATCTTGAGCGTCAGCAATTTAAAGTAGATGCCCAATTCGATTGGGGCCAGCTTACCTCGGCCTTGCAAAGCTTATCGTTGTTTAGTGATCGTCGGCTGATTGAACTCGATCTCAGCCAACAAAAACTGACCACAGCCTCAAGCAATGAGCTCAAATCACTAGCCGCTCTCTTGCACCCAGATACTCTGCTGCTGATTTTTGGTGATCGCAGCCCGGCAGAGGTAGCGCGACAAAGTTGGCTAAAAGCATTCCCTGCCAATACCGTCTTTGTCAGTATTTATCCACTGGATGACCAGCAGTTTCGGCAATGGTTACAACAACAGCTTCGCCAGGAAAAGCTACAATTATCCGCAGATGCCATGCAGCTATTTCTGCACCATTGCAGCGGCAACATGCTGGCAGCAAGGCAAAACCTTGATAAACTGCTACTCACCTTTGGGCCCTGCCAGTTGGATGAGCCGGCACTAACTGCTTTTTTATCCGACCAATCCAGCTTTACCATTTTTCAGCTCAGTGATGCATTACTAGCGGGACACAGCCAGCAAGCCTTTCATCGCCTGGAGCGTCTTTGTGGTCAGGACGAAGAACCAACCTTAATTGGTTGGCAACTACAACGTGAAGTACAAAACTTGCTGCAACTGCAACAAGTCTCAGCAGCTGAACGCAGCGCTCTGTTTAAAAAACTCGGTATTTGGCCAAAGCGCCAACCGCTGTATCAGCAAGCTTTGCAGCGGCTACCACTAAAGTGGTTGCATTATATTGTGCAGGAATTGGCGGCTTTCGATCGCTTATACAAAGGCGGACAACTGCCCAATAGCCAACTCGCGCTGACGCACCTGACCGCACTCTTTATTGCACCGGTCGCTAAAGCCTATTCGTTACGCCACCATGACATCGATTAAGTCGAAGTTGCCTCAAACGACACCTTTGCAACCGGTGATCGGTATCTTTGGTGGTACCTTTGATCCAATCCATATCGGCCATGTGCACTGCGCTTTGCAGGTACTGCAGCAGTGTCCACTGGAGCAGGTCCGGCTGATGCCATGTCACCTTCCCCCCCATAGAGTGACCCCTGGTGTCAGTGCGCAGCAACGAGCAGAAATGGTCCAGCTTGCGATTGCTGAGCATCCGCAACTGATACTGGAAACACTCGAGCTGGAACAACATCGCCCCTCTTATAGCGCGATAAGCTTGCAACAACTGCAGCAACGTTATCCCAAACACAAGTTAGCCTTTATCATGGGCATGGATGCATTTAATCAGTTTACCAGCTGGCATCGTTGGCAAGACATCCTGCACTGTGCCGATCTGATAGTCTGCCAACGACCTGAGCACTCGCAACTATCTAGTGACAGCAAGGCGCTGCTTACTCAGCATCAAATGTTCGACGTGCAGCAGCTGCAGCAACAACAAACAGGGCGAATCTTACTGCTGGATAACCCTTTACAGGACATGTCAGCCACCTCATTACGCCAGCAGTTGGCGCACAGCCAGACACCACCCAAAGGTTTAGATACTGCCGTATGGAACTATATTCAGCAGCATCAACTCTATAAAGGTAGCCACCCAGCGGCTGCAATAAAAAAATAAGCGGGTGACAACAAAAATACATCCGCTGGTGAAAAAGTGATAAAATTGACGATTGAACCCATCAACCCAAGGAATACAGGTGCAAAGTAGCGAATTACTTAGTTTTGTTCATGGTAAAGTTGACGATATGAAAGGCCGTGACATTGTCACGCTAGATGTTCGTGGTAAATCCAGCATCACCGATTACATGCTGATCTGTTCTGGTACGTCAAACCGCCACACCAAGTCCATTGCAGCGCATGTGGCGCAAGAAGTTAAAAAACATGATGTAACCGTTATGGGTATTGAAGGCGAAAAAACCGGCGAATGGGTGCTACTGGATCTGGGGGATGTGGTGGTCCATGTCATGCTTGATGACAGCCGTAATTTCTATCAGTTGGAAAAACTCTGGAGCGCCTGAGTCTGATGGTTGTTGTTGATGGTCGTAACCAAAAGCTACGTCATTCATGAAATTGATGCTCATTGCTGTGGGGACCAAGATGCCCGATTGGGTGCAGACCGGCTTTCAAGAGTATGCCAGACGTTTTCCCCGTGATTTAGCGCTGGAGCTCTGTGAAATTCCGGCGCAAAAACGAGGCAAAAACGCCGACATTAAACGCATTCTTCAACAAGAAGGCGAGCGCATGCTGGCTGCGATTCCCAAGGGCGCTCGGGTGATTACGCTTGAAGTCACCGGCCATAGTTGGGACAGCCCGACACTGGCCACCAAGTTAACACAATGGCAGCTTGATGGCCGTGATGTCTGTTTGCTGGTCGGTGGCCCTGAAGGGTTAGCACCGGATTGTATAGCGGCGAGCGAGGGCAAATGGTCGTTATCTGCATTAACGCTGCCGCACCCCTTGGTACGAATTGTATTGGCAGAGAGCCTGTACCGTGCCTGGAGTATTTGTACTAATCATCCTTATCATCGCGAGTAAACATGCGACGACAACGAGAAGCCATTCAAGATCATGCCGCCGAAGCTCAGCTTTTCAAGCGCAGAGCTGCGGTTGCTTTTAGTTTCGTTGTGCTGCTGTTCAGCATCATTCTGATCAACCAATATCATTTACAAGTCCGTTCTTATCATGAGTATCAGACGCGCTCAGAAGGCAATCGCATCAAAGTCGTACCTGTTGCCCCTAATCGCGGATTAATTTACGACCGAAACGGTATCCTGTTGGCCGAGAACACCCCAGTCCACTCCATTGAAATTATCCCGGAGCAAGTCGCTGATATCGAACAAACACTAGCCGATCTGGCGGAGTTAATCGACATCAGCCCAGAGCAACAACAATCATTATTAAGTGAAGTGAGGCAACAGCGTCGCTTTAACAGCATTGCCGTAAAAGAGCGATTGACGGAACAAGAAGTGGCTATTTTAGCAGTCAATCAACATCGTTTTCCCGGCGTTACATTGGAGGCTCGCTTAAGCCGAACCTACCCCTTTGGTGATCTCTTCACCCATGCGCTAGGATACATAGGCCGGATCAATGCCAATGACTTGCAGCGACTGCGAGAACAAGAGCGCGCAGCCAACTATGCAGCCAGCCATCATATTGGTAAAATTGGCCTTGAGCGTTACTATGAACAAACACTGCATGGTACCGTTGGTTATCAGGAAGTTGAGGTGAATAACCGGGGGCGGGTTATTCGCACCTTGCGCTCCGATCCTGCCATTTCTGGTAAAGATATTATACTGAGTCTGGATGTTGGCTTGCAGCTAACCGCGCAGCAATCTTTAGAAGGCTTACGTGGTGCAGTGGTCGCAATGGACCCCCGCACCGGTGCAATACTGGCGTTTTATAGCAATCCAGGCTATGACCCGAATCTGTTCGTCCATGGTATCAGTAGTACCAACTACAATGCTCTTCTCAACTCATTCGACCGTCCATTGATTAATCGGGTGACTCAAGGGGTGTATCCACCGGCTTCTACCATCAAGCCTCACATGGGATTAATTGGGCTCGATCAAGGTCACATTACACCAACAACACGGATGTGGGATCCAGGCTATTATCAATTGCCTAACTACTCGCGACGTTTCCGCAACTGGCAACGCTATGGGCTGGGCTGGGTCAACATTTACAATGCGATTACGCAAAGCAACGATACCTACTTCTATGATCTGGCAGTAAAGCTCGGGATTGATACTATTTCCGACTCGATGAAACAGTTTGGCTTTGGTCAACGCACTGGCATTGATATCCATGAAGAATCGGCGGCTAATATGCCATCCCGGGGTTGGAAACAGGCCCGCTACAATCAGCCTTGGTATACTGGCGATACCGTCTCCTTGGGCATAGGCCAAAGCTACTGGACCACCACACCGCTGCAACTGGCGACCAGTACAGCCATTCTGGTCAACCGTGGTGAGAGTGTTGTTCCTACCATGCTGCAAGGCACTCGTTTTGATGCGCAATTTGAAGCAGTAACTTATCAACGCCAGCCAGCCGTGACCATTAAGGATCCACAGCACTGGCAGGTGATCCTCGATGCAATGGAGCAAACCGTAAGCGAAGGTACCGCTAATCGCCCATTTCGGGGAGCAAACTATACATCTGGTGGTAAAACGGGTACCGCTCAGATAGTCAGTATTGCTCAGGATGCAAAGTACGATGCAGACGCTCTGCTAGAGCAACATCGTGATAATGCGATGTACATCGGTTATGCACCCGCAGTAGATCCTACCATAGTGGTTGCTGTCGTCGTAGAAAACACCGGTGGAGGCAGCAGCACTGCAGCGCCCGTGGCTCGCCAATTATTTGATTACTATTTTAGTGCCGGAGTCAATCAATGAACGCTGAAATCACCGAGTCGCAACGCCCTAAAGGGTTGGCTGTATTTCACATTGATACCCCGCTATTGTTAGGGTTACTCATTCTGATGGGGTACGGCCTGATGGTGCTGTACAGTGCGACTGGCCAAAGCCAACCCATGATGCAGGCACAACTGATCCGCCTTGGGCTCGCTGTGGCTGTGATGATTGCCTTTGCCCAAGTGAGTCCACTAACGTTTAAACGCTGGGGCTTACCCATTTTTATTGTTGGGTTGCTGATGTTGGTCGCCGTCATGTTCTTCGGTGAAGTTAGTAAAGGGGCTCAACGTTGGTTGAACTTAGGTTTTATCCGCTTTCAACCTTCTGAAATTATGAAGCTGGCCGCGCCACTAGCCATTGCCTGGTTTATTTCCAGCCATAATTTACCGCCTAAATTATGGCGTTTAGGCGTTGGCTTTGTCATGTGCGCTCTACCTACGATGTTGATTGCTCAGCAACCTGACTTAGGCACTGCCTTACTGATTGCTACCTCAGGCATCATGGTACTATTTTTAGCCGGTATGAGCTGGCGCTTAATTCTATTTATCGGCACACTCATTGCCTCTTTTTTGCCCGTCATGTGGTTTTTCGTGATGCGTGACTACCAGAAACAGCGGGTTCTGACACTGCTGAACCCTGAAACTGATCCACTGGGAACCGGCTATCACATTATCCAATCCAAAATAGCCATTGGGTCTGGTGGTCTGCAAGGCAAAGGTTGGTTGCAAGGAACCCAATCGCAGCTGGAGTTTTTGCCTGAGCGTCATACCGATTTCATTTTTGCTGTGTTAAGTGAAGAGTTTGGCTTACTGGGTGTTGCCTTGCTGGTTGCCTTGTATATTTTTATCATTGGTCGTTGCCTACTGATTGCCATCAGGGTGCAGGACAGCTTTTCCAAATTAGTAGCAGGCAGTATTACCATGACCTTTTTTGTCTATGTTTTTGTCAACATAGGCATGGTATCCGGCCTGTTGCCCGTGGTTGGTGTGCCCTTACCTTTAGTGAGCTATGGTGGCACCTCCATGGTGACCTTATTAGCGGCTTTTGGTATTCTCATGTCCATCAGCACGCATAAACGTGTTTTAGCATCATCCTGATTTTGGAGTCTTATTGATGTACTTTCGACTTGCTGGCCTCCTTACTTCTATCGTCTTATTACAAGCTTGTAGTCAAACACCGGCATCGACCAGGGACCAATCTCCCAATGCCGGTCGCTACCAGTATGAGCAGGATCATCAACCAAGTCGTCTGCCTACGTTACTAGAAATGACCGATCCTGAGCCTAGCATTGAGCCATTAAGTCGTGGTGGCAATCAGCCCTATCGAATTTTTGGTATTGATTACCAGCCTAAGCCTGATTTAGCAGAATACAAAGCCACTGGCGTTGCCTCATGGTATGGCGTGAAGTTCCATGGCCACAAAACCTCCAATGGCGAAACCTACGACATGTACCGGATGAGTGCAGCGCATAAAACATTGCCACTGCCCTCCTATGTTCGGGTCACCAATCTTAATAACCAGAAAAGTGCCATCGTCCGGGTCAATGACCGGGGCCCATTTCATCAGAACCGGCTGATTGATCTTTCGTATGCCGCTGCACATAAAATTGGTATGTTGCAACACGGTACAGCTCCAGTTCAGGTAGAGTTGCTACGATCGCCGGCGATGGTTCATGCTGAGCCGACGTCGGAGCCATTTGAAGTTGCCATCGCAACACCACAAACCACATGGACTGAACAAAAGACAGAGTCGCCTGCAGTATCAGTGGCTCCCGTTGCTGAAGCGTGCTACATACAGGTGTTTGCCAGCCAAAACGATCAGCGGGCAAATGAACTTAGCCAACAGATAAAGCAACAACTAGCATTTACCACTAAAATCAGTCACCATAATGGAATTTACCGCTTGCTAGTGGGTCCTATTACAGACGCTCATCAAGCCAAAGACTGGTTGCAACAGCTGAGATCTGAGTTGTATCCCTCAGCTTACTTTACCAATGCCCAGCTGTGCAGTTAATGTGTCGCCACTGTTGTGTCGTCATTCTGTAGCTAAATCACTACCCAATTTGATTATCATGATAAGAAAGGTGCTATGAATATTTACACTCGCTGTTTAGCTACCGTTACCCTTGCTGTTGCCTTCTTTACGATAGAGCCTGTTCAAGCCGTATCGGTAACCCCTGCTCCACCTGAGATCAATGCAAAAGGCCATATCCTTATTGATTATGACACGGGTCGCGTGCTGTCCGAACACAACGCTGATATGTCATTGTCACCGGCAAGCCTCACCAAAATTATGACCAGTTATGTGATTGGCACCGAGCTGAAAAATGGCAACATCAGCCCGGATGATATGGTCACCATCAGCGAAAAAGCATGGGCCCGTAACTTTCCTGGTTCATCACTCATGTTTATTGAGGTAGGCACTCAGGTATCCGTCGCCGATTTGAATATGGGTATTATTGTGCAATCTGGCAACGACGCCTGTGTTGCTTTAGCCGAGCACATTGCCGGTAGCGAAAGTGCTTTTGTCGACTTAATGAATGCCCATGCCGCCCGTTTAGGAATGACCAGCACGCGTTTTGGTAACAGCCATGGTTTACCTCATCCAGAAATGCGCACATCGCCACGAGATATGGCTACCTTGTCTGCAGCTTTGATCCGGGATGTGCCAGAAGAATATGCTCTCTATGCTGAAAAAGAGTTTACTTACAACAATATTCGCCAGTACAACCGCAACTCGTTATTGTGGGATCGTAGCCTCGATGTCGATGGCATTAAAACAGGTTTTACTTCTGAGGCCGGTTATAGCTTAATCACCTCGGCTACCAGAGACAATATGCGCTTAATCGCTGTGGTCATGGGGACAGAAAGCGAGCGCATTCGCCAGCAAGAAAATAAAAAGTTACTGACCTACGGTTTTCGTTTCTTTGAAACCATCTCGCCCTATCAGCCAGGCGAAGTCTTTGCCGAACACCGGGTCTGGCAAGGCGCTGCAGATAGTGTCCGCTTAGGTATTCAGCAGGAAACCTTAATCACCATTCCACGCGGTCAACGTAGCAAACTAAAAGCAGATTTCAGTTTGGATCAACAATTAATAGCCCCAATCGAGCAAGGTCAAGTGATTGGTACGCTTTACCTGACGCTAGAAGGTGAAGACATTGCTCAGTACCCTCTTGTCGCACTCGATAGCATCGAACAAGGTGGACTATTTAAGCGTGCGATGGACTACCTGAAAATGCAATTTGACTAACGCCTGCACGACTCTTATCTAAATGCCTAGCCACTACCCGGTGAAATGCAGTAAAATACCCGGGTAGTAGCGACTAAGGCAAGCTAATGACTCCTGTAAAAGACACCAAATTTGATGAGCTGCTGGAATTTCCATGCATGCTTAATTTTAAGATTATGGGCGTTGCCCATGACCGACTGGTCGATGATATCATTGCGGTATTGCAGCGCCATGCCGAACAAACCGACTATAGCCCAAGCATTAAACCCAGCACCAAAGGCAATTACCATTCGGTTCGGGTCGATGTACGTGTCATAGATAAAGACCACATCGAGCTACTGTACACAGAACTGAGCAAACTCGAACTGGTGCGATACGTCCTGTAATGGCGCAAACCTCGAATTCTCAGCTGATCTCGTTATACTACCCTCTGTCGATAATCGTATCGGAGCAGTAGATGGAGACAGATGCTAAGCCGCTGGTGATCCGTGAACTTGGTCAACTGCCCTACCTTGAGGTATGGCAAGCCATGCAGCAGTTCACCGATGCACGGGATGAGCACAGTCTGGATCAGTTATGGTTTCTGCAACATGATCCGGTGTTTACTCAAGGACAAGCAGGTAAAGAAGAACATATTCTGGCTGCCGGTGATATTCCTATCGTCAAGGTTGATCGTGGCGGTCAGGTTACTTACCATGGCCCCGGTCAGCAGATGGTCTATGTATTGCTTGATCTTAAACGGCGTAAACTCGGTGTGCGCCAGCTGGTGACTCTGCTGGAGCAGGTGTTAATAGACAGTCTGGCTGCGTTTGCTATTCAGGCCTATGCCAAACCCGATGCACCAGGGGTTTATGTAGATGAAAAGAAAATCGCCTCGTTAGGGCTGCGAATACGTAAAGGCTGCAGCTTTCATGGCCTGGCACTGAACGTTGATATGGATCTGGCACCATTTTTACGCATCAACCCATGCGGTTATGCCGGGTTGCAGATGATTCAATGTCGCGATTTCGGCTCAATCACCATGAGCGATATCAAACAACAGCTGATACAGCAATTCACACAACATCTTGACTGTGCTGATGTGCTGTACAAAACAGGATTGGATTGGCAGCATGACTAAAACCGCCCGTATGCAACCTGGTGTCAAACTGCGTGACGCCGACAAAATGGCATTGATCCCGGTCAAGGTATTACCGACCGAACGCGATCAAATGCTGCGCAAACCAGAGTGGTTGAAAATTAAATTGCCTAAAAGCTCTGAGCGCATTGAAGAAATTAAAAGCGCGATGCGCAAACATGGTTTGCACTCTGTCTGTGAAGAAGCCGCCTGCCCTAACCTGCCGGAATGCTTTAACCACGGTACCGCTACTTTTATGATTTTAGGCGCCATCTGTACCCGTCGTTGCCCATTCTGCGATGTGGCCCATGGCCGCCCACTGCCACCCAGCGCCGAAGAGCCTGAAAAACTGGCCCTGACCATTCGTGATATGAAACTCAAGTACGTGGTGATCACCTCTGTCGATCGCGATGATTTACGGGATGGTGGTGCCCAGCACTTTGCCGACTGCATTAGCGCCATTCGTAAATACAGCCCTGATATTAAAATTGAAGTGCTGGTACCTGACTTCCGTGGTCGGATGGATAAAGCACTGGAGATCCTCACGGCTACACCAGCCGATGTATTCAACCACAATTTGGAAACAGCTCCACGTCTGTACAAACTGGCCCGTCCGGGTGCTGATTACAAGTGGTCGCTTGAGCTGTTAAAGCGCTTTAAAGCAGCCCATCCGCATATTTCTACTAAATCAGGCCTTATGGTTGGGTTAGGTGAAACCACGGAAGAGTTGATTGAAGTGCTGAAAGACTTGCGAGCCCACGATGTTGATATGCTTACCGTTGGTCAGTACCTGCAACCAAGCAAACACCATTTGCCGGTAGAACGTTATGTTCCACCCGCAGAATTTGATGAAATCAAACGTATTGCTTACGAGCTAGGTTTTAAGCATGCTGCTTGTGGACCTTTCGTCCGCTCATCGTACCATGCTGACCGTCAGGCAGCCGGTGAAGAGGTAGTCAGTAGCTTTAGCCCTGCGTAAATACTCCCCAGAACAACAGGGTGGTAGGAAATAGTTATTCCACCCCCTGTTAGTCACAAGCATGGCAACCCGCTATGAAACCAGCTATTCTTAGCCTATATCCAATTAGCCAGAGTTTTTGCATGGAACACCGCCGTTTTAGTCGCATTTCTTTTGCTGGCCCTGCGCAGTTAAATGCTCAAGGACAGAGTTTTGATACTGAATTGTTGGATATCTCATTAAATGGTGCCTTGGTGCGCCGCCCTGAACTATGGCCTGCGCATATCACCTCATTGACGCTACGTTTGCTACTTGCGGATACGGAAACAGAAATACTGATGACCGCTAGCGTGGTGCATCAGAACAATCAACAACTTGGTCTGCACTGTGAAAGCATCGATCTCGATAGTATCAGCCACCTGAAACGGCTGGTACAGCTGAATCTTGGGGATGAGCACTTACTGGAGCGGGAACTGTCGGAGCTGACAAGCGCTGATTAAGCAGACGTTCGGCATCGGCATAGCCTAATTCATCCGCCAGCTGCATCAGACGTAGCCACTCGGTATCCAACTGGTGTAAACGCGCCTGATAGGCTAAATAATACTGCACCGGCATCAATTGCTCTGGCATCTTCAACTGCTGTTTTACCAATCGTAAATAATAATCAGGCAAAGCCAGTTGGAAATACTCCATGCTATTGCTGGCAGCGATAAGTCGATAGGCCTGATACTCACTGTATTCGCAGGTTGGTACTTCTGTCAGCTCCAGTTGTTCTGGTAAAAGCCCCCAGTACTGCTTGTAAGCCGTTAACTGAGCCTTGCCAATCAAGATGTTGGCATGAATACGTTCCGGCTTGCATACCTGCTGTGCCACTTCTCGCGGTAAGCGGTATTCATCAATAAAGTTGAAAATATGCATAAACTCATGCCGCAGTAGTGCAAGATCTGCCCGCTCAGGCAATTGAATAATGCCATTGTTGTAACTGGCTCGACCGCGACCAGCCATAATGATCAATTGCTGTGCAGAGGTATTTTGTACGTAGGGGATCAAAGCCTGATACTGGCAATCAATACGCTGTTCTGCTTGTTCGCTGCAAGCAAGTTCTGTACTACTAATCAGCCGTAGTGGTTGAAAACAAACCGCCAGACTGTGCAGCTGTTTATCCTGCTGCCAAGCCCGTTGTATCTGCAACCACTGCTCGGCTCCCTGCTGGGTAACCGCTATCGGTTGCAGGGTGAGTTGACAAGCCTCAGCAGATTGCCAGCCGGCCTGATCGGTCAAACCAGCCTGAAGCCAAAAAGGCCAATCAGCATCGGTAGGTTCTGCACGAAGGTGCCATAGTCCTAGCTGGGGCAACTGCGACTCAGGCAAATGAACCGCCGCTTGTGACTGTTGTGCTTCCACCCACTGGGCAGTCGCTAACTTGCCATCCCGTCGCTGTCGCAGCGCCAACACAGCTTCAGCCGCATCCTGATGACCTAATTGCCACGCCTGTTCAAACCAACGCAGTGCCGCATCCGTTTCATCTGAGGCCAATCGTCGTTGCGCTAAGCGATAAGCTACTGCGGCATTGTACTTAGCTTCCTCCATCTGCTCTTGCTCTTGGGATGGAGCCATCGGTTGACAAGCTGTTAGCAAACAGCAGATAGCAAAAAAGCCAGCAAGCTGGCTTTGATAGTGTGGAGATATGATCTTAAAAGCCATCATGATCCATACTCAATGGTTCATTCCGTAACCGTGCCATTTCCAGCCGGGCATAACGATGCTCAACAAATTCGTAGACATTGGTCGCCAATGCCAATTTATAAAAGTGCAGTGCCTGTTCTGCCTGGCCCTGATGACTATGCCACTTGGCCACATAAAAATAGGCTTCGCACAACCGTTCGGCGAGCTGTCTCGGGTTGTTCAGATCGACTGCAACGCTATACAGCAACTCTGTCTGATTAATGTTTCCCAGCAAGAAATCAGCAATATTGACTCCCCACTGATCAGCAGACATCTCTAAGCGATGCATGGCTAATTGTTGCTGCGCACTCTCGGCATCAAGTTCGTATTGAGCCAGATACAACCATATAGCACGATAAGGATCGGTTGGTTTCAACTGATGGAAGGCAGTGAAATCGTACACGGCTAAATCAACACGCTCTGCGTAATACAATGCCAAAGCCCGATTCAGGTAAGCAAAGTCGTACTCAGGGTCCAGCTCCAACACGGAATCAAATGCTTCGTAGGCCTGATCAAAGTTTCCTGCCAGCGTGTGGTGGATCCCCATGAAATTGTAGGCACCAGCCATATCCGGTTGCAATCGAAGCGCTCGCATAAAGTCAAAACGCGCCAATGCCGTAAGCCCTACACTTTCGTACATCACACCGCGATCATAGAACAACTGCGCCGATTGTGTATCGGTCAGTTCAGCACGGTTGAGAATTTCAGACAGACGAGCAATAGCAACTTCGGTACGCTGAGCCACAGGTAAAGGCTCAGGTGTCAACCAGTAGGATGGCTCAGGGTTGTGCATGGATGCACAACCACTAAGCCCCAGCAGCAGGATGGCACCTGCTGCTGAGCGAAGCCACATCGCCAGATCAGGCATCGGCATTTTCAGCCGGAGCATCCTGCTTGCTTTGTGCTTCTTTGATACTCAGGCGCACACGGCCCTGCTTATCAACTTCCAGTACTTTTACTTTTACTTTCTGCCCCATGCTCAGGTGATCAGACACGGTGTTCACACGCTCTTCAGCGATTTGTGAAATGTGTACCAGACCATCTTTACCAGGTAGTACATTGACGAAAGCACCGAAATCAACGATACGTACCACTTCGCCGTCGTATATACGACCAACTTCCAGCTCAGCGGTGATCAGCATCACCTTATCGATAGCAACCTGAGCCGCCTGGCTGTTGGTTGCAGCGATTTTGATAGTACCGTCATCTTCAATTTCAATGTTACAGCCTGACTCTTCCGTGATCTGACGGATCACTGCACCACCTTTACCAATCACATCACGGATTTTCTCAGGATTGATTTTCAAGGTATAGATGCGGGGAGCATGCTCTGACAACTCTTCACGGTGCGACGAAATTGCCTGATCCATCACTTGCAAAATATGCAGACGTGCGGCTTTAGCTTGTTTCAGGGCAATCTGCATGATGTCACGAGTAATACCATCGATTTTGATGTCCATTTGCAGCGCAGTAATCCCTTCGGTAGTACCCGCTACTTTAAAGTCCATATCGCCTAAGTGATCTTCATCACCCAAGATATCGGACAGAACCACAAAGTCATCACCTTCTTTAACCAGACCCATGGCAATACCAGCCACAGAGGCTTTAATCGGTACACCAGCATCCATCATGGCCAATGAAGAACCACAGACAGAAGCCATTGAGCTTGAACCATTGGACTCAGTGATTTCAGACACCAAACGAACCGTGTATGGGAAATCATCAAACGCTGGCATTACAGCTTGCACACCACGCTTGGCCAAACGACCATGGCCGATTTCGCGACGCTTAGGTGAGCCAACCATACCGGTTTCGCCAACACAGTAAGGAGGGAAGTTGTAATGCAGCATGAAGTAATCTTTCTTCTCGCTCAGCAAATCATCGACATTCTGTGCATCACGTGCTGTACCTAGAGTACAGGTTACTAACGCCTGCGTTTCACCACGGGTAAACAACGAAGAACCATGAGTACGTGGCAGTACGCCCGTCATTACGCTTAATGCGCGGACCATATCTGGTTCACGACCATCGATACGCGGCTCACCAGCGATGATGCGGCTACGTACGGTTTTGCTTTCCAAATCATGGAAGACATCGCCAACTTCATGGTCATCTAGGCTCTCGCCTTCAGCCAAATCAGCAGTCAGTTTTGCAACCAAGTCGGCTTTAATTTCTTTGATGCGGTCGTAACGCTTGGCTTTCTCGGTGATCTGGTACGCTTCACTCAGCGCAGCAGCACAATGGGCCTTTACGGTTTCAATCAGCGGCTCGTTTTTCGCCGGAGCTTGCCAATCCCACACTGGCTTGCCTGCTTCTGCTTTTAACTCATTGATTGAGTTAATCGCAACCTGCATTTGCTCGTGGCCATAGACCACAGCACCTAGCATGATGTCTTCCGACAACAGGTTGGCTTCAGATTCGACCATTAATACTGCTTTGTCGGTACCTGCAACCACCAAATCCAGCTTACTTTCTTTCAGCTCAGCTTCTGATGGGTTTAGCACATACTGCTCATTGATATAACCAACACGAGCAGCACCGATAGGGCCAGCAAATGGAATACCAGATAAAGCTAATGCTGCTGAAGTACCCAGCAAAGCAACAATATCTGGTTGAATTTCAGGCTGAACCGATACCACGGTCGCAATGACCTGAACTTCATTGGTGAAGCCTTCAGGAAACAACGGACGGATTGGACGGTCAATCAGACGGCAAACTAAGGTTTCACCTTCAGAAGGACGGCCTTCACGCTTGAAAAAGCCACCAGGAATACGGCCAGCTGCATACATTTTTTCTTGATAGTTCACCGTTAACGGGAAGAAATCCTGACCCGGTTTCGGTTGTTTTTTGCCAACAACGGTCACTAAAACTGAGGTATCGCCGATGCTGGCTAATACCGCCGCATCTGCTTGACGTGCAATAACGCCAGTTTCTAAAGTACAAGTGTGTTGACCAAAAGGGAATGATTTAATGATAGGTGTCACGTGGTTTTTCCTTACTCTCATAACGCCTTATGGCGCATTATCTCTGTCTATCGTTTATTTCCGGCTTAGTATACTCTGTAACTGTGACAAAAAGAAGCGATGCACATAGCTTTGCGGCAAAATCTACCGGGCAAAGTTCAATGCATCATCGCCATCACTTCGCGCAAAGTCATGCGGCAAAAGCCTTAGTCCTTGCCTATTCCATCGATTCGTAAGTTTTTCTCCTCTTTTTCGATGAAAACTGCAGAAAAATCATCGAAATCATAATATAATGCCGCCACGTTTGTGCACAGGCCCTCATGAATGATTATTGGTCTATAGCACCAATCACGTAGAGGACTGAATTAGTTCAAATTTTCACCCAAGTTTAGGTTCATTTAACTTATAGAGACTACTATGTCAGCAGATTTATCCTTATACAGAAACATTGGTATCTTCGCCCACGTCGATGCCGGCAAAACCACCACTACCGAGCGTATCTTAAAACTGACCGGTAAAATCCATAAGTTAGGTGAAGTTCACGAAGGTGAATCAACGACCGACTTCATGGAGCAGGAAGCAGAGCGTGGTATTACTATCCAGTCAGCAGCCGTTAGCTGTTTCTGGAAAGGCTACCGCTTCAACGTCATCGATACCCCGGGACACGTTGACTTCACCGTTGAAGTATATCGTTCATTAAAAGTATTGGATGGCGGTATCGGTGTATTCTGTGGCTCAGGCGGTGTTGAACCACAGTCAGAAACCAACTGGCGTTATGCCAACGATGCTGAAGTATCTCGTCTGATTTTCGTGAACAAGCTGGATCGGGTCGGTGCTGACTTTATCCGCGTGACCGAACAGGTGAAAAAGGTTTTAGGTGCTCAACCACTGATCATGACCTTGCCTATCGGCCGTGAAGATACCTTCACTGGTGTGGTTGATCTGTTAACTGAAAAAGCCTACGTATGGGATAATACCGGCCAGCCAGAAAACTTTGAAATCCAGGACATTCCAGCTGATATGGCTGATGATGTGGCTATGTACCGTGAGCAGATGGTTGAAACGGCACTTGAGCAAGATGACGATCTGTTAATGGCTTATATGGATGGTGAGCAACCTTCTATCGAAGACATTCAGCGTTGTATCCGTAAAGGTACCCGTGACTTGGCATTCTTCCCAACGTACTGTGGTTCCGCCTTTAAAAACAAAGGTATGCAATTACTGCTAGATGCCGTTGTTGATTATCTGCCTAGCCCAACTGAAGTTATTCCGCAGCCGCTGACTGACGAAGAAGGCAATGAGAACGGCGAGCATGCTATCGTGTCTGCAGATGAGCCATTCCGCGCTTTAGCGTTTAAGATCATGGATGACCGTTTCGGTGCCCTGACCTTTATCCGCATCTACTCTGGTGTATTAAACAAGGGTGATACTATCCTGAACTCATTCACCGGTAAAACAGAGCGTATCGGCCGTATGGTTGAAATGTACGCTGATGAGCGTATTGATCTGACCACAGCTCAGGCTGGTGACATCATTGCTCTGGTTGGTATGAAAAATAACACCCAGACTGGCCACACGCTGTGTGATCCTAAGCACCCTTGTACGCTTGAGCCAATGGTCTTCCCAGAGCCTGTTATTTCTATCTCGGTAACGCCAAAAGACAAAGGTTCTGTTGAGAAAATGGGTATCGCTATCGGCAAGATGGTCTCTGAAGATCCTACCTTCCGCGTTGAAACCGATGTTGACTCAGGTGAAACCATCCTGAAAGGCATGGGTGAATTGCACTTGGATATCAAAGTAGACATCTTAAAGCGTACCTATGGTGTTGAATTAGTCGTAGGCCAGCCTCAGGTTGCTTACCGCGAAACCATCACTCGTGCCATTGAAGATACTTATACCCACAAGAAGCAATCTGGTGGTTCAGGTCAGTTTGGTAAAATCGATTACCATATTCGTCCGGGCGAGCAAAACTCTGGCTTTACGTTCAAATCCACCGTCGTGGGCGGTAGCGTACCAAAAGAGTTCCTGCCTGCGATCGAAAAAGGCTTCGAGTCCATGATGTCAACCGGTACGCTAGCTGGCTTCCCAGTGTTAGACGTAGAAGTTGAAGTGTTTGATGGTGGCTTCCACGCCGTCGATTCATCCGCTATCGCGTTTGAAATCGCTGCTAAAGGCGCTTTCCGTCAGTCCATGCCAAAAGCAGGCGCTCAGCTGCTTGAGCCGATCATGAAAGTTGACGTGTTCAGCCCGGAAGACAACGTCGGTGATGTTATCGGTGACTTAAACCGTCGTCGCGGCATGATCTCTGGTCAAGAAGCTGGTGCCACTGGCGTTCGCATCAAAGCAGATGTGCCGTTGTCAGAAATGTTTGGCTATATCAGTACCCTGCGTACCATGACTTCAGGCCGTGGTCAGTTCTCTATGGAGTTCTCGCACTACGCACCATGCCCGGCCAACGTAGCAGAAGCCGTGATCGCAAAAGAAAAAGAAAAGAAAGCCGCTCTCGCTAAAAACTAAGCGGTAGCTGCTGTCAAAAAGCCCTGCCAGAGTGATCTGACAGGGCTTTTTTATGCCCGGTATTTACTCTTTGCATCATTCACGGATTCCCCACGAGGTGCTGAGCTCCGAGTTGAGGGCTAGCTTCGCTGCCAGTGTCATACTGTATCTGCTGAGCATCATGTCATTGCTGCAGATGTGGTTTTAGGGCAGCTGTTTTTCAGGCACAAAAAAAGGGCTGAATCAGCCCTTTTCTTTTTACGCTTTGGATTAACGACGTAAGCCAAGACGTTTGATCAAGTCTGCATAGCGGCTTTGATCTTTACCTTTCAGGTAATCCAGCAATTTACGACGCTGGCTAACCATACGCAATAAGCCACGACGTGAATGGAAGTCATGCTTGTGGTCAGCGAAGTGACCTTGCAGGTGATTGATGTTTGCAGTTAACAAAGCAACCTGCACTTCAGGTGAGCCGGTGTCACCTTCTTTTTGTGCGTAATCAGCAACGATTTGTGCCTTTTCAGCAACAGTTAAAGCCATAATAAAACTCCAATCCTGAGTGAATTAATAAAAGTATTGCTGCCGATCACTCATTCAGCGAACAATAAAGCGCGCGTATTGTACCATGCAGACTTTGCTTTACAAGATCTATTCGACGACAAGCTACTCATGATTGAAATTGAGTAAGCGCCGGGGCAGCAACTGCGATTCCACGCAGCGGCCGATGCCGAGAAAATCAGCTTGTTCCGAATACAAACGTATCGCATCCGCCTCAGCATGTTCAATCGAAAACGACTGACCATGCTGAATTCTCTTCTGTTGCTCTACGTTTAGTTGTAGGCTTGGTAAGCCATGCAGCGCCGTATCCATCGGCAATAGCAATCCATCCAGTGCAGTAAAGTCGTACTCGGCATGACAGGTTTCAGCCATTGATTCCAGCAGCGGTAATGGCTGCATGGCCTCGGCTTGAAAAGGCCCCACCTGAGTGCGATGCAAGGCGCTGACATAAGCACCACAGCCTAAAGCCTCGCCCAAATCATCAATCAAGGTGCGAATGTAGGTGCCTTTGCTGCAATGCACAATAAAGTCAGCCTCAGTCGTTGCAGCGGTTTGTCGCAAGGCCAACAACTCAAAGCGAAAAATGGTGATGGGCCTGGCTTCACGCGGCACGCTGATGCCCTGACGGGCGTATTTGTAGAGCGGCTGGCCCTGATGCTTTAGTGCCGAAAACATGGTCGGCACTTGCTGGATAGCACCACGAAAGGGCTGCATCGCTTGCTCAAGCTGCACCTGATCGAACTGCACCGGGCGCTCACTCACGACCTCACCTGCGGCATCGCTGGTATCGGTGCGGATGCCAAAACGGGCACTGACCTGATAGGTTTTATCGGTATCGAGTAAGAACTGGCTGAACTTGGTCGCTTCACCAAAACAAAGCGGCAATAAACCACTGGCTAACGGGTCCAAGGCACCGGTGTGACCGGCTTTCTTGGCCTGATACAGCCAGCGTACCTTTTGCAAAATGCCGTTGCTGGTGAAATCCAACGGTTTATCCAACAGTAGAATGCCGTCCACGGCGCGGCGTTTACGCTGTTGTGTCATCTAATCGTTGTTTCCCGGCTCTGAATGCCCTGCTGCTGCAGAACCCGACTGTTGGTCTTGCTCGTCAGTCTGCTCGCTATCCACATCGCTCTTCGGGCGTTTGGCCTCATCGGAACGACGAGCCGATTCAACCAGCGCAGCCATACGGATCCCTTCATCCAGCGTGCTGTCGTAATAAAACTGTACCTGAGGCACGATACGGGTCTGGATACGCTTGCCAATTAAGCTGCGAATAAAGCCTTTGGCTTCATTTAAAATCTTAATGTTTTCTTTCACTTTTTCCGGGTCTAGCCCTAAAAAGGTGAGGTAAATTTTCGCGTACGACAAATCACGCGAGACATCGACCTCTGACACCGTAATCATAGTGTGCAGGCGTGGATCTTTAATTTCGCGTTGGAAAATCACGGCCAGTTCTTTTTTCAACTGCTGTGATAACCGGTCGACACGGGAGAATTCTTTATGTGCCATCTTTTACTTTTCCTTTAGACAAAAACACCACCAGCAACCGTAATTGCTGATGGTGTTCTGGCAAGAGCGGGTTACAGCGTCCGTTCGACCTGAACCACCTCAAAGACTTCGATTTGGTCGCCTTCGCGAACATCGTTGTAGTTTTTCACACCGATACCACATTCGAAACCATTCTTCACTTCATTGACGTCATCTTTGAAGCGACGCAGAGATTCTAACTCACCTTCGTAGATCACCACGTTGTCACGCAGTACACGGATTGGTGCATTGCGTTTAATCACCCCTTCAGAGACGATACAACCAGCGATGGCACCGAATTTCGGTGAGCGGAATACATCCCGCACCTGCGCCAGACCAATGATCTGCTGCTTGAACTCAGGTGCAAGCATACCGGTCATAGCAAGCTTCACTTCATCCAGCAATTCATAGATGATGCCGTAGTAGCGTAGATCCAAACCTTCTTCTTCAACAATACGACGAGCAGAACCATCTGCACGCACGTTAAAGCCGATGATGATGGCTTGTGAAGCTGCCGCCAGACTGACGTCAGTTTCGGTGATCCCACCGACACCACTACCGACAATCTTGATTTTCACTTCATCGGTAGACAGTTTCGCCAAGGCTTCGTTGATGGCTTCTACTGAACCCTGTACATCGGCTTTTAGCACGATATTCAGTTCAGACACATCGCCATCAGACATGTTGGCAAACATGTTTTCCAGTTTCGATTTTTGCTGACGAGCCAGTTTGACATCGCGGAACTTGCCTTGACGGTACAAAGCTACTTCACGCGCTTTACGCTCATCTTTTACCACGGTGACTTCGTCACCCGCTTGCGGCACGCCGGATAAACCGAGAATTTCAACCGGGATCGATGGGCCAGCCAGTTTCACATCACGGCCATTTTCATCGCGCATGGCACGAACTTTACCGTATTCGAAACCACACAAGACGACATCACCCTGATTCAGCGTACCTTCCTGTACCAGGATAGATGCCACCGGACCACGCCCTTTATCAAGACGGGATTCAATCACCACGCCACGAGCTAAACCAGTTTTAACTGCAGTTAGTTCCTGAATTTCAGCTAAATCGAGCACCGCATTCAGCAGCTGATCGATACCAGTTCCCGCTTTGGCCGATACCGGCACAAACTGGGTATCACCGCCCCACTCTTCTGAAATAACATCGTACTGAGACAGTTCGTTACGAACCCGATCTGGATCTGCTTCTGGCTTATCCATTTTGTTGACGGCAACAATCAAAGGCACATTCGCTGCTTTGGCATGCTGAATGGCTTCTTTGGTTTGTGGCATCACACCATCATCGGCTGCTACCACCAAAATGACGATATCGGTGGCTTTGGCACCACGGGCACGCATCGAGGTAAAGGCTGCGTGACCTGGTGTATCCAGGAACGTCACCATACCGCGATCGGTATCTACATGATAAGCACCAATGTGCTGGGTAATACCACCCGCTTCGCCGTCAGCAACCTTGGCTTTACGGATGTAATCAAGTAAAGATGTTTTACCATGGTCAACGTGACCCATTACGGTCACAACTGGAGCGCGAGGTTCAACTTCACCTACATCGCCACGTTCTGACATGACAAACTCTTCCAGCTCGTTCTCTTTGGTCAGGACAAACTTATGGCCCATTTCTTCACAAACAATGGCCGCCGTTTCCTGATCGATCACCTGATTAATGGTTGCCATGGCGCCCATTTTCATCATGGTTTTAATGACTTCAGATGCCTTCACTGCCATCTTCGCAGCCAGCTCAGCTACCGTGATGGTTTCACCGATGCGAACTTCGCGCTCGACCGGTTGAGCTGGTTTATTAAAACCATGCTGCATGCTGGTCGGTGTTTTTTTCTTCTTGCTATGACGATTGGCACGATTAAATGCCTCACGGTCATTGCGTTCATCTTTCTTTTTGCCTTTGGTAGCCGTAGCTTTTTTCGCAGGTGTGCTGCGACGACCAGCTCGCTCTTCGCGCGCATCGACTTCGTCTTCTGCTTGCTTGGCAAATTCGTTGCTAGTCAGGTGGTAATCGCCATCTTCAGCACCTTTCTTCGCTTTTTCTTCCTGTTCCCAACGTTCACGGTTTTCTTCAGCCAGACGCTTCGCTTCTTCCGCTTGCTTCTTGGCTTCTTCTTCCAGTTTACGCAGAGTTTCCGCTTCTTGTTGCTGCTTTAAGCGATCCGCTTCTTTGCGGGCTTCTTCACGAGCAGCACGACGAGCGGCTTCTTCAGGGTCATCTTTTTTCAAGTCGTCACGGCGCTTGGCTTCCGCTTTACGTTCAGCTTCTTCTTTTGCACGACGGTCCGCATCAGCTTTCGCTTTACGCTCCGCATCCTGACGCTGTTGTTCTGCTCTGGCCGCTTCGACTTTGGCTTTTTCTTCAGCCAAACGAGCTTCATCCTGAGCTTTTTGTGTCGCCTCATCCAGCATAGGCTTTTTAATGTAGGTTTTCTGACGACGAACTTCGACCGTGACTTCACGATTACGGCCAGCACCACCTGAAACACTGAGCGTACTCTTCTCTTTCCGCTTTAGCGTTAATTTAGATGGAGTTGATGACTCCGCACCATGCTGACGGCTCAAATGCTGCAGCAAAGTCCGTTTTTCGTCTTCAGTGACCATTGCGCCAGCTGCTTTAGTAATGCCTGCATCAGAAAATTGTTGCACTAAACGATCAACAGTTGTTCCTACATCTGTGGCGAGCTTTTCAATTGTGACATCTGCCATATAAGTTGTTACCTCCGTTGATCCATTAATTTTCTTCGCTGAACCAGACAATATTTCTGGCGGCCATAATCAGCGCAGCGGCCTGTTCTTCCGGCATTTCTGCCAAATCTAGTAAATCATCCACACCTTGATCGGCTAAGTCATCAAGAGTAATCACTCCTTTGCTAGCCAGTACATACGCGGTATGGGTATCCAGACCATCCAGCGCTAATAACGCCTCTGATGGTTTGGCCCCCTCAAGGGATTCTTCTGATGCCAACGCCTGAGTAGTCAGATATGCTTTAGCACGGCTACGCAATTCATTGACAATATCTTCGTCAAAACCATCGATAGACAACAACTCAGATAACGGCACATAGGCAATTTCTTCCAGTGTTGCAAAACCTTCATCTACCAACACGGCAGCGAAATCTTCATCAAGTTCCAGCGTCGACATAAAGAGGTCCATGACCTTGCTGCTTTCTTCCTGATGTTTCTTCTGCATGTCTTCAACCGTCATCACATTCAGTTCCCAGCCGGTTAACTGACTGGCTAAACGAATGTTCTGACCATTGCGGCCAATGGCCATCGCCAGGTTGCCTTCTTCGACGGCAATATCCATGGAATGTGAATCTTCATCCACAATGATGGAAGCGACTTCGGCTGGCGCCATGGCGTTAATAACAAACTGAGCATCGTTGTCATCGTATAGGACGATATCGACCCGCTCACCACCCAGCTCACCAGAAACGGCTTGCACACGTGAACCACGCATACCAACACAAGCGCCAACCGGATCGATACGACGGTCATTGCTTTTCACGGCTATTTTAGCACGCGAGCCTGGATCACGGGCGGCGCCACGCAATTCAATCATTTCTTCGCCAATCTCTGGCACTTCAATGCGGAATAATTCGATCAGCATTTCCGGACGTGTCCGGCTCAAAAACAACTGAGCACCACGAGCGTCTGGTTTGACCTCAAACAACAAGGCACGCAGACGGTCGCCTGAACGATAGGTTTCACGCGGTAACATATGCTCACGGGTTAACAAGGCTTCTGCGTTGTTTCCCAAATCAACGATAATGTTTTCGCGATTGGCTTTTTTCACGATACCCGTGACCAATTCACCAACCTGATCCAAATACGCTTCGACCACTTGAGACCGCTCTGCTTCACGCACTTTCTGTACGATCACTTGCTTGGCCATCTGAGTGGTAATACGATCAAATACGATGGAATCGATTTGTTCTTCGACGTAATCCCCTACGTTCAACTCTGGCTCTTCATACTGAGCGGCTGATAAGGTGATTTCGCGATAAGGATATTCTACCGGCTGATCATCAGGGATCACCTGCCAGCGACGGAAGGTATCAAAAGAACCGGTTTTACGATCGATACTGACCCGTACTTCAATGTCGCCTTCATTTTTCTTTTTGGTGGCTGCTGCTAATGCAAACTCAAGTGCCTCAAAGATCTTCTCTCTGGGCACTGACTTTTCATTGGAAACCGCATCAACAACTAATAAGATTTCTTTTGCCATTTTAGTGCTGCCTCTGTTGGACCTGCCTGAAATTAAAAGGTAGGTACAATATTTGCTTTTTCAACATTATCCATCAGCAAACGGAACTGCTTGCCATCGATCTCTAACACCAACATATCCTGCTCAATGGCAGTTAGTTTCCCTTTAAACTTGCGACGACCATCCTGAGGAATGGCCAGCTTCAATTCTACTTTTTCGCCAATGGCTTTGGTAAAATGCTCCAGGGTGAATAAAGGACGATCCAACCCCGGAGATGAAACCTCTAATAAATACTCATGCGCAATAGGATCTTCGACATCCATCAGAGCGCTGACTTCGCGACTGACTTTTGCACAATGCTCAACGGTGACACCGTCTGGATGATCGATGTATAAACGCAATGTCGAATGCCGACCCGCGCGAACAAACTCGACGCCAAGCAATTCGAAGCCTGCAGCTTCGATAGTGGGTCCTAACAGTTCAACTAACTGCTGTTCCTGCTTCGCCAAAAAAACCTCCGGATACAATAGCTGTAACTTGGGTAACAGCCATTAATCAAAACAAATAAAAAATGGGCTAATCGCCCATTCTACAAACCTGGTTTGCAGATATAAAAACGCCCCGAACAAGCGGGGCGAAATGCTATATCCGTAAGCACTGATTTATCGCCAAAATCAATGCTAAATTAATCGTGGCGAGCATCAGTACTGACGATCGCTCCACAGCTCGGTGACTGTGAACCTTCTCAAGAAATAATGAGAATTGGTTGCGGGAGCCGGATTTGAACCGACGACCTTCGGGTTATGAGCCCGACGAGCTACCAGGCTGCTCCATCCCGCGTCCGTAATGGCAGCTATTATATAGCTGAGAACATGTTATCGCAAGGGCCAACTTAGTTTTTATCGCTGAATACCCTTGGAATTTTGGTGCCGAGAGCGGGACTTGAACCCGCACGTCCGAAGACACTACCCCCTCAAGATAGCGTGTCTACCAATTTCACCACCTCGGCAAAGACTGATTAATTTCCGACTGGGATTTCATCCGTTGGAATGGTTGGCACTGAGTCGCTCATAGGAACTGAGAGATCTTGCCATTCATCAACTTGTTTGGTCTGACTTGAGCTGTAGTTACCCAACACGATGCTTAATACGAAAAAAAGTATCGCAAGTATCGTGGTTGCTTTGGTAAGGAAGTTGCCCTGACCGGCAGAACCGAATACTGTGGAAGATGCACCTGCACCAAAAGCAGCGCCCATATCAGCGCCTTTGCCATGTTGGATCAAAATCAGACCAATCAATGACAGAGCGATCAGTAAATACACCACCATAAAGACTTCAAACATAAATTAATCCTTTGCGCTTCGGCAAATTTCTAAAAATTCAGCAGGTTTCAAACTAGCGCCACCAACGAGGCCGCCATCGATATCTGCTTCGTTAAACAGGGCCGCAGCATTACTTGCGTTGACACTACCACCATACAAAATACGTACCTTGCTGGCGGCTACTGTATCGTAACGAGCGAGCAGTTGACGAATAGCAGCATGCGCTTGCTGTGCTTGCTCTGGTGTCGCCGCTTCACCGGTGCCAATGGCCCAAACCGGCTCATAAGCAATGACCGATTTTGCCAGTAATTCGGGATGCGAAGCATACACTGCAGCTAATTGTTTCGCAAGCACCTCGGTGGTTTTTTCTTGTTGCCGTTGCTGTAAGTTTTCGCCAACACAAAACACAGGGATCAAGCCTGTAGCGACTGCTTGTTGTACCTTCGCCAGCAGGATATCATCATCTTCAGAGAATAAACTACGTCGTTCTGAGTGACCAACCAATACATAACGTGCGCCGGCTTGTAATAGCAACGAAGCGCTTAGCTCTCCGGTGTATGCACCGGCATCGTACTGACTAAGGTTTTGTCCACCTAAAGCGATGGCGGTACCTTGAGGAAACAATGGTAGCAAGGTTGCGGGTGGGCAGATCATCACATCCACTGCGGTGAAATCGACAACCGCTAATGAATGCGTCATGTCATCGACCAAGGCTTTGCTGCCATTCATTTTCCAATTGGCTGCTACCAGAGGTTTTCGTTGAGTCATGCCGCATCCTTATTATTTTCACCGTGAAGATAGTACGCAAAGCAGTAAAGCATCTCAAGTAAAGATGCTTTACTAACCTACTAACTGGCTATTTTAACCGCATTGGCAATTTCGTGGGCATAAGCTTCGACTTCTGCCTGCTGCTCACCTTCCACCATCACTCGGATTAACGGCTCGGTGCCAGACTTACGGATTAACACCCGGCCTTTACCCGCCAGGCGCGCTTCGACATCCAAAATAGCCTGCTTCACATTTTGTTTTTCCAGTGGTGCAGAGCCCTTCTCAAATTTCACATTCACAAGCACCTGAGGTAGCTTGCTCATGCCTTGACTGATTTCAGCCAAACTTTGTTGGTCTTGAATCATCGCTGTCAGCACTTGCAGTGAGGCGATAATACCATCGCCGGTGCAGGTATGATCCAGGTTCAACACATGCCCCGAGTTTTCACCACCAATGCGCCAATCTTTTTCCCGCAATAACTCCATCACATAGCGATCACCTACTTGACTGCGGACGAATGGAATATCCAGCTCGGCTAAGGCCAACTCCAAACCCATGTTACTCATTAGCGTGCCAACCACTCCTCCGCGCAAGCGGTTCTGTTTTTGTGCAGCCCTGGCAATCAGATAAACAATTTCATCACCGTCAATGACACGGCCGGTATGATCGACCATCATCACCCGATCACCATCGCCATCATAGGCAATACCAAGATCAGCTTTTACATCCAATACTTTTTGCTGCAAGGCGGCGGTATGGGTCGCGCCGCATTCCGCATTGATATTTAGACCATTCGGCTGCACCCCTATCGTCGTGACGTCCGCTCCTAACTCACGAAACACGCTCGGCGCAATGTGATAGGTCGCTCCATGCGCACAGTCAATAACGATGTTGAGCCCTTTTAGTGACATATGGTTGGGCATATGGCTTTTGCAAAACTCGATGTAACGACCTGCTGCGTCGTCAACTCGGACCGCTTTACCTAATTGTTCTGAGGACACACAGACCATGCTTTGTTCCAGCTCATTTTCAATGGCAAGCTCCACCTCATCCGGCAACTTGGTGCCATCGGCGGAGAAGAACTTAATGCCATTATCATAATAAGGATTATGCGAGGCACTGATGACAATACCCGCTTCGGCTCGGAAGGTTCGTGTCAGATAGGCGACAGCAGGAGTCGGCATGGGACCTAACAGACGAACATCAATGCCAGCGGCCACTAAACCGGCTTCCAGTGCGGTTTCCAGCAGATAGCCTGAAATGCGAGTATCCTTACCGATCAATACAGTACGGGTACCACGCTTCGACAGGACTCGCCCTGCCGCCCAGCCTAACTTCATGGCAAATTCAGGCGTGATCGGAAATTCACCGACCTTGCCACGCACACCATCGGTACCAAAATACTTCCTGCTCATTGCTTTACTCCATTTAAAGAGGCCTGATTTAAAGTGGCCTGCACAACCTTGATGGCTTGAACCGTTGCTTTAACATCGTGCACCCGAATAATGGCTGCACCTTTCATGGCAGATATTGTGGCACAGGCCAGACTTCCTGCCAATCGCTCAGACAACGGAGCATCCAGTAGTTGACCAATCATTGATTTACGCGACATCCCTGCCAGCAAGGGACGCTTTAACTGCATAAAATGGTCAAAGTGCTGTAATAATTGATAGTTCTGCTGCAGCGTTTTACCAAAACCAAAACCTGGATCCAGTACAATCTGTTCAAGCTCGATGCCTGCTTGCTGACAAGCCTGCATGCGTTCGATAAAAAAATCCATCACGTCGGCAACCACATCCTGATACTCAGGCTGTTGTTGCATGGTTCTCGGCTCGCCTTGCATGTGCATTAAGCAGACTGGAACTCTCGCATTAGCTGCCGCCTCGAGTGCGCCAGGCGCTCTAAGTGCATAGACATCATTAATCATATCAGCGCCAGCCTGAACAGCAGCTGACATCACGTTGGCTTTACTGGTATCGATAGATAGGATGCAATCGAACTCGCGGCGCAATGCTTCGATAATGGGCAGTACGCGAGCCAGCTCTTCATCCAGACTGACTGGCTCAGAACCAGGCCGGGTCGACTCACCACCAATATCCAGTATGGTTGCGCCATCTTTCAGCATCTGTTCTGCCTGCCGTATAGCCGCATTCAGTGTCAAAAAACGACCGCCATCAGAAAATGAATCCGGCGTTACATTTAATATGCCCATCACTTGTGGCTGGCTAAGGTCCAACACACGCTGATGAGGTAAAGTTAATTGCATGATGTTAGTTCTCTATACCATTGGAAGGTTGGGTTCTCGCATCACATCTGCCGATGCAAAGCAAAAACCCCGGCAAGCCGGGGTTTGTTTCTTTACTTATAATTAATGCAGCTTGCCTTCGGATGGTTCTGCATCCGGGCCAATATCGGCTTCAGACTTCGAATCATCATCCGAGTCACTGTTCCCCTTGTCACGAGGCTCCCAATTCTCCGGGTCCCGTACCGGGCGACGCTCCATTAAATCGTCAATTTGCTTCGCATCGATGGTTTCATACTTCATCAAAGCATCTTTCATCGAGTGCAGTACATCCATGTTTTCTTTAACCAGTTTATAAGCACGATCGTAATTGCGGTCGATAAAGGCGCGGATCTCAGCATCAATGGCTTTGACTGTTTCTTCCGACATGTGCTTGTTTTTCGAAACTGAACGTCCCAAAAATACTTCACCGTCTTCATCAGCATACAATAGTGGCCCCAGCTTTTCTGAGAAACCCCATTGTGTCACCATTTTTCGAGCCAAATCGGTAGCCCGTTCAATATCATTGGAGGCACCGGTTGTGACCATTTCAGAACCATAGATCACATCTTCAGCAATACGGCCACCAAACAAGGAGCTGATCATACTTTCCAACTGTTGCTTGCTGTGACTGACTCTATCTCGCTCAGGCAAGTACATAGTAACGCCTAAGGCACGACCACGTGGAATGATGCTCACTTTGTACACTGGATCATGCTCTGGAACCAAGCGGCCGACAATCGCATGGCCGGCTTCATGATAAGCCGTCATTTCTTTCTCTTTTTCGGTCATCACCATGGAGCGGCGCTCTGCTCCCATCATGATTTTATCTTTGGCTTTTTCAAACTCATCCATCGAGACGGTACGACGATTACCACGAGCTGCAAAAAGTGCAGCCTCATTCACTAAGTTGGCTAAGTCAGCACCCGAGAAACCAGGGGTACCTCGCGCAATCACCGAAGGCTCAACATCATCGCCTAATGGGACTTTGCGCATATGCACTTTCAAGATTTGCTCACGGCCTTTCACATCCGGTAAACCAACCACGACTTGACGATCGAAACGGCCCGGACGTAACAAAGCAGGGTCTAGTACATCAGGGCGGTTGGTTGCTGCAATTACAATAATACCTTCATTGCCATCAAAACCATCCATTTCAACCAGCATTTGGTTCAGTGTTTGCTCACGTTCATCATGCCCACCGCCTAAACCAGCACCGCGTTGGCGACCAACCGCATCAATCTCATCGATGAAGATAATGCATGGAGCTGCTTTTTTCGCTTGATCAAACATGTCACGTACACGAGACGCACCCACACCAACGAACATTTCAACGAAATCTGAACCGGAAATAGTAAAAAATGGGACTTTAGCTTCACCGGCAATGGCTTTTGCCAACAGGGTTTTACCAGTACCTGGCGGGCCTACCATCAAAATACCGGTAGGAATTTTGCCACCCAGCTTTTGAAAGCGCGATGGGTCTTTTAAATAATCGACCAGCTCACTGACTTCCTCTTTCGCTTCGTCACAGCCTGCAACATCAACAAAAGTGGTTTTGATCTGATCTTCGCCCATCAATTTGGCTTTACTTTTACCAAACGACATGGCGCCTTTGCCGCCACCACCTTGCATTTGGCGCATAAAGAATATCCATACCCCGATAAGCAGCAACATGGGGAACCAGGAAATAAAAATAGTGGCAAGCCAGCTACTCTCTTCTGGTGGAGTACCGACAATACGTACATCATGCTTGTACAAATCATCAATCAGTTTAGGATCGTTACCAGGGATCACGGTTTCAAAGCGATCACCACTGCGCTGAACTCCGGTAATAACACCTGAGCGCTCAATTTTCACTTCGCGGATCTGACGCTGCTCGACCTGCTTCAAAAATTGGTCGTAACTGGTCATCTGCTCAGCATTACCGCTGGGTCCAAAACTGTTGAATATCGACATCAGTACGACGGCAATCACCAGCCATACGATGAGATTTTTAGCCATATCACTCAAGGTTATAACCTCTTTCTTCCCGTTAAATTAAATCAGGCTACCTTACTGAAATTTGTAACCTGTCGCCACTATATACGCTTCTCTTGAGCGAGACCGCGAAGATTCTGGCTTCCGTGATTTCACTTTGGTAAAGACTTCGCGAACTGCCTGTAAGTAGTTTTCAAAACCATCACCATGAAATACTTTGACAACAAAACTACCGTTTTGCTTCAAAACTTGATGACACATATCCAAAGCGAGTTCGATCAAGTACATGGCTCTGGCTTGATCAGTCGTTTGGTTACCGCTCATATTCGGTGCCATATCCGATAATACCACATCTACGTTGCGACCTTCGATCCGGCTCAGTAATGCCTGCAAAACCGCATCTTCACGAAAGTCTCCCTGTAAAAAAGACACTCCAGGCAAGGGATCCATTGGCAGTATATCACAGGCAATCACCTGACCCGAAGGTTGCACCAACCGGGCTGCCATTTGCGACCAACTGCCGGGAGCTGAACCAAGATCCACCACCGTCATGCCTGGTTTGATGAGCTGATCTTGCTGCTGGATCGCTTCCAGCTTAAACGCTGCACGAGAACGTAGTCCTTGTTTTTGCGCTTTTTGCACGAAATGATCATCAAAATGCTCTTTCAGCCAGCGGGTTGAACTGGCAGAACGCTTTTTTCGGGTCATCTTACTACTCTGAAATGGTCATGTACTCAAGATGGCGGTACAATAGCATGAATTCAAGTTTAATTTGTGGAAATCGTATCAAGATGGCACTAAGCAATAAGCAAAAACAATTTTTAAAATCCAAAGCACACGACCTGAAGCCAGTGGTTTTGTTGGGCGGTAATGGTTTAACCGAGGGCGTCGTTGCTGAAATTGAGCAAGCACTCGATCACCATGAGTTGATTAAAATCAAAGTACCGGGTGAAGATCGTGAACAAAAAGTAGTGGTGATGGATGCCATTATCCGTGAAACCAAAGCTGAAAAAGTCCAGGTTATTGGAAAAACCTTGATCCTGTTCCGTCAGGCAAAAGAACCTAAGATCATTTTACCCAAAGCTTAAGCTCTTTGTTGTGGTTGCGGTTTCTGCTTAAAATAACCAGCCTGCTGTATGATTAAGCGGGCTGCAGCTTCATCTTCAACAACATGCTTTTGATAATGCTCGGGCCGCTCACCTTCTGTTGCTTTGGCAAACTGCCAACGCAGTAACGGCTGCTCAGGCAACAACACCACACCCAAACGCAATTGTCGTTGTAAACACCAGTGCGTATTTTCCTGTAGCTGAGTAAATACATCCGCAGGACAAGCTTGCCAGTCTCTGGCATCCAGCACAATAGCCCACGGCTTGCCTGCCAAGGCATTTGCTTTGGTTCTTATATCAGCGATGTAATCTGCCACCGTCAGGCTGGTCCAGGTTCCGTTGGCCTTGACCCAAATCACTCGATCTTCAACTTCAATCTGAAATCGTTTTTTTCCTGACATACACACCTACTATTATTTCACACAGGCGACTAGTGTAGTCTCAGAAGCATGCAGATCAGGTCTGACCCCAGAAGGTTCTGCGATGAGCGCATTAAAAAAAGCGGCAAAAGCCGCTTTCTTCAATGCGTCTAGCTCATTTAAAGGTATTGAACGGCAGTGACCTCAAACTCAACCACGCCTTTGGGTGTGTTGATATTGACGACATCATCCAGCTCTTTACCAATCAAGCCGCGAGCAATCGGTGAGTTGACCGAAATCAGATTTTGCTTAATATCCGCTTCATCATCACCGACGATGCGATAGCTCACTGCTTCTTCAGTTTCCAGATTTAGGATCGACACCGTTGAACCAAAAATCACTTTGCCGTTGTTTGGCAGGGTGCTGACATCAATAATCTGCGCATTACCCAATTTGCCTTCAATATCCTGAATACGACCTTCACAAAAGCTTTGCGCTTCTCTGGCCGCATGATACTCAGCATTCTCTTTTAAATCACCATGCTCCCGCGCATCGGCAATAGCCTGAATAATTTGCGGTCGCTTGACCGACTTGAGTTCATGCAGTTCGGCGCGCAGCATTTCTGCGCCATGAACTGTCATTGGTATTGGTTTCATCCTCGTACTCTCTTATGTAATTCCTGAACAGAGATCACTTGCTCAAAAGCACTGGCAGTGCTTGCCTTACAGGTAGCAAAGGCGGCATTCAGTGTGGTGGTGTAGTTGGCTTTATGCTGCAACGCACCACGACGTAAGACTTTTGAGTCTTCAATCGCTTGACGACCTTCTGTTGTATTGACGATGTAGTTGTACTCACCGTTTTTAATGCGGTCTAAAATATGAGGCCGACCTTCCAGCACTTTATTGACCACCCGACAAACAATACCTGCTTGTTCAAGTGTAGCAGCTGTGCCACGAGTCGCGTCCAGCTCAAAGCCTACCTCAATCATTCGTTGAGCTAATTCGATCACCCGAACTTTATCGCTATTTCGAACCGAAAGTAAAGCACGGCCACTCGAGGGTATCAAGGTGCCACAGCCTAACTCGGCTTTGGCAAAGGCTTCTTCAAAGGTATCACCAATGCCCATCACTTCACCTGTGGAGCGCATTTCAGGGCCAAGAATAGGGTCGACACCCGGGAACTTATTGAATGGGATCACGACTTCTTTCACTGAGAAATAAGGCGGGATCACCTCTTGGGTAATGCCTTGTTCTGCTAAGGTCTTGCCCGCCATGCAGCGCGCGCCAACTTTAGCAATCTGGATGCCAGTGGCTTTAGAAACAAATGGTACGGTGCGTGCAGCACGAGGATTCACCTCAATCAGGTAGACTTCACCATCTTTCACCGCAAACTGAGTATTCATCAGGCCAACTACGCCTAGCTCCAGTGCCAGTTTACGAACTTGATCGCGCATCACATCCTGAATAGCTTTCGATAAGCTATGCGGAGGCAAGGTACAAGCGGAGTCACCGGAGTGCACACCGGCTTGCTCAATGTGTTCCATGATGCCACCAATTACGACCTCAGTACCGTCACAAATCGCATCAATATCGACTTCAATGGCATCATCCAGGAAGTTATCCAGTAACACAGGGGCTTCGTTGGATACGCTTACAGCATCAGTCATGTAACGTTTTAGGTCGATTTCGTCGTAGACGATTTCCATCGCCCGGCCACCTAATACGTACGAAGGACGCACTACCATTGGGAAGCCAATATCACCAGCCTTCAATAAAGCCTCTTCCAGACTGGTGACGGTGGCATTTTTCGGCTGCTTTAACTCCAAACGGTCAACAGCTTGTTGGAAACGCTCACGATCTTCGGCCCGGTCAATCGCATCCGGTGAAGTGCCTATAATTGGTACTCCAGCGGCTTCAAGCGCCCGCGCTAATTTCAATGGCGTTTGACCGCCATACTGCACAATCACACCTTTCGGTTGCTCTTTTGCCACGATTTCCAACACATCTTCCAGCGTGATCGGTTCGAAGTACAAGCGATCTGAGGTGTCGTAATCGGTAGACACGGTTTCTGGATTGCAGTTGACCATGATGGTTTCATAGCCATCTTCACGCAGAGCCAGCGCCGCATGCACACAACAGTAATCAAACTCAATGCCCTGACCAATGCGGTTCGGGCCACCACCCAAAATCATGATTTTGTCACGATTGGTCGGCGCCGATTCACATTCTTCATCATAGGTGCTGTACATATAGGCCGTGTTGGAAGCAAATTCCGCCGCGCAAGTATCAACGCGCTTATAAACCGGGTGCAAGCCAAAGCTGTGACGCTTTTTCCGTACTTCGTTTTCACTGACACCAAGTAACTCAGAAATACGCTGATCGGAAAAGCCTTTGCGCTTATAGCGACGCAGACTTGGCGCATCAAGTCCACCAAAGCCGGCATCATGGATGCGCTTCTCATCCATAATTAAATCTTCAATTTGCGCCAGGAACCAAGGATCAACCTTGGTCAGTTCAAAAATGTCCTGCTGACTCATGCCGAAGCGAAATGCGTCCGCGATGTACCAGATCCGGTGTGCACCCGCTTCTTTCAATTCACGGATCAATCGCTCTTTAGCATCAGGGGCAGTTAAATCTTGCATTGGGTCCAAGCCAGAGACCCCAATCTCTAAACCACGCAACGCTTTTTGCAAAGATTCCTGCTGGTTACGGCCAATGGCCATCACTTCACCCACCGACTTCATTTGAGTGGTTAAGCGATCATTGGCACCGGCAAACTTTTCAAAGTTAAAACGTGGGATTTTGGTCACAACATAATCGATGCTCGGCTCAAAAGATGCTGGTGTAATACCACCGGTAATTTCATTGGCCAGTTCATCCAGGGTGTAACCTACCGCCAGCTTGGCAGCAACTTTGGCAATCGGGAACCCCGTTGCTTTTGAAGCCAGGGCAGACGATCGAGAGACTCGTGGATTCATTTCAATAATGACCATACGGCCATCATCCGGGTTGATGCCAAACTGCACGTTCGAACCGCCAGTTTCAACGCCAATCTCACGCAATACAGCCAAGGAGGCATTACGCATCAGCTGATACTCTTTATCGGTCAGCGTTTGCGCTGGTGCAACCGTAATAGAGTCGCCGGTATGCACGCCCATGGGATCAAAGTTTTCAATGGCACAAACAATGATGCAGTTATCATTCTTATCGCGCACTACTTCCATTTCAAACTCTTTCCAGCCGATCAAAGATTCGTCAATCAGCAACTCTTTAGTCGGAGATAAATCCAAACCCCGGGTACAAATTTCATCAAACTCTTCGCGGTTGTAAGCAATACCACCACCTGACCCCCCCATGGTAAAGGATGGACGAATGATGCAAGGGAACCCAATGTCTTCAAGCACCTGATAGGCTTCTTCCATCGAGTGCGCCATGCCTGCACGTGGGCATTCCAGACCGATAGAGCGCATCGCCTTATCAAAGCGACTACGATCTTCAGCCTTATCGATAGCATCGGCCGTTGCACCAATCATTTCGACGTTGTACTTTTTCAGCACACCATGCTTATCCAACTCCAAAGCACAGTTCAATGCGGTTTGTCCGCCCATGGTGGGTAAAACCGCACAAGGGCGCTCTTTTTCAATGATTTTTTCTACCACTTTCCAATGGATAGGCTCAATGTAGGTCGCATCGGCCATTTCAGGATCGGTCATGATAGTGGCTGGGTTCGAATTCACCAGAATAACGCGGTAGCCCTCTTCACGCAGGGCTTTACAGGCTTGAGCGCCTGAGTAATCAAATTCACAGGCCTGGCCAATAACAATAGGGCCCGCGCCAAGGATCAGAATGCTTTTTAAATCAGTACGTTTTGGCATAATAAATCTCTGTCTCTCGCTGCTTGCCGGAATTAGTGCTGACGCTGACGCATCAGATCGATGAAGTGATCAAACAACTCTGCTGCATCATGCGGGCCAGGGCTGGCTTCAGGGTGCCCCTGAAAACTAAAGGCTGGCTTGTCAGTACGATGAATGCCTTGCAAACTACCATCAAATAACGATTTATGCGTCGCTCGCAGCGTGGATGGCAAACCATCCTCTTCAACCGCAAAACCATGGTTTTGCGCAGTAATCATGACTTTTTTCGTGGCAAGGTTCTGAACTGGATGATTGCCGCCATGATGTCCAAACTTCATTTTGGAGGTTTTGGCACCACTGGCCAACGCCAACAACTGGTGACCCAGGCAAATCCCAAAGACAGGAATATCGGTGGTTAAAAACTGTTGGATAGCTTGTATCGCGTAGTCACAGGGCGCCGGATCACCAGGGCCATTGGATAAAAAGATGCCATCAGGGTTCAATGCCAATACTTCATCAGCAGAGGTTTGCGCTGGCACCACAGTTAAACGACAACCACGATCCACCAACATGCGTAGAATATTTCGTTTCACACCGAAATCATAAGCAACCACATGAAAAGCAGCATCAGTTGGGGTGCTAAAGCCCTGCCCTAATTGCCAGCTGCCTTCCTGCCATGGGTAACTTTCTTTCACCGATACGACTTTGGCTAAATCCATGCCAGTTAAACCAGCAAAGCCTTGCGCCAACTGCAGTGCTTTTGCCTGGTCGAGCTCATCGCCTGCCATAAGGCAACCGTTCAAAGCACCTTTTTCGCGAAGAATACGGGTTAATTTACGGGTATCGATATCAGCGATGCCAACAATACCAGACTTGTTTAAGTAATCAGACAACGATGCTTGGTTGCGGAAGTTACTGGCGAGTATAGGTAAATCTCGAATGATTAGGCCTTTGGCCCAGATCCGGCTGGATTCTTCATCTTCATCATTGGTGCCGGTGTTGCCAATGTGTGGGTTGGTCAGGGTGACCATTTGTTCTGCGTACGATGGGTCCGTTAAAATTTCCTGATACCCGGTCATCGAGGTATTAAACACCACCTCACCTACAGAAACACCTTCGGCGCCAATGGCCGTACCATGAAATACAGAGCCATCTTCCAGAACCAACAGGGCAGACGTCGTCAAAATAACCTCCAAACAGCAAAAAACGGGCTTAAACCTACACGTTCAACACCCGTTTTTAATCCAAACCAACTATCCCCAATTTGCTCAGGCAAATTCTCGATATTTTAAGACAATATCGCTCTGAGGTCTAATGCTTTTTTGGATTTATAGGAAAACACCTGCCTGTATGGGTTTTTATCCACTAACGCGTAAAAGTTTAGTCTAACTTCGTCAAACCAAGCACTTGTTGCATGGAATAAAGTGATGGCTGTTTATTTTGCAACCACAGCGCAGCCCTCACAGCGCCTTGTGCGAAGGTGGTTCGACTGCTGGCTTTGTGAGTAATTTCTAATCTTTCACCAAGATCTGCAAAAAGTGCCGTATGATCACCGATAATATCACCGCCTCTTACGGTAGCAAAACCAATGGTATTGTGCTCACGCTCACCTGTGATGCCTTCTCTACCATAAACAGCGCACTCTGCTAAATCTCGGTTCAAGGAACTGGCGATACTGGTGCCGATGGCCATCGCAGTACCCGACGGTGCATCTTTCTTATAACGATGGTGCGCTTCAATAATTTCGATATCGGCCGTCTCGCCCATCACTTTGGCTGCCGTTTGTACCAAATGCAGCATCAGGTTCACCCCCACACTCATGTTGGGAGCCCACACAATAGGGATATGCTGGCTGGCTTGTTGCACCTGTTGGTATTGCGCATCGCTTAGCCCGGTCACACCAATCACTATGGCTTTTTTGGCCGCGACTGCCAGCTTTAGATGCTCAAGCATGGCTTCGGGCATGGTGAAGTCAATCCACACATCCGCCTCGGCAACAGCTGCTGCCGAGGTTTCGGTTAAGGCTAGATTGAGTTTTCCGCAGCCTGCCAGTTCACCCGCATCCTGCCCTAACCAGCTTGAACCAGACCGAACCGTGGCCACTGCCAATGATAGCTCTTGCTCTTTAATCACTTGTACCAGAGCACGCCCCATACGGCCATTGGCGCCAAAAATACCAATCGATGTCATCGCCTTATCCAGATCATTACGAGAAAGAGCGCTATTAAAACAAAATAGCACTCTTAAAGTCTACTTTGCCGAGCCTGTCTGAACAGAAATAGTGTCAGACCGCTTTTTGCAAGATAGCTGTGGCAACCTCAGGCGTAATGTCACCATGTTCGCCTAACTTGACCATCTTATGCTGCACCAGCCGTTCAACAAGGGCATCAATCGCATCGGGAGTAATGCCATAATCTGCCAAACGGGTCGGCACGCCCATTTCTTCAAAGAAGGCGCGCGTATGGCTAATGGCCTCATCAATCAACCGTTCTTCATCCTGATGATCCAATTGCCAAACACGGCGAGCATACTGCAATAATTTGTCGCGTTTTTGCTGCCGCTGTTGTTGCATCAACGCAGGCAACACAATGGCAAGCGTTTGCGCATGATCCAAGCCATGCAAAGCAGTCAGCTCATGCCCAATCATATGGGTTGCCCAATCTTGTGGCACCCCGACGCCAATCAGGCCATTTAGCGCCATGGTAGCCGCCCACATCACATTGGCTCGCACTGCATAATTTTCGGGTTGTTGCCGTGATTTTGGCCCCTCCTCTAACAGCGTCAATAACAAGCCTTCAGCGAAACGATCCTGCACTGCAGCATTCACTGGGTAGGTAAGATATTGCTCCATCACATGAACAAAGGCATCAACCACCCCATTCGCAACCTGACGCGGTGGTAAACTGTAAGTCACCGTTGGGTCCAATACTGCAAATTCCGGATACACCAAGGGGCTGGAAAACGCCATTTTCTCCTGCGTGCTATAGCGTGTAACTACAGCATTACCATTGCTCTCTGAACCAGTCGCAGGCAAAGTCAGAACACAACCTAAAGGCAGGGCCGATTGTACTTTAGCTTTGCCAGTTAATAGATCCCAGGCATCGCCATCGTAACAAGCAGCGGCTGCAATAAATTTGCTGCCATCAATGACGCTACCACCACCCACTGCAACAATATAATTGAGCCGCTCTTTTTTCATCAAGGCAACGGCTTTTAACAAAGTATCAAATGAAGGATTTGGCTCTATGCCACCAAACTCCTGCCATGTTCGCCCTTGTAGCGCATCCGTTACTTGTTGATAGACCCCATTGCGGTGAATAGAGCCACCGCCATAGGTCAGTAATATATTGGCATCTGCTGGCACCAGTTGAGCTAACTCAGCAATTTGCTGCTCACCAAAAACAATACGGGTTGGGTTATGAAAGGTAAAATTTTGCATGCATGCTCCTTTAACGTTGGTCACTCAGTCTACGCGCCATCCTTTAAAAGGTATCATGAATTGACAAAATATAACCAAGCCAGTCGCCGATCTTGGTCGTATTGTATAAAGGCTGCTCAGTGAATCATCCTTCAATGGTACGAGCGTACCCACTTGTTCATGAACTGTTACATAAAACAGTTATGCTCGGGCACTAAAGGCAGTATAGTACTATGCGACTGGATCAAACTTGAAAGGAAAACATTATGTTGGCAGTAGTCTGGTTAATTATCGCCATTATGTTTGGTATTGCCGAGTTAATGACCGGCACCTTTGTTATTCTTGCCATTTCATTGGGCGCTTTTTCTGCAGCGCTAAGTAGCTGGTTGTTTGCACTATCGTTCACTCAATCATTGTTTGTGTTCGCTTTTGGTTGCCTGATGTTTCTGCCATTAGCCCTTTGGCTGCGTAAACAAGGGCTTGGCCGTTCAAAAGCCGTCAATATGGCTGAGCCTGGCTATCAGCAAACCGTAGTTCTGGAACAGCACGGTGATAAACTGGTGGCCAAAATGGGTGGAAGCTTTTATCCAGTGAAAGCAGAAACGAGTTCCGAAGCAAATGATAGCTGGCTTAGCGCTGGTCATGAAGTCAAAGTCTGTCGTATCGATGGTATTACGCTGATCGTGGCACCGATTTAATTTTTTTAAGTTCAAGGAGAACGATATGGATTTAGCATTAATCCTGTTACTAGGGGTGG